>NZ_FYAT01000012.1:0-905851 GCF_900185685.1 Sphingopyxis sp. P1IMeth2
GGTCAGCGCGACCGCCGCTTCGCCGCTCGCACCCGCCAGCGCCGCGGCAAAGGCGCGCGCCGCCCGGTCGCCGAGCGGGCCTAGCGGGGTGCCGTCCAGCGCCGCGGCGCTGTCCGCGACCGACCGGCGCAGACGCGCGCTCGCGCTTGCATCGGCGAAGCGCAGCCGGCCTTCGAAATTGGGCGTGACGCTGCCGACCGCGCCCTTGCCTTCGAGATGGACGCCGCTCGCTGCGAAGTCGCGCCCGGCCAGCTTGGCAACATCCGCTGCCAGCGTCAGCGCGGTGCGATCGGCCGTGCCGGTGAAGCGGCCCTTCACGCCGACCCGCTCGGCGGCGAGCGCGGGCATCGTCAGGCGCTGGACCAGTGCGTCGGCGGTGCCGTCCCATTGCTGCAGATTTTCGGCAAGCGAGACGTCCAGCGCGATCTGCGGCGCGGCGACCGCGACCGGCTGCGCGCCGCCGCAAGTCACGGCCGCGCCGCGCAACGGCCCCGTCAGCCGCGGGCGCACATCGCGCACCGCGAGTTTGCCGTAGAAAGTGATTCCCGTGCCGCGGCAATCGCCAGCGGCGATATGCGGGGCCACGAGCGCGAGGGTTCCCGCAAAATCGCGGCGCAAATTGCCGCCGCCGTTCAGCGCCGCGCCGACATTGCCCCACGGCGTTTCGATGCGCGCCCGCGCATCGCTTAGTCTGACCGCCATATCGGGCAAGGCGAACGGACTCTTGTCGGTCGGGTCACGAAATTTGTCGAGCGCGCCGAGCGACAATTGTCCATCGACGAAGCGGCCGTAGAGCCGCAGGCCGTCGGCGCGCACCGATGCGACGTAGGGACCGGACAAGCCGAGCCCGACCGACACCTCAAGCACCCGCGCGGTCAGGTCGGGATGCGCCGGATTACCGATAACGACGTTGCTGAGCCGCTGGGTCGACAGGCCGATGCGTTCGATCGCGTAGTGTGCCGGCACGCCCTTTTTCGCAAGCTGGTCCTGAATGAAACGGTCGGCGATCGGGGCGCGGACAACCCAAAGCCCGAGCGCCAGCGCACCGAGCGCGCCGCCGACGATCCACGGCGCCTTGCGCCGCCGCCGCACGCGGGCTGCCTCCGCCTCGCTCACCCGCGACCGAACCCGTCGGCCGCCTGTGACGTCACGCCGTCATCATAGGTCCGGCCAAAGCTCACTGCGCATACCATTGCTGTTCGATGCCCATCGGCAACGCAGGGCAAGACCATTCGATGCAGGAAAAAGCGCCGCGACATAGGCGCTTGTGTCTATGAGCGTTGAGTGGTGCCCACAAGGCGGTTATTGCCTTGACGATGGCCGACGCGCCCGCCCCCCTTCCCGATCATGCGGGCCACCGGTCGCGGCTTCGCGCGCGCCTGCTCGGCGGCGATGCCGACGGTATGGCCGATTACGAACTGGTCGAATATCTCCTCGCGCTTGCGATCCCGCGGCGCGATACCAAGCCGCTCGCCAAGACATTGCTGCGCGAATTCGGTTCGTTCCCACAGCTCGTCAGCGCCGATCCCGAATCGCTGCGCCGGGTCGACGGCATGGGCGACGGCGCGATCGCCGCGCTCAAGATCGTCCAGCAGGCCAGCCTCCGGATGCTGAAAGGGGAATTCCGCGAAAAGCCCCTATTGTCGAGTTGGGATGCGCTGCTCGACTGGCTGCGCGCCGACATGGGACCGATCGAGGTCGAGCGGGTGCGGGTGCTGTACCTCAACTCGCGCAACATGCTGATCCGCGACGAGGTCGCGAGCGAGGGGTCGATCGACCAATCGGCGATCTATGTGCGCGAAGTCGTGAAGCGCGCACTCGAACTCGGCGCCGCGGCGATCATCATCGTCCACAATCACCCCAGCGGAAACCCCGAACCGAGCCGCCAGGATATCGCGATAACGCGCGACCTCGCCGATGCCGCAGGGCGGCTGGGCATCGCGCTGCACGATCATATCATCATCGGCGGCAGCGGCCACCGCAGCCTCCGCGCGCTCGGGCTGCTCTGAATCAGGAGGCCCAAAAGGCCGGGCTTTACTTGCCCGGCCTCAGGCGACATCATCGCGTCATGCAGATTCGGCAGCGCCATCTTCGCTTCCGCCTTCACGCGGGTCAGCTTCTCGCGGGCTTCTAGCCCCGGGCTGTGGCGTGCCATGCCCCGGACCGGGGCTAGATTTCCGAACCATCCCGACAGGAGCGCGGCCGCGCCCTGCCCTTTCCATGCGGAAAGCAAAAAGAATGACAGTAGCCAAGACCACCTCGACCAAGGCAAGCAAACGCCCGCCCATTCACATGATCGACTCGGAGGCCGATGCGCTGACCGATCTCGCCCTCGGCATCGAAAAACGCATGCCGCAGGTCAGCGAACTGCTGATGCGCGAGATCGGCCGTGCGACCGTCCACAAGGAGCGCCACGTCCCGCGCGACGTCGTGACGATGAACAGCGAGGTCGATTTCGTCGACGAAGCGAGCGGCGCGGTGCGCAGCGTCCGGCTGGTCTATCCGTCGGATGCCGACATCGCGTCGGGGCGGATTTCGATCCTGACGCCCATTGGTGCCGGGTTGATAGGGATGCGCGCCGGCAGCGCGATCCTGTGGCCCGATCGCGACGGCCACGAACGGGCGTTGACGATCCGGGCAGTCATGCAGCCGCCGCGCGCGGCATGACGGTCATGGCAATGCAGCCGCCGGATCGCTCCGACGGCTGCATCGCCCCAAGCGGGGAGGACTGCGAAATCAGGCGCCGCGCGAAAGGAACGCGACCAGTTCTTCCTTGGTAACGCTGCCCGACTTGTCGGCGTCGGCCGTGCCATAAGCCTGATCGATCCAGCTCTTCACATCGGCCGATTCGGGATCGACGGCGGGATCCTGCGCGGTGCGCAGCTTCTTCATCCATGCGCCGAATTCAGCGGAGCTAAGGTCGCCCGACTTGTCGCCGTCATAGGTCGGAAATTCGGTTTCGACGATCTGGGCGATTTGCGCGGGGGTCGCGGCTGCGCTGCTCGACGGGGCGGGCGCGGTCTGCGCAGGCGCCTCGCTGGCCGGCGCCATCGTATCGGTGGCCGGCTCGGTGGGGGCCGGCGGAGCCGTCGTGTCGGTCGGTGCCGGCGCGCTATCGGGCATCGGCGCAGCCTCGGGCTGCTCGGTCGGCGGCGTGGTGCCCGGCGACGGCGGTGCTTCCTGGGCCAGCGCGGGGAAACTGATCGCGGCGGCGCCGATCAAAAGAACTTGCTTCAACATTATCTATCTCCTGTACCGGCGGCGGACCTGCATCTGTTTGCGATCCGCCGCCTTTTCTGAAGGGGCATGGGGGCAACCGTCCGCGTTCGCTGGAAGTTGCGGAGCGCGGGTGATTGGCGAAGCGGTCGACCCCTGCTAGGGGGCGCCCCATCGTGATTCCGTCGCGGTTTTGCGACAAGGCGCCGAACAGCGGCGCACAAAAGGAAGGTACATCAATGGTTCCGCGCTACGCCCGCCCGGACATGACCGCCATCTGGTCGCCCGAGAATCGCTTTCGCATCTGGTTCGAGATCGAGGCGCATGCGACCGAGGCGCTCGCGGAACTGGGCACGGTTCCCCAGTCCGCCGCGAAGGCGCTGTGGGACTGGTGGGCGACGAAACCCGTCATCGACGTCGACGCGATCGACGCCATCGAGGCGGTCACCAAGCATGACGTCATCGCCTTCCTGACCTGGGTCGCCGAAAATGTCGGCGAAGAAGCGCGCTTCATGCATCAGGGCATGACGTCGAGCGACGTGCTCGACACCTGCCTCGCGGTGCAACTCGCGCAGGCTGCCGACATCCTGCTCGCAGACCTCGACGCGCTGCTCGAGGCGATCAAACGCCGCGCATACGAACATAAGCTGACCCCGACGATCGGGCGCAGCCACGGCATCCATGCCGAGCCCGTCACCTTCGGACTCAAAATGGCCGAAGCCTATGCCGAGTTCGCCCGCTGCAAGGCGCGGCTGGTCGCAGCGCGCGCGGAAATTGCGACCTGCGCGATTTCGGGCGCGGTTGGCACCTTTGCCAATATCGACCCGCGCATCGAAGCGCATGTCGCGGCGAAGCTGGGCCTCGCGATCGAACCCGTGTCGACGCAGGTCATTCCGCGCGACCGCCATGCCATGTTCTTCGCAACGCTCGGCGTGATCGCCTCGTCGATCGAACGCCTGTCGGTCGAGGTCCGCCACCTTCAGCGCACCGAAGTGCTCGAAGCGGAGGAATATTTTTCGCCGGGGCAGAAGGGCTCGTCGGCCATGCCGCACAAGCGCAACCCGGTGCTCACCGAAAATCTGACCGGGCTTGCGCGCATGGTGCGCAGCGCCGCCATCCCTGCGATGGAGAATGTCGCGCTGTGGCACGAGCGCGATATCAGCCATTCGTCGGTCGAACGCTTCATCGGTCCCGACGCGACGATCACGCTCGACTTCGCGCTCGCGCGACTGACCGGCGTGGTCGACAAGCTGCTCGTTTACCCCGAGCGTATGCAGAAAAATCTCGATCGCATGGGCGGCCTCGTCCATTCGCAGCGCGTCCTGCTCGCGCTGACCCAGGCAGGGGCGAGCCGCGAGGACAGCTATGCGCTCGTCCAGCGCAATGCGATGAAGGTTTGGGAAAGCGACGGCGAGCTTTCGTTGCTCGAACTGCTGAAGGGCGATACCGACGTGACCGCGCGACTGTCGGCGGAGCAACTGACCGCGCTGTTCGACCTCGACTATCATATGAAGCATGTCGACACGATCTTTGCGCGGGTGTTCGGCGGCTGAACGCGCCGGGCCTCGCCCAGAGACTCGCATCGTGCGCCAAAGTCGCTTAGGGTTCGATGCAGAGGCCGGTAAAGGAGCGCAATAACGTGGGAATCGTGCGAACCGTCATCTGGGTGTTGCTGACCATCATTCTCGTCGTCTTTTCGATGGCCAACTGGAATCCGGTCACCGTGACCATATGGCCGGGACAGGTGCTCGACACCAAATTGCCGGTGCTGATCTTTGCCGCCTTTCTGATCGGCAGCCTGCCGCTGTGGATCGCGCTGCGTACCTCGCGCTGGTCACTGAAGCGCCGTATCGAAACGAGCGAACGGCAACTTGCCGACTTGCGCGCCATGGCCAACCGCCCCGCCGAGACGCCGCTCACGCCCGAACCGGCGCCGCAGTCGAAGCCCGTCAACGACATCCCACCCTCGCCGCTGGATCCGCAATGAGCTCGCCTGTCTATCTTGCCATCGACACCCCCCACCTCGATGCCGCGCTGACGCTGGCGCAGCGGGTGCGCCACCATGTCGGCGGGCTGAAGCTCGGCCTCGAATTCTTCTGCGCCAACGGTCATCACGGGGTGCACGAAATGGCGAAGCTCGGCCTGCCGATCTTCCTCGACCTCAAGCTGCACGACATCCCGAACACCGTTGCCAAGGCGATCCAGGCGCTGCGTCCGCTCGAACCCGCGATCCTGACCGTCCACGCCGCGGGCGGCCGCGCGATGATGGAAGAGGCCAAGGCAGTCGCGGGAAGCGCGACCAAGGTGGTCGGCGTTACCGTGCTCACCAGCCTCGACGCGCCCGATCTCGATGATATCGGCGTCGGCGGCACCCCGCACGACCAGGTCGTCCGCCTCGCCGCGCTGGCCCGCGAATCGGGTCTCGACGGCATCGTCTGCTCGGGCCAGGAAGTGAAGGCCGCGCGCAAGGCATGGCCCGGCGGCTTCTTCGTCGTACCGGGGGTGCGCCCTGCTGACGGCCGTGCCGGCGATCAGAAGCGTATCGTTACCCCGGCGCAGGCGATGGCTGACGGCGCCTCGATCCTCGTCGTCGGCCGACCGATCAGCCAGTCGCAGGACCCCGACCTCGCGGCGCGCGCGATCGAAGCGACGCTGTAAACACACTTTCATTCAACCATCGTAATTGCGAGGAGCCGAAGGCGACGAAGCAATCTCCAGCTATCGGGATTGTGTTACGCCGATGGCTGGAGATTGCTTCACTTCGCTCGCAATGACCTAAATGATCGAACCCTGATATATGCCCCCACTTGTCAAAATCTGCGGCCTCTCTACGCCCGAAACGGTTGACGCCGCTATCCGGCTCGGCGCGACGCACATCGGCCTCGTTCACTATGAACCGAGTCCGCGCCACGTCGATCTGAAGACCGCTGCCGCGCTTCGCCAGCGCGCCGGGGGGAAAGTGAAGGTTGCGCTCCTTCTCGTGAATGCCTCGCGACAGGTGACCGGCGAGGCGCTCAGCGCGGTGCGCCCCGACATCGTCCAGTTTCATGGCAATGAAACACCCCAATGGCTCGCCGCGGTCAAACGGCTCGTTCCCGCCGAAGTCTGGAAGGCGGTCGGCCTGAAGGATGCCGGAACGCTGGAACGCGTCCGGCAGTTTGAAGGTGCGGCCGACCGCATCTTGTTCGATGCGCCGGCAGCGGCGTTGCCCGGCGGCACCGGCGCCCGCTTCGACTGGTCGCTGCTCAAGGGCCATCGCCACTCGATCGATTGGGGCGTCGCAGGCGGACTGACCCCGGCCAATGTCGCACAGGCGATCGCCGAAACCGGCGCGCCGCTCGTCGATGTGTCGTCGGGGGTCGAAAGCGCACCGGGCGCCAAGGATATGGACAAGATCGCCGCTTTCCTTAAAGCGGTCGGCAGATGCTGACACCGCAGTTCCTCATGATGCGCATCGGAAAACGATGGCGCTGACCGCTTGAGACCCGATCTTCAAGTGCGCGCCCACCCGTAACCGATGGAAATGACCATGACCGAAGCACCGACCCTGCCCAACAGCCTCCGCACCCAGCCCGACGCGCGCGGCCATTTCGGCGCCTTCGGCGGCCGCTATGTCGCCGAAACGCTGATGCCGCTCATCCTCGACCTCGAACGCCATTATCGCGCTGCGCAGGCCGACCCTGCCTTCAAGGCCGAGTTCGACTATCTGCTCAAAAATTATGTCGGCCGCCCGAGCCCGCTGTGGTTTGCCGAGCGGCTGACGAACGATCTGGGTGGCGCGAAGATCTATTTGAAGCGCGAGGATCTGAACCACACCGGCGCGCACAAGATCAACAATTGCATCGGTCAGATCCTGCTCGCCAAGCAGATGGGCAAGACCAAGATCATCGCCGAAACCGGCGCCGGCCAGCACGGCGTCGCGACCGCGACCGTGGCAGCGCTCTTTGGCCTGCCCTGCACCATTTTCATGGGCGCGGTCGACGTCGCGCGGCAGCAGCCGAACGTCTTCCGCATGAAGCTGCTCGGCGCCGAAGTCGTCGCGGTCGAAAGCGGCGCGAAGACGCTGAAAGATGCGATGAACGAGGCGCTCCGCCACTGGGTCGCGAACGTCGAGGACACCTTCTACATCATCGGCACCGTCGCGGGGCCGCATCCCTATCCCGAACTGGTGCGTGATTTCCAGTCGGTGATCGGCGAGGAAGCGAAGGCGCAAATTCTCGAAGCCGAAGGGCGCCTGCCCGACATGCTGATCGCCCCCGTCGGCGGCGGGTCGAACGCCATCGGGCTGTTCCATCCCTTCCTCGATGACACAGACGTCGAGATCGTCGGCGTCGAAGCCGCGGGCGAAGGATTGGGCGGCAAGCACGCCGCCAGCCTCGCCGGCGGCAAACCCGGCATCCTCCACGGCAACAAGACCTATCTGCTGCAGGATGAGGACGGCCAGATCACCGAGGCGCACAGCATCTCGGCGGGGCTCGACTATCCGGGCATCGGCCCCGAGCATAGTTGGCTGCATGACATCGGCCGCGCGCGTTACGAACCGGTCACCGACGAAGAGGCGCTCGCAAGTTTCCAGAAACTGACCAAGCTCGAAGGCATCATCCCCGCGCTCGAAAGCGCGCACGCGATCGCCGCTGCCGAACGCATCGCGCCGACGCTGGGCAAGGACAAGATCATCATCGTCAATTGCTCGGGTCGCGGCGACAAGGACATCTTCACCGTGGCGGAAGCATTGGGGGTAAAGCTGTGACCCGCTTCGCCGCCGCCTTCGCCAAGCCGCGCCCTGCGCTCGTCGCCTTCATCACCGGCGGCGATGGCGACACCGCCGCGAACCTTGACGCGCTCGTCGCGGGGGGTGCCGATGTGATCGAACTGGGCATGCCCTTCACCGATCCGATGGCCGACGGCCCCGCGATCCAGGCCGCAAACCTGCGAAGCCTCGCCAAGGGGACGACCACCGCCGACCTGTTCGGTATCGCCGCCGCCTTCCGCCAGCGCCATCCCGACACGCCGCTCGTGCTGATGGGCTATGCCAATCCGATGACGATCCGTGGCGCCGACTGGTTCGCCGCAGAGTGCGCGAAAGCAGGGGTCGACGGCGTCATCTGCGTCGATATTCCCTCGGAGGAAGATCCCGAACTCGGCCCCGCGCTCCGCGCTGCCGGGGTCGACCTGATCCGCCTCGCAACGCCGACGACCGACGCGGCGCGCCTGCCAGACGTGCTGAACGGCGCGGGCGGCTTTCTCTATTATGTTTCGGTTGCCGGGATCACCGGGATGCAGCAGGCCGCTCAGGCGAGCATCGAGGATGCGGTTGCGCGCCTGAAAGCCGCGACCGACCTGCCGGTCGCGGTCGGATTCGGCGTTCGCACCCCCGCGCAGGCGGCCGACATCGCCAAGGTTGCCGACGGCGTCGTCGTCGGATCGGCCTTCATCGACATCATTGCCGAGCATGGCGACGCCGCGGCGGCGCATGTCGAGGCCTTCACCCGTTCGCTCGCCGATGCTATCCACAGCGCAAAGGAGATCGCCGCATGAGCTGGCTCGACCGCGTTCGCAACGCCCTGCCCTTCACCGCCAAGCGCGACACCGCCGACAACCTCTGGCACAAATGCCGCCAGTGTCAGCAGATGGTGTTCGTCAAGGAGTGGGAAGACAATCTGAACGTCTGCCCGCGCTGCGACCATCACGACCGCATCGGCGCCAAAGAGCGCTTCGCGCAGCTTTTCGACGGCGGCCTGCACGAGTTGATCGCCGCCCCCGCGGCACCCGAAGATCCGCTGAAGTTCCGCGACACCAAGAAATATGTCGACCGCATCAAGGCCGCACGCGCGCAGACCGGCGACCGCGACGCTTACCAGAACGCCTTCGGCCGCATTTCGGGCCAGGGCGCCGTGATCGGGGTGCAGGATTTCGCCTTCATGGGCGGATCGATGGGCGTCGCGGTCGGCGAAGCCTTCGTCGCCGGGGTCGAGGCCGCGATCAAGCGCGGCGTCCCCTACATCGCGATCACCGCCGCGGGCGGCGCGCGGATGCAGGAAGGCACGCTGTCGCTGATGCAGATGCCGCGCGCTACGGTTGCGCTCCAGCGGCTGCGCCGCGCGGGCCTGCCTTATGTGGTGCTGCTCACCGACCCGACGACGGGCGGCGTGACCGCGAGCTATGCGATGCTGGGCGATGTGCAGATCAGCGAGCCCAATGCGCTGATCGGCTTTGCGGGCCAGCGCGTGATCGAAAATACGATCCGCGAAAAGCTGCCCGAAGGATTCCAGCGCGCCGAATATCTGCTCGATCACGGGATGATCGACATGGTGGTGCATCGCAAGGAGCTGCCCGCGACGCTCGGCCGCCTGATCGGCTATCTCGCGCCCGAAAAGGCGGCTTGATCCCTCCTCCTGACGGACGGAGGGAGAATCCATGCCCGACCACGCGCACAGTTCCGATCCCGCCGTTCAGGCGCAGCTCGACCGCCTCGCGGCGCTGTCGCCGGGTCGCGACATATTGGGGCTGGAACGCATCGGCGAACTGTGCGCGCGCCTCGGCGATCCCCAAGACCGGCTGCCGCGGACCTTCCATGTCGCAGGGACCAACGGCAAGGGATCGACCTGCGCCTATCTGCGCGCAATACTGGAGGCGCAGGGGCGCAGGGTCCACGCTTATACCAGCCCGCACCTCGTCCGGTTTAACGAGCGCATCCGACTGGCGGGCACCCTGATCGATGATGCGGCGCTCGCGGCCTTGCTTGGCGAAGCCCTCGACGTCGCGGAAGGGCTGCACGCAAGCTTTTTCGAGGTGACGACTGCGGCGGCTTTCCTTGCCTTTTCGCGCATCCCCGCCGACGATTGCATCATCGAGGTCGGGCTGGGCGGACGACTCGATGCGACCAATATCATCCCGGCGCCGGCGGTGTGCGGCATCGCCTCGCTCGGCATCGACCATGAGGCCTTTCTGCTCGCGCCCGAAGACGGCACCCCGACGCGCCCTGCCGAACGGATCGCGTGGGAAAAGGCCGGCATAATCAAGCGCGGCGCCGCGCTGGCGACGCTCGCCTATCCGCCGCCGCTGGCGCGGGTAATCGCGGACCGGGCCGAGGCGGCGGGCGTGGTCCCGTTCGTCGAGGGCGAAACCTGGTCGGTCGAAGCCGTCGGCGACGCCTTTCGCTGGCGGTCGATGGACGGGGAACTCCCCGCCTTGCTGCGCCCGCGCATGGCGGGCGGGCATCAGATGCGCAACGCGGGCCTTGCGATTGCGATGCTCCATCTCGCGCCGGGACCGAAACCCGATGCGGGCGCGATCGAGCGCGGCATCGCCGCGGCTTACTGGCCGGCGCGGTTGCAACGACTGGAGAGCGGACCGCTCGCAAAGCTGCTCCCGCCCGCCACGACGGTGTGGCTCGACGGCGCCCACAATGCCGATGCAGGGCATCAACTCGCGCAGCATTTTGCGGGCGATGCGCGCCGCATCCATCTGGTCACCGGGATGCTCGCCAACAAGCATCCCTCGGCGTTGATCGATCCCCTCGCCGGCAAGCTCGCCTCGATCACCGTCGTGCCGGTGCCCGGGCACGAGCATCATGGCGCCTCAGCCTTCGGGCCGGAAGCGCTCGCGGCCGATACCGTCGAGGCTGCGCTGGCCGGATTGGCCGTAGACCCTGTGACCGAGATCGTCCTGATCGCCGGCTCGCTTTACCTTGCGGGCGAGGTGCTGCGCGCGAACGGCGAATTGCCCGATTAGGCCGACGCCTCGCGCGCATGCCGGGTACCCGCCGTGCCGACCGATTGGTCAACGAGCCCGCTGCGCATCATCAGCCAGAATAGGACAATACCCGGCAGGGCTGCGGCGACGGTGAACAGATAGAAGTTCACATTGCCCATATTGTCCATCATCGCGCCCGCCGTGGTGCCGGTCAGGAAACGACCGACAATGCTCGCTGCGGAGGAGATCAGCGCATAATGCGCCGCAGTGAAGCGCAAGTCGCAGAGTGCCGAGAAATAGGCGACGACAACGACGCCGCCGATGCCGCTCGCAATATTTTCGAACCCGATCGCGCCGGCGAGGCCCCAATTGCTGTGGCCCGCCGCCGCGAGCAGCGCGAAGCTGAAATTGCTCACCGCCATCAGGATCAGGCTGAGCAGTACCGACTTTTTCATGCCCATCCGCGCGTAGAGAATCCCGCCGATGAAAATGCCGATCAGATAGGCCCAGAAGCCGATACCGACGTCGTAGATCGCAATCTCGTCATTGCTGAAGCCAAGATCGTTGAGCAGCAGGCGCAGCGTCAGATTCGCGAGCGTATCGCCGATCTTGTGGAGCAGGATGAACAGCAGCACCAGCCAGGCGCCATGGCGACTGAAAAACTCGCGGAAGGGACCGATGATACCCGCGACAAGTCCTGGTTTGCCTTCGCGCGAGAGTGCCGCGCGGTGCCGCTCGGGCTCGCCGACCCAAAAGCCCGCAATGACCGCCGGCAATGCAAAAAGCGCACATGCCAGATAGGCCGCCTCCCATCCTTGCCGCGCGGCAAGATAGAGCGCGAGCGCACCGGCGCCCGCCGATCCGATCCGCCAGCCATATTGCGACATGCCCGATCCGACACCGAGTTGTTCGGGCTTCAATATCTCGATCCGGTAGGCGTCGATCACAATGTCGAACGTCGCGCCCGCTGCACCCACGAGAACCGCACCGACCGCCATTTCGAACAGCGCGGCGAATTCGCCTTCATGGCCAAG
The DNA here is from genome assembly GCF_900185685.1 of Sphingopyxis sp. P1IMeth2. NCBI lineage: Bacteria > Pseudomonadati > Pseudomonadota > Alphaproteobacteria > Sphingomonadales > Sphingopyxidaceae > Sphingopyxis > Sphingopyxis sp. P1IMeth2. The sequence continues at coordinate 11,946 of NZ_FYAT01000012.1, forward strand.
CCCGAACCGCTGCATGAGGTGCCCCACGGGGGACTGGCCGACCTGCTGCGGATCGACCAGCGCGAGATTGCCGACCGCCAGCATGACGAGCATGGCCGTCAGGATCAGCCAACTGATCCGTTGGCCGACCACCCCGGCCCCCGGAAGGCGGATCGTATCGACGATCCAGGCCCACAGCGGTTTGAAATTATAGACGAGAAAGGCGAGCGAAAAGGCGGTGATCGATGATTTTTCGAAACCGTCCTGCGACAGTCGCGTCGTCAAGGTGGCACCGATCATCGCATAGGGAAATCCCGACGAAATGCCGAGCAGCAGCGCCGCCAGCGGCGCGCGTTCCAGATAGGGCCGGATGCTGTCCCACCAGCTTTGCGGTGGCGGCGGCGCCATATCTGCCTGCATAGATCCTCCCTGTCGCGCTCGGCTGACCGGCGACGCATCGAACCGTTCGGCCTAAAGCAACAGGACCAAATTGGAAGCATCTATTTGGCGGGGCGCCCGATCCAGCGGACGGCGTGCACGCGCCCGCCGGCGCGGTCCTGCAACAGCACCGCCCAGCGGTCGGCGCCGCGCTGGCCCGCGATCGCTGCGGGTATTGCAGCCGCGCAGGCGCCGCTTGCGGGGCAAGGAACCGCCGCCTCGGCCAGCACCACATTGGTATAGCCCAGCGTCCGGTTGCCATTCTCGCCGCGGGCGACGTCGACCGAGGCGCGGTGCGCGATCGCCACGAAGCGCAATTCGGCACCCGCTGCGGACCGCGAAGCGACCACACGGCCGCCGTCGAGGCGAAGCGCCGCGTCGCTTGGCGCGGCGCCGAGCATCCGGCGCAGCGCCCGCTCGTCCGATCCGACGGCGGCCGCGCTCCCCTGCACGACGGTTTCGGGGGTATAAACGCCCGCCCCCGGCAGCCCGCGCCGCGCATAGCGGTCCTGAAGCGCATCGTTCGCGGCGCGCGCGAGCGTATCCTTCCATCCCAGCCGGTCCCAATAGGTAACGGGGCGGCTGACCGCGACCACGGAGCCTTCGGCATCCAGTCTTTCGAGCAACCGGTCGGCGGGCGGACAGGAGGAACAACCCTGGCTGGTGAACAACTCGACCAGCACGGGCGCCGCGGGCGGCGTCGAAGCCGCGATGGCGGCGGACGGTCGATCGGATGGCCCGAACAGGAGCGCGGCGGCCGCCCCCAAAGCCAAGCTGAACAGCGGAAGCAATATCTTCAACGGGATCCTCCTCGCGCATCGGCACTCAACCGCCGGTTCGGTGGAGGCAGCGGGCCGGTTACGCGGCCTCGGGACGCCAATAGGTTTGCATCCCGCTCACCTTGCGCGGCATCTTGTGCTTGCACACCATCGTCTCGACGGCGCGAACCGCGTGGAGAAGCGCCGCCGCCCCGTGCGGCTTGGTCAGGCAGGCGAGCGCGATGTCGCCCGCATCTTCGGGACATTGCCCCGTTACCAGCAGTACGGCAACGCCGCGGTCGCGCGCGAGCCGCGCAACCTCGCGTCCCGTCATGTGCCCCGCGAGCTTGAGGTCGAGGATCAGCGCATCGATCGTCTTGTCTGCCAGCATCGCGACAGCCGCTTCGCCCGAATCGACCGTCGCAACGACGTCATAGCCACCATGCTTCAGGGTCCGCTCATTGTCGAAAGCGACCAGCGGATCATCCTCGACGATCAGCAGCCGTTTGAAGCAGGACGGGCGGGACGCGAAGAGCATTTTACCTACCTTCCGTCCGCCGCATGACTCTGCGTGCGCGTCCTCGCAAGATTGCTTTTGCTTGCCATCGACGAAGCGACACTTTTCCGGCTATGAGCGTGGCCATATTACAACATCCCTTTTCCCGAATAACGATATGAAAGCCGCATCCGTTCCGATGACGACACGCCGCCCACCCCGTTCGCCGTCCCGCCCGCCCGCTTCCCCGCAGGGCGACGCTCCGCGTGGCCGCCGCAGCGCGCGCGCTGCACAACCGCCGCGTAAGGCTCCGCCGAAGGAAGAGGAGCGCGAGGACGGGCCGCAGCGCATCACCAAGCTCCTGGCGCGCGCTGGCGTCGGGTCACGGCGCGATGTCGAACGAATGATCGAGGAAGGCCGCATTGCACTGAACGGCGCGGTGATCGTGCAACCGGCGCCGCTGCTCTCATCGCTCGAGGGCTTGACCGTCGACGGCAATCCGGTCGCAAAGCCCGTATCGACGCGCCTCTATCGCTTCTACAAGCCGGTCGGCTGCCTGACCGCGGCGCGCGACCCCAAGGGACGCAAGACGATTTATGACGTGCTGCCCAAGGGGCTGCCGCGGCTGATGCCCGTCGGGCGGCTCGACTATAATACCGAGGGCTTGCTGTTGCTGACCAATGACGGCGAATTCAAGCGCCAGCTCGAACTGCCCGCCAGCGGGGTCGAGCGCACCTATCGCGCCCGCGCGTTTGGCGACATCAGCCAAGCGCAGCTCGAGGAACTGGTCGAGGGGGTCGAGATCGACGGGGTCCGCTATGGCAAGATCGACGCCAATCTCGAACGGCGGACGGGGCGCAACCAGTGGATCGAGCTGACGCTGACCGAGGGCAAGAATCGCGAGGTTCGCCGCGTGCTCGAACATCTGGGGCTGCAGGTGAGCCGCCTGATCCGGACGCGATATGGCGCTTTCGAGCTCGACGGCCTCGATGTCGGCGCGGTCGAGGTCGTACCACGCGATGCCTTGTTCCAGTTCCGGCGGCGGATGAGCTGATGCGCGTCATTTCCGGCAAATGGCGCGGTCGCAAGTTGATCGCGCCCAAGAATGATGCCACTCGCCCGACCGCCGACCGCACGCGCGAGACACTCTTCTCCATGCTTGCAAGCCGGCTCGGTAGTTTCGAGGGCTTGTATGTCGCCGACCTGTTCGCGGGGTCGGGCGCGCTGGGGATCGAGGCCTTGTCGCGCGGCGCCGTGCAGTGCCTGTTCGGTGAGCAGGATCGCGAGGCGATCGACGCCCTGCGCAAGAATCTGGCGGCGCTCGGTGCGGCCGGACGCGCCGAGGTGCGGGCCGGTTCGGTCCTCGCACTTGGGCCAGCGCCACGCAGTTTCGATCTGCTGCTGCTCGATGCGCCCTATGCAACCGGCGCGGGCAGTGTCGCACTCGACAAGCTGGCGCGGCTCGGCTGGGTCGATACCGATAGCTGGATCTCGATCGAAACAGGCGAGAAAGAAAGCGTCGACGTCGCGGGCTTCGCGATCGAAGCGGAGCGAAAGGTCGGAAAAGCTAAGCTGACGCTGCTCCGTGCCGACTAAAGATAGGGCTTCAGATTGAACTGCGCGTGACCGCGCTTCCCGTCGCGTTCATAATCGAACGCGACTTGATCCCCGGGCTTGCCGCCCAGCCGGCGCAACATCGCGTTCCATTCGACCCCCACAAGCGTATCGCCCGGTTGCAGCCCGGCGTCCTTGGCCGGGCTGCCGTTGCCAACATCCTCGATCACGATACGCGTACCTTTGCGGTCAAGCCACAGCCCCGACATCGGATAGCGCTCGGTTCCTGCAAAATCGAGTCCGTTGGGCGCCATCCATAGCTGTTTGCGCTTGGGATCCGTCGACAGGTGGAAATGGCGGATCATGTCCAACCCGACCAACCCCTCGACATTATCGAAATTGCCGTTCCGCGGGCCGGGCTCAGCAAGTGTGACCAGCGCGCGCGGAAAGGCGAATTTGTGAAGAAGGACCTTGTCCGCCCGGAACATACGGGTCCGCAGACTTCCTTTGCCGAAGCCGCTTGCACGCACGGGAACATAGGGTCGTTCGCTATCCCACCAACCGATGTCGCGCGCCGCCTTGCCATCGAGCAGGATGTTGCGGGGTGCGCCTGTGTCGATCAGGAAGCGCCCGGAAAAATCGCCGATCTGCACGGGCGTGGTCAAACCGTAGCTCGCCCGGCGGGGCATATAGCTTTCGGGTATCAGATACATGCCAGGCCGCTCGCTACGGCCATCGGGATAGATGCGCCACTGGTTCGCCACGAAATCAAGATCGCTGTCCATATCGGTAAACAGCGGCGCGCCGATCAATCCCCGGGTGCTCGAGTCGACGACTGACTTGGTGCCGTGAAATTCCATATAGGGGATGCGAAAGGTGCCGCCGATCACCACATCCTCGACGCGCAGGACCGACGTCCGCTCTACCCCGCCCAGGCCGCCGATAATGCTCGCGCCGCGTTCGCGCAGCTTGACGGAGTTCGCCCAGCTATCCGAAATCAGGCTTTCGGTGGTACCGGTGTCGAGAATGAACGGTTCGGGAGGCAAGCCTTCCACCGACACATCAAGCCAGACGCGATTGCCCTGCAGCCTGATCGGTGCGGCGAAGACCATTGGCGCCAAAGCGGCCGCGGAACCCGGCAGCATGAGGCTGGCGATGACCGGCCATGAGGCGATGAAAGAACGGCGTGCGATCAAGGACATGGGCAGATCTCGCGGTGGTGGGAGACTATCCGTTTGTTAGAGATTCAATGATGACGCCGCAATGACATTGCGCCTCACGCGTCACCGCGTTCAATTTTTGTCACCAAGGCCAGGCCGCAAAAGCTGACCAGTCCGGCGAGCGCCAGATAGAGGCCGACGACCTCGGTTCCGCGCCAGTCACCGAGCGCCTGCGCCGCGATCGGCGCGGCTGCGCCGCCTAATATGCCGCCGACATTGAAGGCGACCGACGCGCCGGTGTAGCGGACGCGCACGGGGAACAGGCCGGTCAGCCAGCTCCCGAGCGGGCCGTAGACGAGGCCCATGACGAACAGCGATGTGGCGAGACCTGCGAAGATCGTCAGCCAGCTCCCCGAGGCCAGCGCCGGACCGAACAGCAAGCCGACGAGCATCGTCGCGCCGCAGCCCCAGCGCAGCACGCGCTGCGCACTCGACGCATCGCTGGCATAGCCCGCAAAGATAATGCCGCCCGCCATGAACAATATCGCACCGAGCTGGATGAGCAGAAACTCCTCCTTCGGATAGCCGAGCGTGGTGGTGCCGTGCGCAAGGGCGAAGCTGGTCGCGAGATAGAAGATCGCGAAACAGGCGACGACCGCGAAGGTGCCGGCAAGCGTCGCGACGAAGTGGCCGCGCAGCAACTCGCCGATCGGCACGCCGACAGGCGCGTCGCGCTCCAACGCCTCCGAAAAGGCCGGCGTCTCACCGATCTTGAGCCGCACCCACAGGCCAAGGCCGACGAGCACGGCGGAAACAAGAAAGGGGATACGCCAGCCCCACGCCGCAAAATCGGCATCGCTCAGCCAAAGGCCGAGGAGCAGGAACAGTCCGTTGGCGGCGATGAACCCGACCGGCGCGCCAAGCTGCGGGAACATGCCGAAGCGCGACTGCCATCCCGGCGGCGCATTTTCGACCGCGAGCAGCGCCGCACCGCCCCATTCCCCGCCCAGCCCGAAGCCCTGCCCGAACCGCAAGATGCACAGCAGCAACGGTGCGACCCAGCCGACCATCGCATAGGTCGGCAGAAAGGCGATAAGCAGCGTCGAGGCCCCCATCAGCATCAGCGAGGCAACGAGCGTCGACTTCCGCCCGATCCGGTCGCCGAAATGGCCGAACACGACGGCGCCGACCGGCCGCGCGAAAAAAGCGAGCCCGAAGCTCATGAAGCTGAGCATCAGCTGCGCCGACGGCGATTCCGAAGGAAAGAAAAGCGGCCCGAAGACCAGCGCAGCCGCGGTGCCGTAGATATAAAAATCATAAAATTCGACTGCGGTGCCGACCAGACTTGCGGTCAAAATTCGGCGATGTCTGCGATATGGCTCCAGATTCACAGTCGCCCTCCCCCCCGGTCAAATCACCCCAGTTATCATCTGTTCCGGTGTGCGATTGCCGACGCGATGTCAAACCGGCGCGGGGCATCGGGGCCCGAGCGCACTGTCGCTACCGTGCAACGCCCCTTGCACTCATCCTCCGAATCGGTCACACCTTTACGTGAACGTAAAGGTAAAGACCGCGAGAGGATTCTTCCCCATGACCGACATACCGACCTTCGACACGATCAAGCTCGCGTGCAGCGACAATGTCGCGAAGATCACGCTCAACCGTCCCGAACGGCTCAATTCGATGCCGCCCGCGATGGCCGACGATATCCGCGCCGCGCTCGACTGGATGGGCGTCCTTGGCGCGCGTGCGCTGCTGATTACCGGTGAGGGTCGCGGTTTCTGTTCGGGCGCGGATCTGGCGGGCGATCGCAGCGCAACCGCTGTCGGCGGCGGCGCGAACAGTCGCAAGGCGCTGCGCAACCATTATAACCCGATGCTGCTCGCGCTCGCCAATCTCGACATTCCGGTCGTGACCGCGGTCAACGGCCCCGCCGCAGGGGTCGGATGCAGCTTTGCGCTGTCGGGCGATTTCGCGATTGCTGGCAAAAGCGCCTATTTCCTCCAGGCTTTCGTCAATATCGGCCTCGTCCCCGACGGGGGATCGTCGTGGCTGCTGCCACGGCTCGTCGGCCTGCCGCGCGCGACGCAGATGATGATGCTCGGCGAGAAAATCTCGGCCGAACAGGCCGCCGATTGGGGACTGATTTACAAGGCGGTCGAGGATGACGCGCTGATGGCTGAAGCCGAAGCGCTCGCAAAGCGGCTGGCCAGCGGACCGACGGTTGCGCTCGGCACGATGCGCAAGGTGCTGCGCGGCGGGTTGACGCAAAGCTATGCCGACACGCTCGACGCCGAGGCGATGGGCCAGTATCTGGCCGGCAACAGCGCCGATGCCGCCGAGGGCATCGCGGCCTTCCTTCAGAAGCGCAAGACCGAGTTCAAGGGCAAGTGAACTACTAGTGCTCCCCGGCGAAAGCCGGGGTCCTTTTGCGCGCCTTCTGACCCCGGCTTTCGCCGGGTATTACCCATGAACGCTGGGGCTTACTCCGCCGCTTCTTCGACCATAATCTTCTTGTAGATGCTCGTGCGCGGATAGGAGCAGAGACGCATCACCATCGGCTCGAAGAATTCCAGCGGCTCGCTTTCATAGTCGGGGTCGAACGCTGGCGCGTCATATTTTTCGCAGAATTCGGCGCACGCCGCGTAATAGGGATGGTCCTTGAACTGGTCGCGCATGTCGCGGTCGAGCCCGAGATAGTGGAAGAAATAATGGCCCTGGAAGATGCCGTGGTGCTGGACGATCCAAAGATTTTCTTCCGACAGGAAGGGCTTGAGGATCGCCGCCGCGACATCGGGATGGTTGAATGCGCCCAGCGTGTCGCCGATGTCGTGGAGCAGCGCCATCACCACATATTCCTCGTCGCGCCCATCGCGATGCGCGCGCGTCGCGGTCTGCAAGCAATGCTCGAGCCGATCAACGGGAAAGCCGCCATAATCGCCGCCAAGCAGTTTCAGATGATCGAGGATGCGCTTGCCGTTCTGCGGCGCGAATTCCTTCTGCTCGCGCGCGATGATATCCCAATCTTCCTGTGTGCCGTCGATCATCGAACGGAAGGACGCGTGATCGTGCGTCATGTCGGTCATGGCTGGCTCTCCCATATATCGGCGGCCAGTCTATGCGTTTCGTTGCGATATGCAACGCTGTTCAGCCGTCGCTATTCTACCGCGTAGGTCACGCCATATTTCAGCGCTTCGTCGAGCGTCAGGCAGCGGCGCGTCGATTTGTCCGGGCCGCTGCCCTTCACCGCCTTCTGCCGATACATGATGTCGGTCAGCAATTTGCGCGACACGCCCATCTTGATCAGGAAATCATTGTCCTCGCTCGCCAGCAGCGCGCTGTCCTGTTCGACGTCGCCGATCAGCTCGGTCGTCGCATCGGTGCCCATCGCCACGCTTTCGTCGATCAGCGAGCGGTCGCCGGTGCTGGTGAACATATGGACGATGAACTCGCCGCCCGGCTCGATCAGCCGCGGCGCGCCGCCCATGAAGACGAAATTGCAGGCGCTGAAACAGGCCCAGCCGCTCGGTATGCGCGTCGCAAGGCCGGGGTTCGACCGGATGATGCGCCCCGCGGCGTTGCCGGCGCGCGCATCGCCGCCGGGCGAACGCAGCCATATCTCGGATACGTCCGGATTGGCCTTCAGCGCGGCGCTCAGCCGGTCGGGCAGTCCCGAATCAACGCGGCCTTCGGCGAGCATCACCTTCATCGCGCCGCGCTTTTCGACCGTCAGCTTCATCGTCGGATTGGCCGACCAATTGGGGTTGAGCGGACAGGTCGGATTGATCGGGTCCATCTCGGTCGCCGCGGTCAGGCTGACGACCGCAAGCGCCGTGAGGGCGAGCTTCGGCAATTCAGGCCGCAAGAACATAGCGCGTATCACCCGGCCCCTTGCACATGCGTTTCGACACACGGGTTTCCGCGCCATCGACGATCACGAAGTCGTTGACGGTCATGCACTTCCTGCCGCCGTCCTCTGTGTTGATCGAAGCCACGGTCGACGACCCGCTGACATTGTCGCGCGTTTCGCTGGTCCAGTTCGACGTCGTGCCGACCGCTTCGCCGCGTGTCACCTCTTCGGTGGCCTTGGCGGCCTGCACCTGTTCGGCGGGGTCGAGGCGGCAAGCGATGGCGTCGGTCAGCGTTCCGCTGACCTCGGCGATCGGGACATAGGAATAGACGCCCGCCTTGCTGGCCGCGTCGCCCACCGCATCGCGGATCACACCGCCCAATATGCCGCGGCCGACGCTGCTGCCCTTCTTGCCCTTGGGACAACCGCCGTTGTCGCTTTCGCTCGACGTCGGGGCGGGGGTCGGCGTCGTGACCTTGCGCAGCAGCCCGCCGAACTGTGCCTGCGCGGGCGCCACCGCCAGCAGGGTGACGGCGGCCCAGGCGGGGACCAACATGATTCGCTTCATATGCGGCTCCAAAAAACCCGTGCCAAAACCTGTGATCGCGACCCCGCTTATCGCCGCGAAACTACGCCGCGCTGTGATTTCAATCAATGGGGCTGGCGCTGAGGCGATAATTGTCATGTCGGGAGGTTGAAATTATCGGCAAAGTGGATCAGACAGCGCGCCATGCTCTCGCAGAAGACCCGCTACACGATACGTGCCTTTCAGCATCTTGCCGATCATTGGGGCAAGGGTCAGGTCCAACTCGCGGACATTGCCGAGGCGCAGAATATCCCGCCCAAATTCCTGACCGTCATCCTGTCGGAAATGGCGCGCGAAGGGTTGCTCATCTCGCAGCGCGGACGCGATGGCGGCTATCAGCTTGCGCTGCCGCCGGTCGACATCAGCTATGGCGATCTTGTCCGGCTGACGCGCGGGTCGCTCGCGCTGGTCCCGTGTGCCAGCCGCAATGCCCACGAAACCTGCAAGAATTGCCTGCCCGAAGCCGAATGCCGGATGCGCACGCTGATGCTGAAGGTGCGCGACGATACCGCCGCGATCCTCGACCGGATCAGCCTGGCCGACCCGATCGGCTTCGAACCCTTGTTCGAAAAGGAAGAAATGGCGCTCTGACGCGCCACGCCAACCGGCACGGCAAAGAAAAAGGCCCGAACGCCGGTGCGTCGGACCTCTTGTTTTCGAGGAAATGGTGGAGCCTAGCGGGATCGAACCGCTGACCTCTACAATGCCATTGTAGCGCTCTCCCAGCTGAGCTAAGGCCCCGTGCCATTTCGTCTGGCCGCCCTGGGTGGTGCGACCGGGACGCCGCCTTTAGCAGCGCCTGCGTTCGATGCAAGGGGCCAAATGCATCTCCGCGATGCTTTTTTGGCCCCTCGCCGAAAAATCAGCTTTCGTCGTCTTCGTCGTCGCCGGTGGCGACGCCCAGATCGTCATCGCCGCCCAGATCGACATCGTTATCCGGCGAATCGCTGTCTTCATCGACATCGACGTCCAGATCCAGATCCTCGTCGATGGCCTCTTCCTTGACCTTGGTCGGCTTCTCGACTTCCTCGAAGGGCATCGGCTGCTTCGATTTCAGCACCGATTCCGGAATCCAGGAATAGCCGCAATTGATGCAGCTGACCGGATCATCCTTGGTCAAATCGTAGAATCGGGTGGCACATTTCGGGCAGCTACGCTTCGTGCCCCATTCAGCCTTTACCATATAAGCCTCGTAACCTTTTGGAAATCGGTTGATATTTCGGAAAAAGATGGGCGCCGGGCCGGCGATCCGTCAAATCGGCGTGCGCCTTGCCAGATTGTCGGGCCGCTGTCAAAAGCCGCACGCCATGACTGACCAGAATGCCCGCCCCCGCAGCTTCGCCGCGTCCGCTCCGCTTAAAGGTAGGATCGCGATTCCCGGCGACAAGAGCATTTCGCATCGCGCCCTGATGTTGTCGGCGCTCGCGGTCGGCACCAGCCACGTGAGCGGGCTGCTTGAGGGGCATGATGTCCTCGCCACCGCCGCGGCCATGCGCGCGATGGGCGCGAATATCGACCGCACCGGCGACGGCGAATGGGTCATTGAAGGCGTCGGTGTCGGTGGCCTGCTCCAGCCGCGCGAAGCGCTCGACATGGGCAACAGCGGCACCTCGACGCGCCTGCTGATGGGCCTTGTTTCCAGCCATCCGATCACGACCACTTTCGTCGGCGATGCCAGCCTGTCGGGACGCCCGATGGGGCGCGTCATCGATCCGTTGTCGCAGATGGGCGCTGACATCTCGGCCTCGCCGGGGGGCCGCCTTCCCTTGATGGTGCGCGGCCTCGCGCCCGCGGTGCCGATCGAATATCGGCTTCCGGTCGCCTCGGCGCAGGTCAAGTCGGCGATCCTGCTCGCCGGCCTCAATACGCCGGGAATCACCACCGTGATCGAACCCGTGCCGACGCGCGACCATAGCGAACGGATGCTCAAGGGCTTCGGCGCCACGCTGGACGTCGAAGTAGAATCCGACGGCACCCGCTGGATTTCGGTGATGGGCGAAGCCGAATTGCGGCCGCAAACGATCGTCGTTCCGGGCGACCCCTCGTCGGCCGCTTTCTTCATCGTTGCGGCGCTGCTCGTCCCCGGATCGGACGTCACTATTGCCAATGTCGGCCTCAACCCGACCCGCGCCGGCCTGGTCGAGGTATTGAAGGCGATGGGCGGGGATATCGAACTGCTCGATGCGCGCGAAGTCGGCGGCGAGCCCGTCGCCGACCTGCGCGTCCGCCACAGCCTGCTCCGCGGCATCGCGGTCGATCCGGCAGTCGCGCCGAGCATGATCGACGAATATCCGATTCTCTTCGTCGCCGCCGCGCTTGCCGAGGGGACGACCGTGACGACCGGCCTCGACGAGCTGCGCGTCAAGGAAAGCGACCGGCTGTCGGTCATGGCCGCGGGCCTCGCGGCGATCGGCGTGCGGGTCGAGGAGAGCGAGGACGGCCTCGTCATCCACGGCACCGGCGGCGACCCGCTGCCCGGCGGCGCGACCATCGCCGGCCACCTCGACCACCGCATCTGCATGAGCTTCGCCATCGCGGGCCTCGTCAGCAAGGCCCCCGTGACGATCGACGATATGGCACCGGTCGCAACGAGCTTTCCCAATTTCGAGGCGTTGCTGGAGGGCCTGCAGCGATGAACCGTCGTCCCATCCTGTCCATCGCGGCCCCGATCGCGCTCCTCGGCCTAAGTGCCGGCGCGGCCGGCGCGCAACAGGGCGCCACCCTTCCGACAACCGCCGACACGGCGGGCGCCTTTGCCGATACAGCGCGCGCGCCGGACCCGACGGCATCGGTCACCAGCGCGACGTGCGACGGCGACGTCGAATATTGTCCGAGCGGTGCGCAGCTTCGGGTCGACCGGAGCTTTTCCGATTATCCGATCGATAGCCGTGCGGCAGACGCCGGCAGCGGACTTCGGCCGATCGACGACGAGCCCTGCATCCCCGACGAGGGCTGCGAACGGCGCGACGCCGCCGGTGTGCGTCATTTTCTGTACGGAGACGGCGCCGACGACCTCCGTGTCATGATCAAGACGGTGGAGGCAAGCGAGTTCGAAGGGCGACCGATCGGCGCGCTCGATATCGGGGCGGCGCGCGACCAGTCCGAGGTGAGGGCCCGGGTTCGCCGCTTTCTGCCCGATGTGGCGTTCGACTGCGACCCGTCGCTCGTGTCGGGAAACGTCGGCCCCGTCGAATGCGGCGCGACGCTCAACCCCGGCTGGGTCGAAATCGGCTTCGACCACGATGGCCGGCTGCTCCGCGTGCGATTTGACGGCTATCAATTCGTATGAGCGCCTATATCTCCTCCTTTGCCGCGAACGCGATCGGCATCATCGGCAGCATCCTGTTCATCGCTGCGTTCGCCTATGCAAACATGGCCAAGACGCTGGATCAGTTGCTGTTCAATGCGGTGAACCTTGTCGGCGCGATTTTGCTGCTGATCTCGCTGTCGGTTCATTTCAACTTGGCGGCGTTTCTGCTCGAAGCGGCTTGGGCGCTGATCGCTTCCTGGGGCTTGCTGCGCGCCCTTCGCGCGCGCCGTACCCGCGGTGATTCGGCATGATTATCGCGGTCGACGGCCCTACTGCGTCGGGCAAGGGCACTATCGCCAAGGCGCTTGCCGAGCATTTCGGCCTCCCCGTGCTCGATACCGGGCTGCTCTATCGCGCTGTGGGCTATCAGACGCAGCTCAATCATGGCGATCCGGACAAGGCGGCCGACGCCCTCGTCGCCTGCGATTTTCCGGACGCCTTGCTCGACGATCCCGCGCTTCGCTACGAAAGCACGGGCAGCCTCGCCAGCCGCGCGTCGGTGCATCCTGCGGTGCGCAAGGCGCTGTTCCAGCGGCAGGTCGATTTCGCCAACCAGCCTGGCGGCGCCGTGCTCGACGGGCGCGATATCGGCACCGTGATCGCGCCGCACGCCGACGCCAAACTGTTCGTGACGGCAAGTGCCGAAGAACGCGCCCGCCGCCGCCATGCCGAGATGCTGGGGCGCGGGGTCGAAATCGGCTATGACGCCGTGCTCGCCGACATCCACGCCCGCGACGCCCGCGATATGGGCCGTGCCGACGCCCCCCTGCTCCGCGCCGACGATGCGATGCTGCTCGACACCTCGGCGATGGACCGCGATGCCGCGATCGCCGCCGCCATCGCCTTCGTCACCGAACGGACAAAGGCGCGCGGCTGACGGGAGTCCGCGGCCGACAGGGCTTTTCGCCTTGCCGAAAGCCGCGTTCGCGACTATACGCGCGCCGTCCGACGGGCCTTGTGGCCGGTCGAGGCACGGACGAACCGTCGCTCTCTATCGAGCGTCGGGCGTGATGGGCTATCCCCGTCGCGCCCTTTTTGCTTTGCCCGTGCTTCTGCCGCCAACCGGTCTTGAGGATGTTCTGCTTCGCATTCGGCGGGCAGGACGGATCGGCCACAAGACCAGCGGAACCAACCGCTTGGCCGGAACAAATGAAGTAAGGAAGAACCCATATGGCCTCTACGGCTTTTCCGTCGCGCGACGATTTCGCCGCGATGCTCGACGAATCGCTGGGTGGTGCTGATGGCGGCTTTGAAGGCCGCGTCGTCAAGGGCACCGTGACCGCGATCGAAAATGACCTGGCAGTGATCGACATCGGCCTGAAGAGCGAAGGCCGCGTGCCGCTTCGCGAATTCGCGATGCCCGGCCAGAAGGCCGACCTCAACGTCGGCGACGAAGTCGAAGTCTATGTCGACCGCGTCGAAAACGCCAATGGCGAAACCATGCTGTCGCGCGACCGCGCTCGCCGCGAAGCCGCCTGGGACCGCCTGGAAGAAGAATTCAACAAGGAAGCCCGCGTCGAAGGCGTTATCTTCGGCCGCGTCAAGGGCGGCTTCACCGTCGACCTTGGCGGCGCCGTGGCGTTCCTTCCCGGCAGCCAGGTCGACATCCGCCCCGTGCGCGACGTCGGCCCGCTCATGGATCTGCCGCAGCCGTTCCAGATCCTCAAGATGGATCGCCGCCGCGGCAATATCGTCGTGTCGCGCCGCGCCATCCTTGAAGAAACGCGCGCCGAACAGCGTTCGGGCCTGATCCAGAACCTGGAAGAAGGTCAGATCATCGAAGGCGCGGTCAAGAACATCACCGATTATGGTGCGTTCGTTGACCTCGGCGGCATCGACGGCCTGCTCCATGTCACCGACATGAGCTACAAGCGCGTCAACCACCCGAGCGAAGTCATCAACATCGGTGACACGGTTAAGGTGCAGATCATCCGCATCAATCGCGATACGCAGCGCATCAGCCTCGGCATGAAGCAGCTCGAAAGCGATCCGTGGGAAGGCGTCGCCGCCAAGTATCCGGTCGGTGCGAAGCTCACCGGCACGGTCACGAACATCACCGACTATGGTGCGTTCGTCGAACTCGAACCCGGCATCGAAGGCCTGGTCCACGTCAGCGAAATGTCGTGGGTCAAGAAGAACGTCCACCCCGGCAAGATCGTTTCGACGAGCCAGGAAGTCGACGTCATCGTCCTCGAAGTCGACAGCGACAAGCGCCGCATCTCGCTTGGCCTCAAGCAGGCCCAGTCGAACCCCTGGGGTGCCTTCGCAGAAGCGCATCCGGTTGGCTCGGTTGTCGAAGGCGAAGTCAAGAACGCGACCGAATTCGGTCTGTTCGTCGGCCTTCCGGGCGACGTCGACGGCATGGTTCACATGTCGGACATCGCGTGGGGCATCTCGGGCGAAGAAGCGCTGCACCTCCACCGCAAGGGCGAGAATGTGCAGGTCGTCGTTCTCGACGTCGACGTCGAGAAGGAACGCATCAGCCTCGGCATCAAGCAGCTTGAAAAGGGTGCTCCGGCCGTCGGCGGCGGTGTCGCCGCTTCGGGCTCGCTGAAGAAGAACGATGTCGTCACCGTCTCGGTCCTCGAAGTCCGCGACAACGGCCTCGAAGTCCAGGCCGGCGAAGATGGCGCCACCGGCTTCATCAAGCGCGCCGACCTCGGCCGCGACCGCGACGAACAGCGTCCCGAACGCTATCAGGTCGGTCAGAAGTTCGACGCGATGGTCACCGGCTTCGACCGTTCGAAGAAGCCCAGCTTCTCTGTCAAGGCGATGCAGATCGCCGAAGAAAAGGAAGCCGTCGCACAATATGGTTCGTCGGATTCGGGTGCGTCGCTCGGCGACATCCTCGGCGAAGCGCTGAAGGCCGGCAAGAAGGATTAATCCTTCCCCGCTTTTGCGGTGAAACAAAAGGCCCGCAGAGTGTCCCTCTGCGGGCCTTTTTCTTTCAGCGATATGTTTTGAAAGAACCCTGAATCATGATAGGTTCGATGCCGCGTTGGGAGGGGTCCTCACGCTGTGGAACCGGCAAAGACCGGATGGCCTGCGCCCGTGGGGCGCGCGTGATAACTAGGGGAAGCTGATGATCCGGTCGGAACTGGTTCAAATGATCGCGAGTGAAAACAGCGATTTGCGCCTCGAAGAGGTGGAACGCATCATCGATGAATTCTTCGACGCCATCGTCGAGCAGCTTGCGGCGGGGGGCCGCGTCGAGCTGCGCGGCTTCGGCGCCTTCTCAACCCGCGAACGCGAGTCGCGCACCGGGCGCAATCCGCGCACCGGCGCGCCGGTCGCGGTAAGCGCCAAGAGCGTGCCCTATTTCAAGCCGGGCAAGGAAATGCGCGAGCGGCTGAACGGCTGAACGGCCAAGCCAAAGCCAGCCGCAGAAAAGACCGGTTTCGCGGGATTTTTCTGCGGCCTTCCTGTCAATCAACGGAGCGCGGGGGCTCAATGCTTGCGCCGCGCTTCCTGCTTGCCGACATCCCGACAATGCGCACTCCCATATGCTTCCTGATATGGTTGCCCAATGCAGGCGATCAATCCATCGACCACATCGAGATTCTGCGGCCAAGACGGCGGGACACTGACCTGCGATCGATCAAGTGTATCGAAACCCGGCGGCATGGGCGAGTTGGCAAGACGGTCCCGCGCCTCCTTCAGCGCATCCATGTCTCCCTCCAGAAAGGCGATCGTTGCCAAGACATATTGGTTCCAAGGCAGCGCGTAGTCGGTCCAGCCTTCAAAGCCCTCGGGGCCCTTCTCCGGCTTGATCGACTGGCGCATCAGGCGAGTGGCCTGCGAAACCTGTCCCGCCATAGCGCGGAGCTGCGCCTCGTGCCATTTGAAGGAAGGCAGCTGCCACTGTCGCACCAATGTTTCTCGGTGACTTTCGATATATAATGCGATCGCATCAGCGGCGGCAGCTTGGCATCCGTCTCGATTGGCGAGCTCTCGCCAACCGGCCTTGTCATCCTGATCGAACATATTCGGATCAAGTTGCAGTATGGCGTTTCGGTCATAGGCACACGCCGCGCGTTCTTCGGCCTCTACGTCGGCTGTTGTAGGAACGAGGAAGAACGCCAAACCTGCCAACAGAATCTTTGGAGTTTTCATCTCCGCTTACTCCTTAGCGATCTTGACGCTCGCCATGCACGCCCTCAGTTCTTGAGCCGGTAGCCCGTGCGGAACATCCAGAAGATCAGGCCGAGGCACAGCGCCAGAAAGAGCGCCACCGCGCCCATGCTGACCTCGATCGCCACGTCGCCCTGTCCGAAAAAGGTCCAGCGAAAGCCGCTGATCAGATAGACGACGGGATTGAACAGCGTCACCGCGCGCCACGCGGCGGGCAGCATGTCGAGCGAATAGAAGGCGCCGCCCAGGAAGGTCAGCGGATAGACGACGAGCAACGGGATCACCTGCAGCTGTTCAAAGCTCTGCGCCCAGATGCCAATGATGAAGCCGAAGAGGCAGAAGGTCACCGCCATCAGCACCATGAAGCCGACCATCAGCAACGGATGCGCGACCTGAATGTCGACGAACAGATGCGCGGTCGCGAAAATGATCGCGCCGATGATTACCGATTTGGTTGCCGCCGCGCCGACATAGGCGATCAGCAATTCGAGCGGCGACATCGGCGAGGACAGCATCTCGTAGATCGTCCCTGTCCATTTGGGCATGTAGATGCCGAAGCTCGCGTTGCTGATGCTTTCGGTGAACATTGTCAGCATCATCAGCCCCGGCACGATGAACGCGCCATAGGGCACCGAGCTGACGTCGCTCATCCGGCTACCGATCGCCGATCCGAAGACGACGAAATAGAGCGTCGTGGTGATGACGGGCAACATCAGGCTGGTCCACACCGTGCGCCCGAAGCGCGCCATCTCGAACATGTAGATCGCGCGGATACCGCGGACGTTGCCGATCATGTCGCCGCTCCTTCGCCATCCCTGGGTTCGTGTACCAGCCCGACGAAAATATCCTCGAGCGAGCTTTGCCGTGTGTGCAGATCCTTGAAGGCGATGCCGATATCGGTCATCCGACGTAGCAGTGACGGCACGCCGGTCGCCTCGGCCTGGCTGTCGAATTCATAGACAAGCTCATGCCCCTCCTCCGCCAGTTCGAGCGTCCAGTCGCCGAGTTCGGCCGGAATGGCATCGAGCGGTTCGGCAAGATTGAGCGTCAGCGTCTTGCGCCCCAGCTTCTTGATCAGCGCGTTCTTCTCTTCGACGAGGATCAGCTTGCCGCGCGTGATGACGCCAACGCGGTCGGCCATTTCTTCGGCCTCTTCGATATAATGGGTGGTCAGAATGATCGTCACCCCGCGCTCGCGCAGGCCCCGCACCATATTCCACATGTCGCGGCGCAGTTCGACGTCGACCCCCGCGGTCGGTTCGTCTAGGAAGAGGATTTCGGGTTCGTGGCTCAGCGCCTTGGCGATCATCACGCGGCGTTTCATTCCACCCGACAATTCCATGATCTTGCTGCCGCGCTTGTCCCACAGCGACAGATCCTTCAGCAATTGCTCGATGAACGCCGGATCGCGCGGTTTGCCGAACAGACCGCGCGAAAAAGTCACGGTGGCCATCACCGTTTCGAACGAATCCGTATGCAGTTCCTGCGGCACCAGCCCGATCATCGATCGCGCCGCGCGATAGTCGCGGGCATGATCGTGACCACCGACCGTCACCCTGCCCTCGCTCGGCGTCACGATACCGCAGACGATGCTGATAAGCGTCGTCTTGCCTGCCCCATTGGGGCCGAGCAACGCAAATATCTCGCCCTTCTCGATGCTGAGGTCGACACCCGCCAAAGCGCGATGCCCGCTCTTGTAAGTCTTTCCCAGACCGGAAATTTCCAGAACCGCTGTCATGCGCGTCGGTCTAGCCGAGGAGCGCGCCGGGACAAAGCGGCAAAGATGACTTGACCTCCCCTCACCCATCGGCATGACAGGCCGCGGTGCGCGGACGTGGCGGAATCGGTAGACGCAGCAGACTTAAAATCTGCTATCCGAACGGGTGTGCGGGTTCGAGTCCCGCCGTCCGCACCAACCGCTGGCACAGGGGAGGCACAGGGATATGACGCGCCGCAGCCTCCGTTCGCGCCGCGGCGCGCGGTTCGCGGGCACCGCGCTGCTGGTCGCCGCGCTCGCCGGATGCGGCCTTTTCGGCGGTGGCGGGGGTCCGGTGCGGATCGCCGCGATGGGGCCGCTCAACGCCGCGGCGAGCCCGCTCAACGGCGAACTGTCCTCGCCCAATGCAGCGCTGCTCGAAATGACGGCGCAGGGGCTTGTCGGCTATGACGCCGACGGCCAGATCGACACCGGTCTTGCCGAACGCTGGACGGTGACCGGCGACGGGCGCAGCTATATTTTCCGGCTGCGCGAGGCAAAATGGTCGAACGGTCGCGAAGTCACGGCCGACGACGTGGTTTCGGTGCTGCGCGGCTATCTTGGCACGAACAGCCGCAACCTGCTGAAGGACGATTTCCCGGAGATCGAGACGATCCGTGCGATGACCGATCAGGTCATCGAAATCCGGCTCGCAGTGCCGCAGCCCAATATGCTCGAACTGCTCGCGCAGCCTTCGTTGACGATCGTCTACAAGGGCATGGGCTGGGGGCCGATGCGATCGCGCAAGGCCGGACGCGCGCTGCTGCTGACGCCCGCGCCCGACCCGCTCGCCGACGATCCCGAGGCCGCCGAAGCCGCCGCAAACGATCCCGCCGCGTCGGTCGAACTCGTCGGCACGACGCCCGCCGGGGCGCTGGCCCGCTACAATAATGGCTATGCCGACGGGGTGATCGGCGGCCGCTTTTCGACCCTCCCCTATTTCCTCGTGTCCAGCATCGGCCGCTCGCGCCTCATCGTCGATCCGGTGCCGGGGCTTTTCGGCCTTTCTTTCACCAGCGCCGAAGGGTTCCTCGCCTCCGACATCAACCGCGATGCCCTGTCGCGCGTCGTGCGGCGGCAGCGCCTGATCGACGCCTTCGGCCTTGCCGAATGGCAGCCGCAGCGCGCGCTTCGGCCGGCAGTCTACCGCCGCGACGGCGGCCCTGAACCCTTGCAACCCGCCTGGGCCGACTTCGACAATGATTCGCGCTTCGCCCAGTCGAAGCGCGTGGTCGACAGTTGGCGCGCCGCCGGGCGAGAGATTGCGCCGCTCCGCATCGCGGTCCCCCAGACGCCGGGCGGCCGCATCCTCTTTGCCTATGTCGCCGCCGACTTTGCCCGCATCGGTATCGAAAGCCGCCGCGTCGCTATGGATGCGGCATCGGACCTGCGCCTGATCGACGAGGTGGCGCCGAATGACGACGCCCTCTGGGCGCTCCGCCGGCTGTCGTGCCAGCGCGACACGCTGTGCAACCGCGAGGCACAGGCGAAGATCGATCAGGCCGTGCTCAATATCGACAGTGGCCAGCGCGCGCGCCAGATCGGCGAGATCGAAACGATGCTGGGGCGCTACACCCCGTTCATTCCGATCGCCACGCCGCTGCGCTGGTCGGTCGCGTCGCAGCGGCTTACAGGGTTCAAGCCGAATGCGCGGGCGGCCCACCCATTGAATCGCTTGCTCGCCAAACCCAACTAATAATAAGCGCACATCGTCGTGCGCGGTTGGAAAGGACGCCGATGCCCCCCTCGACGCCCAATACGGACGCGATTTTCGAAGCCTTGGTTGCCGATCGCAACAATCCTGCGGCGCTGCGCAAGCGCATCGAAACGCTGGAGCTTCTCCTCGAACGCAGCTTCACCATTCCCGGCATCAACCGGCCGGTCGGGCTCGACGCGATCGTCGGGCTGGTGCCCGTCGTCGGCGATGTCGTGACCGCCGTCATGGGGGCCTATATCATCTGGGAAGCGCGCAATCTGGGCATGCCCAAATGGAAGCTGTGGCGGATGATGGGCAATCTCGGCGTCGACACTGCGCTTGGGGCCATCCCGCTCGTCGGCGATGCCTTCGACTTTCTGTTCCGGTCGAACACGCGCAATCTGCGCATCATCCGGAAACATCTCGACAAGCATCACCCCGGAACGATCGTCATCGACCAGTAGGCGGTTCCCATCGGGTGTCTGATAGTGCTAGCACAGCAGCTTCAGACCCTGCTCATGGAGACCGAGATGATCCGCGCCCGCCTTGCCGCGCTCGCCCTTGCCTGTTCGCTGTCCGCGGCGGCCTTCGCCGCGACCGAGACCGACCCTTGGTTGTGGCTGGAGGATATCGACGGGGCAAAGGCGCTGGCGTGGGTGAAGGCGGAAAATGCCGCGGCCGACAAGCTGATCCTAAATCGCCCCGGTTTCGAACAGGATCGGGCGCGCGCGAAAGCGATCCTCGACGACGACCGCCAGATTGCCGACCCCGGTCAGGTGATGGGCGATACCATCACCAACTTCTGGCGCGATGCGGACCATCCGCGCGGCATCTGGCGGCAAAGTCCGCTGAGTGCCTATCTCGCCGGAACGCCCGAATGGACAACGCTGATCGACGTCGACGCGCTCGGCAAGGCGGAGGGGCAAAGCTGGGTCTGGCACGGCGCCGACTGTCTTGCCCCCACCTACACGCGCTGCCTCGTCTCGCTCAGTCCCGGCGGCACCGATTCGGACATCGTGCGCGAATGGGACCGCACCACCGGCCGCTTCGTGACCGACGGCTTTGCGCTGCCGCAGGCGAAGAGCGCGGTCGTTTGGGAGGACGCAAACACGCTGCTCGTGGCCACCGACTATGGCGAAGGCAGCATGACCGCGTCGGGCTATCCGCGCATCGTCAAACGCTGGAGGCGTGGCACGCTGCTTGCCAGCGCAGCGGTCGTCGCCGAAGGCGAAGCGAGCGATGTCGGGATCAACCCGATCGCGATCGACGACGGCAAGACGCGCTGGATCCTCATCGCCCGCAACAAGAGCTTCTATACCAGCGACTACAGCATCCGAGCCGCCCACGGCGCGGACTTCGTCCCGGCGCCGATTCCCGACACCGCCGACCTACGCGATGTCATCGGCGGTCAGGCAATCATCTTCCTCAACAAGCCCGCCGACGGCTTCGGCGAAGGCTCGCTCGTCGCGCTGTCGCTCGCCGACGCGGCGGCCGGACGCCCCGCGAAAATGGCGGCGGTGATGGCGCCGACCAAGGCGCAGGCGATTGAGGAGGTCAGCGCGACCGACAATATTCTCTGGGTCAAGGCGCTCGACGATGTCGAAGGCAAGCTGTTCGCGCTGCGCCGCGATCCCGCGAGCGGCACCTGGACCCAGCGCGAGGTGCCGCTGGCGGCCAACGCTATGGTGCATCTGGCCGGCGCGATCGCCAAGCGCGACACGATCTTCGCGACTGCCGAAACGATGCTCGACCCGCCGACGCTTTATGCCGTCACCGACAACGCCGCGCCGCGTGTCGTGCAAAGCCTGCCCGCAGCCTTCGACGCCAAGGGCATGACGGTGGAAAAGCGCTTCGCGACGTCGAAGGACGGCACCAAGATCCCCTATTTCCTCGTCCGCAAAGCCGGCGCTAAAGGCCCCGTGCCCGCGCTGATCCACGCCTATGGCGGCTTCCGCGCCGCGCAGACGCCGGGCTATCTGACCGGTCAGCCCTATCGCGCCGGTCCGCTCGGCCTGTTCTGGGTCGAGGACGGCAACGCTTATGTCCTCGCCAATATTCGCGGCGGCGGCGAATATGGCCCCGCCTGGCACCAGGCGGCGCTGCGCGAAAAACGCCAGAACAGTTTCGACGACCTCCACGCCGTCGCGGAGGATCTGGTCAAGACCGGCATCAGCAGCAAGGGCAGGATTGCCATTTCGGGTCGCTCGAATGGCGGCGTGCTGGTCGGCGCCGCGATGACGCAGCGCCCGGATCTCTATGGCGCGGTCATTGCGGGCTCGCCGCTCGAGGATATGAAGCGCTATAACAAGCTGCTCGCGGGCGCCTCGTGGGTCGCTGAATATGGCAATCCCGACGATCCCGCCGACTGGGCCTTCCTGTCGAAATATTCGCCCTATCAGAATGTCCGCAAGGGCGTGAAATATCCGCCGATCTTCCTGTACCTTTCGACGAAGGATGACCGCGTCCATCCCGGCCACGCCCGCAAATTGGCCGCAAAGCTGCAGGATTATGGCAACCGCGTCTATTATCACGAATATCTGGAAGGCGGCCACTCGGTCGGCGCCGACCATGCCGAGGACGCCGTGCGCGCGGCCATGCTCCACGCCTTCTTGCTGCGCGAACTGGTCGAGCGGAAATAGCCGGTCGCTCAGCCGCCGCGATCGTCATGCGCCGCGGCGGCGCGCTGCGGCAGCGCGAGGATCAGCGTGACGATCGCGATGGCAAGCACCGCCGATGCACCGGCGCGGCTCAGCGCCAGCCCGCCATGATCGACCGGCTTGTCCAGAAAATCGCCGACCACGGCGCCGAGCGGACGGGTCAGGATGAAGGCCGCCCAGAACAGTGCGACATGGCTGATCGCGGTGCGATAATAAGCGATGGCGAGCAGCGCGAGCAGCGCACCGAAGATGATCGCCGACCCGAGGTAGCCGAGCGGGCCGTCGGCAATCCAGTCGCCGAGCGCGGTGCCCAGCGTCTGCGAAAAGGTGATCGTCAGCCAGTAATAGAGCTCGGCCCGCGGTTCGTGCACCGACTGGATCGAGATGCTGCCCAGCGCGCGGTGCCAGACCGCGAGCGAGGCCAGTACCGCACCGAGCAACAGCAGCGAACCGCCGGGGTAACCGATGCCGAGCGAGCGCGTCGCAAAGTCGGCCATCGTCGTTCCCGCCGTCGTCGAGGCGATGATCGTCGCCCAATAGAGGAAGGGATGAAAGGCGCGGGCGCGAATCTGCCAGACGATCAGGATCGCCAGCACCGCCGCAAAAATCGCGGTGCCGACCAGATAGCCCAGATTCATCGACATGCTCACCGTGTCGCCCGCGGTCTCGCCAAAGGTGGTCGCCAATATCTTGATGATCCAGAAACCCAGCGTCACCGCCGGCACCTTGGTCAGCACCTGCTTTTCCCTATCGGTCATTTGCATCTCCTTGTGTGGCGCACGATTAGCGCGGCGGAGCGTTTCGCCCTATAAGCAGGCGCTTATTCCCGTCCCGATAAGCGGAAGTGCCATGCCATCTATCCAGTCTGCGCCCGGTAAAAGCCGCTTTTCGTCCCGTCTGATCGGCCCGATCGCCGTGGTGGCGCTTCAAGCCGTCGCCGCGAGCTATTTCGTCGTCGACGGGATCGACGATCTGATCGAACAGGCCGGACGCGGCTTCAGCGTCGAGGTGATGATGGAATGCCTCGTCGCCCTCGCACTGCTCGCCGGCGTCGTACTCGGCGCGCGCCACCTGCGCCGGATCGCAGCCGATCTCGCACGCGCCGACGATGCGCTCGCCCGCGCTCGCGGCGCACTCGCCGACCATATTGCCCATCGCTTCGATGCCTGGTCACTGACGCGCGGAGAGAGCGACGTCGCGCTGTTCGCGCTCAAGGGCTGCGACGTCGCCGAAATCGCTCGACTCCGCGGCGCTGCGTCAGGCACCGTGCGCGCGCAGCTCAGCCAAGTCTATGCCAAGGCAGGCGTCGGCAGCCAGGCCATGCTGATGTCGCTGTTTCTGGAAGACTTGCTCGACACTGATCCCGCCGCGGGGCCGCGACGCGGCAAGTGAGGATCGTCGTCAAAAGCGGTGGTGGCAGGGCTTGTATCGAACCGCACGCTTAGCCATTGATATTTAATTCTTTATTCTTCGATGTCCGCGTCCTACCCCCACATATTTCCCCACATGCTTGGGGCCATAACTGTAGTTCGACTAACAAAATGGTCCAATTTGATATCGATGGAGAGGGCATTTTGACCGCGTTTCGATCGCACAGTTTGGGCCAGGTCATCAAGAGCTACACCCCGTTTCTGGACCACCCTGCTGGCGGCTTTCCAGCGTGCGGGCATCAGGGCGGGCCATGTGCCGCTGACGCCAACATAAGCGATATCGGTGGTTTGTTGCCGATCGCGCTGTGCGGTCGTATCTCGTTGTAGTCTCTACGCCAAGCCTCGCATTTTTGGACCGCATTATCCAGGCTCATGAACCAGTGGGCGTTCAGGCATTCCGCCCGGAACTTCCTGTTGAACGCGTTGTCGGTGGGCTTGCCAAGCCGCAAGAAGCCGAGCGTCACGCCTTTCATGTAGGCCCACAGATCGAGCTCGCAGGAGATAAATTCGATGCCACTGTCAGCCCATATCGAGGCGGGATAACCCACCTGCCCGCAGACCCGTTCCAGCATTTCGACCACGTCCGGTGCCCGGAACCGGAACCGCGGAACCACTGCCGGCGAGAACCGGCGGAAGGTGTCGACCACTGTGAGGATCCGCAGCTTCGGTCCTGTCGCCAACTGGTCCTGGACGAAGCCCTTGGCCCATACATCATTAACGCGGGAGGCCGCACAGCGGCCTTCCCTCAGCTTCGCCTTCACCCGCCGTTTGGACGGCTTATTGCGCAGCCCAAGGCCCATCTCCTTGTAAAGCCGATAAACCTGCTTGCCGTTGATCGCCCAGCCTTCGCGTTGAAGCAGCATATGAATACGGCGATAGCCGTACCGAACCCGCGTCTCCGCGAGCTCCTTGATCCGCTGCTTGAGGTCGGCCTGATCGGCACCCTTGCCACGATAGTGGTAGCTGGATCGTTCTGACCGGAGCACGCTGCAGGCCCGCCGGATGCTGACCTGCCAAGTGCTGCGAATATCATCGACGAGTTGGCGCCGCGCCCGGCGCGCTTGTGCCCATTTCTCCCAAATGCTACAAGGTTCGAGCATCACGCGGGGGCGGGGGGCGGTATCATGGCACGATCTGCGACGCGGGAAGATTCCATACCGAAACCGATCGTCGGATCGGCAGCGCCATGGTTCAAGACGCATGTACTGGACGTAAACCCGCAATATACGTTCCATACGGTTGCCGGACGTGCAGTCTTGCTGTTTTTCATGGGCTCAGCGACCGTCGATCGGGTCCGCGCCGCCCATGCCAGGCTGATGGCCGATCCCGATCGTTTCGACGACAGTCGCTGTTCGTTTTTCGGAGTCATTCTGGATGTCGCGGACCATGCGGCCGGGCGGATCACTACGCGGATTCCCGGGATCCGCTACATCCTCGACAGTGATCGTGCGGTCAGCAACGCATATGGCGCCTCTTCGGCAGACAGCAACCATTACGAACCCTATATCATCGTGCTGGATCGCCAGTTACGCGTTGCCGGTCGCTATCATCTGGCCGACGCCGACAAGGCGCTGGCGCTGACCGATCGCCTGACCCAAGAGGGCAAGCCCGAAGACTGGGCGCCGGTACTGTCCGTGCCGCGTGTCTTCGACCGCGCGACCTGTCGGCGGCTGATTGAGCTTTATGACGCCGAAGGCGGGCAGGATTCCGGCTTCATGCGAGAGGTTGACGGCAAGACGATATCGGTCATCGATCATGGCCACAAACGCCGGTCGGACGTCACAATCAAGGATCCGGCCTTTTGCCGCGCGCTCAGTGCCCGGGTGAACCATTGCCTTCGTCCGGTGATCCAGCGCGCCTTCAACTTCGACGCGACCCGCATGGAGCGGTACATTGTCGCGTGCTACGACGCATCGGTCGCCGGTCACTTTCGGGCCCATCGCGACAATACGACAATGGGCACCGCGCACCGCCGCTTTGCGGTGACGATCAACCTCAATGATGATTTCGAGGGCGGCGAACTGCGTTTTCCCGAGTTCGGTGCGCGCACATACCGCCCCGCCCCCGGCGGCGCGATCGTGTTTGGCTGCGGCCTGCTGCACGAGGCCACGCCGGTCACGCAAGGGCGGCGCTACGCGTTTCTACCCTTTCTATACGATGACGAGGCGGCCGCGCAGCGTGAGGCGAACAATCAGTACCTCGGCGAAGGGGTAGGCTCTTACCGGCAATAGCCGTGGCGGCGCATTTCAGAGCTCGATCGAAATTTTCACATTCTGCGCCTTGATCCCGGCAAGCGCCGCAATGCTGAGCTTGGCGGCATAGATCATGATGCTGAGCCGCTGCGGATTGGCGATCCCTGCGGGCATGTCGCCATGTTCCCACCCCGTCGCCAACATCGCCTCGACTTCGTTGTCAGGAACCGCTGCCTCGAGCCCGCCGACAAGCTCGAGCTGCGAGATACCGAGGACGTTCGCCAAAACGCGCAGGTTTCTAAGCCGCGGCCGGGTCTTGCCCGATTCCCACGCCCATATCGTCGGCCGGCTGAGACCCGTCCGCAGCGCGAGCTCCGAGCGGCTGATGCCGCACAGTTCGCGAAAACGACGAAGCCGCGTCGGAAGAGGTTCGGTCGTGCCATAATAGACGGGGCCGGCCGAGGCACTCATGAACGGCGCAGCTTCCAACCGGTGCGGCCGAGAACGCGGAGCCGCGCGCATCGGCCAAGAGCCGGTTCGATGCGGATCGACAGACGGTCGTTCGTGCCGGTGACGTTGCAATTCATTATCGCCCCCAAAGTCCGCCATCATAATCGACCTCACTTGCCAGAAGCGCCGGTTTTCCATCATTCCCAGATGGGGACATCCGAAAATCCGCCGGTCCCGCGATTGTACAGATATGGAGGCTGCGCGCCTTGCGCTCGACCGCTAGAAGGCCGTTCCCAAGGAGATGGAGAATTTCCTTGAACGATCGCCTTCCTGGCGCACGACAGGCTGGGCGAGACTGAACCGCAATTGCCCTGGCCCAGCGTTGAATGCCAGCCCCAAGCCGACCGCCACGCGTGGCTTCGCTGAGTTTCCGATCAGTCGCTCGCCGGTAATCAGCTCGTTCTTCGACGCGCCGAACACGGACCCGGCATCAACGAAAACGCTGGGGATGACACCGAATTTTTGCATCGCGCCTTCCACCCGAAATGCCACTTCCAACCGCCCGGCATAATAGGCACGGCCGCCGATCGCCGTCGGCGGGGCAACGGGCGCCTTCAGCGGAACGACCTTGGGTCCGATCCCGCGCAGGTCGAAACCGCGCATGCTGTTGCCGCCAATATAGAAACGGTCGAACAGCGGGATTGTCCGCCCCCCGATCGGTTCCATTATCCCCCCCTCCAGTCCCAAGGACACATCAAGCATGTCGCCGATACGGCGGTGGAAGTTACCGGCTGCGCGAAACCGGAAAAAGCGCGACGTGCCCCCCGGTCCGGCAATTTCCGGCGTAAGCCGAAGCTGAAATCCGCGCGTCGGACCGACCGCGCGGTCGCGCCGGTCGAGCGTGAGTCCAACGCTCAATACCGAACTGGTCGACCGGCCCAGCGCATTGCAGAACGGGCTGCCATGCAGGCCGACGTCACATCGCGCATTCTGCTGGCGAATCAGGAAATCCTCGTCCGAATAGCGGTAATTTGCGGCGACCCGCAGGCCCCGGCCGAAGGATTTCGCGGCATAGAAATTAACGCCGCGTGCGGTCTGCCGAAACACAGACGATTTGCTTTGAGCGTCGAAGCCTACCGCGGTGGATCGGGAATAGAAAAATGTCGGCGCCAGCAACAATTTTCTGCCCATGAAATTAGCATCAGCGAGACCAAATTCGAACAGGCGCTGAATTTTCGAGTAGCGCACCGATGCGTTGATGTCGCGGCCCGGCGCGCCGATGTTGGTGCGCGCGATCTTGACGGTACCGATCGGCCCTTCGAGCGACGAATAGCCACCCGAAAAAGCGATCCCTCCCCGCGGCAGCGTCTTGATCGCCAAAAGATCGGTCTCGCTGGCTTGGCCGTCAGCGCCATCAATGCCGGTGACGGCCTCGGACGGCAGGACAGCGCCATCGTCCTCGACGTTGCCGGTCGGCTGCGACGCCATACCCAGCTTCGAAGCTTCGGGCCGCGCGAGGAGCGCGGCCCGGCGCCGCCCCCCGTCGCCGAGCCAGGGGGCGGCAGAGACATCGGCCTCGAAGGCGGGGAATCGGCCCATGCTTGCCGTCGCATCACGGCCAACGCGATTGGCGCTGCCGACGGAAAAGCACGGCGGCCCGGCCCGGTTCTGGGCAGCCACCACGCACGCCAGATTTATCATGTCTGAAGGCAGCGCTGGCGGATCGAAAGTGGTGACGGGAGCGGACGGACCGAAGCGAATAGCAATGCCCGGCCTCAAGCTGTTCGGAATTGCGTTCACCGCGCCGCGTGGAGCCCGGCCGCGCTCCGCCCCCGTCGGGCCGCGCGCGATAGCGGCCGTCTGCCGCACCGCGCGCCCCCGCATATCCGCGAACTTGCCGTCCCGATGATCGAGGCAGTCGCCACAAATGGCCCCATCCGTGACAGACGTCTCTGCGCGCGCGATCACCGCCCGTCGGCGAAGCCCGGCATTACCCAGCCAATCCGCGCCGCCGACGTCAACATCGACATCGACATTGAGATTGGCCGATGTTTCGCCGATCGCCGTCTTCGAGGCGGTGTCGAAGCCGACATCGTCAGCCTTTCGCGCGCTGGCCAACGACGAAGGCGAGGCAGCGGCAGTCCTTGGTGAGATCGGCGCGTCCCAGTCGATAGCCAAGGGCGTGGCCTGTGCATTTTTCCGATGCGCATCCGGCGCTTCGGTCGGCGGTCCGGCTGCGGCCAAACCTGGCGCAATCGGCGCCGACAAGAAAAGGGTGCCCGAAGCGTCCGCCCGCGCCACGTTGGAAGAATCGGCATCCGCGGGCTCGGGCGGCCAACCTTCCTGGACCGCCAGAACACGCGCCATCGCCGTCGAGTGGCGAAAGGGGGCATAAGGTGGCGCCTGAACGATCGCGCGCTCACGCGCATAGAGCGGCGCGGATTCGCCGACGCAGAATATCGCCGCGACGCCCAGCGCGGCGCCTTGCACCGTCTGACGAAGGCTGCGGAACGATATTCCAGATTCCACCAAGCTCTTCCCCCCATTATGCTGGCCGACCCCGGCGTTCGCAGTGGACCAAGCCGCGTCGGGGTCATCCCTCGCGGAAGGACCGATTGAAACTGTCGATCATCGGCTGGAACAGATATTGCATCAGCGAACTGGACCCGAGGTCGATATAGACCTCGGCGGGCATTCCCGACATCAACTGGACATCGGGGTATTTCCTGAGCTGCGCTGCCGATACCTCGACAATCACCTTGTAGTAGATTTGCTGCGCGTCCTTGTCGTAGATCGCATCGGGACTTACTTCCTTGACAGTCCCGAGGAGGTTGGGGATCACCCGTGCCTTGTACGGCGTCAGCTTGATCTCTGCCTTCAACCCCTTGTGTACCACGTCGATGTCGATCGGACGTAACCGTGCCGACACTACGATCTTTTCAGACGTGGGCACAATGTCGAGGATCGGCTGGCCGGCTCCGATCACGCCCCCGGGCGTAATCAGCCGCAGATTGGCCACGCGCCCGGCGATCGGCGCGACCACCTGCTGACGCGCGCGAATATCGCTGCTGACCGTCAGCTTCTCGCGTACCTCGGCTATCTGCAATTGCACCTGGCGCTGCTGTCCGGCTGCTTCGAGCACGGCCTGCCCGCGCAGCGACACCATCTGGGCACGCGTCTCGCCAATTGTGTCGCGTAGCCGATCGAGGTTGTTAGCGAGCTTGCCCCGCTCACCGTCAACCAATGCCCTCTGGCGTTGCAGCGCGAGCAGCCGCGATTTTCGCTCCAACCCCTCATCGACAAGCATGTCGACGCTGATCTGTTCATCGTCGAGCAGTTTTGCCTGATCGGTCAGCGCCGCGATTTGCGCTTCTGAGCTGCGGATATCGGCATTCGACTGACCAACCCGCTGTGAGAGGATCTGCGTCTGTTCGGCAAGACCACGCCGCCGCGAGGCAAATTCCGCATTGGAGGCGGCAATGATCTCCCTCACCTGGGGATCGTCCGCCGCCTCCAGCAATTCGGCCGGGTAGCGGACCACCGACAGGCCCAACCGCTCGGCGGTGAGCCGCGCGTCTTGTGCGAGCAGGCCGTACAAGCTGGTCCGCATGGCCACGTCCGATGCCTCGCTCTGCGTCGCGTCGAACAGCACGAGCGGTTGGCCGGCGCGCACCTCCTGCCCTTCCTTCACCAGGAATTTGCGCACGATGCCGCCTTCCAGATGCTGGACCGTCCGGCGCCCTCCGCCTTCGGCCTCCAGAAATCCACTGGCGATCGCCGCGCTGTTCAGTGGCGCAGCCCAGCTCCAAGCCGTGAAAACGACCACGAACAGACCGATCGACACCAGCGCGAGACGCATCGATCCTCTCACCCGCGGACCAGCGACATCATGAGCGGGGGGCGGCAGCGCCAGGCGCACCCGATCTCCGTCCTCGCGGAAGCGAAAAGGGATGTTCATGCCTCCATTCCCCCGTGTTTGAACATCGCTGGCTTGGCGTTGCTGGGATCGGCTGGAGGCGCGGCCTCGCCGGGCGCGATGGACCGCCGCTTACCGGCCATCTCTTCGACCACGGTCCGGGCATCGCCGAATTTCGCAACCTGACCGTCCATCATCAGTAATATCTTGTCCGCCAGTTCGAGCAGATTGGCGCGATGCGAGACGATGATCGTCGTCATGTTGAGCGCCTTCAGCTTCTTGATCGTTGCCAGCAGCGCCGCGTCGCCGCGCGCATCAAGGCTGGCGTTTGGTTCGTCGAGCACGACTAGCGGCGGCAGCCCGAACAGCGCACGTGCCAGCCCGATGCGCTGACGCTGACCACCTGACAGCTGATGCCCGCCATCGGTGAGGACGCAGTCATAGCCGCCATCGAGGTGCAAGATCATATCGTGGCAATCTGCCAGCTTTGCCGCCGCGATCACGTCAGCATCACGTGCATCGGGACGAAAGCGCCCGATATTCTCGCGGATCGATCCGGGCAGCAGTTCGACGTCCTGCGGCAGATAGCCGATGTTCGGGCCAAAATCGCTGCGCATCCAGTCGAAGGTATCGGCGCCGTCGAGCCGCACATGCCCTGACAAAGGCTTGAGTACTCCGACGAGCAACCGCGACAAGGTAGTCTTGCCCGACGCTGACGGACCAACGATCGCCAGCGACGTTCCTGGCGCGATCGCAAAGCTGACGTTTTTCAGGATCGCACCCTTCATGCCGGGCGCCGAGTAGGTCAGCTTTTCAACGGCCATCGCGCCCGACGGCTTGGGCAACGCCATCTGCGACGGGCGCGGCGTGGGCAGGTCACAAAAACGTGACAGGCGTTTTAGACTTTCACGCGCCAGCACGAACTGTTTCCAATAGCTCATCGCCGCCTCGATTGGTGCGAGCAGACGCGCAATCAGGATCGATCCGGCAATCATCGCGCCCCCGGTGAGCTGCTGGTCGAGCACGAGCAACGCGCCGATGCCGAGGACGGCGATCTGAACGAGGTTGCGGACAAACTTCATCCACGCCAGGATCTTGCTAGACTGAAACTGGGTGCGGTCGACCGCGTCGGTTTCGGCGATGTAGCGCTCGCGCCAATGTGCGATGGTATCCGGGCCCATCCCCATGGCGTCAATGACTTCGCTGTTGCGGACCAGCGATTCGGCATATTGCATGTTGCTGCTGGCGAGTGACTGGGCCCTACTGATCGCCGCGCGCGTGATCCTTTCATTGTACCAGGTGAGGCCGAACAACGTTGCTGCGCCGACCGCGGACAGCAGGCCGAAGACCGGGTGCAGCAAAAAGACGACCAGCAGGTAAAGCGGCACCCACAACATGTCGACGACGCTGAATACCGTCGGGGTCGAGATGAAATTCTTGACCTGCATCATTTCGCGGAGCGCTTCGAGCCGGACGTTCGGCGCGACCAGCCTTTGTTCAAGCGAGCGCAGCAGCAGCGTCGGGCCCAATTGCTGCGCCATCCAGGTGCCAACCCGGTTCGCAACCTGTTGCCGAATGCCGTCGAGCGTCGAACCCAACGCAACGACGAGAGTGATTGCCAGTGCGAGGAAGAACAGCGTGTCTTTGCTCTGGCTGGTCAGGACGCGGTCAAAGACCTGCATCATGAATAGTGACATGGCCAGCGCCGCCATGTTGGCGATCGCAGAGAACAGGATGAGCCGAACCGCAATCGGCTTTTGCGGGATCAAAAGCTTTTTGAGCAGATTGTCCGGATTGGCAGACGCCCGCCCAGCGGCGAGAGGGTTCCAAGACATGTCTATTGTCCCAGTCGCGCAGAGCCATCCGCAGCGTTCAGCGGCAGCACCAGACCCGAGATCAATCCGGCCAACTCCATCTGGCGATGAACACCCAACTTTGCGCGCACGCGCTTCAGATACGTCCGCGCCGTCTCCTCCGACAGCCCGCACCCTTCCGCCGCAGTGCACAGGCTGCTCGATTTCAGGAAGTGTCCCAAGAACCGCTGTTCGGACGGCAGCAAGCCGAGCGCTTCGAGCAGCGATGTCGGTGCATCGACCTTGCCCGGACCCATTATGATCACCATGGCACAGCGCGTCATGTTCTCTCCGTTACGCGATTTGGCCGAGATGACGTAGGCGAGTCGCCATTCACCATCGCGGCAATCGAGCCGGAAGACATCTTCGACCGGCGCATCGGGCGATGCGGTGGCGGCGCGGCGTATGCTTTCGCGCAATTGCTTGGCTTGCCTCGGATCTGCGGCGAAAATCGCGCCGTCGGCGGCGCGGATCAGCCATTTTCGCTGTTCGACCAAACTGGTGGCCGCACTGTTTAAAAACAGGGGCTGTGCGTCGGCCGACAACAGCGCCATCGCCATCGAAACCCGGTCAAACATACCCTCCAGCATGGCAGAGCGTTGCGACTGCTGTGCCAGCTGCGCCACCCCGGTGGCCGACTCTGCAAGCAGCGGCGTGATCAGCTGCAGTGATGCCGCATCACGATCGCTGAAATGCGCCTCGCCATCCTGGCGAAAAAACAGCGCGCGAATGTCCTTGCCATCACGCTTCATCTGGATCGCAATGCCGTTGTGGAGCGGACTGTCGACGTGAGCGTCAATCGGTCCAGCTGCCGCGCGGAACAGGGCGCCGGAAAACTGGAAATGATGCACCGGCTGCGCGCCGATCCGCCCCCAGATATCCTGCATCATTACCAGCAGATGCCGAGTAGCGGTGGGGTCGCCGCGCATCTGGTCGAAGCCGATCAAAAAGGAGTGACGTTGACGCCTCGTTCCCGGCAGTGTGACGGTCAAAATCGCCGACCTCACATCAAATTGCAGCAAGTAATCGTGCCAGAGCCGCCGAGTGTTGGCGGCGGCATCGTCCGACAGGCAATTGTCCGCCATGACGTCATGATCTTCGCCCCCTGCCAACGCCTCAAACAGGTGGACATCGCCGCGGATCGCTTTGTCGCGCGTCGCCTCGTGATATTGGGTTGGAAATTCCATGGTCGCAGACATTAGGGCCCCCAAAAAACATCGTCCCCGAAGCGAGGCCGAGGCTCGCAACAGGCGTTTCACGCGCGACCATGATGTCTGGCGCAATGCTCTGGTTACGGGCCAGAACCTATGCGCCCACCGGGATTGCCCGAAGCAATTGTCACCCGGCGTTGGCTTTCGATTGACGCGAATCTCTCGATAGCGTCGCCGGCCGTGACGGATGCTGGCGACGCACTTTGTCTATTTCGATTCGGCCGATCGAGTCTATTATCCCCTCGGACATATCCGTTAGAGTAGTTTCCCGTTCCGCCGCCGCACATTACTCTTTGATAGCTACGAAAAGAGGGGGTCGGCACTCGAATCTGGAATGATTCAGGAGGGGTGACGTGCGGAAATCAAGGACGTTTTGGGCGAGCACGCTCGGCGCACCCGCTGCCGCCGCGGCGTTCGCCATAGCTCCGACTCCACTGCTCGCGCAGTCGGCGTCGTCCGCGGTCGCGCCATCGAGCACGATGGCCGCGCTCGCGCGTCAAGTCGTCATCTCCAACCCCGAAATCGCGGCACAGCGCCATCAGGTTCGCGTCGCGGCCGCACGGCTACAAGCGGCCGAGGCAAGCTATTTGCCAACGATCGAAGCGAACGGCGTGGTGCAGCGGCGTGAGATCGACATCAAAAACGGTAGCAGTACGAACGACGCGCGCTACACCGCCGGACAGGCCGGGATCGAGGCGCGGTTGCGCTTCTATGACGGCGACCGCACTTACAATGGAGTCAAAATCGCCAAGGCCGAACTGGAAGCGACCAGCGCGGGGCTGGACGCTGTCATTTCGGACGTACTGCTCGAACTGCTGACCAGCGCCGCGGACGTCCAGCTCAACCGCAAGATCCTGCGATTCACCGAGGCACAGACTGAGGCAATCGGAGAGCAGCTACGCGCGACGTCGCGTCGGCTCGAATTTGGTGAGGCCACCCGTACCGATGAAGAACTGGCGCGCGCGCGGTTCGCGACCTCGCAAGCCGGGGTCCTTTCCGCGACCGAAGAACTGGGCGTCAACGGACATCGGTTTCGCAATATCAGCGGGCAGTCTGGAACGATGGTGCCGCCTCTGCCGCCGCTCGCGGAGGTTCCCTTATCGCTTGCCGCGGCTCAAAGAATTGCCCAGGATGCGGCGCCGCGGCTCCGAGCAGCGCGGCTCAACGCCCAGGCGGGCAAGTCGGGGGTGCAATTTGCCACTGGCGCATTGCTCCCGCAACTCGATGCGGTTACCGGCTATGATTATCTGACCGGCGGCGCGACCAATACATTTACGGGCAAATATCCTGACGATCGCTCGTCGCTCTATTACGGGCTTGAACTGCGCGTGCCAATTTTCCTGCCGCGCGATCATGCCGAGGTTCGCCGCGCTCGCGCGGTCCGCGATCAACGCCTTTCGCAAGTTGATATGGCGGTACGAACGGTAGCGGAGGAGGTCGCGAACGCTTGGGCGCGCTGGCAGTCGGCAAAGAGCACGATCGTCGCAGCTGAGGCGGCGGTCGCGGCCACGCAAGAAGCGGCAGAGGGCATCAAGAAGGAAGCGGTCGGTGGCAACCGGACCCTCACCGACGTTCTGAATGCGCAGAATGAATTGCTGAACGCGCGCGTCACCCTGGAGCGCGCCCATCGCAACGAATTTGTCGCGCGCGCGAGCTTGCTGGCAGCGACAGGGCAGCTCGACACCGAGGCCATTCTCGACGGCCGCTGCTGCAGTTCCGACACGAGCGAGCGCCCGACGATGTCGGCGCTCGGCCGACCTCGCGTGGCCGACGTTAACAAGGCCGTTGCCGGTCCCGCAACAGCGCCTCGCCCGCAGACGTCAACGCTGGGTCAGACGCCCGATCGCGACCCCTCCGACACTGCTGCGCCTGCGGGAAGCTCGGGACGCCCGGCAAGCTCGACGCTCGGTCAAAAACTTAACTAGCAAGCACGTTTTCTTTTCGGATTGTGCTGTTTCGGCAAGTGCAGAAAGTGGTGAAAGCCGCGCAGCTCGGGAAAAATCGCGGCATGCGTGCGGCACCGATCTGCCCCAAAATGAACCACCTCATAAATATATCCCCCATGTCCCCAAGCAGGAATGTCCGGTCCCCCTGCCCCGCCATATCCCATTGTCATGGCCTCGAGTTTTCGGGGTCATTTGGGGGGATGGCAAAGCCGAGTCGGCGAAACCGCATCCCTGCGACCCACCAATGAAGAGGATAGCGAAATGCCTACAGTTGGATCATCTAACGCACCGACCAATCCCAAAAATCCCACGGCTCGTGGCCAGGTATTGGGAACCAATGCGGTCGACTTCATCGATCTGAACACTCTCGTCCACACCGCGAACCTGCCTTATAACGCGCGCGGCAACGGCGGGGCGGACACCGTTTTCGGCAATAATTTCGACAACGATCTTTACGGCGATGCGGGTGACGACAATGTCATCGGCCGCAGCGGCAATGATCGCATCGACGGCGGAAACGGCAACGACACGCTGATCGGCGACCAGGCGAGCGTCTCGGTCCCCGCGCCGGGCCAAGTCCTTTACACCGGCGACGACAACGGTGTTGCGGATGGCAACGACACGCTGCTCGGCGGCGCTGGTGCCGACACCGCGTGGGGCGGCGGCGGGAACGACTTCCTCCGCGGCGATGCCGGAGACGACGTGCTTTATGGCCAATCGGGCGATGACCGCGCCGACGGCGGCGCTGGCAACGATATCGTCGATGGCGGCACCGGCAACGACAATCTCTACGGCGGGACCGAAACCGACGTGGTGACCGGCGGCGACGGCGACGACTATATCGATGGCGGCACAAACACCAATGGCGTCGACCTGCTTTCGGGCGGCGACGGCAACGATGTGATCTTCGGTGACAAGGGCGTCAATCGCAAAGCCGACGAAGATTATGCCTATAATCAGAGCAACTATAACCGTGGCATCGGCCAAGCCGACGAAATTTCCGGCGGCGCGGGCGACGACCAGGTCTTCGGCCAAGGCGGCAACGATCTGATCGACGGCGATGCCGGCGATGACCTGTTGTGGGGCGATGATGGCGACGACACCATCTTCGGCGGCAACGGTTATGACCAGCTCGACGGCGGCGAAGGCGACGACTCGCTTTCCGGCGAAAATGGCGATGACGAACTTAACGGCGATGCGGGCAACGATGTCATCCGCGGCGGCGCGGGGCTCGACTTCGTCCAGGGCGGTGCCGACGATGACGACATCGGCGGCGGCGACGACGACGATACGCTGAACGGCAACGACGGCAACGACCTTGTCCACGGCGACGACGGCAACGACGTGATCGCTGGCCAGGGCGGTAACGACACCCTCTATGGCGATGACGGCGACGACGTGATCCGCGGCAACGGGGATCCCTTCTTCGACCCGCTTGATCCGGAGAATACCGATGCCGATTTCATCTCGGGCGGCAACGGCAACGACATCGTCAACGGTGACGAAGGCGATGACGTTATCGAAGGGAATGACGGCGACGACCTGCTCGCGGGTGATGACGGCAACGACAGCATCGCCGGCGGCGATGGCAACGACAACATCACCGGCAACGACGGCAACGACGTTGTTTCAGGCGGCGACGGCGACGACGTCATTCAGGGCAACAACGGCAACGACAACCTCGCCGGCAACGAGGGTGACGACCTGATCTATGGCGGAGCCGGCAACGACCTGGTCGATGGCGGAGACGGCAATGACCAACTCGCCGGCGACATGGGCGCCGATACCATGTTCGGTGGCGACGGCGATGACGTCATGTATGGTGACACGCTGTACGAAAACCTGGGCAACACCCCGGGCGGCAACGACACCATGTCGGGCGGTGACGGCAACGACTATATGTCGGGCGGCATGGGCAACGACAAGATGAACGGCGATGACGGTGACGACACCATTCGGGGCGACACCGGCAACGACACCATCGACGGTGGTCTTGGCGATGACAATCTGGAAGGCGAAAGCGGCAACGACAAGATCACTGGCGGCGAAGGCGATGATCATATGTCGGGTGGCGCGGGCAAGGATCTGTTCCTGTTCGACGCGACCGATTCATCGCCCGGCTTTGGCGACGACGTCATCGGCGCACCGTTCAGCCTCGGATCGGGCCGCGACTTCAACCTCGCGAACCGTGACACGCTGGTATTCGATGTCGATGCCGGCTTCGATCCCGCTGCCGACATGTTCGTCATCACCGGCGACTGGGACGGCCAGGGTGACGCGCTCGACGTGTACATCTTTACCGCGGTCGGCTCGGTGCTGATCGAGGACTTCTGGGAAGGCGCCTCGGCCCCGATCGCGGCGATCGCTGCGCTCGGTGGTTATGACACGGTTGATGCGCTCAACGCGTACAGCCAGGGCAATGCGTCCTACGACATGATCACGTTCGTCTGAGGACAAGGCTTCGTACGGGGAGCCACTCCTCGACGGACCTCTGCAAACTGGAGGGCAGGCCGCGGCCTGCCCTCCTTTTTATGTTCTTAAAAATCCGCATATCGCCAATGCCACAATGAATTCGGATCGTCACCGAGCGGCAATTTTTTGCAATGTCCCCATCAGGGAATGGCAAGAAACCGCGCCTTCCGCCAATTTTGACGCAAGGATGACAAGCAAGAATCATCCGGACGACGCCTGCTTCGATCGAGCAGGTCTGCAGAGATTGGGTATAAGAAGAATAGGTTTCTGTCGATATTCGGGCGGCAGTTTCGTCCCTCGGCATTCGGCGGAATTTAGTTCGGTCAGCTCCCGCTGGCTAGCCGTGTCCGCCGCCATGCCCCCTGGCGGCGGCCGGCATCGATTTTCCACCCATTGTCACGTTTGCGCCGCGAACGGCCTGCCCGAAACCTGAGCCCAACCATGATGCACATGTTCATCCTGCCTTTGTCGATGGCGTTCGCGGCATTGCAGCCGCTGCCGCCTGACGGCGCCCCTGCACTCAACCTTCCCGTTGACTGCATTGTCGGCCGTTCCTGCCTTATCCAGAAACTGTTTGATCACGACCCGGGGCCGGGCCGCCGCGACTATCGTTGCGGCCAGTTGACGACGAACGGGCATGACGGAATCGACATTCGCCTGCGCACCATGGCCGACATGCGGGCTGGATTTGCAGTCCTGGCCGCGGCACCCGGCACGGTGCTCCGCACGCGCAACGGCGAACCGGACGTCAGCGTCAACAACCGAGGGGCACTCGATGGCAGGGACGCCGGAAATGCGGTCGTGATCGACCATGGCGGCGGCTGGCAGACCCAATATAGCCATCTTCGCCAAGCCAGCATCGCTGTGCGCCCGGGCCAGCGCGTCAGCGGCGGGGAGCGGATCGGGATGATCGGTTTGTCGGGAAATAGCGAGTTTCCGCATCTGCATTTCACCGTCCGGCATCTCGGTAGGGCCGTCGATCCGTTTGTCGGCACCGCCCCCCTTCCGCCCTGCAATTCCGAAGTCCGCACGACGGGGCTGTGGACAGCGGTGACGGCGCATTTGCTGGGGTACGAGCCCAGCGCAGTGATCACGGGCGGCCTCGCCTCGGCAGTACCGCCCAAGGCAGTCACCGATCGCGACCCGCCCCCTATGCCGAACGGACGACACGCGCCGCTGATCCTGTGGGTCGATGCGATCGGCGCGCGCGCCGGTGACTATCAGGCATTTTCGATCGCCGGGCCCGACGGACAGATCGTGCATGAACAGCAATCGGTTGTCGAAGGCGGCGGGCTCAGCTGGTTCGCCTATAGCGGCAAACGCGCACCGGCGGCGGGCTGGCCCGCGGGCCGGTACACCGGCCGATATGTGCTAAAGCGCGAAAATGCAATTGTTGCCAGGATCGAAACGACCGCCATGATAAAATGAGATTTTCCATTGAGAAAAAGTATCCAATTCTAGAACTAAACAATATAATCATATTTGCAATTACATATTCAATCATCAAATATTGTTACTAGAAGAGATTGAATTAAAACATCTTTCCAGATAATATTCAACACGAGACAACTCATAGGGACATATTTGATATTTTTAGTAATATAAATGGAAAATTAATCCATAAGATATTGTTTTAATACAAAAGTATATGTGCCCATACCGGAAATTGCCATTGCAGAATCGCCCCCCGGGGTTTGTATTTCCCGGTGAGTGACAAGACGTGGGCACAGGTCGCCAAAGAGAACCCAGCACGATCACAAGAGCTTGCATTGTGGCTCCGCCCTATATCCGGCGCGGAAATGCGGTGCAGTTCGCCGGTGTGCGCAGCGGCCCCGTACTGGCTGCTGACCCGTGACCGGCGAACAAAGGTGCAGGGGGCTTTAGGCGATGGGGTTGAAGCGGAACGAACAGGCCGGCGAAATCGCCACCCCCGCGCGCGCCACCCCGCCCGGCGCGGCCTCGATCCTGCCTGTCGATGGCGTGATCCAGCTTCCACCCGGAACACGCCTCGATGCAATCAAGCTTTCGGGAAACGACCTCGTCGTCACGCTGCCCGACGGGCAAGTCCTGGTCATCGTCGACGGCGCGCTGCGTATCCCGCACATCAAGGTCGGCCCCATCAACATCCCGGCGCCCACCGTTGCCGCCCTGATCGCAAATCAGGAGCCTGAACCCGCCGCCGGGCGGCCGCAAAGCTCGGGCGGCAATTTCGCTCAAACCCCAGGCGACATCGGCGATCCGTTCGCGCTCGGCAACCTGCTGCCGCCGACCGAGTTCGGCTTTCCGAAAATTCCTGCTCTCGAAGTCATTCCCGACGCGCTCGACGACAAACCCCGGGTTGTTATCACGACCCCGGACCAGACGGTCGGGGTCACCGCCGCGACCGCCGTGGTTTCTGAAGCGGCGCTGCCCGCGCGCGACGCCGAACCGGCCGGCAGCAATCCAGACTCGCCGGGCGAAACGACCAGCGGGACGATCCAGATAGCCGCACTTGACCAGCCGGTCGTCGTCACGGTCAATGGCACGGCCGTCACCGCGGTCGGCCAGCTTATCCCGACCCCGCTGGGTCAGTTGACCATCACCAGCATCGCCCCGGGGCTGATCGGGTACACCTACACGTTGACCGACAACAGCACCGACCCCGCCGCGACCGATACGGTAACGATCACCGTTACTGACAACGACGGCGACGTCGGGAGCGCGACGCTGACCCTGACGCTCGAGGACGATGCTCCCATCGCTCGCGCTGACATCGACGATACCGAAGCCGGAAGCCGCCTGCCCGAGTCGGGCAATGTCATCACCGGCGCGGGAACCGCAAGCGGTGCGGACGGCGCCGATACGCCCGGCGCCGACGGGGCAATCGTCACGGGTGTCCGGGGAGGATCGGCGACCGAGTTCGGCCCGACAGGAACGCCGGTGCAGGGCCAATATGGCCGTCTGGCAATCGCGCCCGACGGCACCTACGCCTATGTCCGGTCCGCCGGTACGCCCGGCGGAGTCAGTGATGTCTTTACCTACCAGCTCACCGACGGCGACGGCGATGTATCGACGGCGACACTGACGATCCGCATCGGCGACAGCGCGCCCGCGCTGATCCTGCCCGCAGCGGGCGACGACGGCACCCTCGTCGACGAAGCCGGCCTGCCTGAACGCGATGGCGAAAGCCCCGGTTCGCGTTCGGGCGACGATTCCAACTTCACGTCCGGAACGATCCAATTTTCTGCCGGCGACGGTCCCGCCGCGCTGACGATCAACGGGGTCGCGATCACCGAAGAGGGCCAGGAAATCGCGCTCACCACCGGGACTTTCTATATCGTCTCGATCAACCCCGATTCGATCGAATATTTATTTGCGCTTACCGACAACACGCTCGGCGCCGCGACGTCGCAGCCGATCACCGTCGGCATCACCGACCTGGACGGCGACACCATCTCCGCCAGCTTCGACATCGATATCCACGACGACGCGCCCGAAGCGGTCGCCGATTACGACAGCGTCGCTGCGGGCAGTTTTGCCCCGGCCACCGGCAACGTAATCACCGATGCCGAGAATGACGGCGGGCGGGACATCCCCGGGGCCGATGGCACCAGCGTCTCGTCGGTGTCGGGCGGCGGCGGCGCCGTGGCGGCGGGTGACCCGGTTGCCGGCCTGTATGGCGTGCTGACGCTGAACAGCAATGGCAGCTACAGCTATGTCCGAAATCCCGACACGCCGGGCGGCGTGTCCGAAACCTTCACCTATACGCTGACCGACAGCGACGGCTCCGTCGCCACTGCCACCCTCAACATCGCGATCGCCGACGACAGGCCAGACGCCGTGGCCGACGAAGGAGAGGTCGGCGAAGGCCAGACGCTCGAGGTCGATGCCGCGGGCGGGTTGCTCGCCAACGATGACCTGGGCGCGGACGGCACCAAAATCCTGGGCGTGCGCGCCGCTGGCGCAGACCCGTCGGCGGCGGCAACAGGCGGCGTCGGCGCGGTCATCATCGGCCTGTACGGTGAGCTGACAGTCGCCGCCGACGGGAGCTATAT
This sequence comes from Sphingopyxis sp. P1IMeth2, assembly GCF_900185685.1. Taxonomy (NCBI): domain Bacteria; kingdom Pseudomonadati; phylum Pseudomonadota; class Alphaproteobacteria; order Sphingomonadales; family Sphingopyxidaceae; genus Sphingopyxis; species Sphingopyxis sp. P1IMeth2. The sequence continues at coordinate 53,821 of NZ_FYAT01000012.1, forward strand.
CTATGTCGCCAATCCGAATATTGTCCCACCCGGCACCGCCGAAGATGTTTTCGTCTATACGCTTGTCGATGGAGACGGCGATCAGTCGACAACCACCCTGACGATCCGTCTGAGCGACTCGGGATTGTATGCGGACGTCGTTCAGTTGCAGGTCGACGAGGCAGCGCTCGCCGCCGGCAGCGATCCCGAGAGTGACGCGGAAACAGCGTCGGGCGACCTCAATGACAATGTCGTCGGCGGCACGGGGCCATTCGAATTTGGCTTGGTCGGCAACGGCGTAGGCACCCATGGTGTATTCACGCTCAATTCCGATGGAAGCTATTCCTACACGCTGACCGGCGCGATCGACGGGCCGACGGATGACGATGGCACCAACCTTGTGCCCACGGTCGAAAGCTTCACCTACACTATCACCGACGCGTTCGGGAATGTGACGCAGAGCGAAATCGTCATCGACGTGCTGGACGATGTGCCGGTCGCACGGCCGGCACCGTCGATCACCGTCGCTGAAGACGCCGCTGCAATTTCGGGCGATTTGCTGGCGAACGATACGCTGGGCACGGACGGGGCCATGGTCACTTCGGTCACGATCGGCAGCGCGATCGTAGCGGTCGCCGCCACCGGCATCACCAGTTACAACACCGCCAACGGCACTTACACATTTCAGGCAAACGGCGCTTGGAGCTTTGATCCGGCGCCGCAGGTCAGCGTGTTTCCGATCCACGCCGACTTCACTTACACGATCACCGACGGTGACGGCGACCAGTCTTCGGCAGTACAGCAAATCCGTCTCGCCGACGGAAGCCTGCCGACCGCAAGCGGTCCGATCCAGCTGACCATCGATGACCAGCATCTCGAAACCGGATCGAGGCCGTCGCCAGCGCAACCCGTCTCGGCCAGCGGCAACATCCTTTTTACACCCGGTTCCGATGCGATCGCGTCGATCGGCTTTGGCGACATTTCGGCGCTGGACGGCGGGCTCAGCTGGACTCTGGGATCGGATAACCAGATCATCGGCTGGGACGCCGACGAAAACCCCGTCGTCGTGATCGACCTCAGCGTTTCGGGCAACGTGGCGACGGTGACCGCCACCCTGCAATATAACTACGCGCTGCACCCCGATACGACGATCGACGATCTGGTCGATCTGGGGTCGATCGAGGTTGTCGCGATCGACGCCGATGGCGATATAGTCGCAGGAACGGTCAGTATCTCAGTTTCCGACGACGTTCCGTCGATCACTGCCCTCTCGCCCACGACGGGTTTGCTCACGGTTGACGAAACCGACCTTGGCTTCGATGCAACCGCCGATTTCACCAAGCTTTTCAAAATCGTGATGGGCGCGGACGAAGGCACTGTCGGCTACAGTTTCGAAGTGACCACCGCGAGCGGGCTGGTCGATGTCGCGACGGGGTCGAAGATCATTCTGCAGGCGTTCGGCAATGTCGTCGAGGGACGATTGCAGGATTCGCCAACGACCGTCGCGTTCCGCTTGACCGTAGCCTCCGATGGGCAGGCGACGCTCAACCAGATCCGCGCCGTCCGGCATCCCGATGATATGAATCCGGACGATGCGATCACGCTGTCGCCGACGATCATCCGGCTGACCGCGACGGTCACCGACGCCGACGGCGACCATGCATCGGCGCTGGTCGCGATCGGCAACGCGCTGGTGTTCAAGGACGATGGGCCGTCGATCGACGCCACCAACGTCGACACGAATGCGATCACGCTCACCACGCAGGACGCCAACACACGCGGCGACGCGTTCGACGTGGCGACCGCCAATTTTTCGGCGGCCTTTTCGACGTCTCTGGTTAATTTTGGCGCCGATGGCTCCGCAGATGCGGGCACGGTGACCTGGACCTATTCCCTCGCGCTGGGCTCGGCGGCCGCGACCTCCGCCCTGACCAGCCACGGCGTGCCGGTCACGCTGGCCATTATCTCCGGCGAGATCGTCGGCAGCGCGGCCGGTACGCCCATTTTTTCCATCGCCGTGAACGCAGCGACCGGCGTCGTCACGCTGGCCCAATTTGCCGAGATCGACCATCCGCTACCGGGTTCTCCCGGCGATTATGCCGCGCAGCTCGTCGAACTGGCGGCCAATCTGGTCGAACTGCGCGGCACCGCGACGATCGTCGATCGAGACGGCGACAGCATTTCGGATACGGTGGCGGTGGATCTGGGCGGCAATATCCGCTTTGTCGACGATGGCCCGTCGATCACCGCCGGCGGGACCGCGTCGCCCTTGACGGTCGATGAAAGCAATTTTGCCGCCGATGCGACCGTCGATCTGTCGGGCCTTTTTGCCGGAACGACCGACGCCGGCGCCGATGGCCCGGGCGCCGTGACCTATGAGCTTGGCGTTGCCGCCGGGGCCAGCGGCCTCATCGATTCGCTGACGGGCGAAGCGGTGATCCTGTCGATCGAGGGCGGCGTCGTTTTCGGGCGCACCTCGACGCACGAAGTCTTCCGCATTTCGGTGGTGCCCGGCGGCCTCGTCACTTTCGACCAGTCGCGCGCGATCCTGCACACGCCCGACAGCGGCCCCGACCAGGCGCTTTTCCTGGCGGGTAGCAATCTGATCACGCTGACCGCGATCGCAACGGACGGCGATGGCGACACCGCGCGAACGACGACCGACATCACCGGGCAATTTGCGATCCGCGACGATGCTCCGAATGCGGTGGATGACCAGGACAATGTATCGCGCGACGGAGAGGTTTTTGCCGACGGCAATGTGCTGACCGGACTTGGCGGGACCGACGCCAATGGCATGGACGGATCGTCCGACAATGCAGGCGCCGATGGCGGGCTGATGGTTGTCGGCGTGGCATTCGGAGCATCCACGGGAACGCCGGGGGCCGTCCTTTCGGGCAACTATGGCTCGATCGTCATCGCCGCGGACGGCAGCTACCGCTACGACCTCGATCCCAGCGATCCAGCGGTTGTCGCGCTCAATCCCGACACGACGCTGACCGAAAGCTTTGAATATACGGTGCGCGACGCCGACGGCGACACGTCGGTCGCGACGCTCACCATCTCTATCACCGGGATCAATGATTTCCCTGTTGCGCGCGCCGACACCAACTGGGTGCTTGACGACGTCAGCGGTTCGGACCCAATCGCTGCCGGTAATGTGTTGCAGGACATCGCGCATTCCGGTGCGCCCTTTGGCAGCTTTGCCGACGTCGCGGATAATGATCCCGACCTGGAGGTGATCACCGTCACGTCGGCAGGAACATATGTGGGCCTCTACGGCACGCTCGTGATCGATGCTGGCGGCAGCTACACATACACGCTCGACGAGGACAAGCCCGTCGTCAACGCGCTCGACAGCGGACAGACACTGACCGAAAGCTTCGCCTATACGATCAGCGACGGATCGCTGTCGGTCGGCTCCACCCTGACCATCACGGTGTTCGGAAACAACGATGTACCAACGATCGGCACCGCGATCGCGCGGGTGTCGGAAGAAGGCCTGCCGAGCGGGCTGCCAGACACGGCACCGAATGCGACGCTCGACACCACCAACAGCGCCGTAATCAGCGGTACGCTCGCCATAGCCGACGCCGACGCCGGTGAAACACTGACCGCAACCCTCGGCGATCCCGGTGCGGTGCTGACTGCGGGTGGCAGCGCGGTCGCCTGGACCGGCGTCGGCACCGGAACCTTGATCGGTTCGGTCGGCGGATCGGAGGTTATTCGCGTCACGCTGGCATCGAACGGCGCCTATACGGTCACCCTGTTGCGCGCCGTCGACCATCCCAATGTCACGCTCGAGGACCTTAAGGGTTTCTCCGTGCCCGTGTCGGTGTTCGACGGCACGACGACGACGACCAGCGCATCGGCAATCCAGATTGTGATCGAGGATGACGCCCCGACCGCCACCGGCGAAACCGGATCGTCGTCGCAGCCGATGCAGGATGTGAACACGCTCTTCATCCTCGATTTCAGCGCCAGCATCGACGATGGCGAACTCAACACGATGCTCGATGCCGTTCAGGGCGCGCTGACGCAGCTTGATAGCGCCGCGTCGGGCGCATTAGCGATCAAATTCGTGATCTTCTCCTCGGGCTCGTTCGCATCGGAATCCTTTTCGACCGCGGCCGACGCGAATGCGTATCTCGACTCGCTCAATCCGGCAGCGGGCGGCCAGCGGCCGTCGGAGGACGATATCGGGCTCAATACCAATTACTCTGGCGCCATCCAGACGGCGCTGGCCAATTTCGCCGCGATACCCGGCGCCAGTAACCAGGTCTTTTTCCTTAGCGACGGCAACCCGAACCAGCAGATCCAGTTCGGCGGCATTCCGCCATCGGTTATCAATTCGCTGACGGCAGCCACGGCGACAGCCTGGAACGACTTTGTCGACGGCAATGGCGTTAATGTTACCGCGATCGGTATCGACAACAATCCATTGCAACCACTCAACATACAGCGGTTGCAAGACATCGACCTGAACGCGGCACCGGGCAATGCCCCTATCCTGGTCGACGATTTCGAAGATCTGGTCCCGACCTTGCTGTCAGTCATCGTCCCGTCGGCGGTGTCGGGCGATCTCGACGCGAACGATTTCTTGGGTGCCGACGGCGGCCGCCTGCTTTCGATCACCGTCGGCTCGACCACCTATAACTGGGACGGCGCTTCGAGCATCGCCGTATCGAGCGGCGGCAGCATTGCTGGGACGACCCTGAACGCGATAGCGACCCCGATGGGCGGCACACTCACCCTGAATTTCGCGACGGGCCAGTATAACTACCAGCCGCCCAGCCCGATCACGGTGACCGCGACCGAAGTGTTCACCTATGTGCTCACCGACCGCGACGGCGACACCGCAACCGCCAACCTGTCGGTCACCATCACCGCACTCGCGCCGCCGATCGCCGTCGACCTCGACGGTGACGGGGTGGAATTTGTTTCGAACGCGGCCGGGGCCAGCTTTGACTATGATGGCGACGGCATCGCCGAATCCACTGCATGGGTCGGCGCCGATGACGGGCTGTTGGCGATTGACAAAAATGGCGACGGCAAAGTCAACAACGGATCCGAGCTGGTCTTCGGCAGCGGCGTGCTGTCCGACTTGCAGGGGCTAGCCGCCGCCTATGACAGCAACGGAGACGGCAAGCTGGACGCCGCCGATGCCGAGTTTTCAAAATTCGGGATCTGGCAGGATGCCAACAGCAACGGCATGACCGACGCGGGCGAATTCCGCTCGTTGGTCAGCGAAGGCATCATCGCTATATCGCTGACGCCAGATGGACGCGCCTATGTCGCCGCTAACGGACAGGTCGAGGTCCGGGGCGAAGCGCTTTATACGCGCGCCGACGGCAGCACCGGCAAGCTGGCGGATGCAGCTTTCGCGACCAACTTTGCCGATCAGCAGCGGATTGCCGCAATCAATGGTACGGCGGGGGTTTCCACTGCAATGCTGGTCGCAGGGCTTGCCGCAACGGCCCCGCTGGCCGCTTACCCACCGGGAGCACCCGACGGCGAAATCTCGGTTTCCGGCCCGCAGGTCCCGGTGTCGAGCGAAGCGGCGGAACAATCACTGACCCTGCCCGAAGCAAAAGCCGACGGCTTGGTCCACGAATTCTATTCTGGCCCCGAGATCGCCCGGATCGAGCGCGAGGATACCTCGTGTCGGATGAGCGACGACGACCGCGATGCGGCGCATGACGACACAGCCGATACGGCGCCGCCCGATCCGGACTACGTCGGGTTGCTAGCGGCAACCGAAATCGACCTTCCACCCGAACCGGCGAGTTCTTCCGCATCGGGCGATCAGATACAGTTGACGACGACGCCGCAACCAGTGACCGCTCCCGCTGCGGCGCAGATCGGCACAATCGTCACCGCTGCCCTGGAGGGGCCGGCGGTCGAACTCGACGCCTTGCTGGGACCCGTGGAGCCTGCCGAACCGGTACTCGCCCGCATCATGCTGGGCGTCGCCGGGATCGGCGACGGGATCGGCGGCGGCGCATCGGGCCACTCGTTCATCGCCGATCTCACACAGCAACATGTCGTGGTTCAGCTCGAGCAGATAGCGTCGGCCGGGCACGCCTGAACCACAGGCGGCGATGTCGGTCAGGACGAAACACGGGCGCAGACCAGAGATCACGCAGAAGGATATTCGACTTCGACCGGACAATGCAGGGGAATGATGATGTCGAAATTTCGCACCGCAGCCTTGTCGCTCACCGCCGTGGCGCTCGCCACGACGCACGACGTGGGCTGGGCCCAGCGGATCGAGCTGAAGACTGCAGTCGAGACTGCGGTCCAGACCAATCCCGAAATCAACCAGGCAATCGAGAACAAGACCGCGATCGAATTTGAACGCGAGCAGGCGCAGCGCCTGTTTGCCCCGCGCATCTCGGTCGAGGGATCGGTCGGCATCCGCCGCCTTGAAAATGGCACGCGCCGCGCGCTCGGCATCGCCGATGACGTGCTTTATCCGATGGAAGGCAGCCTCAACGTCGAACAAACCTTGTTCGACGGCGGCGTGCGCCGCAACGAGGTGCGGCGCCAAGCCGCGCGTACCGACGGCGCCGCGTTCCGTGTCGAGGAACGCTCGCAGTTCATTGCGCTCCAAGTTACGCGCCAGTATCTCGACTATCTGTTGCAGCAACGGATTGTCGCGGCATCCGAAGACAATATTGATTTCCACAGCAAGCTGGTGACCGACCTGCGCGAAGGCGTCGCGAAAGGCTCGCTCAGCATCGCCGACCAGCAACAGGCCGAGGAACGCCAGCAGGCCGCCCGCGCGCGGGTGACCGAAGCAAATCTTGACCTTGTCAATACCTCGGCCTCATTCCGCACCCTGACCGGCCTCGACCTTGTTGACGGTGCGGCCTTGCCGCCGTCTCTGGCAGACAGCATTCCAGCCACGCTCGAAGACGCGCTTGCCCGTGCCCGCGAACGCAACCCGCGCGTGCTTGAAGCGCAGGCGGACCTTGATGCCGCGCATTTGCTGCTGCGCAAGGCAAAGGCCGAATTATCGCCGACACTGGCGCTTGAAGGCAATGCGCGGATCGGCGACGACATCGACGGTTTCCGCGGCGAAACCAACGACCTGCGCGCCGGGGTGGTGGTGCGTTGGGATATCTTCAACGGCGGCCTCAAGCGATCGAAGGTGCAGGAAATGCATCGGCGCGAAAAGGAAGCGCGCTATCGGGTGGATCAGATGATCCGCGAAGCCGAAGAGGATGTGCGCGTCGCGTGGAACACCTGGGATGCACAAGGCAAGCTGGTTAAAGAGCTGGAAGAGCAGAGCCGGGTTTCGGACGAATTGCTGCGCTCGTACCGCGCACAGTTCAATGTCGGTCGCCGCTCGTTGCTCGATGTTCTCGACGCGCAGAATACGCGCTACAACGTCCAGGTTCGTGCCGAGACCGCGAAGTTCGCGCAATTCTATTCGGAGTTCAAGCTGCTTGCGGCGCTCAACGACCTGCTTGCGGCGATGGGTGTCCAGCCGCCCGCGGCCGCCGCGGCGACCGCACGCGAACGCTTCAAGGTTCAGCCAACCCCGGAAATGAACCCCGAAGCGATGCGGGATCCCACATGAACTATCCGGCCGACGCCCGTGGGGCGCGACAGTCGCGCCGAACGTCCCCAGCAATGGGTTTCGAAGCGTGGCGCAGTACCCCGGCGCAAGGCGACGAACTGCTTGCGTCGGTGGCGGCGATTGCCGCGCTGTTCGAGCGCCCTTTTTCTGACCTGAGGGCAAAGAAAGGACTGGCGCTCGACGACGACGGTCTGCTTCCGCTCGATCAGATCGATCATGCGCTCGACGCCGTCGGCCTCCGCTGCCACTTGGTACGGCGACCGCTGTCTGCATGGAATTCGCACGACGTCCCGGCCATTCTGTTGCTAGCCGACGACCGCCCGGTGGTCCTGACCGCGATGGAGGGCAATGACTGCTGGATCCGCCTGCCAGGCGACCCAAGCGACCTTCAGATCGAATGCAGGCTGCTCAAGGCCGACTATTCGGGACGAGGGGTCATTGTGCGCCACAATCCCGCCAGCGAAGCCGTGCGCGAACGCCCGTGGGACGAGGTTACGAGACAGCACTGGTTCTGGAGCGAGGTGTGGAAAGAGCGGAGCCAATTTGGCTATGTGATGTTCGCGTCGCTGCTGATCAATCTGCTCGCTTTCGCGATGCCATTGTTCACAATGAACGTGTACGATCGCATTATTCCCAACAAGGCGGCGGCCAGCCTGTGGACGCTGGCACTCGGCGCGTTGTTTGCCATCGCGGTCGAATATGGGCTGCGGCTGGCGCGCACCGGACTGATCGACGAGGTCGGGCGCGGGATCGATGCGCGGCTGTCGCAGCGCCTGCTCGACAAGGTTCTCAACCTGCCGATGGCGACCCAGCGCGGCAGCACCGGCGCGCTCGCGCGGCGGGTCACCGATTACGAACAGGTCCGCGATTTCTTTGCCTCGACGACCATTGTGCTGGTGACCGACATCCTGTTCCTGGTCGTGTTCGTTGCGCTCATCGCGGTGCTCGGCGGCTGGCTGGCAGTCATTCCGATGGTGGCGATGGTCGTCATGCTCGCGATGGGCTGGGTGTTGCAGCGTCGGATGAGCGCCGCCGTTGCGGACGCACAGGTCGATTCCAGCATGCTGCAGACAACGCTGGTCGAAACGATTGGAAGCCTGGAAACCGTCAAAGCCTGCCGCGCCGAGGGCCGGATGCTCGGCAAATGGCGGCGCTTGTCGGCATCGAACGCCTATACGCAGGAGGAAATGCGCAAGCTGACTGCAACCGCGGTCAACTTGGCGACACTGTGCCAGCAGGCGACCAGCGTCGCCCTGATCATTGGCGGTTTCTATCTGTTCAACGCGGGAATCATTTCGATGGGCGCGATCATCGCGATCGTAATGCTAGCCAGCCGCTCGCTCGCCCCGGTCGGCCAACTCGCCTTCCTTATGACCCGCGGACGGCAGGCGTTTGTTACGCTGAAAAGCCTGCAACAGTTGATGGATCAAGAGGACGAGCGGGACAAGGGCAGCCGATCGATCACCCCCGAAGTACGCGAGGGACGGTTGCAGCTCGACCATGTCAGCTTTCGCTATCCCGACACCGAACGGGAATCGCTGGCCGACATCAACCTGGTCATCGAGCCCGGCGAACGCGTCGGGCTGATCGGCCGCGTCGCCTCGGGTAAATCCACGCTCGGGCGCGTGCTGTGCGGCCTCTATGATCCCACCAGCGGTAGTTACCGCATCGACGGGCTGGAAAGCCGCCAATATGATCCGCACGACCTGCGTTCGACTTTGCGCTTCGTCGGTCAGGATGCCGAGCTGTTCAGCGGCACTGTGCGCGAAAACCTCTTGGTCGGCGCCAGCGAGGCCGACGACGCCAGCATCATCGATGCCGTTCGCCGGTCGGGCGCCGATGAATTTCTGGGCCGAGACACGGCGGGGTTCGATTTTCATATCGGCGAGCGCGGAGCGCGCCTATCAGGCGGGCAACGCAGCTTTCTCGTCCTTGCGCGCGCGCTGATGGGCCCGGCAAATTTGATGTTCCTCGACGAGCCGACCGGCGCGATGGACAGCCAGACCGAAAAGCATTTCGTCGACCGGCTGAAGGCGGCTATACCTGCCGACCAGACCATGATCATCGCGACCCACCGGATGACCGTGCTGGGTCTGGTCGACCGTCTCATCGTCATGGATCACGGCCGCATCGTCGCGGATGGACCGCGCGACGTAATCCTGGCGCAGCGAGCGGTATCATGACAGCTGCAACTGCCCGGCGATATGGGACCGTTGCCCGCGACGACAGCCGGCGCACCATATTGTGGCTCGTGGTCATGGCGGTGGTGGTGACCCTGCTGACCTCGCGGACGATGTGGAACCAGCTTTTCGACTTCGCAGGCAGCGATACGCCCGAGGCCGAGTACGACAGCGCCGACACCCCCGTGATCACCGACCGGGAAATTGCGCGGCTCATCAAGCTGACCGAAGAACCCGCGACGACACCGATTCTGGCACCCGATACGGCGATGACGCGCAATCAGGCAATCCCCTTTTACACCGGGCCGGTTGCATCGGCGCGACCCTTTCATCCGATAACAGTCGATCGACAGGCGGCGTTGACCGCGCTGCGCTGTCTGACCCAGGCCGTCTATTTCGAGGCGGCGTATGAGCCTATCGCGGGACGACGCGCGGTCGCGCAGGTCGTGATCAATCGTGCTCGGCACCCCGCTTTCCCCAAATCGATCTGCGGTGTGGTCTATCAGGGGGTAAACCGCCCCGTGTGCCAGTTCAGCTTCACCTGCGACGGCTCGCTGAGCCGGCGGCCCGATCCAGCCAAGTGGCGAGAGGCTGAAGATGTGGCACGCGCCGCGCTGGCGGGCTATGTCGAGCGTTCGGTCGGTCACGCGACCCATTATCATGCCAATTACGTGTCGCCCTATTGGGCACCGAAGCTGGTCAAGATCGCGCAGCTGGGCGCGCATATCTTTTATCGATGGCCCGGAAAATGGGGTGCCCCCGGGGCGTTTTCGGGCCGCTACAGCGGCGTCGAAGTCATCCCGACGATATTGGCGCGCAGCGCGGTCAAACGACCGCCCGAAGCCGGCGAAGGCGGCGGGAAGATCGAGGGATCAACGGCCAGCGCGCGCGAAGCCATGCAGGACCGCCGCGCAGACAACGACGCCGGCGGCCGGCTCGACCCCGCGCTGGGCTGGCAACTAGCGATTCCCGAAGCCGAGCAGACCAGCCGCGCTTCGCGGATGATGGCGCGGCAACAGGCCGGCGAATTCGATGTCGCCATTAAGGAGAGCGGACCATGATCAGATCACGGCCCTATGTGGGCACGCGCCGGGTCATTCTGGCGTCAGGCGTCGGCATGTTCGTCTTCGTCAGCTGGGCCAGCTTTGCGCAGGTCGATGAAGTCACTCGCGGCCAAGGCCGTGTCATACCGTCGAGCAAGGCGCAGATCGTCCAGTCAGCCGAGCCGGCGACGATATTGGACATCGTGGTGCGGTCGGGGCAGCCGGTTCGCAAAGGCCAGTTGCTGGTGCGGCTCGACGATACTGAATCTTCATCACAGCGGGGCCAGATCGAGGCTGAAAATCGCTCGCTCGCCGCGCGCGCTGCACGGCTGGACCGGGAGGGCAATGGTGGCGCGGCAGCCGATTGCGACCCGGACCGCCGCGGCATCCGCCCTGCCGAGTGCAGTCAGGAAGCCGATCTGCAATCGGTGCGCGCCGCGACCCAGCGTAGCCGCCGGATGGCATTGTCCGCAGCGGTCGAGCAGCGTCGCCGGGACTATGGCGAGGCGCAGGCGACGATTGCCTCGCTGAGGTCGAGCCTGTCGCTGGCACAAGACCAGGTCGATCTGCTCGCGCCCCTCGCAGCCAAATCGATCGTGCCGCAAACCGAATTGCTCAACGCCCAGCGCGAGGTGACCGAGGTACGCGGCAAGCTTGCTGCCGCAGAGCAAGCGGCTTCGCGCGCCGCCGCCGCGATCAGTGAGGCACAGGCACAGGTTGCCGCGGCTGGGCTGGAGTTTCGTCAGGAGGCGCTCGACGAACGCAGCCAGATCGTCGCCAAGTTGGCAGTCAATTCGGAGTCGCTTCGCGGCGCCGCGGGGCGCCAGCAACGCAGCGAAATCCGCTCACCCGCCAATGGCATCGTCAACGACGTCCAGGTAACAACGGTAGGCGGGTTCGTGCAAGCCGGGCAAAAAATCATGCAGGTCGTGCCGGTCGGCGATAAACTTCTCGTCGAGGCACGCGTCGCGCCGCGCGACATCGCCTTCATCAAGGTCAACGACCGCGCCAACGTCAAGGTCACCGCCTATGATTTTGCGATCTATGGTGGTCTGTCGGGACGCGTCGTCCAGATTTCGCCCGACAGCTTGTATGACGAGACAATGAAGGAAGCCTATTTCACAGTCGTCGTCGAAACCGACGTTGCCTATCTGAAAAGTGGCCGTCGCAAGTTACCGATCACGCCAGGGATGGTTTGCGATGTCGAGGTGCTGACGGGCAAGAAGAGTGTGCTCAGCTATTTGTTCAAGCCGTTCCTGCGTGCGCGCTCGGAGGCGTTTACCGAACGCTGACGAATGCCCGAGACAATTGCGAATGGCGGAGACAGTTGCGGCAAGGGAGCTGCGATAGCTGGCGCAATCCCCCTTTTTGATATCGCCGCCGAGCTCGATCGCCTCAGGCGGCGCGTCCGGGCAGCGGCGGTGGCCTAAACGGCGCGCGAACGGGTCTTACCTCGCGGAGGTTTAACTGAACCGGCTCCCCCAGGCCATTCTTGACCCCCCAGGTTGCCGCTTGAGTACGATTCTCCACCCCCAGCTTGCGCAGGATCGCCTTGACATGAACCTTGACCGTGGCCTCGCAAATGCCGAGCTGCCGAGCGATGACCTTGTTCGCCATCCCGGCCATGATGCTTTCGAGGATCTCGATCTCGCGGCCGGACAGCCCCACCGAGGCAGCGCTCCTTTTCCAGTCTCCGCCGAGCGCTGCCGGAACCCAGCTGGTCAAATTGTTGACCAGCTGTGATGGGAAAACCTTCTCGCCCAGCGCCGCCAGCTTGATTGATTCGACCAGCGGCGCGCACAGGATTTCCTTGATGATGACGGCATCGACACCAATCTGAAACGCCTCGACTACGTCCTCAAAGACATAATGGTCGAACAGTAACGCCAGGCGCGCATGGTCTTTTTTCGTGGCCAGCCGCCGACAGGCGTCGAGGCCAAAGCCGGTATCGCCGCCATCGACGACGATCACGTGAATATCGACATCATCCGCTACTCGCCCCAACGGGTCGAACAGCGCCGAAGCATCGGACACCGATGCCTGAATCTGAAAGCTTTCGCCGGAAAGGATGTTGCGTAACCCCTCCCTCGCGATCTCATATCTCGCCAATAAAGAAATCTTGATCAACTGCGACATTTCCGCCTCCGCTGAATTACCAGTCAAGGCGACCCCACCGGTCTGGGCCTCGGTCTAAACTCCAGATCCGCTTCGATATTCGTCGCGGTGGATTCCCCGCGTTAAAAAGTTAACTTTTCCATTCTGTTGCCCAAAGATTAACCGAAAGGTTATACAACTAAATGACAGAATCTACGACAATTTTGACAACTACCCACAAAGAGTGATGGTTGATTTCGCGGCACGGTTGCTCGCGACTGAACCAGATGGCCCGAAGCGACAGTAAGTGCAGGAAACGCAAAGGTTTAGGGTTCACTCGCAATGCGGCCATGTCACTAGCCTTTCGAGTGATCGGGATGGCATCACACGGCCGGGTCGCGACTACAAACCCTAACGATTCTGGTTAATGCAAAGCCCTCGGACGATCAATGTTTGGATTCTAACCCGTCATAGGCGCGAATCGGCTTTGTTGCGGACTGATTGGGGCGTTTATCTTTTGGCACCCGGCGATCAAGGCGCGAACATTCTTGGGCCAAGACCATTAATTCCCGATCGAAGCGTCGAAATTGCGAAGATATCGGGGTTGGGAAGGTGCCGCGGGTTGCATCGCAACCCGCAAGGCCGCGAGGGAGAAGGCCTTCGCCGACGCCTTTGGCGCCGCTGCGGCGGTCCTCACTACGCCCCCCCCGTGTCCCGGTAGCCATGGACCCAGCGCCGATCGCCGCTGAACGACATCATGGGGCGCATAGCGATAGCCTGTCGCCCATCCAAGATGCGGTCAGTCATGTTATCGAGCACCACCCAGCCCGCCGCCGATCGCACGAGTAATAATGCATGGTCGGAGCTGACCGCCATGTCGCGCAGCAGGACAAGCTTCATCCGGTCATCGTCGATACCGGCTGCCCGTAACATCTGCATTTTCAAGATCGCGAAATCTTCGCAATCGCCTCTGCCCCGCGCCACCGTCTCTTCAGCGGTCGCCCAAAAGTCGCGTTGCCGATAGTTGCTCTCGTCGTCGGCATAGGCGATCTGGCGATTCACCCATTGATTGACACGCTCGAGCGTCGCCTCCTCGCTCAAATCTTGTGTTACCGCAGCGCGATCGAGTTGCGCCCGCATCACGCGCACGGAAGGCGCCCGGCGAACACGCAACCAGCGATCGTCAAAACGCGTTGTTTCAACAGGGATTGCGATGGTCCCAAGCTCGCTGCTGTCGTCCGCCGGCCCCCTTTCCATCGCTGCTAGCGGCGTTGTGCACTCGACGCGAATAGATACAGCAACCGCTCGATCCGCCCCGAACACAGAGTCGGCGCCCCGCGTGAGCGCGCGAACGGCGATCGAATTGCCGGGGGCAGGAACAGCGCCGAGCGTCGCCGCGGGTCGCTCCTGACTCATCCGAACGCGGCTGAGCGCGCTGGGAGCGCCGGCCTCCGACGCACGCTCGCCACCGAAATCCGGACCCGCCGGTGCCAGCAGGGCGCTCCTGCGGCAAGTGTCGGCGATCGCAAAAGCTTTGGCATTGCCAATCTTTGTCGCGGACGATTCAATTGCGGCATGCGCCGTGGCCGGCGCCATCGCCGCACCTGCGGTCAACGCCAGTGCGGTTACGCTGGCGATGGTGGAAGAGCGAGACCATCCGAACATGCCGACAGCAATGCCGCAACACCGTGAGAATTCGCTTCATCATCATGGTTAACGTGGCACTTCTTTCCTAACCGGTTCCAGCGATGCACGGCTGGGAAACCGCCGGAATTAACTTGGCGCACTCCTCAACGCATTCCCGTCCCCAACATGGAAATCCGCAAAATGTTTGTCGAGGGACCAAAGGGGCCCCGTCATTGCCGTCATCCCCTCCATCTCAAAAGATGAGAAAAATTTAAGCCGCCATCATCCTATGGGTCTTGTACCACCGTGCGGCCGTGCGGATGGAGAACCTGGCCTGGCATGCAGCTGCTGTCATCGCAGGCGAGAAAGAGGAAGCTTGGCGCCACTGCATTCGGCTCGCCGGGCCGCTTCATCGGTCTGGACTCGCCAAAGCTCGCCATCTTGTCGGCTGGCGGACCGCCGCGCGGGTTGAGCGGAGTCCAGATCTGGACGGGGGCGATCGCATTTATCCTAATGCCGTTTCGGACAGATTTTCGTTCCGACGCTGCAGCACGGCTTGGTCGGCCGAGTGACCCTGCTGGTGGTCGACGGCGACTATCGCCGCCGGTGGATTGGAACGGCGCTTCTTGCCGCGGGCGAGACGGCGCTCGCCAAGGCCGGATGCGCCCTGATCGAGGTCATGAGCGACATTATGATCGACAACGCCACCAACTTCTTTCGCGCGTTGAAGTTCGAGCAGAAGAGTTTCCGGCTCGTGCGCGCGGCAGGATCGCCGCAAAAGCCCCGGCGCGGCTGAGCGCGCGCCAGCCGCCAAGTCTCAAAGCTTTCTGGGACCTTCAATCGCTCAATTCTTGCCTTACGACATCACGACACGGCATCACCGCGGGAACGAAGCGCCGAGCGCCACGTCCTTTTTCCATGCGGCCTACCGGGTCTTCGCAGGATCGACCAATGGATGAGATATGTTCGAGCGCCTGAGAATCCTTGCCAGCACGCGATGCCGAAGCGGCGCCTTACCGAATTGGCCGGCCGCGTCGCCGCCTCGTCCGGCCGCCACACTCCCAGGCTTATCCGGTGGTTCGTTGCGAGATATGGCGTCGACATGAGCGAGGCCGAAAATCCGGATCTTCGCAGCTATGCAAGCTTCAACGACTTCTTCACGCGCCCGCTGAAGGCCGGCGCCCGGCCGCTCGCCGACGCCGATTTCATCTGCCCGGTCGATGGCGCCATCAGCCAGTTCGGGTCGATCGACGATCATCACATCGTCCAGGCCAAGGGCCACCGCTTCACTACCGCTGACCTGCTGGGCGGCGACAGCGCGCTCGCCGCGACCTTTCGCGACGGCAGTTTCGCAAACCTCTATCTCTCGCCGAAGGATTATCACCGACTGCACATGCCCTGCGATGGCGAGCTTACACGCATGGTCTACGTCCCCGGGGCGTTATTCTCGGTCAACCCGACCACGGCGCGCGGGGTGCCCGGTCTCTTCGCGCGCAACGAGCGCGTCATATGCCTGTTCAAGTCCCCCTCCCACGGGCGCTTCGCGATGATCCTCGTGGGAGCGACCATCGTCGGCAGCATCGCGACGGTTTGGCACGGCGCGGTAAATGCGAAGCGATCCGGCGAGATATCCGAATGGCCCTACGCCAGCTCTGAAGTCGTCCTGCGCAGAGGCGAAGAGATGGGACGCTTCCTCCTCGGTTCCACGATCGTGATGCTGTTCGAGAAGGACGCCATCGCTTTCAACCCCGAGTGGTATCCCGAGCGACCGGTGCGGCTCGGCGAACCCATGGGCAGCGCTTCTTCGGGCAACCGTAGCCTATAGCCGGCTCTTTGTCGCAAACGGCCTGCATGTGAGCAAACGGCGGCGTGCCTCTTCGATGCCGGACGAGACCGGACGAGACCCGAAGATCGCCGACGATCCGTTCTCGGCACCGAAGCGTTTCGAACCCGCGGACACGACAGGTCGGAACCTCGCCGCCGTCCCGATTATTTCGCCTCGGGGGCCCGAGGAGATGTCATGCCCGATCCGCTCACTGCCACCGCCATCAATTGCACCTTGTCGGCGAAAGGCCGCAAAAGCTCGACCGACGCCATGATCGCGGTGCTCGCCGAGCATTTCGCGAAGCAGGATGTCGTCGTGGGAAAGCCGATCCGTATCGCGGCGCATGACGTCAAATGGGGTGTCTCCTCCGACGAAGGGGACGGCGATGCGTGGCCGCAAATTCGTGAGCAGATCCTCTCGGCCGATATTCTCATCTTCGGGACGCCGATCTGGATGGGCCAGCCTTCCAGTGTTGCGAAGCTCGTCCTCGAACGTATGGACGCGTTCTTCGACGAGACGGACGAGGCGGGCCGCATGCCAAGCTATTCCAAGGTAGCGGTTGCCGCGGTCGTCGGAAATGAAGACGGCGCGCACCATGTGTGCGCAGAGCTTTTCCAGTCGCTCAACGACACCGGCTGGACAATCCCCGCGGTAGCCGGCTGCTATTGGGTCGGCGAGGCGATGGGTTCCACCGACTTCAAGGACCTCGAACATCGCCCACGGATGATCACCAAGACAGCGAGCATGGTCGCGAGCAACGCCGCCCATCTCGCCCGGCTGCTGAGGCGCTCGCCCTATCCCGGCTGAACGATCAGGAAAACACCTATGGGCCGACGCGTGCGCTGCGCCTGATGCAATCGACCGATCGCACGGCCAGCTCGGCCGCCCGGACCCGCAACAGCTCCAATCCCGCGTTAGTCGACCCAAAGCCCTCGCGCCCGGTGCCATTCCTCCAATGCCTCGTCCGGATAGTCTTCGAAGCGCTGGTCTTGCGGGCGGATCAGGGGCTCGACCCACGGGGCTTTCGACCCCAGCATCATGTGTACGCTCGACGGAGCCTTAGGGAGGTCGCTGTCGATCGCCGAGGCGAAGGGATGAAAAAGGTCCGGGTACTCGGGGCTGAACACCCATAGCGCGCTGGCGCAGAGGGCGCAGAAATGGCGTTCGGCCGAACTCAGCTCGCAGCCGCCGCGCCCGTCGCCGAGGCCGGCATGAAAAACCGCCGTCTCGCCATCGACGGTCAGCGTATTCCTGTCGGCGTGGAGATTGATCGCATATCCCCCGCCGCCGGCGGTTTTCCTGCAGATCGAGCAATAGCAGCGCATGAACGGGACCGGCGCATGGCTGGCGGTGGAAAAACGAACCGCTCCGCAGCGGCACGAGCCTTCGATCTTCAGGGGCATATCGATATCCTCTCGCCTCGAGAACTTGCGAAACGGGACGGGGTTGCGTTCGATCTGCGCCAACACCAGCGACCGGCGGGTTCAAGTCTATCGCGGTCCGGGTCGCGCGCGAGGGAAGCAGCGGCCCAATGTCGTTGCCCTCAGGCAAATTGCCATGGGCGGCGCAACTGGGCCTCGTTCCGTTCGTTTACATCGAATGACCAGACTGACGCCAATTGCAGTCGAGAAGCCTTGGGGCCGAACAAGCCTGCCGGCACCATTCGACAGGATGCGAGGCCGCCGTATCGGGGAGATATGGTTTCCGGGTCCCGAGGGGCAGCGGCTGCCGCTGCTAATCAAATATCTGTTCACGTCGGAGAAGCTCTCGGTTCAGGTGCATCCCTCGGATGCACAGGCCATCGCCCTCGGCCTCCCTGCCGGCAAGGAGGAATGTTGGTACATCCTCGACGCGAAACCCGGGGCGCGGCTCGGCATCGGCGTTCGGACGCGGCTATCGAAGGCGCGCTTGCGCGAGGCCGCGCTTTCGGGTGAGATCGAGACGCTGATGCAATGGCACCTCGCGGAGCCCGGGATGTTGTTCCATATTCCGCCGGGTACTATCCATGCCATCGGGGCGGATATCTCACTCATCGAGATCCAGCAGAACATCGACGTTACCTATCGCCTCTACGACTACGGCCGCCCGCGCGAGCTCCATCTCGCCGAAGGCGTCGATGTCGCCGACCCTTCACCCTACCCGCCGTCGCGTCAAACCTCTGTAGATCCGTCGCGCAGCGCTATCCTGCTCCACGCCGAGCACTTCACGCTCGCCCACATTACCGGTGACGACATGTCCTTCATACCACGTCATGCTTGTCTATACATCGCTCCGATCGAGGGTCGCATTCGCATTGGCGGAAAGGCAATCAGTGCGGGCGAATGCGCGCTGGCTGCTTCAAACGCAGAAATTGACTTGCGCGATTGCGCGCGCGCACTCGTAGCGTGGTCATGACACCCAAAGCCGGTGGTCGTTCGCTTCCGCCGGTCAACTTTCAGCCCAGGAAGCTGTCCTGCTAATTGCCAGTGCGCCAAGCAGGCCAGAGTCGTTTCTGAGCATGGGGGGAACAATGACCTTTTGCGCATCGCCAGCGAAATAGCCGTTTGATCCGGCGGACGCCTCGTCGCGAATACGCTCGATCAATCCTGGGGTCTCCATCACGCCTCCCCCAAATATGATGCGTGCAGGCTCAAGGATCGCTTGAAAAGTTGTCACCGCTTGCGCGAGGTACCAGGCGATCATCTCGTGACCGACATGATCGGACGGCAAGTGGGACAGAGAGCTCCCCCAACGCGCCTTGATCGATGGACCCGCAGCCAGTCCCTCAAGACAGTCGCCGTGAAATGGGCAGTGTCCGGTAAAATCCCTGTCGGCCGGGTGGCGCGGCATGCGAATGTGCCCCATTTCGGGGTGGCTGACGCCGCGGATTAATTGCCCGCCGACTATCGCTCCGCCGCCGATACCGGTTCCGACCGTAAGGTAGAGCGAGGATTGTGTCCCTGCGCCGGCGCCCCACATCCATTCGCTGAGCGCGGCGCCGTTGACGTCCGTATCGATCGCGACGGGACAGCCAAGCGCGCGGCCGAACGGTCCTGCCATATCGGTATTGCTCCAGCCGGACTTGGTGGTCCCGGTGATATGTCCCCATTTCGGCGATGCGGGATCGAGATCAAGCGGGCCGAAGCTCGCAATCCCCGCCGCGCGATAATTGCCGCTCTGCTGCCGAAGCCACTCAATCGCCGCCGGGATCACTTCCTGCGGACAGGTGGTTTCGATGCGCGTCCGCGCCAAGATCCGACGTGAGCCATCCGCGACCCCGACGACAAATTTGGTACCTCCCGCCTCGATGAGTGCGAATTTGCCGTCCATGACCTCGGTAATCCCTGTCCCATTCTCTCGTGACCGAAACCGCGACATCGGCCCCGCCCCTCGCCAGCGCCCCGGCCGCTATCGCGGCGGCCCCTTCGGGGTAAACTACGCAGTAGCGCACGTCGCCGGCGCGCAGCACGTCCAGCATATCGCATTTTGCGTCGATCGGATAAGGCGTAAAGCAGCGTTCGAAGCGCGGACTCGGCGCGACCTCCGCGGCGCCAAGCGCCGCCAGCTGTCCGACGGTGCAGCGTTCGGCCCTGACGGAGCGTTGCGAGCGACATCTGTTCCGACAGCACCGTGACCTGGGCTTCGGAAAACGCGTCGTCGGGCCCGGAGGCAAGGATATCGTTGATGAGCTGTTTCGCGCCGTCATGCTCGACATAGGCCTCCTTCAAGAGATCGTCGTCGATCTTGCCCTTGAGCGCCGATAAAAGACCTCCTCCTCGATCTGGGCGTGGATCATGAGCTCGGTGCAGATTGTGTCGGCGATTTTTGCTTTGCGGTCGGTCCCTTGCGCCTTCTCGAATTCCTCGAACAACGCTTCGACCGCGAGATGATCTGCTGCGAGGATATGGGTGGCGTGGTCGCCCCCTGCACCACGGAGCCAAGTCCCAGGCGTCGCCGCGCAAAAATGTGAAACACTGCCAACACCTCGGGGCGCATCCCGGTTTTGTGGCCGACGCGAAACTCTGCCTGCCCCGGGGCATTGGGATAAAGGGGGAATTGAGAGGTTTATCATGATCTTTGACACATGGGACGAGGTGTTGCGCGTCTTATTCCTGGGCGCCTCGGCTTATATCGCGCTGATTGCGATATTGCGGTTCAGCGGCAAGCGCACCTTGGCGAAGATGAGCGCGTTCGATCTTGTGGTGACCGTTGCGCTCGGTTCGACCCTCGCCACCATATTGCTAAGCCGCGACGTTGCTCTGGTGGAAGGCGTAACCGCCTTGATGACGCTGGTCGTACTGCAATATGCGATAGCGGCTCTTGCGGTCCGCTGGCGCTTTGCCGAGCGATTGGCAAAATCGGATCCTCGGACGCTGCTCAAGGACGGCGTGATCGACACCGAAGCCTTAAAGCGCGAACGGGTCACCCGGGATGAAGTCCTTTGCGCTATACGAAGCCAAGGTTTTGGTGACATCGCGGACATTGCGTCCGTGGTACTCGAGACGGATGGTAGCTTCAGCGTCGTGTCCCGCGTGCGCGCTGGCACGCGATCCGCGCTACCAACGGCCGGAAGCCGTTCGACATGAGCGCGCAAGAGCGAACCGACCTTGCCCAAAATCGCACCGAGCTGGCGGAAGACCGCACGGTGTTGGCGCATGAGCGAAGCTTCGCGGGATGGGTACGCACCGGGATGGCAGCGGTGGGACTTGGACTCGGCTTCAACGCGCTCTTCAGGACGATGGAGCCCAGCTGGATGCCGAAGGCGATCGCCACGAGCTTTCTACTGACAGCCATTTATGTTTTCGTTTCGGCCGAGCGGCGCGCGCGCACGATCATTGCCAAGCTGGAGCCGCATAATGTGACTGTCTTGAGGCCCATGCGCATCCGGCTACTCGCTTGGGCCTTGGCAGCGGCCAGCGCAGCTCTCGTCGCTGCGCTCTGGCTTGCCGCTCTAAAATAAAGCTCGTCGTCCCTTAGCGGATGCTCGAAATGCCCGCTCGCCAGGCCACATCTATACACTTCGCGGTTTGGCCACCGGTCGCAACCACTCTCGCGCAGACCGGCGTATTGCGACGTCGCGCTTTCTTCTACGAAGATCGTCGATCAAGCTTGTCGGCGGCGCACGATATAGTCGACGACGGGACCCGCGGTGAAGCCGTGGACGACGGTCGATAGCAGGATCGTGAGCGCGATTGTCGCCCAGATTTGCCCCTCGTTCACCAGCTCCAAGTGGCTGGCCGCAAAGGCAAGATAGTAGATCGAGCCGATGCCCCGCACTCCATAGAAAGCGATCACCAGCCGATCTGTCCATGGGAGTCCGGTTCGCAGCAGGCTAATCCAGCCGGCCCCGGGGCGCACGATGAACAGCAGCGCAACCGCAATGGCCGCATGCGCCCAGTCGAGTTCGCCGAACAAGCGCGGAAAGGTAGCGCCGATGAGAATGAGGAGCATCGCGGTCAGCGCAAGTTCGATGGCTTCGTTGAAGCCGTGAAGCTCGGCGTGGAATGCGTGTTCCACTTCGACCCGGCGAAGAACGACGCCCGCGACGAAACAGGCGATGAAGCCATAGCCTTCAGCAAGCTCGGTAGCGCCGTAGCAGAGGAGCACTGCAGCGATGGCCAAAACGCCGGACGCTGTGTCGGCGAGAACATTGTCGCGCGGGATAACGAACAGCACGCGCGCCAGACCCCACCCGACCAAGGCACCGGCCGCAACGCCGACGCCGATCCGATACACAACGTCGAGCAGGAGCCATTCGCCGAGCATGGCGGCCGAGAGGCCCGACGTGCCGGCGAGCAACGCAAGATAGACGAACGGGAAGGCAAGCCCGTCGTTCAGGCCCGCTTCAGTCGTGAGAGCAAAGCGCACCGGATGCTCTCCGCCCTCGGTCGGCGGCCCGACCTGAACCTCGCCCGCGAGCACAGGGTCGGTCGGCGCGAGCACCGCGCCTAGGACAAGCGCTCCCGCGAGGGTCATTCCGGCAAAGGCGAATCCCATAACGGTCACCGCGCCAATTGTTAGCGGCATCGCGATCACCAGAAGCCAGATCGTCGGCAGCCACCGCCGATAGTCGGTCACATTGTCGATTCGGATGCCGGTACCGAACAGGGCAACGACGACCGCCATCTCGCTGACCAACTCCCAAAACAGCGGCGCTTCGCGCGGATCGAGGGTCCGCGATAAATCGGGGAGTATCCAGTGGATCGCGATGCCGAACAGAATCATCAGCGCCGACGCCGCCGGCTCGCGCCCGGAGAAGAAGCGGGGAAGCCAGAATGCGGCGATAATACCCGCACCGACAAGCGCCATCGCGAGATGATAGCCGTTAGCACCAAAAAAAGGTTGCTCGTTCATTTATCCCGCGCTGGCATTGAAAGAGAACTGGAAACGATGTGCCGACCAAGACTGTTCCCTAAGATGCGGGCAATTTTTGGTCCTTGCGACCGGTTCGGCCAAACCGTCGAAAGCGTCCAGGGGGCCGTGCATGCGAGGGAAAGAATGATGTCGATCGGGGCAAGGGCCGACGACACGCCGGTCGACAGGACAGGATGGCAGCGCAGTTCATCGGTTTGGATGCGACCAGCGGAGCAAGGCACGACGAGGCCCGCGTGTCGATCTTGACGCCGAGGCTTTTCCGATAAGCCTCGCATCAACTGCGCGCGGGGGCTAGGCTGGCTCAGCCCCGCCCGCGGGAAGTGCCTCTCTTGGCGCCCCTCTCTCGACACCCTTGGCTGTCCGCGTCCCTATCGCTCGTTGCCCGTGCGAGCGCGCGGCGCGACGCTCCTTCGCCCTCACCACCTTGGCGGCGCTAGATAAAGCGTGCTTTCAGCCTGCTGCCGACGGCGGATGAAATGATGGCGGCGCGTTCGCACTATCTGGCGCGGCGCCGTGG
Organism: Sphingopyxis sp. P1IMeth2; assembly: GCF_900185685.1. NCBI lineage: Bacteria > Pseudomonadati > Pseudomonadota > Alphaproteobacteria > Sphingomonadales > Sphingopyxidaceae > Sphingopyxis > Sphingopyxis sp. P1IMeth2. Next base: position 77,024 of record NZ_FYAT01000012.1, read on the forward strand.
AGCTTCCAGAGATTGGCTTCGGTCTTGCTCATCCGGACCAGGAGCTTCTCGCCATCCCACAGTTCGACTTCGCTGCTCCCACGTTCGTTGAGCGCAGCCTGAAACGCCTGATAGGGATCGTCGGCCCGGAATTCGATGCGGCGCGGGTCCGCTTCGCCGCCTTCGAGCAGCACGAGTTGGTAGTGGCGCATATCAGTTCCTTCCCGCCGTGAGCGAGCGCGACCCTGCTCCCGGCACAACGCACCGGCAAAGGAACGCGAAAATATGGAGCGCGGCAATCTGCCGAAATCAAGGGATGCGGACCATAGTGGCTCCGACGTCGAGCCTCACTAGCAGATTTGGGCGGTGCTAACGAGAAATTCGTGTTGATCGAGATCAACCGGCGCAGCTTTCAGCGCTGATCTGCCATGGCATGGCCTTCGCCTTCCCGCAGCCAGTTGTGAAGCCGCGTGGCCGCAGCAGCGCCCTGGCCCGTCGCGGTGCTGATCTGGTCGAGCCCAGCGAGCACGTCGCCGGCGCCATAAACGCCGGGCATCAGCGGCTCGGCAAAAGCGTCGGCGGGAAGGCAGCGATTGGCATCGCCGTCGAGCCCCAGCCCTGCGAGCAACTCGCTGCGCGGCTCGGACCCAAGCGCGGGGTAGAGGGTGTCGAAGATCAGCGGCTCGGCCACACCGGCCAGCGCGACCTCGATGCGTCCGCCGCGGTGGGCGAGACGCAGCAACTGGCGCTCCTCGATCCGGACGTCGCTTGCCGCAAGCTCGGCGCGCTGCCCGGAGGTCAGCGCAACGCGCCATTTGGGAATCAGCGTCACATCGTCGCTATATTGCTTGAGGAACATGGCCTCGGCGGCGCCGTGAAGGTCTGAGCCGAGCACCGCGATCCTGCGGCCGCGATGTTCGAACCCGTCGCAGATCGGGCAATAGCGCAGCGCGCCGGTGCGAACGGCTTCGTCATGCTCGCCCTCCGCAAGCATGGCCTCATTAGTGACGACCCCGGTCGCGAGGATCAGCCCACGCACCCTATAGCGGCCGCCGTCCGCCAATACCGCCTCGAAGAGATTGCTCTCCGGAATCCGGGCGAGCCTCTCGACCCGGGCGCGTTCGATGATCGCACCATAACGCTCCCCCTGTTCGGCGAGGCGCGCGACGAGCTCGGCCCCCGATATCCCTTCCGGAAAGCCGGGCACGTTCCAGGCCATCGGCGCGCCGAGCGCACGCGAGCGACCGTCGTGAAGCACGCGCACGCGGCGGCGGTAGCGCGCGAGATAAAGCGCCGCCGTAAGTCCCGCCGGCCCAGCGCCGATGACGAGCGCGTCGCAATCGGGTGCCGGGCGCGCGCCGCCCCCGGGCCTGGTGCCGCCCGCCGGCGTCATCCCTGCTGCGGCCTGATGCCGAAGGAGACGATGCGATCATCCTCAGTGAGCGCCGCCGCCAGCGCGTCGGCGCGCGTCTCGCGGTAGCCTGAGGCGACCGCGGTAAAACCGGGCGCGCCGCAAGCGCGGCGCTGATCGACGGTGATCGCCTTCAGCCCATGGTCGTCGAGAAGGGCTCTGACCTCGTCCGAAGCAATGCTCGTCCCCGCCCGATAGTCGAGGGTAACATGGGCGATCCGGCGCTGCGGCGCGTGGCGCTCGGTAAAACTGACCGCCGCGAGCACAAGGAAAGTCGCGGTGCCACCGAAGATCGCCAGCTCGTGGAAGCCGACCCCGAACAAAATACCGAGCGTTGCGGTCATCCAAAGCGATGCCGCGGTTGTGAGGCCGCGGACGTTGAAGCCCTCGCGAAAGATCACCCCGCCGCAAAGAAACCCGATGCCGGTGAGCACGCCATGCGCCATGCGTACCGGATCGATGCGCACGACATCGGTCGGGGTGTCGGTCAGCCATTCCATCTGGTGGACGGCGGAGAGCATCAGCAGGCAGCAGGACAGCGCAACGAGGATATGGGTACGCAGGCCCGCGGGGCTTGCGCGATATTCGCGCTCGCCGCCGATGATCGCGCCGGCGAGCACCGCGCCCACGATCGGCCAGAGCAGGTCGGGGTCGAGCAGGTCGAGTTCAGACACCGCGCATGAGTCCCGGAACCAGCGGCGGAAGTTCACGGGCGAGATAGCCGAGCGCCCCCATGGTTTCGGAGAGGCGCCGGCCCGCTTCGCCATGCAGCCAAATGCCCCATGCCGAGGCCTGCAGGGGCGAGAGACCCTGCGCGCCGAGCCCGGCGACGAGCCCCGCCAATATGTCGCCCGACCCGCTTGCCGCGAGGCCGAGCCCGCCGCCGGCATAAGCGAGGCGGCGCCCCTCCGCGATGAGATGGCTCACCGCGCCTTTCGCCATAACCGCGGCGCCGAAGCGCTCGGCGGCCGCGTTCAGCGCGGCAAGCGGGTCGGCGGCGACCACCTCCTTGTCGATGCCCAGCATAGCGGCGAGTTCTCCCTCGTGCGGCGTGAGCACCGTATGCGCAGCGCGCGCGCGGATCGCATGGCGATGCTCGGCAGCTGCGCGCAGCGCGAGCGCGTCGAGCAGCACGAACATGTCCTCGGGCAGTGACGACAGCAGGGCTCCCAATAGCGTCCGCACACTCTCGGCATCGCTCATTGCGGGACCGAAGACGATGGCGTCATGAAGTGCCATCTCGGGGAGCAGCAGCTCGGTCGCTCCGGGGGCGATCTCGCCCGCGTCGGTCTCCGGCAGCGCCACCACGGCGCAAGAGGGACAGGCAATGCCGATCGGAACCACCGCCGAGGCTATCGTGCCGATCGTCACCTTGCCCGCACCAGCGCGGAAGGCGGCCTCGGCGGTGAGCAGCATGCCGCCAGGAACGCGGCGCCCGCCGCCGATGACGAGCACCCGGCCTCGGCCATTCTTGTCGACATTGTCTTGATGATCGGGGAGCGGGTTCGCCTTCAGCCAGGCGGTGTCGAGCGGGACCACCTCAGCCACGCGCCGCCACCATCGCATCGGGTTCGCGGGTGATCGGGACGTCATCCGGCGCGGTGACATTGTAACGCGAGAGAACGAGATTGCCGTCGCGGCCCGCATCGGGGTCGAACCGGTATTCGGTGATCGCGCAGTTGGCGACATCGCCCTCGCGGTCGATGGCGAGGATTTCCTCCTCACCGAGATTCTCGATAATGGTACGCAGACAAAGCACGACCACCTGGTGGGCGACGATCATCACCCGTCGCCCGCCATAATGAAGCGAGACCGTGTCGAGCAGGGAGCGCAGCCGCAGGATGACGTCGCACCAGCTCTCGCCGCCCGGCGGGCGGTGATAGAATTTACCCAGCGCCAAGCGGAATTCGGCCTGCTCGGGGTGAACATCCTCGATCCCGAGCCGCGTGAGACCGTCGAGGATACCGAACTCTTTCTCGCGCAGCCGCTCGTCGACGCAAATTTTCTCGTCCCGCGCGCAGCCGCCAACGTTGCGGAAAATCTCAGCGGTCTGCACTGCGCGAACATATGGCGAGGCGAGCATGATTTCGGGGCGGTGATCCCTATCGCCCGCGGCGAACCAGGCACCGAGTGCGCGCGCCTGTTCCTCGCCGAGCGGCGACAGCGGGACGTCGACGTCGCGGTGGTCAAGCGCAATGCGAAGATCCCCCGCCGCGTCGGCGGCATCGCGCGCGACGTTGCCGGCGCTCTGGCCGTGGCGTACCACCCAGAGGAGAGACGGCCAGCGCGGTGTCATCGAATAGTCTCGTTCGTCATCGAGACGCTAACGCCTCTGGCGGCGGACTCGTTGCGTGGCTCCTTCCCCTCGCCGCCCCCGGCGATCGGCCCTCATGCGAAGGAGCCCACACTGCCCGATCGCCGGGTCCGGTCCGGATTGGCCCGGCCCAAGCGTCTCGTTCCGGGCGACGCCAGTCCCGGCCGGGGGCTGCGCGCCGACCGCGGAGCACAGCGCCCTCGGAAAAGGCCGCCGGAACCACGAGCGCCGCCGAGCGATTGTGTGGCTTTGCCCGCTGCGGGCCGGCGGCAGCTTTGAGAGGAGATCATCATGAAGAAACTCGTCGCCTTCGATCTTGACGGCACCCTCGCCGAGAGCAAGCAACCGCTCTCCCACGAGATGGGCGCCGCGCTCGCGCGGCTGCTCGGCGTGGCCGATGTCGCGGTTATCTCGGGCGGCGACTGGCCGCAATTCGACAAGCAGGTCGCGAGCCGACTACCCGCCGAAGCCGATCGCGCAAGGCTCTGGCTGATGCCGACGACGGGAACGAAACTCTATGTTTACCGTGCGGACGGATGGACGCCCCTTTACGCCGAGCTTTTCGGCGAGGAGGAGAAAGCGCGCATCCTCGCGGCCTTCGATGCGTCGCTCGAAGCGACGGGCTTCGTGCCGCAGGACGTCTGGGGCGAGCGGATCGAGGACCGCGGCAGCCAGATCACCTTCTCCGCGCTAGGCCAGCAGGCCCCGATCGAAGCCAAGGAAGTCTGGGATCCGGATTTCGCCAAGCGCCGCGTCATCCAGGCCGATCTGCGTACCCGGCTTCCCGGCCTGTCGATCAACATGGGCGGCGCGACCTCGATCGACATCACGCGCGAGGGGGTCGACAAGGGCTATGGGCTGAAGAAGCTCAGCGCTGCGAGCGGCACTGCGCTCGGAGAAATGATCTTCATCGGTGATGCGATCTTCCCCGGCGGCAACGACTATCCGGCAAAACAGCTCGGACTCGACACGGTGCGCGTGCGCGATCCGCAGGAGACAATCGCGGTGATCGAGGGCATCATCGCCTGCCTCGCGTGACTGCACGCTGGAGGATGCCGCAAACGCCCGGCCTGCCCTGCAACTTTTGGCACGGCCGTCCGCCCGTTCTGCTTCCCCCGCCCGGGCGGCGCGCCGAGCCGCAGCTGAAACGAGGGGCCGATCCTCAAAAGCGTATAATCTCGATCAATCGGCGGCGTCGCCGCGCAACAAGCGCAGTGAGCGCGGGGTTTCCGCAGTGGTCCGATCGGGGCCGAGAGGAAAGGATGCGTCATGGCACAGAATGGCAAGAAAGACGGCACGCAGCAGGGCGGTTCGTCGGGCAAGGGCGTCCAGCAGCAGCAGGACGGCAACAAGAGCCAACCGGGCTCGGGAAAGCAGTCAGGCAGCAAGGATCAGGGCAAGCAAAGCCGCTGAGCGGTGCCCCTCCCGCATGCAAGACCGGGCCGCGCCAGTCGCGGTCCGGTCTTACGCGCCCGCGATTGGGGAAACGCGTAAACATTCGCGGCGCAACCCGGAGAAGATCGAGGAGAGACGAGATGACAATTTGGATGGGAGCCGCTGCGACTGCCGCGCTCTTTGCCGCAAGCGGCGCCCCTTGAAAAACACCAAGCCGGCACGTTCCGTCCCACCGGGCGGGCATCCGCCCGGTCGCCTTTTCGGCATCCCCGCCCATATTTCGCCTAACCCTTCCCAAATGAGGACCAGAATGACCGAACGGATTCCCCCCCGCAGCGGCGCCGCTTTCCAGCTCGCGAAAGGAGCGACGCTGTGCGTGATCGACCCCGAGGGCGGCCAAGTGAGCGATCTCCTTGCATTCAGCGCCGACGATCCGCGCGAGGTCGTTTCCAACGGTCGCACCTTCGATTATGAAGAGACGATCCGCCTCACTGCCGGAAATCGCCTCTGGTCGAATCGCTCGAACGCGCTGCTCGAGATCGTCGAGGACAGCTGCGGCGTTCATGACTTCCTGCTGACCCCGTGCAGCGAGGCTACCTTCCGTCATTTCTACGCCGACAAGCCCGTTCATCGCGGCTGCTTCGGCAATCTCGCCGAGGCGCTCGCACCCTATGGCATCGATGCCGACGCCATACCGGTCGCGTTCAACCTCTTCATGAATGTGCCGGTCGACGGCGAAGGTAAAATCCGCGTTCTTTCGCCGACGACAAGGGCCGGCGACTTCATCCGCCTGCGCGCGCTCACCGACCTTATCATCGGGCTGACGGCCTGCTCAGCGTATGACAGCTGCGGCGGCAGCTTCAAGCCGATCGACTTTCGGATCGAATGAGAAGACAAGGGCCATCGAAACGCGGCATTACCGCACTCGCCGCCCCCTCTTCGCCAAACGGCCTAGCGGCTGCCCCCAACAGGGGCGTCTGCGCCCTTTCCGGGCGGCGGCGTGTCAGTATCGGCCGCCCGTCCGCCCCCGCCCTGCGGGTCACTGTCATAATCCTCGGCATTGCCCTTGCCGCCCGCGCCGGCGCCGCTGCCGCTCACCGGACCGCTGCCCGTATTGCGACGATGGCCGCGGTTGGCGGCGCCTGAGACGTCGCCCGCCTGCCGCTCAGCAGCGGGGTAGCGATCGGGGGTGGTCGTCCCGACATTTTCGCGCCGCTCGACGGGCTCCTGGGGGAGCGAGCCGGCGCCGGCGGACGCGCTGCTTTTGCTTTCCTTCCCAACGGTCATGATTATTTCCTCCTCATGGTCAGGTGCGGGACCGGCGTGTGAGCCCTTTTCCCCGATCCCGGTTTGGCGAGCTTGCGATGATGCATATCGCCGGTGGTCGTCTCGCCGGTGACGGTGGCTAGTTTGTGATCAGGCATGTGCCATCTCCAGCCGGGCCTCGATCGCGCCCTTCTTCCATCCTGGTTTGAGGACGATTTTGGTGTAGAGGTCCTGCTCGTCGTGCCAATGCCGGTACATGTCGGCGGCATCCTCGAGCGGGGCATGGTGCGAGATCAGCGAGACCGTATCGAACTTGCCGTCGCGGATCTTGCTGAGAAGGTCCCCGGTATACCGCTGGACATGCGTCTGCCCGCTCTTGACGGTCAGCCCCTTTTCCATGAGCTGGCCGAGCGGGAATTTGTCGGCGAAACCGCCATAGACCCCGGGGATCGAAAGGCGCCCGCCCTTGCGGCAGGCGAGGATCGCCTGGCGCAACGCGTGGATGCGCTCGGTCGACGAGAGCATCTTCACCTTCACCTGGTCCAGAATATTGTCGGCGGTAAAGCCGTGGCTCTCCATGCCGACGCAATCGATGCATGCGTCGGGCCCGACCCCGCCCGTCATCTCGTCGAGCGCCTCGCGGACATCGACCTGCGTGTAATCCAGGATTTCGGCGCCATATTTGCGCGCGAGCGCAAGCCGCGTGGGGAAATGGTCGATCGCGATTACGCGCCCGGCGCCGAGCAGCAGCGCCGACTGGATCGTGAACAGACCGACCGGACCGCAGCCCCATACAGCAACCGTATCCCCCGGCTCGATGTCGGCATTGACCGCCGCCTGCCAGCCAGTCGGCAAGATATCGGAGAGAAAGAGGACATCATCGTCGGCGAGATCGTCCGGGATGACGACCGGACCCACGTCCGAATAGGGGATGCGCACAAATTCGGCCTGCCCGCCGGCATAGCCGCCGGTCAGATGGGCATAGCCGAAGGCGGAGCCCATCGCATGCCCCATCAGCAGTTCAGAGGCATCGCGCGTCTCGACGGGATTGGCATTGTCGCAGGCGCTATATTGCTGCTTCTCGCAGAAAAAACATTGGCCGCAGCTGATCGTGAAAGGCACGACAACGCGTTGGCCGCGCTTCAGCGTCGAGGAAGCGCCGGTTTCGACGACTTCGCCCATGAATTCGTGCCCGACGATGTCTCCCGCGCGCATGCCGGGGATATAGCCGTCGTAAAGATGGAGGTCCGATCCGCAGATCGCGGTCGATGTGACGCGGATGATCGCGTCCCGCGGATTGACGATTTCGGGGTCGGGCACGGTCTCGACGCTGATCTTGTGGCGTCCTTGCCAGGTGACGGCGCGCATGGCTTTCTCCTTCGAATTGGATTCCATTCAGATATGGGGTTCGGTCGCTGCTTCGGAGGGGCGCGCCGAGGGCGAAGCGTTGCTCGTCACCTCGCCGGTTTCCATGAGCTGCTTGAAGCGATGAAGGTCTCGTCGCGCCTGTACCTCGGGTTCGCGCTGAAGCAGCTTCGCTGCGAGGCGCCCAATCTTCCCTGCGGGCGGATCGTAGGCAAGGATCAGGGTCACGAAGGTGCCGCGTCCGTTGGGCGCCTCGGTGAAGCGCACCTCGCCGCTGTTGACGATGTCGGACTCGGGCGTGCTCTGCCAATAGATCGACTCATTCTCGACGCGCTCGGTGATGCGGTTGACCAGCGTCACCTCGCGGCCTGCCGGCGCCTTGATCGTCCACTGCGACACATCGTCGCCAAGCTCGTCGACCGCGACGACATTCTCCATGAATTCAGGGAAGCGCTCGGGCCTCCAGGCCGCGTAAAGTTCGGCGCGCGGGCGGTTGATGAGCACCGACTTGCCGAACAGCGCGCGCGCCGATGGCTTGCCGAGAGTCCAGTGCGGCGCATCGGTTGCAATCGGCGCATCGTCCTGCATCCTGGCCTGCCTGCGGCGCTGCCAAATCGCTGCCCCGGTGGCGAGCAGCGCGATGCCGGCGCCTGCGGCGGCAAGCAAAAAGGGGGAGGACAGAGGTTTTTCGCTTCGGGACATGGTTCATCTCCCGCCCGGGCGCGGCCCGGACGTCTAGAGGGGAGCGGCGGCTGGGGACGCCGCGGGGTGAGGAAGATCGGCCCCCGCGGGGGCGACAATCGACTGACGCCCGCTCCCCGCAATTGTTCCGGCCCAATGGATAAAATCTGCGAACTGCGCGACATTGCCGCCGAGCGGCCTCGTCCGCCGCTCATCCAACGCCCGTCGACGCCCGCTGCAGACAGCAGCTGCCGGGCGACAGCAACTAGGTTCACTGAGCCGCGACATGCGCCCGCTCCGTTGCCGGCACTGCATCGTGTCGCCTGGTCTGCGGCGGGCGCGCAGGCCAGGCCGCGCAGTCCAGCCTGTCGCGTTTTTCGAACTCCGCCGCGCTCATGAGGAGCACGAGCCCATCGGCATGGCACTCAAACAGCGATGCGGGTACCGCGCGCAAGCTCTCGTCGATACCGCCAATACCGCCCGAGCTCACGACGACGTAAGAGAGACAGCCGCTCTTGCACTCTATCATCGCGTCGACCGTCTTGCCGATTTCTTCGCCGCGGATGTCGCTCACCGGCAAGCCGGCGAGCGCGCTCGCGGCGAATAGCGAAGGTGCGGCGGCGTCGCGGCTTCGTTCCGCGGCACGCCGCGCGCCGTCCTCATATCCGCGCTGGCGGCCGAGCCAGCGCCAGATTCCGACGAGATTGACCATGGTGAGAAAGAGATTGGTCAGGAGCAGATTCGTCTGGCCGGAGGCGAACCCCACCACCGACCAGGCAAGCGAGCCGAGCGTGAAGACGACGAAGCCCGAACCGGTAACGCGCGCGCCGAGGTTGGCGGCGGTCATCATGGCGGCGATCATTGTCGCGGCAGGCGCAATCAGTCCGGCGGTTTCTTCCACAGGCGGCGTCTCCCTCGCTCAACGCCACGCCGGTCGGCGCAGCTGCCAGGAAAACCCGCCGCCGCGGCGCGGCGTTCCCCTGCCGCTCGCCAAAGCAACATCGATCAATGCGATTTCGGCCGCGCGCGGGGAAGGCGAGGCGCCGTGGGACAGGGACGAAGCGTCATCGCCGCGCCGAAAAGCGCGACCGGCTGATCCCCGCGGAGAACGCGCCTAGCTTTGCTCGCCGGTGAGCTGTTCTTCGGCGAGCGCGGCGGCCGCGATGAGACTCTGACCGGTGCCGCGCGCGGCGGCGGCGGTCATCGTCGCGGCGATGCCGTCCGGTCCGTCGAGCATCACGACGCCACGCTCGGCGGTCGCCACGCCGGGCTCGGTTTCGGGACGCGGCGGAGTGGGCAGGTCAGTCGTCATCGTCGAGGCCTTTGGTCATCGGGCGGGGAAGAATCGGGATCGTCAATATAGAGATAGGAAGGATCGAACTGCCCGCGGCGCGCCAGCCTTGCCGGGTCGAGGATTTCGACTTTGCCATTGCGGAACGTGCATAGCCCCTCTTCGCGGAGATGGCGCACGACCCGGTTCACATGAACTGTGGTGAGACCGCAGATCTCGGCGACATCGGCCTGCGTCAACCCGAGCATGAACTCCCGCCCGTCGCTGAGGCCCGCCGACTGGAGCCGGACATTGGTCTCGCAGAAGAAATGCGCGACGCGCCCGATCGCGTCGAGGCGGCCGAGCCGGAAGAGCCAGGCTCGATGGATCGCTGCGTCGAGCAGCGTCGCGAACCAGAGCTTGCGCGTAAGTTCGGGCATTTCCTCGGTAATCGCGTCGAGCGAGACATGCGGGACGATCGCGATCGACACCTGGGTCATCGTCCCGACGTCGTGATCGAGCCTTTTGAGCGGGTAGGCATGGAGGTCGACGAAGTCGCCCGGAAGATGGATGGCAACGAGCTGGCGAAGGCCGTTCCGATCGTCGAGATAGCGCGACATGATGCCCTCGACCAGCAAGGTGCTCTGACCGAGCCAATCGCCGGCGCGCGCGATGATCTTGCGCGCGTCGACTGTTTTCGTTTCGCTGATGGATGCTTCGAGGCGCGCGCGCTCGCCGGCTTCGAGGCGTACCCCGCGACGGTCTCTCAAGAAGCGATCGGTTAACATGACTGACGTTCCCTGTGCGTCCGAAATGCATGGGCGGACCTGCCCAACTGCGATCGTCCGAAAGCCCGGCAAGCGCCCTCAAGGGAAGCGGAATCGTCATGATCGAGGTTAACTGCAAGCCCGGTGCAGCAACTTTCAAATCACGAACTCGTTCCATGCGTGGGATCGGAGGGGCCGACGCGTGCGCCCTCGAGCTCTCCTCGTGCCGCTGCAACCAGACCGAAAAGCGAGATCAGACATGGCCAAGACCCCCGCCCCCGCCCGCAATTCAGTCGGGAAAGCGAAACAGAAGGCGCGCTCCGGACAGGATGCTGCCTCGGTCGCGGGCAAGGATATGGGCGGAGAATCGCCGCGCAAGGCGGCGCTCTTTCCGGCCGATGCGCCGATCACACAAAGCTTTGCGGAGAATCGCGGGAAAGGCGGCGAGACCCACCAGCAAACCGGCGACACCCATGCGCCGCTCACCACGCAACACGGTGTCCCGGTAGCCGACGATCAGAACAGCCTGAAACAGGGCGGACGCGGTCCGACCCTTCTCGAGGATTTCCACTTTCGCGAGAAAATCTTCCATTTCGACCATGAACGCATCCCCGAGCGCGTCGTCCATGCCCGCGGTTATGGGGCGCACGGCTATTTCGAGCTGACCGACAGCCTCGCCGACGTCAGCCGCGCCGACATCTTCCAGCGGGTGGGCGAGCGAACCCCGGCCTTTGTCCGCTTCTCGACCGTCGCGGGTTCGAAGGGCTCGTTCGATCTCGCACGCGACGTGCGGGGTTTCGCCGTCAAACTCTATACGAAGGAAGGCAATTGGGATCTTGTCGGAAACAATATTCCCGTATTCTTCATCCAGGATGCGATGAAGTTCCCCGATCTTGTTCATTCGGTGAAGCCCGAGCCCGACCGCGCCTTTCCGCAGGCGCAGTCGGCGCACGACAATTTCTGGGACTTCGTCAGCCTGATGCCGGAGAGCTTCCACATGATCATGTGGACGATGTCCGACCGCGCGATCCCGCGCTCGTTCCGTACGATGGAGGGCTTCGGGGTCCACACCTTCCGGTTGATCGATGCCAAGGGAAGGTCGACCTTCGTCAAATTCCACTGGAAGCCGAAGCAGGGTTTGCAGTCGGTGCTGTGGAACGAGGCGGTCAAGATCAACGGCGCCGACCCCGATTTCCATCGCCGCGATCTTTGGGATGCCATCCAGAGCGGCGACTTGCCTGAATGGGAGCTCGGGGTGCAGCTTTTCGACGATGCCTTCGCCGACAGTTTCGAGTTCGACGTGCTCGACGCCACCAAACTCATTCCTGAGGAGCAGGTGCCGATCCGCCCGATCGGGCGCCTCGTTCTCGACCGCGTCGTCGACAATTTCTTCGCCGAGACCGAGCAGGTCGCTTTCTGCACCCAGAATATCGTGCCCGGCATCGATTTCTCGAACGATCCGCTGCTTCAGGGCCGCAACTTCTCCTATCTCGACACGCAGATCAAAAGGCTCGGCGGGCCCAATTTCACCCATATCCCGATCAATGCGCCGAAATGCCCGATGGCGCATTTCCAGCAGGACGGACATATGGCGATGCGGAACCCCGTCGGACGCGCCAATTACGAACCGAACAGCTGGGGCCCCACCGCTGGCGGACCGCGCGAGACCCCGGCGCTCGGCTTCACCAGTTTCGCCGACGAGGCCGACGGCGCGAAGCGCCGCATCCGGCCCGAGAGCTTCGCCGATCATTACAGCCAGGCCCGGCAATTCTACATCAGCCAGACGCCGATTGAGCAAAAGCATATCGGCGACGCGCTAGTCTTCGAACTCTCCAAGGTCGAACGGCCCGATATCCGCTCAAGGACCGTGTCGCATCTCATCCATATCGACCGCGGCCTTGCGGCAACCGTCGCAGACGGACTAGGACTGCCGCTTCCGGCCCCGGCCAAGGCGGCGAAGAAGCCCCTGACCGACCTTCCCCCTTCCCGGCCGCTCAGTATCCTGCTCAACGGCCCCACCAGCATCGCCGGCCGCAAGATCGGGATCCTTGCGACCGATGGCGCCGATGCGAAAATTTTCAAGGCGCTGATCAAGGCAGTCGATGCTGCGGGTGCGGTCTGGGAGCTCGTCGCGCCGAAGATCGGCGGCATTATTTTGTCCGACGGAACGAGCATCGCCGGCCGCCACAAAATCGATGGCGGCCCGTCGGTGCTTTTCGATGCGGTAGTGCTGCTGGCCAGCGACGACGGCGCGGAACTCCTTGCCGGCGATGCCGCGGCCAAGGATTTCGTCAGTGACGCTTTCGCGCATTGCAAGTTCATCGGTTACACTGCCGAGGCAGCGCCGCTCTTCGCTGCCGCCGGGATCCAAGACAAGCTTGACGAGGCCTGCATCGCACTGGCCAAGCCCGGCGATGTCACCACTTTTCTCGACGCCTGCGCCGCGCTGCGCCACTGGCCGCGCGAGGCGGAGGTTGACCTCGATGCGAATCCGAAAGCGGCCAAGCCACCAGCAAAGACCGGCAGCGAGGCACCCGACGCGACAACGGGTTCGAAGGCCTCGCGGTAGCGCGATGCGAGAGGAAGGAGCCGGGACGGGTTTCGAGGTCGACCGGCTCGTTTTCGGTCCCGATGATGTCGACCTGTCGCGCTCGCCGCTCGCGGGGCAACTCGGACGCGAGACCTACGTGCTCGGTGCGTTCAACCCTGGGCTGTTGCGACTGGGCAATGGCAATCTGCTGATGATGGTGCGGGTCGCCGAAGCGCTCCGCCGGCCGGTCGAGAATGGTCATGTCCATTCGATCCGGTGGGAAGCGGGCCGCTACAAGCTCGACGCCTGGCCGCTTGAGCTTTGCGATACATCGGACCCCCGAAAGTTCTTGGTGAACGGCGGCAGTTGGCGCGTCGTGGCGCTGACCTCGCTGTCCTGGCTGCTTCCCGTCGAGCTCACTCCCGACGGGCTGGAGGTGGTCGCGGTCCATTATGACAAGGCGGTCGAACCGGGCGCGGACTTTCAATGCTATGGGGTCGAGGACGCCCGCATCAGCCGCGTCGGTCAGCGCTGGCTTATGACGACCTGTTCGGTCAGCCCCGAGCGGCATTCGACAACGCTCTACAGCTCGTCAAACGGCCTCGGTTGGACACTCGAGGGTATCGTCCTCGATCATCAGAACAAGGACATGCTGATTTTCGAGGGACGGATCGATGGCCGCTACTGGGCACAGACGCGTCCGCTCGGCGATCTCTATTTCGCCTATCCGCCGGGATCGGCGTGGCGCGCGGGACCTTCGATCAACCTCGCGACGTCGCCCGATGCGCTGCACTGGAAGCCCTATGAGGCACCGGGGATCCGTCCGCACGCCGACACGGTGGCGACCGCGCGGATCGGCGGCGGCACACCGCCCATCCGCACCGATGCGGGATGGCTCACGCTCTGGCACGGGGTCGAACCCAAGGAGCTCGTCGGCATTTACCGCACCTACTGGTCGCTCCTCGATCTCGACGATCCCTCGGTGGTGGTGCGTACCGATCATCGCCCGCTGCTCGAGGCGGCCCCCGAACTCACGCGCCCGCTCGAGGCCAAGCTCTATATTCGCGATGTCGTCTTCACGACCGGCATTGCCGATGGAGGCGACCATTATGTCGTCGCCTCGGGCGAAGCCGATCTTGCCTGCCGCATCACCCATATTCCCAAGACATGTTTCGGTAACTGACCAGCGCGTGAAGACCCGCCGCGACATTCCGTCGGCGCCCGATCTTGTCCTCCGCTGAGATCGAGGCGCCCGCCGCCGGCACCGGAAAATGCGCAACATTTGTTAATCGGCGCATTGCGGCGGCAACTCTCGCGCCGTCCCCCCGTTGCCCTCACAGGCTCCCGGATATTCTCGCAACGATGGAGACAGACCATGGCACACGCATTGACGTCACGCCGGCGCTCGTCGGGGTTTGGAAAACTTCTCAGCATCGGCGTTCTCGGGGCGCTCTTCTGGTTCACGCGCAAGTCGTCCCGCGCACAGGCGAAGGATGATGGTCACTCGGCCGCTTTCGCCGATGGCGAGACACACGCTGAAAATTTCGACCAGACCCGTTCGGCCGGGCCGGACGGCATGCGCGACGGTGTCCGGCGCGAATGGGACCGCGTCGACCAGGCAGCCGACGAGTCCTTCCCGAGCAGTGACCCGCCGGCCTATTGAAGGCAGTGACAATGAGCACCCCTCTTTCGGACGAGTCTGCGGCACGGGCACCTGGCGCCGATCCGGCGCCTCTGCAAAAGTCGACACTCGTGCTGCACTATGACGATGACGGTATCGGTCTGGAGAAGCGCCTCTTCTTCGAGGCCGCGACCCCGGCGGCAGCGCTCGAAATCGCCGCAGGCGAAGCGGCGGGCCGCCATGCGCGCTTGTTCGTCGACGGCAGGCCGCTCTGCAGCGTGGTGAAGGCCGACGAGGATCATCCCTTCTGGGTCATCGCCGCTTCGGCGGGGCGACCGATCTATGCCCCGACCTTCACATCGCTTCCCGAGGATCTGCCATGATCGATGAAGCAGACGCGCATACCGTAGCCCCTGAGATCAAGGGCCGGCGCGCGGTCGTCACTGGAGGTACGACTGGGATCGGCCGCGCTATCGCCGTTCTTCTCGCAAGCTACGGCGTGAAGGTCTTTATCTGCGGCCGTACGCCTGAACATCTGCACGATGCGCTGCAACGCATCCGCGAAGTGGGCGATGGCGACGGCATCAATGTCGATCTATCGGTGGCCGAGGACGTCGACCGGTTCTTCGAAAGCGCTAGAGACTATCTGGACGATATCGACATCGCGGTGATCAACGCCGCGGTGCCGGCGGCAGGGCTAGCCGATGCGAGCGAGAGCGAAGCGCGGTATCAGCTCGAGACCGACTTCACCGCCTATCTTGTCTGTGCGCAGAAAGCGGCGCGCTGCATGTCGGCGGGTAGCGACATCATCCTGATCGGATCGATGACGGCGGTTTCGCGCGGCCCCGGCAGTTCGATCTATGTCGCGGCTAAAAGCGGCATACAGGGCTTCGTTCAGGCGTTTCGCAAGGAACTCGCCGAGCAGGATATCAAGGTCGGGCTTATCGAGCCGGGATTCACCGGCGCCGACTTCCAATATCCCGAATTTCCTCCCGAAAAGCAGAAAGAGCTGATCGGCAAGCATCAGATGCTACGAGCCGAGGACATAGCTGTCTCCGCCCATTTCATGCTCGTCCAGCCGCGGCGCGCCGCGGTCTCGCTGATCCGCGTCGAGACCCGGCTCGACCATCCCTGACATCCCGAAGGAGCCTTCCCATGACCCCCAACATATTCAAGACCATGCGAGGCCCACTCGACAACACCGCGGCCCTACTGGGTGCGGCAGCGGCGGGTTTCGCCGTCGGCCTCGTCGCGAACCTCGGCCGAAAGGCCGCAGTGCAGAGTTTGACGATGCTCAAGGGCCAATGGGACGAGGGCCTGAAGGCCGAACACCGACTGACGATGAAGCTCTTCGATGCGCTCGAATCCACTGACGAGAGCGATGCGCGAAAGCGCAAGGCGCTCCTGGTTCAGCTCCAGCATGCGCTCGCGAAACATGCGTTCGAAGAAGAGAATGTCGTCTATCCGGCGATGCGCGACCATGGCCAGATCGTGGAAGCCGACAAGCTTGTCCACGATCATGGCTATGTGAAGCAATATCTGTTCGACCTTTCGGAAATGGATGCCGCCGATCCCGCCTGGATAGCGAAAGTCCGCGAATTTCGCGCCGAGATCGAAGCGCATGTCGAGGAAGAGGAGCAGCGTCTGTTCCCTCGCCTCAAGGCGGCGCTGGGCGACGAGGGCAATAAACATGTTACCGCGGTGATGAACAAGGCTGGATTTGCCGCTGCCTGAGCGCCATAGGCGGGCATGAGGCTCGCCGGACCGCCATGTGTCGTGGTGCAGTGACGAAGGTGCGAGGGCCGTAACGAAACCCGAGGCAGACTTGTGAGTTGCCGAAGGTGGGAGAAGTTGGATGCCCCGTTATTATTTCCACAGCAGCAGCGGCCAGCGCGAGCTCGACGATGAAGGCGTCGAGTTATCGGATACGGCCGCGGCACGGGTCGAGGCGGCCCGCTATGCGGGCCATCTGCTTGGCGATAATCCCGAACTCATCAACGATGTGGACACGCTCCGGATAGAAGTGACCGACGAGGACGGCTGCCTTTGCTGCGCGGTCCTGATCGCGTCGGTCGACGCTCGGCGGAAGATCGAGCGTCCCGCACCTCCCAAATAGGCTCGCCTCGCCTCCTAGCTCATGCTTGCGAGGAGCCGCTCGATCGGCGTCGTGGCAAAACCGATCGCGCTGTCCGAAATACCGTAGGGTATGAACAGGTCGCCGCCAATGCGCATCGCGCCGCAGGTGTAGACGACGTTGGGCACATAGCCTTCGCGGTCACTCTCGGCGGCCGAGAGGATCGGGCATTCGGTGCGCGCCAGAAGCTTCGTCGGATCGTCGCGATCGAGAAGCGCTGCGCCCAAGCTATATTTTCGCATCGCGCCGACGCCGTGGGTGAGGAGGATCCAGCCCTCGTCGCATTCGATCGGGCTGCCGCAATTGCCCATCTGCACGAGCTCCCAGGCAAAGGTCGGCCGCATGAGGATCTGACCCTCGTCATCCCAGTCGGTCAGGCTATCGGAGGCGATGATCGTGACATTCTTCCCGTCCTGCCGGGCGATCATGAGATAGCGGCCGTCGACCTTGCGCGGAAACAGCGCCATGCCCTTGTGGCGCGCGGCGCGCCCCCGAAGCGGTTCGAGCGAAAAGCGCGAGAAATCGGTAGTGCGCAGCAGTTCCGAACCGATCGCCTGCCCCGAATAGGCGGTATAGGTACCGATATATTCTCTCCGGCCGTCGTCATGGACGAAGGGTGCGAGCCGCAGATCCTCGATGCCGCCGCGCTGCGCCTCCGTCATCGGGAACAGGACGCTGTTCGAGATCGCGCTATCGGGTTGGCGGTGAACGGTGACTCGGTCGGCCGCCCCCAATTGGTGCCGGTCGTCGGCGACCGCGGCCATGGCGGGGCCCGACTGCGGCCAGAGCATGAAGTCCCCGTTCTCACCGATGATCCCCTCGCGGAAGGCAACCGAACTTATATGACCCTCGCCGACCGCGCGCATCGACATGATGAAGCGCTGCTGATCAGGCGCAAGGCCGCTCTGGTCGGGGTGCGGGACGACGCTCGGGTTCATGAGCGCGGCGGCGGCATAGCTATATTCATGGCAGAAATAGGCGCCGATCAGCCGGCGCTTTACCGGCGAAACGCCGGCGGGATCCAGTGCGAGATCCTCGGCCACCTCGGCGAAACGCTGGTCGAAGATGCGCCCGATCTGCCAGTGGCGTTCGGAAAAATCCTTCCAGACAAGCCCGAGGTGGGCCTCGGCCTCCGCCTCGTCCATCGCCAGGATATCACCGACGAGCTGCGCCGCGCGCGAGGGCTCGGAGACATTCGATTGCCAGGCGAGGTGGAAAGGCCTGAGCACGACCCGCGCAGGGTCGGCGGCGAGCTTCTCATGAAGAATGTGCAGCGGCGTGTGGTCGGGATTGCAGATCAACATCGCTGGCGCTGGTATCCTTCGTTGTCCCCCGCTTCCAGAATGTATCGGCCATGGCGCGGTGTGCAAGGTGAAAAGCCAGCGCGGATTCGGCGCCGACATTCGAGTTAACCCCGTGACGGGTCAGCCCGTCGCAGCAGCGTCCCGTTGCCGAGCTCGCTATCACAGCGCCCCGGTCGTTCGCGCCGAGGAACCAGCCATAGGCCCGCTCGGCGCGGTCGTGCCAGCGCAGCTTGCCGGTCAGCCGGAAAGCCGTGGCGGCGGCATCGACCGTCGCCCAGGCTTCGAGCGGCTGCTGGTCGAAGGGAAAAAGCTCGTGCTCGACGCCGAAGCCCTCGCAGCCCATCGGGCGAAAATGCCCATCGCTGCTCGTCTGAATGTCGCACAGCCAGTCGAGCGCCGCGATGCCGGCTTCCTCGAGCGGGACCGAGCCAAGCCGCCGGCCCGCGCGCAGGAGCCCCTCGGCGAGCCGGGCGTTGTCATAAGCTAGCACGGGCTCGAACCAATCCCAGCCGCTCCGCCGCGCGCTTTTCCACAGCGCATGCAGAAAGGCGCCGCCGCGCTCGACGATCGCGCGCGCCTCGCTATGATCCGGTTCGCGCGCCAGAAGTTCGTCGGCTCCCAGCAGCGCGAACGCAATCGCCCGCGGGCTCTTGAGGTCGGCCGCGAGCGGCGCGGCGCGCGTGAATAATTCTGCGCACCACTTCCTGAGCCCCTGCGAGCGCGCGTGCTCCGCGCCATGGCCAAGCGCCCAGAGGGTACGGCCATTGCTATCTTCGGAGCCTTCTTCCTCGAGCCAGCGCCGGTCATAGCCCATGAAATTGCGGAAACGTCCGCGATCGGGGTTCCAGCCATGATGAAGGAAAGCGGCGTAGCGCGCGAAGAGCAGTCCATATTCCTCCTCGCCGAGCGACGGGCTGGCGTTGACGAGCATCAGCGCGCGCGCATTGTCATCGATGCAATAGCCGTGGTTCCGGTCGGGGATGATTCCTGTTCCATGCTGTAAGATGCCGACATCGTCCGACAGCGCGCGGATCGCGGCGAAAGAGGGGAACATCCGCCTCGGCTCGCGCCGCGCGGGCGCGGCCGCCACATTTTCGATGAGCGTCGCGAAACGCTCCGCGATGGCCGGCCAGGCAGTCAGCCGGCCCCGCGCATAGGCGCGCTCCTGCATGGAGCGCCGCTCGCCGGGATGCGCGAGCAGCAACAGCACCGCCTCGGCGATGGCGTCGCTGTCGGTGCCACCGAGCAGGATGCCGATATCGTCTGCGAGCAGCTCGCGGGCATGAACGAAGGGCGTAGAGACGACCGCGCGGCCAAGCGCCACGGCATAGGCCAGCGTGCCCGATGTGATCTGCGCGAGATTGGGATAGGGCGCGAGATAAATGTCGCATAGCTCGATCTGCTCGAGAAGTTCGGGCAGGTCGAGGAAGCGATTCTCCCATGCGATATTGTCCGCGACGCCGAGATCCTCGGCGAGGTCTGCGAGGCTTTGCCGATAGACCTCGCCCTCGGCGGCAACCAGATTGGGATGGGTCGCGCCGACGATCCGATAGAGCATGTCCGGATATTGCGCGACAATTGCCGGCAGCGCGCGGATCGCGGCTTCGAGCCCCTTGCCAGGACCCAAGAGCCCGAAGGTCGAGACGACCGGACGGCCCGCGAGACCCAGCTGCTCACGGAGCGGCGAACATTCGGTGAAGACGCGGTCGGGGGTGCCATGCTCGATGAGCTCGATGCGATCGGCCTTCGCACCATAGACGCGGATCAGCGTCTCGCGGCCGAACGCGCTCATCACCACAAGTTTCGCCGCCTTCGCGACGAGATGCTCCATCACGCGCCGCTGGTCGGCGCCGGGCTCGGCGAGGATGGTGTGGAACGTTACGATCAGCGGCGCAGCCAACCGGTCGACGAGCCCCAAGACGAGATCGCCTGCCGGTCCGCCGAAGATGCCGAACTCATGTTGGAGCCAGACCGCGTCGGCCCCGCTCGCATTGATCGCCTCGGCGGCGGCGCGATAGCCGTCAGCATCGTCTTCCCCGACGCCGGCAACGGCCGCAGCATCGCTCGCATCGCCCGCTCGCGCCGCCATTGCATAGACGTCTATCGCGATATCAGGGCGCGCGGCTTTGAGATGATCGTAAATGTCGGCGGTGAAGGTTGCGATCCCGCATTGGCGCGGGCGGAAGCAGCCGATAAGGGCGAGGCGGCGGGCTCGCGCGGCAATGCCCGCGACGGGACCCGCATGGCCGCTATCTTCACTGTCAAACGCGGTAAGGAAGCTGGTCTCGCTGTCGAATTTCATCGTCGTGCCTTCTGTCCGGTCCCCCCGAATGAAGATCAGGCGCGCGCATCACCCTTGCCTTTACCCCCCGCGAAGGGCGTCGTTCCGGGGAAAGGCCAACCCCGAAGGGCGCGCCCGATGTGGCAGGAGAAGCGTGTTGCCTGAACGCCCAACGCTCCCCTCCGCGCGCAGTTGCCGACCCGCCGGCAACAATCGCCATGATCCAGGTTAATTCCGGCCACCGTGCGTCAGGCGCTCGCGCTGGGAACAGCAGGACACCAGCGAATGACAAACATGCGCCGCGCCCTCTTCTCCCCTTCCCGCCCGCCATCTCCCTTCCCACCGCCGGGTCCGCGACCGCTGTCACGGCAGTGTTATCGCTGCGACGGCCACGGCCAGCGCATTGACCTCCGCTCCGCTGTGCGTTGTTGAACCCTCGGTATATTCGGCTCGCAACCTCTACGGCCGGCGTCCGATGAACCGAATCCGCGTCGATCTCGGAATGCTGGACCGCTTTCGAGCGATTACTTGCCCGGCTCTCAGATCGCTGCTTCCCGGCCTCGCCCACCATCGCTGCAGCTATGGCGAAGCTGGCGGCGACGAAACGCCGCGTCTCGGCGGCACCGAACCCGTGCCGGGGCTCGGGCTGGTCCCGCCAGCATCATCGACCAGCATTTCGCCGAGTGCGGTCGTATCGGGCGGCTGTCCGCCACAGTCGCCCATCGTCCCGATCGTCTCGGAATCGGGATCGACGAAGACACGGCGCTTCGCGTCGAAGGTTGTATCGCGCGGGCTATCGGCAGCGGCGGCGTGAAGATCGCCGACGCATCACGGGCGAGCCATAGCAATGCGGCGGACGCCAAACCGGCGACATATTTTCGCTCCACGGCGCGACTCTGCACGCATCGGGGAGAGGCGACTGCTTCGACCTGGCCGCGCGCCGCCCCGCAACATGGGCTGTGCCGAAGGCTCAGCGTGCCGCGCTGCGCCCCGAGAAAGGACAACGCCAATCGGGTCCGACGGCCCGCCCTGAATATTGCCGGGCCTCCGACACATCGCCGTGACGCGCGAGCATCGGGTTCACGCTGCCGGCGAGCGCAACGTCGCGCGCGATGATCTTGCTTCGCATCGTCTCGTAGATGTTTGCATCGCGCAGCTTCTCGAACTGGTCATGGAGATTGAATACCAGCGCCGGGCGCTCGAACCGTCGCGCGGGGCGGCTCGCGCGTGGATGAAGGCCAACGACGAAAAAGGCCTCGCCGCCAAAGCTCAAAGAGAAATGTGGATCATCGGGACTGAGGTTCACGCGCGGATCGGGTGGCTGCCCGGCCCAATGATCCTTCCGGCTCAGCGATTCAAGCCGGTGCCAGAGCGAGGTTTCGAACCCTGCCTCGTCGAGTCCGCCATCCTCCTCGAAGATCACGACGAGTGAGTGGAACAGGCTCGGTTCGCGGGCGTAGCTCCAGGCAAGATCGAGGAGATTGGGATAGATGCGCAGATCGTCCCAGGCCGAGCGCATGTCGCGGCCGACGACGAAGCGCATCTGTTCGCGCGCCAGCGCGGACTTCGCGCCGACGCACGGGAAGTCCGCGGCGCGAATGAACGCCTGGAAGCGTTGCGCGAGCGGATGGGAACTGTCGTCGGTTGGCGGAAGCATGCCGCTGAAACAAACACATGCTGTCGCGGTTGCAGTCGATTAACTTGGGTTGGATCGATTTCCGGGGAGAGGCTTACCGTTTGCTCCTGCGGCTCTCGTCACGCAACGGGTCGGGTCGTCATCAGCAAATGCAGCACCGCGATATGGGCCTGAGCAAGAACCTCTGGCTGTTTGAAAGGCGCATATCTCAAGGTATGGGCCGATATGCTGGGGTCGCTCGGCGTCATCGGTGCCGCTGCGATTATACGGACGCCGACAATTGCGGCATCGAACTGGTCGAGTGTCGCTCGTCGTGAGGCGCAATGCGCAAAACTATATTGGGTTGATTCGCCCAGGGCAGACTTTATCGACCGCTCCAGGAGCGGGGGCGCAAAATGCATCGAACTATCAAATACCTAATATTGCTGGCTTCGATGGCGCTGGGGATTGGGGGATTGGCGGCGCCCGCACCCGCCGGCGCGCCGGTCGGCCCATCGACGTTACACATCATTTTCGACAAGTATCCGGACGAGTGCGACAGGATCCAGATAGGATCGGCTTCCCCTGTTCCGATAAGGAAGAAGGCCTATTTGACGGCAGAGGTCTGGCCGGGTTCCGTTCCGATGGCAGGCTTCGGCTGTCGAGGCCAGGATCGGCACCCCTTCCTGTTTCAGGTCGGCGAGGGCGAGCAGTACATCTATTTCGGCAAGGCGCTCGGCGGCGAATATGATCATTGGGAGCAGCCGGGGATCGCACAGGGTCGGGCCCTCATCGCAAAGCGCCGCCAGGCCGGGTCGATTACGTTGGACGAGACGTCTCCCTCCATCAATCTGCTGGGGGGCAAATATACGGGCCCTGCCCCATGGATTCTCGAGCCCAGCCTGGGCGCCGAAGATTATCGGATCGCCCAGAACCGTGAAGTCCGCGGCCGGATCGTCTACCCTGACGGAATGACGTTCACGGGGCGTTTGAAGGGCAAGGAGCCGATCAGCGGCCAGATCGATTATCCGGATGGATCACGTTACATCGGTGAGCTGGGTAAATATGGCACGAAGGGGAAGTTCGGCCTGGTCGGCACCGGGAGACTGATCGCCCCCGACGGAAGCGTTTTCGCCGGCGAGTTCAAAGGCAACAGAGCCAATGGGATCGGCGTGTGCTCAGCGCCGGGCGGCCGGCCGGAATCCTGCCTGCGGACGAAGGGCAAACCGGCTCCTCTTCCAAGTGCGGCCGATACGGCGCGCGAGCGGGTCCGGAAGCAGGAAGAGGTCGACATCGACCGCGCCATTGCACCCACGACCGCTGAACTTGCCAAGTCGCGCAAAGTTTCGGAGGCACTGCAGGAGGACATCCGCCTTGCGCCGCAGCGTGTGCGCCAGCGCGACGCGCGAATGGAGAAGGAATGCCGCTGCTATCTGCACGGCTGTCTGGAGATTCGCGATTCGAACGCACCGCGCCCGACCGAGGCACAGAAGCGGCTTTGGGATCTCCAGGATCAACAGAGAACCCGTCAATGCCGCGCCTGGGACAGCGGGCGTTCGGTCGACCTCGATACCCGCGTCGAAGCCGAGATCGCGTCGTTGCGCGCCAAGGTGGCCAGGGAGGACGGCCGGCGTCTTGAATTGGAGCGCCAGATGGCCGCGCAACGCAAGGCGATTGCGCAAAAGCAGGCGGCCGAACGTTCCGAAAAGGAACGTATTGCTCGCGCGAACGAGGAGAAGATGCGGCAGGATGCCATCGACGGACAGAAAAAGCGCTGTGAAGCGACGTTCGCGACCTACGGCTTCGCGTGCGGCTGCAGTGCATTCCTTCCCAACGCGCCGAAGGAAAGGGCCGACAATCTTAAAGGGAATGCCTGCCCTGCATGACATCTGGCGCCCGAGCTTCGCGCACCCACGCAAAGGAACGGATCCTTATACCCCGGGAACAGCATCGTTCGCGATAGCTTCCTGGACGTACGCGCTCTGCGAAGCGTGTGCGCCCTCAGGATCGGTCTGGACGGCTCAAGTTTCTCCAAACTGCACGCGCATATCGAAAATCAATCACGGCTTGCGTTACTCTCCACCACTCCTTCGTCACGCAAGGGCCGGAATTTCTATGGTCGCGGCAGCGCGAAGTTAAATCCCCCCTCCCGTGAACAACCGCGCTTGAGCGAGACTGGCCGGTAACGGCCTGGAAGCTTTCAGGCGGCGAGCTTGAAGAAGTGGACGTTCGAAACCGACGGGGCGGGGATGACAGTTCGCGACCGATTATCGCCGTTCGATGCGCGAGGGGCGCTATCCACAAATAGAAACGAACATTGAATCTCTAGCCAAGCAGAGCGGTTACCTGCGATTATGGAGTTTCAAGGAGCGTTCCACCATCGGGTCGGCCGCAGACGCGACCTCCAAAGGATAGCTCGCCCAAACAAGCTGGCCGCGCTCCCGGTCCTTCCAGAAATACACGATCCATTTCTCGCCAGCTTTGGCAAGCGGCTGCCCATCATCGCATGCCGCACTTCCCCAACCTCGCTCGAATGTCACCGTCTGCGGTTCAAACGAGCCAAGCAACAGGAAATCGACATTTGCGGTCGCCGACCATGGATGAGCATCCGAAAAAGGTGGCTGCGTGTATTTCGCCTCGGCAATCGTGACAACGGCGACCGACGAGAAAATTTCTCTCTCATAAGCTCCGCGCAAAGTCTCTTCGGCAGACAGGCGAACGCGGCAAGCCTGAGCTGGCACGCTGGCCAACGCGAGGGCACAACAGACAGTGGCAGCGAGCCGAGCGTATCGCATCATCGTTCTCCCTGACATTGTTGCCCTTTGGAATTTACGATACGTGGACTTCCCTTAACGGTCGCTTGCCATCTCGCTCCGACATTAGCTGCCTGCCAGTTCGCCACCCCATTCTGGCCATCGGAGGGGTCGCCCCGCGAGGCGCCGAAAGCGCCAACTCTGGCTGGTTACGGACTGGCCGCTTCCGGGGGGGAAATCCGACATAGCCGACGTTAGCTGGCGCTTCACCCGAGCATTATTCCTTCTTGGGGCTTCAGCTGAGCTGCGGCTCGTCGATGTCTAACAAGGTCCAGTTTTTGCGCGGGCGGTACTTAACCCTCGGGTTGCGCTCCGCCCAGCATGCTTCGATGTTGTCCGAAAATCGCATAGAGGCCTAGTCCGATCAGATTCCACACCAGACACCATAGCAGCGTCTCGATCGGCAAACTGGAGAAGAGATAGAGGCAGCCGCCAATAGTCGCGAGGCCTATGAGCCAAGCGGCGCGGACGCGGAAAGGCCGCGGCATGTCTGGCGCGCGGAGACGCAGCGAAATCAGGCATGTTCCCACAGCCATAAATGCGATGAGGGTTCCCGCATTGGCAAGCGCCGCGACCTTTCCGATCGGGAGCATGCCCGCAAGAATCGCCACGATTACGGCCGTCAGCAGGGTGATCCGCGTCGGCGTGCCACGCCGCGAGATATGAGCGAGGCGCTGCGGCAAGAAGCCGTCGCGCGCCATCGCGAGGAAGATGCGGCTTTGCCCGTAGAGGAAAGCGAGCAGCACGGTCGGCAGCGCGACAACCGCAGTCGTCGCGACGACCTTGGCAATACCACCCTGCCCAATCGAGCGCAGGATCAGGGCCAGCGGTTCGGGACTATCTGCAAAACGTAGGAAGGGCACGGCTCCGACCGCCGACGCGGCGACAAGCATGTAGATTAACGTACAGACGACCATCGAGCCGACGATCGCTATCGGCAGGTCGCGCGCCGGGCGCTTCGTTTCTTCGGCCGCGGTCGAAATCGCATCGAAGCCGTAAAAGGCGAAAAAGATGATCGCGGCCGCCGCCATCACCCCGCGCTGCACGCCCTCGTCATCGATATGCGCGGCATAGCCATAAGGCATGAAGGGAGAGAGGTTCGCGACGTCGAAATAGGGCAAGGTATAGCCGACGAAGAGCAGCAGGGTGACGATCTTCACAACTACGAGGATCGCGTTGATGCGTGCGCTTTCGCGCGTGCCGAGCAGGAGCAGGCCGGTGACGACCGCGATGATGGCGACTGCGGGAAGATTGACGAGTCCGCCAAGCTCGGGACCGCGCGTCAGTGCCGCGGGAAAGCCGACTCCCACCAGCAGCGGAGAGGCATAGCCCGACCAACCGACCGCCACGGTCGAGACGACGAGCGAATACTCGAGGATCAGGCTCCAGCCGACAACCCATGCGAACACCTCGCCCAGCCCGGCGTAGGAGTAACTGTAGGCGCTACCAGCCGCGGGCATCATCGCCGACAGTTCGGCATAGGCGAGCGCGGCGCAGGCGCAGACCGCACCGGCGATTACGAAAGAGATCAGCACCGCCGGCCCCGCGCGATCGACGCCGACGCCGATCAGCGTGAGGATACCGGTGCCGATGATCGCGCCGACACCCATCGCCATCAATTGCGGCCAGGACAGGCTGGGAGGCAGCGCATCGGCGCTGCGCTCGCCGGACGGCACGAGGGGTTTGCGGCGGGTCCAGTTATGCAAGATCGATCTCCCAGATATCCGGCCCGATCATCCGGGTCCGCCGCTTATCCCCGTGCTTCGCGCTCAGGGCTTTTCGTTAGGGAACAGCAGCAGCCAGTCGGCCTCGGCCTGAATGCGCGCGAAGAAGCTCCAGCTATCGACTGCGATCGATCGCTTGAGCCAAGGCTTCGCCTTTTCGGGCTCGCCGCTCAGGATATAATAATTTGCCAGGCTGTAGGCGGTCGATGCTGCCACCCCGTCGGCGGTCGCGAAGGCGCGGCCGCCATCCTTGTCGCTGAAGAAGCTGTCGGCGGCGCGGTTGCCCTTGAAGAGCTGGATGCCGTCGAAATAAGTGTCCGACCCGCCCTTCGGATGCACTTCGAACAAGGTCAGATCATAATCGTCGAGGAGCTTCTGCGCCTCGCGGAGCTTGCCGGCGCGCGCGAGCGACAGATATTCCCAATATGTGTTGGCGGTGCGCGCTTCGATATCGTGCGTGAAGGCCGCGGCTTCGGCCGATCTGGCGAACCATTTCGCCGCATTCTCGAAATCATGCTTTCCGAAATAGGCCTGCCCGAGATGATAATAGAGATAATATTGGACGACATCGGGGTCGCCGGGGAAATAGTCCGGCCCCGGCTTTTCACGCTCGAGCGGCTGGTTTTCATAAAGCTTTGCCGCCTTCAGCCCCAGTTCGATCGACTTGTCGAACTCGCGCAGCGAGAACGCGCGATGCGCGCGGTGGCGCAGCAGCTTGCCCGAATTGGGGAAGCGCTTCAGCGCCTGATCATATATCGCCGCCGACTCCCTCGTATAGCCCTGATAGAAGAGGATGCGGCCGTACCAAGTCGCGCTGTCGACGGTCATATTGGCCTCGAACGCCGCTTTTGCATCGCGCGCGGCGCGTTCGAGTGTCTCGACCGATGCGACATTGGCGTTGCGCGCGGGGGCTGTGACCATTCGTTCGCCGAGCAGCGACATGCCCTGATAGCTGCCCTCCTGCGCAGCGGCCGTTCCCGGAACGGCGACCATCAACAGGCCGGCCGACACCAGCAATTTCAAATACCTGCGGTTCATGATAAATCCTCTCCGAACAAAATTCGTGTCTTCAATCGATATCGAGGTCGAACTTCACGCCCTGCGCCAGGGGGAGCGATGTCGAGTAATTCACCGTCGCGGTAACGCGGCGCATATAATTCTTCCAGCTGTCGGAACCCGACACACGGCCGCCGCCCGTCACCTTCTCACCACCAAACGCGCCTCCAATTTCGGCACCGCTCGTCCCGATGTTGACGTTGACGATGCCGCAGTCGCTGCCCGTCGCCGACTGGAAACGCTCGGCCTCGCGCACGTCACTGGTGAATATGCACGACGACAGCCCCTGCGACACGCCGTTCTGGAGCGCGATCGCCTCGTCGATGTCGGCATAGGAAAGAACATAAAGGATCGGCGCAAAGGTTTCTTCGCAAACGATCTCGCTTTGTGCGGGCATTTCGACAACCGCGGGCCGGACGTAGTAAGCGCCGGGAAAACCCGAGACCTCGATCCGTTCGCCGCCGTGGACGGTGCCGCCCTCGCTGCGCGCGCGGTCGAGCGCGCGTTGCATCGCGTCGAACGCCGCCTTGTCGATCAGCGGACCGACATGCGTCGCATCTTCGAGGGGGCTGCCGATCTCGAGGCTGCCGACCGCCGCTACCAGACGCTTCACGAAATCGGCGTGAATGCTGTCGTGGACGATCAGGCGGCGGAGCGTCGTGCAGCGCTGGCCGCATGTGCCCGTCGCCGCGAAGATCGTTCCGCGCAGCGCCAGCCCGATATCGGCGCTCGGGGCGACGATCGCCGCGTTGTTACCACCAAGTTCGAGCACCGAACGCCCGAAGCGGCGCTGCACGCGCACGCCAACATCCTGCCCCATGCGCACGCTGCCCGTGGCACTGACGATCGAGACGCCCGGGTGGTCAGCAATGATCCCACCACATTCGGCGTCGCCGATCGCGATCTGAACCAGATGATCGGGCGCGAATTCATAGTCAGCCGCGACCCGTTGGAGCAGTTTCGCAAACGCGAGCGCGGTCAGCGGCGTCTTTTCCGACGGCTTCCAGATGGCGCTGTTGCCGCAGACGAGCGCGACGGTCGTGCCCCATGCCCAGACCGCAGCAGGGAAGTTGAATGCCGAGATCAGCCCGAGCGGTCCGACCGGATGCCAATATTCGGTCAGCCGGTGTTCGGCGCGTTCCGATGCGATCGTCAACCCGAACAGCTGACGCGAAAGGCCGACGGCATATTCGCAGATGTCGATCACCTCCTGCACTTCGCCCCGCGCTTCGGTGAGAATCTTGCCATTTTCGATCGTCAGGAGCCGGGACAGCACTTCCTTATGCTCGCGCACGAGCTGGCCATAGCGCCGGACAAGCTCCCCGCGATGCGGCGCGGGCACCTGCCGCCATGCAAGGAAGGCGGTGCCGGCGTTGGCAACCATCGCATCCATATCGTCGGCGCGATGCATTTTCAGCATCGCGAGCGGCGCGCCATCGATCGGCGAATAGACTGCAAGGTCGGATCCCCGGTCTGCCGCTAGCGACAGGCCGAGTTTGCGGAAAAGGTCTGCAATCTCCCCGGCAAAAGTCCCTGAAGCCGAAGAAGATGAGAGTGGCTTGTCAATGACGTTCATTCATGTTTCCGTTGAAAGCGTTGTAATATCCAGATTATTTGAATCCGGTCTTGTCCGCGCTAGCGTGAACGATGAGGCGGCCGTCCTTGATGACGGTCGAGACATGTTCGAGCAGCGTGATGTCGCGATAGGGATCACCCGCGACGGCGATCATGTCGGCATATTTGCCGACCTCTATCGTACCGAGTTTATCCGACTGGCCGAGCAGCGCGGCAGCGTCGAGGGTTGCCGAGCGCAGCGCCGCCATCGGCGTCATCGGCCCCTGTTCGACCATCAGGCGGAACTGGCGCGCATTCTGGCCGTGCGGCGATACGCCGGCGTCGGTACCGAAAGCCACTTTGATCTTGTGCTGGACCGCGAGGCGAATGTTGCGCCCCGCCACGCGGCGCGCCTCGGCCATCTTCGCTTGCACCGCCGGGCTGGCATCGGCAGCCGTGCGTCCATCGAGCAAGCCGAGCGTCGGCACGAGCCAGGTTCCGCGCGCGGCCATCAGCTTTGCGGTGTCCTCGTCGAGATATGTTCCGTGCTCGATCGAATCGACGCCGGCGCGGACCGAGGCCGCGACACCCTCCCCTCCATGCGCGTGCGCTGCGACCTTCAGGCCGAGGCTGTGGGCTGTGGTGACGATCGCAGTTAATTCCTCGTCGCTGAGATGCTGGCCGAGCCCGCGAGCCTGCTGCGAATTGATCCCGCCCGTCGAGGTGATCTTGATCAGGTCGGCACCATATTTCGCCGCTTCGCGTACGCGCAATGCGCATTCGACAGCCCCCGTGCAGGCGCCGGTATAGTCATAAGGGTACAGCGCCTCGGTCGCCTTGCGGTTAAGCCCCGACATATCGCCATGTCCGCCGACGATCGACAGCGAGGTACCCGACAGGAATATTCGCGGACCGCTGACAGTGCCGTCGTTGATCGCATCGCGCAGCGCATGGATCGAATAGCCATCCGACCCGACATCGCGCACGGTGGTAAAACCCGCCTCCAACGTTTTTTTCGCATTGGAAAATGCAAACAGGGCGACATCCTCCGCCGTATCGATCGCTGCCGACCATAGTTTCGTCTCGGGCGAAAAGCTGAAATGGACATGCGTGTCGATCAAACCGGGCAGCAGAGTCGCGCCTTCAAGATCGACCACCCTCGCGCCGGTCCGCTCGACATGGCCCGGCACGATCTCGGCGATCTCCCCGTTGCGCACCACTACCGTCGTCGGCCCGAGCGGTCTCTCGCCCGGAATCGTGATGACAGCCCCTGCGTGAATGACCAACGCCTGCTGCGATTCGCCATCGACCGGCGCCGCAACAGCCCAGCCAGAGAGTGACACGCCCATGATCAGCGCCGACAATCTCCCCTTCCCTGCCAAGCAAATTTCTCCCGCCACCTTGCGCCATGAGGCCGCCGTTGCGGCCCTCCTCATTCGCATAGGAAGTTTTTGCTAGTTGAGCAATATTTTTTATGATAGGAAAATTTTGAACTTAGCAACGCAACACGGAAATCAACGGGTTTCCGGCTGGGGAAATGGGTCAAAAAGGAGGGAAGAATGTCAAAATCAGTGTCACGTCTGTTGCTGTCGTCAGCGCTCGCAATCGCAATTACGCCGATGGCGCATGCTCAGTCGGCTCCGCCGGAAGGCAATGCGGTTGATGCGCGCGAGGACGGCGGGGACATCGTCGTCATCGGTACGCGCCGCAAGGATCGCTCGGTTACAGACAGCTCGGTGGCCATCGACGTTATTCCGTCTGAGCAGATCGCGACGACGGGCTATTCCGACGTGAACGACGCGCTGCGCACGCTTGTGCCTGCCTTCAACGCACAGCGCCTTCAGGGCAATGATGGTTCGTCGTTCGTGCGCCCGGTCACGCTGCGCGGCTCGCCGGCCGACCATGTACTGCTGCTGATGAACGGCAAGCGCCGGCACCGCGCGTCGATCGTCCAGATCGGCACGGGCCATTCGTCGACTTCGGGGTCGCAGGGTCAGGACTTCAACGTCATTCCACCGATCGCGCTGTCGAGCGTCGAAGTGCTCCGCGACGGCGCATCCGCCCAATATGGTTCGGACGCGATTGCCGGCGTGATCAACATGGAGTTGAAGAAGGCAAGGAGCGGCGGCTCGATCATGGGTCAGGTCGGCGAATATTATGAGAGCGGCGGCCGCACCTATGACATTCAGGGCCATTTCGCGGTCCCCGTCGGGGACAATGCCTATTTCAACCTCGCCGCCCAATACACCGATCAGGCCAAGGCTTATGCGCGAAAGGCCACCCATTCGGGCGCAGAAGCGCTAAGGGCTCTTGGCGTTCCAGGAGTGCCCGAGCATCCTGAAGGAAATCTCGATCCGTACTACATGGCGTTCAAATCGGTATGGAATGCCGGGATCGAGCTCAATGACGAGCTGGAACTTTATTCGTTCGGCAACTATATGACCGGCAAGAGCTCGGTGACTTTCGGCCTTCGCCAGCCTTTTGCAGCCGGGGGTCTGAACGGTCACGGCACCTATGCGAATTCGGCGTTCGATCTTTCGCCGGCGCACCCCGAGCAATTCAATCTGGCGCTTATTTATCCGGGCGGCTTTACGCCGGAGTTCCGCGGCCAGCTTGAGGATTTCAGTGCCCTCGTCGGACTGCGCGACCAGTCCGGTCCGCTGACCTGGGATCTGTCTGCTCGCTATGGCACCAACACGGTGGACTATACGATCACCGGCACGATCAACGCCTCGATGGGCGTCAAGTCGCCGACCTCGTTCAAGCCGGGCTCACTGACCCAGCGCGAAGTCCAGTTCGACGCCGAAGTTTCTTATGAACTGAACAAGGACATATTGCTCTTTGCCGGCGCGAGCCACCGCAGGGAAACCTATGTCATCGGCGAAGGAGACGTCGCCAGCTACACGACCGGTCCGCTGCAGGATCTGCCCGCCGGCTCGAACGGCTTCCAAGGCTTCTCTCCCGAATTTGCCGGCAGCTTCGATTCGAACAGCTATGCGGTCTTTGCCGAAGTCGACGCGGACATCACACCTTGGTGGAACCTGTCGGCGGCCGCTCGTTACGAGGATTATGACCAGTTCGGCGACAATTTCAGCTACAAGGCAGCGACCCGCTTCGAACTGAGCGATGCCTTTGCGCTGCGCGGATCGGTTAGCACCGGTTTCCGGGCACCGGCGGCTGGCCAGGTGTTCGGAACCAGTCTGACTTCGCAGCTCGACGGCGTCGGCGGTTTCATCCTGGACGCGGTCCTTGTCCCGGGTTCGCCCGCGGCGCAGGTTTTCGGATCGAAACCTCTCACCCCCGAAACCTCGTTCAACATGTCGGCGGGCATGGTCTTCACCGGCCTTGACGGCTTCCTCGCGACCCTCGATTTCTATCAGATCGACGTCGACGACCGTCTGCTCCTGACCCCGTCGCGCAACACGACGGCAGCCGAGCGCGCCGCGCTCGCGGCGATCAACTTCCCGAACGGCGCAGACATCGAACAGGTTCGTTACTTTCAGAATGAAATGGATACACGCGTTCGCGGGTTCGACCTTGTCAGCACCTATCGCCACAGCTGGTCGGACAATGCCTCGACCGACTTCAGTCTGGCCGTAAACTATAACGAACAGCATCTTCGCGGCGCACCGCCCCCGGGTTTCAGCCCCGCGATTGTGACAGAGTTCGAACGCGGCACGCCGCGCTGGCGCGGCAATTTCTCCGCCACGACCAAGGTCGGCGATTTTGGGTTCATGGCGCGTGCGATCCATTATGGCGCCTGGCGCCGTCTGGACGGTGCGAGCTTCCTGCCCCGCAAGGCGGTCACGCTTTTCGACGCCGAAGTAACCTATTCGGGGATTCAGGATGTCGAGCTAAGCATCGGCGCTCGCAACCTGTTTAACATCTTCCCGCCGGACCGCGGCCCTGCACGCGCGCGCGCCGGACTGATCTATGACAACCACAGCGTATTCGGGGTCGCGGGCGGCTTCTATTATCTAAACGCCAAGTTTAAATTCTGATTGGGCCCGCTCCGGATCGGAACTCTATTTCTGACCAAGGCATACGGAATTGGCCTAGTGGATATGCCAATTCCGTAGCCTATCGGAAATTTCTGGATTATAGGTGGCGCGGCCGATTTGCCGGACCTCTTCCCCCAGCCGTCCTTCATTGGCCGATGCCACGCGATCTCGAGCAAGTTGAGGATTGGAGAGTTATGCCGCCCAGAAATGGAGACGAGCCGGAAGTCTTGGGTGCCGTTCGCAATGCGAAGCGACCTCGAACCGAAGGCTTCCATCTGGGTGAACGGTTGCGCCAGTTGCGCAAGGAACGGGGCATGACGCTTGAGGATGCAGGGCGCCTCACCGGGCTGGCGGCCTCGACGCTGTCGAAGATCGAGAATGATCAGATGTCGCCGACGTTCGACGTCGTGCAGAAACTTGCCGCGGGTTTCGATATCGACATCACCGAGCTGTTCGCGAGCAATGGAGGACATGACGCTGCCGGGCGCCGCAGCGTCACGATGGACGGCGCGGGCCGCCTGATGGAAACCGAAGTCTATCGCCACCGGCTGATTGCCGCCGAGCTCAAGAACAAGAAGATCCTGCCCTTCGTCACGACCATCAAGGCACGCAGCCTTGAAGATTTCAAGAGCTGGTCGCAGCACAGCGGTGAGGAGTTCCTCTATGTGCTCGCGGGCGAAATCTGCTTCCAGACCGAACATTACGAGCCCGCCATCCTCGGTGTCGGTGACAGCATCTACATCAACAGCAGCATGCAGCACGCCGCCTATTCGACGAGCGAGGAAGATGCCGTCGTGCTGTGGGTCAACACCGGCTAGCGCTGGACCGGCGACCGTCCGACATCCGGGCTTGCAATAATTTTCCTATCCGCTAATTTATTTCCAATGAAGAATTGGAGAGGGCGAAGCTATGCACAGACGGAATTTCATCCTGTCGGGGGCGGCCTTGTCGGCCACGCTGGCGCTGGCGCCCGCTGCGGGGGCTTGGGCCAAGACGCGCCCCTTGACCTTCGACGCGATGGGCGAAGTGCGTTTCGATTATGACGCGGCGCTGATTGAGCAGATGCGCGCGAGCGGGCTCGACGCCATCACGATCACA
This sequence comes from Sphingopyxis sp. P1IMeth2, assembly GCF_900185685.1. Lineage (NCBI taxonomy): Bacteria > Pseudomonadati > Pseudomonadota > Alphaproteobacteria > Sphingomonadales > Sphingopyxidaceae > Sphingopyxis > Sphingopyxis sp. P1IMeth2. The sequence continues at coordinate 111,203 of NZ_FYAT01000012.1, forward strand.
TTGTGCGACCCCAAGGTCTATGAGGGGCAGGCCTATGAGGAAGCCGTGCAGGCCGTCCTCGACCATGACGCGCATATCGCGAAGCATCCCGAATTGTTCCGCAAGGCGACCAACGCGAGCGACATCGACGTCGCGCGCGAGAACGGCCAGCTCGCACTGTTCTACCTGTTCCAGAACAGCACTCAGTTCGGCCGCGATCTCGATAATGTCGACCTGTTCCGCAAGCTCGGCGTGACGTCGGCGCAGATCACCTACAACGACCAGAATTGGGCGGGCGCCGGATGCAAGGAGCTTGGCGCGAATGGCCTGACGCACTTCGGCCACGAACTCATCGGCCGAATGAATGAGCGTCGCATGCTGATCGACCTGTCGCATGCAAACATGCAGACGATGGCCGACGCGATCGCCGCGTCGAAGGTGCCGGTCATCGTCTCGCACACCGCGTGCATGGCCGTGCACAGTAATATCCGCAACACGACCGACACGAACCTGCGCCTGCTCGCCGACAGGGGCGGAGTCGCGGGCATCTGTCAGATGCGGCCATTCCTGACGACGAAACGCGATGATGCGCTGCCCGAATACTTCCGCCACATCGATCACGCCGTCAATGTGATGGGCGCCGACCATGTCGCGATCGGCAGCGACCGCGATCATCGCGTCGTCGAAATGACCGACGCCTATATCGCCGAGCTGAAACGCGAAGAGGGCGCGAATTTCCACGAAGCTGATTGGCCGCTGTTCATCAACGAGCTCAATGGTCCGCGCCGGATGGAGGTCGTATGGGATGGCGTGCGCAAGCTCGGCTATCCCTCGGCGACGGTCGAAAAGATCATGGGGACCAACGTCCGCCGCATCTATCGAGAGGTGATCGGATGAGCCTCCGCATGTCCGTCCTCTCCCTTGCCCTGCTGCTGGCCGCAGCCCCCGCGTCGGCGAAAGTCCCTGGCGCCGACGCGGGGAATTGCGCGACCAGTCTGATCGGCACGCCGCTGACAATCCCCGAATATTCGGCCGCCACGCAAAAGATGCTCGATGAGGACATCGCGATCGCCGAAGCGGCGCTACGCATCGCGCCCGACCGCGAGGACAGCCACATTTGGTATGGTCGCCGGCTCGATTACGCAGGCCGCATCTGCGAGGCTGTCGACGCTTTCAGCGCCGGGATCGAAAAATTCCCGAACAGTTATAAACTCTTCCGATTTCGCGCTCGCGATCTGACCCGTGCGCGCAGGTTCAAGGAAGCCCTTGCCGACTATGAAAAGGCGCTCGAACTGATGGGCGATGTCCCCGACAGCTTCGAACCCGACGGCATGCCCAACCCGATCGGCCTGACGATCAGCACCTATCGCGGTAATATTGTCTATTATCACGCGCAGACGAGTTTTGCGACGGGCGACTATCCGACGACGGTATCGGGCATGGCGAAATCCCTTGCGCTCGCCGCCGATTTCGCACGCGACGATATGCGCGTGCCGACCGCTTACTGGACCTATATCGCGTATCGCAAGATGGGCGAACATGCCAAGGCTCGCACGGCGATCGATGCGATCGAACCCGGGCTGAAGCTGATCGAGAATTTCACTTATTATCAAGCGGTGCAAATCATGCAGGGCCGGCTCGATCCGGCGGACTTCAAAGACAGCCGGGATAGCACGATCAAGTTCGCCATCGCAATGGAACGCCGCTTTGCCGGTAATGAGGTGGGGGCCAGGACGCTGCTTGCAGAGATCATCCGCGAAAATCCGCAGGGACATTGGCCCTCGGAAGCCGAATTGGCAGAGCCTAACCGGAAAGCACGTTAACTGCGGCCTCCGTCTCTCCGAACCAGCTTCGCGTCGAAGCATAAGCTAGTGGGTGTGGCCGGCAACGGCCTGGCGGCTTTTAGGCGGCGAGCCTGCCCTGATGCAGAGAGAGCCGGTCTTTCTCGTGAAGATCGGACGAAAGATGGGGCCAGCTCGTCGCACATCGTGTAGTAGTCCTGCATGGCGCCGATCCTGCCGCCCTCGAATGCCAAATGGCCGTCATCGCCGCTCATCGAACTCCCCATAGGACATCGCCCTCTTCCCTTCCGTGTAGCCAAACTGTGCGTCCCTCGGGCAAGCGATCAGGACGATCGGGATATTCTCTCCGACACGAAATCGCGCCCGAGGCGGAGACCGACGGGATCGACGCTGTGCCCGACACCGTGGGAAATATGAGTGGTAACCTCGACATCGAGGCGTTTGAGCTGGCTCTCCGACATATGGAGGGCGGCGACCGGGACGACCGGATCCGCCGTCCCATGGACCAAAAGCACGGGCGGCTTGGGAAAGCTGCCATGCCCAAGCCCGACGGTCCCGGCGAGCATCCCGGAATAACCAACAATAGCGGCGACCGCGCGCGGTCGCCGTAGGCCGACCTGAAGCGCCATCATTGCGCCCTGACTGAAGCCAACGAGCGCCAGATCGGCTTCCGTCAGACCATATTGCTCGAGCTTGCGATCGATGAGAGCGTCGATAGCGGGAGCCGCCGACGCAGCGCCCGCGGCAAGGGCCGATGGCGCGAAGCCCGACAAGCCCCACCATTGATAGCCCGCTCCCATCATGCCGCACCGCTGCGGCGCGTGCGGCGCCAGAAACAAGGTATCGGGAAGCGCCTCCTGCCAAGCCGGCGCAAGCGAGATCATGTCGGCCCCGCTCGATCCGAAGCCATGCAGCAGCAGGACGATGTTTTTCGGCGCCTCTCCGGAACGCGGCTTAAGACTGGCTCCATTCACGATTTTGGCAAAGGTCATGCCGCACATATGGGCATCGCCGCCCATTTGTCAGCCGCAGCGAATGGCGCGCACCTATTTAGTCGTTAGTCTCTATCCATAGCGTCCGTCGAACCATTGCGCGCTCGAACAGCTCGGACGCGGTCAACGCCGCCAGCCAGCGCTGGACATTCGACGGAGCCTCCGACCCGAACCAAGCCGGATCGACACCCGAAAACTGGCGAACGAACGGAAAGATCGCGATGTCAGCGAAGCCGCGCGCCGCGCCACCAAGAAACTTCTCGTCTGCAAGCCGCGCATTGAGCCGGAAAAGCATCTGCAGAGCTGCGGCACGATGCGATAGCGGATCGTCGGCATAGCGCGCGGCATATTTGTAGCGATCGAGATGATGCTTGAAGACGCTGTCATAGTCGGCGACCGGTGCCGGCTCGGCGCCGGCCAGCCACTCTTCGGGATCGCTCCACTCCAGGGCCCAGCGCATGATATCGAGGCTCTCGTCGATCACTTCCCCGTCTGCGAGGACGAGCACCGGCACCGTGCCCTTCGGAGAGGCCGCGAGCATGGAGACGGGTTTGTCGCGCAGCAAAATCTCGCGATGCTCATAGTCGAGGCCGCTCACGATTAGGGCCATTCGGGCGCGCATCGCATAGGGGCAGCGACGGAAGCTGTAGAGGACCGGCGGTCGCTGCATGCACATCGCCATAGCGCGGCTGAGCCGGCGGCGTACAGCGCGATGAGCATCTGCCTCCCCCAATTCCGTGTCCGGTTAGCCCGCACCTCGCCAGAACCCTGCCAGCTGAAAAGCATTCAAACCTTTCCGTATTGTAGCTCGGCAGCAAATGGCCGGTGCACGAACCACTTCGTGGATGGGTGCTAGCCTCGATGTAAAGAGCCCCAGCGAGCGCCGCGCCTGATTGAACGCTGGCGGCCAGAGGCAGACCCTTTCGACTCCTTTACCTGAGGAGTCGAACGATGAACGAGCTTGTCCAGATTGGCCCGATCAGCCCGCTGCGCCAGCGCCTGATCGACGATATGACCATGCGGCGCTTCTCGAAGGAGACGCAGCGTAACTATCTTCGCGACGTCGGGCGGTTCGCGACCTGGCTGGGGCGCTCGCCCCACACCGCGAGCGCCGAGGATATCCGGCAGTTCCAGATCGAGCAGCAACAGGCGGGCGTCCCCGCACCAACGATGAACAGCATCGTCGGCGCGCTGAGGTTCTTCTTCACGCACACGCTCGACCGCCCCGACCTCGCGCGCAAGCTCGTCCGCACGAGGCAGGTTCGCAAGATCCCGGTGGTACTGACCATGGCCGAGGTGAAGCGCCTGCTCGATGCAACGCGCTCGCTCAAGCACCAGGCCGCGCTGTCGGTCGCTTACGGCGCGGGCCTGCGCGTCGCCGAGGTGTCGGCGCTCAAGGTCAGCGATATCGACAGCAAGCGCATGCTGCTCAGGATCGAGCGCGGTAAAGGCGGCCGATATCGCAACGCGATGCTGCCCGAAGGCCTGCTCCTGCTCCTGCGCGACTGGTGGCGCGCGGGGCGGCAGCAGGGCATCTTGCTGCCCGATGGCTGGCTCTTCCCCGGACAGAGCGCCGCGGCGCCGATCAGCACGCGTCAGCTCTACCGCGTCGTCGTCGAAGCTGCCGAGGCCGCCGACATCGACAAGCGTGTTGGCCCGCACACCCTGCGCCACAGTTTCGCCACCCACCTGCTCGAGGACGGTGTCGATATCCGTGTCATCCAGGCATTGCTCGGCCACGCCAAGCTAAACACCACCGCCTTCTATACGCAGGTCGCAACGAAGACCGTGCGGTCGATCGTCAGCCCGCTCGACAGGCTCGCGCTGGCATCGCCGAGCGAGAAGGCGCCTGACGGTTAGGGTTCGTGCGCGCCTCACTCGAGGTCGCCGACATCTTCCGTGCTGCTGGCCCTGCGTATCGCACGTCCCATACCGGGCACCTCAGCCTGCATCAGCTGAGGATCATGTCGGCGATCGAGCATTGCCGCACCGCCGCTTTGGGTGGCCACGTCGAGGCGTGCACCGACTGCGGCCACTGGCGGATCGCCTATAACAGCTGCCGCAACCGGCACTGCCCCAGGGTGCCAGGGCGCCGCCGCGCGCAGCTGGCTCGAAGCGCGCGAGGCCGATCTCCTCCCGGTCGGCTACTTCCACGTCGTATTTACCCTCCCTGCCGAGGTTGCCGCGATCGCCTATTACAACAAGGCGCTGGTCTATGACCTCTTGTTCAAGGCCGCGGCCGATACGATGATGACCATCGCCGCTGATCCCAAGCACCTCGGCGCCCGGATCGGCATCACCGCCGTCCTCCATACCTGGGGCTCGGCGCTCACCCATCATCCCCACATCCACATGATCGTGCCCGGCGGCGGCATATCGCGCGATGCAACGCGCTGGATATCCGCACGCCCCGCCTTCCTGCTCCCGGTCCGCGTGCTCGGCGCGCTCTTCCGCCGCCTGTTCCTCACCCGGCTGCGCGCCCTCCATGACCGCGGGCAGCTCGCATTCTACAGGAGCCTCACGCATCTCGCCGAGCGGCGTGCATTCCTGCGGCACCTCTCACCCGTCAGGAAGAAGCGCTGGGTGGTCTATGCCAAGCCGCCGTTCGCGGGCCCCGAGGCAGTGCTCGCTTACCTCGCGCGCTACCCCCACCGCGTCGCCATATCGAACAGCCGCCTCCTCCGGTTCGACGAGGCCGGGGTCACCTTCCGCTACAAGGATTATCGCAAGGCCGGCGCCACACGGCAGCAGATCATGACCCTCGCCGCCGACGAGTTCATCCGCCGCTTCCTCCTCCACGCCCTGCCGCGCGGGTTCCACCGCATCCGTCACTATGGCCTCCTCGCCAGCGCACACCGCAAGGACCATCTCGAACGCGCCCGCCGCCTGCTCGATGTCGCATCTCCACCCATCGATGAGCCCGCCGACGATGCCGAACCACGGCCAACCTGCCCGTGCTGCGGCGGTACGATGATCATCATCGAGGTCTTCGAGCGCCGCTATCAGCCTCGCGCGCCGCCCCAGCCGGCGGTCTCATCCGGGATACCGGCGCCGTGACCCGGCACGGCCTGGCACCGACACGATCCAGCGTACACCCGCGCCTGGGAGCGGCCCCGCTCGCGCCGACGCTGCCCAATAGCAGACGCCGGAACCGCAAAATCGGACGGTCCGATCTCAGATACGTCCGATTTTGGGCAGCAACGTCCAGCACCATGACCTGCGCAAAACAGCTTTCCCCATAGCTCGGCTCATGACCACCGCGGTTCGGGCACCGAAGACTTTCTGACGCCTCCCGGCGTCTGAAACTCTCAACGATTTCCGACTGGCAGCTTTTAGGCCAGAATCTAGAGAATCGGACCGTCGGCATTGCCGAACCGTCGGCTCGCCGATGCTGGTAATATCTAGTATCATCTCAGACCGATCGGCATCGGGGGTTGTAGCGCAGCACCTGCCATGTTGGTCGAGGCGAGCAGCATTCAACGCGTATCGGATCAAATTGCCGCTTGTGCGCCCGAAGGCGAAGACTAGGTAAGAGCGCTTGCAGCGAGCGCAGGAGCATTGATTGACGACCTTTGCACATTTTGTCGCAGCCGCGAGTGAAGCGACGCCTTTACTTTCACTCGTTCACATGATCGACCCGCAGGCCGCGCTGCGGTCCGACATCTGAACTCATCAAGCACGATAGACGATGAGCGACTATAGCCCGTTCGACAAGGCGTTTACTGCGATCGAAGCCGCCGACCTTGCTGCGCTACACAGTGCCGTCGAGGGCTGGTATGTCGAATATAAGGCCGAGGTTCCCAACGCTGCCGCAATTGCCAAGTCGATCTCGGCTTTCGCGAACACTTATGGCGGCTGGCTGTTCTACGGCATTTCGGAAAGGTCTAAGGAAGAAGCGGTCGCCGGTGCCTTCCCCGGCATTCTCCGCGCCGATGTTGACGGCATGCTCCAACGTATCCGGCAGGCGGCTGCGCAGTCGATCAACCCGACCCCGCATTTCGATGTGCGAGCGATATGGGGGCCCGACAAGTCGATCGGTCTCAAGAAAGATCATGCCGTGATCATCGTACATGTCCCGCAGGGGCATGCGGCGCCGTTCGTCCATAAGACCGGTGTCATCTACAGGCGCGTCGGCGACGGATCGGAACCGAAGGCCGAGACCGATCGCTTCGTCCTTGACCAGCTCTGGAAGCGCAGCACGGATCTTCGCAAGCAGTTCAAGCGCTGGCTCGGCAAGGAGCTGGAGCTTTCGAAGGGCGAGCGCAACCAGCCCTATCTCAGACTCTTCATAATCCCCGACCTCTGGCGCGACCGCAACATATGGGCTGAGCTTACCACTGCCCGGGTACGCGAGATCATGATGGGGGGCACCGACGTGGAAGAAACCTACATCAACGCCCCGTTCGAGACAGTCCACCGCACGGCATCCGGCTATGTGTGTCGGCAGCTAGCGGGCAACAATCCCCACAATTTGAGCGCGACTTGGTTTTTGAATCCCAACCTTGTGAGCCAGGTCGTTCTTCCTCTCTTCACCCTGCACGACGCGCCCATCTCTGCCTTGGCACACCGATTATCCGGCTATGACCACGCCTCGCGTTTCGCGAATATTCTCACCAAATATGGTCATGTCGAGCCGACGATCGTCGATCTAAACTTCGTTTTCAGCTCGCTGATGGGAGCGATGCACACCCAGTCGCTGCTCAATCGCGAAGCGGGGCACAGCGGGTCCTTCTTCATCAAGGCACAGCTCATCAATGTGTGGCGGACGAGGCCTTTTGTCGATGTCGCCAGTGTGATGGACCACCAAGAGGAGCATGGCGTACCGGTATGCATGAACGGCGAATTTTACGCGCCGCCCGGTACCGATCCGGATGATTTTACGGAAATACCGCCGCTCGAGGAGATCGAAGGCTTGGCGTTCCGAAAGTTCCAGCAGGCGATGATCGCGTTCGAGCCCATAGCTCAAGGTTTCGGGATCGAGACTTTCATCGATTTGCTCGGCGAGGACGGCGTAAAATCAATCCATCCCGACTTGATCACAGCGAGTAGCCGAGCGACAGAAGCGCAGAGGCTCCGGACGCGTTGACTCACAATCTGCATTTTGTGCAGCTCGGTTTAAGCTCGGCTCTGGAAGGACTAGAGATCGCGACTCTAGCATCGAGAGGATCAGCCGCTAGTATGAAGCTGTCAAATTCAAGCGGTCTGTAAGCCGGCGGGAGCGATTCGGGAGTGTCGACTGGTGACAAGGTGGAGAAGGACTACTTCCTGACCTCTGCATTCTGGGAGAACGGGCAGGCACTTGGCTTCCCGATCAAGTTCGACCTGGTCCTAAAGCATCTCCGGCAGGATATGCGCGACGACTGGTATTTCGACTGCCTTCAATACGACGACCTGTTCAACGATCCCGAGGAAACGAAGCGGATTATCGTCGCGATGCTCCAAGAGTGGAACGGCGTATACGCGGGAACCCGCAGCGTCGTTCGGAACATTCCCAAGAAGGGCTTCGGCGAACGTTATGGACTGGAAACCGATTTTTTCGACCGGTTCGTCTACCAGTCGATCTGCAGCTTCCTGATACCCTACTACGATCAACTGCTCGGCCATCGGGTGCTCAGCTACCGATACGAGCCCAATCCCCAGAACAAGAAGTATCTCTTCAAAAACAAGATCAACCGCTGGTTCACGTTCGAAGGCGTCACGCTGACCTTCGTCCGCTCCGGCAAGTTCCTGCTGGTCACAGACCTCAGCAACTTCTTCGAGAACATCGCAAGCGAGCAGATCGTCGCGGGGCTCGAGAAGGCCATTCCGAAAATCGAAGCGACAGGACCGGAGAAGCTGCAAATCAGGAATGCGATCGCAACCCTCGACAGGCTTCTCGCAAAGTGGACGTTCAGCGGAAGCCACGGCTTGCCGCAAAACCGGGATGCGTCCTCGTTCCTCTCCAACATGCTCCTGTCCCGTGTCGATCGAGCGATGGCGGCGAAGGGTTATGACTATTACCGCTACGTCGACGACATCCGCGTGATCGCCAATAGTGAACTCCATGCCCGACGCGCCCTGCAGGATCTCATTCGCCTCCTTCGTACGGTCGGGCTGAACATCAACGCCAACAAGACAGCGATCCTGTCCCCCGAAACGTCGCAGAAGGATCTGGCCGAATTCTTCCCGTCGCAGGACAGCACGACAACTGCAATTAACCAGATGTGGCAGTCGCGGAGCCGTCGGATCGTCACGCGGTCCGTGACCTACATCTTCGAGATCTTGAGCAATTGCATCGAAGCCGGGGAAACGCAGACGCGCTCATTCAGGTTCGCGGTCAACCGTGTCGCCCAGATCGTGGAATCCGGGCTATTCGATGTGAGCGACGCACTTTCGACCTCGCTCCTCGACACCCTCTCGGCGTCCCTCTCGGAACATGCCGTAACGACGGATCAATACTGTCGGCTGATATCCATCTTAGATCGCGACGGGCGATGTCTGCCCGCGCTGGAGGCGTTCCTGCTGGCCGAGGACGGGGCCATCCACGAATGGCAGAACTACAACATCTGGCTGCTTCTCGCCATGCGCAAGCACCGATCCGACGGCCTTGTCGCCCTCGCCGACCGTAAGCTCCGGGAAGACATGAAGTCCGGCGAGGCCGCAGCAATCCTCATCTGGCTGCGCTGTGTCGGCGAGAAGGGCCTTATTGAACGAAGCATCGAGGGCTTCGAGGGCCTTCCCTATCAGAACGCTAGGTACCTGCTCATTTCCTCTGCGGTGCTGGACGACGACAGCTTGCGTCCACTCCATGGCAAGGTGCCGACCGGACTGAAGGCAACCAGGGCCCGCGTTGGGCGCTACAACAACGAGGAGGGCTTGCCCTTCGCCGTCCGCGAACGGCCGGACATCCTGAACCTCGTGGACGAGATCAGCGAATATGATTGATCTCGGATCCAAGCTGCTCATCTTCATAAAGGACTTCACCGGCAGAGGTGACGACTGCTTTTACTGGTTCGTCCATGATCGGCTTGAGGAGACAAACCCGGCCGAGATCGTCGCCTACCCCGGTCCGGTTGTATGCCACGACTTTTGGATGATCCGCGACTTGCTCTACGACAAGACCGGTGATCTTCCCGCAGTCGTAATAGACGTCGACGAATTCCGGATTTCGATCGGAGGCAATCCTAACGATCGGCTTAATCGCGAGAAGAGCGACATAAGCACCCATCTCGGCCCCTGCGGCGCGTCCAATGAAGTCTGCTCGGCATACAAGCGCATGTTTAATCGAGGAATCCCGTTCGATGCCGAGATTGCTACCCAGGCAGCGCGCGCGATCGCCAGACTCTACTTAACACTCTGCGCCCAAGCCGCCGCGAACGGTGAGATGGAACGGTTCTTCAGCGTGGAGATGCCCGTCTACCGTCTGCTCCAGAAGGCGATGTCCGCGGGAATAACGATCGAAGCGGCAGGCCTGTCGGCCAAGCGGGCGGAGGCGGAGCATGATTACTTCTACTGCCTGAAGAACTACTCGGCCAAGCACGACATGCCGCTCGAGACCCCGTCGCGGAAATCGATCGAACGGAAACTTCATGCCTCCGGATTCGAGTTCGAGGGCGTCTCCACGGAATACGTTCTAGAGTTTGTGCCCCATCCCGACGATTTCGGAGGCGACACCCTCGCACTTGAGGAGTTCGACGCCGCCAAGCGCGTGCTCTCATCCCTGACATTGGCTGGCGGGCGCACGCGCCCCATCGTTGACGTCTTCGGATCCCGCACGTCCCGCATACTCCTGCGCAATCCGCCGCTCCAGAGCATGTCCAAGAAATATCGGTCGATCATCCGCTCGCGCGAAGGGACGGAGCTAAGCTACGTGGACTTCGATCAGTTTGAGGTCGGGATCATGGCTGCCCTATCTGGCGATCAGCAGCTTGCTGCGCTCTACGCGGCGGGAGACATGTACGAGCTGTTCGCGGAGAGCCATCTCGGGCTCGGGGGCAATCGGAAGGCCGCCAAGCAGCTCTTCCTGTCATACGCCTACGGAATGAGCCGCAAGGCCTTAGTGGACGCCGCCGTCGAGTTGGGCGCTAAGCGCGACAAGGCGAAGGACGCCTTTCGGGTCTTTGCCCGATACGAGGAGTGGAAAAAGGAGGTTTGCGCAGAATTCCAGCGTACGGGACGAATCGCCACCGAAATGGGCAATCACTACGCGCGGAGCAACCTGGGCGCGCTCACAGGCAAAGAGCGGCGCTCCGCAGTCAGCCAGGTCGTGCAGGGCACGGGATCCCTCATCTTCAAGAAAGCGCTGCTTGAAGTGGAGAACCTGAATGACGTCGCCATTCTGCTTCCAATGCACGACGCGCTCCTGTTCGAGCACTGTCTGCCCGATACGCCATCGGAGGTGATCGCCGCATTCGAGCGCGTCATGACGGAAACTCTGGGAGGCAGGATCGCCGGAAAGGCGTCGGTCGGGGACTTCGCCCCGGCCTGAGCACGTGCTTCGATAAACGCCGATGCACGCCGGCCCTTCCGGAATAACGCCCGGGACTTGAGGAATGGATCACGATCCACGCTGGATGAGGGAGCTACCATGATGATCGATCCGACGATGGAAGCGCTCGCCGCCCAGCTCGAGGCGAGTGGCGACTATCGGGTGCTTCGTCGGCTGCGGGTGCCAACAGGCGGCTTCGTGCCTATGCCACACATGAAGCGGGCCGTGTTCCTCGACGTCGAAACCACTGGACTGGATCCGAACGTGGACGAGATCATCGAACTCGCGATGGTCCCCTTCTGGTATGAGGACTCGGGCCGCATAGCCGGGGTCGAGATCGGAGCATCCGCCCTCTGCCAGCCACAGAAGCCGATCCCCGTCGATGTGACGCGGCTTACGGGTATCACGCCCGATATGGTGGCGGGCAAGACGATCGACTTCGCGGCGGCCGCCCAGTTCGCCGGGGACAGCCTCATCGTCGCGCATAACGCAGGGTTCGATCGGCGCTTCGTCGAGCGGTTCTGTCCGCAGCTGGCGAACAACCGGTGGGCCTGCTCATTCTCTGAGATCCCTTGGACGGCCCATGGTTTCGAGAGCGCAAGGCTCAGCCTGATCGGACAGGCACACGGCTTTTACTACGAGGGGCACCGCGCCGTGAACGACTGCTACGCAGGAATCGAGATATTGAGCCGCAGCGTCCCGGTGGGAGGGACGGAAAGCGCGATGAAGGCGCTTCTGTCATCGGCCAACTCGCGCAGTTGGCGGTGTTGGGCCGAAGGCGCGCCATTCGAGAAGAAGGATTTGCTCAAGAGCCGCGGCTATCGGTGGGCCGACGGCAGCGACGGTAAACCCAAGGCTTGGTGGATCGATCTCGACGAAGCAGGCTTCCACCTGGAGATGGCCTATCTGCGAAGCGACATTTACGGCTCGTCCGTCCAAATCCGTATCTGTGAACTGAACGCGCTGAACCGCTACAGCGATCGCCTGAATATAATGCCTTACGTCATACCGGCAGGTTAATTCTCTGCGCTAGGCCAGCCCAGACTGCTGCGCGGCGCTAGGAAATCGATGGGCAATTTCTTCGCTCCCGAACGGATCATTTATTAGTGTCCTCATATCGTCCTGCCGCTACATTTATCGCCCGACCTCTATTGCTGCTTCACGCGCGTCGCTACTGCCCTCGAGCAATGATTATTGATCCAGAACGGACCAAGATGAAGCCGGGCCAGCGAATTTTGCACCCTTGTCTGCCCGAAAACTCGCGTTAGGTCTGATCCTAATGGGCGATGATCAGACGATCGCTGAGCAGACCTTGGGGGAGGCGCTCAGATCAATCGCGCGTGCGGGCACCGGCCTCTCGCACGTGCTCACGACCGCAACCGTCCATCACAAGGTCCAGAACACCAAGGTCGTGGCGCATTGCCACCATGTCGCGCTCGATGGCAGCTCGATGCCCCGCCTTCAGGATTTAAGCGATGCGATCGCCGAATGGGTCACCGACTATGTGATCCCACGGTCGGTGATCGAAAAGATGGAGGAAGGCTCCGACCATGAGAAGCGGTTGAAACACAACCGCTTGCGGTCACGCGCGATCGAAACCTTCAAGGCGAAGGGGATGTCGGGCGAGCAAGGCGAACTGTTGATGTTCGTTCTCGCCGAGTCCTTCCTCAACCTGCCGCAGTTGCTCTGCAAGATGAACCTCAAGACGGACAACGATGTCCATTTCCACGGGATCGACGGGGTTCATTGCGGTGCGGCACCGGACGACGACGAACGCCTAGCTGTCTATTGGTGCGAGTCCAAGGTTCATAAATCGCTCGACGGCGCGCTCACCGAGGCGTTCGACGGGCTCATGCCCTATCTGCTCGCGCCCGGTGCCGGACAGAAGGACAAGAAGCGCGAACTCGCGCTGCTCGACACTTTCATGGACATCGGCTCTTCGGCGATTGCCGAGCGGATCATGGCCGCGATTAATCCGGACGGGCCGGCGTTCAACGACATCCACTGGGGCGCGCTCTGCCTGATCGGGTTCGACCATGACTATCCGGCGAAGCCCAACGAGGTGACGAAGGCGGAATTTCTGGAAGCAATCGATGCCGCCTTTCCCGACTGGGCGGCAAAAGCCGAAAGCCGTGCGAAGAGCCGCGGCCTCGAGAGCTTCGAGATCCATATTTTCTACATGCCGTTGGGCTTCTGCGAGCAGTTTCGCGAGGCCATGAGAATATCGCTGGGACTGACGCATGAATAGCGCCGATCTCGCGCGCAGGCTGTGGGACGATCCCGCGCTTCGCGCTTCGCTCGAGAAAATGACGCTGCGCTCGGCTTTCCACGAGATCCCGGCGATCGAAGGTGGGACTTTGTTCTACGGAGAGGAAGACTGGTATCATCTGCTTCGCTGCGCGGGTATTTTTCTCGCCAGCGGCGAGGAGCGGTTCGGCGATCTCGGCCTCCGCATATTGCATTCGGCGTTGACCTTCGCGAAATCGCCGGAGGAGCGCGCGTTCGCCGCGGCCCTCCTCGCGAAATCGGGCGGAGCGCCGGCCTTGGCGGTCGCTGCCAAGAAGGATTTTGTCGCGGACAATGTGCTCGAGACGCTCCCGGTCCCGCTCGCGATCGACGTCCGATCGCAGGCGGTGTCGGCGACGATCAACATCGGCAACGACGAGGAATTCGTCGGCAATGATTTCCAGAACGAACTCTGGCGGACGCTGGTCCGAAAGGATTGGGTCAGCGCTTCGGCGCCGACTTCGGCGGGCAAGTCCTTCCTGCTCGAAAAATGGATCCAGAAGACCGTTGCTGAACAGCATAGTTCGACGATCTTTTACATCGTCCCGACACGCGCCCTGATCGCGCAGGTCGAGGCCGACCTTCGGCATCTTCTCGCCGGCAGCGGCGCCGGCGTCAGCATCAGCACTCTGCCGCTCGCGGCGCCGAGCGAGGCGGCGCACCATATATTCGTCTATACGCAGGAACGCTTCCACCTCTATCTGCAGAAGGACTTGCCCGACCTCGCAGCAGATCTCATCGTGATCGACGAGGCCCAGCAGATCGGCGCCAACCAGCGCGGGGTCCTCCTCCAGCAGGTTCTCGAAATGTCGGCAGCGCGCTTTCCCAACGCGAAGCTCTTGTTTGCCAGCCCCTCGACAAAAAATCCCGAAGCGCTGCTCGCCTTTGCGCCGGAAGGAAAGACGACCGGTGCAGTCGAGGGTATGAGGCCCACGGTGAACCAGAATCTGTTCTGGGTGAGTGCGGTAAAGGGCAAACCTGCCCAGTGGCGGGTCGACCTCCTGATCGACGCGCAGCCGAAGCCCGTTGGACTGCTGCATCTTACAGGACGCCCGACGATAACCCAGAAACTGCCGTTCGTCGCGCGGGCGATCGGCGGCGATGCCAGCGGCAACATCGTCTATGTGAACCGCGCTTCGGACGCCGAAAAGGTGGCGGAAATACTGGCGGGCTTCGTCGCGGAAGACAGCGACGACCCTGAACTTCGTGCGCTCTCCCAATATTGCGAAAAGGCCGTGCATCGAAGCTTCACCTTGCGCCGGCACGTCTTGAAGGGCGTCGCGTTTCACTATGGAAACATGCCGCAGATCATCCGCAGCGAGGTCGAGCGCCTATTTTCGGCGGGGAAGATCAAATATCTCGTCTGCACCTCGACGCTCGTCGAAGGCGTCAATCTCGCCTGTCGCAATATATTCATGCGGAACCCAAAGCGCGGAAGCAAGGAGCTCATGCCGACCGAGGACTTCTGGAACCTGGCCGGTCGCGCGGGCCGTTGGGGCAAGGAATTCCAGGGCAATATCTTCTGCCTCGACCCCGAAAAGGAAAATGAGTGGCTCGGCGGCAGCGCGCCGCGCCTGAAGCAGAAATTCGACATCAGGATTGCGACGCAGCGGATAGCCGACGAGTTCGACAGCTTTCTCGTCTATCTGGCAGCAGGCGGACAGGTCGCCCCGCCGAACCGCTTCTACGAATATCTTTTCTCCTATCTTGTGTTTCGGCGCAGCAACTTCGGCGACCTCGGCACGAAAAGCCTGCTTGGCAGCCTGAAGCCCTCCGAGCGCAGCCTACTCGAGGACATGATCGACGACGTCGTCTCGGACATGAGCGTACCGATCGACATCGTGCACCGCAATCCCGGCATAAATCCGGTCGGCATCGACGATCTCTATCGCTACTTCCAGACCAAGAACCCCGACAGCTATGCGGACCTCGTGCCGACGGATCCGCTGAGCGATGCGCTCGTCAAAGGCGAAGATGGCGAACAGCATGACGCCGCGATCCAGAATCTCATCGCGATCTTCACGCGAATGAGTAAATATCTCGGCGCGCCGCTCGGCCGCGGCGACCAGGCCTTTGGCAATGCATCGCTCGTCGTACTGTGGATGCGCGGCTATCCGCTGCACCGGATCATCGACCGGCAGATCCGTTACTGGCGCGACCGCGATCCGGACAAGAAAGATCCGGCGATCATCCGCGAGACGCTCGAGCATGTCGAGAAGATCGCGCGCTTCGAGACGCCCAAATATCTCCACTGCTATATCGATGTGCTGATCTTCTTCCTCAAGGGAAAGGGTCAGGCCGAGCTCGCCGACGGGATCCAAGATTTCTGGCTGTTTCTCGAGTTCGGCGTATCGAAGCGAACGCAATTGTCGCTGATGTCGCTCGGTCTTTCGCGTTCCAGCGTCACTGCGATCTCGGAATATATCATCGGCGACGAGCTCGACGAGACAGCGTGCCTTGACTGGCTCGCGACCAATCGCTGGGAAGAATACGGGCTGACACGGCTGGTCGAGCTCGAGGTCGGCCTTCTCCTGAAGCGAAACGGCCGGACATCGGCGGCCGAGCGCGATGCTGCCGATCGGCCATAAATTGCGAGCGCGCTGCCCAGCGCAGTTTCTCGGGGCCGGACTAGTTGACATGCTGGGGCGGTCGTCGGCCAATCATGGTCTATCATCAGGGGCTACCCGCGCTAAACTCAAGAGAGCTGTCCGTGCCGACGGAATTTGACCGCAACTGCATCTCTCTCGATGCGCCGAGAGAGTGACCGCTTTCAGGCATCATCCAATAGTGACCAGAACGACCGACATCAGGCGCAAAGCTGTCGAGACCGTCAGGTCAATCCAACACTACAACGCCGATCAGCGCCAGGAATAATCCCGACAGAAAGCCGCCGGTCGCCGCCCAGGTGACCCACCAATTCTGCTCGTCGGTCGAGCGGCGCTGTTTGATCATGCCTTCGACGCGGCCAAGTGCGCGCGCCATGGTGTCGCGGGCCTCGCCGATCGATTTGGCGTCATCGGCTCGGTAGCGCATGAGAGCTTCGTGGATTTCCACGGTGATCGTTTGCGGTGTGAGCTGCATTGCCGGCTTCTCGTTGATGCTTTCAATGAGCTTTTCCATCTGGCCAAGACGAGAGTCGATGTCGCGGAGCGTCGGCGCGTAATTGGGGAGCTTGTCCTTGGCGGCGGTAAGGCCTTCGATCGAGGATCGCTGCATGGAGATTTCGCGGCGTAGCTCCTCGAAGGCATTAGCGGCATCGGCGGCGTGCGGAGTTTGGGCGGGTTCGTCGGTCATGCACGCACGCTACATCGATATGCCCATACTGCGTCCACGCCCGAGATATTGCTGGAGATCGTGAGACAGCGATCCTGTCGCAGTGGGTTTCAGGCCGAGGTCCGCGCGGCGGCTTTGGAGCTGCGACTCAAGCTGCGGGTCGCGGTGCAGGCTCTTCGCCATGTCGTTGAGATTGGCGCGCGCCGCATCGCGTGCGGCATAGGTCGGTGCCTTGCGCGCCTGCACACTCTCCTTCTTCCACGCGGCAACGAATAGCTCGGCGCGCTTATCGAGATCGGCGGCGAGCCGCTTGGCCGCAGCGACCTGCCGCACCTGCTCGCGCGCGGCGCGGTCGGCGGCTGCCCGTTCCGCTGCACGTTCGGCGGCGCGCGCCGCGACCGCGCCGTCCATCGCCGCAATTGCCCCCGCGGTGCGCCCTGCCGCTGCCTCGCTGGTCAGCTTGTAGCTCTTCCCGAAAGCTTCGCGCAGATCGTTCGCGCCGCCGGGGCGCAGTGCATCGAGCTCGCCAAACGCCTTGAGATAGCTGTCGAGTTCGTGCGGCAGTTCCTTCCCGCCGGCGCGCCGCACATCGACGATCTCCTTCGTAACGCGCGCAAAGCGCTCGACCGCCTTGTCGAGGGGCGAGCGTGTCGAGGCGGAAACAAGATCGCTAGCCCTGATCTTGACCGCGGAAAGGCGGGCGCTACGCCGTAGCGGGGGCGCGGGCTCTTCCAACGCGTTGCGCGAGACAGTCAGCTTGAGCCCGTCGAACATACCGCGCTTGGGCTCAGCGACCTTCGTCGCCTCCGCCACTTTGTAATCGCTGGCCATATCCTTGCCGCGTTCGCGCGATGCGGCACGGACGAGCTTGCTCTGGTTCGCAAAATCGTCACGGCCGTAGTAGAGATCGACCTGCTCGCGGTGCCTGGACAGCGCGACATAGGTCGAGTGGTTGTCTACCCCCGGCGTCGCGAGCACCTGCACCCGGTCGACGGTCATGCCCTGCGCCTTATGGATCGTCGCCGCATAGCCATGATCGATATGGGCATAGTCCTTGTGGTCGAACGCGACGCGCCGCCCGTCGTCGAGCGTCACCGCCATGCGCGCCGGGCCCACGCTCTCGACGCTGCCGAGCGAGCCATTCTTTACGCCGAGATCGCGCTCATTCTTCAGGAACATGATGCGGTCGCCCGATGCAAACACGCGCTCGCCGCGCTCGACCTTCAGCGTCACCTCGTTGGCAA
This sequence comes from Sphingopyxis sp. P1IMeth2, assembly GCF_900185685.1. NCBI lineage: Bacteria > Pseudomonadati > Pseudomonadota > Alphaproteobacteria > Sphingomonadales > Sphingopyxidaceae > Sphingopyxis > Sphingopyxis sp. P1IMeth2. The sequence continues at coordinate 129,246 of NZ_FYAT01000012.1, forward strand.
GCGCGCCGCCTTCCTTCAGCCGTTCGCGTACCTCGGCATTGAGCAGCCGCGCTTCGTCATTGGTGTGGGTGAGGATGATGCGGCTGGCATCGGGATGTCGTTGCCGATCGTGATCCCACGCATCGACCAACTCTGCCCGCGCGCCCTCGCGCGTGTCGGCGGCGTGGACATGGCCCGCCTCGGCATACCGCCCGATCGCCTCGCCGGTCCGCCCGGTGGCAAGAGCGCGCGTCGCCTCGCGCTGCCACTCCTCCCGCTGGCGACGGATGCCCATGATCTCGACGGCGCCGCGGCGCTCGGCCGCGGCGCGGAACGCCGCGCCGGCCTCGATGGCTTGGAGCTGTTGCGGATCGCCGACGAGCACTACCTTCGCTCCCTGCTTCTCGGCTTCGGACACGACACGCTCGAGCTGGCGTGTGCCCACCATCCCGGCCTCATCGATGACGAGGATATGTTTGTCGGTCAGCCGTTCTCGATCATTCGCCCATTGATGCTCGAGGCTCGCAAGCGTGCGCGAGCCGATGCCCGAGCCATGTTCAAGACCTTCCGCCGCAATTCCCGACAGCGCGGCGCCCTGCACCCGATACCCCGACGCCTCCCAAGCCTCGCGGGCAACACCGAGCATCGCGCTCTTTCCCGTTCCGGCATAGCCGATGACATTGCTGACACCGCGTGCCGATGTGACATGTTCGAGCGCGCCGCGCTGTTCGGTGGAGAGATCGAGACCGCGCTTCGACGCGCGCGACAAGGCGAGTTCGCGATGACGCTCGGCAACGGCATGATTACGCCGCGCGTCGAGCGTTGCGGTCGCGCGCTCGAGGCGCTGCTCGGTCTCGATCATTGATTTGGACGTGAACCGGTCTTCGCGGCGCCCGTCCTTGCCAAGCGCAACCAGCTCGGGCGATGCCTTCACCGCCGACATCACCGCATCGAACTGCTCCTTGCCGTCGCTGTGCCGATGCACGAACATCGCAAGGTCACGAGTTGTAAACGTCGCCTGCCGGTGCGTGATCGCGTCGAGCGCGATGCCGGGATCGGCAAGGATCTTATCGCCATTCGACCGGGCGATCTCGACATGCTCGGCGAGCCTGTCGGCCTCAAGCCCCTGCCCCGCCATGCGCGACGCCGCGGCGCCGATCTTGTGCTGCGGCTCAAGGTCGATGCCTTGGGCTTCCAAAGTGCGATGATCGACGCGCGCATCGATGTCGAGCGAAGCCAGCCGTTCGTTCACATGCTCGGCCCAGGCCTCGCGCCAATGGGTCAGAAGCTCCGTGCGGTTCCAGTCGCGCACCTTGGCGCCGAACTCTGCCGACCCATCCTCGCCGATCTTGATTTCGCGCATCGTCAGCATGACGTGCGCATGCGGCTTGGCGAGTCCATCAACGCCGATATCCCAATGGACATTGAGATCGGCAATCATGCCGCGTGTCACAAACTCGGATTGCACAAAATCACGGGCTAGCGCGATGCCCTCCGCCTCGCTCATCTCGCGCGGTATGGCGAACTCGATTTCGCGGGCGAGCTGCGCGTCCTTACGCACCTCCGCGGCCTCGACGTCATTCCAGAGCTGTTCGCGATCCAGCCAGCGTTCGTCCGCCCCTTCGGCCAGCATCACTTCGCTGTGGATGACACCGGCCTTGTTCGAGAAGTCGTGGGCACGACCGAGCCGCTCATCGTGCAGCCGGTCGGCGGACCGATAGGCGGCGGCGGCGACCGCGCTGCTGCCGGCAGCGCGGGAAATCACTTTTGCCGAGAAATGGTAAAGCGCCATAGCGCCGAACCATTTACAGCAAAACGAGCACGTCGGCACGACGTATAAGCGCGCCCTTGCCCGATTTGATCGCGCTCGGGATCACAAAGTCGCAAGATATTTCAGCGCCTTGCGGGGCCTTGATCCTCGGCATAGCTGGTTCGCCCGACCCACTCAAATGGAAGGACAGACGATGCGCAAACCGCGTGATTACGACGCCGAACTCCAGGCGCTGACCGACAAGGCGAAGGCGCTCAAGACGAAGAAGCAAGGCCAGCTCGGCGAGCTGGTGATCGCCACTGGTGCCGATGCGCTATCGATCGAGCAGCTTGCCGGCGCGCTCCTCGATGCAGTCGGCGCCGACGTCAGCATGAAGGAGGGATGGCGCAAGAGCGGCGCGGCGTTCTTTCGCGACAGAGGCACCCACGCTCGCAAGGGCACTCGCAGCAACGCGGGCGGCGCATCGGCGAGCGATGCAGGCGCGCAATCGCCTGCAGGCGAAGCGGGCGCTGCATGACACGCGCGCGTGGCAGGTGAAGCGGCGCGAGCGCACGCGTCAACTGATCGAGCTGGGCGGACTGATCGCCAAGGCCGACCTGATCGAACTGACAGGCGACGATCGCGGGGTCATTCTGGGCTTGCTTGTCGAAGCCGCCGCGACGCTGCGAAGCGAAGCGCGCGAGCGGCAGTTAACGCTCTGGCGACGGCGCGGGAAGCGCGCATTCGAGACTGCCCCGATCGAGGCCTAGCCGCGCGGCTTCACCGTCACCCAGACATAGATGGGTGCGGCAAATTTGCCGGGCGCCGGTTTGCCGACATCGATGCGTTCCGCGGTGACCAACTCACCGCTCTCGAGGTTGAAGCTCGCCCAGGGTTTCGGCATGCGCCCGAAGCTCATCTTCTGGATGGGCTGGCCGGTGGCCGTGCTCATGATCGTTGCGGTAATACCCATGCCGCGCCGGTAGCGGCGGCAAGTCGATCCTGTCTAGCCATAAGCGTAACAGGATTCAGATTGCTGTTGCCGCCCGCTATTTTGCCTTGGCGGGGCCGCTGCCGCAGGCTTGCGGCCACCGCCACGACCCTTGGCGCCGAGCCCAAACTGCTTCGCCAGTTCGCGGCGCTTCTCGGTGTAGCTCGGCGCGCTTATCGGACAGTCTTTCGGGGAGGCGGCGCGATTACTTCGCTTGCGCCTCCAGCAGCGCGATGCGCTCTGAACAAACAGCATGAACCGCGCGGCCCAATTCTTCGACACGTTCGCCGAGCCACCGCAGTTCCTCCTCGGTTATCCGGTAATGCTTGCTGTAGCGCGCCTTCACATAGGCTTCCTTGAGCTTCTCGAAGCGCGACCGATCGGCTTTCATCTCGCGCGGCCAGGCATCGACGAGGCGCATGTCGATGCGCTCGGCCTGCGTGCGGAGGAATCCGAGATTGTGGACATGGGGGCTGTAGAACGTGCAGACCAGAAGGACGCAGTGGTAGAGACGCTCCACGCCTTGATGAAGCTCAAACGCGGCCTTTTTATATCGCCCCCTTTCCGTGTTCGAACGAAAATCGTCGAAGAATTCTCCCGCGCTCGGAAACCACTCGTCAAAATACTCCTGCGCCATCGCCAGCGCCTGCTGCGGCGTCTTGGGCTTTGGCGTGTGGAGCGGCTTGTCGTCGCTCTCGTAGAGCGCGATCCCGTCGCGCGCGACGTCCATGAAGAAATACCGCCCGTGCGCGAGCCCGTCGTTCACCTCCTGCAGGGTGTGAACGATGAAGTTCACCGGGGTCTTGAGGGTCTGGTCGATCAGAAGCTCCCGGGCGAACCGGTCGTCGAGCTTCGACCAGACATCGACCTTGTCGATGAGCCGCTTGTCGCTGACGATGATGAGCAGGTCGAAGTCCGAGCGATAGCCCTTGGCGGTGTGCGGTTCGTCGACCCAGCCGCCGCGCGCATAGCTGCCGTAGAGGATGATCTTGTCGATGCGCCCCTTCTTCTTCCAGCTCATCGTCGCAAGCGCGATGCTGTCGGCAAATTCCTCGAAGATGATCGCCTTCACGCGCTCAAGTTCGCGCTGCTTGGCGGCCGGAAGATGATCAAGGTCGGTACGCATGATGATTATCACCCTGTAATCGCGCGGGCCGGATGGCAAGCGCCATCCGGCCCGCGCGCCTTCCTAGAACCGGAAACGCCACCACCATGGATCCTTTTCGTCCATCGCGATCATGAGGACGCGAAGGGCACCCGCAAAATGCCATTCGACATCGGCGACCGTGATGCCGAACCGGGCGGCGATCTCGGGATAGCCGAGCTCCTCGACGCGGATTGCGAGGAAGACCTTGCGGTCCATCTCCTCCATCCGATCGACGGCACGCTCGGCACGCCACAGGCGAAGCCGGTCTTCGCGGGATAGGCGCGCGCTCATTGTTCGTCCCCAGCGAACGCCAGCAGATAATCGCTTGCCTTGCTGGCGGCGCTCGCCGCGCGGAAGATCGCCTTCTCGTCGCTGCGCAGCACCGACAGCCACGACCCGATATAATCGGAATGGCGAACCGTCGGCGCGATACCGAGCGACGCGCAGGTGAACGCCGCCGCCATCTCGGCGACAAGTTCCTCGCGGGCGTAGGACTCCGATCCGAACCCGCCCTTCTGGTCGCGGTCCAAGCGGCTGGCGTGCCCGGTCCAATGGCCAAGCTCGTGGAGCGCGGTGCGATACCAGTTGATCGGTTCATGGAACGCCGCCTGCGGCGGCACCTGCACAAAGTCGTGGCTCGGGCTGTAAAAGGCTTCGCCGCCGCCAATATTGAAGCGCGCGCCGCTTCCCGCAATCAACGCGTCGGCCTCCGCGATCGCCAGCACCGCATCGGGGCCGACCATAGGGGCGGTGTAATCCTCGGGTAGTCCCTCGCACTGATCGACGTTGAACACGACGAAGCGCTTGAGGAAGGCCACCTGCCGGGCTTCGCGATCTTCGCCTCGCGCTGCTTCGGCCTCGGCCTTGGGCGTGAACCGGTCGGCATAACAGATGACGGTGCCCTTCTCGCCGCGAATGACATTGCCGCCCGCTGCCTCGGCCTGCCGATAGGTCAGCCAGCGCTGCGACGCATAACCCTTGGCGATACCCTCGGCCCAGAGGATCAGCACGTTGATCCCGCTGTACCTGCGCGCCGTTCCCGCATTCTGCGGCATGGTGCATCCGCACGCCGCGCGGTCCCATGGCTGCACCCATGGCAGCCGCCCGTCTTCAAGCTCAGCAATGATCCGGCTCGTGACCTCGGCGTAGAGGCTCGCCCGCTCGTACCTGTCCTTGACCATATCCCTTCTCCTTCCAACCGCGGCCCGGCCCGGAAGGGGCGCAGGGGGGCGGCAGGAAGGAGCCGGAAGACCCGCATGATCGGGCGGGCTGCATCCGCAGGATCGTAACGAAGTGGAGAACCCGCAGCGCGGGTTGCGGCCGGGCCGGGCGGGGCTAGAGGCGAGTGACGCCCGCCTGCGTCCCTCCCGTGCCGGGACCAAATGACGCCGCCGCGAAGCGGCGACTGCTTGCCTCATCCCCGAACGACTCGAACGATGATCGCGCCGCTCGCGGCGCGTCATTTTGGACGCGGCCGTCCCCGACGGCCTCATTGTCCAGCGGCGACGCCGGGGGCGAGACGATTTGAGAAAAATATGTTCGCCTACGCCACAGCACGCTGCAGCCCTCCAGGATACGCCAGCGTACGCCAGCCTACGCCAGCGCACCTACGCTAAACTACGATCCAATAAATGGCGCTTTTCTGCGGTGTTGACGATGCCCCTCTCCATGCCCTTCAATGCTCTCACGCCGGAACATGATCCCCCGAAACATGGAGAAACATAATATGGCATATCAGTCCCCCCTTCGCCTCATGCGGCTCACCGAAGTCCTCAACCTGACCGGGCTCAGCCGCGCCACCCTCTATCGGAAGATCCGCGCCGGCACCTTTCCGCCGCAGCACAAGCTCGCGACACGCTGCTGCGGTTGGCGCGTCGGCGAAGTCGACGTCTGGCTTCGCAACCCGATGACCTTCACGCTCGCCGATCTCGAGCGCGCTCGCGACGCTGCCTGACGATTGAACTGTCCCGGCACGGCAGATCCCCGCGCCGCAGATCGCGGCGCGGGGCGGGTGTAGTCTCAGTCGACCGCGTTCCAGATGATCGCATAAGCGTCGTCGCTCTCCTGACCGGCAGCGCGGCCGAGGTTCGCATAAAGCCGGCGCGGTCCGAACTCAGGCGCCGCGAGGCTCAGCGACACATAGCGTTCGCCTGACTGCTGGCCGACGCGGATCCAGCCGGCACCGATCTCGACGCCTTCGGAATAGACCCGGTAGTCGGGCTGAACATCGCCGCTCTTCGAGCGGTTGGTGTGGATCTCGATCGCTGCGCGGATCGAGAGGGTTTTAAGCTGGCCCACGAAGCCCTTGTCGATGGTGCCGTTCACAAAGCCGATAGCTGCCATTGGTCGTCTCCTTCACTGTGCCGCGGGACCATCCTGCGGCATGGGCGGACCAGAGACCGGCGCTTGAGGCGCATCGCGAACCCGTCAGGGTCGCAGCGAAGCGGAGGAGTGCGGGCGGCGCGATTATTTGAAGCGAAGCGGCCGCGAGGAGCGTGCGCAGCACGCGGGGACATAATCGCGCCGAGCGCACTTTCGCGGGGCGCCGCGCCGGTCCAGGTCAGATCGCCCGCCGCCGGGTTGGCTCCGGAAGGGTGGAGCTCGCCACTCGGCATCGACGTAAACGGTCACTCTCCAGCAAAATGAGGGGCTCAGCCCATGGAAATGACTGCGACCGCAGGGTCCGGTGCGAATTCCGCACTGTTCAGCGGGGCCGATAAGGCTCGCATGCAATGCCGTCACCGTCGCCGTCCATCTCCGGACGGTAACCAGGCTGACCACGATAAATGGGCGCAGCTCCTGCGGCGCGGGCCGCCCGGCAATTGGGATAATAGACCGAAGATCGAGGGGTTTGCCGAGGAACAGCCAACGAACGCGGCGGCTGCGACTGCGCCTGAGGAGCGCGGTGCGCCGATCGCCATTCTGAGGGAGCGACGAATTCTCCCGCCCAAATCCCTCTCGCCGCTTCGCGGGCCCGCGCTTCGTCTAATATATAAGCGTCGCTATACCGCCTGAAGGCGAGCGCCATGCCTGCTTCGACCATCGCCCGACCCAGGTCGGTCCCGTTGACAGTGGAGACTGCGACGTTGCGACCATAATCATCGATATCGCGCTGCTGGCAGCGAACCGATCCCCGGGCAACGAGTTCGCCAAGCTTCGCGGCAGCCGCTTTCCCGCAATCCCAGGCTTCCCCGCCGCGCGTACATTTTTGATCATATTCCGGCGCGTCAATTCCATAGAGGCGCACTGATATGCCCGAAAGCGACAGACTGTCGCCATCAACCGCCTGAGCCGGGCCGCTGATATCCTGGGCCAATGCCGATGCAATAGCTGCCCCGGCCAGAATATTTGCAAGAGCTAGCCGTATCAGCAGCGTGACCATGACTTGATCCTGAATTTGGGCCTTCCAGCGATATTGAGGCGCGCACGAAAGGCAATGCGCGCTCGATCGACTTGCACGCCCCTCCCCTTCTGTATTCGCATAACATGGATTAATTTCTTGTAACATTGCGCCGCTGTGGCAAAAGAGCAGCCTCGTTGCGGTGACGTAGCGCTCAAAGGGCGCTTTCGAGGTCGGTCCTCACGCGCATTGCTGGCAAGATCAGCAGGTTGCACCATTCTGGGACAGACTTTTGCGCGCAAAAAAGACTCGCATATCAAGCGATTCGAGTTAAGAATTCCTAATAATTAACATTGCAGGGCGAGTCGCGGGCCTGCCACCACCAAGGAGGATACCGACGATGAGAAAATTTCTTTCCAAAGCGCTTCTAGTTTCGGCTGCGGTCTTGGCCATGCCGGCGGCGGCAAATGCTGCGGTTACGCTCAGCACCGTTACGCCTGGCACTGATCCCTATTCGGGCCCGGCGCCGACCTATGATTTCGAAACCCCTGCCCCGGTCAGCGGCGGGCTTGTGACGACCGGCTCGGCAAGCGGTATCCGCGCGCAGCCGTTCGGCAGCACCGGCAACTATTGGACGGTCGGACCGAGCGACGGCTCGCCGGGCATCCTCGACCTTTCGTCGATCGCTGACATTTTCAACGTCAGCTTCCTCTGGGGTTCGGTCGATGCCTATAACCTCGTCGAATTCCTCGACATGGACGGCAATGTCATCGCCAGCTTCACCGGCAGCGACATTTTCAACCCGGCCAACGGCAATCAAACCGATCCGAATCTCAACCCGGTCGTTCGCTTCGACATCACCGGCAATGATGTCAGCAATCTGAAGTCGCTGCGCCTCAGCTCGACGGGCAATGCGTTCGAGACCGACAATTTCACCATTAATGCGGTTCCCGAGCCGGCAACCTGGGCGTTGATGCTGCTCGGTTTCGGCGCGATCGGCTTCGGCATGCGTCGTCGGCGTGGAACGGGCGCGCTTCAGTTCGCCTGACGCTCAAGGTTCCAGCAAAGGACCAGAAGAGGCGGCCTTACGGGCCGCCTCTTTTTTTGTGCCATGCGTCTTAGAAACGACGATTTTGTCGACGAAGTGGCATTTGCGCCCTTCAGCCAGCCCGCAGATTTGCCTCGCTAACGGCACGAAACAGTCCCGATCCACCCAGGCCGAGATAGACCAGCCCGACCTCCTGCATATCCGCGGCCAGCACGGTTCCATTATCCATGCTCCCGCCCGGGTAGCGGCCAATCGTTTCCCATTTTGCGGCGCCAGGACGACGCGGGTCAAAATCGATGCAGCGATGGAGGCCTCGCACGCCGGCCAAACCGCCCCAGGCATAAAGTGTCGGATAATCGCTCCCAGGCGCGGCCTTGCCGAACGCGAAGTCGAGCGGTTCGCGCACGCCGGCAACCCGCGCCCAGCTTGAGCCCTCGTCGGCACTGAAGAAGATTCCAATGTCAGAATCGCTGTCGTTTGCATCGACGTCGCCGACGCAGAAGAACAGATGCGGGGAGCGTCCTGGCGGCATCTTCAATTTGCAATTGAAGGCGTCGGTTCCGAAAATCGGTCCGATCAGATCCTTGCGCATGCGTTGGAAATTTCGCCCGCCATCGTCAGATTTCCAGATCCCGCGGAAGCGCCGGCTCGCGTCATCATGACGTTCATTGCCGACATGGTAGAGAAAGAAGGTTCCGGGACGTTCCTTGTCGGCGAGAAGCTGGATGCGCTGATAGGAATATTGGTTATGCCAGCGCATTCCGCTGTTATCGGGCTCGGCCCCCTCGAAAAGGCAATAGGCCCAACTCGCGCCATCATCGAGCGTCACGCTCGGCTTATTGTTGCCGGTAGGCAGCCAGACCAGATTTCCTGGAGGGCCCACAGCGATGTTGCCGCCGAACCCCGTGCCTTCGGTTGCCGGCTGCGGCGCGGTGGCACGGACATTTTGCGGAACCGCGGCGACGGGCGCCCAGCTCTTTCCGCCGTCCCGCGAAATATTGCAGCAGCCATTCTTGCTGCCAACCACGGCAAGATAATCCTCATTGCCCGCGGCGTGATCGATGCCGCCGCCATGATCGAGCGGTACCGCATTGCTGACGCCGATGTTGGCGGGATATTGTCGGAACTGCCACCAGTCGCGGGTCGCGACGTTACGGTCCTGCGTGACATAATGGATCCGGCTGTTCTGCGGCGGCACCATGATCTGCATCGACACGAGATTTTCGATGCCGACGCTGTCTTCGAGATAGACCGGGACGCTGCCATCATGCGGCGGGCTCATACATTTCCAGCAGCCTATGCCTTCCGCGATGTAGAGAATATCCGCCTCCGTATCCCACACGCAGGCGCCGTTCGACATGTAATTCTCGTTGGTGGTCTCGTGCCAGCCGATATGGACCGCCTTGCGCCGGATCCGCGGTGTCAGCGGACCGAAGGTGGCGCCCCCGTCCAGCGAAAGCCGATAAGCGCTTGAAGCAATCATCGACACAATCCGCTTGCCGTCGGCAGATATCGCAATGTGTTTTGCGTCGGGGACGCCAGGTACTGAAGTCCAGCCTCCCCGCTCGGTCCAGCGGCGTAGCGGCGCGCCCTCACCGCGAGAAGTTCCTCCGGTCCATAAATTGCCGCCGCGCGCCGCCATATGACCGATGTCGGCAGGGCTTCCTTCAATAAGATCGAAATGGCCTTGAATTCCGGAAATCGACCGAAAGATGCCATGGCCATAAGACCAAATATAGACCAGCCGGGTTCGCTCGCCATTGCTGCCGCTGTCGGGGTCAAATGCGATCGCCATCCCGCGATCGGGGGCACTTGGCGCGGGGATTTGGGGATGCGCCGCCCAGCTGTCCCCGCCGTCAAAGCTGATATGGAGCCCACCACGGGCGCCCGTATCGGGATTGCCGATGCCCAGGACCAGATGATTGGCAGGATCGACTGCCATTCTTTCGTTGGTCATTCTCGCGCTGCTATTGGCGCCATAGCCGTTATAATATGGAAGAGCGGTCCGTCGCCACGTCCTGGCCCGGTCGCCGCTTGCATAGACGAAGCCGCCTTGGCACACATAAATGCAATCGGTCTGGCTCGGCGCTACGGCAACATCGTAACAGCCCGCACCGCGCGGATAATGGTAGCGCATCAGCTCGGGATCGATGTTGATCCCCGCCTGCAGCAGCGGCAGCCACCGGTTTTCCTCGGAAGCCCAGATGAAGCCTCCGGCGGTGTCGGTGCGGCAAACCCGGACCTTTTCGGAGCCCCGCCCCGCGATCCGCATTCCGGTCACATATCCACCACCACCGATCGCGACGCGCTCGTACCGCCAAGTGCCGGATTGCCTGTTTTCTGCGTCCACGCTTCTGCTCTTCCCTTTACCGCGCCAAGGCTTTTGCGGGGCCGCCAACGCGCTCGACATCTGCACCGCGTGATGCAGCTGGAGCCGGATGCTGGCAAACGGACCGGCGAAGGGCAGCCTCGCGCAAGCGCTGCACCATTACAATACAATATAAGCATTTATCGCTTAGGATGGCTTACAAGGCCGCTACCGCGAATATGCATTCGCTGCTATGCTGCGGCCCGGATTTAAAGTCGAGAGCGACCGCGGAAATCCGGGGTTGAGAGCCGGCGAGGGTTCGGGAGGGACATGTGGAGACGATTTGGGACTGGATCACCGTCATTGCCTTTTCAGGCCTGGTGACCTTGCTGCTACAGCGATCGGCCGAGGAAACGCCGCGCGACAAGCTTTGGCAATATGCACCGCCGGCGGTCGGCTGTGCCGTCGTCAACTATATTGGCAATGAAGGCTATCCGCTATTTGCCGCAATTCTACTGGTCGGCGTGATCATCTACATCTTTACCGTGCTCAAGGTGCCGAACCCTTTCCAGCAATCGCGTTAAGCTTTGCCAAGAGGCCTTTCCCCATTCGGGACGGCGTGCCGCGAGTCCCGGAATTGCACTGTAAACGCTGTCGATTTCTCCGCCATTCTGCTATTTGCTTTGGCTGGCGGTGATGCCGATAGGTCAACTCGGATCGGGCTTGAAGGGCCGGGTGCCAAGTGGTGAAGGGCGGGAATATCTACAGCAGGCCTGATCATGACCTGTCGCTCGCGACACCGCCGAACCCGTCGACCGAGGGCGGCCTCTTTGCGTCGGCGCGCGACAAGCGGACTTTTCTCTATATCTTCTCGCTGGCCCTCGACCTTCTGGCGCTGGTGCTCGGCTATGCTTGCGCGCTGCAAACCCGCGACGCGCAATGGCTCAGCGCCGGCGGTCATTCCATTCTCTTCATAGCCCTTCCGCTGTTCCTGATGTTCGAAATCGCGCGCGAAACTCAGGACGCCGAAACCTTGCAGAACCGGTTGCTCGGTACCAAACGCGCGCTTGGCGCGCTCGGGGCGACGGCCTTCGTGATCGTCGGCATCAGCTTTCTTTTCAAGGTCGACGAGATCTCGCGCATCGGCTTTGCGATCACTTTCGGTACGGCGGCCATATTTCTGATAGTGTCGAAAATCATCCTCGATCGCGTCGTGAAGCTCGTGATGGGCGACGTGGTGGTCGCCACGATCCTGTTACTCGACGGCCTCGATGCCGTTCCCGAAGGATCCGCCGTGGTTGTCGATGTCGGCGCCCAAGGCCTTTGGCCCGATCTTGATCGCCCGGACATGATCGACGCGCTCTCGCGGCTGATTGCGCCCTTTGACCGGGTGGTAGTCGCCTCGCAATATGATCATCGCGCGGAATGGTCGACCTTCCTGAAGGGGCACGATGTTGGCGGCGAGATCATGCTCGACCGGGACCTTCTGCATGGAGCAGTCGCGCTCGGCCGCTATGATCGGCGCGACACGATCGTTCTCTCGCGTGGGCCGCTCAATCTGATGAACCGGGTACAAAAGCGCGCGCTCGACCTCGTCACGGCCAGCGCAGCGCTGATCCTGCTCGGCCCTCTGCTCCTGCTTGTCGCCTTGGCGATAAAGCTCGACACGCCGGGGCCGGTCTTCTTCCGGCAATTGCGCGTGGGCCAGGGCAACCGCCAGTTCAGCATTTACAAATTCAGGTCGATGCGCGTCGAAGCGAGTGACGCGATGGGCGACAAGTCCGCCTCGCGTGCGGACGATCGCGTAACGCGGGTCGGTCGCTTCATCCGCCGCACGAGCATCGACGAGCTCCCGCAGATATTCAATGTCCTCAAGGGCGAAATGAGCATGGTGGGACCGCGTCCGCACGCGCTTGGCTCGACCGCGGGCAATGAATTATTCTGGCATGCTTCGCAGAAATATTGGCTGCGACATGCGCTCAAGCCAGGCATTACCGGTCTTGCCCAAATTCGTGGTTATCGCGGATCGACCGAGAGAATTGAGGATCTGGAGCTCCGGGTGCGCTGCGACCTTGAATATCTGTCCGAGTGGTCGCTGTGGAGCGACATCATGATCCTGCTCAAGACCGTACGCGTGGTGATGCATAAAAATGCATATTGATCCCGTCTCGCAAGGGAGCTGACCGCGCGGTGCGCATTCTTGGCATCCTCCTGATTCTCGCATCGCTGCCCGGTCTGATCTGGTGGGTACGGGCATTCCCGCAGCACCGCAAATGGGCCTATTTCGCGATCGGCGCCCTGCCCTTCACCATGAGCTTTGCCAATCTTGATGTCGCCTTCATCAACTGGGCGACATGGCCCGGTTTTGCGCGCGGGCTTATCGTCTCCATTCTCGACACGCTGGCGATAGCCATCATCCTGGCGGCACGCGCGCCTTTCCGCAGGCTGCCGCTGCTCGGCGCTCTCGGCGCCTATCTGGCTGCGGTGACGGTGTCGGTCTTTGTGTCGCATCAATGGGAAAGTTCGAGCTTCTACGTTTTTCAACTCCTGCGTGTCATTCTGGTTTTCGTTGCCGTCGCTTCGGTTGCCGGCAAGCCGGGCGCGGTTCGCTGGATTGCCTTCGGGCTTGCTGCAGGCGCGATTTTCCAGGGAATTGTGACGATCGAACAACGCATGTCGGGCATGGTCCAGGCCACGGGCACCATGGCTCACCAGAATCTGCTGGGGCTGATGCTGCACTTCGTCACCCTGCCGCTGCTTGCCCTGCTGCTTGCCGGAGAACGCAGCAAGCTGATCATGGCTGGCGTCGTCGCCTCGCTCGTCGCGGTGGCGCTCGGCGCGTCGCGCGGTGCCGTCGCCTTCGTAGCGGTGGGGATCGCATTGCTGCTCATCCTTTCGCTCGCAAGGCGGATGACGCCGCACAAATGGAAGATCGTTGGACTGGCGGTCCTGTCGCTGGGCATCGTCGGCCCGGTTGCTGCCACGAGCTTCGGGGAGCGCTTTGCGAGAGGAGCGTCAACCGCGCTTGGTCCCGACGGCGAACGACAGGCCTTCGAACGCGCTGCGAAAGCGATTTGGCGTGACCACCCGATGGGTGTGGGCGCGAACCAATATGTCGTGATCGCCAATTCGCAGGGCTATTCGCAAAAGGCCGGCGTCGTCTGGAACTACAACAGCCGTTCGGCGCATGTGCACAATATCTACCTGCTCGCTGCGGCCGAGACCGGCTGGCTCGGCCTTCTGACGCTCATTTTCCTGTTCGCCTGGAGCGTCATTCGCGGGCTCGCCTTCGCTTTCATGCATCGACGTGATTCACGCGGCGATATCGTGCTCGGGGCGAGCGTCGCCATTCTCGTGACGGCGCTTCACAGCCTGTGGGAATGGGTCTTCATCGTCTATTTTACCCAATATGTGTTCGCGATCGCGCTTGGCATCATCGCGGGATGCATTCGGCAGGCAAAGCTCGAACGCCGACATAAGACGATCCGCAAGCCACCTCCCGCCTCGTCCGGCGGACAGCAGGACGGCTTGGTCGATACTCCAGCCGCGGCCCTCACCATGGGGCGCGGGAGCGCGCGTCGGCGCGGTTCGGGCGCGTTGCGCCCGGCGCGGCGATAAGCCGCGATGGAAAGCAGTCCCACCGATATCGGCGCCGCCACGCCGCCGACCTCGCGGCGCTGGCTGCGGCAGATGGCGGGATGGACCGGCCATTTTGGCTCGGTCAGCTGGATTGCCGCGACCTATGCGATTCAACAGGTCGTGCGGCTGGCCTCAAGCATTCTCTTGGCCTGGCTTCTCGCGCCAGCGCTTCTCGGCACGATGCTGCTCATCAACGCGCTGCGGACGGGCGGGGAACTGCTCACCGACGTCGGCGTCGGTCAGAGCATCGTCAACAATCGGCGCGGCGAGGAATCCGACTTCTTCAACACCGCCTGGACGGTGCAGATCGTGCGCGGCCTGCTGCTCTTCGCGGCCGCCCTCGCCCTCACCGCGCCCATCGCTCATGCCTATGGCAAGCCGGAGCTGCTATACCTGCTGCCTGCCGCTGCCCCGATCTTTCTGCTCACCGGCCTCACTTCGCCGTCACGCTTCCTCCTTCAGAAGCGACTGGAGGTTCGCAAGCTGGCCTCCTTCGACCTCGCAATGGCGATCTTCGGCTCGGCGATCCAGATCATTCTCGCCTATTTCATGCCAACCATCTGGGCGCTCATCATTGCGCTCCTGATCAGCATGGCCGTCCCAGCAATCGCGAGCTTCTTCCTGGTCGACTGGCGCATGCATCGCCTCCGCTGGGAACGGACGGCGCTGCGCGACATTGTTCATTTCGGCAAGTGGGTCTTCCTGTCCTCGTTGATCTACTACCTCGCCATGAATTTCGATCGTCTCTATCTGCCAAGCGCGATACCGCTCGCGCTGCTCGGGATTTACGGCATCGCGCGGACATTCGCCGACGCGGCCGCGGAACTTTTCCAGCGCGTCGGCAGCTTCCTTGTGTTCCCGAAGATTTCGGCCACCAATCTGCGCGGGCATGATCTGCGCGAGGCAATCGGACCGATGCGCCTTGCGCTGCTCGGCTTTGTCGCGGTCGGGCTCGCACTCGCTATCGCACTTGCGGATCGCTTCATCTACCTCGTCTACGACGCGCGCTATCACGATGCCGGCATATTGCTCACCGTTCTTCTTGCGGGGAGCTGGTTTGCGATTCTTGCTGCCATGTCGGATGCCATCATGATGGGACTTGGAAAGCCATCGGGCGTGGCGTTCGGCAACGGAGCCAAGCTAGCCGTGGTGGCGATCGCACTGCCCGTCCTTCTCCCACGCTACGGCCTCAATGCCGCGATGCTGGCCTTCGTCACGGCGGAAGCCGTACGCTATTGCATCCTCGTCTGGCGCAAGCGAGCGGCAGGGATCAATTTCGTGCGACAGGATATTGGTCTGACGCTGCTATTCTTTGCCTTGATCTTCCTGTTCCGGGAGGCGAGCTATCTGGCCGGATTGACGGGCAGCATCGGCGATTGGCTGATCGAAGGGCAGAGGATGCATGGCTGACGGGCAGCAGAGCCGCATGGGAGTGGTGGCGATAGGCCGTAACGAAGGCGAACGGCTGCAGCGCTGCCTTCGCTCGATCCCGCCCGGCATTCCCATGGCATATGTCGACAGCGCATCGATCGACGACAGTGTCGCCTTTGCTCGCTCGGTCGGTGCCGACGTCGTCGAACTTGATATGCGCCTCCCCTTCTCGGCCGCGCGCGCGCGCAACGAGGGTGCAGCCCGGCTTACCGCGCGGCATCCCGAGCTGGCCTTTGTCCAGTTCGTGGACGGCGATTGTGAGTTCGAGCCCGGCTGGCTCGCCGAGGCGACCCGCTTTCTTGAGAACGAACCCGAATTCGCCGCGGTTTGCGGTCGCCGGCGCGAGCGCTATCCCGAGGCGAGCTTCTACAACAGGTTGTGCGACGCCGAATGGAACACGCCGCCGGGTGAGGCTGCCGCGTGCGGAGGCGACGCCATGGTTCGTCTCAGCGCTTTTGCTTCGGCAGGCGGCTATGATGGCGCTGTCATTGCCGGCGAGGAACCCGAATTCTGCGCACGGCTTCGCACGCGCGGCTGGCGGGTCTGGCGGCTTGATGCGCCAATGACGATACACGACGCCGACATGCATCATTTCCGCCAATGGTGGATGCGCGCGGTGCGCAGCGGCTATGGCTATGCGCAAGTCTGGTCGAAAACGCGGCGCCTCGGTGCGCCGCTCTACGGGCGCGAGCTTGCGCGCGCGATCGGCTGGAGCGCAGCGCCCATAGCGCTGGCACTGTTCTTGACAGTACTCCTCGGACCGATAGGTCTGCTTGCTGCACCATTGTTGTGGGCGGCCCAATTTGTTCGGCTCGCACGGCGAGACGGCGGCATGCAAGCCGTGCATCTGCTCGCCGGAAAATTCGCCGAGACCTGGGGAGCGCTGCGTTATGGCGCGGCGCGCGCGGCGAAGCGCCGGCAAGGAGCGATCTACTACAAATGAAGATCGCCTATCTCGTTAGCGACTATAGCGCCCCATCGCACACATTCGTGCGCCGCGAAGTGGCTGCCCTGCGCCTGCGCGGGGTTGAAATCGCAGCGTTCAGTGTCCAGCCGGTCGCGCGCGAAGGCGAAGCAGAGAGTCTGCTCGGGCGCCCGCTTTTGGTCTATTTCGCGGCAATTTGCGTTATTCTCGCCACCAGACCTGGACGCTTTGTGTCGACCTGGCGGCTGGCGCTCCGCCACCGCGTCGGGGGCCTACGCGCACTGCTTTGGTCGCAATTTCACTTCGTCGAAGCGCTGCTGCTTGCGCGGCGGCTGCGCGCCGAGCGTGTCGGTCATCTTCATAATCATTTCGCCAACAGCGGCGCCACCGTGGGCATGCTGGCCGCGCATTGCGCGAACGTGCCGTGGAGCCTGACGCTGCACGGCATTTCTGAGACCGACCCACCGGCAGGAGCGCTGCTGGCCGGCAAGATCGAACGGGCGCGCTTCGTCGCCTGCGCGTCCTATTTCATGCAGGCCCAGGCGATGCGGCTCGTGGAACCAGCTCAGTGGACCAAGATGCACATCATCCGCTGCGGCATCGATCTGGCGGCACTTCCCAAGGCACAAAAAGCTCGTTCGACGCGCGCGTCGACACCGCCGCGCCTTGTGTCGGTGGGACGGCTGTCGCCCGAGAAGGGTTATGCGGGCCTTCTTTCAGCGCTTGCGGCGCTGGTTGCCGAGGGCCGCGATTTTTCGCTGACCATTGTGGGCGGCGGGCCGGCGGCAGATGCGGTCCGGGAACAGGCCGCGACACTCGGGCTCGCTGAGAAAATCGAATTTACCGGACCGCTTCCCGAACGCTCGACGCTCGCGCGCATGGCCGAGGCCGACATCTTCGTCCTGCCGAGCCTGATGGAAGGTCTTCCGGTCGTTCTCATCGAAGCGCTCGCGCTGCAACTTCCCGTCGTAGCGAGCCGCGTTGCGGGTATTCCCGAACTGGTCGAGGACGATGTCACGGGCCGGTTGTTCACCGCGTCGGACTGGGACGACCTCAAGCGCGCGCTCGGCGCGCTGATTGATGACCGCAAGGCGTGGATTCGGTTAGGCGAGGCCGGGCGCCGGCGCGTGGCCGACGACTATCAGGCGCATAGCGCGGCCGCGCGCATGTCACGTCTGTTGACGGGCCTCGGCTGAGACGCCCCCCGTTTTTGACCGGCGCCGCAGACCGCCCGTTCCGGGCGGCCTGCCGCCCTACCAGTGGCTCGCCGCGCCGCGCCGCTTGATCAGGCGATTGGCGGCGATGCAGGGGCCGAGGTTCAAAAATGTTGCGGCGAGCGAGAATGGCGCCCGCGCCAATGCCTTGCGCCAGCCGACGCCCTTGAGATTGTGCAGTCGCCAGCTGAGCATCCGCGGGGGCAATGCCCACCATTTGCCCGCGACCTCGCGCGCGATGATCCGGTCGATCCAGTCGGGTTCATCCTCGTTCCAGGACTGGATGCGCTCGCCGACATGATCGCGGTGTTCGCCGGCCCACAGATGTTCGAATATCCATCCGTTGATCGTGGTGCCGAGCGTCATGCGCCGCTCGTGCGCGAAGAAGCCCGCGATACTATGGGCTTCAAAATAATGCGTCGGATGCGGCATGCGCGCGATCGTCTCGAACCGCGGGGGATGGGTAAAGCCGCCGGTGTGGATCATGGCGCTGAGCGCGCCATCCTCTCCCGGAGTCGGGACCGGGAGCCAAATCTTGCGCAATTCCGACATGCGCGCCGCGTAGAGCGAGCCATTGATCGCGTGCGGCGCCGGCGTTTGGCTCGAAATGCGCAGCGAGAAGCGATCAATGAGCGTCTTGTGCGCCTTACGGGCGATATTCTTTAGCGGAAATCCCGAAACGGCAAGCAGCACCGGATCGCCCGCGAGCCGATCGACGAGTTCCGCCAGCACATGCTCGCCCGCCAGTTCGATATCGGCATCGAGAAAGATCGCAATGTCGAGATCGCCATCGAGCAGTTCATGAACCGCGAGATTCCAGCTGCGGGCCTTGCCGCCGATCGGCGTGTCGTGGACACTCCAGATCGGTCCACCGTCGGCAAATCCCCGCGAGAGGGCTGCCGAGGCCTTGGCCGCAGTCGCGTCACTCGACCCATTGCTGACAACGAGGATGCGGGAGACGCCATCGACGCTTACCAGCGACTGTCCCGCCAGCTGATCGATCAAACCGCCGATCGTGTCGGCCTCGTTGCGCGCAATGATGCAGATCGCGACGCGATTGCCCTTACGCTCGGCGAGCGCCGGCTCCGCTTCCGCTTGGCGGGTCACGACGGATCGTAATATTTCCCGTAATCGGGCCCGCCATAGCCATAACCATAGCTGTCAGCGAAGCCGCCGCTGTAGCGGTTGAGAATCGTCCCGACGCACGGCGTCGGGTGAAGAACGGCCAGCACGTCTTCGACATGCTTCCTGGTAGTTTTGCCGCTGTCGACGACGAGCACATAGCCGTCGAGCAATTCAAGGCTGATCATCGCATCGTCGCTGGCGAAGGCTGGCGGTAAATCGAAGAGGATGATCGCTGCATCGCTGCGGTTGCGGAAAATGTCGATCATCTGCGCAAAGCGTTCGCCGGCGAGAAGCTCGGCGGTGTTACGCTTGCGGCGAACGGCGGGAAATATCCCGAGTTCGCTGCCGTCGACATGCCGACCGAGCGCTGCAAGATCATCCGCTTCGCCTTCGAGGAAGCTCTCGATCCCCCGATCGAGAGTCAGGCCGATCTCTTCGGCGACCGATGCGCGGCGAATATCGAGATCCACCAGGAAAACGGGTTGCTCGGCCACGCGCGCGAGCGACGAGGCCAGATTGAGCGAAAGATAGGATTTGCCTGCCGCAGGCGTTGCAGAGGTCAAGCCGACAAGCCGAAACCCGCTTTCCTTGAGCTTCTTGCTCAGGCTCGAGCGAAGGAGATTGAAGGGACGCGCGCGAATGTCGCGGCTGTCGAAGCCAACGAGCTTGTGCGAGTTGAGCTCGGCGCGCTCGGGAGTGAATAGCGGGAGATCCGCGAGCCGGAGCAGGTCGCGGACGCCGGGAGAGGAAAAATCGCGGTCGGCCATGGTCGAACCTTTATTGGTATCAGGAGCGGCGAAGCGGAACGAAACGCTGCCAACCGCGCTTGGGAACGCGCGTTGACTCGATCACGGGGATGATACCGATCGGCGAGGCACCGAGGATCGCCTTGAGCGCCCCAGGATCCCGGATCGGGCGCAGGAAGAGCTCGACCGCAAAGGCGAGTACAAAACCGAGCCCGAGGCCGCCACCGATGCCGAGGGCAGCGAGTAGGATGCAGTTAGGCCAGCTGGGGCTGTCGGGAATGACCGGCGGCTCGACGACCGACAGGCGCTCGGCCATTTGCTCGTCCTCGGCGCGCACGCCCGCGCGCGCGGTCATCAGCTGCTTTTGCACCTGCTCATATTGCGTGTTGAGCGCCGTCAGACGTTGCTGGAGTTCGCCGAGCTGCTGCTGGACGAGCGGAGCCCGCGCCTGCGCGGCGAGCCGCGAGCTGACCTCGGCATTCTCCTGCGCCTTTGCGGCGCGAAGGGCCGCGATCTGCTTGTTATTGAACGCGATCTGGTCATCGATCGTGTCGAGCGGCAGCTTTTGCGTATTGTCCTTGGCAAGCCGCCGCGCCTCGGCAAGCGCCTGCTTGGCGATCACCACGTCGGGATGTGTTTCGGAATAAAGCGCCCGCGCGGCAGCAAGCCGTTGCTCGGCTGCCGCAACCGTGGGATCGCGTTCGTCGCTCGTCTGCGCGACATTACGCTGCATGAGGAGAGTCTGGTTGTCGCGCTGGAGCGCGGCAATCTGTACGTCGTAGCTTCCTGCCCCCGAACCGATGACCATGCCGCCGGAGGCCAGCACATTGCCGTTGCGGGCGTTGACGCCAGCGATCTGCGATTGAAGGTCGCCGATCTGCGATTCAAGGCCCGCGGCCTGATCCGACAGAAACTGCACGGTATTGGTCGCCTGCTCGGTATTGCCGCGCGCGTCGAGCTGCAGAACGCGATCCATCAGCGCTTGCGCTACGGCCTGTGCCTGCGCGGGCTGCGAATATTCAAAGGCAAGTTCGAAGGCGATGGCCCGCTGATCGGGGCGATTGGGCTGCGAGCCCGCATCGGTAGGTGTAAGGCTGATGGATTCGCGCATTTTCTCGAGAATTTTCGAGAGGGGCTTGCTCTTGCGGTCGCTCGCATAAAGACCGTTGCGTTCGATCAGTTCGATAAGATCGGGACGCGATGTGATCTGCTGCTGAATGGCCGCGATCCGGCGGTCGATCGCATCTCCGCCGTCGAGCCCGATAACCTCCTGCGGCAGCTGTGGCGACTCGACGAGCATGATGGCATTGGCTCGGTAGGTCGGCGGAATGAACAGGATACCCGCCAGCGCAGCGAGCGCGCCGACGATCGTCGGGACGATGATCCACCAGCGGCGTTGCCACAGGATTGCAGGCAATTGACCGATGAAATCGGACCCGCCTTCACCCTGCTCGCCGGCCATATCGTCGAACTGATCCATCAGCGAAGCTTCCCGAAGCGCACCGTTACACCGACCATCAGCGAATAATTTGCATCGCGCCGGCCCTGGGTATCGCCATAGAGCTTGGTATAGGCAGGTGTCACGTTCAGACTGACGCGGTCGCTGAGCTTGCGACTGTAAGTGGCGCTCGCTCCGACGATGTCGGTGATGCGCGTCTGGAGCGGAAAGCCCGCAGCACCGCTTTGATCGGTGCGGCCATAGCGCCCGGAAAAGGCGAGACGGTCCTTCTCGGACAATTGCGCATCATAATTGACCGCAATCGCGGTGACGTTCGAGACGCCCCCGAGCGCGGTGGGCTGCGCGGAGCGATTTGCCGAAACGCACATGGTGCGATTGAGACCCTGATCACACAGGCCAATATTGCCGGAAAAGCTCGTAAGTCCGACCCTCGATCCGGTCCCCACATCGGTCCGGACGTAAGATATGCCAGCCCCCGCCACGAGGCTCAGGCGCGAATTGATTTTCTGCCGCAAACCGATCTGCGGACTGACGATCGTACTGTCCCCGATGCTGCGACCGAGATAATTTACGCGGCCGACCGAGACGCTGGCGGTCAGCGCGGTGCGCTCGGTCAACTGACGCTGATAGCCGACGTGACCAGAGAGATCCTGATAGTCGAAGCCCACGTTGCGCTCGACGAAGGCAGCGTCGAGCGACAGGCCGGCATCAATCGAACTGCGCTCGTCGATCGCATGGCTAAGGCCGATCGACGCGCTGGCATTCTGCCGGCGGGTGCGAACGCCCGCAATCGAGGTATCGACCGGCGGAATACTGGGATCGGGGATGCTTCCTGGATCAAGCGGCGCCTCGATCGGAAAGAAAAAGCCATCCTGCACGACCGAGCGCGAAGTCTGATAATATCCCGCCATGCTGAGCGTCGTGCGCTCATCGAGCTTCTGATCACTCGACACGCCGGCGCGCCCCGAAAAATCATTGCCGTAGCGCTGGCTATATTGCGCAAGGCGTAGCGTGCCATCGAGGCTGGTCCGGCCCGATTCATTTTCCCAGACGATCATCGGACGCACTTCGAGCGTCGCTGCGGCGGCGGCCTTGCTATCAACGTAAAGAAAAGGATTGGTCGACACCGATGCGCCCGCCGACACATCGACGGTCACCTGCGGCTCCTGCGCCTGCGCGGTGCCGAAAAGGCCGCACGCCAACATCATTATCGATGAAGCAATTTTCCGCATCATGCCCCTCCTGCCCCACCTGCGCCTCACGGGACGATGACCGTGTCGCCGGTTTCGATGCGCAGAATATTGGCGCGCGCGATATCGCTGCTGTCGCCGCCCATCTTGAACAGGGGCGCCAGCCGGACCCGCATCGTGCGCAGATCGTCACCGGATTTGCGAATGATGAGCACGTTGTCGAGATTGGCGAATTCGCTCGGTCCGCCCGCCATGCTGAGCGCTTCGAGCACATTGACGTAGCGCCCCGGCGTAAAGGTGCCCGGCGAACGGACACGTCCCATCACCGAAAACTGCATCCCCGAAGGCTGCACCACCGACACCGTCACCTGCGGAACCTGGCCGCGATACTGATCGCGCAGGCCGTTGGTGATCATCGCTTCGACTTCGGACGGCAAATAGCCCTGGGCTACGACCTTGCCGACAAGCGGGAAGGCGATCGTTCCGTCGGGAAGCACCTTCACCTTGCGCTGCAGTCGCTCCTCGCCCCACACGTAGATCTCAAGCTCGTCGCCCGCATTGATGCGGTAGGCACCCGCACGCGGCGTCGGCGCAGCGGTGGCGGCAGGGACCGGAGCGGCCTCGGCCGGCGCGGAAGACTGAACGGGCTGCGGCGCGGGGTCTGCCTGCACGGCGGCCGCGGGTGCCATCAATAGCAGGGAGATCCCGATCGAAAGCAAAAATCTGCGCATGGGGATAAAACCTTTACGGCGCCGACTCTATCGTTGCCCGGCGTCAGCCAGCCCGATCAGTCGACAGAAGAAGTTGCAACAGTATAAGGATGCCTATGATCCCTGACTATCACGTTAACCCTGAAAGGCAAAAGCAGCTGTGTCGCGGCGGCACAAAAACGCGCGCCGGCTTCACGCTTGTTGCTGCCCTCATGGCGAGCCTTTTGATGTCGGGATGCGGCCGTTCGGACGCCGCAGCGGCGCGCGATGCGATGCGCGCCCAGGAATTGCTGGGCGAGCGCCGTTTCGCCGAAGCCCGCATGGCGATCAAGGAAGCCATTGCAGAGCGCGACGACGAACCGCAATATCATATACTTAGGGGGCGTATCGAATATGCCGTCAAGGCTATTCCGCAAGCCTTCGACGCGTATAGCAACGCCATGGCGCTCGACCCGAGCAATATGGAGGCACTGCAAGCGGTTTCGCAACTGGGTCTCCAGACCGGCAATCTGCGGGAATCGCTCGCGGCCACCGAAGCGATACTCTCACTCGAACCCGACGATCCGAACGCGCTGCTCGTCCGCGGCCTCCACGCGATCGTGCGCAACCGTTTCGACGATGCGGTCGGCTATGCAGACAAGATACTGGCGCGCGACTCAGCAAATGAGGGCGGTGCGATTCTCAAGGCGCGCGCCCTGTTTCGCAAAGGGGAAGGCAAGGAGGCGCTAGCGGTCCTCGATCTTTTCAGTGCCAAGAAGACTGATACCAGCGGTATCGCGATGACCCGGCTCGAAATCTACCGCGCCCTCCATGATTTCAACGGCATGCAGGCCGAGTTTGCGAAGCTTCGGAACCTTGCGCCCGCCAATGATGCATTGCGGATCGACGAAGCCAATTTTGCTTACAAGCAAGGCCGCACCAAGGATGCGGACGCGCTCCTCGCGGCGCTGTTGGCCAAGAGCGAACTTGCTCGGGACGATATCCCGCAAATCCTTGCCCTCTGGCGGGAATATCACCCCGAGGCTCCGAGTGATGCCGCTGTCGGCTCCATTGCCGCGTCCGGCACGCCGGCAGCACGGATCGCAGTGGCAGCCTATCTTGTCGAAGCAAAACGCCTCGCCGCGGCAGATCGCCTGATCGCCACCCTGTCAGGCACCGATCGGGCGACATTGGAAGCGGCCGCCCTCCTTCGGCGCGGCGATCGGGCCGGGGCGCTGGCACGCGCGAACGCAATTCTTGAAGAGGATTCGACCAATTGCCGCGCGCTTGTCGTGCGGGCGAGCGCGCGTCTCGACATGCGGCAACTTGATGGAGCGCTACGCTCGGCCCAGGAGGCGGCCAGCCAGTGTCCCGAGAGGATCGACGCATGGCGTCTGGCCGCTATCAGCTATTCCGAACGCGGCGATCCTGAGAATGCCAATCGCATGTGGCGTCAGGGCATGGATGCAAATCGTCAGAGCTCGGTGCTCGCAGCGCAGTTCATGGGCTGGCTCGAAGCGAATGGAAAGCAGCGCGAGTCGATCGCGGTGGCCCGGCGACTGACCCATGATGCACCCGCGCTGATAAGTGGCTGGCGCCTCTATGCGGCGGCCTGCGATCGCGCGGGAGATGATTGCAGGGCGGCAGCGCAGCGCGGGCTTGAGCGTGCGCGTGAGCTTTACGGAATCGATCTTGTGCCCGGTGAGGCGCCGCCGAACGGGCTCTTTGGCCGGATCGTCACGCGATGAGAGAAAAAATCTCTACAAGACAGGAGTTTCTGGGACTTTCCTTCGATCCCATCGATATCGATTGCGCGCGGCGGGCGGTGGTAAGCCGCGCTGGCGGCGAGAGCTTTCACTATGTCGTCACGCCGAATGTCGATCATATCGTGGGACTTGACCGATCGCCAAATCCCCAGCTGCTCGCTGCCTATGAGGGCGCCGCGCTCTGCCTTTGTGACAGCCGCATCCTGGCGCGCCTCGCCGCGCTCGCGGATATTCGCTTGCCGGTCGTTCCGGGAAGCGATCTGACGCGCGACCTGCTCGCCTACGCGCTCCCGCGCGGCCGTATCGCGGTGATTGGCGGCGATCCGCTTATGCATGCGGCCCTTGAACAAATTTACCCGCGTTTCGAGTGGCTGTTTCATGCGCCGCCTATGGGATTGCGGAGCAATGCCGACGCCCGACGAACGGTCGGCGACTTTGTTGTGAGCAGCAAAGCTGATGTCATCCTTTTTGCCGTTGGCGCTCCCCAGAGCGAATTGCTGTGCGCGGAGATCGCGGCGCGTGGCGGAGCCCGCGGGGTAGCGCTGTGCATCGGAGCCTCGCTCGAATTCCTGACCGGCGCGAAGCGCCGGGCGCCGAACTGGATGCAGCGGGCGAGCCTTGAGTGGCTGTTCCGCCTGCTCAGCGAACCGCGCCGTCTTTGGCGACGCTATCTTGTCGAGGGACCCCGAATAATCGCCATCTGGCAGCGTTGGCGAACCGCGCGGGCTAGTCGCGACCTGTCCGGTTCCACCCCGTCTGCCGGCGGGTGAAGAAGGCAAGATAGACGGGCAGCTTCCAGAGCAGATAGAGCGGGGCACGCAGAAGATCGCGCGCCGGAAGCAGTGCCCGCGCCTCGCGCCACCAGGCGGCGAGCAGGGCGAGCGCAACAAGCGCGAGGAGCACAAGCAGCAACATGGCGGGCCGACTGTCAGCGCCCGACAGCGCGAGACCGGTAACAAGCGCCAGGTCGAGCGCGGCTGCGAAAAGCAGCAGGGCGAGCGGCGGCACGAGCAGATGCGCACCAAGCGCGGCCAAATGCCGCGAGCGGCGCCGCCTCGCTGCGCCCAGCAGCGGCCCCGCCTGCCTTCGCGCAGTGTCGAGAAACCCATGTTCCCACCTGCTGCGCTGCCCGCGGCTACTCGCAAGGCTGGCTGCGGGACTGGTCACGCGCGCGCCATCGTCGAAGCCTACCTTGATCCCCTCGCGCGCGAGGCGAAGCCCGAGCTCAAGGTCCTCGACCGCATTGGCGCTCGCGAGCGGAAGCCGCGCGAAGAGCGACCAGGGAAAGGCCATGCCGGTTCCGAACAAGAGCGCCCCGCCGCCAATCCGCAGCAGCCCGCGCGCCCGGACGACATTCTTCACCAGCATCGCGAAATTGGAGATGGAGACGAGCGGCGACACACCGGGAGGGGACGCCAGCAAATTGCTGGCCTGAACCGGCGCGCCCGAGATCAGCGCTGCGGCCGCGAGCCGTTCGGCGCTTCCCGCATCCATGCGGCAGTCGGCGTCGACGACAATCACGGCGTCTGGTGGGGCGCCGGCAAGATGATCGCGTCCGAAGGCAAGTGCAAATCCCTTGCCCCGCCGCTCGCGATCGTTGCGCTCGATGGCCTCGGCGCCCGCTGCGCGCGCACGTTCGGCGGTATTATCGGAACAATTATCGGCCACGACGAGGATGTGCGCGGTTGGTGAGGCTGCCGCCAGCCCGCGCACCGTCTCCGCAATCGAAGCGGACTCATCATGCGCTGGTATGAGCAGCACCATATGCGCTGGCGGAGTGTCAGGATCGCGCGGCGCGAGGCGCGCCAGGCCGGCGGTCAGTTCGACCAGAAGATAGGCGAGGAGAAGGAGAAAGGGGGTCGCCAGGACCCAGGCGAGAAGATCGATCACCGCGCCATCGCTCCGGACGAAAGAGTTGGAGCGCGCGCTGTTTCAAAGTGCAACGCTGGCGCGCTGCGGAGCGCCGCGAGCTTGCAACATTCCTCAGTGCCGATAGAGAATGGAAAGCAGAGGGGAATTTCGGTATGGCGCGTGACTATTTTCTGGCCCGCAGGGTCCTGGTTACCGGAGGCGCCGGCTTTGTCGGTTCGCATCTGATCGACAGGCTTATCGAGCGCGGCGACGAAGTATTGTGCGTCGACAATCTCTTCACCGGTGCCAAGGCAAATATCGCTCATCTGCTTTCGCATCCGCGCTTCGAATTCATGCGCCACGATGTGTGCCATCCCCTTTTCGTCGAGGTCGATGCGATCTTCAACCTCGCCTGCCCCGCATCGCCCATCCATTATCAGCACGATCCGGTGCAGACCACCAAAGTCTCGGTGATCGGCTCGATCAACATGCTTGGCCTTGCAAAGCGCATCAAGGTACCGATCCTGCAGGCGTCGACGAGCGAAGTTTATGGCGACCCCACTCAGCATCCGCAAACCGAAAGCTATTGGGGCAACGTTAATCCCATCGGACTGCGCAGCTGTTACGACGAAGGCAAGCGCTGTGCGGAGACCTTGTTTTTCGACTATCACCGTCAGCATGGCATCGACGTGAAGGTCGCGCGCATTTTCAACACCTACGGTCCGCGCATGCATCCCGCCGATGGCCGTGTCGTCTCCAATTTTGTCATGCAGGCCCTGCGCGGCGAGGATATCACCATCTATGGCGATGGTTCGCAGACCCGCAGCTTCTGCTATGTCGATGATCTGGTCGAAGCGCTGCTGCGCCTGATGGAAACACCTACCGGCTTCACTGGCCCCGTTAATCTCGGCAATCCGGTGGAGTTCACGATCCGCGAACTGGCCGAGCTTGTTATCGAACTCACCGGCGCGCGTTCGAAGCTGGTCCAGCTCCCCCTGCCCTCCGACGATCCGACGCAGCGCAAGCCCGATATCAGTCTCGCGCGCCGCGAGCTCGACTGGGAACCGGCAATTCGGCTGCGCGAAGGGCTCGAGCAGACGATCGCTTATTTCCGCCGCCTCGCGAACTGATCAGCGCCGCGCCAGCAGTGCCGAGATAAATTCGCGATACTGCGCGGCGATCGTCGGCCAGCCAAAACGCTCGATCCCGCTTGCGACGCCTTCGGTCCGGCGACCCTGCGCGAGCGCCCGGCGGATTGTCTCGACCAGCGCTTCACTTTGCTCGGTGTTGCACAGATATGCGCTGTTCTCACCCAGGATCCACCGCAGCCTTTCGCTGTCATGGCCGACAACCGGGAGGCCGCTCGCCCAGGCTTCGAGGAAAACATTCCCGAAGGATTCAAGAAGCGAGAGGTGCAGAAAGATATCAGCCGATCGGTACAGCGCCGGCATTTCGGTCGCCGGCAGGCTCACCCGCTGATAGCGACCGGGCAATATCTCGGCAGCGAGCGCTGCGGCTTCGTCGCGGAGCGGACCATCCCCCGCCACGACGAGATGCGCATCTTCAAGCTGCGCGACGGCGCGAATGCCGTCGAGCACGCGCTTTGTTGCGATATGCGCGCTGACCATGAGCACGATCGGTCGGTCCAGCGGGAGTCCGAAACGTGCGCGATCCCCCTCGCCGGTATGGAAACGCTCGAGATCGACGCCGTTTGGAATGAGCGCCGAGGGCCATTTGGACCGGTTGCGTTCGAGATAGTCGGGATTGGTGCAAACCAGGCCATCACAGCGAAAGCTGCGATATTCGGAATTGGTGGCATAGGCTGGCCAGTCGCCGTTCTGGGTCACGAACAGGCGCAGCGGCCGCTTGCTCGCGGGCCTTCCGAGCGCCCAATGGGTGAAGGGAAAGGAGCAGGTTATCACCGCGTCGAAGTCGCCGGGCCGATAAGCCGCGAGCAGACCGGGAACGAAGCTCGCATCTTCCCATGCGGTTTCGCTACGAAGCGGCGGAAAGAAGGGAAAGGCCTCGAAGCGCTCACGGCGCACGGCACCGACGCGGCGATACGTGTAAGGCAGACCTTCACGTGGTTCGCCTGAACCCATTACGGTAACTGCGTCGCCGCCGCGCGCGAGTTCCGTCGCCACCGACAGCAAGGCAACCTCTGCGCCGCGGTCGAAACGATGAAATCCCGGCAAGGCAAACAGCAGCTTCATGAATTTCCCTGGTCAGCTTGGGTGCGCACGGCGCGCGCAATACAGTGGAAGGGCGGCGCTACCAGCGGCGCCACCCTTCCGCCCACTGTCATAGCGAAAAACTTGTTGCGAAGCGGTGAAGACCCTGCGGTGGATGATACGAAGAGAAATGCTCAGGTCCGCACGGCGAGATAATCATTATACCTGCAGTCGCCGCTCGAAACGATCGGAACGAGCCGCGTACGCAGCAGGCGCTTGTCGATTCCGAAGACGGTGTAGCGATGGCGGTGCAGCAGCGTACCTATCGCTTCGGCTGCCCCTGCCCCCTGATCCTCGAACAGAATTGCGCGCGGCGCGAGGCGCGCAAGCTGGACATCGATGGCATGAAAAACGGTCTCCTCATGACCTTCGACATCCATTTTGATGAGGTCGAGACGCGGCAGACCGGCAAGCAATTCTCCGGCATGCATCGCGGGCACGGCGAACTCTCCGTCCGCGTCTATGCGTGAGGCACCCCGATTGGCCTGATCTATGCGAAACCGGACTTCGCCAGCGGCGTCGGATAGCGCAACGCGGTGGATGGCGACTCTATCGCCAAAGGGCGCCATATTCGCTTCGAGCAGATCGACAATTTCGGGTTGAGGTTCAACGCAAATTGCACTTGAGTCCGCGATCCGGCTCAGGAAGCAGGCCGCGACATAGCCGATATTCGCCCCGATATCGAGAAGCACGTCGCCTGGGCGCGCGTGATCCAGCAGGACCTGGACGACCGAACGATCGAAGCGGCCTGTGAGCAGAATATGCCGTCCGATCAGGTCATCGGCGCGAACGCGCAGCGCAAATCCGTCGCTCGTCTGCGCCAATCTTTCGCCCTGTCCCAGATCGACCCCGCGCGCGAAGCGGTCGATGATCCGCCCCGACCCGTTCGCGAAGGGCCAATAGCGGGCGGCAAGAACGGCGGGGGTCATGATGCGGGAATAGCAAAACTGGCGCCGAGGGCAATGCGCGCGTCATACGTATCAAAAGGACACAGGCTGGGCTTGGCAACAGTGGACCTCGTGCTCAGGCTATCCTACGCCTTGACGGGCAGTTCGCGGATTCGCGAACGAAATCATAGGGGCATCGATTGGTGCGACGTCTGCCGAGGATCGGATTATGGGCAGCGCTGGTGCTGCTCTACGCATGGCCGGCCCTGCTCAACGGCGCCCCCTTTTTCTTTCCCGATACCAGCCATTACATCCGAGCCGCGGATGCGGCGGTGGTGTCGCTGACGGGTCATCGTTCGAGCTGGTCGGATCGGCTTCTCGAAGCACCTTCAGCCCCGGCAGCAAACGCCTCTGGTCCAGACGCGGCGTCGCCCCCTGGCGCTGACCCAGCATTGGCCACCGCAACGGCCATCCCTCCTCAGATCCGCCCGGCGCGGACTGTCCTCACCGGGCGATCAATCTATTATGGCGCCTTCCTCTATGCCGGGCTTGAAGGGCTCGGGCGGTTCGGGCCCGTGTTTTTGCAGTCCGCGATCGCGGTCGGGACGGTGGCGCTGTTCCTGTTCGGCGCGACGGCATCGCTCACGCCCGGTCGCCGGCAACGCTGGATTTGGGGCGGGCTGATCGCAGTGGGGCTTCTCAGCCCGCTGCCCTTCTTCGTATCGCGCCTCATGCCGGGCGCTTTCACCGGCCCGCTCATTCTGGCCTTTGTGTCATTGATCCTGTTCGGCGCGCACTATGGCCGTCTCGCGCGCACATTTCTATTCATGGTAGCAGCAGCGGCGATCACCTTTCATATTTCGCACATCCTGCTCATCCTCTCGGTCGGCGGCGGCGCCTTGCTCCTCAACCTCGGACAGCGGCAGGGCTGGACGCTCCGGCTTCTGCTGCCGACGAGCCTCATTCTCATCGCTATCGCGGCACAAATGCTCTTCTCGGCAGCGGTAACGCGCACGCTCGGCGCTCCGCCGACCGCCCCGCCCTTCCTTTCCGCGCGGCTGATCGCCGATGGCCCCGGCTACCGCTACCTCGAGACCCACTGCAATCCGCCGAAGTTTCTTCTGTGCGGCTACCGCGATCGGATGCCGCAACCAAGTGACATCATGCTGTGGAGCGAAGATCCGCACGAGGGAATATTCAGCACGCTCGGCGAGGATTCGAAGCGCCAGCTCGGTGGCGAAGATGTCCGCTTTTACCTTGCGGTCCTTCGCGAATATCCAGGCGAAGTGATCAGGTCGATCATCCGGTCAAGCGGCGAGCAGGCACTGGCGTTCGATCTTGATCACTTCAACTATGTCGCCGAACACCGCGAAGGTGCGCGGAGCCATCTCCCCCCCGAGATATTTGTCTGGGTCGAACGCTCGGCCGCGTACCGCGGCACCGTTCCGGTCGCGCCCACGATTTTCGTGACGATCGCAGTGACACTGCTCTCCCTCATTCTGCTTGCGGCCGGCTTTGCCTCCCGGACCGGCCGCGCGTCATGGCGGTCTCCGGGCGCGGCCGCGGCACTTTTGATCCTGCTCGCGCTCGCTGCCAATGTCGTCATATGCGGCGGCATGTCGACCCCGCATGCCCGTTATATGATGCGCATTGTCTGGCTGCTGCCGCTTGCCGTCATCGCTTTTGCGGCCGCAATGCCGAGGCGGCGCGGCGATCATCAGCACGTGCCGGTATCGGACGCGCCGCCAGCATTGGAGAGGACCGCATGAAGCTGATCATCCAGATCCCATGCTATAATGAGGCCGATACGCTTCCGGCCACTATCGCCGATCTGCCGAAACAGATCGATGGCATCGATGTGATCGAATATCTCGTCATCGACGATGGATCGGCCGACGGCACCGACGCGGTGGCGCGCGCGTGCGGGGTTCACCATATCCTGCGCAATCGCCGCAATATGGGCCTTGCCAGAAGCTTTCGGCGCGGCCTCGATTACGCGCTCGGCGCTGGTGCCGACATTATCGTCAACACCGACGGGGACAATCAATATTACGGCGCTGACATTGCGCGCCTCGTGGAACCGATCGTGGCAGGACGCGCAGACGTGGTCATCGGCGATCGCCAGACCCAGACGATCGCCCATTTCAGTCCCGCCAAGCGCATGCTGCAACGCTTTGGGAGCTGGGCGGTGCGCCATTTCTCGGGCGTCGATGTGCCCGATGCTGTAAGTGGCTTTCGCGCCATTTCCCGCACTGCTGCCTTTCAAGTAAATATCGTCTCGTCGTTCAGCTACACGATCGAGATGCTGATCCAGGTCGGTCAGAAGGCGATGGCCTATGAAGCAGTCCCCGTGCGCACCAACGCCAAGACCCGCGATTCAAGGCTCTTCAAATCGGTGTTTCGCTTCATGGAGCGCTCGGGAACGACCGCGCTGCGCATGTACGCCATGTATCAGCCGCTGCGCACATTCGCACTCATCGGCGCGGTTATCGCGTTCATCGGCGTGCTGCCGATGCTGCGTTTCCTCTATTATTATTTCTTCGTCAGCGGTGAAGGCAAGATCCAGTCGCTGGTGATCGGTTCGGCGCTGCTCACGGTGGGCGCGCTGACCTTTCTCCTCGGACTGATGGCCGATCTCATCGGTCGCAACCGCCAACTCACCGAGATGACCCTTGAGCGGGTCAAACGCATCGAACAGATCGCCCTCGCCCGCGGCACTCTTTTACCTGCCGCCGCCGAAGAGCCGGCGATAGGCGAAGAATTTGACCAGGGTGGAAACCGCCAGCACGAGCAGCAGCGCGGCGGCGTAAGAGAGGATCGCGGCTGATCGTAGCGCGGAGAATGCGAAAAACTCGGCAATCCGAAACAGCGCATTGACCAGGGCGTACCGCCACAGATCGCGTCCAATACTTGCTTTGCTCGCAAACACCAGTCGGCGCAGCGTCAGAAAATTGAAGGCATAAGCAATGGCGAAGGACAGGCCGACCGCGGTTCGTTCGCCCAGCCCTGCCCACTCATGCAGCAGGATCGGCAATAGGGACGAAAGCGACGCACTTGCAAGTGTCGCCACCGCGAAGCGCGACAAGGCGGTCAGCAACGGCACTCTGGCTCCCATTTCGGCGGCGCGTGCGCGAAGGGAGACGGCCGCGCGTCCCATCACCGCATTCCCCAAATGAAGCGCAGCGCCTGCATGGACGGCGTCTAGCGCGCGCGGCACGTGATGCGCAAGCGCACTTCGCGCGCGACTCGGCAAGCGCCGGGCTGGTAACGGCAGCGGTTAACCATATGCAAGTTTTGCCTAATTTATGTAAAATCCCGCGATTCTGACCTCCGGCGTCCCGTCGCGGCCCATAAAGCCCAGTTTCCTAGGCCTTTTGAGATGCCATAATGATACTGCGC
This sequence comes from Sphingopyxis sp. P1IMeth2, assembly GCF_900185685.1. Lineage (NCBI taxonomy): Bacteria > Pseudomonadati > Pseudomonadota > Alphaproteobacteria > Sphingomonadales > Sphingopyxidaceae > Sphingopyxis > Sphingopyxis sp. P1IMeth2. The sequence goes on from NZ_FYAT01000012.1 coordinate 162,361, forward strand.
GAACGGCAGAATCCATGTTTCGCGACCGAGCAAATTACTATAATTAGGTCAAATGGCAGGGGTCATAACATTTCTTGCGTCCAAAAGACGGATTGCCGCGGGTGCAGCAGCACTCGCGGTTCTTGCAACGACGTCGGTCACCGTGCCGCTGTTCAGCGGCGATGGCGGCCTTCTCCTGGCGCAAGCATCGGACGCGCTGCAGCGCTTCGTCGACCGCTCGCCCGGCGAGCGCGGCGAAACCGACCTCATCAAGACCAAGGTCAAGCGCGACTTCGGAGGCCCGGCGAGTGCCCGCGCGCTTGGACCGCAGCGTGATGCGCCCGAAGAGCGCGCGCTCGGCAAAATTTTCGATACGCCGCCTGAAGAGGCGGTGGATCAGTTGAGCGAGAATCCGCTCGGCCCGCTGGCGCTCGCCGATCCCGATCCGTCGCTGCTCCCGCTCGGCGACGCCGGGACGATTGGCGGCACGCCGTCCGGACCGGGGTTCCCGGGCGGTATCAGCACGGTCGTCCCGCCGATCGCGACCGACCCCGGGGACCCGACCACCCCCGTCGACCCTGAACCGCCGGTGACGGGTGCCGTGCCCGAGCCTGGGACCTGGGCGTTGATGATCCTCGGATTTGCGCTCTGCGGTGCGGCGCTTCGTCGCCGCAACGGCCATTCGCAAGGTCGTCCGGGCGTCGCCTGATGCGCGGCTGGATCGTCGGCATTCCCCTCGGCGCGCTGGCGCTCGCGATGCTTGGCTATAATCTTGATGCCGCAAGCTCGGTGGCTGCCGATCAGGCGGCGCGAGCCGCACCGGTCCATCAGGCGCTGGCCGGACGTACATTTCTTTCGGCGCAAGAGGCTGCCGCAGCCGTGCAAGCCGGGCTCGTCCCGGCAGGAACCAAATCGCTGCTCGACACAAAATACCGGCTTCGGCACGGCGAATATGACTGGAACGACACCAATATTCCTGCAGGTAAGCTGCGCGTGTGGGTTGATCTGCGGCGGCAGATGATTTCCGTCTTCCGGGGCGGACACGAGATCGGCACCGCGGTAATCGTCTATGGCGCCGAAGGGATGCAGTCGCCGCTCGGCACGTTCAAGATTCTCAACAAGGATGCCGATTATCATTCGCGCAGCTACGATGCGCCGATGCCCTATTCGATGTTCATCACCAATACCGGCATTGCGCTCCACGGCAGTCCGATGTCGAGCCGGCGCGCCACCCATGGCTGTATCGGCCTACCCGTCGAATTTGCAAAGCTGCTCTTCGCCGCCGCCCAGCGCGGCGACACCGTCGAAGTCGTGCGCACCGATCCGCGCAGCGTCGCGGCCGCCGAAAGCAGACGCTTCAGCTAGTCAGGCGTCAGCAATAGGTGGAGACAGCCTGCACTGCCACTGCCTGTCGGATCCTCGCCCCGCGGTTTCTTTGGCAGTTTGGTCCGGGTTAGGACCTTCGCAGAAAGGTCGACGGCGGGCCGCTGCAGACCACGCGCCAAGACAAGCCTGAAAATGGTTAGGACGCGGTTTACCGCCCCCGTAAACCTTGTTTTAGCGGGCTTGCGATAGCTTTTCCCTGGTTTCGGGGATTTGCGCATGAAGCACATCAGCCTCAAGGCAGGAAAAATCACGCTTCTGGCAGCGGTTGCGCTCGTTTCGACCGGCGCGCAGCCGCGCCTGGGTGCGCTCGACGATCGCCTTCTCGAAAGCCACAATCGCGAGCGCGCGCTCATGGGCGTTCCCGCCTTGCGCTGGAACGACGAACTAGCGCGCGGGGCGCAGGCCTGGGCCGATCATCTCTCGGAGACAGGCCGCTTCGAACATTCGCCGAATATTCCTGGCAGGCCGCTCGAGGGCGAGAATATCTGGGGCGGGACCCCCGGTGCATTCCGTCCCGAAGAGATGATCGGTCTCTGGCTCAAGGAAAAGACCTATTTTACTCCGGGAACCTTCCCGCTCAACAGCACGACGGGCCGTGCCGAGGATGTGTCGCACTATACGCAGCTGATCTGGAGCCGTTCGGGCGAAGTGGGCTGCGGCATCAGCGATGTCGGGCGCGAGGAAATCCTCGTCTGCCGCTATTCCGAACCCGGCAATGTGCGCGGACGCGATCCCCTGGCGCGGAGCGAAGCCGCGCCTGCGCGGCGCATGCGCTATTCCCCTTTCAGCCGTCCGCTGGTGGCGTCGGCAGCCGGCGCCGACCGGTTCGCATCGGCAGCGAGCGGGGAGACTGCCGGCGCCGTCGCCACGCCCTCGCCTGCATCCCCGAGCGGCGCGCCTGCATTTTCGTCGGCGAGAAGGCGCGGCGATTTCAATATGGCGCTCGTATTCGGAACGGTTCCGTTCGCCGTCAAACCCGCTTCGCCGATCGCCTCGATCTGCGGCTGGTCGACGAGCGGCTGCTCCTGGCTCACCGATTGAGTGAAGGCGGTGCGGCGGCCCCAGCCGCCGGTCCATCGATAGAAAATATGATGATCGAGCTGCGCTATCTTGGCGAGCGAGCTCGCCCAATAGGGCACGACATAATCGGCATGATAATGCGTCGCCATGCCGACGCTTGGCTCGACGGCACCCGATAGCGCGGCAACCGCAATGCGGCGCGCAGCCTCCCATCCCTGCCGGGTCGGAATCCGCGCAAGGCTTCCATCGCAGGTGAATGTGAACTGGCAGCCCGTCGGCCTTTCCGACCCCTGGTACACCACCCCGCAGATACTGTTAGGAAAAGCCGGATGGCGGACGCGGTTGAGCACGACCTGCGCCACGCCGCGCTTGCCCTGATCGCTTTCCTGGCCCGCTTCATAATATATGGCGGCGGTAAGACAGTCGATCGACGAACGCCGCCCGGCGACGTCCGACGCGTTGATCGGCAGGACCAGCGGCGGCGCCCGCTCGATTGGTGCCGTCGAAAACGGAAGCGCGGCATTTTCCGCGCGCGCATCCTCGGGCGCCAGTTCCTTGTAGAGCTGCGGTTGGGGAACGGGCGGCCTCGCCATGGCGACGGGTGTTCGTTCGGTGAGCTGGCGTGGAGCCTGGCCGCGATGAAGCAAGGCCCAGGCGGCGAACGCGAGCGCTGCAACTGCTGCAAGGACAAGCAGAGCCGCGATCAGGCGATCACGTATCAGCCCGCTATCGGTTCGAGTCCGGACCATATCCGCTCACCATTTCGGCACTCGCGCGGCTCTATGTCAAAGCCCGGTCCGCGTCCAGTGGCTGCAACCGGTGCCCGGCCGATTGTGCCTTGCTGATACGGTTCGACCGGGAGGCGCGTCGCCCATTGGCAGGTGCCGCGCTTTGCTCTATCGGATATTCATGACTGCCGATGCCGGAAAATTCGATGGCAACGCTCGCTGAGCAATCGCGAATTGCGCCGCCGTCGCTACCGACGCGCCTGTCGCCCGGCGCGTGGGCCTTGATCGTCGGGCTTGCGCTCTTTTGCATTCCCACCTTCATCTTCGTTGTCCGCGAATCCTGGTCAGGCGAAGCCGGCGCACATGGCCCGATCGTGCTCGCAACCGGGCTCTGGCTGCTGCACACGCGCTGGCTCGAAGTGCGGGATATGCGCTCCATCCCCGCGCAGGGACCGGTCTGGGCAATGCTCGCGGTCCTCATTCCGCTGACGATCTTTGCCCGGATTACCCAGATCGTCGAGATCGAAGGCTATATGATGTACGCGACCGTGCTCGTCGTACTCTACAGCCTCGTCGGCCTGCGGGTCATGAAGGGGCTGTGGTTTCCGCTCTTCTATCTCGCCTTCATGTTCCCGCCGCCCGAGACGCTCGTCGCCGCGGTCACCGTGCCGATGAAGATGTGGCTCTCGCAGGCAGCCGTCGGCTTTCTTCAGCTGTTCGGCTATCCGATCGGCGGCGAAGGGGTTCGCATCTATATCGGTCAATATGAGTTGCTGGTCGCAGCAGCCTGCTCGGGGATCAATTCGATCGTCTCGCTGGCAGCGATCTCGCTCTTCTATATCTATATGCGGCATCAGGCCGAATGGCGCTATGCGCTGCTGCTCGTGCTGTTCATCGTGCCTGTCGCGCTAATCGCCAATTTCTTCCGCGTGCTCATCCTCATCCTCCTGACCTATCATTCGGGCGAGGCAACGGCGCAGGGCTTCCTGCATAATTTCGCAGGGCTGGTGATGTTCGGGATCGCACTACTCACCATTTTCGGGATCGACGTGGTGCTCAAACCGCTCTGGGATCGTTTCGTGACGCATCACCGGGAGGCGACGCATGCCTGACGAAGCCCCGGCACCCAATCGCACCGTATCGCGCCGCAGTGCGATGATCGGCGGCGCGCTTGCGGCAGCCTCCGCCTACGCCTTCGTGCGTCAGCCGGCGGTCGCCAATCCGATCGTCCCGGAAAAAATCTTCGACACCTGGGTGCCGCGGCAGTTCGGACGGTGGACGAGTATTTCGGAGAGCGGCGTCGTGCTCCCGCCGCCCGACGCGCTGCGCGATCGGCTCTACGACAATCTCGTCACCCGGGTGTACGCTTCGGCGAGCGGCGTGTCGGTGATGATGCTCCTCGCCTACAACAATGCGCAGGACGGCGTACTGCAACTCCACCGGCCCGAGACATGCTATCCGGTCGGCGGTTATGCGCTGAGTGACACCCGCGAGGTCGATATTCCGGTTGGCGGACGGCGCATCCCCGCCAATTTCTTCACCGCGACCGGACCCGACCGGATCGAGCAGGTGCAATATTTCACGCGGCTGGGCGACGCCTTCCCGCGCAGCTGGGCCGAGCAGCGGATGGCGGTCATTCGCGCCAATATCGCCGGCGACATTCCTGACGGCATGATGATGCGGGTCTCGACGCTCGGGATGGACGCGCCCGAGGCGGAAACATTGCTCGACGAATTCTCTCGCAGTTTTATCCTCCATTCGAATGCCCGCCTGCAGCATCTGCTGCTCGGCGCGACCAGCAGTACATAGAAGGACCGATTGATGCGTACCAAGACCGTCACCGCCATTGCCTTGGCCTGTCTTTCGCTTGCCGCCTGCGACAAGGAGCCGACCGGCCAAGTTGCCGCCGTGGTCAATGGCGAGGAAATCACGCTCCAGGAAGTCAACGCCGAGCTCGGTAACGTCAATATTCCCGACGGCGTCGACAAGAAGGTGGTGCAGCAGGCAGCGCTCGAGCGTGTGGTCGAACGGCGTTTGCTGGCGCAGGCCGCACGTGACGAGGGCCTCGACAAGACCCCTGATTATCTGCTGCGCGAACGCCAGCTGCGCGATGCCCTGCTCGTCCAGCTGATGGGTCAGAAGGCGCAGCGCGCGCAGCGCGTTCCCGAGCAGGCCGAGATCGACAAGTTCATCGCCGACAACCCCGACATGTTCGCCGATCGCAAGATTTTCGCAATCGACCGCATCCAGTTCCCGCTGCCCAAGGATATGGGAGCGCTGAAAGCGCTCGAGAACGACCATTCGATGGAAGCGGTTGCGGCGCATCTTCAGGAGCTCGGCATCAAGTTCGCACGCACCGACGCGCAGATGGATTCGGCGCAGGTCGGCAAGCAGCGCATGCAGCAGATCCGCGCGCTGCCGGCGGGCGAGCCGTTCATCGCGCCTGAGAATGGCATGGTCACGGTTGCAGTGATCAAGAGCGAACGCGCCGTTCCGCTGACCGGCGACGCGGCGCGTCCGTTGGCGGTCCAGGCGATCCAGAATCAGCAGCTGACGAGCGCGATGCAGGATCGCCTCAAGCAGGCCCGCGCCGCTGCCGAAATTAAATATCAACCCGATTTTGCGCCCAAGGGTGCGGCGAAGCCTGCCGCCAAGTAGCGCCGACGTGGCGGCGGCCTTCGCTTAGGCCGCCGGCGTGCGATCAGGCGCTGCGTCTTTGGGTGTGCCGCCTGAGAGAGCAGCCCCCGCGATCGCGGGATAGAAGAGAAAGCTGTTGAACAGCGCGTCGATCGCGGACAGCAAGAGGAGCAATATCGCGAGCCGCGCGCCCGCCGCGTTCGGTCCGCCCGAACGGGCGATGGCGGCAAGACGCACGAGCGCGCCGCCAAACGCCCCGCCAAGCAGCGCAAGCCCAACGAGGCCGTAGGCACCGAGGATGAGAAGCGGGAGCCCCCAGGGGCGCGTGCCCGCGGGCCGGAACCAGTCCCATCGCCCGGTGCCCCAGATTATATCCCTGCGCAGGAGCGGCAGGGTCTTGAGATCCTGGCTGACCCGCCAAGTTGCCGAGCCGCGCCCGCTCGCGCGCAGCGCACCGACAATCGCCTTGCCGGGCGCGGTGTCGGTGGCGATGCTTCGCAGCGGTACGGCGCCGCTCACATGGAGCGCGCCGACCGCGAGCGCACCAGCGAGCGCCATCGGCAGGGCGATGCGGAGCGTGCCGAACAGGCGCGGCATGAAGAGAAGCCCCAGCCCCGCCGCCAAGAGGATGATCGCTCCCGCCGATTGCGCGGCAAGCGTTGCGGCCGCGAGCAGGACGGCGGCGACGCGCCACCGCGCTGCCGCCCCCTCGCCCGCCGCATCGCGCCATCGCCAGGCCGCTGCGAGCGCTGCCCCGGCAATCCACAGTCCATATTGATTGCCATGTTCGAAGAAGAGTTGCGGCCGGAAGCCGATGTAGCGCTCGATGCCATCATGCGCGAAGGGATTGGCCCCGTAGATCAGCGTTTGAATACGAAAGCGCGTCAAACCCTCGATCAGCGCGAAGGGAAGAAGGAGCAGCGTCAGCCCGGCCAGCAGTCCCGCGAATGCGCGGGCATCGTCGCGGCCGCGAAGATAGAGTTTGCCCGCAAGCCATGGCAAGCCCCAGGCGCCCAGAAGATAGAGCGACGCAACCGGCGGCGCGGGCGACGCGCTCCCGACGAACGCCCCCTGGAGGAGCGGCCAGAGGCAGAAGCCGGCAATCGGCAGGTCCCACCAACGCAAGGTAAGACCGCCCCAGCGCGCGCGATCGAACAGCGCGGACGCCAGGAGGGCGATTGCGGGGGCGGTCCATTGTTTGGTGACGAGCTGCGCCGAGGGCAGCCCACTGCCCACGATGGTGAAAGTGAAGCTGCCGGGCGGTGGCAGCGGCCCATAGGCCGCCGGGGGCAGCAGTAGCCACCCGCCGATCAAGGCTGCCCAGAATGCCTGGCGCGGCGGCACCGTGCGGAAGAGGATGATGGCGACGACGCCCCAGAGGATATGCGCGGCGATCAGCACAAGCTGGTCTTAGCCCCCCGCGAGGGATATTGAAGCCCCTTTAAAAGGTGGGGGGCTTGATGGACGCGACCCAATGGGCGGGACTTGTGGCTTTCGGCGGCGCGGCGGCCGCCTGCCTGTCGCTGTGCGTGCCGTCGGGGCGGATACTCGCGGCGGTCAATGGCTGCCTGGCTGCTGAATGCGCGCTCGGCTTCCGCCACGGCCTCCACGACCAAGTGATAAGGCTGCTGGGCGATTATTATCCCGAACGTCAGCCGTTCCAGATCGCGCTTGTGCTGATCGCCGCCTTTACGGGACTGACCCTCCTCGCGCGGCGCTGGCGGCGCACCCGCAAGACTTCAGTGAATGTCCCGCTGATCGCGACCGGGGCGGCTCTCTTCCTCTTTGCAGTGGAGACGATTTCGCTGCACGCGCTCGATCGGTTGCTCTATCGCCCGGCGGGCCCGGTGCTGGTCATCGGATGGCTGTGGATCACGACCGGCTCCTTGACGATGGTGAGCGCGATCACCCGCCGGGAAAGGCGAGCGTAAGCCAGCGCATGTATTCGCGACTATGGCTAACCCTCAAGTTAGCTTCTTGCCCCCGCTCCTCGTTTGACCAAGGACATTTGCGACGCCTGCAAGTCTATAAGTTAATCAGTTACTGCGATAGCGGCGGACCCGCCCAAATCGGTGGCAGTTCAACTGACCTTGCGCGATGCGCCGAGACGAAACCCCGGCCCCTCGCGACCCAGCCTGGCCGAGAATTGCGGCGCACTGCCCAACTGCCTCCGGAATGGCTCTGCAGCGCTGCGGTGACCAGGAGAATTGACCCTGCCCTGGTCCAGCGCCGCGAAGGCTTGACACGTACCGGGGTAGTGGCAAGCGCCGGGCCCTGCAGCGTTTATCGAACTGGCGAATATGCGCCCGACCTGCGTCCCCACGGGAGCGATCAGATCGTGCGCTGCGAAACCGGGACGACAATGCAGCAAAAGGGCCGCCGATCAACGAGATCGACGGCCCTGCTCAATTTCAGGTAAGCTGGATCAGCCGAACGAGACGCGCACATTCGCGTCCTTGCGACGCGACCGCATCGCTCCGCCAATCAGGCCGAAGCCGAGCAGCATGAGCGCCCAGGTCGCCGGCTCGGGAACCGCGGCGGCGAGCTGGCCGACACCGCCGAGACGCACCTGACGCATGTCATGGATGCCCGTCGTCGACGGATTGGCAACAAAGCCGGCGCTGGTGAAGACTTCGCCCGCATCACCGTAAATGCCGAACCAGTTGTTGCCATTGGTGGCAACCGACTTGGTGATCGAGGCCGTCGTGCCGTCGGAGAGAAGGTAGGTGAGAAACACGCTCGTCGCTTCGTTCAGCGCGTTGCCAGGGACGGGCGAGAGATTGAAGATTGCCGATTCGAAGCCATAGCCGCTCTGAATGGTGAAAGTCAGGGCGTTAAGAAGACCGTCAGCCGATTCAACGCGCGCCTGGCCATTGGCACCACCGACCAACGTCGAGTCGGTGCTGCTGGTAAAGGTCAGGCCGACACCGCCCACGCTGCCAGTGACCGTCGAACCGCTGCCGCTGTTCACAAGCACATTGCCGTCGGTGCTGACGCAGTTTGCGCTGGTACAGATGAGGATGGCAGCGTTAGCCGGCGTTGCCGAAAAGGCGAGCGCGCCGAGGAGGGCCGGAGCCACAAGTGATTTGAGTGCGAACTTCATGACAAACGTCCCTTGAGAATTGAGATGCGCGACCCACGCGCCTTCGCTCGTCATCCGAGTCGATTTAGGCGCTCTTAACATTTCTTAGGCGCTGCAACATGATTTTTCCGGGCGCTTCGGCGCGCTGCCTGTCTCAAATTAACACATAATAAGAATCGGCTGAGCCATGCTCATCAGTTTTGCCGTCGGCGGGGGCCGCCGGAGCAGAAGCTGCCGTCCGTCATCTGCTCGAACTGGCGGCTTTGGCGCGGCGCTCGTTGGCGGAACGCGCCGCCGCACGTTCAGACTTGGGAAAAGTCCATTGGGCTTTCCGACGCTGGACCGAGCACGAAAGCGCGAAAGCGCAGCGTCTTGGCTCAGACCGCTACGGCGAGACAATTATTGAGCCGCGGCCACGTCGCCTAACGCTACTTTGGCAGAAGTTTGATTGTCGGGGCGGCGATGCGATATCCGCATTGCGGACAACAAGCGGGTGGGGGCCTGGACAGGTGGTCAAGGATGGCCTGGCGGACTGCCGGTAGGCTGGGTTGCGGTGGCGGGCCTGCGATTCTTTTTTTCCAGTCCCGCCTGAGCGAGGCGGCGGGATTGCAGGAAGGCATATGCGATCATCGTCATGAGGGCATGGCGATGGAGACCGGTCCAGGATCGCCCTTCAAAATGGTCGAGGCCAAGCTCTTCCTTCAGTTGCTGATGGGCTTGTTCGCAAATCCAGCGCGCCTTGATGGCGGCGGTGATATCCTTGACCGGCGTGTCTGCGGGCAGGTTCGAGAGATAATATTTGCGCTCGCCGCTGGAGCGATCAGCTATCGGATTACGCTAAACGCGGTGCGGCCGAGATCTGCGATCGCGGAAGCCCGAAAATGATATTGATCACGGTAGGGTAAGCGATCAGTGTCGATGAGATGGATCAACGGGTGCGTAGCGGCAACCGCTGCTTGAGCCTCCCTGACTCGTTTCAAAAAAGGATAGGATTTCCAGCTATTGGGAAGCCGCGAAATCAGGATATGTGCTGTCGGCCCGAGAGCCGCGCGCAGGTCGGCGCACAGCAAGGTCAATCGAGCATAGCACGCATCCGCGAGGGTTTCGCTTACGCCCTCGCTCTCCCCGTTCACCATAAACGCGACGACATCATCCCATGGCCCTCGGGCAAGGCCCTCTCGGGCATAAGACTGAAGCCAGGCTCGTTGTGCTGACTGCGCTATCCATTGTCCCAGGTTCGAAGCATCCTGTTGGCGCTTCATAATCAGGAGACGGCTTTCGGCATGCGGGTTCGCGCTCGCCCAGGATGCCGCAAATCCTCCCTCCGGGCCCCATGCAGACGGCCCGTCGGGAAGGTTCGAGTGAGAAGGATGATAGGGCACCTGATGGAAAGCGCGGCCGTCCGAATATCCCAGCTGAACCTTGTCGCCTGGAATCGTAAGAATATCTGGCGGGATATCTGCCCGATCAGCTGTCAACGCCGCAGTCGTACAACCATAGGCGATCGCGTTCGACTGGCCAAACAACAATAAAAATGTGCGCCGCGGCGCAGGATTCGTCTCGAATTGTGACATCAATGGTCCAAATAAAGCTTTTGCCATGCAGCACCACGGTCTAGCTGAAGCGCTATGGGGAACTCAACCGGGCAACGCATCCAGACGCTGGACGGGTTTCGTGCTCTCGCGATCCTGCTTGTAACCGCTTTCCACTTTACGATCACTTTCACAGCCCCGCGCGATCCGTTGAGTCATATCCCTGTCACGTCGCCTTTCTCCGGCTTTCTGCCCTTCGAATATGGATGGATCGGCGTCGAACTCTTTTTCGTGATTTCGGGGTTCGTTATCCTGATGACCCTTCGGAAGAGCGCGGGGATTTTGGACTTCGCCCGCCGCCGTATTGCGCGCATCTGGCCTCCGTTAATCGTCGCCGCGACGCTGACTGCGATAATCGTTCGGATAATTGGCCCCCAAGACTGGCACACGATGCCACAGGACTATGTGGCTAGCCTCCTTCTTCTAGACCCGAAGTTCATGGCGATTGCAGCTCCGGATCTGCCCGTTAAATGGGTGGACCCCGTGTATTGGAGCCTCGCGGTAGAAATACGATTCTATGCGGTGGCGGCGGCAATCTACGCGGTCTCGCGCGAGGCGTTTATCCGAAATTGGCTGATCTGGCAGGCAGCGGTTGCTTTCGCGGCCCTGATTATTGGCACTGAGGGCATGGGCGGACTGATTATAACGGTAGTGGGCATGCCCAAATACCTGCCGTATTTCACGTTCGGCATCTGCTGTTATGAAATCTGGTCACAAGGCAGCGAGCGTCGATGGGCCTTGGCTGGCGCGACCCTCCCGGCGCTGCTCGTGCTTGAAGCGTCGTTGTTTCACGCCGACACCCGATCGCCCCTCGTGCTCGTCGTGGCCAATACGGCGATTTTCTCGCTCTTCGTCCTCTTCCTTCGGGGAAGCTCGACGCTTGCGATCTTCTCATCGCGACCGATGCTCCTGATCGGACAGACGTCCTATTCATTTTACCTGATCCACGACTTCATAGGCGTGTCGCTTATCCGGCTGTTTGTTATTGCCGGAGCCCCATTGCTCGTAGCGGTTCCAATCGTTTACGGGATTTGCCTCGCTGCGGCGGTCGCTATGTTCCGATCGATCGAAATGCGTGGGAAGGATCTCGTGATGCGCTGGACCGACCGCTTAACAAGGCCTCAGCTCGTCCGAAACTTGTAATCATTACGCGCGCAGTACGCCGCCCGTCGGGCTGATCATGAGCGAGCGTGAGGCAAGCAACGTCTGATGTTCCCCACCTCAGCTTGAACGTGATGTCGTCAGCGACGACGCTATCGACGCTATCAAATTCATTCTGAAGGACCAGATTCTTCGCTGATGGCTCAGAAATGTTGCTCGCGATCTTCGCAGAATTGTGGTTGCCGACCCGATTTCCGCCCAGATTTACCGGCAGCAATTCCGAATTCAGGAAGCTCGCTCTGGATTGGGCAGGAAAAACCCTGCGCGGTGCCCATGCCTTGGCGGAGCAGTGTTTGGCGATGGGGCGCGATGCCCTTCCCCCTCGCTCGACGGTACACTGCAGCATCCCAGCCACCGCCTGTCGCATTGGCGGCTTCGCACCTTGTCCTATCTGAGGGAGCCTAGATCGCCGCGTGCACCGCCCGTCGGCGCGGTCGCCAATTCTCGCGGCCTCGTCGCCCAACACATCTCCTGCTGAGAGTGGCCGCTAAGGAAGTCTTAACCCAATTTCTCCACTCTATGATCCCAATGGCCGACCATCTTTCCCCCGATCCGAATTTCGCGAGCGAGCGCCGAAGCGCTCGCCGCAATCTCCCGCTCCTTATTGAAGGCCGCCTGAGTGACGGCGAACGGCTCGCGGTTCAGATATACAATATTTCCGAAACCGGCCTGCTTATGGAATGCGACGCCGACCCCAAAGCCGGTGACCGGATCGAGGTGGATTTACCGCATGCCGGGCTGGTTTCAGCCAAGATCGTGTGGACGAGCGGCCTCCTCTTCGGCTGTCAGTTCCGGAAGCCGCTTTCGGCTGCGGCGTTGAGCGCCGTTCAGCTGCGCAGTGCAGCTACGCCGCATCTCGACGCGCTACCCGAAGAACGCCGCACGATTGCCCATTTCGGCGCGCGCTTGCAAAGGCTGCGTGTCCGCAAGGGCCTAAGCCAGGCCGATATCGCGGCGCATCTCGGCGTTAGCGCGCCTTCGATCTCGGGTTGGGAAAAGGGCCGCGCCCGCCCCAAGAATGCGCGCCTCGATGCACTTGCCGAACTGCTCGGCGTATCGCTCGATGAGCTGATCGACGAACCCGAACCGGAGTCCATCCAGACCGTGATCGATCGCAGCCGCGAGGAGATCGCGCGTGCCGTCGGGACAAGTCCGGAAAAGGTGAAGATTAGCGTCGAGCTTTAACCAGGCGCTCGGCTTCCGCGCCTTCCGAAAATCTGTTCGTTGCGTGGTCTGCCGCGTCGGCAGGTACCTAATCCTGCGCGCCTAATCCGCGCGCGCCATTCATCGCGCTACTCTGTTGCCGCTGTGGTCGATCTCTGCGTTCCCATCACCAATCAAGCGCGATGCCCAATAGCGCCCCCCAATGCCCCGTTTTGGCACAGCTGCGCAGCGTGGCGAACTGATTGACTCCCCGCGCAATATTTCTTACTTTTTGTTAATCATCATCAGGGGAAGTTAACGATGCGCATCAAGACTCTGCTTTGCAGCGCGGCCCTCGCCGCAAGCTCCGTGCTTCTTGCCGCGCCCGCCTCGGCCGCAACCTCGCTCGATACGACGCAGCCATTTACCGGTGCGTGGAGCCCGTTCGGCGACCCTGATACCTCGGCCTATGGCCAGACCTTCACCGTCGGCGCTGACAATGTCCTCGACAGCTTCTCGCTGTATCTCACCGGAGGGGTCACAAACCCGGTCGATTTCCGCGCCTATATCTACGGCTGGGACGGATCGAAGGCGACCGGCGCGCAACTGTTCGCCAGCAGCCTGCAATCCTTTACCGGATCGCTCTACGACAATCCGACCGAGTTTCTTTTCTCGACCGGAGGCCTTGGCCTGACGACCGGCGCCCAGTATGTCGCCTTTCTCTTCGCGGATTTCTCCGGCGCTGAGAGCACCGCATCGATGCCCTATTCGGGTAGCTTCGGCAGCGAACAGATGCCGGGGGGCGGCTTTGTCTACTATAATGCCGGCGACAATTTTGGCGCGCTGACCAGCTCGACTTGGAACAAGGCCTCAGGAGACGACGACGTCTGGTTCAAGGCGAGTTTCTCGCAAGGCGACGTGGGCGCTGTTCCCGAGCCGGCAACCTGGGCGCTTTTCCTGTTCGGCTTCTTTGCCGTCGGGGGCTTGATGCGTTCGGCGAAGCGCGAGCAGAAAGTTCGCGTAACCTACGGCTGAAGCCCTAAGGCCGCTAGCGCTGTCGGGTTCCCTGCTGACCTTCGGCAGGGAATATCGGGAAATCATATTGCCGGAAAATCCGGCCGATCTTGATGTGGGGCTATGGCGAGATGGCGCCTAATGCCCCGCATTTTCGATCGCCACATCATGCAGCGTCATCCGCGCCCCCTTGCTTGGGGCCAGCGCTAAATCGGCGGGCGCGATTGCTGGCCGCCAGGTATCCAGATCTGCAAAAATCTCTTCGGTAATCCCGTGCCCGAGTTGGCCGCGCTTCAAAGAAGCGCAAATGCGGTCGCAAGCTTGAACTCTGCAAGCAAAGCATGGGGGTCGTTCGCGCGAGGGGTCGTTGCGCAACGCCTGGCTATCGCCTAGCCAACGCAAGGGCGCGATAGAAAGGCGTAATCCGCCGAACTGTCCGGGCAGAAATCCGGACTATCGATCGCGGTAATGCAGCGATGCATCAGGACGCAGACTTCACCGACTATTATGAAGATATTGCGTGTCGATTGGCGCCGCGACGCCAAGGCACTTGAGACGGCCTATCGCTCACTCGCCAAAATTTATCATCCCGATCATCACGAGACGGCTGATGTCGTCAAATTCAACCAGGTGATCGAAGCCTATCGCAAGCCGCGTGATGCTGAATTGCGTGCAGAATATGATCTACTCCACAAGGCCCATCGTCCCTGGGCTGACGGCGTACAATCGGCGAGCGCCGGCCTTGATATCGACACCCAGGCAGCACTGGACGATGCGGATGCCCAAAGCCGTATCCTGCGCGAGCTGTACAAGCGTCGCCGACAAAATGCGCAGGACGCCGGCGTCGCGCCCTTCTTCCTTCAGGAAATGCTCGGGTGCAGCGACGAGCATTTCGATTTTCATCGATGGTATCTGAAATCCAAGGGACTGATCGAGACAAACGAGCGCGGAACGCTGGCGATTACCATCGATGGGGTCGATCATGTGATCACCACGTCGCGCACGACGGCCGCAGAACAATTACTGATTGCCCAAACGCGCGAGCGCAAGGGTGAACCAAGGCCATAATTGCCGACGTCAGTCCAGCGTCCCCTCCGCATTTCCGAAGCTGCCGACGACGCGACCGCCAGCGAGGCGGGCAGCAACTCTCGATGACTTGCGAACGAGCTTCAGGCCGACCCGTCGGTGTGGCCGGCCGTCCGCTCTGCTTCGCCTATCGGTTCAGCGACACTTCAGCTCCCCGCGGTCAATGGCACGGCCCAGCAGCCCGCCGCCTGCAGCGCCGATGATCGTTCCTACGGTCCGGTCGCGCCCGCTGGCGAGCTCACGTCCCAACAATGCGCCGACCGCAGCGCCGATAATGAGACCGGTTGTTCCGTTGTCCCGTCGGCAATAATAGCGCCCATCCCGGCCGCGCCACACACGATCGCCGCGCGACAGTCTGCGCGGCTCATAATATCGTCCGTTGCTGTCGTAGAGACTGCGCTCCTTGGCACGTTTGCCATGGGCCGGCGCCCAGGGCGGAGGTTCGGCAAGAGAAGGTGTTGCCGGCGCTACCAGGCTACCGAGCAGAACTGCTGCAATAATCTTCTTCATACTTCAGCTCCCAATCGAGCAAGGCGGGTATCTGCCCCGGACGAGCCGGGCTGTGCTTCGTTGAAGCTAGTACCCGACAAACGTAAGACCGAACGCGCACGCCCGACCATTTTGCGATGGTCCTGCAACGGCCAATCCGCCGATAGGTTGCCAGCAGCCGAATGCCTTGTCCCAAGCGGCAGATGGGCACGGCGATACAAGCTGAGGCCGCGTGTTACGGTCTATCGAAAGCAGCCAGGGCCGGTCAGACGTCCCTTGAGGCTTCGCTCTGACATCGATCGTCGATGCTTTGAATGCGCCGGTGGGACGACAATCCTGACGATTTCTGGTAATTTCCTCGCCACGATATCAGCATTGAATGACCATTAGGGTGGGGGCGAAGCG
Source organism: Sphingopyxis sp. P1IMeth2 (assembly GCF_900185685.1). Taxonomy (NCBI): domain Bacteria; kingdom Pseudomonadati; phylum Pseudomonadota; class Alphaproteobacteria; order Sphingomonadales; family Sphingopyxidaceae; genus Sphingopyxis; species Sphingopyxis sp. P1IMeth2. Next base: position 178,083 of record NZ_FYAT01000012.1, read on the forward strand.
GATGACGGAAAATTTTGGAGCGCTAGTAGGCTGGGCCCATCATGATGCGGGCGACAAGATCATGCTCCGGCTCGAGAGCGTCAAATCGTCAGAAGCCGCAAGAAAGCACGATCCTGATCTTAGCCGTTTTGTGATGACGAAGCAGCAAGCTGCCATTCTTGGCAATTACCTCATTCAGATTTCCGGACTGTCGCCGCATCATCATGGAAGGCGCGGATGGGCCCGGCGCCTTTTCGGCTGATGGCCCCTCGGTCTTAGCGCACTGGCTCGGTCGGGTATTGCTCACCTGTGGTTTGAATCCATTCACCCTTTCAAAGACGGCAACGGACGTCTCGGTCGCGCCATTGCCGAAAAGGCGCTAGCTCAAGGCCTCGACGCGCCGGCGATTACCGCTCTTGCGGAGATGATCCAGCGGCATCGCAAAGATTATTACACGCAACTTCAGCGAGCGAGCGTGCCGAACCGTATAGACGAGTGGCTCGACTGGTTTTTCGATATTGCCCTTGCGGCTCAACAACGCATGCTCGAGCGGGTTCACTTCCTGATTGCAAAAACCAAGCTGCTTGATCGTCTTCGCGGTCGAATCAACGTGCGACAAGAAAAGGCTCTTTTGCGAATGTTCGCGGAAGGGCCGGATGGCTTCAGAGGAGGTCTGAGCGCCGCAAATTATCGTACATTAACAGGTGCGGCCACTGCCACAGCCACGCGAGACCTTGCTGAACTGGTGCTGCTAGGCGCGCTTCGAAAAGATGGGGAATTTAAGCACACGCGATATCGCCTGCGCACTTAAGGCGAGCAGGCGGACAAAGCCGACGCTCCGCCGCGAAGTAGAGCATAATGGCCTACAAAGGCTGCAGTTTGCGCGACCGCCGGCTGCGGTGTGATGCCGCCGACGCGCGCCTAATCGAGGCTGCTTCCATTTGGGACCTACAGCATCGCCTCGGCAGGGCCTCCGGCACAATAGCTTCCCCACGCGTCCATCAGCCTGACGCGCGCGCCGGGCCGGCCCGGCGTACCAAGATAGGTTGTGCGCCGATAAGCCGCCTCCACGGCATCGGGTGTCTTGTGAGCCAGCGCCGCGTCTACCACCGCATCGGCGAAATCATCGTTCGCCGCCCAGTCGGTAAAGGTGGAACGGAAGCCATGGACATGGAAGGGCACCTCCATGTCGCGTAACACCTTTAGCAGGGTCATGTCGGACATCGGCTTTCCGGCCGCGCCCGGGAAAACGACATTTGTATCGGGAAGGCGAAAGGCATTCGCTTTGGCCAGCACCGCGAGAGCCGCGTCGGACAGCGGAACCATATGTGCCTTGCCCCGCTTCATGTGGTCGGCTGGTATTGTCCAGAAGCGCTCCTCAAGATCGAACTCCGCCCACGTCGCGAGCCGAACTTCCTGGCTGCGCACGCCGGTAAGGATGAGCAGTTCGAGCGCCAACCGGCCGAAAGTAGGCTTTCGCCGCAGGGTTGTGATGAAGTCGGGCAACGCGCTGTAAGGCATGGCCTTGCGATTCTCTCGCGATTTCACCTGACGGGGCAACCCTCGCCCGGCTTTCAGGCTTCCACTGCCCGACGGAGCTTCGGTAGGGCGCCAGCCTTTCGCATTCGCATAATCGAGAACAACGCAGATACGGTTGCGGATCTGACGCGCCGTATCGGGAATCTCCTGCCAGATCGGCGACAACACCTCGATAATATCGGCGGCAGTGATTTGCCCGGTCGGAAGATCGCCCAATTTAGGAAAAGCGTAGCTCTCCAGAGCCGCGAACCACTGGCGCGCATAGATGGCGCTTTTCCAGCTGGCGGCATTCTCGCTATGATATTTGCGCGCCGCTTCGCGGAACGTCACCTTGGCGGCGGCTTCGGCCTTCCTCTCCGCCAGCACATCGCGTCCGTCGATCTTGACTGCCTTGCGAATTTCATGGGCTTTCAGCCGTGCCTCTATAAGCGGAAGCAGCTTGGCGCTGCCCAGGCCGATATCATGGCGTTTGCCGTCGCGTTGCAGCCGGAGAAGCCACGAGGCGCCTCCCCGTTTATCGACCTTCAGAAACAGCCCGTCACCGTCCTGATAGGTCCCAGGATTTCCCAATGCTGCCTTGACCGCCAAAGCTGTTAGCTTTTTCATAGGTTTAATCCAATTTTTTCCCCCACACTTCATTTAGGGGTCGAAAAACCTTCCCCCACATTTTCCCCCAACTTTTTTTCGCGCTGCAGTGATATGGCATGGGATGCAGAGGACCGACAAAGGGATAATACCCCAGGTTTTCTGCGGCTTCCAGCGATTTCAGGAGATGCCCTCGGACCGGAGGGTGGTGGACAGGGCTGGATTCGAACCAGCGTACGGGAAACCCGGGCAGATTTACAGTCTGCTGCCTTTAACCACTCGGCCACCTGTCCATGGGGTCCGCGTTGGGAAGCGGTCCAATGGCGAAAGGAGTCTTGCCTGTCAATGGCAGTCATGGGAAAGGCCGCCGCTATGAGACAATTTTCCCGTCATCGCCGCCCACAGGGGCAGACTCCGCGTGGTCAGGGCGTCCGTTTCTGGGGACGCCACGCCGTTCTGGCCGCGCTCGCGAACCCCGAGCGTCGCGTCAAGCGAATCTGGGGGACGCGCGAAGCGCTCGGCCAGCTCGATTTGCCGCCGGTTGTTCCCATCAGTTTTGCCGACGTTGCCGACTTGGCGCGGCTCGTCGCGCGCGATGCCCCGCATCAGGGGCTGGTGATCGAGGTCGATCCGCTCGACGAGATCTATCTCGGCGATCTGTTGCAGGACGAAGTCGATGCGGAGAGCAAGCGGCCGATCGTCGTCCTCGACCAGGTCACCGATCCGCACAATATCGGCGCGGTGCTGCGCTCCGCCGCGGCTTTCGACGCCGCCGCTATCGTCACGCAGGACCGCCACAGCCCGCCCGAAAGCGGCGTGATCGCACGCTCGGCATCGGGCGCGCTCGAAACCGTGCCGTGGGTTCGCGTCGTCAATCTGTCGCGGGCGCTCGAGGAAATCGCCGAAGCGCAATATTGGCGAATCGGCCTGACGGGCGACACCGAAACGACGCTGGGCGACACGCTGGATGGCAGCAAGGTCGCGCTGGTGCTCGGGTCCGAAGGCGACGGCATGCGGCACAATGTCATGGAACATTGCGACGTGCTGGCAAAGCTCCCCATCTCGCCGCGGATGGAGAGCCTCAACATCTCGAATGCTGCGGCGATCGCGCTCTACGCGGTCGCGACGGCTGGAGCCTGAGCCCATGAGCAGTCACCCCGGCGAAGGCCGGGGTCTCAACTTCGCGTTATAGCTGAACCGTGGACGTCCCGGCCTTTGCCGGGATGACGAATGGAATCAATCCTCGGCGGCGATCCGCACCTTCAGCCCGTCGAGCGCGTCGCTGAACGGAATCTGGCACGACAGGCGCGAGGTGTCGTCGCGGTCGCTGGTCGAATCGAGCAGATCATTCTCGTCCTCGCTCATCGCAGGAAGCGCCGCGGCGTCGCCCGCCTCGACATGGACGTGGCAGGTCGCGCACGAACAGCAGCCGCCGCACAGCGCGAGCAGTTCGTCGAAACCGGCGTCGCGGATATTTTCCATCACGGTCAGGCTGGTATCGCCCTCGATTTCATGTTCGGTTCCGTCGCGCGTCACGACAATCAGCTTGGCCATGCTCGTCCCCATAGTTTCGATTCGGCAGGGCTATGTCGTGCGTTGCGTGGCAAATCAAGCGTTGCTAATGACGGCAGCCGGAACAAAAGGAGAATATCAATGGGGCTGTCGCAGGAGCAATTGAACGCCGGGATCGATGCGCTTGCGGCGCGCGAGCCCAATTTCGCGCGCGCGCTGGGCAATGCCGGCTATCCCGAACCGCGCATCCGCGAGCCCGGCTATACGACGTTGCTGCGTACCATCGTCGGCCAGCAGGTCAGCGTCGCAGCGGCAACCTCGATCTGGAACAAGCTGGAAGCGGGCTTCGGGGCGGGTTGCCCCGCCGAGGTGATGGCGGCCGCGGAGTTCGACGCCCTTCGCGCCTGCGGCCTCTCGGCGCAAAAGCAGGACTATGCCAAAAGTCTCGCGCAACTCGTGCTCGATGGCGAGCTCGATTTCGCCGCCCTCCCTGCCGATGATGAAGAGGCGATCGCGCTGCTGACAAAGGTCAAGGGCATCGGACGCTGGTCGGCCGAAATCTATCTGCTCTTTGCCGAGGGGCGTCCCGACATCTGGCCCGCCGGCGACCTGGCGGTCCAGGAGGCCGTGGGCCGCATCCTCCGCCTCGACGCACGCCCGAGCGAGAAGCGCGTCCGCGAAATCGGCGAGGCATGGCGTCCCCACCGCGGCGCCGCCGCAATCTTCAGCTGGCATTGCTACAATATGGATGTGATTTAGCCACGCGGTCGGTCCCCCACCCTCGTCATTCCCGCGAAAGCGGGAACCGGGTAGCCGCGCCAAACAAAAAGGCCGGGCGGAGCATCCTCCACCCGGCCTTCATTGTTTCATCGCCGCAGGATCAATCCTTGGCGGCAGCCTTTTTGGCCGGAGCCTTTTTGGCAGGCCCCTTCTTGGCGGCTGCCGGCTTTTCCTCGGCATCGGCCTTGGCCGCAGCCTTCTTCGCCGGCGCCTTCTTGGCCGGAGCTTCGGCCTTTTCGGCCTTGGCTTCGTCCTTCACCGCGTCCTTCTTGGCAGCGGGCTTTTTCGCGGCCGCCTTTTTGGCGGGCTTGGCGTCATGATCATGGTCGTGGCCACAGCCCGGACCATGGACGTGATCGTCATCGGCTTCGATCGCGGCTTCCAGCTCTTCGCGGGTCACTTCGCGATCGCTGATTTCCGCCTTTTCAAACAGGAAGTCGACGACCTTGTCCTCGTACAGCGGAGCGCGAAGCTGCGCCGCCGCGAGCGCGTCCTGCTGGACATATTCGACGAAGCGCTGGCGGTCTTCGGGGCGATATTGCTGCGCCGCCTGCATGACCAGACGCTGCATCTCCTGCGCGCTGACCTGCACGCCATGCGCCTGGCCGATCTCCGAGAGGAGCAGGCCAAGGCGGACGCGGCGCACCGCGATGCTGCGATATTCGTCGCGATCCTTTTCGAGTTCGGCCTTCGCCGCTTCGGGATCGGCTTCGTGGCTCGCTTCATGTTCGAGCTGCTGCCAGATCTGTCCGAATTCGGCTTCGACCATCGTCGGCGGCACATCGAAATCGTGGCTCGCGGCGAGCTGGTCGAGCAGCTTGCGCTTCATATAGGTGCGCGTCAGGCCATTATGTTCCTGTTCGACCTGGCCCTGCATAAGCTCCTTGAGCTTTTCCAGGCTCTCGAGGCCGAGCGACTTGGCGAACTCGTCGTCGATCGCGGTCTTGGCGGGAACCTTCACTTCCTTCACCTTCACGGCGAATTCGGCGGGCTTGCCCTTCAGATTTTCGACCGGATATTCGTCGGGGAAGCTGACCTTCACGGTCTTTTCGTCACCGACCTTCACGCCGACGAGCTGATCCTCGAAACCGGGGATGAGCTGGCCCGAACCGATTTCGACCGCCATGTCTTCGCCCGTGCCGCCATCGAAGGCGACGCCATCGACGCTGCCGGCGAAGTCGATGATGACCTGATCGCCGGTCGCGGCTTTCTTGATCTTGGGCGCCTCTTCGAAGCGCTTCATCTGCGCGGCGAATTCCTCGATCTTGGCCATCACGGCCGCATCGTCGGCCGCGACGGTCAGGCGCTCGAGCTTCAGCCCGTCGATCGACGGCGCCTCGATTTCGGGCAGCACTTCGAGCGCGACCGTCAACTCGGCGTCCTTGCCGCGTTCATAGCCGTCGTCCAGGCTGACGGCAGGCTGCAGCGCCGGACGAAGCTTTTCCTTCGTCATCAGATCGCGCACGCCGGCATCGATCGCCTTGTTCAGCGCGTCGGCCGACAGCGCTTCGCCGTGCATCTTGCGGATCAGGTTCGGCGGCACCTTGCCGGGGCGGAAGCCGGGCATGCGCACGGTCGGCGCGATCGCCTTGACTTCGTCATCGACGCGCGCGTCGATGTCCTTCGCGGTGATGGTCAGGCGATATTCGCGCTTCAGGCCTTCGTTCAGCGTTTCGACGGTCTTCATTGCCTTGGTCTTATCCTTGCTCAAAATCTCGTATCGCAAACCCGGCCCGAAAGCTGGGTTCTTCTATCCGACCTCGCTCTTACGGAAGTGGTGCGGGCGAAGGGACTCGAACCCCCACATCTTGCGATACTGGTACCTAAAACCAGCGCGTCTACCAATTCCGCCACGCCCGCATGAGCTGTCGGCCGGGTGCACGAATCCATGCGCTGTGCCGCGCACGCCCGTGCGGGCCGGGCGGGGCTATAGCAGACGCGTGGCCGAGGGCAAGGGCGGAAAGCCGCGATATTCCGTGAGCGGAACGATGAACGCGGCTATAGGTTGTTGGAGTCCAAGGAGACGATCATGACCAGCGGCACCAACAGCCTGCCTGACCCCCTTCCCAAGCCCAAGCCCGATATCATCGAGCCGCAGTCGCCGCCCGAAAGACCGGCGCAACCCACGCCACACGAAGACCCCGCGGGGCAGCCGCAGGAAATACCCGGAAGCCCCGGCGGCAGCGATATCGACGAGCCCGGCCGCGGCCCCGATGAAGCGCCGCCGCAGCACATTTAGTTTGCTAAGCGCTTGACCGTTCCCCTTCCCCGCCGCCAAGAAGGCCGCGGGAGAGAGGGCTATGAAAAAGACCATTGGGGCGTTCGCCCTTTTCGCCGCGCTGAACGTGCAGTCAGCGGGCGCGCAGGATCGTCCGACCATCTATCGCGGCGGACCGATTGTCACGATGGACGGCGACACGCCGCATCTGGCCAAGGCCGTCGTCGCCAGCGACGGCAAGATAATTTTCGTCGGCGATGAAAAGGGCGCGCGCCGCGCCGCCGGCAAGGACGCCGTGATCCACGATCTCGCCGGTGCGACGATGCTGCCTGGCTTCGTCGACGCCCATTCGCATTTCGCCGTCGCGCTCCAGATGTCGGGCGGGCTCGACCTGTGGGACAAGTCGCTGCCGCCCGTCACCGACATCGCCAGCCTGCAAGGCGTGGTCCGCGATTTCATAGCGCGGCGCGCCATTCCAAAGGGCGGCTGGGTGGTCGTGTGGCAATATAATGACGAAGCGCTGAAAGAGCGGCGTCATATCACCCGCGCCGAGCTCGACGCGGTATCGCCCGATCACAAGATCGTCGTGCTGCACATCTCGCTCCACGGGCTCGTCGCGAACAGCGCAGCACTCGCCGCGGCGGGGCTGTCGGACGCGAGCCAGCCGCCGCCGGGCGGGCTGATGTTGCGCGACGACGCCGGACGGCTGAACGGCGTGCTGCTCGAAAAGGCGATGTACCAGATGCTGCCCGCGATGCCGCAGCCGACGGCGGAACAGAAGCTCGCGATGCTCGATGCGGCGCAGGCGCGCTATTTCGCCGAAGGCTACACCCATGCGCAGGACGGCGCGACCTCGCCCGCCGACCTGGGCTTTTTCACCAGCGATGCGGCCCGCGCGCGGCTCAAGATCGATCTGGCGCTGCTGCCCATCTATACCGGACTCGACGCGTTGCTCGCGAACCCTGACATCCGCTTCCGCACCTACCAAGGCCATGTGAAGATCGAGGGGGTCAAGTTCATCCTTGACGGCAGCCCGCAGGCACGCACCGCCTATTTCACGCGCGATTACGAACGCGGCAGCCCGAGCGGCGACCACCCGTGGCACGGGCAGCCGATCGTCAGCCAGGAAGAGTTCGACACGCTGGCCCGCAAGGTCTACGACCGCGGCTGGCAGATATTCGTCCACGCCAATGGCGACGCCGCGATCGACATGGCGATCAAGGGCTTCGATGCACTGGGGATCAAGGCCGCCGACGATCGCCGCCCGATTGTCATTCACTCGCAGTTCCAGCGCCCTGACCAATTGCCCGCCTATGCCCGCATCGGTGTCGGCCCGGCCTATTTCTCAAACCACACCTGGTATTGGGGTGACGTCCACCGCAGCAATTTCCCGAAGGAGGTGGTCGATTTCATCAGCCCCTTCCGTGCCGCGCGCGAAGCCGGCCTGATCGCGTCGAACCACAGCGATTTCAGCGTTACGCCGCTCGACACGCGCTTCATGCTCTGGACGTCGATGGCGCGCGTCTCCCCCACCGGCGTCGTCGCCGGCGCCGACCAGCGGCTTGACGCCTATGAAGGATTGCAGGCGCTCACGACCGCTCCCGCGTGGCAGGTTTTCGAGGAGAATCGCAAGGGTCGCATCAAGGCCGGGCTGCTCGCCGACTTCGTGATCCTCGACAAAAATCCGCTGGCGTCGCCGGTCGATGCCATCAAGGACATCAAGGTGCTGGAAACGGTGAAGGAAGGCCGGACGGTGTGGAAGGCGTCCGCCAACTAAGGGTGGCCGCCCTCCCCTCCAACATTGCCAGCGCCTTCAGGAAAGCGCCTTTTTCAGCAGCTCGTTCACGACCTGCGGGTTCGCCTTGCCCTGCATCGCCTTCATCGTCTGACCGACGAAGAAGCCGAACAGCGCTTCCTTGCCCCCCTTATACTGCTCGACCTTGTCGGCATTGGCGGCAAGAACCTTGGCGATTTCGGCCTCGATCGCGCCCGTGTCGCTCGTCTGCTTGAGGCCCTCGCGATCGACGATCGCGGCTGCGCCGTCGCCGGTTTCGAGCATCTTTTCGAAGACCTGTTTCGCAATCGTGCCCGAAATCGTGCCGTCGGCAACCAGGCCGAGCAGTTCGCCCGCCTGCGCCGGGGTCACCGGGCAATCGCCGATGTCCTTGCCGAGACGGTTTAGTGCGCCGAACAGCTCGCTGGTCACCCAGTTCGCCGCCGCCTTGGGCTCGGCGCCGGTTTCGAGCAGTGCGTCGAACCAGCGCGCGTTTTCGACCTCGGCGGTCAACACGTCGGCATTATAGGCCGAAATGCCCAGCCCCAGGTAGCGCGCGCGCTTGGCGTCGGGCAGTTCGGGCAAGCTGGCGCGGCACTCGGCGAGGAAGTCATCGTCGAGTTCGAGCGGCAACAGATCGGGATCGGGGAAATAGCGATAGTCGTGCGCGTCTTCCTTCGACCGCATCGTGCGCGTCGTTCCCGTGTCGGGGTTGAAGAGGCGCGTTTCCTGGTCGACCGTGCCGCCGGCCTCCAGCACCTCGACCTGGCGCTTTGCTTCATATTCGATCGTCTGCATGACGAAGCGCACCGAGTTCACATTCTTCGTCTCGGTGCGCGTGCCGAATTCGTCGCCGGGCTTGCGGACGCTGACGTTGACGTCGGCGCGCATCGAGCCTTCTTCCATATTGCCGTCGCACGATCCGACATAGCGCAGGATCGCACGCAGCTTGCGGACATAGGCCCCGGCCTCGGCGGGCGAGCGCATGTCGGGCTTCGACACGATTTCCATCAGCGCGACGCCCGAACGGTTCAAATCGACGAACGACATCGTCGGATGCTGGTCGTGCATCAGCTTGCCGGCATCCTGCTCGACATGGATGCGTTCGATGCCGATCACCTTGTCGGCGGCGATTCCGGCCTTCTCATCGGCCTCGATATGCAGCGAGCCTTCGCCGACAAGCGGATGATAGAGCTGGGAAATCTGGTATCCCTGCGGCAGATCGGCGTAGAAATAATTCTTGCGGTCGAAGCGCGACCATTTGTTGATCTGCGCATCGATCGCCATGCCGGTGCGCACCGCCTGGCGGATGCACTCGCGGTTCGGCACCGGCAGCATGCCCGGCATCGCGGCGTCGACGAGGCTCACCTGCGTATTGGGTTCGGCCCCGAACGCCGTCGCGGCGCCCGAGAACAGCTTGGCGTTGGAGGTGACCTGCGCATGGACCTCGAGGCCGATCACGACCTCCCACTCGCCGGTTTCGCCCTTGATGCGATAGTCAGACATCTTCGTTCCTTCTTGTATCCCCGCGAAGGCGGGGATCCAGTGCGGGGCAGCGCTAGGCCGCTCTGGGCTCCCGCCTTCGCGGGAGCACACCGCTAAATCACCACCACTTCTCCGCCCGCGCGGTGAAACCCGCGCGTTCCTCGATCGCCAGCCCGGCGTTGAGTACGCCCTGCTCGTCGAACGCCTTGCCGATGATCTGCAAGCCGAGCGGCAGCCCTTCGCGGTTCAGCGCCGCGGGGACCGACATCGCGGGGAGGCCGGCGAGGCTCGCGGGCACCGCGAATACGTCGTTCAAATACATCGACAGCGGATCGGCGGTTTTTTCGCCCAAACCGAACGCCGCCGACGGCGCGGTCGGCGCGAGGATCACGTCGCACGTCTCGAACGCCGCGGTAAAGTCGCGCGAGATCAGCGCCCGCACCTTTTGCGCCTGCGTGTAATAGGCGTCGTAGAAGCCCGCCGAGAGCACATAGGTGCCGATCATGATGCGGCGCTTGACCTCGGGACCGAAACCGTCGGCACGCGTCGCGGCGTACATGTCCTGCAAGCCCGCACCCTGCGGCAGATCGCGCAAACCATAGCGCACGCCGTCATAGCGCGCGAGGTTCGACGAGGCCTCGGCCGGCGCGATGATATAATAGGTCGGCAGCGCATATTTGGTGTGCGGCAGGCTGATCTCGACGACCTCGGCCCCCGCATCCTTCAACATCGCGATGCCGGCGTCCCACATTGCGTCGATCTCGGGATCGATGCCCTCAAGGCGATATTCTTTGGGAATACCGACCTTTTTGCCTTTGAGATCGCTCGACAAGGCCGCTTCCCAATTCGGCACGGGCAGGTCGAGGCTGGTCGCATCCTTCGGATCGAAGCCCGCCATATTTTCGAGCATGATCGCGCAGTCGCGAACATCGCGCGCCATCGGCCCCGCCTGGTCGAGCGAGCTGGCGAAAGCGACGATGCCCCAGCGCGAGCAGCGGCCATAGGTCGGCTTGATGCCCGAAATGCCCACGAAAGCCGCAGGCTGGCGGATCGAGCCGCCGGTGTCGGTGCCGGTCGCCGCAGGGCAGAGCCGCGCCGCTATCGCTGCAGACGAACCGCCCGACGACCCGCCCGGCGCGAGCGCGGCATTACCGCCGTCGTTGCGCTTCCACGGGCTGATCACATTGCCGAAATAGCTCGTCTCGTTCGACGAGCCCATCGCGAACTGGTCGAGGTTGAGCTTGCCGAGCATCCCGCAACCCGCGTCCCACAATTTCTGGCTGACGGTCGATTCATAGCGCGGCACAAAGCCTTCGAGCATATGGCTCGCGGCGGTCGTCTGGACGCCGTTCGTCGCGAACAGATCCTTCATGCCGATCGGCACGCCCGACAGCGGCTTCAGCGTTCCGGCCGCGCGGTCGGCATCCGCCACTTTGGCGGCCTCGACCGCGCGGTCGGGCGTTTCCACGATGAAGGCATTGAGCGCCTTGGCCGCGGCGACGTTCGCGTTGAACGCCTCGGCCACTTCGACGGCCGAAAAATCACCGGCGCGGTGGCCGTCGCGAATTTCTGCAACGGTGAGATTCGTAAGATCTGTCATTTCCCAAACCCGCTCGTGCTGAGCTTGTCGAAGCACCGTTCTTCATTTTTCGAACGGTGAAGAGAAGAACCGCCCGTCTCCCGGACTTGATCCGGGGTCAGGGCAAACGGAAAAAGAGCAAGGCGTATCATTCGATCACCTTCGGCACGCCAAAGAAGCCGTGCTGCGGTTCGGGCGCATTGGCAAGAATATCGTCGCGGCGGCCCCCGCCGGTCAGCGGGTCGGCATCAACCACATCGTCGCGCAGGCGCAGCGTGTTCGGGATGACGGCGGTCATCGGCTCGACGCCGGTCACATCGACCTCGCCCAATTGCTCGACCCAGCCGAGGATACCGTTGAGTTCGCCTTCCATCGCCGCCGCTTCGTCATCGGTGATGGCGATGCGCGCGAGCGACGCAATTTTCCGGACTGTTGCTTGATCGATTGCCATGTCTGTCGCCTTATCGGGAGAAGCAGCGCCGCTAGCACCCTCGCCGCACCGCATCAACTATGATCCTGACCGCCGCGGCGCGGCTAGATCGAGTGACGCCCCTATTCGAAATTGCCGCCCACGGCCTTGCCGCCAACGAAAAGCTGCCGGCGCTGGACCGTGCGCAGCTCGACCGGCGCCTTTACCAGATCGTCGACGGTCAGCGCCGTGTCACCGCGCGATGCGCTGTCGCCCAACGCATAGTTCGGGCTCCAGCGGCCGTTGGCGTCGCGTTCGAGCATCATCACCCGCGCCTGCCCCCGTCCGATCACCGCGACGCGCTGATCCGACAGCCAGTAGAGAATGCAGGGTGCATCGCGGCACCATTGCTGCTCCTCGATCGCTTTTTCGAAATCCGGAATCAGGGTCCGCCCGGCCGGCAGGACGCGAACCTTGTCGGCGAGCGGCGTTGCGCGATAGGCGACTTCCGCCGCATCGCCGTCATCGCCGGGGCCCAAGTCCCAGCGGTTCTTCGCGCTCATGGCGATTTTCGCGCGGTTCGCGCGTGCCTTGTCCGGCGACTTGGCGAGACGCGCCAACGCCTGCCGCCCGCTCGGCCCAAAATCGAACGCCAGCGCCGCCCAGTCGAACTTGTCCGCACCGACCTTGCCGCTTTCCAGTCGTGCAAGCTGATCGCGCGTTGCGATCGCGCCGAAATCGACGATAGGAAGCGCCAGAAAACCTGCAAGCAGGACCAGCCCGATCGCCAATTTCTGTTGCAGCGGCCGCAACAGATCGTCGAAATCATGCCGTCCCCGGACGACCGACCACAGCCCCGATATGCCATAGGCGACGGCGATTACCGCCGCGATCACGCCCCACAGCCGCTCGGGCGTCCAGCCATATTGGAGCACGCGCAGGTGCATCGAATAAAAGGCAATGACCGCGAGCGGCAGAACCACCGCGACCAGCGCCGCCGCCGCGACGTGCAGCAGCAGGTTGCCCGCACGCTCTTCGCGGCCATTGCCGATCGCCGCATTCGCGAGCAACACGGCAAAGGCAGCCGCCGCCATCATCAGCGCCGCAGTCGAAAAACCCGATCGCCACAAGGGTTGCAGGCCCGTCCCGACAAGCGACAGCAAAAAGATCAGCAACGCCGCGGCGAGCACCGGGGCGAGCACCGAAAGCACGATCATCACCAGTCGCTGCAGTGTCGCGACGAGCTTGTCGCGTTCACGCAGCAGCCCCACTGCGCCGCCGAACGCCGCCCCTGCGAGCATCCATCCGAACCATTCTCCCCGCAGCAGTTCGCGGATCAGATCGATGCCGATCAGGTGGAACATTTCGCCGATCAGCACGGTGAGCAGGAAGGAAAGGCCGACGAACGCCAGCGATGCCGCCCCGATCACCGCATCGGTCCAGGCGTGGCTGTGCAGCCTGTCGTAGGGCATCTGCCACAGCTTCCAGAACCGTCCGTCGGGCGCGACGTCACGGCGCGTCTGAAAGAGCGGCGTTGCGACCAGGACCGCCAGCAGCCCCGACCAAAAGGGCCATTCAAAGGGCGAGGCATCGAAATTATAGCCTGCCCCGTTCCACACGATCAGCGCCATGATCGCGCCCCACAGGAGCGCGAAGCCCGCGGCCCAATGCACGCGGCGGATTTCCATGCCGAGCGTGAACACCAGCGTTGCGACCGCGACGAAGGTCGCGAGCGCCATCCGCCAACGGTCAAGCGGATCGCCATAGTCATGGTCAACGCAGGCGTGGAAAAGCAGGCCCGCGGTCGCGCAAAGCGCCGCCATGACCCAGGGGCGCTGAGGCCACGGCGGGTCACTGTCGTCGAGGCGAGTGGAAAGCATGGGCGAATCGGGCGCGGCGCCGCTAGCGATGCTGTCGGTCATGCCCCACATCTGGGCTTGTTTGATGGCGCCGCGCAAGCCAGATAGCACACCCATATCTCCCGCCGCATGGAGCCCCGACTTGGCCCGCAAATTCCTTTATTTCATCGCCGCGATCATTCTGATGATACTCGGTGTCGGCATTGCCTATCAGCTCAATCCCGGCTGGTTCGGCCGCGTTGCCTTCGTTCCGAACACCGAATTCAAACCGCAAGCGGCGGTGGCGGCCAACGCCTATGACGATCCCAAAATGTGGATCGCCCGCCCCGGCCTGCCCGACGACCCGTCGGCCTGGCGTCCGCCCGCCGCCGAAGCGGAGGCCGGAGGCGGCGAAGGCGAGGCAAGTGCCCCTGAACCGAGCGCGCGTCCGCTGATTGCGCCCGCAAAGGCGGCCGAAGCAGCGGGAGCGGCACCGATCGCGCCGCTCGGCGATGCCGCGGTCTTTTTCGTCCACCCGACAAGCTATTACAGCAAGGCGAGCTGGAACGCGCCGCTCGGCGATGCCGACGCCGATTACCGCGCCACGCTGTTCGTGCGCGGCATGGCAAGCGCATTCGGCGATGCGGGCGCCATATGGGCGCCGCGCTATCGCCAGGCGACGCTCGGCGCGTTTCTGGCCGAAGACCGCGTCACGGCGAGCAAGGCGATCGACGCCGCCTACCGCGACGTCGAACAGGCATTCGACGCCTTTCTCGCGGCGATCCCCAAGGACAAGCCGATCATTCTCGCGGGCCATAGCCAGGGCGCGCTGCATCTGACGACGCTGCTGAAGAACCGTATCGCGGGCACGCCGCTCGCGAAGCGTATCGTGGCCGCCTATGTCATCGGCTGGCCCATCAGCCGCGATACCGATATGGCCGCGCTTGGCCTGCCCGCTTGCGACAAGCCCGATCAAAAAGGCTGTATTCTGTCATGGGCAAGCTTTGCCGAGCCCGCCGATACGTCGATGGTCACCGGCGCCTATGACGGCACGATCGGCTTCGACGGGCGGCCGCGCGCCGGCACGCGCATGCTCTGTACCAACCCGCTCACCGGCACGCCCGATGCCGCCGCAGGACCGGAGGCGAACATCGGCACGCTCAAACCGTCCGATGGCTTCCGCAAGGGCGAGCTCATCACCGGCAAGGTTGGCGCCAAATGCGACGACGATCGCGGTTTCCTGATGATCGGGGACGCAGACGCTGCGCAGCATTTCGTCGTTGCGGGCTATGTGCTGCCCGGCAACAATTATCATGTCTATGACATCACCCTGTTCTGGGCGAACGTCCGGGCCGATGCGCTGCGGCGTCTCGCTGCGTTCGAGGGGAAGGCCTCGCCGGTGTCGCCCCCGGCAGCGCCGGTTGCGGCGACGACGCCCACCTCTAAATCCTAACATCGTCATTGCTTCGCTTCGCTCGCAATGACGCGGCTTTAGGGTTAAGGGCAGCCCGATGATTACCACCACCGCCTCCGATTTTTCTGCCGCCCTGCCCCGCGGCGGCCGCCTGATGGGCCTTGATGTCGGAACCAAGACGATCGGTGTTGCGCTGTGCGACGCGGGGTGGGGCTTCGCAACGCCCGACAAGACGATCGTCCGCAAGAAATTCACGGTCGATCTGGAGGCGCTCAAGGCGCTGGTCGCAGCACAGTCCGTGGTCGGCATCGTCGTCGGCCTGCCGCTCAATATGGACGGTAGCGACAGCCCGCGCACCCAAAGCACCCGCGCCTTCGCCCGCAACCTCGCGCCGCTTGCGCTACCTCTGTTGCTCTGGGACGAGCGCTGGTCGACCGCCGCGGTCGAGCGCGCGATGATCGCGGCCGACGTCAGCCGCGCCAAGCGCGCCGAGCGCGTCGACAGCGCGGCCGCCGCCTTCATCCTGCAGGGCGCGATCGACGCGCTGGTGCGCTGACCTTAACATTTCGCGGGTATTTCGCGGTTATACGGCCGAAAATGACCGCCTATATTCTCTATTGGCTTGTCGCCGCCAACCTGATCGCTTTTGCGCTGATGGTAATCGACAAGCAGCGCGCCGACAAAGGACTTTGGCGCATCCGCGAAGCGACGCTACTCGACTGGGCAAGGATCGGCGGCGCGATCGGGGCCGTCGCGGCGTCACGCCTCGTTCGCCACAAGACGCGCAAACAGCCTTTCGCCGACGATATGCATTTTCTGTTCGCGATGGAACTCGTGCTCCTGGCCTTGTGGGCGCTCGGCCTCTTCGATCCGCTCCTGTCCGAGGCGGCAAGCAAAGTCGGTCCCTCCCTGTCTACGGCGCTTGCCTATTTGCGCGCTGCGACCTAAAGGCTCGGCTTTAATGACAAGCGCAACTCCTCGACCCGCCAGCGACTATCCGCCCGGCGGCGATGCCTTTCGCCATCGCCACCTGACCGGCATCGCCCAGCTCACCCCGTGGGAGATTTCCTACATCCTGGATGCCGCCGAAGAGTGGGTCGAACTCAATCGCAGCGGCGCGGCGAAGCATGACGACCGGCTCAAGGGGCTGACGATCATCAACGCCTTTTTCGAAAATTCGACGCGCACGCTCCTATCGTTCGAGATCGCGGGCAAGCGCCTTGGTGCCGACGTCGTGAACATGCACGCCGCGCAGTCGAGCGTGAAGAAGGGTGAGACGCTGATCGACACGGCGATGACGCTGAATGCGATGCGCGCCGACGCGATGGTGATCCGCCATGCGTCGTCGGGCGCGGTGCAGCTGATTGCCGACAAGGTCGATTGCCCGGTGCTCAACGCGGGCGACGGGCGCCACGAACATCCGACGCAGGCGCTGCTCGATGCGCTGACCATCCGCCGCCGGCTCGGACGCGTCGAAGGGCTGACGATCGCGATCTGCGGCGACGTATTGCACAGCCGCGTCGCGCGTTCGAACATCCTGGCGCTCACTCTGCTCGGCAATGAGGTGCGCGTCGTCGCGCCGCCGACGCTGACGCCGCCCGCGATGGAACGGATGCATGTCGCGACCTTCACCGACATGGACGAGGGGCTGAAAGGCGCAGACGCCGTAATGATGCTGCGTTTGCAGAACGAACGCATGGACGGCGCCTATCTGCCGAGCGCGCGCGAATATCACGCGCTCTACGGCCTGACGCCGCAGCGGCTGGACAAGGCGAAGCCCGATGCGATCGTCATGCACCCCGGCCCGATGAACCGCGGGGTCGAGATCGACAGCAATGTCGCCGACGATCCCGCGCGCTCGACGATTACCGAACAGGTCGAAATGGGGGTAGCGGTGCGCATGGCCTGCCTCGACATATTGACGCGCCGCAAGCGGGAGGTGCCGGGATGGAACTGAAGCCCCTTCTGATCGCCAATGCGCTCCTGCTCGGCGGCGAACCGGGCAGCCTGCTGGTTGCGGGCGGCTGCATCGCGGCGCTGAACCCGTCGGAAACGCCGGAGGGCACCGAAACGATCGACGCCAAGGGCCAATGGCTCGCCCCCGGCATCATCGATTTCGGCGTCTTCGCGACCGACAAGCCGGCCTTTCACTTCGGCGGCATCACGCGCGCGGCGCTGATGCCCGACAGCGGCCCGCTCGACGGCGCGGGTCTGGTCGAACGCGCCGCGAAGGGCGGCAAGCCCGACCTATGGGTTCACCCGCTCGCCGCCGCGACCAAGGGCCTCGCCGGCGCCGAACTCGCCGAGATCGGTTTGATGCAGCAGGCGGGCGCGCGCGCGGTCGCCACCGGACGCGCACGCATCGCCGATGCCGGCGTCATGCGCCGCGTTCTGTCCTACGCCGCGTCGCTCGGCCTTACCGTTATCGCTCATTCCGAGGACGAAGGGCTGACCGCCGGCGCGGTTGCGACCGATGGCGAGATGGCGACGCGGCTCGGCCTTGCCTCTGCGCCCGCGATCGCAGAGGCGATGGCGATCGCACGCGACATCATGCTTGTCGAGGAAACCGGCGCGCCGATCCACTTCCGCCAGGTCACCACGGCGCGCGGGCTCGAAATTGTGCGCGCCGCCAAGGCGAAAGGCCTGCCCGTCACCTGCGGCATCACGCCCGCCCACCTGTTCCTGTCGGACACGGCGATCGGCGATTTCCGTACCTTTGCCCGCCTGTCGCCGCCGCTGCGCAGCGAGGATGACCGGCACGCCTGCCTATCCGCCATCGCCGACGGCACGATCGACGTGCTCGCGTCGGGCCACGATCCGCGCGGCCCCGAAGACAAGCGCCTGCCCTTCGCCGAAGCGCTCCCGGGCATGGCGGGCGCCGAGACGTTGCTCGCGATGGGGCTGCAACTGGTGCGCGACGGTCATGTCACCCCGGCGCGCCTGTTCGATCTCCTCGCCGCGACGCCGGCGAAGCTGCTCGGGCTCGACGCGGGGACGCTGACGGTGGGTAGTGATGCCGACCTGATCCTGATCAACGAGGGCGCGCCGTGGCAGGTCGATGCGAAGCGGATGGCCGCCTGGGCGGGCAACACGCCCTTCGACGGCATGCCGGTGCAGGGCCGCGTCACCGCGCTATGGAAGGGCGGCCAGCGGATTCGCTGACCGCTCCACCGCGCCGGGTCGCAGAAGAGCCCGCCGCCGTTCGTCGATTGTGTCTGGAAAGTTTCATTTGCAACATTAGGGTCGCCCGAAATTTCGGGGAGTGACCATATGACGATTGCCGAGGCGACGCCGGATTTCGAAGAGGGCATGGACCGCGCCGACCGCGCCTTTCTGGGCCATCCCAAGGGACTCGGATATCTGGCTTTCGTCGAAGGGTGCGAGCGTTTTTCCTATTATTCGATGCAGACTTTGCTCGTCCTTTACATGGTCAAATATCTGCTGCTGCCCGAACATGCGAGCGGGGTCTTCGGACTGGAATGGTTGCGCGGCTGGTACGGCGGGATCGACGGCCAGCCCTTCGCGTCGAAGATTTTCGGCGATTATACCTCGCTCGTTTATCTGACCCCGATCGCAGGCGGCTTCATTGCCGACCGCTGGCTCGGGCGGCGCGCGACGTTGATCGCCGGCGGCCTGATCATGGCGATCGGTCATTTCCTGATGGCGTTCGAGGGAGCCTTCCTCTTCGCCCTGCTCGCGCTGATCGTCGGCGTGGGACTGTTCAAGGGCAATATCGCGAGCCAGGTCGGCGAACTTTACAAGCCCGACGATCTGCGCCGCGCGATGGCGTTCCAGATCTTTTACATCGCGATCAACGTCAGCGTCATCGCGGCGCCGCTGATTTCGGGTACGCTGGGCGAAAAGGTCGGCTGGCACTGGGGGTTCGGCACCGCGGGCGTGGTGATGGTTATCGGCCTGATCCTCTATATCATGGCGGGACCATGGCTGCCCGCCGACAATCGGCCTGCGAAAGGCGCGGCTGCGAAAGCGAGCGAACCGATGTCGCGGCAGGACTGGCTGCGCGTCGTCGCGGTGCTGACGCTGGTGCCGGTGATGGCGGTCGCGCTGCTCACCAATCAGGAAATCTTCAACGCCTATCTGGTCTGGGCCGATCAGCATTTCCAGCTCACCTTCTTTGGTGAGACGCTGCCGACGAGCTGGATGATCACCATCGACGCGGCGGCGAGCTTCTCGATGCTCGCCGCGGTCGCTGCCTTCTATGTCTGGTACGGCAAGCGCCACCGCGAACCCGACGAGTTGGGCAAGATGATCATCGGCAGCGTCTTCACCATCGCCGGCGGACTCTGCCTCGTCATGGCGGCGGCGACGCAGGGTGACGGCAAGATCGGGCTGTTCTGGCCCGTGATGTTCCATCTGCTCAACAGCGTCGGCTTTGCGCATATCCTGCCCGTCAGCCTCGCGCTGTTCACCAAGCTGGCACCGAAGGCACTCAACGCGACGATCGTCGGCATTTATTACCTCGCTTTCTTCGGCGCGAACAAGATCGTCGGCGAGGTGGGCACATGGTATTCGTCGATGCCGACGACCAGTTTCTGGTTGTTCCACGTCGCAACCGCCGCGGTCGGGCTGGTCGCGTTTATCCTGTTCAAGCTGTTCCTCGCGAAGCGGCTGATGGGTGGACCCGTTAAGCATGTGAGTTGAGCCCGGCATGTCGTCGACCAACCTCACACGCATGCGGACGCTGCTCTCTCAAGGCCGTTTTGCGGAGGCGGAACTTCAGGCACGAGATATTCTGGCAACCTCGAACAATGCGTATGAAGCACACGCATTGCTCGGACAATTCGCAGCGCGTCGTGGCGAAACGGCGTTGGCCCTGTATCACCTTGACCGGGGCACGCCGCCAGGTGAAGCACCTCACCCAGATCTGCTCGCTGCGCGCGGCGCTGCACTTGCCCGCGCCGGGCAATACGAACTGGCGGCGATGCAGTTAACGGCAAGCATAGACGGGAGCAGCGACCCGCTTGGGGTATTGCTCCGCTTAGGTTGGGTATTCGAAAGGCTTGATCGATTCGACGATCTCCGTGCAATTTTGGAGAGGGCCGACAAACTCGCAGCGCAATTGGGGCAGGATATCTCAGTTAGGACTGCGATTCTGAAGATGCGCACGGACGAATGGGAAACGGCGCTCGACATACTCGACCGAGCAAGTTCGATTTCCGGATCCGACAGGTTGGCACGCGGTCGACTGCGGGATCGCGCGGGCCGTTACGACGATGCGTGGGGAGATTTTGTCGCCGGCAAAGCGGAGATCGCGGCCTCAGAGAAGTTATCATATCCTGCTGCTCGCCTGACGGCACATCACGATCGAGTCATCGATATATTTTCAGCAGACTTTATCAATGCATTGCCCCGCGCACCGAAGAATGATCGCTTGCCTCAGCCGATCTTCGTCACGGGGCCGCCGCGGTCGGGCACGACGCTTTTCGAACAGCTGATAAGCGCTGATCAAATGGTCAGTGCGCGTGGCGAACTTCCCTTCGCGTTCCATCTCGTTCAACATATTTCTACGCAGTTCGGCAGCTATCCCGATGGCTTGGCGTCGCTCGGAAATGTTACGAAAGATCGCTTGGCTGTCGCGCTTCGCGACCTCTATTCAGGACTAGCCTCCGCCGACGCAGATACGGCTCAGGCGCCACACTTCGTGGATAAAATGCCGTTCAACGAACAGTTTTTGCCTCTTCTCACGATGGCGTTTCCGGAATCGCCGTTCATAGTGATGACTCGCCATCCCCTCGACGTTGTCGTTTCAATGATGTCGCATCATCTGACGCATGGATATAATTGCGCACTCAACCCGCTCAATGCAGCACATCATCTCGCGGCTATCGATAGACTTACCGCACATTGGGAAGCTGCCGGGTGCCTGCTGTATCGTCAGTCATATGAGCAACTGGTCGCCGATCCAGTAACGGCCGGAGAGCGGCTCAGCGTTGCAACCGGCCTCAGCTTTCCCGCGGCCAATTCCGTCGAAGTTACTTCAACGCCCGCAACGCCCGCAACGCCCAGCTATGCGCGCGCGCGCGGCCCGGTTAGCAAAGATGCGGTGTTTCGCTGGCGAAACTATGGACATCATCTAAGTGCTGCGATGCCGATTATTGCGCCTCTGGTCGCCCGCCATGGATACGATCTTGATTGAACATATTGTGTTAAGCTCATTCAGAACAGCCGAGCTCCATCGGGTACCACACGATCGGGAGCAAAGAGGATCACCTCGCCCGCCGCGTCGGCGAAACCCAGCGTCAGCACTTCGGACATGAACTTGCCGATCTGGCGCGGAGGAAAGTTGACGACCGCCGCAACCTGCCGACCCGGCAAATCCTCGAGCGCGTAGCGCGCGACGATCTGCGCGCTGCTCTTCTTGACGCCGATCGCGGGGCCAAAATCGATCTTCAGCTTGAACGCCGGCTTGCGCGCTTCGGGAAAAGGCTCGGCCGCGACGATCGTGCCGACGCGGATATCGACGCGCAGGAAATCGTCGAAGGCGATGGGCTCCGCAGCGGGGGCTGCGGCGTCGTGATTCAGGTGCATTCCAACTCTCCGTCATTCCCCCCCAGGCGGGAATCCAGCTTCCTCACTGCCTTAGCTGGATTCCCGCCTGCGCGGGAATGACGAAAGTGGATTATTCCATCTCCAAAATCACCGCATCGACCGCCAGGCTATCGCCTTGCGCTGCGTTGACCGTCTTCACGACACCCGATTTTTCGGCGCGCAAGATATTCTCCATCTTCATCGCCTCGACGGTCGCCAGCGGCTGACCCGCCTCGACTTTGTCCCCTTCGCCGACATGCAGCGCGACGAGCAGGCCGGGCATCGGGCAGATGAGGAATTTCGACAGATCGGGCGGGATCTTTTCGATCATGTGGCTCGCCAGCGGCGCGACGTGCCAAGGCAGCACGCGCACGTCGTGTATTGCGCCGCGCGTCGTCATGCGCCAGCCCGTACGCGTCTTCGCGACCTTCACCGCCAGTTCGCCGTCTCCGATCTCGGCAATCACCAACCGGTCGCCTGGCGTATATTCGAGCGCGATGTCGATCTTGTCACCGTCGACCTTGATATGCTTGTGGCCGAGTTTGACCTTGTGGCTCGTGCCGTCGATCGTCACCTGCCATTTCGCGGGCGGGTCGAGCCGGTCGCCGAGCTGACCGTCGGTGCGCCGCGCGCGATCGGCCTCGGCGCTCGCCATGAAGCCCGCGATCGCCGCGAGCGCGCGGGTCACCGCTTCGTCGGTCGGCGCGCCGTGGAAGCCCTCGGGATATTCCTCGGCAATGAAGCCCGTGGTCAGCTCGCCCGAGCGGAAGCGCGGATGCTGCATGATTGCCGAGACAAAATCGATATTGTGGCCAAGCCCCTCGAGCTCGAAGCGGTCGAGCGCCGCGACCTGCAGATCGGCTGCCTCGTCGCGCGTCTCGCCCCAGGTGATCAGCTTGGCGATCATCGGGTCGTAGAAAATCGACACTTCGCCGCCATCGTAAACGCCGTCGTCGACGCGCACGCCGTCGACACCCCGGCGGCCGTTTTCCTCGCCATCGTCGGTCCAGCCAGGCACCGGCGGTTTATAGCGCGTCAGGCGCCCGGTCGAGGGCAGGAAACCGCGATAGGGATCTTCGGCATAAACCCGGTTCTCGATCGCCCAGCCGTCGATCTTGATGTCGTCCTGCGTCATTTCGAGCTTCTCGCCCGCCGCGACGCGGATCATCTGTTCGACCAGATCGATGCCGGTAATCGCTTCGGTCACGGGATGCTCGACCTGAAGCCGGGTGTTCATTTCCAGGAAGTAGAAGCTCTCGCCCGTCGGGTCGGCGCCCGACACGATCAGTTCGACCGTCCCCGCGCTGTAATAGCCCACCGCCTTCGACAGCGCGACGCACTGCTCGCCCATTGCCTTGCGCATCTTTTCGGTGACGAAGGGCGACGGCGCTTCCTCGACGACCTTCTGGTGGCGGCGCTGGATGCTGCATTCGCGCTCGTTGAGGTAGAGGATGTTGCCGTGCTGATCGCCGAGAATCTGGATTTCGATATGGCGCGGATTGAGGATGAATTTCTCGATAAACACGCGGTCGTCGCCGAAGCTGTTCAGCCCCTCACGCTTGACGCTCTCGAAGCCTTCGCGGACGTCCTTTTCGTCATAGGCGAGGCGCATGCCCTTGCCGCCGCCGCCGGCGCTGGCCTTCATCATCACCGGATAGCCGATCTCGTTACTGATCTCGACGGCATGTTCGGTGTCGCGGATTTCACCAACAAAGCCGGGGACGACGTTGACGCCCGCTTCCTTTGCAAGCTTCTTCGACTCGATCATGTCGCCCATCGCCGCGATCGCGTTCACCGGCGGGCCGATGAAGACGATATTTTCCTTGGCCAGCGCCTCGGCGAAGCTGGTGCGTTCCGACAGGAAGCCGTAGCCCGGATGCACCGCCTCGGCGCCGGTCGCCTTGCATGCGGCGATGATCTTGTCGGCGATCAGATAGGATTCGGACGCAGGCGACGGCCCGATATGCACCGCCTCGTCGGCCATCTGCACGAAGGGCGCGCGCGCGTCGGCGTCCGAATAGACGGCGACCGTCGATATGCCCATGCGCCGCGCGGTCTTGATGACGCGGCAGGCAATTTCGCCGCGATTGGCGATCAGGATTTTCTTGAACATCAATATTCCTCGACAAGTGCCTTGAGTTCGGCGGTCCGCGCCTTGGTCAATCGTTCCATGCATCCGCTGTGGAGCATCGGTGCCATGCTACCGCCGCGCGCGGCGAAGCTTTCGGAGAGGCACTGCTGATCGCGATAGGTCAGCCACGCGCGCTGCGCGGCGAGCAGCGTGTCATAATGCTTCGGTTGGCTGTCATAGCGGCGATCGATCATCTTGTCGCGCGTTCGCATCTCGGCCACGGTCAGCTTCCACTGCGCATTGAGCGTAGCATCGGCGACCTCATAGGCCTTTCCGGCACAATGGTTCATCTCGACCTGATATCGTTGATTGTCGCAATCGACGGGAGGATCCTCCGCGACTGCTACCGCCAAATAGAAAAGGGCGAGGATCACTCCGCGGCCTCCGTCAGCATCCCTTGGCGCATCGGCTCTTCGCTTTCCATCGGCCGCAGCCCCAGCTTTGCGAAGAGCGCCGCGTCGGCATTGTCGCCCGCGTTCGCGGTCGTCAGCAGCTTGTCGCCGGTGAAGATGCTGTTCGCGCCCGCCATGAAGCAGAGCGCCTGCGTCGCCTCCGACATGCTCTCGCGTCCCGCCGACAGGCGGACCATCGATTTCGGCATCGTGATACGCGCGACCGCGATCGTGCGGACGAATTCGATATCGTCAATCTTCGCGAGCGGGGTGCCCTCGAGCATGTCGCCGAGCACGGTGCCCTTCACCGGCACCAGCGCGTTGACCGGCACGCTTTCGGGATGGCGTTCGAGCGTTGCGAGCGCGTGGATGAAACCGACGCGGTCGGCGCGCGTCTCGCCCAGCCCGACAATCCCGCCCGAGCAGACGTTGATCCCGGCATTGCGGACTTCCTCCAGCGTGTCGAGCCGGTCCTGAAAGGTCCGCGTGGAGATGATATTCTCGTAATTCTCCGGGCTCGTGTCGATATTGTGGTTGTAATAGTCGAGCCCCGCGACCGCGAGCGTCTGCGCCTGTTCCTTGGTCAGCATGCCCAGGGTCATGCAGGTTTCCATGCCCATCGCGCGCACGCCCTCGACCATCTCGACGATGCTCGCCATGTCGCGGTCCTTGGGGTTGCGCCAGGCGGCGCCCATGCAGAAGCGCTTCGACCCGGCATCCTTCGCCTGCGCCGCAGCTTGCAGCACCGCGCGCACATCCATCAGCTTGGTGGCCTTGAGCCCGCTGTCGGCATGTTTTGATTGCGAGCAATAGCCGCAATCCTCGACGCAGCCGCCGGTCTTGATGCTCAAGAGCGTGCAAAGCTGCACCTCGCCGCGCGCGTGATGGCGGCGATGGACGCCCTGCGCCTCCCACATCAATTCGTCGAACGGCAGGTCGAACAGTGCGGCGATTTCCTCGCGCGTCCAGTCGGTACGGGTTTCGGTCACGCTTCGGTCTCCAATGCCTGTGCCAGGTCAGCGATGATGTCGTCGATATGTTCGATCCCCACCGACACGCGGACGACGTCGGGCCCGGCGCCCGCTTCGACCAGTTCGGCCTCCGAAAGCTGGCTGTGCGTCGTCGATGCCGGATGGATGATCAGCGAGCGGGTGTCGCCCAGATTGGCGAGATGGCTGAACAGCTTGACCGCGGAGACGAGCTTGACGCCAGCATCGTAGCCGCCCTGGAGGCCGAAGGTGAACACGGCGCCGCCGCGCCCGCCGAGATATTTGTGCGCGAGGTCGTGATAGGGGCTGCCCCGCAGCCCGGCATAGGAGACCCAGCTCACTGCCGGATGATCCTGCAACCATTTGGCGAGCGCGAGCGCGTTGCTGCAATGCCGGTCCATGCGCAGCGCGAGCGTCTCCATGCCGGTGAGCGCAAGAAAGGCGTTCATCGGCGCGAGCGCGGGGCCAAGGTCGCGCAGGCCGAGCGTCCGCGCGGCGAGGATGAAGGCGAGCGGCCCGAACGCCTCGGTGAAGGTCAGCCCGTGATAGGAGGCATTGGGTTCGCTCAGCGCGGGATATTTGCCGCCCTTTGACCAGTCGAACGTCCCGGCATCGACGATCAGGCCGCCGATCGCATTGCCATGACCGTTCAGGAATTTGGTCGCCGAGTGGACGACGATGTCGGCGCCATGCTCGATCGGGCGGCAGAGCATCGGGGTCGCCATCGTGTTGTCGACGATCAGCGGTACGCCGGCATCGTGGGCGACCTTTGCAATCGCCGCGATATCCTGCACGACCCCGCCCGGATTGGCGAGGCTTTCGATGAAGACCGCGCGCGTCCTGTCGTTGATCGCGGCCGCAACATTCGCCGGATCGTCGGCATCGACGAAATGCGTCGTCCACGCCATCTTGCGAAAGCTCTGCCCCAGCTGGTTGAGGGAGCCGCCATAGAGCTTTTTCGCCGCAACGATCTCACACCCCGGCTCCATGATCGTATGGAAGGCCAGAAACTGCGCAGCATGGCCCGACGCCACCGCGAGCGCCGCCTGCCCGCCCTCCAGCGCCGCGATCTTGCCTTCGAGCGCGCCGTTCGTCGGGTTCATGATCCGGGTGTAGATATTCCCGAATTCCTGCAGGTTGAACAATCGCGACGCATGATCGACATCGTCGAACACATAGGATGCGGTCTGGTAGATCGGCGTGATCCGCGCCTTGGTCGTCGGATCGGGCGCGGTGCCGGCGTGAACGCTCAGCGTTTCGGGTTTATGGTTGCTCATGCAGCATCCTCCAGCGGGGGCATATTGTGGCCGAGCAGGCGCAGGACGTCGGCGGCGCATTCCACCACATTGCTACCCGGGCCATAGATGCCCTGCACGCCCGCGTCGCGCAGATAGTCGTAGTCCTGCGGCGGAATGACGCCGCCCGCGATCACCTTGATATCGCCGCGCCCCGCCTCGCGCAGCCCCTTGATGAGTTCGGGGATCAGCGTCTTGTGCCCGGCGGCAAGGCTCGACGCGCCGACCGCATCGACCCCGCTTTCGAGCGCGAGCACGACCGTTTCCTCGGGCGTCTGGAACAAGGGGCCCGACACCACGTCGAAGCCCATGTCGCTGAACGCCGAGGCGATGACATTGGCGCCGCGGTCGTGTCCGTCCTGCCCCATCTTGGCGACGAGCAGCTTGGGCGCGCGGCCCAGACGGCGTTCGACCGCCTTCACCCCGTCGACGACCTGCGCCCAGCGGTTGTCGCCCTGATAGGGCGCGGCATAGACGCCTTTCACCGGCTTCGGCACCGTGCCGTAGCGCCCGAAGCTGACCTCCATCGCGTCCGAAATTTCGCCCAGCGTCGCGCGCGCGCGCGCCGCATCGACCGCGTGCGCGAGCAGATTGGTCTCGATCGACTGCGGAGCCGCCGCCGCGCGGCGCAGCGCGGTGAGCGCGGCCTGGCAAGCGACCTCGTCGCGGCTCGCCTTGACGCGGTTGATCCGTGCGACCTGCGCCTCGCGGACCTTGGTGTTGTCGACCTCGAGCGTTTCGAGCAGATCCTCGTCCTTCAGGCGATATTTGTTCACGCCGACGATGACATCGTCGCCGCGGTCCACCCTCGCCTGTCGGGCGGCGGCGGCTTCCTCGATCATCGCCTTGGGCCAGCCGGCGGCGACCGCCTTGGCCATGCCGCCTTCGCTTTCGACCCGGTCGATAATCTCCTGCGCCTTGTCGACGAGCTGCTGCGTCAGCGCCTCGATATAATAGCTGCCGCCGAGCGGATCGACGACGTTGCACATGCCCGTTTCTTCCTGGATCACGATTTGGGTGTTGCGCGCGATGCGGGCCGAAAAGTCGGTGGGCAGCGCGATCGCCTCGTCGAGCGCATTGGTGTGCAGCGACTGGGTGCCGCCCAGCATCGCCGCCATCGCCTCGATCGTCGTGCGCATGACATTGTTGTAGGGGTCTTGCTCGGTCAGGCTGACCCCCGACGTCTGGCAATGGGTGCGCAGCATCTTGCTGCGCTCGTCCTTCGCGCCCAACTTCGTCATCGCGCGGTGCCACAGCACGCGCGCGGCGCGCAGCTTGGCGATCTCCATGAAGAAATTCATGCCGATCGCGAAGAAGAAGGACAGGCGACCGGCAAACTTGTCGATGTCGAGGCCGCTCGCCACGCCATATTTAACATATTCGATGCCGTCGGCGATGGTGAAGGCCAGTTCCTGCACCTGCGTCGCCCCCGCCTCCTGCATATGATAACCGGAGATCGAGATGCTGTTGAACTTGGGCATTTCTCGCGACGTGTAGCCGAAGATGTCGCTGATGATCCGCATCGAGGGTTCGGGCGGATAGATATAGGTATTGCGGACCATGAACTCCTTGAGGATGTCGTTCTGGATGGTCCCGTCGAGCAGCTTGCGCTCGACCCCCTGCTCCTCGCCCGCGACGATGAAAAAGGCAAGGATCGGGATGACCGCGCCGTTCATCGTCATGCTGACGGACATCTGGTCGAGCGGGATGCCGTCGAAAAGGATCTTCATATCCTCGACGCTGTCGATCGCCACCCCCGCCTTGCCGACGTCACCGACGACGCGCGGATGGTCGCTGTCATAGCCTCGGTGCGTCGCAAGGTCGAAGGCGACGCTGAGACCCTTCTGCCCCGCGGCGAGGTTGCGGCGATAGAAGGCGTTCGATTCCTCGGCGGTCGAGAAGCCCGCATATTGCCGGATCGTCCACGGCCGCCCCGCATACATCGACGCCCGCACGCCGCGCGTGAAGGGCGCGAAACCGGGCAGGCCGGGATCGGTCTGGACGTCCTCGGCCGTGTAGAGCGGCTTGACATCGATCCCCTCCGGCGTGTGCCAGGTGAGGTCTTTACCCTTTACTTCCTTGTCGGCGGCGGCGGCCCATTGGTCGAGGGTCGGTTTGTCGGTCATATGCGTATCTCTACTCTCTTTTCGTCATGCCGGACTTGATCCGGCATCCGTTCCTCGCAGGGACGCAAGAATCGACCCCGGATCAAGTCCGGGGTGACGAGGAAAAATGGGTCAGTGCGCCCCCTTCGGCGTCTCCATGATCTCGGTCAGCACGCCGCCCATGTCCTTGGGGTGCAGGAAGAAGATCAACGTCCCGTGCGCGCCAATCCGCGGCTCGCCCAGCACGCGCTTGCCCATCGCCTCGAATTCGGCCTTGGCGGCGTGAATGTCGGGGACTTCGTAGCACATGTGATGCTGCCCGCCCGCCGGGTTCTTTTCGAGGAACCCCGCGATCGAGGTATTGCCCGGCAGCGGCTCGATCAGTTCGATCTGGGTCCCGTCGAGCGCCCCGCCCGCGCCGGGCGTATCGACGAAGCACACTTTGACGCCCTGATCGGGCAGGTCGAACGGCTCATGGATATTCGTCGCGCCCATCACGTCGCGATAAAAGACGATGCTGTCGGCGATCGACGGCGTCGCGACGCCGATATGGTTGAGGCGGCCGAGTTTCATCGGGAACTCCATCCAAGATAAATCAGAGCGGCGATAACGAGACCATAAACTGTCAATCCGCCGTAACGCCGAGCCGCTGCGGGCTTTCCCGAAAACAGCGCGGTCGCGAGAGAAGGTCTCTCATTGAAGTTGAGCCAGCCATCCACCAGCAGGAAGCCGACGACGAGGATCCAAAGCGCGGTGTTCATCGCAGCATTCCCTACAGCGGAATATTGTCATGCTTCTTCCACGGATTTTCGAGCTGCTTGTTTCGCAGCTTCCTTAACCCCAGCGCAATCCGCTTGCGCGTCGAGTGCGGATAGATCACCTCGTCGATATAGCCGCGCTGCGCCGCGACAAACGGATTGGCGAAGCGGTCCTCATATTCCTTCGTGCGTTCGGCGATCTTTTCGGGGTCGCCGATGTCGCTGCGGAAGATGATCTCGACCGCGCCCTTCGCGCCCATCACCGCAATCTCGGCAGTCGGCCAGGCATAGTTCAAATCGCCGCGCAGATGCTTCGACGCCATCACGTCGTACGCACCGCCATAGGCCTTGCGTGTGATGACCGTGATCTTGGGCACCGTCGCCTCGGCATAGGCGAAGAGAAGCTTCGCGCCGTGCTTGATAATGCCATTATATTCCTGCGCGGTACCGGGCAGGAAGCCCGGGACGTCGACGAAGGTAACGATCGGAATTTCGAACGCGTCGCAGAAACGGACGAAACGCGCCGCCTTCTTCGACGAATTGATGTCGAGCACGCCCGCAAGCACCAGCGGCTGGTTCGCGACGATGCCGATCGTGCGACCCTCGATGCGACCGAAGCCGCAGATGATGTTCGCGGCGTGCGCGGGCTGCACCTCGAAGAAATCGCCCTCGTCGACTGTCTTTCGGATCAGTTCGTGCATGTCGTAAGGTTGGTTCGCATTGGGCGGGATCAGCGTGTCGAGGCTCATTTCGGCGCGATCGTAGGGATCGCTCGTCGGGCGCACCGGCACGCCGCTGCGGTTGTTTTCGGGCAGATAATCGAAGAAGTCGCGCGCCGCGAGCAGCGCCTCGATGTCGTTCTCGAACGCCAGATCGGCGACCGAGCTTTTCGTCGTGTGGGTGATCGCGCCGCCGAGCTCTTCTTGCGTCACCACTTCGTTGGTCACCGTCTTCACCACATCAGGGCCGGTGACGAACATGTAGCTACTATCCTTCACCATGAAGATGAAGTCGGTCATCGCCGGGCTGTACACTGCGCCGCCCGCGCATGGTCCCATGATCAGGCTGATCTGCGGCACGACGCCCGACGCCAGCACATTTTTCTGGAACACGTCGGCATAGCCCCCGAGGCTGGCGACGCCCTCCTGGATACGCGCGCCGCCGCTGTCATTGAGGCCGATGACCGGCGCACCGACCAGCATCGCCTTTTCCATCACCTTGCAGATTTTTTCGGCGTGACGCTTGGACAGCGAGCCGCCGAAGACGGTGAAATCCTGGCTGAAGACATAGACGAGGCGGCCGTTGATCGTTCCCGATCCGGTAACAACGCCGTCGCCCGGAATCTTCTGATCCTGCATGCCGAAATCGACGCAGTCATGCTCGACATAGGTATCGAGTTCCTCGAACGAGTCTTCGTCGAGCAGTACCAGCAACCGCTCACGCGCGGTCAGCTTGCCCTTGGCATGCTGCGCATCGATGCGCTTCTGCCCACCTCCCAAAGCGGCAGCGGCGCGGCGACGTTCCATTTCGGCAATATTGGCGGACACTCGGCTTCTCCGGTTTTCTGAAGCCTGCCATCTGCGCCCGCGGCGCCCGCTATGCAAATGCGAATTTGCAAAGTTGCAAAGTGATAGTTTGCAAAGTAGAATTACCAGCTTCCGTTCGCCCTGAGCCTGTCGAAGGGCCGTCCTTGCCTTGGAGGAAGAAAAACCGGTGCTTCGACAAGCTCAGCACGAACGGAACAAGAGGGGGCGCCTATGACCCGCCAACGCATCTTTGCCGGTACGCGCCTGCGCCAGCTCCGCCTTGAGCGAGGCGTGAGCCAGGCCGATTTCGCCGAAGCGATCGGCATCTCTGCCTCTTACCTCAGCCAGATCGAGCATGACGACAGGCCGTTGACCCCTGCCCTGCTCGACCGGCTGCAAAGGCTTTTCCCGCTCGAATGGGAGGAGGTCGCCGCCGATGCCGGTGACCGCCGTGCCGGGGCGTTGCGCGAGGCGGCGGCCGATCCGCTGTTCGCCGCCGCACCGCTGGCGCCCGAGCAGCTTGAGCGCGCCGCGCTGCAGCAACCGCAGCTCGCCGACCAGTTCGTCGCGCTCCACGCCGCCTATCGCCGCGCGGGCCAGCGGCTCCAGATCATCGACGAAGCGATGACCGGCGGCACCGCCGAGGGCAGCCGTCTGCCGTGGGAGGAGGTACGCGACTGGTTCCACGACGCGGGCAATTATGTCGATAGCATCGACCGCGCCGCCGAGACGCTGGCGGGCCAGCTGCGCGGCCGCGATCCGTCGCCCGCGATCGAGACGATCGAACGACGGCTGCGCGAGGCGCTGGGCATTTCGATCGTCTATCGCCAGCACCAGGTGCTGCGCGATTTCGACGCGACGATGCGCCACCTGATCATCGATCCGTCGCAGCCCGCCGAAACGCGCCGCTTTCAACTTGCGCACCAGCTGGCGGCGCTGGCGCTCGCGCGCGAGATTGCTGCGGTGATCGAGGCGTCGCCGCTGCGCACCGCGGCGGCGCGCCAGTTGCTCCACGTCGGCCTCGCCAATTATGCCGCGGGCGCGGTTTTGATGCCCTATGCCGCCTTTCGCGCCAGCGCCCGCGCGGTGCGGCATGACATCGACCGGCTGCGGCTCGACTATGGCGTCAGCTTTGAACAGGCGTGCCATCGCCTCTCGACGCTCCAGCGCCCCGGCGCGCGGGGCATCCCGATGTTCTTCTGTCGCGTCGACATGGCGGGCAACATTACCAAGCGGCACAGCGCCACTCGCCTGCAATTCGCGCGCTTCGGCGGCGCCTGCCCGCTGTGGATCGTCCACGAGGCGGCGGCGATCCCCGACCGCATATTGTTCCAGCTCGCCGAGACAGCCGATGGGCTGCGCTATGTGTCGATGGCGAAGGGGCTCGTGAAACCGTCGGGCAGCTATGCGCGCTCGCCGCGCCGCTATGCCGTGGCGCTGGGGTGCGAGGCGCAATATGCCGCCGATTTCGTCTATGCTGACGGGGTCGATGTGACCGCGCCGCACGCCGCGACGCGTATCGGATCATCGTGCCGCATTTGCCCGCGCGACGACTGCGACCAGCGCGCCTTTCCGCCGAGCGACCGGCCGATCCTGGTCGACCCCGACCGCCGCGACGTGGTGCCCTACCGCATCGGTTAGCGAAATGTCATTGCAAGCGGAGCGAAGTAATGACGAAGACGCTCACACCTTCACGATTCCTCGCTCGATCAGGCTGTGCGCCGTCGCCAGCACCGCCTCCTCGGGCGTCCGCATCGTCCAGCCGAGCGTCTCCATCGCGTGACGGCTATCGCCGCCGCGAACATTGCCCAGCTCGGCGACGAGTTGCTTGAGTTCGGGGCGGAAGATCGCGAAGCCTTTGAGCAGCCAGTCGGGCATCCGCCGCGTCGGCACCTTGCGCGCCTGCTCGTCCAGGTTCGCGGTCAGGATGTTGGCGACGTCGATCATCTTCAGGAACGGTCCCGAACAGACATAGCGCTCGTCCCGGATGCCCGGCGCGGTGAGCGCGCGATAATGAAGGTCGGCAACGTCGCGCACGTCGATGATACCGAAGCCGACGTCGGGACACATCGGCACCTTGCCCTCGAGCAATTGTTTCACGACCTCGATCGACGTCGACAGATCGTCGGACAGCAACGGCCCGAACACCGCTGCTGGATTGACCGAGGCGAATTCCATGTCGCCGCCCTCGGCCGCCACCCAATCGCGCGCCGCGCGCTCGGCGACGGTTTTCGAGCGCGGATAGGGCATGACCGCCGGATTATCGAGGTTCGTCCAATCGGTTTCGCTGTAGATGCCGCCACCGTCGCCATGCCCATAGGCGATCGCCGCCATCGACGAGGTCAGAACGAAGCGCCGCACCCCCGCTGCCCTCGCGAAACGCAGCGCGCGCAACGCGCCTTCGCGCGCCGGAACCACCAGTTCATCGGCATGCTGGGGAACCCCCATCGGAAAGGGCGAAGCGACATGCGCGACATGGCTGCATCCGGCGATAGCCTCCGCCCAGCCGAGATCATGCTCCAGATCGGCCGCGAAGAACTGAAGCCGGTCGTTGTCGACCGCCAGCGAGCTGCGCACTTCGGCCTCGCGCTTCAGGCTGCGCACCGTCGTGTGAACCGTCCAGCCATTGTCGATCAACTGCCGGATCAGGAAGCCGGCGATATAGCCGCTGCCGCCTGTTACCAAGATCGTGCCCGTCATCTGCACCTCTCCTCGCCGCATTTGCGAAGAATAGCAGACAGGCCGCGCGGTCGCCGCTTATTTCAGCAGCACCAGTTCCTCGGCCATGCTGGGGTGCAGGGCAACCGTGGCGTCGAAGTCGGCTTTCGTCAGCCCCGCCTTCACGGCGACGGCGGCGGCCTGCAAAATTTCGGGCGCGTCGGGACCGATCATGTGAAGGCCGACGACCTGGTCGGTCGCCGCATTGACGACCATCTTGTACAGCGCCCGTTCGTTGCGGCCGGCAAGGACATTCTTCATCGCCCGGAAATCGCTGGTGTAGATGCGCACAGCGCCCAGCTTGTTGCGTGCCTCTGCCTCGGTCATCCCGACCGCGCCGATCGGCGGATGGCTGAACACCGCGCTCGGGACATTGGCATAATCGACGGTCGTCGGCTTGCCGCCGAAGACGCTGTCGGCGAACGCCTGCCCCTCGCGGATCGCCACCGGCGTCAGCTGGATGCGATTGGTCACGTCGCCGACGGCGTAGATGCTCGCCACCGACGACTGGTTATTGTCATCGACCTTGACCGCGCCAACCTTGTCGAGCTCGACACCCGCCGCTTCCAGACCCAAGCCCTTTGTGTTCGGTACCCGTCCGGTCGCGACGAGCACGGCATCGGCCGCGATCGGATCGCAATTGTCGAGATGGACCATCAGCGATCCGTCGTCCTGCTTCTCGATCGACTTGAACGGCGCATTGAAACGGAATTCGATCCCCTTGGTCATCGAAATCTGGAGCAGGCGGTCGCGGATCTGCTCGTCATAGCCGCGCAGGATCGCGTCGCCGCGGTTGACGATCGTCACCTTGCTGCCGAATTCGTTGAAGATACCCGCAAATTCGTTGGCGATATAGCCGCCGCCGGCGATCACCACACGCTTCGGCAGGCTGTCGAGATGAAACACCTCGTTCGAGGTGATCGCATGCTCGCTGCCCGGAAATTCGGGGACGAACGGCCAGCCGCCGGTCGCCACCAGGATGCGTTCGGCGGTGAGTTCGATCCCGTCGGCGAGCCGCACCTTTTGCGGACCGACGATTGTCGCGCGCGTTTTGAGCAGCGTAACCTTGTGATTGTCGAGCGTCTGACCGTAGAGACCTTCGAGACGCGTGACTTCGCTGAGCACATTGTCGCGCAGCCGCTGCCAGTCGAAATGGCAATCGGGAACGTCCCAACCGAAATGCCGCGCGTCCTTCAGATCTTCGGCAAAATGCGCGCCGTAGACGAGCAGCTTCTTGGGCACGCAGCCGCGAATGACGCAGGTGCCGCCAACGCGATACTCTTCGGCGACCGCGACCCGCGCGCCGTGCGACGCCGCGACCCGGCTCGCGCGAACGCCGCCCGACCCGGCGCCGATGACAAACAGGTCATAGTCGAAATCGCTCATGAAACACCCCTGGCAATCGTCGCTGACATTCGCGGCGAGGACCTATGTGGTTACGCCGCGCCGTCTTGCCAATCGAATATTTGGATTAGCCTGATCGCCTAGTCCCCCAGCGCGGCCTGCATCAGCGCTTCGGTGGCCGGATCGAATTGCACCGTTCCTTCGGCAAGGCCCTTCGCCATTTCCTTGCCTAGCTCGACCCCGAACTGATCGAAGGGATTGATGCCGAGCAGCACGGCGTTGGCGAAAACGCGATGTTCGTAGAAGGCGATCAGCGCACCCAGACTATGCGGCGTCACCTGTTCGAGCAGGATCGTCGTCGATGGACGGTTGCCGGGATAGGCGCGCGCGCCGTCCTCGCTCGCACGGCCGGTCATCAACGCCGCGCCCTGCGCGATGCAGTTCGCGACCAGCGTCTCGTGGTGGGCATCGTCAAGGATATGATCGGGCTCGCGCGCGACGACGAATTCAACCGGGGTCAGATGCGTGCCCTGATGCAGAAGCTGGAATACCGCGTGCTGGGCGTCGGTGCCGACGCCGCCCCAGGTGATCGGCGCGCTCTGCTGTGCGAGCGGCGCGCCGTCGAGCGTCACGCGCTTGCCGTTCGATTCCATTTCGAGCTGTTGCAGATAGGCGGGCAACAGCCGCAACCGTTCGTCATAGGCAAAAACTGCGCGGGTCTGGCAGCCCAGCCGGTTGGCGTAAATCTGGTCGGCGAAAGCGGCGAGCAGGCAGATATTGTCGGCGCCGTCGGCGAGCCGGAAATGGCGGTCCATCTCCGCCGCGCCTTCGAGCATGTCCTGAAAAGCGTCCCAGCCGAGCGCCAGCGCCGCCGGAAAGCCGATCGACGACCAGAGCGAATAGCGCCCGCCGACGGTTTCGCTGAACGGCAGGATGCGCGTTTCGTCGATACCCCATTCGACCGCGCGTTCGGGATTGGCGGTCAGCGCAATGAAACGGCCGACCGGATCATCGACGCCCGCTTCCTCCAGCCATTGAAGCGCCGAGGCCGCGTTGAGCAGCGTCTCGGTCGTCGTGAAGGTCTTCGACGCGACCGCGACAAGCGTATAGGCTGGATCGAATTTGGCGAAGACTTCGGCGAGCGCGGCCCCATCGACATTCGAGACGATGGCGACGTCGTAGCGCGAGCCATGCCGCCCCAGCGCATCTATCAACAGGTCGGGGCCAAGCGCCGAGCCGCCGATGCCGATGTGGAGCAAATGGCGGATTTCGCCGAACGCATCGGCCTCGATCGCGTCGATCAGCATCCGCATCCGCTGATGCAATGCCTGCGCGACATGGACGGACTCGGGCGCCCCTTCGCCGCGCTCGGCGCTGTGCTCTGCAGCACGGTCTTCGGTCGGGTTGGCGATGCCGCCCGCGAAAAGCGTCTTGCGGCGGCCGGCAAAATCCTGCGCTTCGGCAAGCGTCGAAAGGATCGCCAGCGCCTCGCCATCGAGATGCGTCTTTGCGAAGTCGAAGCGAATGTCAGCGACGTTGCGAACGAGCATCTGAAGCCGCGCCTCCGGATCGGCGGCGATCAGGTCGGCGATTGTTTGCGGTTGCCACGCGGAGAGCGCCTGCCACGCTTCGGAGGAGGTGGTCATCGAAAACTTCCTTCTAAGGTCCGTTCGTGTCGGGCAAAGTCGAGACACCCCAAGGCGCGAACGGCCGATGGGCATCTCGACTACGCTCGATGCGAACGGGGATGGAGATGTTCGCCCGTTTCATAAGCGCGCCACCGCTCGTACGCCAGCGTCATCCGCCGATATTTACTTGACGCGCAGACCTATTCACCGTCAATGCGCCCCCATGACCGACGCCAGCATCCCCGCCGAAAATCCCGCCCCCGCGACGCCCGAACCCGCACCCGTATCCGCCAAGGAAGAGGCGGTCGACACGATCCGTTTTCTCGCGCTGCTCGCGATCGCGGTGCTGATCTTTCGCAGCTTCTTTCTGTCGCCCTTCAACATTCCGTCGGAATCGATGCAGCCGCGCCTGCTGATCGGCGACTATCTGCTCGTGAACAAGATGGCTTACGGCTATTCGAAATACAGCCTGCCGTTCAGCGTGCCGCTGATCCCCGGCCGTATTTTCGCGCGTACGCCCGATCGCGGCGACGTTGTCGTGTTCAAGGCGCCGCCGGTCAACGACAACGACTATATCAAGCGCGTGATCGGCTTGCCCGGCGACACGATCCAGGTTAAGGACGGCATCGTCTGGCTGAACGGCAAGCCGCTGAAGCGCGAACCGATGGCCGATTTCGTCATTCCGGTGACGCAGAATATGATCGACGCCTCGCGCGCCAACGGCACCCTGCCCTGCTATTCGCCCGAGTTCGAAGAGATCGGCGCGAACGGCCAGCGTCAGTGCCGCTACAAGCGCTTCAAGGAAACGCTGCCCAGCGGCAAGAGCTACGCCATCCTCGATATCACCTCGATCCCCGAGGATAATACAGCGCCCGTTACGGTGCCCCCCGGCCATCTGTTCCTGATGGGCGATAATCGCGACCGCAGTGCCGACAGCCGCTTCCCCGCCGTCGAAGGTCAGGGCATTGGCCTGGTGCCCGAGGAAAATCTGGTCGGCCATGCGCTGGTGACGATGTTCTCGACCGACGGGTCGGCAAGCTGGCTCAACCCGATCAGCTGGTTCACCGCCGCCCGCTGGAGCCGCGCCGGGGAAGGCTTTTGAACGAAGGTGTATCCGCGGAAACGCTTGCCGCCATTACCGGCGCAACGCCCCGCGACCTTGGCCTCTACCGCGAGGCGCTGACCCACGGCAGCAGCGGTGCGGGTGATTATCAGCGGCTGGAATTTCTCGGCGACCGCGTGCTCGGCTTGGTCATTGCGTCCGAATTGTTCGCCCGCTTTCCGAAGGCTGCCGAGGGTGAGTTATCGTCGCGACTGCACGCGCTCGCGTCGGGCGAAACCTGCGCACGGATTGCGCAGGCGCTCGAACTTACCGCGCATGTCCGCTTCGGCGCGCAGGCGATCGGCGATGGCGGGCGGTATAGCGACAATATCGCCGCTGACGTGCTCGAAGCGCTGATCGGCGCGCTGTGGCTCGACCTTGGCCAGGACGCCGCGCGGGCATTCATCGTCCGCAATTGGGGCAGCATGATCGAAGGCCAGGTCGCCGCGCCCAAACATCCCAAAGCGGCGCTTCAGGAATGGGCGCTCGCGCGCAAGCGCAAGCCCCCCGAATATCGCCTCGTCCGCCGCGACGGCCCCGACCACGCCCCGCGCTTCCGCGTCGCCGTCGCGATCGGCAAGCTCGCCGAGGCCGAAGGCGACGGCCCGTCCAAGCAGGCTGCCGAGAAGGCGGCCGCCACCGCCCTGCTTGAAATCTTGACCCAGGAAGACGTGAAATGACCCAGCGCTGCGGTTTCGTGGCGGTCGTCGGCGCACCGAACGCCGGCAAATCGACCCTCGTCAACGCCCTTGTCGGCCAGAAGGTCGCCATCGTCAGCCCCAAGGCGCAGACGACGCGCACCCGCCTGATGGGCGTCGCGATGGACGGCGACACGCAGATCATCCTGATCGACACGCCGGGCATCTTCGCGCCCACCCGCCGGCTCGACCGCGCGATGGTCGCTGCGGCGTGGGGCAGCCTCGAGGAAGCCGAGGCCATCCTTGTCATGGTTGACGCCGCGGCCAAGCTGACGGGCCGCGTCGAACGCGTGCTGGAAGGAGTCGCGAACCGGCCCGAGAAGAAATATCTGGTGCTGAACAAGGTCGACCTGACCAAGAAGGACAAGCTGCTCACCATCGCGACCGAGCTCAACGCCCGGCTCGCCTTCGACGAAACCTTCTTCATCGCGGCGAGCAGCGGCGACGGCGTGCCCGAGCTCAAGGCGCATCTCGCCGCGCTGATGCCCGAGGGGCCGTGGCATTTCCCCGAGGACGAGGTCAGCGACGCGCCCGAACGGATGCTCGCGGCCGAGATCACGCGCGAGCAGCTCTATCGCCAGCTCCATGAGGAATTGCCCTATCAGTCGACGGTCGAGACCGAATTGTTCAAGACCCGCCCCGACGGCAGCGCCGAAATCCACCAGCAGATTTTTGTCGCGCGCGACAACCAGCGCGCCATCGTGCTTGGCAAGGGCGGCTCCCGAATCAAGGAAATTGGCGCAAAGGCCCGCGCCGAACTTGCCGAACTGATGGGCCGCAAGGTCCATCTTTTCCTGCACGTTAAGGTCAAGGAAAATTGGGACGAAGACCGCGGCGTCTATCGCGACATGGGCCTCGACTGGGTCGATTGAACGGCGAAATGGCGCACGATCCCTTCAACACCCCCGGCGACCGGTTCCGAGCGGTCTTCCGCTATTGGCAGGCCTATCTGCTCATCGCGGTGCTGATCGCGCTCGTCATCGAGCGCGATCGTTTCGCGAGCAGCGGCAAGGATCATCTGGTCGCCGGCGAGGTCATGCGGATTGAAACGCCGCCCGGCAAGCCGGAGGAGGCCGTCGTGCGCGTCAACAGCCTGCAGCAGGCGACCATCGCGCTTCCCGCCAACGCGCATTGCCATAGCGGATCGAAAATCCGCCTCGTTCGACACGACGACGTCGCCCAGCACGACTTCCGCGCCGCCGACCAGCCCTGCGCGGGATAGGCGATGGAGCTTGAGCCGGTCGCCCAAGCAACATCACGCGTCCTTCGCGGCCTTCTTCTTTGCCGGCGCCTTCTTTGCGGCCGGCTTTTTGGCCGCAGCCTTCTTCGCGGGCGTCTTCTTCTTGCCCTTCGCCGGTCCCTTCGCGGCGCGGGCGTCGATCAGGGCGACAGCTTCCTCGACAGTCAGCGCGTCGGGCTCGACCGTCTTGGGCAGCGTGGCGTTGGTCGTGCCGTCGGTCACATAAGGCCCGAAACGTCCGGCCATCAGCTTCATTTCGCCGCCGCTCGTCGGGTGCGGGCCGAAAGTCTTCAATGGCTCGGCCTTGGCGCGCGCGCCGCGGCCGCCGCCATTCGCCGCATCGGCGATACGCGCCACCGCCGCGTTCATGCCGATGTCGAAGATTTCGGCGGTGCCGGTCAGCTTCGCATATTTGCCGTCATGGAGCAGATAGGGACCATAGCGCCCCAGTCCCGCGACGATCGGCTTGCCACTTTCGGGATGCGTCCCGACGTCGCGCGGCAGGCTCAGGAGCCGCAGCGCATAGTCCAGATCGAAATCCTCGGCCGGAATGTCCTTCGGGATCGACGAGCGCTTCGCCTCCTTGCCATCGCCGAGCTGGATATAAGGTCCGAACCGGCCGCTGCGCTTCGTCACCTCGAGCCCGCTTTCGGGATCGGTACCCAGCGTTTCGGGGCCGCTGTCGGCGCCGTCGCTGCCGCCCGGCTGCGCGAATTTTCGCGTGAATTTGCACTCAGGATAGTTACTGCACGCGATGAACGGACCGAAGCGCCCGCCGCGCAGCGCGAGCCGCCCGGTGCCACAATTCGGGCAGACGCGCGGATCGCTGCCGTCGCCCTTGTCGGGGAAGAGATAGGGGCCGAGAAACTCGTCGAGCGCCGCGGTAATTTCCGACGGCTTCTGCTCCATCACCTCGCCGGTGCGCGGCTTGAAGTCGCGCCAGAAGCGTTCGAGTACCGCCTGCCACTGGGCGCGGCCGCCCGACACGTCGTCGAGCTCTTCTTCGAGGCCCGCGGTGAAATCATATTCGACATAGCGGCCGAAGAAGCGTTCGAGGAAAGCGGTGAGCAATCGCCCGCTCTCTTCCGGCAGGAAGCGGTTCTTTTCGACGCGCACATAGGCGCGGTCCTTGAGCACCTGAAGGATCGAGGCATAGGTCGACGGGCGCCCGATGCCGAGTTCCTCCATCTTCTTGACCAGGCTCGCTTCCGAATAGCGCGGCGGCGGCTGCGTCTCGTGGGCTTCGACCTCGACGCCGGTCTTGGCGGGTGCATCGCCCTTTGCCATCGCGGGAAGCAAGCGCGCATCCTCATCGTCGGCGCTGTCGTCGCGGCTTTCGTCATAGAGCGCCAGGAAGCCGGGGAATTTCACAACCTGACCTGTCGCGCGGAGCATTGTCTTGCCGGTGCCGTCGCTCAGATCGATGCTCGTGCGTTCGAGCCGCGCCGAGGCCATCTGGCTCGCCAGCGCACGCTTCCAGATCAGATCGTAGAGGCGCGCATGATCGCCGCCGCCGACCTTGTCCTTGCCAAAATCGGTCGGACGGATCGCCTCGTGCGCTTCCTGCGCGTTCTTCGCCTTGGTCTGATACTGGCGCGGCTGATCGGGAACATAGCCCCCGTCGTAGCGGTCAGCAATCGCCCGCCGCGCGGCGCTTATCGCGCTGCCGTCCATCTGAACGCCGTCGGTACGCATGTAGGTGATCGCGCCGTCCTCGTAGAGATCCTGCGCAACCCGCATCGTGTGGCTGGCCGAGAAACCGAGCTTGCGCGCGGCTTCCTGTTGCAGGGTCGAGGTCGTGAAGGGCGGCGGCGGATTGCGCGTCAGCGGCTTGGTTTCGACGCTGTCGACGGTGAAATGGCCCGCCTTCACATCGGCTTCGGCGGCGCGCGCATCGGCCTCGTTGGTGATCGTCAAGCGCTCGATCTTGTCGCCGCGCCAGCGCGCGAGCCGCGCCTTGAACGGCGTGCCGCCCATTTCGAACTGGCCGGTGATCGACCAATATTGCTGCGCAACAAAGGCTTCGATTTCGCGTTCGCGTTCGACGACGAGGCGCAGCGCCACCGACTGGACGCGGCCCGCGGATTTGGCACCGGGCAGCTTGCGCCACAGCACCGGCGAGAGGGTGAAACCGACGAGATAATCGAGCGCGCGGCGCGCGCGGTACGCGTCGATCAGATCGTCGTCGAGACCGCGCGGATGCGCCATCGCATCGGTCACCGCCTGCTTGGTGATCGCGTTGAAGGTCACGCGGTCAACCTTTTGCGGCAGCGCCTTTTTCTGGCGCAGCAATTCCTGCACGTGCCAGCTGATCGCCTCGCCCTCGCGATCGGGGTCGGTCGCGAGAATCAGACGGTCGGCCTGCTTCGCGGCATCCTGAATATCCTTCAGCCGCTTCGCCTTGTCCGGATAGAGCTGCCACTCCATCGAAAAACCGTCATCCGGATCGACAGAGCCGTCCTTGGGCGGCAGGTCGCGGACGTGGCCATAGCTGGCCAGCACCTTGAAATCACGGCCGAGATATTTCTCGATCGTCTTCGCCTTGGCGGGCGATTCCACAATCACCAATTGCATCGAAAATTCGTTTCCCCGAAAACTCTTACGTACGTAC
Organism: Sphingopyxis sp. P1IMeth2; assembly: GCF_900185685.1. NCBI lineage: Bacteria > Pseudomonadati > Pseudomonadota > Alphaproteobacteria > Sphingomonadales > Sphingopyxidaceae > Sphingopyxis > Sphingopyxis sp. P1IMeth2. The sequence continues at coordinate 220,281 of NZ_FYAT01000012.1, forward strand.
GCGCGAGGGTGGCGGGCGCCGATCCCTTCCGTCAAGAGGGGAAATAGAGCGCCCGCCGTCGGGGATCAACGCAATGCGCCAAGTCTTCCGAGCAGCAATTCGTTTGCCAGGCTCGCTGCTTTCGCCGCGCCCTCCTCATAATTTCCTGGCTTTGCAGTGAACTGGAATTTACGCGTTTTGCCGAACATCGGCAGGCCGATGTTCGCCGCCGCTGCAAGGCCGCCTGCAACATTGGCAGCCGATTGCACGGCCTTTTCTGTACCGGTCGACGCATCGCTCTTGTCGATGAACTCGCCTTCGACGCCAATTGGGGCCTTGACCGTTATGACAGCCTGCTTGCCCGAGGGCGCAATAAGCGTCATTCGCGAATAATCCGCGCTGACAGACAGGCCGCTGTTTACATTGACCCCGCCGCCGAAGCTGAAAAAGCCCGGGCGCTTCTGATCCGAAAAGTCGATAAGATAGACGACATCAATCACGCCAACACCTGTTTGCCTGGCATAGTTTGACAGGGCCATATTCGCCTGCCCTGCCAACATATTGATCCCCATGCTGCTCATTCCGGAACCCGTAAAGTCCCCCGGGATCATCAACAGCGACGGGAGCGCACTCGGCTTGTAATAGGTTGCCTTGCCCTTGCTACCCTTCTCGAGCGCAATATTGACATCGAGCGGCGCTTCCAGCGACTTGGTCTTTGCAAGCGCCGCATGATCGAACAGGTCGGCGGCGGATTGAACGACATAACCGCGCGCACCCAGCTGCGACACGAAATCGGCATAGGCGGCATCGGTGATGGCCTGCATCATCTCAGGCGTGACGCCGACCAGTTCGCTCTTGGCCTTTGTGGTGCCGCCAAAGGCACCCATCAGACCACCCGTCTTCTTGATCTGGTCCGTAGACTCAAAGATGAAGCCGACATTGAAGGCACCGATCGTTACCGTCGTCACGCCCCTTGCATTGGCCGGCCCCGAAATCTTGACGGGTTCCTGATCCTTCGCAGCGACGACGACAGGCTGAAACAGCATCGCCGCAAGGGCGATGGCCGACAGCAATTTTTTCATGAAAACAAACCTCCGACCTCCCGCGGCCGGAATCGGACCAGCGACGGGAGATTTCCCGACGCAACCCACACCCCTGCATCGGTCAGATGCAGGAGGGTGTCAATGGCTGACGTCCAAGCGTCAGTTGCTGTCCCATTTGAAGTCGGCAGGCAGTACGCATTTGCCGCCGTCATATTGCCCCACGCTGCGGATCACCTCGTCCTTGTCGGGTTCGATGCGGCGGCCACTGATCTGGCTGTCGATCACCCGGCGCACCAGCGCGTCGAGCCGGGTCACGAGATAGCAGTCGATCGCCGGCGGTGCGTGCGGATTGCCCACGCCGCTGTCGTCGGTCAGGAAGAGGTAGCGCGACTGCGTTGCTGCGGCCATTGCGCGCATCGCATATTCGGCCTCGTCCGCAACGCCCGAAGCGGCGACCGGGGTGATATGGATCCGCTTGGCGCGAGCCGCTTCGGCGGCGGCCCAGGTGCGCCCGAACTTGTCGTCGTGCGGCGGCGCATCGGCGACGAGCAGCAGCGATTTGACCGCATCAGGACGCCAGGATTGCCCCACCGCGCGGATCATCGCCTGATCCATCGCTTCGGGATAGTCGCCGCCGCCGTTCGCGTCCTGCTGCGCCAGCACGCCTTGCGCGCGGCCGATATCGCGGTCGAAGCCGATAGTGCGCGTCACATAATCATCGCCGAGGTCGCGGTAGAAGACAAAGCCGACACGGATGTCGAGATCGCGGTGCCGCGTCGTGATCGCATTGATGATCGAACGCAGTTCGGACTGAAGATAGCGGATCTCGTCGCCCATGCTGCCGGTCGTGTCGATCACCAGCATCAGATCGAGCTTGGTGGCCTTCGCCGCCATCTGGTTAGCGGTCAGGCCGACAAGCTGGCCGCCCGGCGCATCGGCGACGAGCACCGGACGCGCGTCGGCAATCGTCCGTCCGCCCTGGCGCGCCGACACCGTAATGCGCTCGCTCAACCGGTCGAGCCCCGGAAAGAAGACTGCGCCGCCGTCGGCCTGCGTCGCCATGGTGATGCTGTTGCCGTCGCTGCACGTCACCACGACATCGGCGAAGGGAATGGGCTGCCCGTTGCGGTCGTTCACCTTCACGGTGACCACGCGCATCGTATCGACGCGCGGAAGATCGCGGATCTGCTGGCCCAGATTGCTGCGACCGACATAGGCCGCGTAAAGTTCCGGATTGAGCAGATCGTCATGCTCGCCGGCGGTCAGGATGCCCGACTGCGGCTGCGGCTGCGGATAGGGACGCGGCGGCATCACGGCGCCCGGCGCGCGATCGAAATCGGCCGACGATCCCTTTTCCATGGCGACGGGCTCGGCTGCACCGGCGCTGGCGTCACTGCGCGAGCCGGTGACGACGACGTCGCTCGCCGGCGGCGATGCCGCTTCGGCAGCCGGCGCCATCATCGGCGGTGGTGGCGGCGCAGGCGGCGGCGGTGGCGGCGGCGCGGCCATCACCGGTGCCACACTGTCATAGCGTCCACCCTTGCCGCCCGCGGCGGGAACGGGCCGCGGCCGCGTTTCGGGATCGAGCTGCGGCAGCGGCTCGGCATTGCGGCAAAAGCCGTCATTCCAGCCGGGCGCCGCCGCTTGCGCCGCCATGATCGGCAAGGGCGCCGGGCCGGAGGCCAGCAGCGCCGTTAATGTCACACCTGTCAGAAACCTGTTCCGCATCACCCAACTCCCCGCATGTGATACAATATCATCAGCCTGTCGCCGCGCCGCTGAACCGTGGCTGAACCGCGCCGAGACGTTGCGGACCCTAAAGCAGCGCCCCCCGCGGGCCCATATGCCGCGCCAGCCCCCCGGCGCGTTCGAGTTCGAGCAGGACCGGTTGCACCGACGCGGCGGGATGTCCCGGCTGGCGAACGATCGCGTCGGTCGCCACCGGCGGCGGGCCGAGCCGGCTGGTCACGACATGCGGCGTGCGGATCAGCCGGATCCGCGCCGACCGCTCTGGGTGCGTCACGCAGCGCCCTTCTTTGCGCCGACGCGCGGTTCGGTTCCGGCGCGCAGCCGCGCGATATTCTCCCGGTGGCGCCACAGCACGATCACCGCCAGCCCGGCGAGGCCGACTGCATAGACCGGATAGCCGAAGGCAAGCGCCGCGACCGGCGCCGCGACCGCTCCCGCCATCCCGCCGAGCGACGAAATGCGCAGCAGCAACACAGTCCCCAGCCACACAGCTGCGAACACCAGCCCGACCGGCCAGGCGAGCGCCAGCGCGAGGCCGAGCAGTGTCGCAACCCCCTTGCCGCCGCGAAACTTCAGCCAGACTGGATAGCAATGACCGATCATCGCCGCCGCACCCGCGATCATCGCAGCATGATCGCCGAGCTGGGGAACGAAATGACGCGCGAGCAGCACCGCGACCGCGCCCTTCGCGCCGTCGAGGATCAGCGTCGCCGCGGCGAGTTCCTTGCGTCCGGTGCGCAGCACGTTGGTCGCGCCGATATTGCCCGATCCGATCTGCCGCAGATCGCCGGCGCCGAACGCGCGCGTCAGCAGGACGCCGAACGGAATCGAGCCGAGCAGATAGCCGGCGGCGGTCAACAATAAGATGGTCATGGCGCTCCCGGGCGTTGGTTCGGGAATATTGTGGCGATGTTGCAGCGGGCAATCAATGGATTCGATGAATCTGGACGCCGCAAAGGACCGGATTGACGCCGGGCGGGCGCATGCTAACCGGCTCGCATGCAGACTCCCGCGCCCGACGCGCCTATTCTCTTTTTCGACAGCGGCCTTGGCGGACTGACCGTCCTCGGACCGACGCGTGCGCTGCTGCCGACCGCGCCGATAGTCTATGCCGCCGACTACGCCGGCCTGCCCTATGGCAAGAAAAGCGACGCCGAACTCGCGGCACGCGTGCCGGCGCTGCTCGGCCGGTTGGTCGAACGCTACCATCCCCGGCTCGCCGTTATCGCCTGCAACACCGCCTCGACCATCGCGCTCGCGCATGTTCGCGCAGCACTCGATCTGCCGATCGTGGGAACCGTGCCCGCGATCAAGCCGGCGTCCGAACTGACGCGCAGCGGCGTGATCGGCGTGCTGGGGACCGAGGCGACGGTGCGGCAGCCCTATGTCGATGACCTCAGCGCCAAATTCGCGCGCGACAAAATCGTGCTCCGCCACGGCAGCCCCGAACTCGTCACCGCTGCCGAGAGCAAGCTGCGCGGCGAACCGGTCGATCCCGCCGCGATTGCACGCGCGCTCGCCGGGCTGACCGATCAGGCGGGCGGCGGTGCCATCGACGTCATCGTCCTGGCCTGCACCCACTTCCCGCTGCTGCAGGACGAATTGCAGGCGGCGGCCGGACCCGGCGTCACGCTCATCGACGGCGCTGCAGGGATCGCGCGGCGGATCGCGCACCTCACCCAAGGGCAGGCGTGGCCCCAGACGGCGGCGCCCGGCATCGCGGTCTTCACGCGCAGCGACGATCGCCTGCCCCCGCCGCTGGCCGCGCTGGCGCCTTATGGCATCGGGCGAATTGAGACAATTTGACCCAGATCTGCGAATCGTTCGCACTGGATTTCACGGAAAATCGCGCGTATTGCCGCCCGGTTATCGCGCCGGCGGGGGCCGCGCACCCGAAACTGCGGGGCATGCAAGTGAACTACGAAGATATTTTCGCCCGGGCCATCGACCGCCTTCACGAAGAAGGCCGTTACCGCGTGTTTATCGATATTCTGCGCAACAAGGGGGCCTTCCCCAACGCGCGCTGCTTTGCGGGGCATAACGGGCCGAAGCCGATCACCGTCTGGTGTTCGAACGACTATCTCGCGATGGGCCAGCACCCGAAGGTCATCGCCGCGATGGAAGAGGCGCTGCACGACGTCGGCGCCGGATCGGGCGGCACGCGCAACATCGGCGGCAACACCCACTATCACATCGATCTCGAAGCCGAACTCGCCGATTTGCACGGCAAGGAAGGCGCGCTGCTCTTCACCTCGGGCTATATCTCGAACGAAGCGACGCTCGGCACGCTCGGCAAGCTGCTCCCGAACTGCATCATCTATTCGGACGAACTCAATCACGCCTCGATGATTGCGGGTATCCGCAATTCGGGCTGCGAAAAGCGCGTTTGGCGCCACAACGACCTCGCGCATCTCGAAGAACTGCTCGCCGCCGACGATCCCGACGCGGCGAAGCTGATCGCGTTCGAAGGCGTCTATTCGATGGACGGCGACGTCGCCCCGATCCACGCGATCTGCGACCTTGCCGACAAATATAACGCCCTCACCTATTGCGACGAGGTCCATGCAGTCGGCATGTACGGCCCGCGCGGCGGCGGTATCACCGAACGCGACGAAGCCGCGCACCGCGTAACCATCATCGAAGGCACGCTGGGCAAGGCATTCGGCGTGATGGGCGGCTATATCGCTGCCGACAAGAATATCGTCGATGTGATCCGCAGCTACGCGCCGGGCTTCATCTTCACAACCAGCCTGTCGCCGGTGCTCGTTGCCGGCGTGCTCGCCAGCGTCCGTCACCTCAAGGGGTCGAGCGAGGAACGCGATGCGCAGCAGGCCGCCGCAGCTTACCTTAAGCGATGCTTCCGCGATGCCGGCCTGCCGGTCATGGATTCGGTGACGCACATCGTCCCGCTGATGGTCGGCGATCCGGTGCGCGCAAAGAAGATCAGCGACATATTGCTCGCCGAATATGGCGTCTATGTGCAGCCGATCAATTTCCCGACCGTGCCGCGCGGCACCGAACGCCTGCGCTTCACGCCCGGCCCGGCGCATGACGAAGCGATGATGCGCGAGCTGACGCAGGCGCTGGTCGAAATCTGGGGCCGGCTCGAACTCGAATTCAAAATCGCCGCGTGACGCAAGTCGAAGCGTATGACGCGGTCGTTCGCGGCCGCCGCTCGATCCGCGGCTTTCTCGACAAGCCCGTTCCGCGCGAACTGATCGCCGAAATCCTCGGCGTCGCGATGCGCGCGCCCTCGTCGTTCAACAACCAGTGCTGGAATTTCTCGGTCGTCACCGGCGACGCGCTCGCCGAAATCCGCCGGGGCAACACCGAAGGTATTCTTGCCGGCAAGCCGGACAGCCGAGAGTTTCGGCGTTTCGACGGCATCGCCGAGGAGCATCGCTTCCGGCAGATCGAAATCGCCAAGCAGCTCTTCGGAGCGATGGGGATCGCGCGCGACGACAAGGACGCGCGGCAGGATTGGGTGCTGCGCGGCTTTCGCCAATTCGACGCGCCGGTCAGCATCGTCGTCACCTATGACCGGGTGCTGCTCGGCAGCGATATCGCGCCTTTCGATTGCGGCGCCGTGACCAATGCGCTGGTCAACGCCGCCTGGTCGCGTGGGCTGGGGTGTGTCATCAACAGCCAGGGGATAATGCAAAGCCCGGTCGTGCGCGAACATGCGCAAATCCCCGACGATCAGGTCATCATGATCTGCGTCGCCATGGGCTGGCCCGACGAGGCGTTTCCCGCCAATGCCGTGGTATCGAACCGCAAGAACATCGACGAGGCGGTGCGCTTCGTCGGCTTCGACGATTGATCGCAAGCGCCCCGCCTTTCGAGAGCCCTCTGTAACGTTGGAGCCGCAGGCGCCGAATGACGGCCATGCGCATCCTGATCGTCCACGCCCACCCTGAACCCCGCAGCTTCAACGGCGCGCTAACCGATAGCGCCCGCGCATTATTGCCGACAATCGGTCACGAACTGGTCGTGTCCGACCTCTATGCCATGGAGTGGGATCCGGTATCGGATCGACGCAATTTCAGGATACGCGCCAATCCGGAGCGATACGATCAGCAGGCCGAAGAGCGTTTCGCCGCATCCGCCGGCAGTTTCTCAAGCGACCTGCGCGCAGAGATGGACAAATTGCTGTGGGCCGACACGGTAATCTTTCAATTCCCCATCTGGTGGCTGGGAATGCCGGCAATCATGAAAGGGTGGATCGACCGCGTGTTCGCCGTGGGCGTCGCCTATGGCGGCGGCAAATGGCTTGACCAAGGGCGCCTGGCGCCGCGGCGAGCGATGCTGTCGGTTACGACCGGCGGCGGGGCGGCACCCTATTCGGATGACGGACTCTACGGCCCGATCGATCCCATACTCTATCCGATCCATCACGGAATTTTGCGGTTCTCGGGTTTTCAGGTGATCGAACCATTTATCGTATACGGTCCATCGCGAATGACCGAGCTTCAGCGCGCGGCGACGCTTGCCCAGTATCGGTTGCGACTGATGAACCTCGCGTCGGCGCCCACACTCCCTGTCATACACGCCGCCGACTATGAGAATTTCGTCCGACGCCAGGGCTAGGTCAGGACCGGTTGCCGCATCATGCCCCAGAAATGGGGGCCGCCGCCCGCAACGTCCCATTCGGCCTCGATCACGAAGCCAAGCCGCTCGTACAGCGGCACATTCTCGGGCGTCGCCGTTTCCAGCCAGCAAGGAAGGCCATCGGCATCGGCCACCGCCGTCTGCGCCCGGATGATCCGCCCGCCGTGCCCCTTTCCCTGATGATCGGGGCGCACGCCAACATAATGGAGATACCAGAAGCGCCGCCCTTTGGGCCGGTGCGCGTCGATGCTGCCCTGAACCTTCAGTCCGCGCGGGAGCGCCGTGCCGAAGGTTGCGATGAGTGGCAGCACGGTGCGCAAGAATTCCAGCCCGCCGCTGTGCGCTCGTCCCGGCCCACGCCACAGCGCCGCCGCCTCGCCCGCATCGGATCGCAGCGCTACGCCCGCGCGCATATCTGCGGGGACGAGCGTGCGGAACAGTCCGCGCAAGGCCCGCGCGCGATGGGCGGGGTCCGGCAGTATCCACGACAAGGCGGGATCGGTCTGGAATGCCTGCGCCAGCGTTTCGCCCACAACCGCTGCATCGCCGAGCCGCGCCGTCACGATTGCCTGCTCCATCGCCCACTCTCCCCCTGTTGCGCGCATGGGGATAGCAGTTTTTCAGCGCCGCGCGAGGCCCGCGCGGATCGCATATCCACGATAGAGCCGATCGCAGTTGACCCGTGCGGCGTCGGCCTCCCCCGCCAGGTTCGCGACCGCGATCGGCAGATCGGCGCGCGGCGCGACGTGAAAATGCGACAGCCAGCCGAACAGCAATCGGCGCCACAGGCCGGGCAATTCGTCCTGCTGGCCGAAATCGACAATCTCAAGCCGTCCACCCGGTGCGACGCAGCGCGCCGCTTGGGCGAGTGCCGCCCGCCAGTCGGGGATCATCGAAAGCGCATAGCTGATGAAGACGCGGTCGAAGGTAAGACGACCGAACAGCGCCACCGGGTCGAAATCGCACGCGTCGCCCCGAACGAGCGATGCCGCAATCCCGGCCTTTGCAAGCGATGCGTTGGCCTTTTCCAACATGGCCGCCGATATATCGATCCCGAACAGCTCGGCCTCGGGCCATGCCCGTCCGACGGCGATCAGATTGCGGCCCGTCCCGCAACCGATCTCGAGCACGCTGCCACCCGCCGGCGGCGCCAGATCGGCGATCAGCGCATCGCGGCCGAGCAGATAATATTTGCGCGTAGCATCATAGATGTGGCGCTGACCGCGATAGACGCGGTCCATCAACGCCCCATGGCCGCTCATATGCCGGCGTCCCGAAGCACATAGAGATGCACGCCGCCATATATCGCCGAGCGATCGCGGCGCGTGAAGCCCGCCGAGTCCTCGGCCCGATAGTCCCAGCGGCGCAGCAGATCGTCGGGCAGGCGCCCCGGCAGCAGGCTGGGTTCGGCCGCGGTGCGGAACAGCACGCGCGCGCCCGGCCGCGCGGTGCGCGTAACCTCGGTCCACAACGCCGCAAGCTGCGCGTTGCTCATCCAGTCCTGCGCGTCGAGGAAGACATAACGATCGAAGCTCGCGGCGTCCGACGCTGCCAGCATGTCGGTCATATTCGCGTGGAGCATCCCCACGCGCCCCGCCCGCGCCTTGACCGCATCATAATGGCGGGCCTGAAGATAGGGCGGCAGCGGCGCCCTATCATCCTTGGCGTAGCCGCGCCCGAACGCCTGCCAGGCGAAATAATTTTCGGCGAGCGGGAAATCGCAGGCCAGCTTTTCGAGCCGCGCGCGCAGGACGTCGGCCATCGGCTTGCCGCCCGCCAGGGCATCATATTGCGCCGGCGGAATGCCGAGCCCGAAAAGAGATGACCGCTGTGCCGTGACCCAGCGAATGAAGCCGCGGTCGAAAAAGGGCGCGAATTTCGCGTCGAAGATTGCCCGCTGTTCGGCGACGCTTTCCGCGGTCAGCAACACACGCGGATCAACGCCGTTCAGCCGCGCCGCCAGATGCGCAAGGCCGATGAAACTGCCGAGCAGGCCGCGCCGATAGACCCCGCGTGCGAAGCCCCCGATCCGGCGCCGTCCCGCGAGATCGCGCCCCTCCCAATAAGCCCGGCTGACCGCGTCGAGATGCGGCGCGATATAATGCTGGTAGTCGGCGATATTCAGCTTGCTGTCGGCATCGCCGAAAAAGCGGCGAAGGCTGGCATGATCAGGCAGACGCTCGACCGCCGTGCGCTTCAGATGATTGAGCGCGACATGCGCGGTGTTGAGATCGACCGCGACGATCTCGCCGGGGTCGGCGGTCAGATAGGAGAAGACGTTACAACCGCCGCTTGCGATCGTCGCGATCCGGTTGCCCGGTTCGATCGCAAGCGCCTCCATGTCGACCACCGGGTCTTCCCATATCTGGGCATAGACAAGGCCCTTGAAGGCCAGCGCAAAGGCGCGGTCGAGCAGGCGCTGTTTCTGGTCGGCATCCTCGCGCACGACGGCGGTGGCGATCTTGAGGTTTGCTTGGCTGGCCATCGGTCATGGTCTCCCGGAAAAGCAATGCATCCGGGGCCGCGCATGGCAGCCTATGTTGCGATTCCCGCGTCGTTTCGATGACAAATCGGCGACACGGACGAAAATTATGATCCTATCCCGACATCCCGGCAGAGGTCGGGCTGCCGGGATGGAGGCCAATTAGTCGCGGCAATAGCCCTCGCCGCTTTTCACGATCAGGCATTCCTTCTTGCCCGCCAGATATTTGAGGCCGGTATCGTCGCCGTTGCCGCGATGCAGGCTCAATTCCTCGTCGCCGCGCTTGAACTTGATGCCATGCTCGCTGTCCCAACCGTCATATGTGCCCTTGGTGTCGAGATCGGATTGCATCTCCAGCTTGTAATGCTCGGGTTCGGTCGGGGTGATGGTGACGTACATGCCCTCTACCCCCGTCCACTTTCCAGCCCAACTGGCAAAGCGGTGCGGTGCAGTAGCCGGATCGCTCCCGGCTGCGGTGTCAGCAGCATCGGCCGGCATTGCGGTTTCGACCGGAACCTCGGTCGTTTCGGTCTGTGTCGGGGCGGGCGCTTCGGCCTTCTGACAACCCGCGAGCAGGGCCATCGCCGCGGCGCTGGCCAGAACCATGGTCTTCGTCATCTTGCGTCTCCTTCGCCTTCGTAAACGCGCCAGCGCCGACAAATATCCTTGATGGCTCAGCCGGCAATGATCTCGGCATATTTTTGCGGATCGACATTGCCGCCCGACAGTGTCACCAGCGTCGCCTCGCCCGGCTCGACCTTTCCCGCAAGGACCGCCGCCAGCGCCGCCGCGCCGCCGGGTTCGACGACGAGATGAAGCTTTTCGAACGCAACGCGCATCGCGCGGCGCACTTCATCGCGCGTCACGACCACGCCGCGCACGCCCCGCGCCTGCAGCACCGCAAAATTGATCGGCCACGTCTGCGGCGTCTGCAACGCGTCGCATTCGGTCGGCGCCGCCAGATCCTCGACCGACAAGATTTTGCCGGCGGCGAGGCTGCGGGTTACATCGTCCCATCCTTCGGGTTCGACAGCGACGATCTCGGCATCGGGACAGGCGAGCGCCAGTCCCGCCGACAAACCGCCGCCGCCGCAGCAGGCGACGACCTTGTCGGGCCCCACAATGCCGCGCGTGGCCAGCTGAGCGCGCGCCTCGATCCCCACGCTCCCCTGCCCTTCGATGATCCACGGGTCCCCATAGGCATGGACGAGCGTGCCGCCGCGCTCGTCGAGCAACCTTGCGGCGACCGCATCGCGCGATTCGGTAACGCGGTCATAAAGCACGACGTCCGCGCCGAGCGCGCGTGTTGCCGCGAGCTTCATCTGCGGCGCGTTGTTTGGCATCACAATCGTCGCCTTGATCCCCAGCCGCTTCGCCGCCCAGGCGACACCCTGGGCATGGTTGCCGCTCGATACGCCAACCACACCTGCCGCCGCCTGATCTGGGGTCAGGTCGGTCAGCCGGTGCCACGCGCCGCGAATCTTGAACGCGCCGACCGGTTGCAGGCATTCGGCCTTGCACCATATCGTTCGGCCGCCAACATCGAGCGGCAGGAGCGGCGTTTGCGGCAGGAGTGCAGCGACTTTCGCCGCCGCGCGTTCCACTCCGGCGAGGCTCGGCGCGCGGTCAGGGCTGGGCAAGGGATCGGGGCTTTGCTGTGTCATGGCTTCGTCCTATAGGGCGCGGCATACAAGACAAGCGGCGATGATCGCCGCGACAGGAGATTTTCGAATGACCAAGGTTCTGGTGATCGGCGCCGGTGGCGTCGGATCGGTTGCGGTTCACAAGATGGCGATGAACCCCGATATCTTTCCCGACATCACCCTTGCCAGCCGCCGCAAGTTCAAATGCGATGCGATCGCCGAATCGGTCAAGGAACGCACCGGCGTAACGATCAAGACCGCCGAGGTCGACGCCGACCATATCGACGCGACCGCCGCGCTGATCCGCTCGGTGGGGGCGACGCATGTCGTCAACCTTGCCCTTCCCTATCAGGATCTCACGATCATGGAGGCGTGCCTGTCGACCGGCGCGCACTATCTCGACACTGCCAACTACGAGCCGCGCGACGAGGCGAAGTTCGAATATCACTGGCAGTGGGCCTATGACGACCGGTTCAAGGACGCCGGCCTGATGGCGCTGCTCGGCTCGGGCTTTGACCCGGGGGTGACGAGTGTGTTCACGACCTGGCTTCGCAAGCATCATTTCGACCGCATCGACACGCTCGACATTCTCGACTGCAACGGCGGCGACCATGGTCAGCATTTCGCGACCAACTTCAATCCGGAGATCAACATCCGCGAAGTGACCGCGGTCGCGCGCCACTGGGAAAATGGCGACTGGGTCGAAACACCGCCGATGTCGGTGAAGCAGCAATTCGACTTCGAGGCGGTCGGCCCGAAGAATATGTACCTCATGTATCATGAGGAAATCGAAAGCCTCAAAACCCATCTGCCCGAGATCAAGCGCATCCGTTTCTGGATGACCTTCGGCGATGCCTATATCCAGCACCTGACCGTGCTTCAGAATGTCGGCATGACGCGGATCGACCCGGTGATGTATGAAGGCAAGGAAATCATCCCGCTGCAGTTCCTGAAGGCCGTTCTCCCCGAACCGTCGAGCCTCGGCGAGACGACGAAGGGCAAGACCAATATCGGCGTCATCGCAACCGGCCTTGGCAAGGACGGCAAGGAAAAGACGCTCTATCTCTACAATATCTGCGATCATGAAGACGCCTATGCCGAGACGGGCAATCAGGCGGTCAGCTATACGACCGGTGTCCCCGCGATGATCGGCGCGGCGATGATGGTCACCGGCACCTGGTCCGGCAAGGGGGTGTTCAACATGGAACAGATGGACCCCGACCCCTTCATGGACATGCTGATGAAGCACGGCCTGCCCTGGCAGGTGAAGGAACTCGACGCGCCGCTGGATTTCTGACGCCACGTCTTTCAATTTCGTCATTCCCGCGACAGCGGGAACCCGGTAGCAACGTCTGAACTGGGTTCCCGCTTTCGCGGGAACGACGAGGGTTGGATCATCGATGAGACTTCGAATAGCCGCACTTGCTCTGCTCGCGGCCTGCGTCGCCCCCGCTGCCGCCCAAACCGACGACGCCTATGCTCCCGCGCGCGCCATTGTTGCCGACATCGGCAAGATCGTCACGCCGAACGGTGTGCAGGAGACGTTCGAAGCGACGCTGGGCGGCGCGCGGCAGGTTGTGAACGTGCGCGGCGCGGACCGCGACAACCCGATTCTCGTTTTCGTTCACGGTGGCCCCGGCGCCGTCGAAATGCCTTTTGCATGGGCATTCCAGCGGCCGTGGGAGGACGTTTTCACGGTCGTCCAGTACGACCAGCGCGGCGCCGGGCGCAGCTATCCGCTGAACGATCCGGTGGCGCTCGCGCCGACGATGACGCCCGAGCGTTACCGCGACGACGCCATCGAATTGATCGAACTGCTGAAGACACGCTATGGCAAGCGCAAGGTCGTCCTGATGGGCCACAGTTGGGGCTCGATCGTCGGCCTGTCGGTTGCGGTCAAACGCCCCGATCTGCTCTACGCCTATGTCGGCGTCGGCCAAGGCATAGATTTTCGCGAGGGCGAGAAAGCCGGCATGGCCTGGACACGTGCAAAGGCGCTGGCCGCCGGGAACAAGGAGGCCGTTGCAGCGATCGACGGCCTCGCGCCCTATCCGCAGGGCAACTTCACGATCGAGAAAGCCGATGGCTGGCGCAAATATGCGATCCCCTACGGCTCGCTGATCTACAACAAGCCCGATCTGAAATATTATTTCCAGACCCCACGGCTTTCGCCCGAATATTCCGCCGCCGACGTTCAGGCGTGGGGCAAGGGCAGCGAATTTTCGGTAAAGACGCTGTGGCCGCGTCTTGCCGATGTGAGCTTCCGGGGTGTGCACAGGATGGACGTCCCGGTGATCTTCCTGCTCGGCCGCCACGACTATACCGTTCCTTCACCGGTCGCCGCCGACTGGTTCGCGCAGGTCAAGGCGCCGTCGAAGACGCTCGTGTGGCTCGAACATTCTGCGCATATGCCGATGGTCGAAGAGCCGGGACATTTCTTTGCCGCATTGCTGAACGACGTGCTGCCGCTGACGAAAGAGAAGAAATGATCGCCTATCTTCTGCCGATCGGCCTGCTGTTCGTCTCGAACATCTTCATGACCTTCGCCTGGTACGGCCACCTCGGCGACATGTCGCGGCCGATCTGGCTCGCGGTGCTGCTCGCCTGGGGGCTGGCCTTCTTCGAATATTGCCTGGCCGTTCCGGCGAACCGGATCGGCTATAGCGTCTACACCGCCGCCGAACTCAAGACCTTGCAGGAAGTGATCACGCTCATCATCTTTGCGGGCTTCGCGGTCTTCTGGCTCGGCGAGAAGCTGACGGTGAATCATCTCGTCGGCTTTTCACTGATCGCGGCGGGCGCCTTTTTCATCTTCAAGGGGCCGATCGCGGCCTGACAGGAACGATATCATGGAAACCCGTGCCGGCGACCCCGGAGCCTTCGCCCATTTTGACCTAAACCGCGTCCCTTCACCGGCCTTCGTCGTCGATGCGGCGAAGGTTCGCGCGAACCTGTCGGTCCTCCGCCACATCGGCGACGCGTCGGGCGCGCGGGTGCTTGCCGCGCTCAAGGCCTTTTCGATGTGGCCGCTCGGCCCGACGGTTGCGCACTATCTCGACGGGGTGTGCGCCTCGGGGCTTTACGAAGCCAAGCTCGGCCGCGAGGAATATGGCGGCGAGGTTGCAACCTATTGCGCAGGCTACAAGGAAGTGGATCTGCCCGAAATAGCGGCGCTGTCCGATCATCTGATCTTCAATTCGCCGGGACAGATTGCACGCTTCCGTCCGCTGCTCGCCGAATTGCGCGCCAAGGGTGTGACCTTCGATGTCGGGCTGCGCATCAATCCGCAGCATAGCGAAGGCGATGTCCCCAAATATGACCCCGCGGCGCCGTGCAGCCGGCTCGGTTTTCCGATCAGCCAGCTTTTGCCCGAACATATGGACGGTGTGGATGGCGTGCATATGCACACGCTGTGCGAGCAGGATTTCCCTCCGCTCGCGCGCACCTGGGCGGCGGTCGAACCGATGCTGCGTCCCTTTTTCCGCCAGCTCAAATGGATCAATTTCGGTGGCGGCCACCATGTGACGCGCGCCGACTATCAAACGGATGACCTAATCGCCTTCCTGAAGCAGGTGCGCGCATCGACCGACTGCGACGTGATGATCGAACCCGGCGAAGCCGTCGCGCTTGATGCGGGCATCCTCGTCGGAGAAGTCCTTGACCTGTTCGACAATGGGATGGCGATCGGCATCACAGACATTTCCGCAACCTGCCACATGCCCGACGTCATCGAGGCGCCCTATCGCCCGGCGATGCTGGGGGAGGAAAGCACGGGCAAGCCGGTTCGGCTCGGCGGCCCGTCCTGTCTCGCCGGCGATGTGATCGGCGATTACCGGCTGCCCGGTGGCGCGCGCATCGGCCAGCGCTTCGCCTTCCTCGATCAGGCGCATTATTCGATGGTGAAGACGAACAGCTTCAACGGCGTCCCGCTGCCATCTATCTGGCTGTGGGATAGCGAGAGCGACGAACTGACGGAGATACGGCGCTTTTCCTATGAGGATTTCAAAGCGCGGCTCGGCTGAACGCCAGAAGTTAACGCGCGGTCCGATATGGGTCTTTACAGGGGGGACCCCCCGCCATATATGCGCACCCCGCTGCCCCAGGGGGACTTCCAATAACCGCAAGGCAGCCTTTGATGTTTAACGTTAATTTTGGGGGTCCCTTGAGTTGCACCAGCATCATAGCGCCCACGGGCTGATTCAGGCACTTTCGCCGGTCGAACCTGTTACGCTTGTCCGCCCGCACGCCGCGCGGCGCGCAGCGCGTTTCTTCATCGAGCGATTTCCCGGCACGACCATGTATGCGGTCAAGGCGAATCCGTCGCCCGATCTGCTGCGCGTGCTGTGGGATTCGGGCGTCACCCATTTTGACGTCGCCTCGATCGCGGAAGTGCGTCTCGTTGCCCGCACGCTGCCCGGCGCCACCTTGTGTTTCATGCACCCGGTCAAGGCCGAAGAAGCCGTCCACGAAGCCTATTTCAAATATGGCGTGCGCACCTTCTCGCTCGACACGATGGACGAACTTCAAAAGATCGTCCGCGCGACCGAGGGCGCGCAGGATCTCAACCTGCTCGTCCGTCTGCGCGTCTCGTCCGATCATTCGAAGCTGAGCCTCGCCGCCAAATTCGGTGCCGAGCCCGAAGATGTCGCCGAACTGCTGATGGCGACCCGTCAGGCGGCCGATGCTCTGGGCATCTGCTTCCACGTCGGCAGCCAGGCGATGACGCCGCACGCCTATGCGCAGGCGATGGAACGTGTGCGCGCGGCAATCGTGGCGGCCGCGGTGACGGTCGATATCATCGATGTCGGCGGCGGCTTTCCGTCGTCCTATCCGGGCATGGAGCCTCCGCCGCTCGACGCCTATTTCGACACGATCCACCGCAGCTTCGAGAGTCTGCCGATCAGCTATTCGGCCGAGCTGTGGTGCGAACCGGGCCGCGCGCTGTCGGCTGAATATAGCTCGCTGATCGTGCGCGTGGAAAAACGCCGCGGCGAAGAGCTTTATATCAACGACGGTGCCTATGGCGCGCTGTTCGATGCCGCGCATGTCGGTTGGCGCTTCCCCGTTTCGCTGATCCGCGAGACGGCGAGCGACGAGATGACGGCGTTCAGCTTCTATGGTCCGACGTGCGACGACCTCGACCATATGGCGGGCCCCTTCTATCTCCCGGCCGATGTGAAGGCCGGCGATTTCATCGAGATCGGCATTCTCGGCGCCTATGGCTGCGCGATGCGGACGCGGTTCAATGGCTTCGGTGCCGAGGAAACCCACGTCGTCAGCGACGAACCGATGGTGAGCCTCTACACCGGCGAAGTCGAGCAGGAACGCCGCAGCGCGACGGTGACCAAGCTCTTCTGAGCCAGCGGAAAAAGCCAAACGAAAAAGGGCTGGCGCAGCGATGCGCCAGCCCTTTTTTCCATTGCGCCCGCAGGTCGGGCTACCGCGCTTTCGCCTTTTGCCCCAACGCCTGCAGTTCGGCCTTGCTGACCTGATTGTCGCGGTTGCTGTCGGCGGCATCGAACATCGGCATCGGCCCGCCGACGAACTCGGCGCGCGAGATGCGACCGTCGCGATTCTTGTCGAAATCGCGGCGCAGCTGCGTCATGCGGTCGCCATCCCAGCGCGACCGCGCCAGCGCGGGCAAGTCGTCCCTGCTGAAATAGCCATCGCCGTTGCGATCCATCTTCGCCCAGCGGCCGACGCGATAGTGCTGAAACTCTGCGCGGCTTACGGCGCCGTCGCCATTGCGGTCGGCGTCGCGCAATTCCTGCGCAGCGCGTTCGAAATCGCCGCCGGGCGCGGCCAGCGCACCCATTGCCGGAAGAAACGCCGCAAAGGCGGCAAGCGGCAAGACAGTCCTGATTCGCATAAATATCCTGATAGCGTCTCGATGCCGTTACGGGAGGGGCGATGGGGACGCCCCTCCCAACCGGGGTGGGTCTGGAGGGGGGAGGCCCCGGTTAACGGCAGGGGATGACGGCGCCCGACGCGTCGGTGCAAGTTCCGCTGTGAACAGGCTTGCCCGTCGCGGGATCGATCGTCGTCGATCCCGAATAGCTGGTGCCGGTTGCCGAATTGGTGGCGCTCGTCGAACGACCGCCCGACCAGCTTCCGTCGGCTGCGCGCGCGACGGCGCCGCTGCTGTCGAAGGTGCCGCGCGCGCCGGTGGCCGACGCGCTGCCGCTGTGGGTCAGCGAACCGTCGGGTTTTACCGTCGTCGTCGACTGGCGCCTGCCCTTGCTTCCATTGGCACCGCGGAACGCACCGCCCGAGCGCGTGGTCACCGATCCATCGCCGTTCTGTACAGCGCCGCGGCCGCGGATCACGCCGCCCTTCGGCCCTGCGCTGCCGGCGACGACGCCGTTCGAACCGCGGGCGCGGAACGAACCCTGCCGAGCATCGGCGGTGGTAACGGCGGCAAGCGCAGCGGTCGCGACGAAGGCGGTCAAAATGCGGGAGGGGGTGTTCATCGGTTTCATCCTTCCTGATGGTGAAGACCAGCGTCCAATGCCCCTGCCCTGTATCGCGGCGATGTCGGCCAAACGCGACTGTGCGGCAAAATGCGACACAGGTGCCGCTTCGACATGCTTTGTCACATCTTTGGTTCTGGCGACGGTGCCACCGGGCTGGCATGTCGGGTCCATGGACGCCAAGCCACCCCGCATCCTGATTGTCGACGACGATCCCGAACTGCGCGCATTGCTCCAGCGCTTTCTGGCCGAGCATGGTTTTGCCGTACGCGCGGCCGACGGCGGCAAGGCGATGGATATCAGCCTGACGCGCGATCCGGCCGATCTGATCGTGCTTGATCTGATGATGCCGGGCGAAGACGGGCTGGCGATCGTGCGCCGGCTGCGCGAGCGCGACGAGACGATCCCGATCATCATGCTGACCGCGCGCGGCGATCCGGTCGATCGCGTGCTCGGCCTGGAAATGGGCGCCGACGATTATCTCGGCAAACCCTTTCTCCCGCGCGAACTGGTCGCGCGCATCAATGCGCTGCTTCGCCGTCTTTCGACTGACCGGGCAACGCTGCGCGACGAGGTGGTGACCATCGGGCCCTTCGTCATCAACTTTTCCGCCATGTCGGTGCGCCGCGAAGATCAGGCGCTGACGCTCTCGTCGCGCGAATTCGCACTGCTCGCCGCGCTCGCGCGGAGCGCCGGACGGCCGCTCAGCCGCGCGCAGTTGATCGACCGCGCGCTCGGGCGCGACGCCGAAGTGACCGACCGGGCGATCGACGTGCAGATCGGCCGTCTCCGCAAGGCGATTGGCGATGATGCCGCCAATCCCCGCTTCATCCGGACAATATGGGGCGTCGGCTATGTGCTGGCGCCGGGCACCGATGCTTAGGCGGCTGTTCAGTCGCAACGTCGCGATGCTGATCGGCGTCGTGCTCGCGGGGCAACTGCTCGCCGGGCTGCTGGTGCAGATATGGGTGATCGGCCCGCAAACGACACGCGTCGCCGACGTGACCGCCGACATGATCCATGCGCTGTCGACGACAGTGGGAAATCTGCCAGCCGATCGCCGCGCAGCCGTGATCGCCGACCTCAGCGACGGATCGCATTTGCTGATCCGCCCCGTTTCCGCTCCCCCGACCGACGGGCAGCGTTTTCCCACCTTCATCGAATATAGGTTCATGCGGGCGCTCGCCGCGCGCCTGACGACACAGCACAAGCTCGACTGGATTACCGACACGCGCGGGCGGCTGTGGATCAGGCTTGCGCTCGGCCCCGATGATTATTGGGTGAGCGTGACACCGCCGCGTCGGCGCAGCGCGATGACCAGCCTGCTCGCCGCGCTTGCGGCGGCCTTCCTCGTCGCGACAATCGCCGGCCTGTTCCTGCAGCGCCGGCTCGATCGCCCGCTGCGCCGTCTCGCCGCTTCGGTCGACGCCTATGACCCCGAACGCCTGTCGCCGCTCGTTGCGACCGACGGCCCGGCCGAGGTCGCGGCGGTTGCGACCGCCTTCAACCGGCTGACCCAGCGCCTGGCCCGCAACGATGCCGACCGCGCGTTGATGCTGGGCGGCGTCAGTCACGACCTGCGCACCCCGCTTACCCGTCTTCGCCTGTCGCTCGAGATGATCCGCGGCGACGACGAGCTCAAAAATGTCGCGGTGCGGCAGGTCGACCGCATCGAAGCCATGCTCGGCCAATTTCTCGATTTCGCGCGGGGGTTCGAATCCGAAACGATCGCGCGCACCGATCTCGCGCCGCTGCTGCGCCAGATCGTCGCCGATTGCGGGGCAACGGACGGCGCGACAATATCGCTCGGCGACAATATCGTCATCCGTACGCGCCCGCACGCGCTGGCCCGTGCTGTCGCCAACCTGCTCGGCAACGCGCTGCGCCACGGCGCCGCACCGATATCACTTACCGCCCGGATCGCGGGCGACCGGCTGCGCATCGTGGTCCGCGATGCCGGGCCGGGGCTGTCCGCCGGCCAGGCCGAAGCGATGCTGCGCCCCTTCGCCCGCGGCGATAGCGCACGCGGCGGCGACGGTGCGGGGCTCGGGCTGGCGATCACCGACCGCGCGGTCCGGGCGATCGGCGGACGCTTGCACTTTGCCCGCGACAGTGAGGGCTTCGCCGCGACCATCGACCTTCCGCTCGCAATAGACAATTGATCCGCTGGCGGATTTGCCCTTCCGTTTTGTTCCGCAACCATTCTATCGTGGCGGCGCAAAGCAGATGGGAGGACAAGCAATGCGGACGTCATCAGCACGATCGAGATGGCGGCGTGCGCAGGCAGGGCGCGCGCGGGCATGACCATGTTGTCAGGCATCCGCATCATCGACCTGACCACGGTCATCTTCGGCCCCTATGCCACGCAGATGCTCGCCGATCTTGGAGCGGAGGTCATCAAGGTCGAGGCCCCGGGCCTCGGCGACGTATCGCGCTATCTGGGGTCCGCGCGCAGCGACCCGACGATGGGATCGATCCATCTGACCGTCAATCGCGGCAAGCGCTCGATCGCGCTCGATCTCAAGCAGCCCGCCGATGCCGCCGTGCTGCGCGATCTGATCGCCGGGGCTGACGTCTTCTTCCACAACGTCCGCAGCAAGGCGATCGAGCGGCTCGGTTTCGACTATGCGAGTTGCAAGGCGCTGAAGGACGATATCATCTACGTCCATGGCACCGGCTTCGGCCAGAATGGCCCCTATGCCGACCTCCAGGCTTATGACGACGTCATCCAGGCGGCGACGGGGACGACCAGCCTCTTGCCGCGCGTCGATGGCGACCCGCGGCCCCGCTATTTTCCCTCGCTGATCGCCGACAAGATCGCAGGCCAGTTCGGCGCGCAGGCGATTCTCGCCGCGCTGGTCCACAAATTGCGCACTGGCGAAGGCCAGGCCGTCGAAGTCCCGATGTTTGAATGTTTCGCGGCCTTCATGCTCACCGAACATCTGCGCGATGCCGCGCTCGACCCGCCGATCGGACCTGCCGGCTATCCGCGCCAGCTCGATCCGAGCCGCCAGCCCTTCCCCACCGCCGACGGCTATCTGGCGATCGTACCCTATACGCCCGAATCGACCGCGCGGCTGATGACCTTGCTGGGCAGCGAGGCGCTGCTCGTAAGTCCGGCGTTCGAGGCGGCGCGCGCCGCCGGAACCCATATGTCGCTCGTCTATGCCGAAATCGCGCGCAAGACGCCGGCGAAGACCAGTGCCGAATGGCTGGAAATCTTTGCCGCCAACGATATCCCGGCGATGGTGGCGCGCGATCTCGACGATGTGATCGACGATCCGCATTTGCGCGCCTCGGGCTTCTTCCACCGGCGCGAGCATCCCGACGTCGGCTCCTTTTTCGAGATGCGCTCGCCCGTGCGCTATGGCTCCGCGCCGCATGTCGAACCCCGCTTCGCGCCGCGGATCGACGGCGACGGAGCCGCGATCCGCGACGAATTGGCGCGCGGCGCTCCCTGACATCAGTTTCCGTTGCATATTGCGACGCACGCCCTAGCATCGCGCGCAGGCGGCCAGGTCGTGAACGAGCCGCGAGGACAAGGGGGACTTTATGCCAGGAAATCTGCTGGCGGCCGGCGCGGTGCTCGTGCTCTGGACGCTCATCATGCTCGTCTGGGTTGCGGCAACGCGCTTCCCGGCGATGGCGAAGGCCGGAATCGACGTCAAAACGGCGCAGCCCGGCGGTCGCGGCGCCGATCTGGAGCCGGTGTTGCCGCCCGGCGTGAACTGGAAATCGCACAATTACACGCATCTGCTCGAACAGCCGACGCTCTTCTATGCGGTGATCGTCTTTCTGCACCTGTCGGGTGGTGACACGGCGCTGACGCAGGGCTTCGCCTGGGCTTATGTCGTGCTGCGCATCGTGCACAGCCTGTGGCAGGCGACGGTCAACCGGGTTCCGGTGCGTTTCGCGCTGTTTGCACTATCGACATTCTGCCTGCTCGCGCTGTCGGTGCTGGCCGTTATCGCAACCTTGGGCTGAGGGGGATATCATGGACACGAATGCAATATTGGGGCCGGTCGCGACGCTCGCGCTCTGGTCGATGGCCATGTGGGTGTGGATGTATGCGACGCGCATCCCCGCGATGAACCGCGCCAAGATCGACGCGAAGAATCTGGTCGGTACGACCGGGCGCGGGCTCGACGAGGTGCTTCCGCCCGAGGTGCAGTGGAAAGCCCATAATTATAACCATCTGATGGAACAGCCGACGGTCTTCTATGCCGTCGCGCTAGCGCTCGCGGTCGGCGGCATGGGCGGCGGGCTGAATGCCCAGATCGCCTGGGCCTATGTCGGCCTGCGTATCGTCCACAGCATTGTGCAGGCGACGGTCAACCGCGTGATGTGGCGCTTTGCCATCTTCGCGCTCGCCAGTCTCGCGCTGATCGCGCTATGTCTGCATGCCTTCATGGGTTTCGTGCTGCATTGATCAGCGACTGAACCGCGCGGCCAGTTCCACATGGGTCGACCAGCGGAACTGGCCGACGGGTTGCACCCAGTCGAGTCGATAGCCGCCCGCGACAAGCAACTTCGCGTCGCGGGCAAAGCTCGCCGGATTGCAGCTGACATAAGCGATCACGGGCGTCGCCGCGGCGGCAAGCTGCTTCACCTGCTCCTCGGCGCCGGCGCGCGGCGGGTCGAGGATCACGGCGCCGAAGCGGTCGAGCTCCGCAGGCACCAGCGGCCGCCGGAACAGGTCGCGATGCTCGGTCGCGACCAGCGCCCGCGCGCGGTTTGCGGCCCCCGTCAGCGCAGCGATCGCATCGCGCGCGCCCTCGGCGGCGTAGACTTTCCGTCCCGCCTGCACCGATAGCGCGAAGGTGCCCACGCCCGCGAACAGATCGGCCACCGCAGGCGCATCGCCGATTGCCTCGCGCACCGCGCCGAGCAGAGCCGCTTCGCCCGCAGTCGTCGCCTGCAGAAAGGCAAAGGGCGGCACTTCCACGGCAATGTCGCCGAAGCACACCGTCGGCGGTTCGGGTTGCCACAGGATTTCGAGCCCGTCGCCCTGATCGATGGCGAACCGCGCGAGCGCATGGGCGCCGGCAAAATCCTGCAGCGCCATCGCGGCATCGAGCCCCTCGGCCTTCACGCCTTCGAGGATGAGTTCGACGCCCTGATCGAGCCGTTGCAGCTTGACCTTCACCGGGCGCCGCTGCGGCGCGATAAGTCCGAGCAGATCGCGGATCGGAGCGATCAGCGCGAAGAGTTCGGGCGCGAGCAACGGACATTCGCGCATGTCGACGATCTGATTGCTCTGCGCGGCGTTGAAGCCGATCGCGACCTGTCTGCCCGCCTTGATCGCGGTGAGGACCGCGCGGCGGCGGCTATGGGGCGGCGACAGACGCGCGAGGCGGACATCGCCCGCCGTCACCTGCTGACCGGCGAGCGCCCCGGCAACGCGCTCGCGCACGAAATCCGCAAGCGCCGCCTCGCTGACATGCTGGAGCTGGCAGCCGCCGCATTTGCCGAAGTGTCGGCAGACCGGAACCGCGTGGTTCGGCCCGGCGACGAGCGTTCCGTCGGCGGCCACTTTGTCGCCCGGAACTCCGCCCGCGACATGGCGACCGTCGGCGGTTACGCCGTCGCCGCGCGCGGCGATGCGGACAATCAGGTCGGTTTCGGTCACGGGTGTAGCTTTCGTCAGAACGGCGCGGCAACAAGATCGTCGGCGACAAGGCCGGCGCCTATACGCCGCGCCTGCGCAATATGCCAGCCGACGGCTGCGACCGCGGCATCGAAGGGGTCGCCGCCGCGCGCCAGCATCGCGCCGCACGCCCCCGCCAGGACATCGCCGGTCCCCGCCGTCGCAAGCCAGGGGCTCCCGGGCCAGGCCGCGCATATCCGCCCATCGGGCGCGGCGACCACCGTGTCGGCGCCCTTGTAGATCACGACGGAGCGCGCCCGTGCCGCCGCGGCACGCGCTCGGTCGATCTTGCTGCCGGTCGCTTCCGGAAAGGCGCGCGCGAACTCGCCCGCGTGCGGGGTCAGGATCGCGCTCCTGTCTCCGCCTTCGAGATTCGGAAGCGCGGCCGGGATCGCCGCCGCATCGAGCACCACCGGCGTCCGGCTTGCCAGCGCGGCGGCTAGTTGTTCATCGAGTGCATCGCCGGCGGGAAAGCCGGGGCCGATGACGAACGCGCCGACACGCGGATCGCCGAGCCGCCGGGCAAAGGCGTCGCCCTCTTCGGCGATGATCGCCGACAGCGGCGCCGGGCGATCGCTTTCGAGCACGACATAGCCCGCCCCGGCGCGCAGCGCCGCCGACGCACTCAGCGCCGCCGCGCCCGGCATCGGACCGGACGCGACCAGGACCATGCCGCGGCTATATTTATGCGCATCGGCGGCGGGCGCCCCGCGCGTCGGAGCAGGCAGCGTCTGCATATGGCGGTCCGCCGCAATCCCGATCGGTGCCAGCAGACAGCGCCCGCAGGCGGGTGCGGTCGGCAGCAGCACATGCGCGGGCTTGAGCGCGCCGAGCGCCAACGTCACGTCGGCAGCGAGCGGCGGCAGCCAGTCGGCGTCGCCGTCGCTCGCAACCCCGCTCGGCACATCGACGGACAATATCCGCCGCTCGGAAAAGCGCCGCAACATCGCTGCCAGATCATCGGCCAGCGGCCGCGTCAGCCCGGCGCCGAACAGCGCGTCTACGATCAATGGCGCCGCAGCCGTTTCGTCGCTCAGGCTTTCGACGGGTCCGTCCCAGGCATCGCGCGCGGCCTTGGCCAGATCGGTGGTGGGCAGGCCAAGCGCGGCAACCCTCACCGCCGCGCCGCGCGCCTTGAGCCGGCGCGCCGCGACATATCCGTCGCCGCCATTATTGCCCGGCCCGCAAAGGATCAGGATCGGCGCGCCTGCCGTCATGCGCCAGGCGAGATCGGCGACCGCGGCGCCCGCGCGCTCCATCAAATCCCCAAGCGACACGCCCGCGCGCACCGTCGCGGTCTCGGCCTCGCGCATCGCGGCAGCGGTCAGGATCGGTGCATCGGCGGGAACGGACATGCCCTTTCCTACCATGCGAGCGGGAAAAGTCGCGCTACTTCGCTCCGCCGGTGTTGGCAGGCAGCCGGTAGCGGTCGGGGCCAACCGCAACCTCTATCACCCCGTCGCCGATCACCGTCACCTTCGCCGGATCGACGCCATCGGCCGAAACGACCCCGCGGCCATCGGTTGTCACCTGCAGGCGGCGGTAGCCGCTGTCGCTGCGGCCGACGATCAGGATGGTGCCGTCGGCGCTGCTCATTTCGGCGATGGTGCAGGTGCGGTCGAACAGCTTGGCGCCGCCAAGCGCGCAGTCGATCCGTCCGCTGATCGCGGCGTCCTTCGACCCCTGCGCTTCGGCCTCTGCCAGCGCGCCATTGTCGGGACCGGCATTGCAGCCCGCCAGAACGAGCAGCAGCCCTGCCCCCGCGATAGATTTCATCCCTTGCCCTTCAACTGCGACAGGTCGCGCACGGCGCCGCGCGCCGCACTCGTCGTCATCGCAGCATAGGCCTGAAGTGCTACCGAAACCTTGCGCGGGCGCGCCTTTTCGGGTTGCCAGGCAGCCTCACCTTTGGCCTCCATCGCGGCGCGTCGCGCCGCCAGTTCGGCGTCGGGGACCGCCAGCGTGATTGTGCGGCTCGGGATGTCGATCTCGATCCTGTCGCCATTTTCGACCAGTCCGATCGTGCCGCCTTCGGCCGCCTCGGGCGACACGTGGCCGATCGACAGCCCCGACGTGCCGCCGGAAAATCGCCCGTCGGTGATCAGTGCGCATGCGGCGCCCAGCCCCTTCGATTTGAGGTAGCTCGTGGGATAGAGCATTTCCTGCATCCCCGGCCCGCCCTTGGGCCCTTCGTAGCGGATGACGACGACGTCGCCCGCCTCGACCTGTCCGGTCAAAATGCCCGCTACCGCCGCATCCTGGCTTTCATAGACCTTCGCCGGGCCGGCAAATTTCAGAATCTTCTCGTCGACCCCGGCGGTCTTCACGATGCAGCCGTCGAGCGCGAGATTGCCCGACAAGACGGCGAGGCCGCCATCCTTGCTGAACGCGTGGGTGGCTGAGCGGATCACGCCATTTTCGCGGTCGAGGTCGAGCGAATCCCAGCGCCGGTCCTGACTGAACGCCGTCTGCGTCGGCACTCCCCCGGGAGCCGCGAGGTAGAAGGTCTGCACCGCCGGATCGTTGGTGCGCGCAATGTCCCATTTATTGAGCGCGTCGCCCAGCGTCGCGCTGTGCACCGTCGGCAGATGCGCGTGGAGCAACCCCGCGCGTTCAAGTTCGCCAAGGATCGCCATGATCCCGCCCGCGCGGTGAACATCCTCCATATGGACGTCGCTCTTCGCAGGCGCGACTTTCGACAGGCACGGCACGCGGCGCGACAGCCGGTCGATGTCGTCCATCGTGAAATCGACCTCTGCCTCATGCGCGGCGGCAAGCAGGTGGAGCACGGTGTTCGTCGATCCGCCCATCGCGATGTCGAGGCTCATCGCATTTTCGAACGCCTCGAAACTCGCGATGCTGCGCGGCAATACCCGCTCGTCCCCTTCTTCATAATAGCGGCGGCACATGTCGACGATCATCGCGCCGGCGCGCAGGAACAGGGCCTTGCGATCGGCATGCGTCGCGAGCTGCGATCCATTGCCGGGCAGCGACAGGCCCAGCGCTTCGGTCAGGCAGTTCATCGAATTGGCGGTAAACATGCCCGAACAGCTGCCGCAGGTCGGACAGGCGGACCGTTCGACCGCCGCAACCTCTTCGTCGCTATAGGCTTCGTCGGCTGCGACGACCATCGCATCGACCAAGTCGAGCGCGACCTCCTTGCCCTTCAGAACCACCTTGCCGGCCTCCATCGGCCCGCCCGACACGAACACCACGGGAATATTGATCCGCAGCGCCGCCATCAGCATCCCGGGCGTAATCTTGTCGCAGTTGGAGATGCAGATCATCGCGTCGGCGCAGTGCGCGTTGACCATATATTCGACGCTGTCGGCGATCAGGTCGCGGCTCGGCAGCGAATAGAGCATGCCATCATGCCCCATCGCGATGCCGTCATCGACCGCGATGGTGTTGAATTCCTTGGCGACACCGCCCGCCGCTTCGATCTCGCGCGCGACCATCTGCCCCAGATCCTTGAGGTGGACGTGGCCGGGCACGAACTGGGTGAAGCTATTGACCACCGCGATGATCGGCTTGCCGAAGTCGCTGTCCTTCATTCCCGTTGCGCGCCACAGGCCGCGCGCGCCCGCCATGTTGCGGCCGTGGGTGGTGGTTCGCGAACGATAAGAAGGCATTTTAGCGTCTTTCTGATAATTTTATTTCATAAAATGGCGACAGAAGGCGCCTCTACACGCCTAACGCGGTAGAATCAAACCCAGTTTCCGGCCCATATTGGACAGCCGCTGCGCCCAGAGCGCATGCCCCGGCGGATCGCCGACCAGGTCCTGCCGCATCTCGATCCCGACATAGGGGATGTCATTCGCCTCGGCGTGGCGGTTCATCGTCGCGTTGAGCAGCTTGCCCGAATAGGGAAGCTGGTCGCCGACGATCAGCCCCTCGTCGCCGAGCGCTGCGATCGCTGCGGCCGCCAACCGCGCGTCCTCGTTATAGAGAACGCCGACATGCCACGGCCGCGCCTGCGCCGGATCGCTGGCGAGCGTGGGGGTGAAGCTGTGCAGCGAAAGGATCATCGCGGGCCGGCGCGCGGCGATCACCGCCGCGATATGATCGTGATAGGGGCGGAAAAAGCGCGCAATCCGTGCCTCGCGTCCGGCATGATCGAGCGCGTTGCCGGGGATCGCATGGCCGTCGCTGGCGATAGGCACCGCGCCCGGCGCATCCTCGTCGCGATTGCAGTCGACGACCAGCCGCGACACGCCGCCCAAAATCGCCGCGTCGACCGCGCCGTTCCGGACGAGCAACGCCGCGACTTCCGCAACGCCGATGTCGATCGCGATATGCTGCGACAGCAGCGCGGGGTCGATGCCGAGGTCGATGTCCGCCGGCACGGCCGCCGACGCATGATCGCCGATCAACAGCACCCCGCCGACGCGCGGCGTACCTAGTTGTTGCCACGCCTCGCTCATCGCAGCGCCCCCGTCATCTGCCACCAGCCGGGATGGCGCACGGCGATTGCCGCCGCCGCGGCATCGCGTTCGGCGGGCGCGTCGAACAGCGCGAAACAGGTTGCCCCCGATCCCGACATGCGCGCGAGCCACGGGCCCAGCCCGCCAAGCTCGGTCAATATGTCGGCGATCGCCGGGCATTGCGCGATCGCCGGGCGCTGCAAATCATTGCGCGCCGCAAACAATTGCGCGCGCAGGTCGGCGCCGGTGAACAGCGGGCCGCGATCAGTGCCGTCCCAGGCCGCGAACACCGGCCCGGTCGCGACGGGGGCGCGCGGATTGACCAGCAGCACCGGAGTCCCGCCCAGCGCCAGTTCGGGCACAGGGCTGAGTTCGGCGCCGGTCCCGACGCCAAGGCAGGTCGCGCTGGCGACGCAGGCGGCAATATCGGCGCCGAGCGTGCCGACGAGCCGCGCGAGCGCCGCATCGCCGACGTCGGGCAGAAAATGCGCCCGCACCAGCCGCGCCATCGCCGCCGCATCGGCCGAGCCGCCGCCGATCCCCGCCGCAACGGGCAATGTCTTGGTCAGGCGGACGGCAAGCGGCGGCACGCGAGCCGCGCCATAGCGATCACGCAGCAAGGCGAGCACGCGCAGCACCAGATTGTCGGCGCCGGCGCTCAGCCCGTCGCCGAACGGCCCTTCGATGGTCAGATCATCGGCGTCCGACACCGCCGCCGCAATCGCATCGCCGCCGTCGACGAACGCGAACAATGTCTCGATCTCGTGATAGCCGTCGGCGCGCCGCGCCCGCACGTGCAGCGCGAGGTTGATCTTTGCCCAGCCGGTCTCGTGGAACAGGGTCATGGCGCGATCAGGGCGCGGTCGTCTGCGGCGTAAGCCCGCCTTCGAGCTTTGCCGCGACGCGCGCCGCCATATCCTCTTCGGCGAGCAGTGCCGCGGCCCGCCACGTATAGCGCGCGCGGAAGCGTTGCCCCGCCTTCCAATAGGCGTCGCCCAGATGCTCGACAATCACGGCATTTTCGGGCTCGCCCTGCTGCGCCTGTTCGAGCAGTTCGACGGCCTTGTCGGTGCGTCCGGTCAGAAAATAGGCCCAGCCGAGCGAGTCGGTGATGCTCGCATTCTGCGGGTCGGCCTTCCATGCCGCCTCGATCTGGCCGAGCGCGCGATCGACATCGATCCGCCGCTCCAGCGCGGAATAGCCGACAAAATTCAGGATCGTCGGGTCGTTTGGGCGCAGCGCGAGCGCGCGTTGCATCAGCGGCGCCGCCCCGTCCCCATCCTTCGCCTGCAGCCGCAGTTCGGCGCGCGCCACAAGCAAGGTCGCACGCAGCGGAGCGCTGTCGTCGCCATCGCCGAGCGCGGCTTCGAGCCGCGTATAGGCCCGCTCGGCCGCCGCGGCATCGTCGCTCTGCCGCGCCAGATCGGCGAAACGGACGAGAAGGCTGCGCGGCGCATCGCCCGCGACGGCGTCCTCGGCCATCTTCACCGCCGCCGCACGATCACCCTCCTCCGCCGTCAGTTCGGCAAGGCGCATCCGCAACACCGGCGGCAGGGGTCCGCGAAGACCGGCAAGAAAGGCAGCGCCGTCGGCGGCACGATCGCTGCGCGCCAAGGCGTCGGCGAGCGCGCTGCGCGCGGTCCAGTCCTGATCGTTGAGCCAGGTCGCAGCGCGCGCGAAAGTCAGCGGCAGGCGTGCATTGCTCTTGGGTAACCGCGCAAGCGTGTCGGCGACGAGCGCCAGCCAGTGGGCGGCGCCGGCCCGCGGGTTAGTCACCGCCTGTTCGGGCAGCAAGAGCAGAGGATCCTCGCGCTCACCCGCCGCCAGTGCAATGCGCGACCGCAGCGTCCCCGCCGCATCCTTCTCCCGCGCAGCATCGAGGCTGGCGACAAGGCGCAGCGCGACGAGCTGGCTCAGCCGGTCGGTCGGGGTTGTTTCCAGGGCAGCGGCCACGGCGGCATCACTTTGTCCGGCCGCAAGCTGAACCAGCGCCGCTTCGAGCGCATAGGCGGGTTCGGGGCGCCCGCGCGTCGCGGCGGCCACCAGCGCGCGTTCGGGCTGGCGCGCGCGCTGCCCGGCATCAACCCATGCGCCCAGCGCCGGATCGATCAGGCGCGATATCGCATCGCCGCCCGACTTGTCGTCCTGCGCCGTCCCCAGAAGGGCGCGCGCGCCCTTCCAGTCGCTGCGCCGCATCGCGTCGACGACGAGCACGAGCCGCGCGTCGAACCGCTGCTCGCCGCTCGCCCACAGCGCCGCCGCTGCACTGCGCGCTGCGATGAGGTCGCCGGCGTCGATGGCGCGCTCGAGCATTTCGGCGCGCAAGCCCGGCAGATCGGGCGCCTGGCTTGCGAGCGATTGCAGCGCCGCCAGCGCCTCGGCGGGATTGCCTGCTTCTTCGGCAAGCCG
Source organism: Sphingopyxis sp. P1IMeth2 (assembly GCF_900185685.1). Lineage (NCBI taxonomy): Bacteria > Pseudomonadati > Pseudomonadota > Alphaproteobacteria > Sphingomonadales > Sphingopyxidaceae > Sphingopyxis > Sphingopyxis sp. P1IMeth2. Next base: position 250,735 of record NZ_FYAT01000012.1, read on the forward strand.
CGCCCGGACAAGCGCGTCGAGCGCTGCCTGATCGGGATCGACCGCCGCCATCGCAGCGGGCGCCGCAGCCACCATCAGGGTGGCCGCCAGCGGCGCGAGAATCGATCGGCGAGCGAACTTACATATTGGGATAATTGGGGCCTCCGCCGCCTTCGGGGGTGACCCAGTTGATATTCTGGGTCGGATCCTTGATGTCGCACGTCTTGCAATGCACGCAATTCTGCGCGTTGATGACGAAGCGCGGTTCGCCCTCATCCTGACCGACAACCTCATAGACGCCGGCCGGGCAATAACGCTGCGCGGGCTCGTCATACATCGGCAGATTATATTCGATCGGGATCGTCGGATCCTTGAGCTGCAGGTGGATCGGCTGATCTTCCTCATGGTTGGTGTTCGAGAGGAACACCGAGGACAACCGGTCAAAAGTCAGCACCCCGTCGGGCTTCGGATATTCGGGCTTGGGCATCATATCGGCGCGATAGAGCGTCGTGTTGTCGGGGTGATGCTTCATCGTGAACGGCATGCGGATGCCGAAGCTTTCGAGCCACATGGTCATCCCCGACAGGACCGTCCCCGCCAGATCGCCGAATTTTTCGACCAGCGGCAGCACGTTGCGGACGACACTCAGCTCCTTCTTCACCCAGCTGTCGTCATAGGCGTCCTGATAGGCGGTCAGCGTATCGCCCGAACGACCGGCACTGACCGCAGCGAAAGCCGCTTCGGCCGCCATCATCCCCGACTTCATCGACGTGTGCGTGCCCTTGATGCGCGGCACGTTGAGGAAGCCGGCGCTGTCGCCGATCAGCGCGCCGCCCGGAAAGGCGAGCTTCGGCACCGACTGGTAGCCGCCGTCGCTGATCGCGCGCGCGCCGTATGAGATGCGCTTGCCGCCCTTCAAAATCTTCGCGATCTCGGGGTGCGTCTTCCACTTCTGCATCTCCTGGAAAGGGGAGATGTGCGGGTTGCGGTAGTTGAGCCAGGTCACGAAGCCCAGCGCTACCTGCCCGTTCGCCTGATGATAGAGGAAACCGCCGCCATTGGCGTTGGCATCGAGCGGCCAGCCCTGCGTGTGGATGACGCGGCCGGGGGCGTGATTTGCGGGATCGATGTCCCACAATTCCTTGATGCCGATGCCATAGACCTGCGGCTCGCAATCGGCGTCGAGTGCGAACTGCGGCTTCAGCATCTTGGTGAGGTGGCCGCGCACGCCTTCGGCAAAGAAGCTATATTTCGCATGGAGCTCAAGCCCCGGCGCATAGTCGGGCTTGTGGCTGCCGTCGCGCGCGATGCCCATGTCGCCGGTGGCGACGCCCTTCACCGACCCATCGTCGTTGTACAGGATTTCCGCGGCGGCAAAGCCGGGGAAGATTTCGACGCCCAGCCCTTCGGCCTGTTCGGCCAGCCAGCGACAGAGATTGCCGAGGCTGCCCGTATAGGTGCCCTTGTTGTGCATGAAGCCGGGCGTAATCAGATGCGGGACGGAGATTTTCTTCTTCTTCGTCAGCACCCAATGCTGATTGTCGTTCACCGGCACGTCGGCGAGCGGACAGCCCTGGTCGCGCCAGTCGGGAAGCAGCTCGTCGAGCGATTTGGGATCGATCACCGCTCCCGACAGGATATGCGCGCCGACTTCGGACCCTTTTTCGAGCACGCAGACCGACAGCTCACTGCCCGCTTCGTTCGCGAGTTGCTTCAGGCGGATCGCCGCCGAAAGGCCCGCCGGCCCTGCCCCGACGATCACCACGTCATAAGGCATCGATTCCCGTTCGCTCACCTCAAAGCCCTTTCTGCCGTCCCCGCCGCGATCATTCATCGTAAGCGGCGCTCATTCTGTCACGATTTGCGATGCCTTCCAATTGACGCGCGCGTCAACCTCCTGTTTCAACATTTTCATGGGTGGGCGGAATTCAGCCTTGCTGGCGGAAAGCTATTGCGACTGGTGGTCGCTGGCCGGCGTCGATGCGCTGGTCGGCGAGGTGCCGGCCGGCTGGCTCGACGTGCCCATCGCCAATGACGCTGCGGCACCGCGGCGAAGCCCCGTCCTTGCCGAACCCGAGGCCGCCCCGCTGCCCGCCGCGCTCCAGCGCGTCGAAGCGCCCCAAAATGACGAACCCAAGGGGCCGGTCGCCTTGCCGGGCGAATGGGACGAATTCCAGCTTTGGCTCGCCGAGCACCCCGACGTGCCGGGCAGCCAGTGGGACGCGCGCCGCGTGCTGCCGCAGGGAATGCCGGATTCGGCGCTGATGGTCCTCACCGCGTGGCCCGAGGTCGATGATCAGCGTGACGGGACGCTCTTTACCGGACCGGCGGGTCCGTTACTCGACGCGATACTGCGCGCGATCGGGCTGACGCGCGGCGACTGTTATATCGCCAGCCTCGCAGTGACGCGCCCGGCGGGCGGCCGCTGCGACGAAAGCGACGCTGCAGAGCTCGACCGACTGCTGCGGCACCATGTCGCGCTGGCGCGGCCGCAGCGGTTGCTGCTCCTCGGCAGCGACATGCTGCGCATTGCGACGGGACGCCCGCTCGCCGATGTGCGCGGAAAGTTACTCGATCTTAACCATGATGGCGGCAAAGTGGAGGCGGTGGCAATCGCGCATCCCGCGATGCTCCTCGCCCGGCCAGCGCACAAGGCGGCGGCCTGGGATAGTCTCAAACTGCTCAACCGGGGACGTTGACAGATGACAAAAGCGAAATGGGCGCTCGGCGCCTCGATCCTGATCTTCCTTGCGGCCGGAACCGTCCCGGCGATGGCCGCCGACGCGCCCGATCGCGATTTTTCGGCTCCGTCGCAAACGGTGCCCGAAATCCTGTCGGCGAAGCAGAAGCAATTCTACACGCAAGTGCTGACCGCCATTCGCGGACAGCGCTGGGCCGATGCGAAATCGATGCTCGACGGCGCCGACAAGGGCCCGCTCAACGATTTCCTGCGCGCCGAATTGCTGCTCGCGGCAAACAGCCCGCGCGCCGAAGTGTCGGACCTGATGCCGGTTCTCGCACGATCGCCCGAACTGCCGCAGGCCGACCGTCTGGCAAGCCTTGCCGCGAAGCGCGGCGCCACCGACGTGCCGGTCCTGCCCAACCAGAATCGCCTGAGCTGGTCGGGCAGCGCCCCGCGCCGGCTCGGCGCCGACAGCGTGGGCGGCGATCCGGTCGCCGCCGGGCTGGCCCGCACCATCCCTGACCGTATCAAGAACGACGATCCCGCCGGCGCCGAGGCGCTCTATGCAGCGGTCGCCGACCAGCTGACGCCCGAGGCGCGCGACGAATGGCGGCAGAAGATTGCCTGGTCCTATTATATCGAGAATGACGACGCCAATGCGCTTCGCCTCGCGGCGGAATGCAGCGCGAGCCAGGGCGCCTGGCCGGTGCAGGGCGCGTGGGTGCAAGGCCTCGCTTCGTGGCGCTTGCGCGACTATCGCACCGCACTGGGCGCCTTCGACCGCGTCGCCAAGGAAGCCCCCGACAGCGAGCAGCGCGCCGCCGCTTATTATTGGGCCTCACGCGCGGCGATCGCATCGGGCGAGCCGCAGCTTGTAGAGCCGCGCCTGCGCGCCGCGGCGAGCAATGAGGAAACCTTCTACGGCCTTCTCGCCGCCGAAACGCTGGGTCTGGAAACCAATATCCAGCGCGAGAATGTCCGCGCCGACCGCAGCGCCTTCCGCGCGCTCGAGGAACTGCCCAATGTCCGCGCCGCGGTTGCGATGGCCGAGATCGGCGAGGACGGCTACGCCGACACGCTGCTGCGCCAGCAGGCGCGCATCGGCGACCCGCGCCAGCACGAACAGCTCATTGCCCTGGCCCAGGCGCTCAGCCTGCCCGAAACCCAGCTCTATCTGGCCCACAACACGCCGCGGGGCCGCAAGCTCGCCGCCGCGACGCGTTATCCGCAGCCGCGCTGGGAGCCCAATGGCGGGTGGAAGGTCGATCCGGCGCTGGTCTTTGCCCACACGCTGCAGGAATCGCGTTTCCAGCGCACGGTGGTCAGCCCGGCGGGCGCCTATGGCTTGATGCAGGTGCGCCCCGGCACCGCCAAGGATCTGGCGCGGTGGCGGGGCGAAAGCGTCAATCCTGCCGATCTGCGCATCCCCGCGGTGAATATGGATTTCGGCCAGAGCTATCTGCAGTATCTGAGCAAGGATTCGTCGACCGGCGGCCTGCTGCCCAAGGTGATCGCCGCCTATAATGCGGGCCCCGCGCCGGTTGCGCGCTGGTCGACCGAAGTGCGCGACAATGGCGATCCGCTGCTCTTCATGGAATCGATCCCCTATTGGGAAACGCGCGCCTATGTCGGCATCGTGCTACGCAATTACTGGATGTACGAAGCCGAACAGGGCAAGCCGTCGATCAGCCGCGCCGCCCTCGCGCAGGGCAAATGGCCGCGCTTTCCCGACAGCAAGGACCGGGTACGGCTGACCTACGCCGGTCCCGCCGGTCTCGCCAATGCCGATTGATCCGGCGCGCCCGTTCAAGCCCGTTCGCATTGCCATACTGACGATTTCGGACAGCCGCAGCAGCGACGACGACACATCGGGCGACAAGCTCGCTGAACTGCTGACCGGCGCGGGGCACGAGCTTGCGGCGCGCGCGATCATTCGCGACGAAACCGATCTTATCGTATCGCGGTTGCACAACTGGATTGACGACCCTGCGGTCGATGTCGTCATTACGACCGGCGGCACGGGCCTGACCGGCCGCGACGTGACGCCCGAAGCGCTGCACCGCCTCGATGGCAAGGATATTCCGGGCTTCGGCGAACTGTTCCGCTGGATCAGCTTTCAGAAGATCGGCACCTCGACGATCCAGTCGCGCGCCTGCGCCGTCGTCGCACGCGGGACCTATATTTTCGCGCTGCCCGGGTCGACCGGCGCCGTCACCGATGCCTGGGAGGGCATTTTGGAAAGCCAGCTCGACAGCCGGCACCGCCCCTGCAACTTCGTCGACCTGATCCCGCGCCTCACCGAATAGCTCAAATGTCGCCACCGGCTTCACGCCGGCAACGATTTTTGTTCTTTATATGTTCTCGATGTTCCACTAGATTGCGACAGTGGAACCGACCCGTCCCCTTCCCCCGATTTCAGGCCGCGGCGCCCCGACCAACCTCCGCCCGACGCGGACCGGATCGCTCGACCGCGCGGCCGATGGCGACTGGCTCGACACGGCCGAAGACATCGACGGCACCGCGCCGGCGCTGCGCACCACCGTCACCGTCGAACATCCCAGGACGATCATCGCGCGCAACAACTCGCCCGATATCGGTTTCGACCGTTCGATCAATCCGTATCGCGGCTGCGAACATGGCTGCATCTATTGCTTCGCGCGCCCCACCCACGCCTTCCACGACCTGTCACCGGGGCTCGATTTCGAAAGCCGGCTCTTTGCCAAGCCCGATGCCGCCGCATTGCTGCGAGGGGAACTGGCCAAGCGCGGCTATGTGCCCGCCCCGCTTGCCATCGGCACCAACACCGACGGCTATCAGCCGATCGAACGCGAATGGGGCGTGACGCGCGCGGTGGTCGAGGTGCTGGCCGAAACGCGGCATCCGCTGATCGTCACGACCAAGTCCGATCGCATCCTTCGCGATATCGATCTGCTCGCCGACATGGCGCGCGACAATCTGGTCGGGGTAGCGATTTCGGTCACGACGCTCGATCCCGCAGTCGCCCGTACATTGGAGCCGCGCGCGCCGCATCCCAAGCGGCGGCTCGCGGCGATCCGCAAGCTGATCGACGCGGGCGTCCCGACGCAGGTCAATATCTCGCCGATCATTCCCGCTATTACCGATCACGAGATAGAGGCGATCATGGCTGCGGCGGCAGAGGCCGGCGCGATCCGCGCCTCCTATATCCTTCTCCGCCTCCCCCACGAAGTCGCGCCGCTGTTCCACGCCTGGCTCGACGCCCATTATCCCGACCGCGCCGCCAAGGTGATCCACATGGTGCAGGACATTCGCGGCGGCCGCGACAATGACCCCGACTATTTTTCCCGCATGAAGGGGCGAGGCGTTTGGGCGCAGCTCATCCGCACCCGTGTCAAGCGCGCGGCGCGCGAACATGGCCTCGACAAAAGCTTTCCGCCGCTCCGCAGCGACCTGTTCAGGCCGCCGGAACGCGACGGACAGATGGAATTGTTCTAACCGGCTGCAAAAGCCAATCGTCATTGCGAGCGAAGCGAAGCAATCCCCAGTTATTCGCTTGCCCTGTCGCGGTTGGCTGGAGATTGCTTCGTCGCTGCGCGCCTCGCAATGACACCCATAGGGGGTTACGCCTCCGCCAACGACTTCAGCTTGTAATCCTTGTAATCGTCGCGGATCTGGCGCTTCAGGATCTTGCCCGTCGCGGTGTGCGGCAGTTCTTCGACGAAGACGATCTCGTCGGGCAGCCACCATTTCGCGACCTTGTCCTTCAGATAATCGAGGATGCTCGCTTCGGTCGCCTCGGCGCCGGGTTTCCTGACGATCAGCAGGATCGGTCGTTCGTCCCATTTGGGGTGGAATACGCCGACCGCGGCGGCTTCCTGAACGCCGGGGGCGCCCACCGCGGCATTTTCGAGTTCGATCGACGAAATCCACTCGCCGCCCGATTTGATGACATCCTTCGCCCGGTCGGTGATTTGCATGACCCCGTCGGGATGGATCACCGAGACGTCGCCGGTATCGAACCACCCGTCGCTGTCGGCGGCATCGGCGTCAGCCTTGAAATAGCGCTGGATGATCCAGGGGCCCCGGCATTGCAGCCGCCCGCTCGTCACCCCGTCGCGCGGCAGGACATTATCCTCCTCGTCGACGATGCGCAGTTCGACGCCAAAGGGCGGGCAGCCCTGGCGGCAGACGATATCGACGCGCTCGTCGAAGCTCATTTCGTCCCAATTCCACGGCCGCTTGCCCATCGTTCCGATCGGCGAGGTTTCGGTCATGCCCCATGCGTGGCCGACGTCGATCCCCGCCTTCATGAAGCGTTCGATCATCGCACGCGGCGCCGCCGAGCCGCCGATGATGACGCGGTAAAGCTTGCCATAGTCGATCCCGGTCGCATCCATATGCGCGAACATCGCGAGCCACACCGTCGGCACGCCGGCGCTGTGCGTCACCCCTTCGGCGTGCATCAGTTCGCAGAGCACCTGCGCATCATTGGTCGCCGAAAAGACGAGCTTCGCCCCCACCGTCGCGGCGGCGAAGGGAATGCCCCAGCTGTTGGCGTGGAACATCGGCACGATCGGCAGGATGACGCTGCGGTTCGACATATCGAAGACATCGGGTTGAATCTCGGTGATCGCATGGATGACGTTCGAGCGATGTTCGTAGAGCACGCCTTTCGGATTGCCCGTCGTTCCGCTGGTATAGCAGAGGCCCACCGGATCGCGCTCGTCGAGATCGACCCATTCGAAGCCGCCGTCTTCGGCGTCGATCAGATCCTTGTAGGAAAGATAGCCGTCGCGCGCCGGCGCATCGAACAGCACGAAATGCTCGACGGTGGGAAGCTGATCGCGCAGCCGTTCGACGATCGGCAGAAATGCCGCGTCGAAGAAGAGAATGCGGTCCTCGGCATGATTGACGATATAGACAAGCTGTTCGTCGAACAGCCGCGGGTTCACCGTGTGCAGCACCCCGCCCATGCCGGCGGTCCCGTACCAGCTCACCAGATGATGGCCATGGTTCATCGCGAGCGTTGCGATACGGTCGCCCTTCGTCATCCCCAGCCGCGTCATGGCGGCAGCGAAGCGGCGGGCGTCCTTGCCGACCTCGCCCCAGCTCGACCGCGTCATGCTGCCGTCGGCCCAGCGCGAGACGATTTCACGTGCGCCATGTTCGCGCGCCGCATGATCGATCAGGCTTGTAACGAGCAGCGGCTGGCCCTGCATTCCCATATGCATCTCTCCCGTGTCTTTCGTCAGGGATAGGGCCGGAAATGCGCGGCGCGCAAGAGGGGGCGAGCCTAGCGGACGCGAAAATCGCGCGGCGGGACCAGCGAAAGCGCCACATCGGTTACGCCTGCAACCATTTGGAGCCGCGAGACGGTGTCTGGGCCGAGCGCGAAGCCGCGTCCCAGCTCGATCCGGATGTCCTCGCCCGTCAGCGGATCGGTCGTCGATACGATCACCCGCCCGCGCGCATCCTCGCGCCGTTCGAGATAGCGGAGCATCTCGCCCGGCGCCTCGGCGAGTTCGACGCGGCAATCGAGTTGCAGCGCGGCACTCGCCGCAATGTCGGCGAGCGACTGCGCCCCGCGCACCGTCACGCGCGGCGTTTCCTCGCCCTCGAGCAGATCGAGTTCGACGTTGAGCAGCGCGCAGCCGCCGTCGACCGCCAAGGCCTCCAATATCTTGCCCGTCTGCTCGTCGAAGCAGCTCGACTGAAATTGTCCGCTGCGGTCCGACAGCGTCAGGTTGAGGAAGCGATTGCCGCGCTGCGACACGCGCGGGCGCGCGCTTTCGACCATCGCCGCCATCACCATCGGGATGCGGGTTCCGGGCGTCATTTCGACCGTTTCGCAGATATTGCCGTAGGTCCGCGCACCGCGCGCCGCGATCACCGCCTCATATTGTTCGACCGGGTGAGCCGAGAAATAAAAGCCGAACGCGTCCTTTTCCTTCGCCATCCGCTCGGCAAGCGTCCAGGGTTCGGCAGCGGACAGCTGGAGCACCGGCGCGATCGCGACATCACCGCCGAACAACCCGCCCTGCCCCGTCGAGCGTTCGTGCGCCGAACTATTGGCGCAGGCCAGCAACGCCTCGGCTCCAGCAAAGGCGCGCGGTCGGTCGGGTTCGACGCAGTCGAACGCGCCGCCCCCCGCCAGCGCCTCGATCTGGCGGCGGTTGAGCAGCTTGGGGTCGATGCGCGCGGCAAAATCGTCGAGACTCGCAAAATCGCCCTTGGCTTGACGCTCGGCGACGAGAGCCTCCATCGCCTTTTCGCCGACACCTTTGAGCGCGCCGAGCGCGTAGCGGACCGCGAGCCCGTCTTCGCTGCGCCCGACCGAAAAATCGGCCTCGCTGTCGTTGATCGACGGCGGCGCGATCGCGATGTCGAGGCGGCGCATATCGTCGATGAAGATCGACAATTTGTCGGTCTGATGGCTGTCGAACGACATCGACGCGGCGAAGAATTCGTGCGGATAATGCGCCTTCAGCCACGCCGTCTGATAGGAGAGCAGCGCATAGGCCGCCGCATGGCTCTTGTTGAAGCCATAGCCCGCGAATTTGTCGATCAAGTCGAACAGCTCGTTCGCGGCCTTGGCGTCGATGCCATTATGCTCGCCGCAACCTTTGACGAAGGTGTCGCGCTGCGCGTCCATCTCCGCCTGCACCTTCTTGCCCATCGCGCGGCGCAACAGGTCCGCGCCGCCGAGGCTGTAGCCGGCCAGGATCTGCGCCGCCTGCATCACCTGTTCCTGATAGACGAAGATGCCGTAGGTTTCGGCGAGGATGCCTTCGAGCAGCGGGTGCGGATAGGCGATCGGCTCACGCCCGTTCTTGCGCGCGCCGAACAGCGGAATATTGTCCATCGGCCCTGGCCGATAGAGCGCGACGAGCGCAATAATGTCCCCGAAATTGGTCGGCTTCACCGCCGACAGGGTGCGCCGCATCCCTTCGGATTCCAGCTGGAACACCCCGACGGTGTCGCCGCGCTGGAGCAGCTCATAGACCGCGGGATCGTCCCAGCCGAGCGTATCGAGATCGACATCGATCCCGCGCAGCGCGAGCAGGCGCCGCGCTTCCTTGAGCACCGACAGCGTCTTGAGGCCAAGAAAGTCGAACTTCACCAGCCCCGCCGTCTCGACATATTTCATGTCGAACTGCGTGACCGGCATATCCGAGCGCGGATCGCGATAGAGCGGGACAAGCTGGTCGAGCGGCCGGTCCCCGATCACGACCCCCGCCGCGTGGGTCGAACTGTGCCGCGGCAGGCCTTCGAGCTGGCGCGCCATGTCGAACAGGCGGCGGACGCCGTCATCCTGCTTATATTCGGTCATCAGCTCGCTGACGCCGTTCAATGCGCGTTCGAGCGTCCAGGGATCGGTCGGATGGTTCGGTACCAGCTTCGCGAGCCGGTCGACCTGCCCATAGCTCATCTGGAGCACGCGGCCGGTGTCCTTCAGAACCGCGCGCGCCTTCAGCTTACCGAAGGTGATGATCTGCGCGACGGTGTCGCGACCGTATTTCTCCTGCACATAGCGGATCACCTCGCCGCGGCGGGTTTCGCAGAAGTCGATGTCGAAGTCGGGCATCGACACGCGCTCGGGATTGAGGAAGCGTTCGAACAGCAGCCCGAGCTTAAGCGGGTCGAGGTCGGTGATGGTCAGCGACCAGGCGACGAGGCTGCCCGCACCCGATCCACGCCCCGGCCCCACCGGAATATCGTGCGCCTTCGCCCATTTGATGAAGTCGGCAACGATCAGGAAGTAGCCCGGAAAGCCCATCTGCGTGATGACGTCGACCTCGAAGTCGAGCCGCGCGACATAGGCCTGCTTTTCTTCCTCGGTAAGGTCCGGATAGAGCGCAAGCCGTTCGGCCAGCCCTGCGTGGGCATCGACCTTGAGCTGCGCCGCCTCGCCCTCGCGGTCGCCGGCAAGGCTCGGCAGGATCGGTTTGCGCGTGGGCGCCATGAAGGCGCAGCGCTGCGCGATCACCAGCGTGTTGCGGATCGCCTCGGGCAGGTCGGAGAAACTGTCCTCCATCGCCTCGGCCGATTTCAGCCAGGCTTCGGGGTTGGACGAGCGGCGATCCTCGCTTTCGACATAGGCCGACTGCGCAATGCACAGCATCGCATCATGCGCGGGATGAAATTGCGGATCGACGAAATTGGCGGGATTGGTTGCAACCAGCGGCAGCGCGCGCGCATAGGCCAGCTCGATCAGCGCCGCCTCGGCGGCCTTTTCAGTCGCATCGCCCCGCCGCGACAGTTCGATATACAACCGCCCGGCGAACAGCGCTTCCAGCTGCTCGACATACTCGTCGGCAGCCGTCTTCTGCTCGCCGGCCAGCAAGCGCGCCAGAGCGCCCTCGCCGCCCCCGGTCAGGCAGATGAGCCCGTCGGTCTTGCCGGCGAGGTCCGAAAGCAGGACATGCGGCTCCTGCTCGACCGGTCGGCCGAGGTGCGCCGCCGACACCAGCGCGCAAAGATTATTGTAGCCCGCATCGTCCTGCGCATAGAGCGCAATCCAGTCGATCAGCGGTGCGCCGCTCGCCAGCCGCTGCCCCGGCCGCGCCACGCTCAGCAGCGCACCGACGATCGGCTGGACACCCGCCGCCTTGCACGCGTCGCCAAAGGCCATGACACCGTACAGCCCGTTGCGATCCGCGACCGCTATCGCCGGAAAACCCCGCTCGCGCGCCGCTTTCGCGATCGCCTTGGGCTCGATCGCCCCCTCCAGCATGGTGAAACTGGAAAAGACGCGCAGGGGAACAAAGGGGCTGTAGGCCATCGGATGACGCTAGGCACATGTGACGATTCGGGGAAGCGTCCGTGTGCAAAATATGCACATTGGCCGCGCACCCGACCCGTTCGTTCTGAGCTTGTCGAAGCACCGTCCTATTCTTCACCGCCGCAAAGTGAAGAACGACCCTTCGACAAGCTCAGGTCGAACGGCTTTGGCTTGGGGGTTCCTAACCCAGCAATTCCTCGATCTCCTTGCGCAGCTGCTCGGGCTTGGTTGTCGGCGCATGGCGCGAGACGACCTTGCCGTCGCGGTCGACGAGGAATTTGGTGAAATTCCACTTGATCCCGCTGCCGAGCAGGCCGGTCTTTTCCTTCTTCAGATGCTTGAAGATCGGATCGGCGTCGTCGCCGTTGACGTCGATCTTCGCCATCAGCGGGAAGCTGACATCGTAGGTCAGCGAGCAGAAATTCTTGATTTCCTCGGCATCGCCCGGCTCCTGCGCGCCGAACTGGTTGCAGGGGAAGGCCAGAACCTCGAACCCACGATCCTTGTAATCGCGGTAGAGCTCCTCCAGCCCTTCATATTGCGGGGTAAATCCGCATTTGGAGGCGGTGTTGACGATCAGCAGCACCTTCCCCTTGTAGTCGGCAAGCGCTTGCGATCCGCCGCCCGGCAGTTTCGCTGAAAAATCGTAGAGCCCCATATTCGCTTCCCCTTCGGCTGGGCGTCGGCAATCGCTTCCAGCTTTGCCTACGCCTCGATCTGTCCTTCGTGCAAGCGCCACACGCGATCCATCCGCGCCGCCAGCCGTTCGTTATGCGTCGCAACCAGTGCGGCAGAACCATGATCGCGGACGAGTTTGACGAACTGGTCGAACACGCGGTCCGCCGTCGCTTCGTCGAGATTGCCCGTGGGTTCGTCGGCGAGCACGAGCAGCGGCCGGTTCGCCAGCGCGCGCGCCACCGCAACGCGCTGTTGCTCGCCGCCCGACAGCTTGCTCGGCTTGTGGTGCAGACGCTCGGCGAGTCCGAGCCGGCCGAGCAGGTCGGCAGCGCGCTCTTCGGCTTCGGCCTGGCGCGCGCCGCGAATGAGCTGCGGCAGCACGACATTCTCGACCGCGCTGAAATCGGGGAGCAGATGGTGGAATTGATAGACGAAGCCGATCTTCTCGCGCCGCGTGGTTGTCCGCGCGCTCTGATCGAAGCGCGTCACATCCTCGCCATCGATGCGGATTGTGCCCTCGAAACCGCCTTCAAGCAGGCCGACCGCCTGCAGCATCGTCGACTTGCCCGATCCCGACGGGCCGAGCAGCGCGACGATTTCGCCGCGCTTCAGCGCCGCATCGATACCGCGCAGCACATGGATGGTAACGTCGCCCTGCGTAAAGCTGCGCTTCAGGTCGACAAGCTCGAGGACGACATCATTCATAGCGCAGCACCTGCACGGGATCGGTATTCGCGGCCTTGAGCGCCGGATAGAGCGTCGCGAGGAAGCTGAAGACGATCGCCATCACCGCAATGCCGACGATTTCGAACGGATCGGGCTTCGACGGCAATTCGGTCAGAAAGCGGATCGACGGATCCCACAGCGGCTGCCCGGTGATGAATTCCGCTCCGCGCAGCACGCCGGCGCGGAAGTAAAGCAGGCTGAAGCCGATGATCATGCCGACAATGGTTCCCGCAACGCCGATCGACAGGCCGATCGCCATGAAGATGCGCATCACCGCATCGCGCGGCGCGCCCATGGTGCGCAGGATTGCCATGTCGCGCGTCTTGGCGCGGACGAGCATGATGAGCGAAGAGATGATGTTGAAAGCGGCAACGAGCACGATCAGCGACAGGATCACGAACATCGCGACGCGCTCGACCGACAGCGCCTCAAACAGACTGCTATTCATCGACCGCCAGTCCGAAATCACCGCCTGCGCCGCGACCTTTTCGGCCAGCGGCTGCAGTATCTCGCCCACCTTGTCGGGATCGGTCGTCTTGATCTCGATCATTCCCACCTGATCGCCGGTGAGCAGCAGCAGCTGCGCATTCTCCATCGGCATCACGACATAGGCCTTGTCGAAATCATAGACGCCGATCTCGAAGATCGCCGACACGCGATAGGCAATCTCGCGCGGCACCGTTCCGAACGGCGTCGACCGGCCTGCGGGATTGATGATCGTGATCATCGACCCGACCGTCGCGCCCAGATTACGCGCCAGTTCGCTGCCGATCGCGACATTGTCGGTGCCAGGCTTCAGCGAATCAAGGTTGCCCTGCAAAACCTTGCCGTTGAGCACGCCGTTGCCGCGAATGTCGGCGACGGTCATCCCGCGCACCAGCACCCCCTCGACGCGCCCGTTGAAGGTGGTGAGCAAGGGTTGCTCGATCAGCGGGGTTGCCGACACGACGCCCGGCGTCGCCTTCACCTCCTTGAGCAGATCGCGCCAGTCGTCGAGACGGCCGCCGAAGCCCTGCACCACCGCATGGCCGTTCAGCCCGACGATCTTGTCGAACAGGTCGGAGCGGACACCGTTCATCACGCTCATCACGATAACCAGCGCCGCGACCCCCAGCATCACCGCGGTAAAACTGAACGCCGCCGCGACGAAGATGAAGCCTTCGCCACGTTGCGGAAGCAGATAGCGTTTGAAGATGGCGCGTTCGTAAGGACGCAGGATCATCGGGCGGACGCCCCTTCATGCGCGGTGCGCGTTGCGGTCATGCCGCCGCTTTAGGGGGCGTCCGGGCCGCTGGCAATGGTCACCGTGGGGCACAATTCGCTGCGAATGATTCGCAGAATATGTTGCCAAACGGCCACAGGGCGGTGCAAAAGCGCCGCAGCCTGTCGACGAATGGGTGACAAAGCCCGGCGCGGCGCATAGCCCAATGGCTTCTGGTTCAACGCGGCGCAAGGCCCGGTTCCAGGGAGTGCAGGCCGGTCGCCTGGCCTGTGCACAAGGGGGATGGCGACGTTCGTCACAGGCGCCCGGGTCTCGCATGAGGCCCGGGCGTTGTGATTCCGGGCCATCGTGCTGCCGGACCTCCGCGCCGCCCTAATTTGCGCCCGCACAGCTTCTCCACATCGTCCATCGCCAGCTTCACCCCAGCCAACCCACAAGAGGTGCCAGCTTTTCCGCCGAAGCTGGAGTAGAAATTCCCGATATGGGGATAGGAAGCGGACGAGAGACCGTCCCATTCGGCATTGGCGGCTAAGCCTTGATGCCATCCAGTATCGACTGTGCTTCGGCCCGGATTTGCTCCATTTCAGCTGCTGCGAGCATGGCCTCGGCATCACCGGAAGTTACATCGACGAGGTCGCAAAATCTTTCCGCAAGAGCCATGATCCGCGCATCCCAATGACCGAATACCGGTCTTCCGGACTTGAAATTCAGCGCCAAGTTGCTGCTGAACCGAATGGAATGGCATAGCTCTTCAGGAACGCATACTACGCTCTGGTCTCGCCCCATCCAGTAGTATTCTTGAAAGCCTTTGTCGTTTAGCTCTCTAAGAGCCTCTAAAACTATTCCCTTGTTTGGTTTAAACATGTCGGGGAATGCCTGCTACGATGATCGGTAACGACATCTTGGCAAATTGAGCCAAAGTCCGCAATGTCGGTCTTTTGCAGTCATCAATCATAGTCGTCCAAGCTATCAACAATGATCAATTAAAATAGCAACACGCTAACCCGTTCATTTACGGCCAAAAAGTCGCTCTACGTCCGCCATCTGCAGTTTCACCCAGGTCGGACGGCCGTGGTTGCACTGGCCCGAATGGGGCGTCACTTCCATCTGGCGGAGCAAGGCGTTCATTTCGGCGACATTGAGCGGACGCCCGGCGCGCACCGACCCATGACACGCCATCGTCGCCGCCACGAGTTCGAGCCGCTCGGAGAGGCCCAGCGCTGCGTCATAGCCCGCCAAATCGTCGGCGATATCGGTGACGAGTTTGTGGCAGTCAATCGCGCCCAGCATCGCGGGCGTCGCGCGCACCATCACCGCCGCGGGGCCGAAGCGCTCTATCTCGACCCCCAGCGCGGAAAGCTGACCCGCAGCCGCTTCGAGGCGATCGCACGCCGGCTCGTCGATCTCGACGATCTCGGGCAGCAGCAAGCCCTGCGACGGCACCGCCTGCCCCGCCATGCCGCGGCGCAATTGTTCGAGCACCAGCCGCTCGTGCGCCGCATGCTGGTCGACGATGACCAGACCGTCCTCGGCCTCGGCAACGATATAGGTGTTGGCGATCTGTCCGCGCGCGATGCCTAGCGGATGGTCGGCGGCGACCGGCGGCGGCGCTTCGGCCACTTCGGCTCGCCCTGCGATCGGCGCGGCGGCGCCCGCAAAGGTCATCATCCGGTCATAGACGCGCGCCGCGTCGGCGGGCGGCGGCGCGGCATCGGCGCCGAACAGATGCACCGCGCGCTCGCTGCGCTGGCCGAACAGAAATCCGGTCGTCGGCGCCGGTGCGGCCGGTTCCTGCTGCCACGCCGCGAGCGCGGCTTCGGCAGGGCGCTGGACGCTGCGAAACCCCTGTTCGTCGAGCGCGCGGCGCAGCCCGCCGACGATCATCCCGCGCACAAGCTGCGGATCGCGGAACCGCACTTCGGTTTTCGCCGGATGGACGTTCACATCGACCTCGCTCGTCGGCAGATCGAGGAAGAGCGCGACGACCGGATGGCGATCACGCGCGAGCAGATCGGCGTAGGCGCCGCGCAATGCCCCGACGAGCAGCCGGTCCTTCACCGGACGGCCGTTGACAAACAGATATTGATGGTCGGCGATACCGCGGTTGTAGGTGGGCAGGCTGATCACGCCGCCGAGCCGGACCTCGCCGCGCTCGACATCGACTCCGATGCTGTTCGCCGCCAGGTCGCGCTGGGTCAGTGCCGCGACACGGCTGAGACGATCCTGGCCGCCCTGGACGTCGAGCACGCGGCGCCCGTCATGCTCGACGGTAAAACCGACGTCGGCGCGCGCCATAGCCAGACGTTTCACGACATCGAGGCAGGCGGCATATTCGCTGCGCGCGCTACGCAGAAACTTGCGCCGGGCAGGCACGCGCGCGAACAGATCCTCGACCATCACCCGCGTGCCCTTGGCGAGCGCCGCCGGCCCTTCGGCGATGAGGCTGCCATTATCGATCACACGGCGCCACCCGTCCGCGCCCGCAACGCGGCTTTCAAGCGTCAACCGCGCAACGCTGGCAATCGACGGCAAGGCTTCGCCGCGAAAGCCCATTGTCGTCACTTCCTCGATCGCATCGGTCGGCAATTTCGAGGTCGCATGGCGCTCGAGCGCGAGCGCCATGTCGGACGCGGTCATCCCGCACCCGTCGTCATCGACTTCCAGCCGCAGAATTCCGCCCTCGGCGATTCGCACCGCAATGCGAGTCGCCCCCGCATCGAGGGCGTTTTCGACGAGCTCCTTGAGCGCTGCGGCGGGTCTTTCGACCACTTCACCGGCTGCGATCCGATTTACTAGCTTTTCCGGCAGGCGGCGTATTGACATGGGGGCTGTCCTAGCGCAGTCGGACGCAAATCGCGACCCATCCGCTCAGCCCTAATCATTTTGTCCAGCCACCCCGTCCGGGAAGAGCCGGAATCTCCCCCTGATTGGTCCTGTGCCGGTAGGCGCGCGGGTTCACATTCGATGGCGGCAGGACCAGACCGACCCGGCTGGCACGTGCCGATGACAGGAAGCAGTATCGATGTCCTTCTTTTCCCGTTTTCTGAAGTTCAATTCCCAAGACATGGCAATCGACCTCGGCACCGCGAACACGGTCGTTTACGTGCGCGGCAAGGGCATCGTGCTCAATGAGCCCTCGGTCGTCGCGGTCGAGACGCTGAACGGGATCAAGCGGGTCAAGGCGGTCGGCGACGATGCCAAGCTGATGATGGGCAAGACGCCCGACAGCATCGAGGCCATCCGCCCGCTGCGTGACGGGGTCATCGCCGACATCGATGTCGCCGAACAGATGATCAAGCACTTCATCACCAAGGTGCACGGCGGCAAGGCCAACGCGTTTCGCAGCCCCGAAATCGTGATTTGCGTGCCGTCGGGTTCGACCAGCGTTGAACGCCGCGCGATCCGTGACGCCGCATCGAACGCCGGGGCAAGCCAGGTGTGGCTGATCGAGGAACCGATGGCGGCCGCAATCGGCGCCGACATGCCGGTTACCGAACCGATCGGCTCTATGGTCGTCGACATCGGCGGCGGCACCACCGAAGTCGCGGTGCTCTCGCTGCGCGGCCTGGCTTACACGACCTCGGTCCGCGCCGGCGGCGACAAGATGGACGAAGCGATCGTCTCCTACGTTCGCCGCCATCACAATCTGCTGATCGGCGAATCGACCGCCGAGCGGATCAAGAAGGATTTCGGCATCGCGCGCGTGCCCGCCGACGGCGTCGGCATGACGATCCACATCAAGGGCCGCGACCTCGTCAACGGCGTGCCGAAGGAAATTTCGATCAATCAGGCGCAGATCGCCGAAGCACTGTCCGAACCGATCGGCACGATCGTCGAAGGCGTGCGCATCGCGCTCGAAAACACCGCCCCCGAACTCGCAGCCGACATTGTCGACCAGGGCATCGTGCTCACCGGCGGCGGCGCTTTGATCCGCGAACTCGACGAATTGCTGCGCGACGCAACCGGCCTGCCGGTGACGGTCGCGGAAGACCCGCTGACCTGCGTCGCGATCGGCACCGGCCGCGCGATGGAGGATCCCGCCTTCCGCGGCGTGCTGCAGCAAGCCTGATCGCGGACAGACGGTCCATGGTTCGCCCGGCACATCGGCGTCCGGGGCAATCCCGAAAGGCCCAGTACAGCCTGTTCGCCGCCTATGTTATTGCGATAACGGGCGCGCTTGCGGGGCTGCTTCTGGCGATCCTTTCGGTCGCCGACCCCGTCGGCTTTGCCGCCCTGCGCGTCGCCAGTCAGGAAATAACCGCGCCGATCGCGCGCGGCACGCGGTCGGTGATCGGGTCGATCTCGGGCGTCGACGACACTGTGTCGGCCTACGTCGGCGCGGGATCGCAGAACCGCCGCTTGCGCAAGGAACTGGCCGAGGCGCGCCGCCGTCTCGTCGCGACCAGCGCGCTCGAAGAGGAAAATCGCCAGCTCAAGTCGCTGCTCGGTCTGCAGCAGACCGATCGCTCGGCGCTCGCCCATGGCTATCTGCTCACCTCGACCTCGACGAGCAGCCGCCGCATCGCGCTGCTCAGCCTCGGGCGCAACCGGGGTGTTTTGGCGGGCCAGCCGGTACGCGGCGCCGACGGCCTGATCGGCCGCGTGCTGACCGCCGGGCCATCGGTGTCGCAGGTGCTGCTCCTTACCGACGTCGAAAATGTCGTGCCGGTGCGCCGGGCGCGTGACGGCCTGCCGGCGCTCGCAACGGGCCGCGGCAACGGCGATCTCGACGTTCGCACGCTCAACATCGCGAACAATCCCTTCAAACCCGGCGACATCCTTGTGACGTCGGGAACCGGCGGCCTTTATCCTCCGAACATTCCGGTCGCCATCGTCGTGCGGCGCCAGGACGATGGCGCGCTCGCGCGTCCGCTGGCCGACCCGGCAAAGGTCGATGCGGTAGCGGTGCTGCGGCCCTATACGCCCGATAATATCGAGGCGCAGGCGGTGCCCGCCCAATCCTCCACGGCGGCCGGCGCGCCATGAACCGGCACGGACAGCGGATCGGCGAGCCAGCCTCGCGCTGGCGGATGCAGGTCGTGCCGATCGCGACGGTGATGATCGCGTCGGCGCTGCCGTTGATGCTGCCGCTCGTCGCCAGTTCGCCCGTGCTGCCCCCGCTCGGTCTCCTCTTCTTCCTGAGCTGGCAACTTCTGCGTACCGAAATGTGGCCGGTGTGGATCGGTCTGCCGCTCGGCCTGTGGGACGATCTGTTCAGCGGCGCGCCGATCGGCACAGCCATCGCGCTGTGGACCGCCGCGAGCATCGCGATCGCCTATCTCTCGCAGCGCATCTATTGGCGCGGCTTCCTGCACGACTGGGCGATCGGCGCGCTGCTCGTCGCCGCTGTTCAGGCGCTTGCGGTGCTTATCACCTTTCCACACGCTCCCGCCGGGCATATGCTCGGCCTCGTGCTGCCGCAGATCATCATTTCGGTGCTGCTGATGCCGCTGTTCCTCCGCCTGACCGGCAAGTTTGACAATTTCCGTCTCAAGCGCCGATAATCGCCCGCCTCCCGCCCCCGCCTTAGCCTTCGCCCCAGATTGCCAACGAATTTCCGCTTTCATGTCCCGCAAGAAAAGTCCGCCCATTACCGAAGCCTGGAGGGGCCTCACCTTCACGCGCCGCACCCTTGTCGTCGGCGGCGGACAAATCGCCGTGGGCGCCGCGCTCGCGGCGCGGATGGGCTATATCTCGATCATCGACAATGATCGCTATGTCCTTGAATCCGAAAGCAACCGCGTCAATCTGACGCTCATCCCGCCGCGTCGCGGCTGGATCGTCGACCGCCACGGCAAGGCGCTTGCCAACAACCGCGTCTCGCTCCGCATCGACATCATTCCCGATCGCATGCACAGCAAGGAACTGGTGCTGGGCCAGCTCCGCACGTTGTTGCAGCTCGACGGCGACGCAATGGCGCGCATCGAACGCGACCTCAAGGCGGCATCGGGATTCCAGCCGGTTGCGGTTGCGGAGGACGTGACCGAGCAGCAATATGCATCGATCCTCGTCCGCCTCCCCGACCTCCCCGGCATTGCCCCGACGCGCGGTTTTGCCCGCAACTATCCCACCGGCGCCGCGGTCGGCCACCTGATCGGCTATGTCGGCGCCCCGACCGCCGAGGAATATGAAAAGGTCAAGGATCCGCTCTTCATCACCCCCGGCTTCAAGACCGGCAAGGACGGGCTGGAGAAATATTTCGAGGAATTGCTGCGCGGCAAGGCCGGCGCCAAGCGCGTCGAAGTCACCGCGCGGGGCAAGGTCGTGCGCGATCTCAGCACCCAGCCCGACACGCAAGGCAAGACCGTCCACCTGACCATCGACGCCGATCTGCAGGAATATGCCGCGCGCCGCATGGGCCCCGAATCAGGGGCGGCGGTCGTCATCGACTGCCTCAATGGCGACATCCTCGCCTTCGTTTCGATGCCGTCTTTCGATCCGAACAGCTTTTCGGACGGGATCAGCAATGCCGAATATGGCTGGCTGCGCGCCGACGATCACCAGCCGCTGATCAACAAGGCGACCCGCGGCCTCTACCCCCCGGGATCGACGCTGAAGCCGATGGCCGCGATCGCCGCGATCGAACATGGCATGGACCCGAGCGAACGCCACACCTGCATCGGCGGCTATCGCCTCGGCAACCGTTTCTTCCGCTGTCTCGGCACCCACGGCAGCGTCGACATGCCGACCGCGATCATGAAAAGCTGTAACAGCTATTTCTATTGGGTCGCCGACCGGCTGGGCTATGACGCCATCGCGCCGACCGCGAAGATGATGGGGCTGGGCGAGGAATTCCAACTTGCCGGAAGCAACCAGCGATACGGCACGATTCCCGACAGCGCGTGGAAGATGAAAAAATACGGCCAACCCTGGTCGGCGTCCGATTCGCTGAATGCGGTGATCGGCCAGGGCTATGTCAGCGTGAACCCGCTCCAGCTCGCCGTCATGGCGTCGCGTATCGCCTCGGGCCGCAAACTCTACCCCCGCCTCGTCAGCCGGCAATTCTCGAACGAGCCTTTGCCCTTCTCAGCCGAAGCCTTTGCGACCGCGCGCGAGGGGATGAACCGCGTCGTCAACGCCCCCGGCGGAACCGCGGGGCGCAGCCGCCTGCCGCTCGACGGCATCCAGATGGCGGGCAAGACCGGCACGGCCCAGGTTCGCGGCCTCAACACCGGCAACGGCAAGGGCGGCACGTGGAAATTTCGCGATCACGGCCTGTTCATTTGCTTCGCGCCGGTCGAAAATCCGCGCTATGCCGCGTCGGTCATCATCGAACATGGCATGGGCGGCAGCCGCGCGGCGGCGCCCGTTGCCAAGGACATCTTCACCTTCCTCTACGACCGTGAAAAGGCGATGGAGGCACTGACCGCCTTTGAGGCCGGCTGGGGCGGCACGATCAAGGAGCGGATGGACCGCGACTATGCTGCGTGGAAGGCGGGTATCGCGCGCCCCGATCCGGGGCTCGCGCAATGATCCCGGTTCCGCCCGCCGTCCAGCGCATCCCCTGGAAGCTGATCGCACTCCTGTCGGCGATCACCGGCTTCGGCCTGCTCGTCCTCTATTCGGCCGCCGGCGGCAGCGTGACGCCCTGGGCGCTCCAACAGGGGGTGCGCTTCATCGTCTTCCTGCTCGTCGCGCTCGCGATCGGGCGCATGCCGATCCGCATTTTCGAAGATTTCTCTTACCTTGGCTATCTGGGCGTCGCGCTGCTTCTGCTTGCGGTCGAAGCGCTGGGTTTTGTCGGCGGCGGCAGTCAGCGATGGCTCAATCTCGGATTCATGAACCTCCAGCCGTCGGAACTGATGAAGGTCGCGATCGTCCTCGCTCTCGCGCGCTTCTACGCCCAATTGCCGCCGGGCAGCACGCGCACCTTCAACGCCTTGTGGCCCGCGCTGGTGATGATCGGCATCCCCGCCGCGCTCGTGATGCTCCAGCCCGACCTCGGCACGGCGCTGGCGATCTGCGCCAGCGCGGCGATCGTGATGTTCGTCTCGGGCCTTCCGCTGTGGTGGTTCGGCAGCGCCGCGCTCGCGGGACTGGCCGCGTTGCCGATCCTCTTTTCGATGCTGCACGACTATCAGCAGAAGCGCGTGCTGATCTTCCTCGACCCCGAAAGCGATCCGCTGGGCGCCGGCTATCACATCAGCCAGTCGAAGATTGCGATCGGATCGGGCGGACTGTTCGGCAAGGGCTTCCTCAACGGGTCGCAAAGCCACCTCGATTATTTGCCCGAAGGGCATACCGACTTCATCTTCGCCACCATGTCGGAGGAATGGGGGCTGGTCGGCGGGCTGTTGCTGCTCCTCGGCTTCTTCTTCCTGCTGCGCTGGTCCACGCGCGTCGCGCTCGACGCGCGGACGCGCTTCGGCCAATTGACCGCGACCGGCCTCACCATGACGATCTTTTTCTACATCGCGATCAATCTGGGAATGGTGATGGGGCTGGCGCCGGTCGTCGGTATCCCGTTGCCGCTCTTCTCCTATGGCGGATCGTCGATGCTGACGATCATGACCTGCATCGGCATCATCCTCGCGATCGAGAGTGACAGCAAGAAGCGGCACAGCCGGCTGAGCTGACGACGCCAGCGGCGCCGCGACCGCGCGTGCCGCTTATTCGTGCCGCAGCGCGTCGATCGGATCGAGCTTCGACGCCCGGCGCGCCGGATAATAGCCGAATGTTATCCCCATCAAGGCGGAGAATAGGAAGCTCATCACATTGACGACCGGATTGAAGATGAAGGGCACGTCGATCACGCTCGCCATCCCCCAGGACAGGATGAAAGCGAAGGCGATGCCGACCGCACCGCCGAAACAGCACAGCACGACGGCCTCGGTCAGAAACTGGAGCTGCACCTCGCGCGCCAGCGCCCCGATGGCGAGACGGATGCCGATCTCGCGCGTCCGTTCGGTGACCGAGACAAGCATGATATTCATGATCCCGATCCCGCCGACAAGCAGGCTGATCCCCGCGATCACCGCAACCATCGCGGTCAACGCGCCGGTTGCCGCACCGAGCGCCTGATTGACCTGCGCGGTATCAACGATGTTGAAGTCGTTGGTGGCCGCGCCCTGCAACAGGCGCCGCTCGCGCAGCAGGCCGACGAGCGAATCCTGAATGGCGGTGCTGGCGTAGGCGCTGTCATATTTGATCACGAAATATTGGATATCGTCGCTGCCGGTGAAGCGGCGCTGCGCCATTTTCAGCGGGACCATCACGACATTGTCGCTGTCCTGATCGGGACCGCCGCCCTCGCCGCGTTCCTTGAGAACGCCGATCACGGTGCAGGACACGTTGTTCAACCGGATATTTTCGCCGAGCGGACTGCTCCCGGCGACGAATATCGCCTTTTGGACCTTGGGCCCGATCAGGCACATATTCTTGCCCGCGCTTTCCTCCTCGTTCGTGAACGCGCGGCCGCTTTCGATCTCAATCGACCGGGCGCGCAGGAAGTCATTGCCGACGCCCTGCACGGTCGTGCGCCAGCTCTGCCCGTTATGAAAGGCCGTGACGCTGGACGACACGCTGCCCGACACATCGACGACGCCGGCGATCTGCCTGCTCACTGCATCAACATCGGCTTGCTTGAACGGCCGCGGCCTGCCGCGATCGCCCTGCACGGGAAAGACGATCAGCACGTTAGACCCCAGCGAGGATATCTGGTCCTTGATCGATGCCGTGACGCCATTTCCGAGCGTCACCATCGTGATCACCGCCGCGACGCCGATGATGATGCCGAGCGTCGTCAGGAACGAACGCAGCAGATGGCGCCGTATCTCGCGAAAGGCGAGCAGGAGCGTTGCGCCGAACATCAGGCGGGTTCCTCGCTGCGGGTGCGCCTGCCGCGTTCGACCCGTTCGACCAGCCCGTCGCGAAAGCGCACGATGGTGTTGGCAAAGGCTGCCATTTCCTCCTCATGCGTGACCATCAGGATGGTGATGCCTTCGCCGTTCAGGCGCGTGAGCAACTGCATGATCTCGATCGAGCGTTCGGTATCGAGATTGCCCGTAGGCTCGTCGGCGAGCAGCACGTCGGGCTGGGTGACGAGCGCCCGGGCGATCGCCACCCGCTGCTGCTGGCCGCCCGACAATTCGGCCGGCGTGTGATCCGCCCAGGGCGCAAGACCCACCTGATCGAGCGCGCGCATGGCTGCGGCGTGGCGCTCGCTCTTCTTTTCGCCGCGATAGAGCAGCGGCAGTTCGACATTTTCGACCGCGCTGGTGCGGGCAAGGAGATTGAAGCCCTGAAAGACGAAGCCCAGATAACGCCGCCGCAGCAGGCTGCGCTGATCGCGATCGAGCGCCTGCACCTCGACCCCGCGAAAGCGGAACACGCCGCTCGTCGGGACATCCAGGCAGCCGAGGATGTTCATCGTCGTCGATTTGCCCGAGCCCGACGGCCCCATCACCGCGACGAAATCGCCGCGCTCGATCCGCATGTCGACGCCCTTGAGCGCCTGAAAGGCCGCCTCGCCCCGGCCGAAGGTCTTCGTTATCCCTTCGAGTTCGATCAGCGGGATCTCGGGGGGCGTCACTGGCCCGTCGCCCCCTTGCCCGTCACCACCTTCATGCCGGGCCGAAGCCCCTTGGCCGTCACGGCGGTCAGGCGGCCGTCGCTCTGCCCCGTCACAACGTCGACGGGCTTCAGCGTCCCGTCGGCCTGAAGCACCCAGACGCGCTGCTGGCTGCCCACGCCGATCGTCGCGCGCTGTTCATTCTTTTCCAGCCCGATTTCGGGATTGAGCACGCCGCCCTTTTCCTTTTCCTTCGCATCGGGCTGAAAGCGCAGGGCCCCGTTCGGAACCAGCAATTGTTTGCCGGTGCTGCCCGTCGCAATGGTCGCCGTCGCGGTCATCCCCGGACGCAGCAGCCCGTCGCCGTTGGCGACCGCCAGCCTCGCCTCATAGCTGACGACCGCATTGGCGGTTGCGGTGGCCGTCTGCTGGCTCGCCTGCGAAGCCGTGTTGCTCGACGCCTGATCGACGCGCTCGACGACCGCGGGAAAGCGACGACCGGGATAGGCATCGACCGTGAAGTCGGCCTTCTGTCCGGTCTGGACCTGTCCGACGTCGGCTTCATCGATCTCGACGCGAAGCTGCATCGCCGACAGATCTTCGGCGATGATGAACAGGGTCGGGGTGTTGAAACTTGCCGCGACAGTCTGCCCGGGCTCGACCTGGCGCGCGAGCACGACACCCGAAACGGGCGAACGGATCTCCGCGCGGTTGCGGTTGGTCACCGCCGACGACAATTGCGCCTCGACAGCGCGGACATTCGCCTGCGCCGCGGCAACGACGGCGGTATCGCGCTTCACTGCCGCGCGACCCTGATCGAGTTCGACCCCTGAGGGAACCTTGCCGCCCGAGATCTTGAACACATTTTCCAGCCGCGCGAGCTGCGCCTTGTCGACGTCAAGCGTCGCCTGCGCCTGCGCCACCTGCGCGCGCGCCGCGTTGAGATTGGCCTCGGCCTGGGTGATCTGGTCCTCGATCACGTCGGTGTTGATCTGGGCGAGGACCTGCCCCTTGGAGACGCGGTCGTTCACATCGACATAAATGTGATCGATCTTGCCCGACACTTCGGACCCGACCTCGACCTGATTGGTCGGCCGCAGATTCCCGGTCGCCGTGACGCTGAGCGTCAGCGACTTCTCGGTCACCGGCTCGGTGATATATTTGGCCTCGCCTTTCCCGCGCGAACAGGTTGCCATCGCCAGCAATATGAAGAGTATCAGCGCCGCCGGCAGCCAGTATTTCATCCAGCGCCGCCACTTGGGGCGCGGCTTCGCGCCAAGAAAATCCTCGAGTTCCTGCGTCGCAGTGCCGGTATCGGTCATTCGCTAGTCCCCTGTGTCCGAACGCCGGCATCCGGATCGAGATTGGTCCCGTCCCAACCGCCGCCGAGCGCCTGGTTGAGGCTGATAAAGGCGTTGGCCCGCTCGGCCTCGCTCGCCGCCAGCGCGTTGCGGGCCGCGAGCAACTGGTTCTCCGCAGTCAGCAAAGTCTGAAAGTCGATCAGGCCCGCCTGATACTGGCTGCGCGCCAGCAGCGCGGCATTGCTCGCCGCATCGCGCGCCGCTGCGAAAAGGACAACGCGCTCGCCCGCCGCGCGCTGGGCGGCGGCGGCGCTCTCGACATCTTCCAGCGCGCCAAGGATCGCCTTTTGCCATGCCGCAAGCGAAGCCTGCGCGGCTGCATTGGCGGCGTCGACACCCGCGCGCGCGCGGCCGCCGTCAAAGATCAGCTGGCTGATCCCCGCAAAGAGCCGCCCGGTTATCACATCGAACAGATTGCCGATCCCGAACGAGGCGGTGCCGAGGTTGCCGGTAAGGTTGACCAGCGGCAGCATCTGCGCGCGTGCAACGCCGATGCGCGCCGTGTCGGCGAGCAGCGTCGCTTCCGCCTGGCGGACGTCGGGGCGGCTGCGCAGCACGGCGGCCGGCGCATCGAACCCCACCGCGTCCGGCGGAGCCGGAATTGCTTTTGCTTCGCCCTCGATCGCCGTCCGCACCGGGCCGGGTGCTTCGCCGATCAGGGTCGAAATGCTGTTCGCCGCCTGCGCGAGATCGCGTTCAAGCGCCGGAATGCTCGCCGCAGTCTGGGCCCGCTGCGCGGCGGCCTGCTCGACATCGAGGCTCGATACGAGGCCGGCCTCGCGTCGCCAGCGCGCGATCTGGAGATTATCGTCCTGAATGGTCAGCGTTTCGCGCGCGATCGCGAGTTGTACCGCGAGCGTTCGCGCCGAAACGGTGGTCTGCGCCACCTGTCCCACGATCAGGCGCTGCAGGTCGGCAAGGCCATAGCCTGCGGCGGCAAGATCGGCCCGCGATGCGGCGACATTGCCGCCGATGCGTCCGAAAAGATCGATCTCCCACTGCGCGTCGGCGCCGAGCGAATATTGCAGCCGCTCGTCGGCCAGATCGCCGACATCGCGCTGCACGCCTCCGGAGGCCGTGACCTGCGGGAAATAGCCCGCGCGCGCTGCGCGCACACCCGCACGCGCCTGCACCAGGCGCGCCGCCGACTGGGCAATATCGCGATTATTCTCCAGTGCGCGCGCGACATAGGAATCGACCAGCGGATCGTTCAGCCGCGTCCAATAGGACGCAGTGGCGGCCGGGCGGCTTCCCGATTCGACCGACCATTGCTCGGGAACGGGAAGGCCCGGCCCGGACGGATATTCGGTCGGCGCCGAAACGCAGCCCCCAAGACCGCCCGCCATCAGGGCTATTGTCAGCCAGCGCCGTCCCGTCTGCATGCGCCCCTCAAAGTCCCACCGCGGATGCAAAAATTACCGCGCTTGCCGGACGGCAGACCATAAATTGCTGGAATACGCAAGCTTTCGGGCGCCGCGCAAGCCACCCGATGCCTCCATTTTGGTCGCCGACGCTCCCCCATTCCCGACATTTCCCGGCGCCGCCGTCCGACGCCCTCAACGCAAAAGCCCGATCGCACGCCTTACCCAAGCAACGTAAATTGCCTTTTGCGAAAAAATATTGCCGAAGCCCATTGCCATGCCTGAACGAGCATGATAGCGGGCCGCTCTCTTCGCAGCACAAAGCCTTTTTGGCCGCCGCGAAGTCCGCCGAAAACCGGCATGTGGACGCATAGCTCAGTTGGTAGAGCAGCTGACTCTTAATCAGCGGGTCCTAGGTTCGAGCCCTAGTGCGTCCACCAAACTTTCTAATAAAATCAAAGCTTTGAGAGCGGATCGTAGCGTCTTCTTGAGTCTCCTGACACCCGGGTGCCGCTATGGGTGTCATATGGGTGTCATCGCGACACCGATCGTTAGCGAACATTGACGGCCGTAGACGGACATGAGAATTTATCTCGATGCAGATTCGGCGTTCTCAACAAGCCGCCCTCTGAGAGCCATGCCCTCACCCGATTCAATGCCGAACCTTTCGGCCTGCCAGAACGAGCGGCTCGAATTGGCGCCTTTCATCTCAAACGGACATTATTCGTCAACCAGACGGTCAGACAACATATGAGCAAAGGGGCCGGTTGCGGTCGGGCGGCTTGTATATGATAATGTCGAAAAGCAGTCGTTCAGCATTTGCAATCAATCGCGATTGAGAAACCCCCTAGTAGATTTGTGCACTGCAACGTAAAGCCGCGATCATGAGGATCGCGATCATCGACACCAGCGCCGGACGAGCGGCCGTCATATCTGACGGTTTGCGCGAGGCCGGTCTCGACGATCTGGTGCTGATCGATCCTGCCGGCGCGCTCGTCGCGCAGGTCGAAGCGGCGAAGCCCGAAGTCATCCTGGTCAATCTGGAGAATCCCAGCCGCGACCTGCTCGAGGATTTCTTTGCCATGTCGCGCGCGCTCGCGCGGCCGATCGCGATGTTCGTCGACCAGAGCGACGCCGAGGCGACCGGCGCCGCGATCGACGCGGGCGTGTCGGCCTATGTCGTCGACGGTCTGTCGAAACAGCGAATCAAGCCGGTGATCGATCTTGCCGTGCGTCGGTTCCAGGCCTTTTCACGGCTTCAACGCGAACTGGACGACGCGAAAAACGCCCTCGCCGAGCGCGCGACGATCGATCGCGCCAAGGCCATATTGATGAAGCGCCGCCAGATCGACGAGCCCGCCGCCTATGCGTTGCTGCGCGGACAGGCGATGCGGACGAACCGGCGGATCGGCGAAATCGCCGAAGCGATCGTCACCAGCGAGGCCTTGATGGGAGATATGGAGTGACCGTCGAACGCTTCCGCATCGGGTTCCTGCCGCTGGTCGATGCCGCGCTGCCGATTTTGGCGCACGAGCTGGGCTTTGCCGCGAAGGAAGGCCTCGAACTCGAGCTGGTTCGCGACATGACCTGGGCGACGGTGCGCGACCGGCTGCTCTATGGCCATACCGACGCCGCGCACATGATCGCGCCGCTCGCCATCGCGACCGCGCTGGGCCGCGACCGGCCGGCAGTGCGGATCGCGGTCCCCTTCGTGCTGGGACTGAATGGCAATGCCGTGACCTTTTCGACCGCGCTCGCACGCAACGTCGGGCTGGGCGAGACGCTGGGCGACCCGGCCGAGATCGGCGCCGCGCTGCAATCGGTCGCCGCCGCACGGAAAGCGGCTGGCAAGCCGCTGCGCTTTGGAGTCGTCCACCGCTATTCCAGCCATAATTACATGCTGCGCTATTGGCTGGCCGGCGTGGGTATCCGCCCCGACACCGATATCGAGATCGTCGTGACCAGCCCACCCTTCGCCGCCGATGCGCTGGCGGCGGGCGAGGTCGACGGGATCTGTGTCGGCGAGCCGTGGAATTCGATCGCGGTCGATCGCGGGGTCGGCCAGATCGCGCTGGCGACCGCGCAAATCTGGCGTCGCGGGGTCGAGAAGGTATTGGCGATGCGTCACGACGTCGCCGAGAGCCGCCGCGACGCTGTCGAAGCGCTGGTCCGCACGCTCCACCGCGCCGCCGAACAGTTCGTCGAGGCCGATGCCGCCGAGGAATGTGCAAAGATTCTGGCGCGGCAGGAATATCTGGATGCGCCGCGCGACGCCATCCTGCGCGCGATCACCGACCGCATCCGCGTCACGCCGGGCGGCGAACCGATCCACTATCCCGATTTCATGTTCCAGTACCGCGAGGCAGCGAACTTCCCGTGGCGCAGCCAGGCAGCGTGGCTCTATTCGCAGATGATCCGCTGGGACAGCAACCGCTTTTCTGACGCCGACGCCGCGACCGCCGCCGCGGTGTTTCGCCCCGACATCTACCGCACCGCGCTGACGGGGACCGGCGCGCCGCTTCCCGGCGCCTCGTCGAAGCTCGAAGGCGGGCTCGAGGAGCCGATCGGCGCCGGGTCGGTGCAGGGTCGCCTGGTCCTCGGCAGCGACCGATTTTTCGACGGGCGCGCCTTCGATCCCGATGACATTCAGGGCTATCTGGCTGGACTGGATTGATCGCGCCGTGCCCCTGCGCAGGCAGGGGCCCATCATCAAGCTTCGAGGTTGCAGCCACCGGTTCTGAAAGGCCGATGCGGCGGGAGATGGACCCCTGCCTGCGCAGGGGCACAAATCTACTTATGTTGCAGTGCAAAATAATCGCTTGCGGCGAGCGGGCGAATCAGGCAGGTTAAGCTCACTCGGCAAGGCTGCCGGGGCAGGATAAAGCGGCGACGGCTCCAACGATGGGGCCGGTCCGCGAGGCGGATGGGAAGCCTTTTCCCATATTCCGACATGGCAATGAAGCCGTCAGGATGCGCCCGCATGGCCGCCGTCCTGGCGGCTTTTTTATTGCCCGTCGCACGAAGGGACGGACGATGACGACAGCAAAATCGAACTTCTGGTCCAGCGGGCATTGGCCGACGCTGGTGGCCGCTTTTCTCTATTTCGACCTCGCCTTCATGGTGTGGGTGATCCTCGGCCCCCTCGCCCCCGCGATCTCCGAAGACCTGGGGCTGACCCCAGCGCAAAAAGGGCTGATGGTCGCGGTGCCGACGCTGGCGGGAGCGGTCCTCCGCGTCGTCAACGGCCTGCTCGTCGACCGCATCGGACCAAAGCGCGCAGGCGCGATCAGCCAGATCGTGGTCATTGCCGGGCTGTTCGCCGCGTGGTTCATGGGCATCCACAGCTTCGCCGGGACGCTCGCGCTCGGCGTCATCCTCGGCTTCGCGGGGGCAAGCTTCGCGATCGCGCTGCCGCTCGCCAGCCGCTGGTATCCGCCCGAGCATCAGGGCAAGGCGATGGGGCTTGCCGGCATGGGCAATTCGGGCACGGTGCTCGCCGCGCTGTTCGCGCCCGGCCTGGCCAAGCTGTTCGGCTGGAACGCCGTCCTCGGCCTCGCCTGCATCCCGCTCACCATCGTCTTCTTTGTCTATGTGCTGATGGCAAAGGACGCCCCGAACGCCCCCGCTCCCAAGAAGCTGGTCGATTATTTCGAGCCGCTGAAGAGCGCCGACGCCTGGTGGTTGATGGCGTTCTATTCGGTGACCTTCGGCGGTTTCGTCGGCCTCGCTGCCTCGCTGCCCATCTATTTCACCGACCAGTTCCACCTGACCCCGATCGTCGCGGGCTATTGCACTGCGGGCTGCGTCTTTGCCGGATCGCTAGTGCGCCCGATGGGCGGCGCGCTCGCCGACCGCATCGGCGGGGTCAAGGCGCTGATGATGGTCTTCGTCGTCGCCGCGCTGGCGCTCGCCGGGGTGCCGCAGGCGGCGACGCTGCCTGCCGCACTCACCCTCTTCGTCATCGCGATGCTCGCGCTCGGCACCGGCAACGGCTCGGTGTTCCAGCTCGTGCCGCAGCGCTTCTCGACCGAGATCGGCGTGATGACCGGGCTCGTCGGCATGGCGGGCGGCGTCGGCGGCTTCTACCTCGCCTCCTCCTTGGGCTTCGCCAAGCAGTGGAGCGGCAGCTTCGGCCCCGGCTTCTACATCTTCGCGGGGCTCGCGGTGCTCGCGCTGGTCGGGCTGATCTTCGTCAAGGGCCAGTGGCGCGCGACCTGGGGCGCAGCCGAAGGCGTGCGGATCTAGTCATGACCCGCACCCTTGCAATCTTGCTGGCGCTTGCGCCGGCCGGGGTGGCGCACGCCCAGAGCGTCACCCTCCAGCCCCTCGGCGAGGCGCGACTCCGTTATGAGAGCGTCGATCAGGATGGCCTGCCCGCTGACGCCGATGCCCTGACCCTGCGCCTGCGCGCCGGGATCGAGGCGAAGGCCGGCGACTGGTCGGCGCTGGTCGAGGGCCAGGGAACGCTGGCTGTGGTCGATGATTATTTCGACGGCCTTCACGGCCCCGGCAATCGCCCGCTGGTCGCCGACCCCGATAATATCGCCCTCGCCCGCGCACAGCTTCGCTACAGCCGGCCGGCGTTTGCGCTCACCGCAGGGCGCCAGCGCCTCGCCTATGACGACGAGCGCTTCGTCGGAAGCGTCGGCTTTCGCCAGAACGGCCAGAGCTTCGACGCGGTGCGCGCCGAAGTCACGCCGATCAAAGGCGTTAAGGCCGACCTCGCCTATGCATGGAGCGTCCGCACCATCTGGGGCATCGACGGTACCGGCACGCGGCAACAGGCGGTCTCGGGCAACAATCTCTTCGGCAATGTCAGCGTGGCGACCCCGGCCGGCAAGCTCGCCGCCTTTACCTATCTCGTCGATCAGGACGAGGCAGCGGCGCAGGGTTTCCGCCTGTCGAGCCAGAGCTATGGCATCCGGCTCGACGGCAGCCGGCCGGTCGGCAAGGCGAAGGTCGCGTACCAGCTGAGCTATGCGCGCCAGTCCGACTGGCACCGCAATCCCAACGACTATTCCGCCGACTATTGGCTCGCCGACGTGGCGGTCGATTTCGGAGGCCCCCGGGTCGGCGTCGGATATGAAATACTCGGCGCCGACGACGGGGCAGCTCTCACCAGCTTCCAGACGCCGCTCGCGACAGGCTTCAAGTTCCAGGGTTGGGCCGACAAGTTCCTGATCACTCCGCCCGACGGCGTGCGCGACCTCTATGCAAGCGCGGGTTGGGGCTGGAAAGCCGTCGGACCCCTCAAGGCCGTGACCTTGCAAGCGGTCTATCACGACTATCGCAGCGACCGCGCCAGCCGCGCCTATGGCGACGAGATCGACCTGCTGGCGAGCGCGAAGCTCAGCAAATGCACCGCCTCGGCGCGCTACGCCAATTACGCCGCCGAAGGCTTCGCGACCGACACCCATAAATTCTGGCTGCAACTGGACTGGACGCTCTGATGGAACATCGCCCTCTCAAAGCCCAAACTGACACGCGCGAGCATCTGGTCGTCATCGGCAACGGCATGGCCGGCTGCCGCGCCGTCGAGGAACTGCTCGCGCGCGATCCCGCCCGCTACCGCGTCTCGATCTTCGGTGCCGAACCGCGCGTCAATTACAACCGCATCATGCTCTCGCCCGTACTCGCGGGCGAGAAATGCTTCGACGACATCGTGATCAACGATGCCGGCTGGTACGCCGACAATGGTATCGCGCTGGTTGCCGGCGACCCCGTTGCGGCGATCGACCGCGCCGCGAGGACGGTGACGACCCGCAGCGGGGTCCACGAAAGCTATGACCGGCTGCTGATCGCGACCGGCTCCGATCCGTTCATCATCCCTGTCCCGGGCAAAGACCTGCCGGGCGTGATCGCCTTTCGCGACATGGACGATGTCGACACGATGCTCGCCGCGGCGGATGCGGGCGGCGACGCGGTGGTCATCGGCGGCGGCCTCCTCGGGCTCGAAGCGGCGCATGGCCTCAGTCTGCGCGGCATGAAAGTCACCGTCATCCACCTCATGCCGACACTGATGGAGCGCCAGCTCGACGAAGCGGCGGGCTGGTTGCTCAAGAACGCGCTCGAAGCCCGCGGCCAGACGATCCTGACCGGCGCCGATACCGCAGAGATCATCGGCGACGGCAAGGTCGAGGGGGTGAAGCTCAAGGACGGCACGCTGATCCCCGCCAGCCTCGTCGTGATGGCGGTCGGCATCCGCCCCTCGGTCGCCCTCGCCCGCGACGCCGGGCTCGCGGTCGGCCGCGGTATCCAAGTCGATGACCATATGGTGACGAGCGACCCCGCCGTGCTCGCGGTCGGCGAATGCGTCGAGCATGACGGGCAGGTCTATGGCCTCGTTGCGCCCTTGTGGGACATGTGCCGCAGCCTCGCCGACGGGCTGATCGAAAAACCCACAGGCTATCGCGGCTCGGTCACCTCGACCAAGCTCAAGGTGTCGGGGATCGACGTGTTTTCGGCGGGCGACTTTTCGGGAGGCGACGGCTGCGAGGACATCGTGCTGCGCGACGCAAGCCGCGGCGTTTACAAGCGCGTGATTGTCAAGGACGACCGCATCGTCGGTGCCGTGCTCTATGGCGATACCGCCGATGGCAACTGGTATTTCGACCTCCTGAAGAAGCAGGAGGATGTCTCCGGCCTCCGCGACCTGCTGATCTTCGGTCAGGCCTTCGCCGCGGGAGGCGGCGCGGCGGACCCTAAGGCAGCCGTTGCAGCGCTTTCCGACGATGCGGAAATCTGCGGCTGCAACGGCGTCACCAAGGGCCAGGTCGTGTCGTGCATCGCCAAGGGCGCGCACAGCCTCGACGCGGTGCGCGGCAGCTGCAAGGCCTCGGCGAGCTGCGGCAGCTGCACCGGTCTCGTCGAAACGCTCCTCGCGCTGACGCTGGGCGACGATGTGCAATCAGGCCCGAAGACGATGTGCAAATGCACCAGCTTCGGCCACGACGACGTCCGCCGCGAGATCGTCGCGCAGGGGATGCGTTCGATCCCCGAGGTGATGCAGAAGCTGCACTGGACCACGCCCGATGGCTGCTCGTCGTGCCGTCCGGCGCTCAACTATTACCTGCTCTGCGCGCTGCCGGGTGAGTATGTCGACGACCAGCAGAGCCGCTTCGTCAACGAGCGGCTCCACGCCAATATCCAGAAGGACGGCACTTACTCGGTCGTCCCGCGCATGTGGGGCGGACTCACAAATCCGACCGAATTGCGCGCGATCGCCGATGTGGTCGAGAAGTATAACGCGCCGATGGTCAAGGTGACCGGCGGCCAGCGGCTCGACATCTTCGGGATCAAAAAGGAGGATCTGCCTGCCGTCTGGGCCGACCTCAACGCCGCCGGCATGGTGTCGGGGCACGCCTATGGCAAGGCGCTGCGCACCGTGAAGACCTGCGTCGGGTCCGCATGGTGCCGCTTCGGCACGCAGGATTCGACCGGGCTCGGCGTCAAGCTCGAACGGATGAGCTGGGGCAGCTGGATGCCGCACAAGTTCAAGATCGCGGTGTCGGGCTGCCCGCGCAATTGCGCCGAGGCGACGATCAAGGATTTCGGTGTGGTATGCGTCGACAGCGGCTACGAACTCCATGTCGGCGGCAACGGCGGCATCCATGTCCGCGCCACCGACCTCCTCTGCAAGGTCGCCACCGAGCAGGAGGCGATGGATTATTGCGCCGCCTTCATTCAGCTCTACCGCGAGGAAGCGCGCTACCTCGAACGCACCGCGCCATGGATCGAACGCGTCGGGCTCGCGCATATCGTCGCGCGCATCGTCGAGGACGAGCCCGGCCGCGAGGCGCTGCGCGCACGCTTCCTCTATTCGCAAAGCTTCAGTCAAGACGACCCCTGGGCGCAACGCGCCGAAGGCGCCGAGGCCGAACATCATGCGCCGATGGCGCGCTTCACCCCGCAGGAGGAACCGGCATGAACGCCCCCGATTGGCTCGACATCGGCTGGATCGACCAGATTCCGATGCGCGGAAGCCGCACCGTACAGGTCGCGGGCGGCGACGATATCGCCGTCTTCCGCACCGCCGAGGGCAAAGTCTTCGCGCTGCGCGATCGCTGCCCGCACAAGCATGGCCGCCTCAGCCAGGGCATCATCCACGGCGGCGCGGTCGCCTGCCCGCTCCACAATTGGCGGATCAGCCTGTCGACCGGCGAAGCGCTCGGCGAAGACAAGGGCTGCACCCCGACCGTCCCCGTCAAGATCGATGGCGGCCGTGTCCTCATCTGCCGCGCGAGCACCTTGAAGGCCGCAGCCTGATGAGCGAAGCGGTCCGCACCACCTGCGCCTATTGCGGCGTCGGCTGCGGTATCCGCGCGACCTTGACCGGCGAACGGAGCGTCGAGATCGCGGGCGATCCCGACCATCCCGCCAACCGCGGCCGCCTCTGCTCGAAGGGTACGCATCTGGGCGAGACGGTAGGCCTCGAAGGCCGCCTCCTCCACCCGATGATCGGAACCAAGCGCGCAAGCTGGGACAAGGCGCTCGACCTCGTCGCGAAGAAATTCCGCGAGACCATCGCGCGCCACGGCCCGAACAGTGTCGCTTTCTACGTGTCGGGCCAGCTCCTGACCGAGGACTATTATGTCGCGAACAAGCTGATGAAGGGCTTCATCGGCACCGCGAACATCGACACCAATTCGCGCCTCTGCATGTCGAGCGCGGTCGCCGGCCACACCCGCGCCTTTGGCGAGGATATCGTCCCCGCCACCTATGACGATCTCGACGCCGCCGACCTTTTCGTCCTTGTCGGATCGAACACCGCGTGGTGTCACCCGATCGTCTATCAGCGCATCCGCGCCCGCTGCGAAGCCGGCGCCAAGCTCGTCGTCATCGACCCGCGCCGTACCGAAACCGCCGAAGAAGCGGACCTGCACCTGCCGATCCGGCCGGGCAGCGACGTCGCGCTGATGAACGGCCTTCTCCAGCATTGCCGGGAAGCCGGCATTGTCGACACCGACTATCTCGCCGCACATGTCGCCGAACCGGAAGGTTTCTGGGATCAGCTTGGAGAGGGGAATGACCTGTGGTCGGTGGCGCGCATTTGCGATGTCCCCGCCGCCGACCTCAGGCATTTCTATGAACTCTTCGCCGCGACCCCGCGCACCGTGACTTTGTTCAGTCAGGGCATCAACCAGTCGACCGCCGGCACCGATCAGGTCAATGCAATCACCAATCTCCACCTCGCAACCGGCCGGATCGGCAAGCCCGGCGCCGCGCCCTTCTCGATCACCGGCCAGCCCAATGCGATGGGCGGGCGCGAGGTCGGCGGCCTCGCCTCGACGCTCGCCGCGCATATGGATTTCGCGCCCGAAAACCGCGCCCGCGTCCAGCGTTTCTGGGCCGCGCCGACGATCGCCGAAAAACCGGGACTGAAAGCCGTCGATATGTTCCGCGCCATCGGCGAAGGCCGGATCAAGGCGCTATGGGTGATGGCAACTAACCCCGCGGTGTCGATGCCCGACGCCAATCGGGTGCGCGAGGCGCTCGCCGCCTGCCCCTTCGTCGTGGTCAGCGATGTGATCGAAAAGACCGACACCGGTGCCTTCGCCCATGTCCGCCTGCCCGCCGCAGCATGGGGCGAGAAGGACGGTACCGTCACCAACAGCGACCGGACGATCAGCCGCCAGCGCGCGTTCTTCCCGCTTCCGGGCGAAGCGATGCCCGACTGGTGGATCGTCAAGGAAGTCGCGCGGCGGATGGGATGGAAAACCGCCTTCAGCTATGACCGCGCCGCCGACATCTGGCGCGAGCATTCCCGCCTGTCGAATTACGACAATGACGGCGCGCGGCTGTTCGCACTGCCTGGCGCAGCGCAGGGCGGCAACGCCGCCTATGACGCCATGACGCCTTTTCGCTGGGGCGGCGATCAACCCTTTGCCGATGGCCGCTTTTCGACCGAGGACGGCCGCGCGCGGCTGGTCCCGGTGACGCAAAAGCCGCTCCCCGAACCGCTCCCAAAATGGCCGCTGACCCTGAACACCGGGCGCTACCGCGACCAATGGCACAGCATGACGCGCACAGGCCTTGCCCCGAAATTGGCGCGTCACCGCGAGGAGCCGCTCGTCGAGGTTCATCCCGACGACGGCTCCCGCCTTGGCCTCACCGACGGCGGCCTCGCCCGCGTCGAAACCCCGCAGGGCGACAGCCTCTACCGCGTCGCCTTCCACCCCGGCCAGCGCTCCGGCGAGTTGTTCGTGCCGATCCACTGGACCGACCGCACTGCCAGCGGCGGACGCACCGGCCTGCTCCCGCGCCCGCTCGTCGATCCGGTGTCGGGCCAGCCCGGCTTCAAGCGCACCCCGGCGTCGATCTCCGCGGTCACCCCCAAATGGCGCGCCTTCCTGCTACTGGCACGAGAGCTTCCCAATACGCCGCGTTGCCTGTGGGCGACGCGCGTCGCAGTCCCGTCGGGCGTGCTGTGGGAACTGGCGGGCAATGGCGACCTCAAGGCGATCGAGGCGCTGCTGCCCAAGGGCGAACGTGTCGAGGCACAGGACGCCGCACGCGGGACGAAGCGAATCGCAATCGTTGCGAATGGCCGCCTCGCTGGCGCGTTGTTCACAACAGAAACCGGCGAACTGCCGCCGCGCGACTGGCTGATCGCGCAACTCGCCGCGCCCGAGGTCGCCCCGACCCTGCTCGCCGGCCGCGCACCGGGCGTGCAAGTCGATCGCGGCCCGATCATCTGCGTCTGCTTCGACATCGGATTGAAGACGATCGTCGCTGCGATCCGCGACCAGAGCCTCGCCGACGTCGCGGCAATCGGCGCCGCGATCGGCGCCGGAACCAACTGCGGCTCGTGCCGCCCCGCGCTCGCGCGCATCCTGACCGAGGAGACCAGCCATGCAGCCTGACGACTTCGCACCCGGCACCGTCTGGCTCGTCGGCGCCGGCCCCGGTGATCCCGAGTTGCTGACGATGAAGGCCGTCCGGCTGATCGAACGCGCCGACATCGTCTTTTACGATGCGCTCATCGGCGACGGCGTCCTCGCGCTGATCCCGGCGGCGGCCGAGCGCGTCAGCGTCGGCAAGCGTTCCGGCCGTCACTCGAAGGACCAGCGGACGATCGACGCGCTGCTCGTCGATGCTGCGGCTGCCGGCAAACGTGTCGTCCGCCTGAAGGGCGGCGATCCGTCGATCTTCGGCCGCTCGACCGAGGAGCTGACCGCGCTACGCGACGCTGGATACCCCGTGCATATCTGCCCCGGGATCACCACCGCCTGCGCCGCTGCGGCCTCCGCCGGCCTCTCGTTGACGCTTCGCGGCGTGGCTCGCGACGTCCGCTTCGTCACCGCGCACAGCAAGCGCGGCGCGGCGCTCGACATCGACTGGACCTCGCTCGCCCACGGCGGATCGACCCTCGCCTTCTATATGGGGCGCGAGGCGGCGGGCGAGATCATGCGCGGCCTGATGCGCGCCGGCACGCCGGGCGCAATGCCGATAATGATCGCCTGCGACGTCAGCAGCCCGCGCGAGCGCCGACTGGCAACGCGGCTCGATCTGCTCGAGCTTGCGACTCGGTCGTTCGCGGCGGACGCACCGACGCTGATCCTCGTTGGCAGGGCTGTCGAACAAGGCGCCTCCGCGCTCACGATTTCGGAAGCGCACGCGAGACAGATGCATGGGTAAGCTAGCTCCCGTGCTGGTATCCGGCGCCTGCGCCGCTTCGCTCGATTTCGACGGCGCCTTGGCGATCCTGGCCGCGCATGCCCGTCCTCTCGGCAAGGAAAGCGTCTCGTTGGTCAATGCAGGCGGACGCTATCTCGCGGCGCCGGTGCTTGCCCGGATCGACGCGCCGCGGCGCGACTGCGCGGCCATGGACGGATATGCCGTCCGCGACACCGACCTGAAGGGCGGTACCATATTCTTGCGATCCAGGGGCACGAGCTACGCGGGCGGCGCCGAACCGGGCGCAATCTCGGCGGGAGAAACCTGGCGCGTGATGACGGGGGCGCCCCTGCCCCATGGTAGCGACCGCGTCGTGATGATCGAACATTGCCGGCATCGCGGCGAGATCGTGGTGCTGGACGCTCCACCGCTCGGCAAACAGCATGTCCGGAAGGCCGGTTCTGATTTTGCTGCGGGCGACCCGCTTCTCGCTGTGGGCGTGAGGATGACGGCGGCGCGGCTTGTCGTGGCGGCGGCCGCCGACCATGGAGAGCTCCATGTTTGGCGCCGCCCACGCGTTCTGCTGGTCGCGACGGGTGACGAAATCTTCACGCCGGGATGTGCATTGCGCATTCCTGACGCCATCCCGGACAGTCTTGGCGCCGCAATCGAACAACTGTGCGCATCAGCAGGCGCGGACGTCGTCGCAAGCCTCCGGCTCCCCGACAATGAGCAGGCAATTGCCAGGGCGCAGGAAGCGGAGTCCGCCGATGTGGTCGTCATCATCGGCGGAGCCTCGCGCGGTGATCGCGATTTCGGGCGCTCGGCCTTCGCATCGCTCGGGCTCGATATCGCCTTTGCCGATGTCGCCATGAAACCCGGCAAGCCGGTCTGGTATGGCCGGTTGGGGCAAACACATATTCTCGGGCTCCCGGGAAATCCGACTGCAGCATTTACGGTTGCTCGCCTTTTCCTGGCGCCGCTGATCGCAGGTCTCTCGGGAGGAGCGATATCCGACGCTCTGCCTTGGCAACTCAGGCGGGCGACGAAGCCCATTCCTGCCAATGGACCGCGCGAGGCATTTCTTTGTGCATCGCTGCGTTGCGAGGGCACCGCCATCTGCGATCGACAGGACGCATCGGGGCAAGCCACGCTTGCTTTGGCCGATTGCCTTGTGCGCCGACCCGCCGACGTCTCCGCGGCAAAAGTCGGCGATCTCGTACCAGTGTTGCCGCTGTGCTGATGGGTCTCTTGCTCGAGCGGTTTCGCGCCCTTGGAGCGCCGGATCGTCCGGCGAGGACAACGAACTCGGCGAGCCTCGAAGCGACGCTCGCAACAATTGGGAAAAAGATCGAAGTCAGTGGCGGAACGACGCTGACCATTGCGGAGTGCAAGATCTGGAACACAGCGGCGGTGATCTCGTACATGGCGACTGCGTCCAGAGATCATGCCCCGGCAAATGCCAAGGTTCTGAGCTGGGCAGCCGCCCGCGCCGGTTTCGAAGATATGGGTCTGCCAGCTGCAGCGACGTTCGTGACATCCTTGGTCACCGAACTCGCGTTTCGGACCGAAA
The DNA here is from genome assembly GCF_900185685.1 of Sphingopyxis sp. P1IMeth2. Taxonomy (NCBI): domain Bacteria; kingdom Pseudomonadati; phylum Pseudomonadota; class Alphaproteobacteria; order Sphingomonadales; family Sphingopyxidaceae; genus Sphingopyxis; species Sphingopyxis sp. P1IMeth2. The sequence continues at coordinate 291,205 of NZ_FYAT01000012.1, forward strand.
TGGATCCTCGCGACCGTCAGGGCGAGACAGGTTCCCTCGTCCGGCTTGCCAAGTTGAAACAGCAGTTTTCAGCCATCGAGGAGAAACATGACCTCTGGGAATTGCTACGGAGAATGATCGAGCGAACCGCTCACTAGCTTCGTGTTCTCGGTTGAAAAAGTGCGCCCGCCGAATGCACGGACGGGCGCAAGATGAAGATTTCTGTCCTCTTTCGAGGAAGAGCTCTTCTGGGTCGCGTGGCGCTATTAACCCGACCAGCCGCTTGTCGATTGTATGAAAGCGCCAAAACGCCAACCGTCTCATAGCGTTGAGCGATCGTGAGCGACTGCGCAGGGCCGGTTGCGGATCGGCAGGTTTCAGATGAGCGAAGCAGGAAAGCTACTGGCCCTGACCGGCTCACGTGCCTAGCCCGTTTCGAGCCAATTTCGGACGATCCCCCGATAGTTGATTGACCCAGGAAATGGCTGTTCGATAATAACCGTTGCCCATTCTCCGTCCGCGATGACCAGTTCCGGGAAGTGGTGATCACCAACCTATTTAGGAAAGCCAAAGCTGCGATCCGAGCATCACAGCGCTCCAGCGCGGGCCATCCAGTTGGGATTCGTTTGCGAGAATTTGGCTGCAGATTCTGCTAGCCCGATTGGGCCAGCTCCCCGACTTTGGTCAACGCTAGGTCAATTTCCTCGTTGGTGTTGTAGTAGTGAGGGGAAGCCCGGACCAGAGCGCCCAACCCGCGCTTGGTGCTATCGATCGGTGTACTAGTCGCATCAGACACTGACAAGTTGATGCCTAACGCTCCCAGAGACGCTACTGCGTCCGCCGCTTCCACGCCGTCCAAAGTGAATGTCACGATAGCGGCAGGGTCCGGCCCGACATCGTACACGGTCGCTGTCGGGATCGCGGTCAGACCGGTGCGCAACCGGGCCGCTAGGGCCCGGCTGCGTTGCTCAATCCGGTCGATGCCGACCGCCAGCGCATAATCGATCGCCGCGCCGAGCCCAGCTCGGGCAGCATAGTCGGACTCCCACGTTTCAAACCGGCGTGCGTCCGAGCGCAACGTGTAACGGTCGCCGCCCGCCCATTCTGCGCCAAACATATCGATCATCGCTGGCTCGGTACGCTGTACGAGGTCGCGGCGCATGTAGAGGAAGCCGGTACCACGCGGGCCGCGCAGGAATTTGCGCCCTGTCGCGGTAAGCATGTCGCAGCCGATCGCGGCAACATCGATCGGCATCTGGCCCGCTGCTTGGCAGGCATCAAGCAGGAACGGCACGCTGTGCGCGTTCGCGATCTTCCCAACGGCTTCAGCCGGGTTGACCAAGCCGCCGTTTGTTGGAACCCAGGTGATGGCGATCAGCTTCACGCTGTCATCGATCATGCAATCGAGCGCGTCCGGATCGAGCAGTCCGTCCGGTCCGTCCGGTATGACGTCGATCACAGCGCCCGTGCGACGCGCGACCTGTAGGTAGGAGAGATAGTTGGCTGCATATTCAGCCGTGGTGGTCAGGATGCGGTCGCCGTGCTTGAAACCTTGCGCATAGAAGGCCCACTGCCACGCTACCGTCGCGTTTTCGGAGATGGCGATTTCATCTGGCTCGGCACCGACGAGGCGCGCAATGCTCGCGTAAACTCCTTCGAGCTGCTCGTGACGTTCCGCCTTGGTCTCGTAGCCGCCAATCTCCGCCTCGCGCCCGAGATAATCGGTAACAGCCGATAGAACCGGCGTGGGCATCAGCGCGGCACCAGCGTTGTTGAGGTGAAGGCGGTGCCGCGTGCCAGGCGTGTCAGCGCGCAGCCGTGCGATTTCTTGCTCGGTGAAAGCGGTGTCGTTTGTCTTGGTCATGCGCCGCACTTAGGCCGCGATTGGGGGAAGCACCAGCCGCCAATGTTGCTTCCCGATCAACCGTCGTATCAGGGCAGAGGCGACAAAACAGCTATGTCCTCCCTTTAACCTGAAGCTTGCCACTCGGCTAAGTCCCAAAGTCGGCCGTTTAGGATCACACTTTCACCGGTGGTCGGACGACAGGTCTCGGGTCTTCGGAATTTCATAGCGAATGACCGACTAGGACGCGCATTTCCGCCGCAGCAGATTCACGATAACGGCCACTCTGCAACCTAGGATGCTGCTTCTCCTGTTGAGATCGAATTCCGGCGCCTAGTCAGGAACGAGCGAAGGCTATCTGTTGGAACAAGGGTACATCTGCCGATCTTGACGGTTTCAATCTCACCGGCGGCGATCATCTCGTATAGAGTAGATTTGCCGATACCCAGCATCTGCGCAGCCAGCGGGATCCTGACGGCCAGTGGCTCCACAGCCTGGGCAATTCGCTCGGAATTCATCTTCCTCACTTCATCAATCCTTAGATGTCGCGTTGAAAATCGGACTTGATCCGGTCACGCCCGCCCGCCAATGAAATATGCTCGCACCGAAGCGGCGACGCAGATGCTCAGAAACGGCGTTCGCGTAGCGACGCTGCCGCCACAGAGTTGGGCTGTGATATGTGCCGATCGCCTTCCAGTAGTCGCCGGTCGCGTGAAGGCCCGAAAGGAATATCCATCGTGCAGCATCGACATTGAAACAGGCATCGTTCGCGAGCCACCACCGAATTAGCACGGGCGACCGCCCCGTCACCGACGCAATTTTGCCTACCCACCAACTATTGACCTGGAGCGGACCTAGGTCGTGGCTACCGTCGCTGTTCCTGACCTCGGCGCCGATCCAACCGCCTTCCTGATCACGCAAGCCCCAAAGCGTCCGTTCAAGCCATTGACGGCCGCCAGCGGCGGCGCGAATGCACTGGGCGATCCTTGCTTCTCCGTCAGCGCTTTTCGTATTGGCAAACGCGGCACTAGCTGGCGACAAGGCGAACACGGCGACCACGATCGATATCCGATAAAGGCGGTTAGCGGTCATGACGGCTTCCTTCACTCGCATGGTTGGGAGATGGCTGCGGAGCCTGCGAGCTATCGGATGACGTGCGCTGCGCGGACCGGTCTCCGTCAAGGATCGAGCGGAAGAACCTGTCCATCGTCTCGGCTGCCGACAACGCGCGGTTTGCAAAATAAGAGCGGAAGCCAGGCGGGTCTGCCTGCTCGCGTCGAGCGCGGTGGGCCATCATCCGCTCCTCGCGGTCATGCCGCTGCTCGTCACGCAACTTATCGAGACGCCGGCCATGCCGCGCAGTCCGGCTTCGCACATTGTCGCGGTTGAGACGCCCCAAGCCTTCAAGCGCCGACGTCTTCTCGCCGGACCGCCGTTCGAGCCGGTTGACGAGCCGTTTCTCATCCTCGGTCCAGAGCTTTACGCCGAACCGCGCCCGCGTGATCGCCGTGTAATAATTCTGGCCCGTGACCAGCGGGGAGTTGACCGGGGCAAGCACATAGACGCGGTCATAGGTTTTGGACTGCGCCGAAAAGACGGTCTCGGCATAGCCATGGTCCCAATTCTTGTGTCGGCCTAGATCGATCGTTTGCACCCGCCCGTCGCGGTCCCAGCGGATCGTCGCCTGTGCGCCCTCCAGCCGCTCGACCGTTCCGCGGTCGGCGTTGCGGACGCCGTGATCATGCGACACGAGGCGCCACTGAACGCGGTCGCCTGCCGCAAGGTCGCGTTCTTCCGCCTTGAACACATTAACCTGCGACGCTCGTCCGAGGCTCGGATCCCAGCGAATGGTCCTGCCATTCTCGTCAACGAGGCGGACGATCTGTCGTCCGCGCTCGTCGCGCCCGATGCCAACGACCCGATATTCGGTGTCTCTGGCAATGCCGAGCCCGGCATTGTCGCGCGCGAAAACAAGCACCTGTCCGCCGGAATAGAAACGCGCAAAATGCTTCTCCTGATCCGTCAGGCCCGAAGGGGTGAGCACGGCAAGACGGGTATCTTCGGCCGCGACCGCGCCTTCAGCCTTCAGCGCCTCGCGCACCCTGGTGTTGACGATAAGCCGGGTCGCATTCTCAAGGACAAGGATATTGGTGTTCACCCGGTTCTCGGGCTTGAGATGCGTCCATTCGCTGACGAGCCCTTCGGCGAGCTTGTCGGTGCCTTCTCCACTCGACACCTTGTCGAGATTGGCGATTGATGCGGCATAGTTGAAAAGCCGGGCCTGGGTGACTGCCGCCTTCATCATCCGCGTTTCCTGACGGACCGATTCGAGGAGCTCGGCCTTCGGAAGCCCCAGGCGCTGCATCAGCCAGAAGGCCTTGCCCTGTTCGATCGCACCCGTCTGCTGGTTGTCACCGAGCAGGATCAGCCGCGCTCCAGTCAGCCGGCTGATCTCCAGCACCCGAAGTGCCTGCCGGTTGCCGAGCTGGCCCGCCTCGTCGAGCACCAGCGCATGCCGGTCATCGAGGCCGTACCCTCCGCCCGCGATAAGGCTCGCGACGGTCCGCGATTCTATTCCTGCGATGCGCCCGAGATTGGCTGCGGCCGACGAAGTCGGGGCGAGCGCGATGATCGCCATGTCCGGACCCGCCGCTTCACGGAGCGCCTTGACCAGCGTCGACTTCCCCGCGCCGGCGACGCCATGAACGCCGACCACACGATCAGTCGTCGTGCCGATATGAAGGAGCGCTGCCTCCTGCGCCGCGTTGAGCCCCGCTTCCTCGCTCATCTGCTCAAGCCGTTCGCGCGGTGCGACCGGGACAGCGTCGCCTAGCGCCAGTGCCAGATGATCGACAAGCGCGAGCTCCAGCCGTGCCGTGCGCCGCGTGGTCCGCCCGCGCACATGCACAGCGTCGCCCGTCTCGTGCCGCGTCACGAGGAGTTTCGCGCGATCTTCGTGCGCCTCGACAAGAGGGCGGATGTCGGCGAGCCGCACCTCGCCGACATGGCTGGCGAGCGCAGTGCGGAGGAACTGTCCCAGATTATTGACCGCCTCGCGGCCTTCCGACTGCCGGATGCCGAACAGCATCGCGCGCGCGGCGGTCATCGGCTCGACCGGGATCATGCGCTCGCCGGCTTGAGCCGCGGCGCGGATCAGCTTGTCCAGCACGTCCCGATGGGGTTCAAGGCGAGCGGCCCAGCGCCCACGCAATTCATCCAGCGACGCGCGTTCCTTGGGTCCACGGGTTTCATAGAAGGATATGCGCCGCGCCGCCTGCCCGGTGAGACCGTGCTCACGGGCATGTTCCTCGATCTGGGCGGCGCGGGTCGAATAAGTCTCGATCAGTTCGCGCGGAACGCCCCCGATCTCGAACAGACCCTTGCGAGGGTCGAATTCGATCGCATAACCGAGTTCCCTGAGCGCATGTGCGAGTTCGCTCCGATAAACCTGCCCCGCGGTCATCTGCTCGGCGAACATGGCGCGGGTCTCGAGGCTGGTCATCTGCGCGCCGTCCTCGCGATTGGTGAAGTTCATGACGACGACATGCGTATGGAGATGCGGATCGAGCTCGCGCGAAGCATGTTCGGTGAACCGCGCGAAGATCAGGCGTCCGGTCGTCTCGTGGACGATCCTGCCTCCATCGCGGTGGCGTAGCGTTGCATGTTCCTCCAGATAGGAAAGCGCGACACCGACCGCGCGCTCATGCGCGGCCACGATGCGCGAGTCCTCCGCGACGAGGGCCAAGATCGAGACGGATTTGGGCGCACTGACCGCGAAGTCCCATCCGGGGTGATGTTCGATCCGGCCGCCATGCCTGTGCCGGCCGAGTTGCTGGCCAGCGACCTTACCTTCGAGGAACGCCTCGAAGACGGCGTGCTCGACCTTCCCCTCAAGTCCAAGTTCGGCGGCGATCCGGCCACCCCATTCCGAATGCTCGTCGACGCCCTTCGAATAGTAATCGCCCACCGTATAATAGCGGGACAGGTTGCGGGGCATGCCCTTCAGGCGGCGTGGATGGATCATGCCGGTCTCGCCTCGTCGCGGTCGCCATCGCGGCGGCCATGCTGGCGCAGGCGGAACCCCGCCGGCTTGCCGAACAGGGCGATTTTCGGCTGAGGCCTTGGCGGGGGCGCCCCCGGTTCTTGGGGTGCGGATGGCACGCCCGCGGGAGGCTGCGGTTCGGGGAGCGGCAGTGTCGGCGCATCGTCACCCGTACGGCGGCGCTTTGGCTTGCTCGCGGCTATGGACGGCTTTGGCGACGATGGTCCGGCACCGGCCGTGACCAGACGGACCGGCTGCGCGGTCCGTTCTTCAAAGGCGACCGCGACCGACGGCACCTTGTTGTAGCGATCCTCGAAGCGGACAACCGGGAGATTACGGCCGAACCGGAGATAGCCTGCAAGGTTCGGAAGATTGGTGACCTCGGTATGCATCACCAGAGGCCGGGTTACCTGCATCCGCGAGAGATTGACCCCGTCGCGCATGTCGTTGACGCCGTAGCTCATGCCTTCATTGGCCTCAACCTGTTCGACCTGGCCGAGATTCTCGCTGACATGCTTGGCGGTAGGGGTGTCGTTCGCGCGCAGTGCCACCCAGGTCGAGCAATAGCCGGTGATTGCGGCGGCATCCTGGATTCCGTAGGTCGCTTCAAGCTGGGGATAGCTTTGGAACCCCAAGATACCGCACCCGCCATATTTCCGGGCGCGGGCGAGGAAGTCGGAGAGCGATGGCAGCTTCTGGAGGGTCGGGAGTTCGTCGATGACGCAATAGAGCCGCCGGTCGCGATCGGGCGCCATGCTCATGATCGCGCTGATCGCGATATCGAGCCATACCGTGATGAGGGGCCGGAGCGAGGGGAGCTGATCGGCCTTCACGGTGATGAAGAGCCAGCTGTCGTCCTTCTCGTTCGCCACCCAGTCGCGGATCGAAAGCCCATCGACGGTATCGTCGAGATAGGAGAAGCTGCGCATCACCGAGGCGAGCTCGGCCTGGATGCCGGCAGATGTGCGCTCCCCTTCCGTCGAGATGAAGGCCGCGGCGTCGGTCCCGGCCGCGAAAGCGGCGAGATCCTTGAGCTTGGACCGGAGCAGCGTGTCGAGCAGGATCGAGACCAGGGTCCGCTCCTGTCGGGCAAGCTTGCGCAGCACCGCCACCAGTGTGCCGCGCGCCGCCTTCGCCCAGAAGGGATCGCCCGCCTTGTCCGGAATCGTCGACTCGGCGATCTGGTCATAATGATAGTCGCGGGGCACATCGACCCAGGGCGACCATGCGTCCGCGCGGGCATCGAGCGGATTCAGCAGCACGTCGATCCCGGGGCGGTAGAATTTCTCGACGAAGGTCCCCGCGGTGTCATAAACGATAGCCCGCCGTTTTCTCTTGCGGATGCCGTCGAGCATCTTGACGATGATGTTGGTCTTGCCGGTTCCGGGCGCACCGCAGATCAGGATATGCTCGGGCTCGAAGGCCTCGGGCATTTGCACGCCGCCGATCTCGAAGCTCCCGTGCGGCTGCCAGCGCAGCGCCCGACGAACCTGGCGAACGGTCCCGAAGCGCGCACCGCGCAGGAACTGGTTGGAGCCGAGCCCCCTGCCCGTTCGGGTGAAATAGAACCAGGCCCAGGCGAGCATCGCGAGTGCGAACACCCCCGAGAGCGCCGCCCCGTGGAGGAGATAGGTCTCGAAGGAACGGAGGGTTTTTTCGGCGATACCGGAGTCAAGGAGCGCCTTGGGGCTGACCCAATAGTCGCGGCCTGCAGGCGTCCTGAACAGGATGGGCGCGGCGCCTCCGGGCACCGTGTCTCCCATCATCGCCGCCTGCGCCAGCTTCACGAGAACGAACCGCTCATAGTCTGTGGACTTCTCGAACGCGTACCAGAGGACGCCCCCGATCCAGATGACGATCCCTGCGAGACAGGTCTGGTAGAAGACCTGGGTGGTCATCCGGACATTATGGACGATCGCCTGCCCGCCCCTCGTCCAGGACCCCAGCGTGTCATGGCGGAAGATGCTCATGCGCGGTCCTGCTCTGGATCGAGCAGCCCCCTTTCGCGGAGCAGGCGCCGGGCATCGGCGAGCCCCTCCTCAAGCGTCTCGGGGGACCGCCGGCCGATCGACTTGGCGAGGATCGCGAGCGTCTGAATTCCGGTCGCATGAAGCTCGTCGAACCGGGCATGATAGCCGGCCGGATCATGACCTTCGTAGCGGTCGAGGACATCCCGGATATAGGCGGACGGTGTGGTCCCGATGCCCCGCGCGGCAGAAACCAAACGGTCGTGCAGCGCATCGTCGAGACGGAGCGTTATTCTGGCCAAGCACTGATCCTTGAACAGTGCCGACCGTGATGAAGCATTCGCTTGATAACAGATTAGCGACATGATCTCAACAACTTATCGTGTCCGCCGGCGTCAGACACGGTATGACGAATGCTATCAGCGGGTTAGCCCATTTCTTGCGCGCAACCGTCAGACGCCGTCTGACGATCGGAGACATCGCGTCCGCCATTTTGTGACCCGCAAAACCGTCACTTTTCTGGCGATTTTGCGACTGCAGCACCCGTGCGTACGGTGCATTACAAACGCCCTTGCGGCGTGCGTCCTTTCTTCGCAGCGCATTTCGCGCTGCGCCGCCTCGTGCCGGAAGGCGCGGGGCACCCCGGAGGGGGTGTTTCTCTTCGGCCGGCGGCACGCCGGCCCCTTCCTGTGCTTGCATCAGCGGGGTCTTTTTCGGATAAGGGGAAGCGGCGGGCGGACCTCCTTTTTGAAGGAACAGTCAATGCCCAAGATGACCGACCGCGAGCGCCTCGCGAAGATCGACAGCGACCAGAAAAAGCTCGCGGACGAAGCCGATGTCGTGCGCCGTCAGCTTCGCGCCCGCTATGGCGCGCTCACTGCCGATATACCGGTGGAACAATTGACCGAGCGCGAATATAAGGACGTGCTCGTCTTAGCGACCAAGGCGGGCGGTGCGGCCGCCGTGGCAGCGCTGAAAGCGCTCCCGGCGGTCGCCACCTGATCCCGATCATCGCCGGAACGGCGTCCCTGCGACGAGCACGGCGGAGCCGCGCGCAGGAGGCCGATGCCGCCGAGCGAAGCGCGGCATCGCATCGCCGGGCGACGGACCCCGTGAAGGGGTCCCCGAGCCCGGCGAATTTCCTCGCCGACAAGAAAAAGGGCCGATCCGGGAAGGCCCCGGACCGGCCCTTTCCGCCGTCAAGCGGCGCGGCGCTGGTCTCGCAGCCGGAAGAAATGCGCCGGGACGCCCTTCGCCCGTACGCCCCGAGCGAGATGCGACTGGAGCCCGCTGCCTTCGCAGACCACCGCCTCCACCGGCTTCAGGGCGAGCATCGCGTCGTTGCGCGCGAACCCCGCCCGGTCTCCCATGCGCCGCCACTTGGCGAGGGTGAAGGCGATCAGTGGCACCTCGCGGCTCGCGGCCCAGGCGGCGGCGATGGCGTCGCAGCCCTTGTCCTGTGCGGTCGTCGCCAGCACCATCATCGGTATCCGAGTGCGGATGCTGTCGAGGCGGTCCCAGAGGGCATCGCTATCCTCCCATGTCTGGCCGCCCGAGAAGAGAACGACCGGGCCCTTCGGTGCGTGACGGTCGATGCGCTGCTGACGGCGTGCGGCGAGGAAATCGGCGGCGGCGACCACCGACGCGGTGCGCTTGCTCGACACCAGTGATCCCCTGGGCGCGGACCATGGGCGGCCGGTCTCGGCGGCGAAGGTCCGTGCGGCATGGTCGCGCATGCAGGCGACCGCATCGCGCGCTTCGTCGAGGGACTGGCAGAATGTCTGGGCCTCCTCCAGCTCGGCGGTCAGCACCTCGCTGCCGTCGGCGTCGCGGATGAGATCGCGGACCTTGCGCGCCGCCTTGTCGGCCTCGCCGTCGAGTTGGCCCGCGACCTTGTGGAGACTGTGGACCATACCCCAGGCGATCCGGTCGGCGAGGCTTTCGAGGCGCGTGTCGCGGAAGAGGTCGAAGAGGGTGCGGACCACCATCTCGGTCGCCAGCTCCGCTTCATGGGCGAGCGGCATCGGCGCGTCGCTCTCGTCGTCGGCATAACTCATCCGGAACCCGTCTATGGTTTCGGTGAAGGCGTGTTCGAAGGCCGGGCTTGCGGTTTCCTCGGCGATGAGGGCGGCGATTTCGTCTGCGGTGCGGATACTTTTGATCGTCGTCATGAGAACCTCCTTGAAACGAAAGAGGTCTTTTTTCCGGCACGGGCTCCGAGCGGCGGGGTCAAGGATCGGGCGAAGCCCGACCGCGCAGCGGCGGTGGGGGTCACGATTTTTCTTGGCGGCCACCGGCGCCCGAAGGTGGGGCGCCGCGCCCGCTCCGCCAAGAAAAATGGTGGGGCCCCGCCGTCCTTGAGGCCGGCGCTGTCCCCGTGCCATGCTAAAAAGAGTTGAGAGAGAAGAAGAGGCTTGCGAAGCGGGGGCTCGACGCCCCCGATTCGCAAAGGGGTGCCCTAAGCGCCACCCTCAAAGGACCGGGGGCGGCAGCGACGATCACCCCGCCCCTGTGGCACCGGGGTAGCCGTGGAAAGGATGACAGGTCTTGAGTGCGCCGAAAGAGGGGGAACGGATCGACAGCACGTCACGAATCATCCTGGCAAGCCCGCGCCTGCTCTTCCGGACTTTTCTCGACCCGGAGACGCTCAAGGCGTGGCGGGTTCCCGAAGGGGTCGATGGCGGCTTCTCGGGTCTCGATCCCAGAACTGGCGGCGGCTATCGCCTCGAGCTTCGTTATCGGGATAAGCGCCGTGGCGTGTCGGCCTCAGGGCTGGACCTCATCGACGGACGCTTCGTCGATTTCCTCGCCGACGAACGGGTGCTGGAGGACGTACGTTTTCTAAAGAAGGATGGCAGCGAAGCCGCTGCCATGACCTTCGAGACCCTGATCGAGGCGGCACAGAGCGGCACCAAGGTGACGCTGCGCGCCACCGGCATGCCCGACGCCATCGACGCGGAGGAGCATCGCGAGGCGCTGGCCGCTGCGCTGCGCCGGCTCGCCATGCTGACCGAATAAAAAGGGCGACCACTCCGGGAGGAGGGTCGCCCTTGCAGTGTCAGCTGGCGGTCGGCTGGTGCCCTGGTGGCCAGATGAGTTCGGCGGGGTCGCCGTCATGGAGATGCGCAAGCGGGGTGATGACATGTGCGCCGCCTTCGCGCCGCATCTCGCACAGGACATAGACCGGGCCGCCGCTCGCGCGGCCGGTGCATTCCATCAGAGCAAGGTCGCCCCGTTCGGCGGCGCGCAGCAGCAGGGCATAGGTGTCGCGGCAACGCGCGGTGAACGCCATGGCCGCCTCACGCCGCCCGCGCGGCCGGGGCGACGGCCCCGGGGCGCCGCGGCGCATCCGCCGGGATCGCCGCGTCGGTCTTGCGGAAGGCGTGGATTGGAATGCCGGCCTTGCGGAGCAGCTGATAGAGATTGGCCTGAAGGCCCGATCCCTCGCAGAGCAAAGCCTCGGCTGGCGCGAGGTCGACGAGCTTGCGGTTGCGATTGAAGGCGATCTTCTTGCCCGAGCCATAAAGGCCATAGGCAACCAGCGGAACGCCGTTTTCGGGCCGCGCCGCCCAGGCGGCGGCGATCGCATCGGCGCCCTTGCGCTGTCCGGTCGTCACCAACGTCATGTGCGGGACGCGCGCCTTGATGGCGTCGAGCCTCGTCCAGATCGGCTGCCAATTCTCCCATTGCGCGGGACCGGAGAAGACGACGATCGGTCCCTGCGGCAGATGGCGTTCGCGCGCGGCGAGCTGGCGTTCGCGCAGGAAGTCCTGCACCGCGATCTGGCTCGCGATCGAGGCAGTCGAGACGCGCGAGCCCCTGGCCGGGGACCAGGGCCAGCCGGACAGCGCGCGGTACATCTCGGCGGCATAATCGCGCATGCATTCGATCGCATCGCGCTGCTCGGCGAGCGAGCGGCAGAGGAGCTGCTTTTCGTCGAGGGTTGTCGCATAGACCTCGCTGAGCTCGGGGCGGCGCGCGAGCTCTCCCAACTCCCCGGCGATCGCGTCCTCGCGCCGTTCGATCTTGCCCGCGACGAAATGGAACGAGTTGACGATGCCCCAGGCGATCTCGGGGGCGAAAGGTTCGAGCCGGGTGCCAGTGAACAGGTCGAAGATGGCGGCGACGATGCCGCCGCATTCGGCCTGCGCCGCGATCGGTTCGGGCATGTCATGCTCGCCAGGCTCGTCGCCGGCCTCGACGATCGAGAGGGGCATGGGATCGCCGAAGGCGGCCTGGAATTCGGGGGTGGCGATCGCTTCGGCATAAAGCTGCTTGAGGTCGGCGAAGCGGTCGATGCTTGGGGAACGGCTGTGCGTCATGTCCTGACCTTTCCAATGAAAGAAGAGAAAAGGGCCGGGCGCGCGAACGCCCCCGGCCCGGTCCTGACCCCCGTCAGAAGGGGATCTCGTCATCGACGGGCTGCTCGTCGCCCATCACGCCGCCGTCGCTACCGGCGGTGCTGTCGCCGAAGCCGCCCTGATCCCCGGAGGGATCGCCGGCCCGGCCCGAGCGGATCGCGGGTCCGAAATCGTCGCGCCGCTGCGGGCGACGCCAGGCGACGCGATAGCCGTCCTCGTCGCTTCCGAAGAGCGCGATCGGGAGCGGTTCAGCGAGGCCCGGATCATCGATCGAGCCCTGAAGAAACACCTCGCCGGTCGTGTGCTTGGCGACGGCTTCCCAGAGTGCGCCGACCTGGACCCAGCGATTGCCGACATTGAGCGCGATGATCTCGAAGACCGGGGCGCGGTCATTGTCGCTTTCGACGGGACGGAGGCCGAGGCGCGGCAGATCGATCGTACGGGTAGCGATCGAACCCAGGAGACGGCCGTTGCGGACGTTGAATTCACCGATATTCATGAGACTTTCCTTTGACTTATGCCGCTCCGGCCAATCCGAAGCGACACAAGCCAAAAGCCCTCTCTCCTCTCTGTCCCGCCGCCGCGGCCCCGCGTCCATGCTCGGGGCACACACCGCCCTCCCCGCCCGCACCGAGGCTCGCTTCATGACGTTTCGGGCGCTATGATCCCACCCATGGATTCGGAGACGATGCGAACGGTCGCGCGGCTGGCGCGATCCCGCGCGACGCGCGGCAGCGCGGCCGCGCATGGCGACGGCCTCGAACGGCTGGGCGCCGCGCGGGCGCTGCGTCAGCTTGCTGCCGATCTCGAAGCCTCCGCCGACGCGGCCGACCGCCGCCCGCAGCGTTTCCGCCCGCGCGGCTGATCTCCACACCCACCCTGCCCTTCACCCCGCGCCTTTCTTCCCCCGGCAGCCGAACGTCACCCGACAGGGCCGAGATCCGCCGCAGGCGGAGCTCGGTCGGAGCGGCGCGGAGATAGAGCGGCGGTGCCCGCGCCAGCGGGCAGCCGCCCTCTCCTCACCTCCGTCAGCGGGATGGTTCAGAGCGAACCGCCGCGCAGCCTCTTGCGGCGCCGAACCGGGATTCCTATATGGCATTGCGGGTTGGACACCTGTGACCTGTCGCCGGGTCAAACGTCCGAAGAGCATCGAGCTTTTGCATCATGATACCGAGGCACCCTTCCACCGGGCAGCTGCGTAATCGGCGAACGGCCATGCCCCTCCTGGAGGTGCTCTATGTTCACCCTGTCCATTTCCGTCACTGCGTCTGCTGTCGATGCGGTCAAACGTTCGCTGACCAGGGCGCTGCCCGAGGTCAAATCCTCGCACCGCTGCGAAGCGCTTGCGCGGGGGCTCGGCTACCGGACCTATGCGTCGCTCAAGGCGGATACGGACGCGGGTCATCATGCCGTCGCCGATGGCGCGGCGTTCACCGTTTATCTGGCGCAGCATGACTTCCACGGCCCGGGCACGGCACTGTACCAAGCGGTCGCCAAGGCTGCACTCGAGCAGGTGGCCGCGCGCTATCCGACGCTAACCGCGGGCGGCTTCGGCATCGGCGAATGGCAGCGCGATGACACGGCGACAGGGCGGCGCAAGCGCTTCGATGACGAGCGAGCCGAACTGGTCAGCGACCATGCCGCCGAGCCGTTCCTTGCCAGCCTCGCCTTCGTCGCGCGGGTCGAGCGAACGAAGACGATCCGGCCCGCGACCAACAGCTATTGGCTGAAGCATATCGCCGAGAATTATGAATGCCGCTATCCCGGCGGGGAAAAGCTCGGGCCGGTCTATGTCCCCAATGGCCTGCTGATCGCGGCCGCCATCCATGCCGGGTTCGCGGTGAAGCCTCATACCGACAATTATGGCCGCGAGACGCTCAACGCGGGCTTCAACATGGGCAAGGCCTCGCTCTACGATCTCGATTGCGAGATCAGGCCCGAGGGAGCCAGGGCGCAGGCGCGCCGCGAGGAAGAGCGGCGTCGCGCGCTCCGGCGGACCTATGGGTCCTCGGTCTGGGTCTAGACGAGCCGTGGCTGAAAATGGCAACGACGTGCCGCTACGCGATGCTCAGGCGTCCGCGGCCCCTCAGGGATCGACGTCGCCGACCGGGATAAAGAGATAGCGCAGGCGGCCGCCGGCTCCACCGACATCGGCATAGTCGCGCCAGGCCAGCGGATAGCTACCGGCGATTGCCAGCGGCACCTCCCGCCCCCTGGTCGTTCCCGTGCCGGTGCCCTCGGCCCAGGCGAGCGTACCGCCGAGCACCCGAGAGTCGGCGAGGTTGAACGCGGCGTCGAACGTGTCGGCGCGGCGGCGCGGCGACCAATAGGCTGGGTCGTTGGTGAGGATGAGGACGCCGCCGGTGGCGCCGAGGCGCTCGCAGAAGGCCTCCATGCGGACGACATCCTTGCAGACGTCGTAGCGGCGGATGTCGTGCGCGCTCTGATGGCGCAGGCGGAACGCCTCGCCGGCGACCGAGACATCGGCCGCGCGGCAGAGATATTTGAGTTCGAGGCCGGCCAGCACATTCTTCTTTCGGAGCAAGATATCGAGGCTGGCGCGTGCACCGAGCCCGATGGGATATTCGAGCCGCAACGCGAGCGCGGGGTCCATGGCGCGGAGTTCGATCGCCAGTTCATGCTGGAAGTCTGCCTCCGAGTGGAAGATCGGACGTCTGGCGCTCAAGCGCGTCATCAGTGGTTCGATACGGATCATCTCACTCTCCCCCGCGAAGTACGCCCGCTTAAGGTCCTCCCCCCGGGGCGCTCAGAACGCCCGGTGGACCGGTATGCCCATCCGGCCCAGCGCCGCATAGGTGAACACGAGATTGACGCCCCGGCCCCTGGACGCCTCGGTGAGCCCCAGGAGCGCGAAAAAGGCCTCGCGCAGCGCCGGATCGGGCCGGCGACGCTTGCCCGCGGCGTCGCGCGCGAACCGCATGGCGCAACCGGCAAGAAGATCGCTGGCCTGCAAGCACAGATCGTTCGTGCTGGCGGTGAAGCGTAACGCGGCGGCGCCGGAGACGTCATAGTCGGCGAAGGGCAGATGCATGACAGGCCCCTGCCGGGCGAGGTCATCCATCGCCGCCTTGGTGTCGGCAAGAACGCGGCCATATTGAAGTTGCTCGTCATGGACGAGGCTCACGCCTTCGAGGCCTCCGGGACGGGACAGGTTGATGCGGCCATAGATATGGGCGAGCGATGTCAGGTTGGGCAGCATCCAGACCATCCGGTCGGACTGGGTCCGATCGGGCAGCGGCAGGAAGGCCCTTGTGTCGGCGTCGGCCAGATGGGCCCGATCGCGGGCTTCCATGGCGAGAAACTGGCCGACGCGGGCGATGTCTCCGTCCGAGGCGTCGAACCAGGTCCACAGATCATCGAGAAGCAAGCGGATAGCCGGGAGCGATGGCTCGCGGCATGCGGCGAGATAGCCGAGCAGGAGAGCGTCGGCCGGCTCGTCGGTCAGGAATTCGGCCACGGCGTTGCGAACGGGCTCGGGCACGCTGTCGAAGCCAAGTCCGCCGCAGAGCAGATAGGTCACGACATGCGTGGCGATAAAGAAGCGCTTGTCAACGAGCTCGATGAAGATCGGGCAGTCCTGCGCCTTCAGATAGGCCGCGAGGTCGGTGACGAATCGGGGCAAGCGCGCCATGGCCGATTTGAGTTCGCCCGGGCCGCAGCCATGGACCCCGCGGAGACGTTCCATCTCGGCGCCGAGCGCCCCTGCATCGGCGACGCCGATACAGGCAAGCGCGAAGATCGGCTGATCGGCGAAATCGAGCGCGCGGGCGGCCGCGAGGTCGCCGCTATGGCCGCTCTCATCGATAAAATAGGCGGTGGGGTTCGGGCGAAGAGCCATGGGGTTCAGTAATAGAGATCATAATCGCCGCCGAAACCGCCAAGTGCGGCCAGCTCATCGAGAATGGTGATCGTGGTCGTGAGGAGAAGACGGGTACGCGGCGGATCGCTCCAATAGGTGAGCCCATGCTTACCGCCGTGGAAGAGGTTGTTCCGGACCGTCCGGACGTAGATCGTCAGTGCGTGGAGGTCCGAGGCATCCTCGGGGATCGGGGGCTCTTCGAAATCATGGTCGGGCTCGCCGACGACCTGCCGTTCGGGTTTTGCCGCGATGAGCGCATTGGCTGCGGGCGTCAGCTTGTACGCACCTTCATGGGCTTCCCAGAATTCCTTCCAGCTCGGTTCCGCTTTCCGTCCGACCACGTGCGACTTCAGATAGCGCCGTTCCTTCAGCGCGAATTCGAAGCGCGAGAACCAATAGAAGAAGTCGAACACGATGGCCCGGAATTCCTGGTCGATCTCGTCACCGCGCGTCATGGCCTTCGTCTCCTTTTGGGCTGGCGACCGAGGGGAAAGGCCTCATCGCATGTACTCAATTACGGTTGAGGCCGATGGAGCGGCTCAAAAGCTTCGCTTTCCATTGAGCTTCCATGGCAAGGATGTCGGCCTCCGAGGCGGCCGATCCCGCGACCTCCAGAATGCTGACCGTAAAATCGGAAGGGTCGCGGATTCTAAGGCCGACATTCCCGCCATGACCGGACGCAACATAATCGCGCCAGCGCGCGAGGAACCCTCCGGCTGAGCAGGCGGAACCGACATAATGTTCACGCGTGCGCGGACAGGCGAGCAGATAGACCCCGCGGCTCGCGGCGAGCACTTCCTTCCACGCCGGTGGCATCGTCTCGACCTCGGACAGCGGACGGATGAGATTGGTGAAGCCCGGGAAGACATCCTCGCGAAAGGCACGCAAAAGCTCCACGATCGGCTTGTCGCGCAGGTCCGCCCGCTGCTTCCAGGCGCGGCGGCTGCTCGCGCTGTCACCCCAATGGATGGACAGGCGGCCGACATAGTCAGCGAGATCCGGCATCAATAGACATTCATATTGATCATATTGCGCCCAGCCCTTCTCCTCGCCGATGCCGCGCCCCGTGAAGGCGTCGATCGCACCGACCGGGACGGCGCCGATCAGCTTCACCCGATAGAGGCCGACGAACAGGGTGCTGCCGCCGGGCGGCGCCACGAAGCTCGCCCAAAAGGCACCCCGGAAGTGGCTGCGCTGTTTCACGTCCTGGACGGATTGATATCGCTCGAAGGCAGCGGGATCGTCGCGCCAGAGCGAGTAAGGCGTGCGGCCATGCTCCTTTTCGGTCTGATGACGGAGCAGGCGCACATCGGCTGGATCGATGCCTTCCGAGCGCAGCAGCATGTTGAAGGTCAGCGGCATCGCGGCGGCTAGTCCGCCAGGATCGGATCGATGGTGGGCAGGACCCAGCGCATCAAACCCACCTGGTCGAAATATCCCAAAAAGGTGTCGCGGGGCTTTGGCGCGCCATCGACAAAGCGCGCGGGTTCGCATCGCCAGCGATCCTTGGCGGCCGGACGAATGGCATTACGCGGCATCCAGGCGATGTGCCGCGGCGCAGGATCCTCGAGCCTCGCAAAGAGCGGGATCGCCAGGATCATGTCGTCATGAAAAGCGGTGATCGGACCCACATAACCGTAACGCGCCTTGTCCGTTTTTCCCTCGGTTGGATATTTGCCCTTCACCTGGACTGGCCGGACGATCATACCGTCCGCGCCAGCGTAGGTTGCGATCATGTCGAACCCCTGGTCGCGGTGCGGGAAATAGAGGTTCCAGCCGGCGTCGGCCATCAGGCCCGCCACATACATTTCGGCGAAATAGTCGCGGGATTTCCAGCTGGCTTGTTCCTGTTCGATCATCGGCCGCCCGTTCTCCTTTCCGTATCCATGATGCGCACGGACCATGAAGAAAAGCTTGTTCCAAAGCCAGTCAAAGCCGTGGATCGCCGCAGCGTCCCTCGCCGGAGAGGCAGAACGAGAAGAATTCGAGGCCGTTGAGCTGACAGGAACATAGAATGAACTTCTACTTGCGCGGCTATTTCGCGGCGAGATATTGGGAGGACCGATCCCACGGCGAAACGCCGTCGGAGATCTCGATATGAGGACAAGATCGATGACGGTGAAAGATGCCCGGAATGCCGAAATGGAGAGGCTGCATAGCGAAGGGGCAAGCTATGCGGCCCTCGGACGGCAGTTCGGACTGTCGCCGTCGCGTGTGACGGAGATTATTGCCCGAGTAAGGCGCAAGCGAAAGACGTTGCAACTGCTCCTCGAGGCACCGCTTCGGCGCACGACATGAGTCACTTTCGCCGGATGGCTCCTCTTGCCTTCCGGCAGCATGGTCTCATTCTCACGGATATCGCCTGGAATAGGGCGCCTGCGATCATCCGGCGAGAGATGCGGTAACGCAAAGCCCGTGGGTCATGGTCCTCCCGCAGCAAGATGGGCAGCGGCAGCCGCGAATATTCGCTGCGCTTCCTCTGCACCTTGTTCGGATTCGATGATGAAGCGCACAGCTGCCAGCATGCGGTCGGCAGGCCAGGCGTCGGGGGAATCCATATCCTCGTCGTCGCCGACGTCATCGCTTTCGCCGTTGCCCCCGCCAGTGTCGTTGCCGTCATCCGCACCATCCCCATCATCGTCCTCCGGCGCCGGGTCGTTTCCACCTCCCTCTTCGGGTTTCTCCGGTTCCGGTTTCGGGCGCCCGCGCAGTTCGTCGAGCTTCTCCTGCAACGTCTTGAGCTTCGACACATACCCGCCGACCTCATCGGGGTCGCCGCCGGTGAGCTTCTCAGGCTTCAGCCGGGCAAGAATGCGATTGATGGTGGCGGCGACCCGGTCGGCAACAACCGGTTCGATCCACTCCACATCGATCGTTCGCGCGAGGCCGGATATTTCGCTGGCGATCGAGCGGAGCGTCGTTCGGCTCTTCGAGGCTTCCCGGACCAGGGTGACCACGCGCTTCGCGACCTTCGTCTTCACGTCGGTGCGGATCTGGCGCCAGGCTGCGCTGTCCTCGAACCCGTCGCGGCGCGCGTTGGGGATCACGGCGGGGTTAGTGATGAAAATCTCGCCGACGGCGTAGCGTTGGAGGCGGCCTTCGGTGCCACCGAGTGTCAGCTCAGACCCTAAAGTCTCGATGAGGTTCGACCCGTCGATCTGGATATTCTTCATCCGGAAGCGCACGCCTGCGACCATGTCGTCCGTAAGTTCTCCCTTGAAGTTCGAACGGGCGATCCAGCCGTGCCAGCCGAGCTCGGCATTGTTGATGAGTTCGATGTCATTTACGGTCGATGGCTTGCGCGGATCGCTCGTCGGCGTCGCATCGTCATAGGCCTTGAGGATCTGGGTGCGTTCGCGCTTGTAGCGGGTTTCAACCTCGATCGAGCCAATGGGATGTCCGACTGTCTCGGCGAAATTCCGGATGCGCGGCGCGAAGGTGAAGCGATCCGAATAGTCGGTCGGACAAACCTGTCGGAGATAGGGCACCAGTTTTTCGATCTCGGCAAATTCGAGACCGACACCGGTGAGGCCGATCATTTCGACCTCGGTCCAATGCGCATCAACCGGTGCCGTCCTGATGTCGCTCGTGGAGCATTGCCGGATGACTTCGCGAATATCCTGATAGTCCGCGCTGGGCTTCATGAAGCCTCGCAGGCGCCCGCAGTCGAACTCGACGACCGTCGCGACGTCCTCACCGGCCACGGTGGTGGAGAAACGAAGGGTCGTGCAATAGGCGATGCCTGCAAGGCGCCCGATCCCGCGAAATCCTGCATTCAGCGTCGAGCGTTTGGTGCTGGCACCGACAGACACGAGGATGCCGACGGCCTGCGCGGCGGGAATGCCGGTGCCATCGTCCTTGACCGTGATCGTCGGACGGCTTTGCGAGCCGCTGATCGAAACCGTGACGAGGCCCTCGGCCGGACCGATCAGTTCGGCGGCCCGCGCGGCGCGGATCGCGTCATAGCCATTTTGCACATATTCGCGGATACAGTGCCGCGGATCTTCATACATACCCGTGGTCAGGGATTCGAGCGAATAGGATCCGACGATCACTGAGTCGGCGGGCACCTGGGCTTTCGTCATCGCAGCAATTCTCCGCTGTTCGGGCCCCAGCCGACAAAACCTATCCGCTCGGGAAGTTCGATCTGGAAATTGGTCGGGCCTTCGAGAGTCAGCATGGCCTCAGGGACCACGAACTCGCGCGCCAGCGCGGCGAGCAGATCAGTGACCGGCATTTCCTCGCTCTTGCCGCCGCTCACGAGCTGACGCGATTCCGGGGCATTCATTTCGAGCAAATCCTTTCCGTCGGCCTGGCAACCGACGAGGCGGCTGCCGCTGAGCTGAAGTTCGATCGGGATGCTGCGTTCCGGTTCGCCCGGAAGAGCGAGATAGAGTTTGCGGAATGGATCGAGTGTCGTCGCGATCGTCGCTTCATAGGCGACGCGTGTGTCGGCGTCGCCGGCATGATCGAAGAGGATACCGGTGATGTCGCTGTGCGCCGTCGGCTTCCTCGGCTCGCCATTTTCGTCAAAATAGGTCTCGCCGAGCATGCCGACGAGGAGGTTGGCCCGTATCTCCGCCGAATATTCGTCTCCGTTGAGAACATGTTGTGCGAGTTCGATCGGCTTCAGCGCGTCGTCGTTCGACGCTGCGACAATGCCCCGGCCAATTTGCTTGGCCTGATCGGCATTCACCTGGTGCATATATTCGGTCAACGCCGCGGCCGCCGCGTTGGTTATGCTCCAGCCTTCCGCACGGAGCGCATTCACCGCTCGCCAGACCGGGCCTTCTGTATCCTCCCCGGGCTCGAACATCATGTCCGACGACCCGAAGCTCACGGCAACAGGGTCGCCCTCGGCACTTTCCCCGCGTCGTTCGGCGCGCCCGTCGCGCACGCTTCCGCGCGGGTTGCCGACATCGGGCTGAAGCGCGCGCACGAGGTTTGTGACGCGCGCGCCATGACCTGTCCGCAGAATGTGCGTGAGCATTTCGAGCGAGATCACGTGGACCCCTTCGAGGTGCGGGCAGCGAAATTTTGCTTCCTGTGCGAGAAGCGGGAGCGGAAGGGTGATGAGGCCGCCATTCTGCAAGAGGCCGCCCTCGTCGGTCGCAACGCGTTCGGGATTATAGACCCAGTCCTTCTTGGTGTTGTCGCGTGTCACGATCACGAGATGCTTGGCTTCCGGCGCACCGCAATCCTGCAGCGCCTCGAGCCACATTATCAGGTCGCCGAAGCGGTTGCGCTTCTTGCCCTTGAGCTGGGCCGATCCTTCGCTTTCCTCGCCTTCTCCATTTTGAGCCCTTACGCCGCCATCGCCGAAGCCCGGGGGGACGTCATGACTGTAGCGCGCCTCGCCTGTCCGGTTTACCTCGTCGTAGATGACCGTCATGTCGGATGTGAGGGCGTGGCCGGCGATGAACGGCAGCAAGCGCGCATTTGCGTCATCGTGGCCGGGGTCGATGTGCTCCGCCCGCTTGGCGAGCGCCTCGCCGGTGGCAAGAAAACCATCAAGCTCGCGTGCGAATTGCTCCATGCTCATGTCGCCGAAGGTTCGCTCATCGACGTAGCGAAGGCTTTCGGACCGAAACCGCGCCATGTAGTTGCTCAGTGTCTTGGCGGTTGCCTTCAAGGGCCATTTGGTCCGCAGCGCGCGGGTATGATCCCAGGTTTCCTTCGCTGACCAGACGGGAATGCGCACCTTGGCCCCGAAGGAATCGAGCGCGTTGAGCAGTTCCTCGCGGGCACTGCGGCTCATTTCGTAGCAGTGGATGAGAACACTTGCGTCGACATAAATTCTGGCGCCGTCAGACCGGAAAGCCTCCTGGATCTGCCGCATGCACTCGCTGCGAGAGGGGGCGATTTCCGGAAATATCATTATGTGAAAGCCGCCCCGCGAAAGAATTTTATTGGATGCGACGACTGATTACTGATTCAACCTTCTGAGTCGAGGGTGAACAAACTCGAGTTTGGAATCAGCCCATTGCCGGACAAGGCTTCGTCTCGAACGTTCCGATGAAAGTGCAATGCTATTCGATTACCCGGATCGGTTCCAAAATAGCGAACATGGGGCCGCCAGCCCGAAAGTGAAGGCTGCCCCGCGCCTGCCGAGCCTCTCACCGAAGACCACTCAGGCGATCTGGGCAATAATCCGGTCGACAAGGCCCTTTGCTGCCGAGCGGTTGACTGAGCAGTTGTAGATAAGAGCAAACATTTCCTCGTAAAAGGCGCGTCGTTCGGGGTTCAGCCGGTCAAGCGGCGATGCGGGCGCCTGTTCGTCCGACGCCAGCACGTCGAGCTCTTCGCGCAAGCCGTCGAGCTCCAGGCGCGTCTGTTGATGCGCATCCACGACGAGCCCCGTTTGGCCGGCATGCTTCTCGGCACGCATCAGCGCGAGTTCGACCGAAAGCGCCACGCGGTCGCGCTCGACGACACCAAGGCTTCCCTGTCTCAGGATTGAAAGCCCCTCGCGGGCGGAGGCTTGCTCAAGCTCGATATCGCGCACCCGCTTGCGCTCCCGCGAACTGGTGCGGCACCGGTTGGCAACCTCGCGTCCGTGCGGCGCGAGATGGTTCTTCAGATTCGCGAGATGGATGTTGCGCTCAAAATCGTCCCGGCGCCCATTCGGGACGATGCGAGGATCGAGAATATGGATTTCACCGACCGCCCAGCTGTCGAAACGCTGTTCGGGGAATGCGTCGGCGAGAACGCCCGCATCGCCAATCTGAATATTGCCGGCGCGCACGCGAAGTCCGCGTACCTTGGTCGAGGGATGGATTGCGCCCTCATAATCATGATGGGCGATCCATCCGAGCGCCGCGACCCCGCCATCCGTCGACGGGATCTCCACGAAGCTGATTTCGTGCAGCCGAAGCGGACGAACGCCGTCGACCAAGATCTCGTCGACATGTGGACGCATGAGCGGCGGTTCGCCGTTGATGGAAATTTCGATACCCGCCATGTCAAGCTCGGCCGAAAGCTTCGCGACGATGAGCTCCCGGTGTGAAAAGGCGGTGTTGAGCGGAAGCGGCGCGACCTGGGATAGATAATCGGCGACGGCGCCCGGCGACATCAGCCGGTCGTCACCGTGGCGCACCACCCCCTCGAGCCTGACCTCAAAAAACGGAGGGCCGGCTTCGGTTTCGATATGTGTTTCCGTGACCGCCGCGACCAGCGCGGGAAGATCGCGGTGATCGTCCGGGTCCTTGAGCGCAGCGCGCAGGCGCTGACAGTCCCATCGCATTGTTGACACAAAGTCCTCGCCTCGCGCGCGAGACCGGAAGGTGAGCGCGCGCGCATAGGCCAGTCCGGACAGCCGGCCGACGCCACGAAACCCCCGTGCCTGCGTGCCTCGTTTGAGACTCGCCCCTACAGCCGTCAATCTTGCGGCGAATCCCTGCATCGGCAGGCCGTCCCCGTCATCGCGAATGACGATCGTGCGCGCGGCGGGATCGAGCGCGATGTGGACCTGTCCCGCGTGATGTCCTGTGGCGCGCGCGGCATCGATCGCATCGGCCGAGTTCTGAATATATTCCCGGTAAACCGTAAGGGGGTCGACATACATCGCCGTCGAGAGGAGTTCGATGATATCCTTTCCAACTGTCGCAGTCTGCTCGAGTTGGCTTTCCGCGTCGCCGCGACCGAGCTGTATCATCGTATTCATGCTGCCACCTTTCGGTTCGCCGGCGCCTCGATCGGCTCTTCTTCTGCGTCAAGGCCCGCATCCTCAACACGTTCGTCCTCTGGAACCCCAAGGTCGGCGGCAACCTTCGGCCAGGAACCCCGTCCGCTCCAGATTGCCGCAAGAAGTTCTTTCGAGCGAGGCATATAGAATTGGAGGATGCTGCGAACGGCCGCATCGTCGGTCATTTCAGTCAAAGTCGGATAATGGCGCGGGTCGCACGATGAAAGGAGCGTTATCAGTTCGTGGCGCCGGTCCGGCGAGAGCCGCGAGGCCTGGGCCACATAGTCATCATATTCGGCCCGCCCGCCCTGCTTGTCATACCAGTCGCGGTTGAAGATCATGTCGTGCGGCATCATCAGGATATTCTCGAATTCGGCTACGGTGTCACCGAACGCGCGACGGAAAAATTCGGGAGCGCCGCTCACGACACCGTGTGTCGCCTGAAGGATGAGCTGCATCGATCGCAGCTGGTAGCGCGACCAGTGCTCGCCAATATGACCGCGGTCCGGTCGGTTCGTCGGCTGGAAACGCATGGGGAAGGACCAGACGCGAATGTCGAGTTCTTCGTTCAGCGTCACGTTGAGGCGCATTCGTTCGAAAAGGTCCGCGGGCGTATCGTGGAAATTATAGAGCATATAATTCGAAAGCTCGGTGAGCCCATGTTCATGAGCGTAACGGACCGCCTGCTCATAGGGCTTGCGAACGCCGAGATGATCGAATGCGATGCGCAAGGGCTTGAGACAGATCGAGGCCAGCTCCCGCAGATACATCGGATCCTTGCACAGAATGCGCGCATCGACGCCTTGGTTGAAATCGACCCGGCGCTGAACGGGGACTCGCGAGCCCGGCCGCAAGAGCTTCGCGCCCGGGGTGAAGCCGAGATCGCGAATCTCGGCGATAATCTCCTTGAATCGCGGGCTTGCGACAACATTGTTGTCCATGAGGATGAGGTCCTTCTTGGGACCATATTTCTCGTCGATCGCACGGACGATATCGGTCAACGATTCGACGTCACGCTGCATGCCCTCGAGCTTCGGCACGCCGCAGAACTGGCATTTGCGAATGCAGCCGCGGGACGTGTACGCAAAATAGGCGTCGCGGACGGGATATTGATAGTCGATCTGCGACAGGATGCTGTAGTCGGGCACAAGGTCTTCTATGGGCGTGCCCGCGTGATCGTCGGAATAGAGCTCCTCAGAAAAATCGTCGAGTTGCAGCGACGTTGCCGGCGCATCCGAAAGCAGTCCCTTGATGAAGCGCAC
Organism: Sphingopyxis sp. P1IMeth2; assembly: GCF_900185685.1. Lineage (NCBI taxonomy): Bacteria > Pseudomonadati > Pseudomonadota > Alphaproteobacteria > Sphingomonadales > Sphingopyxidaceae > Sphingopyxis > Sphingopyxis sp. P1IMeth2. The sequence continues at coordinate 316,223 of NZ_FYAT01000012.1, forward strand.
ACCCTGCCAGCGCCGTTCCTCGAGAAAGCGTTCGTGCATCAATGAGGCGGCGATGCCACCGACGAATACCTTGTCGGCCTGGCCGTTTGCGACCTTCAAGGCATAATCGATGCTGTTCGCGATGCGGGGATATTCAAACGAGAACAATGTCGTCACGTAGATGCGGTCCCAGGCTTCGGACAGCACGCTCGGATCTTCGCCCTTTACAAAGCGGACATGGTCCTTCTTGCCTTCGGGCCCGTGATATTGCGCGATCTTCATCAGGCCGAGGGGCGGATATTTATTCTTGTAGCCCGGCTCGATAAGCAGGATTTTCCTGTCAGCCATGGGCCACCTTGTCTTGTGCGTGGAACCCCGTTCCCCCCCTGAAACAGGCACGTCCGGCCGCCAGCCGGCCGGCTGCCGCCGGGCGTGCAAATACCCTCTCGATTCCTCGCCCGTTCATCTTGCGATCGCCCCCGAATTACAGTGCTGAACTGCACTGTGGCAGTCTCCTACTGTTCGTCAAGAAATAACCAAGGCTATTGCCGCGACGTTCTTAAGGGGTCACTCCGGGGCGCCGCCGACGTTTTGCCGGCATGGGCCCGACAGTTCGAGACAGCCGGTCCGACCGCGACGGTCGCCAGGCAGGCAACCCGAACGTCCGCTTTTGGAATGCTGCGTCGAGCGGAACGAAACGAGCCGTCCCGGATTGTTCGCGCGCGGAAACGGTCATCGACACCGCGTCGGGCGGTGCGCCGCGGGCGACATGCTCGCTGATCATCGCGGTGGAGCCGGCGCCCGCTCGCCCAGGGCGGCAAGAACAGGTGCGCAGCGCCGTCATCGAATCCAGGCCAGCACGCATCCGGCCTCGGCTGGCGGCGTAGCCGTTACGCGGACCGGTTGAAACGGATCGCCGGTGCGCACCACATAGTGGTTGCGGCCGGTCGCGTACCGAAGACGGGTCGCGAGGATATAGGCATGCTCGAAAGAGGCGAGCCGCGCCCGTAGAGGTGACAGAGTCTGCATCGAAGTGTCCGGGATCGTGTGCGCAACGCCGAGCGCCGGGTCAGTCGCCGTCGAGGGCGATCGCAATGGCATGCAGCGCATTGGCAAGATTGTCTTCAACCTCCGCGCTGGTCATGCCGAGGCGGGTCGCGATCTCGCTGATCGGCAGATCATCGACACGGTGCATCATGAAAACGGCGTGCTGGTCGACGGGAAGCGCGCCAATGGCGGCTCGGTATCGAGAACGGAGATCGGCGGTGCCCGGTGCGACGGGAAAAAACCGGAGGACTGCAAGGCAAGCGCGCGCCGCGCGCTGAAGCGCGGCGCCTATGCGGCGGGCGGCGTGACGGAACATGACGGTCATCCTCTTGGCGTGGCACCGCTCTGGATGCCTGCTCCCCAGCCCTCTTCCCTCCGTCGCACCGCTACCAGGGAAAGGTCGGCAGCACCGCCTCGGTGGGGCCGTCGCAGTCGAGGAGGATATAGTCACAGCCATGCGCCCGCCCGAGCGCCAGGATCGGAGGAATTTCCTTTGGCAGATGCCGCGCAGTATCGCCGGTCTCGATCCGGGTGGGCAGGAACCAGCCATATTGCGTGGGCGCGACGGGCAATGGCTGGCGAACGGGCGGCAGGTCGGCCCAGTCGCTGAGCAGCTGACCAGTCGCACAGCGTATGTGCGCTGTGCTGAGCACGAGATATTGTCCGGTTTCCATGATATTGGTCTCCTTTGCTCAGGCGTGGCGGAGGGCTGCTGCGAGGGCGGGGTTCGCCGGATCGAACTCGGCGGCCCTCATGTGGCCGTGCGGGCACGCCCGTTCCAGGCGACTTGGGCCTCCTCGATAGGCGTTTCCCGGAAGTGGCCGAGGCAGAACTGGATAAAGTCATAATCCTGGGCGATGTCCTCCGCGTCGAGCGCGGCCGCGAGATCGCGCGTGTAGCGGTCGAGCGGCACGACGTGGTCGGCGGGCACCCATCGCGCGAGATCGTCGCTCTCCCCGCCGCAGATATTGCAGGTCGTGCAGTCATAGAGACCCGACATCGTCCAGTCCTGTGCGTCCATGTCCCATCGAGCGGAGGCGTCGCGCACGAGCTGGTCCGAACCGCATTGGGTACAGACCGGCCTCGCGCGCGCGCCGGCGGGCGGTGGTTCGGGGTCGTCGGGGTCGAAGGGCGTGATCCTCATTGCATAGGAGAGCTCGGGGACAGACGCGTTGAAATAGGGACTGGCCTCCGCGGCGATCGTCGCTGCCGCCTCGATTTCGCCGCTGGCGGGTTGATCGACGAGCAACGTCTCAGCCGCAAAGACGTCGCCGCCGCTGAAATATTCCACGCGGATCGCGTAGGTGGGAACGGACAGGGTGGTTGTCATGAACGGACTCCTTGAAATGCAAAAGCCCGGCGCCTGGGCCAGGCTTTCGTGCAGGTGGCAGGAACGGATGGAGCGAACGTCAGCCCTTGCGTGCGCCGCTCGCGATATCGGTGATGCAGGTGACCGCTTGATCAAGATCTGCGCCGCCATCCGCGGGCGTACCCGGGAGAGCGAGCGTGCCCGCGCGGCGAGGCTGACCAGGACGCCGGACCATGGCGAGTCCGATCGACGCGAGCGTATCCGCGCCGGCGGTGTCGAGATTTGGGTTCGGCATGATCATATCCCTTCGAGATGACCGGGTTGGCAAGACGCCGGTGTATCGGCGCGCACCGTTCAATGGGCGCGCTGGAGCAGTCCTCTTGCCTTGCCTTCGAGTTCAAGGCGGCTGTCCTGATGCGACTTGGTGCGGGCGACGGCGGTGATGCCGTTCACGAAATCGTAGAGCGATGCCGGCGGATGGCCTTCCTCGCCCAGGACGCGCGCGATGATCTGCTGCGTATCGGACCTTGAGAAGCCTCGGTTCCGCAAGAAGCTCGTTCGGTCCTCGTCGGTGCGAGCAACGATCCGTTCGCGCGCGGTTTTGATCCCATCGATGAATCTGGCGGGCGAGGAGTCAGCGAAATGCGCGAGCGCCGGTTCGGCCTGGTGCGCGAAGCGATTGGCGGCGAATTTCGAGTGCCGGATGTTGATTTCCTGGAAATTCTCGACACCCCAGAGATTCCGGTTCATGCACACCGCCCGAAGATAGAAGGTCGCGATGCCCAGCGCCTTTGACCCCACCTCGGAGTTCCAGCAGTAAAAGCCACGGAAGAAGAGATCGGGGTCGCCATTGCGCAGTTTCCCGGCCTCGATCGGGTGCGTGTCGTCAACGAGAAAGAGGAAGACGTCGCGGTCGGAAGCGTAAAGCGTCGTCGTGTCGCGCGAGACATCGACATGAGGGTTATAGTGCATGGTCGACCAGTCGAGGACGCCCGGCACCTTCCAGCGCGTATCGCCCGTGCCATTGCCGGCGATGCGCATGACGGCGGAGACGAGTTCATGGTCCCAGATGCGGCCATAATCGGGCCCCGTGACCGCGCGGAGTTCGGTGCGGCCATCGCTGGTTTCAAGGAGCTTCACCTGCTCGCCTCGATGATCGATCAAGCCATGTTGCATGTTGATCCCGGCGAGTGCTGCGGGAAGCGTCCGCAAATAGGAGGCCGGCGCGCCCACGAGGCTGCAGAGCTGGCCGAAGGACCAGTTGGTCGGTGCGACGAGTTCGTCACGGCCGGGCACGGCCAGGGTCAGGCGCTCAGGTTCGTCGCTGCGCGCGAATACACGCACCGCGCGGCTCTCGACGACGCGCGTCGTTGCCGCCTCGGCTCGCGCGTGAACGCGATGATAGAGGTCGGGAAGCGAGAGGAAGCGTTCGTCGTCGGGCCTTGAAAACCATTCGGACGACACGCGGCTGATATTGCGGCCGCGGCTGATGTCGACCTTATAGGGTTTTTGTGCGGCGCGCGCAGCGGGAGCCATCATGTTCATGGGAAGGGTCTCCTGATTGAGGATCTGAAACAGCATCGCGCTGCTCCGCCCTTCCCTGTCCCCCTCCCTCCTCCGGCCACAGGCGGATCAATCGTCGCCCGCCGGATATTTGGCTCGACGCGGTCATTTCTGAAAGGCCGGAGAAGCCCCGCTCCTCGGCATCCGGCCTGATCGTCCGGCAGGAACGAACGTTCGATCGCATGTCGTGAACCTGGCAGGCGGCGTTACCTCAAGCCGCCGCCGCAGGGCTGTCGCGTTTCGTACGCCGAAGCCGACCAGCGGGGAAATTCTTTCAGCATCCGGCGCGCCGGTCCCGGCCTCGGATCGCGGAGATTGTCAGTCCGCCTGCAGATCCTGTCAGAGGTCCAAAGCCTAGTGAAAGCGGGTGCCCTGCTGCTCCTGGCGCAGCGGGAGAATGAAATCTTCAAGTTTGGCATCGACCCAAGCCGGCAGGCCGGGCGACGCAGAATTTTGCAGGGCCAAAAGCGCATGCTGGACCCTAACCGTAAGAGGAAGCGCATTCGCCTCCCGGACCTTTTCGAAAAAGGGGTCGAGGGACCGCCATTCCTCGGCAACCAATTTGTGGATTGCGGCGGTCAAGGGTTCGGCGAGCGCATGGCCAGGGTCGAGTACCGTTGCCGCGCCTCCCAGGTCTTCGATTGCATGTAACATCGGTGCCCGGCCGCCGTTGACGAGCGGAAAACCGCATTGCCCGAGATGGGTGATGATTTCGAAATCGAAACGGTCTCCATCGGAATCGCCGAATACGGAGCGGAGACGAGCAAGCTGAGAGAGGATCATCCAGGCGATCATGTCCTTGTAGGATCTGGCTTCATCGCCTTCATCGACCGGTTCGAAGGGGCTGAGCGGGTTCCCGTCTGCATCGGCAAGGGCTACCCATCCCTTTTCGTCAAAGACCATGTAGAATGGCTTTCCGTCTTCTCCTTCCGCACTGACCAGCTTGCCCGTCATGGTGTCGGCTTCGGGAAAGAAGTTCATCAGAAAAGCAAGCAGTTCGAGAGGCAAGGCCCGCCTGCGCGCTGCGAGGTCGACGATGGCGCAGGCACCGATCAGGTCCCCCAGGAAAAAGCGATGCGATTGCCAGAGGAGCTCCGTCGCGGCTGTTTCGGCGCCTTGTGCCAGGCGTTCGGAAACGCGTGTGGCCAGTTCGGAGGCGAGCTCGCTGACCAGGAACTCGGGCGCACGGATAACCACGATATCCTCGCCGCCATGATGACGGCTGCATTTGACCCAGCCTTGTGCAGCGAGCGCCGCCGTAGCTGCGTCCGACGCAGGGCCGAGGGCATCACGGCGAACGACGAGGGCATTTGCTTGCGTCAACGCGAGAGCGTCGGACACCTCGCCGCCGTCCGCGAGCGCGTCCCGCGCCAGGAGACGAAAGAGCCGGGCGGTATCACCGCCCACCTTCGCAAGGTGCTGACGGGCAGTCTGAACGAACTTGAGTCCCATGGATGCCGGCATGAAGGCTGCGACATCCTCGTCATCGGGTGTGGAGCCCGCAGCAAGCGCGGCGCGAAGGATCCAGGGCCTGCGATATTCCTGGCTTAGCTCGGCGCCGCCGTAAAAGAAGAGGCGAGCAGGTGCGATCGCTTCACGGACATAATGAAACTCCTGGTCGTCGAGAAGGTCGACCTCGATCACTTTCGCGACCGGCTCGAGTGCACCCGGTGTGCGGCCATTCGCGCCGCGGAGGATCGCATCGGCGCGATCGGTAGACAGGACGAGCCGCAAGGCATCGCCGAAGCCGGTTTCGGCAAGCTCTTCCAGATCTGAGGCGACGGCCGAACCTGGTGCGACGCCATCCACGGCGAGGATGAGCGCGGGCTTGCGGTCCGACCTCGACATGCGCCGCAGCCATGTCCGGACTTCCTGCGGCGAAAGCGACCATTCGAGCGTCGTTTCGAAAAGGTTGGCGATGCGCTGGAAGAGTCCGGGCCCGGCCGTGGCGGCGTTGATCATCAACATGGCCCAGTCGGGAGAAGAGCGGGTCAAGCGCGCAAGATCGCGCAGCACATTGCTTTTGCCGGAGAGCGGCGCCCCTTCGAGGACAATGGCCTTGGCGCCATCGTTGAGCATGGACAGGATGTCGACGGTAGCCCGTCGACGGAACAGCAGATCACGGCCATAAGGCAACCGGGGGTCATCCGGGTCTCCGGTGAGCTGCTCGATCAGCGCGTCGGTGCGTCCGCGGACGGCCTCGACCCAGACGGTCGTCTCCGGACCCATGAGCACTTCGATCGCCCAAGCGAGGTTTGACGCTGCAACCTTCCCGATATTGCTGAACAGCTTCTCCGCGAAGTCTGCGCCGTCCAGACCGGGGTCGAGCGGCTCGCCGTTGCTGGCTTGCCGCACCCATGTCTCCTTGCCGTTGCTTACGATGACCAGCGGCGGACGATCGAGGAGTTGCGCCGCATAGCTGCGGCCCTGGCCAACATGGTCTTCGCTGAGATTCTTGTCCTCGCGCTTGAGTTCGAAGAGCGCGAGCGGCCGCTTGCCGTGAAGAACGAGCAAGTCGGCGCGACCTTCGGCCTCCCAAAGCGCAGCGCCATCATAATCATCCTCATGATGTCCTATCCGCAGCTTGAATCGCTTCTCGACCTGAAAATCTCCAGGGGACAGATGCTTTAGTTCTTTGCGGAGCAGCGCCAGAACATAGGCCTGCAACTGGGCTTCGGGTACGAAGGTCATGACCGAGCTGTAACAGCCGCGCCCCGTGCCCCGCGATATAAAAATTCGGCAGGCTGGGTGCGGACGGTCAATCTCCATCAGGCGGCGGCCCGGCCGGCCCTCGTCCCGCCGATGGCTGCGACGATCGCCTCGGCCTGTTTCGGGGGGACAAAAATCCGGGTCTTGTAAGAAATGATCTCGGTGAAACAGCCGAGCGCCTTCAATCGGGCACGGCTGTCCGGAGGATAGTTCATGATTTCCAGTCGAGGCTCGTCATTGACCAGCGCGCGGCGGAGACGCGCCGGCTCGAGGCCTGGAATTGCCACGCCCTCGGACGAACGGGCAGCGCCAATGATCTCGGCCGGTGTCAGGCTGAACTCCATGTTGATGCCGAATGTCGCGGCCAGGCGTTCGAATCCCGCAGGCGAGACGATGCGGCCGAGGACGGCGTTGCCGGCCTGGTCCGCGATCCGCCAGACGCGGACGTCATCATCGGGAAGCTTGTCCCAGACCGGCAGGAGAAGACCCGTTGCGACGTTGACGTCGGTGGTTTCGACCTCGTGCGCCGCCGCATCGCATTCCGCATGCCAGAGCCGCGCGAAGTCGGCTTTTCCGATCGCGCGCCAGTGGCTGGCAGCAAGCCTGGACTCGCGAATGCGATCGGAGCCGGTGGGTCGGACGAGCTCCCAGATGCGGATCGAGCGGCCATCGTCATCGAGGATCGACCAGGATGGCACGCGAAGCGCGACGCGGCCCGATCGTTCGTTGCGAAGGAACCGGATATCGCCGCAGTCGCGCCATTGATCGAGGAGGACGGGAAGCGCCGTGGCGCGCCGCCGACGTTTCAGTTCGATCCGGCAGAGTTTGGTTTCAGCGCCGCTCACCGGATCGCACCGCAGCACTTGTTCCTCGACGATACGCATCTCATCGGCAAGGATCGTCTCGACGCCGACGTCGAGCGTGCCCGCCTCCCGCGCGACCTGAATGCGGGCCTGGATCAGCCCGAAATATTCCTCGAAGATGGCATTCTGCGTCGCAATCCTGAGCGCGAGGAGGCGATTCAGCCAGCGCTGGATCGGCGGCAGCTTGTCGAGCAGTTCCCCGCTGTCCTCGTTGACGAGCTTGAGACCTGTCATGGCGACATAGTCGGCGAGCGAGGTGCTCTTGAGTTTTCCGCGGTGCAGAAGCCTGTACCATTGCTGGAGCGCATCCTTGGCATAGTCGCTCTCGAGATTGTCCGCAGGATCGAAGAGATTCTGACCCCCGGCCTGGCGTTGACCACGGGTAAGGGCGCCGAGGCTGTCGAGCCGGCGGGCGATCGTGCTGATGAAGCGCCGTTCACCCCAGCAATTGGTTGCTGCGGGAATGAAGATCGGGGCGCTTTGCTGGTCGGTGCGGTTGGAGCGGCCAAGCCCCTGGATCGCGTTGGACGCCCGCCATCCCGGTTCGAGGAGAAAATGCGCGCGGCGGCGGTGCGCGGACGGGCATTTGCGATCGGCATGATAGCTCCGTCCGGTGCCACCAGCGTCCGAGAATATGAGGATCTGCTTCGCGCCCGCCATGAAGGCGTCGGCCTCGGCGATATTGCTGCGCGCGGTGCGCCGTTCGATCCGCTGCCGCCCCACCATATCGGTCAACAGCCGCCGGCTCCGTCCGGTCACCTCGGCGACAAGGTCCGTACCGAACCGTGAGATGATCGCGTCGAGGGCACTCGGGATCGCAGGCATCGCGCAGAGTTGCTCTATGAGATCGTCGCGCGCACGAAGCGCTTCCTGGCAGTGAATCGGATGGCCCGCCGCATCGACGACGATTTCGGAGCGAGGCTCACCGTCGGTGCCCTTGAAGACGCGCAGCATGCGCGTCGGGAAGGCCGTCTTGAGATACTCCACCATATAGTCGCGCGGTGAGAGCTCGATTTCCAGGCTTGCGCGTTCGTCGGCGCCAAGGCCCGCAAGCCGACGTTCGAGCATGGCCTCGGCGGTGGTCACCAGCTGGATCACGACATGATGATCGCGCGCGAGATGATGCTCGATCGCACCAAAGAGCGTGGGCAGTTTCATGGCGATCAGCACCTGGCCGAAGAAGCGCTGCTTAGCGCTTTCGAAGCGCGAGAGCGCGGCCCCCTTGGCCTGTGCGTTGAGCGACCGCCCGGTCATGCGGTCGACGATGTTGGTGGCCTCAAGCACCTCGTCGAGGCGGCGGTGGATAATGCTCCAGGCGTCGGCATAGGCATCGTAGACGCGGATCTGGTCTTCGGTCAGGACATGCTCGAGCGGCGCATATTCGACGCCGCGGAAGGTGAGCGAGCGGGCCGTGTAGAGGCCGAGCGCCTTGAGGTCGCGGGCGACGATTTCCATCGCCGCGATGCCGCCGCTCGCGATGGCGGCCATGAAGGCTTCGCGGGTCTCGAAAGCGGTGCCCTGACCCCAAAGACCGAGGCGCGTGGCATAGCAGAGATTGGCGGGATCGGTGGCGCCGGTCGCTGAATTATAGAGGATGCACGCGCGGGGCAACATGTTCTGGAGGCGTACGCCCGCCAGCCCTTGCTCGGATCCCTTCTGTTTGCCGTGGATGGTCTCGGTGCCCGCCGCATTGGCGAGCTCGTGCGCTTCATCAAATGCGAGCAGTCCCGCGAAGCCGGTTCCGAGCCATCGCAGGATTTGCTGAAGCCGCGAAGGCGCGTCGTCGCGCTGCGACCGGAGCGTCGCATAGGTGAGGAACAGGATGCCGCTCTCCATCGGGATGTCCGATCCGAGCGGAAAGGCGTCTAGCGGCTGGATGTCGATCGGCAGTCCGCCGAGTGCCGACCAGTCGCGCCGCGCGTCCTCGATGAGGGCGGCGCTTTTGGAGATCCAGAGCGCCTTGCGGTGTCCGCGGCACCAGCGATCGAGGATGCAGGCAGCGACCTGCTGCCCCTTGCCGACGCCGGTGCCGTCACCGACCATATAGCCCATGCGATAGGACTGGCCCTCAGGCTCGGGTCGAAGGGCGGTGCCAGCTGCGTCCGGCACATAGAGGCCGGGGAGATCGCGCTCGAACGCCTGGCCGGCGTATATGACGGCCTCGCGCTGCGCGTCGGAGAGCGCTGCAGCTGCGGATGCGGGAAGAAGCGGATGATAATGCGGCACCGGCGGCAGGATCGACGACATCGCGACCGATTCGACGAGTTGGTCCGGATGGGGATTTGGTTCCGGAAAGGCGATCCGCGTGAGGCGCCAGGGAACATAGATGCCGACCGGCTCAACGGCCGCCGGCACCTCTGCGAGCAATTCATAGGCGAGCGGCTGCGGCGTGGCATCGAGTGTCGGTGCGACAGGCGGAGCTGCAAGGCGCCGGACGCCGCCAAGGCCGCCGAGAAGGGCGCGCGGCCGCCGGGGCGGGGCGTCGATGACAGCCGATACGCACGCAGGCTCGGGGTCGGGCGCGCGCGGAGCGAGGGCAAGGCGCGGCGGAAGCGCAGCAATGACCGGGAGCGCATCCGTGACGCTCGATGCGAGGTGACGTTCGGTGCACCCGCTCCAGCCCTTGTCGAAGACGCAAAGACGCACGGTGATCGAGGTTCCCTGGCGCGCGAAGGGCTTGCCTTCCAGGGTGATTTCCGCACGGGGTGTCGCGACCGCGCAGACCGATTGATAGCTGGTCGCCCCGGCGCCGTCGGGCGCGAATGACGGCGGCATGATCGCAACGCAGCGCCCACCCGGCGCAAGCCGCAACAGCGCGGAACGCAGGTGGCGGGCAGCGGCATGCCGGTCGAGCCCGCGCCCCTCGCTTCGGCCGAAGGGCGGATTGATGAGCACGACCGTCGGACGACAATCGGGATCGATCATATCGTCGATGAACTCCGCGTCGTGACGCAAGACAGGCTGACCCATGACGGCCGTCAACAGTCCTGCGCGTCCCGGATCGCGTTCGTTGAGGATAAGCGCCGCGCCCATGCGCCGCGCGTGGACCGCCAGCATCCCGATGCCCGCGGACGGTTCGAGCACGATGTCCTCTTCGGTCATCGCGGCGGCGGCAGCCACAAGCCAAGCCAGCGGCAGCGGAGTCGAGAATTGCTGCAGTTCGACCTGCTGTTCGCTGCGATAGGTTTGTGGCGGCAGCGCAAGCGCGAAATCCACGAGCGCACGAAGCCGAGCGGGGAGATCATCGCGACCGGCAAGCGGTCCCGCAGGACTTAGAAGGAGCAGGACCTGGGCGGCCTCGAGCGCATCATATCCGTCGCGCATCGACCAGGCGCCGGCGGCGTCGCTCGCGCCATAGGCCTCGGTCATCAGCGACTTGATAGCCTGGCGACTGATCGCTCCGCCGTCGGCAAGCCGCCCGGTGATGGCGTGGGCGACGGCCAGAAGCTTGGTCGCGCGCGCGTCCGCGGGCTTAGCGCAGGCAGAGGGCTCGGGCGAGGCCCCGGCAGAAATGGCAGATTGCATGGGTTGCTCCTGGACAAGGACGGCCGGATCGCCGCGCCATTCCCACGCCGCCTTCCCTCCCTCACCGGTAAGGAGCCGCGGTGGGTCGGTCTGGATTTTCAGGCCGACAACGGAGGGGCGACGGACGTTGGACGGAATGAGGCCGCAGCACCGCCACGGCCCCAAGATGCGGGTTCGTCAGGCCGCCTCGGACATCGCGTCACCTTCGTCGCTCGAAACCGTGGCACCATCACGATCGGTATCGGAATCGGCGTCATCTGGGATGTCGACCTCGACCTGATCCGCCTCGGCGACGAAGCGCATCGCGCCGGGGAGCCAGGCCAGTGCCCGTTCCTTGGCGTCGTTGTCCAATATGATCGTCCCGGCGAAGAGCTTTTCGGCCGATACGGCGAGGTCATATTTGCGCGACGCGGTGTAGCGGCTGGCAAGTTCGCTGCCACCGATCGCCTCGAAGAGCTTCAGGATCGCGGGCTTGGTGATGCGATCGAAGAAATTGCGGGCCGTCGGCCTCCACCAGCCAGCCACATCGATGCCGAGCTTGGTGCCGAGATGATTGAGGAAAGGGCTTCCAGCCGCACCATCTGGAACGGCCTGGAGCGTTCGCGCCACGGCCCAGCCGAGCCATGCCGCCCTCGCCTCTTCGTCGAGGGCGCAGAAGGCATCGTAACGCTCTTCCATCACCTTGTGGTCGATCCAGCTGCGATCAAGCGCGGCATCAAGCTTGGCCCATGCCTCGGCCGCAGGCATGCCGCTGTCAAAATTGGCAACCCGCGGATGCGGCGTGCTCGCACGAAGCTCGCTCGGCATGTCGAAGCTGCCATAGGTTCGCGTCGCAGTGTCTGCCATGATGAAGGCGCCGAGATCGAGCGCGAAATGCGGATCGTTCGCGATATGGACGGCGAGAAGCTCGGTCTTCATCATTGCGAGTTCGTCGCTGAGCCGGGCGCTGTATTTGACCTCGTCTTTCTCATCGTCCGCCTGGGCGCCGTCGTCGTCCCCCTCGCCGTCATCACCATGGTCGTCATCGCCTTCATTGCCCATCGCTTCTTCGTCGACGGCGGGTTCGACGTAGAGCTGCTCATGAAGCATCGGTTGTCCGTCATTGCCGATAACGACATAGGCGATCGCCGCGGCGCGCTGCTCGTCGGTGACGGCGGAACCGGTAGCCTCGAGGGTCTCGAGCTCTTCGTTCAGCGCTTCGAGACGTTCATATTGCTCATCACTATATTCCCCCGCCTCCTCACGGACTTGTTCGATCTCCGCCACCTCGGCCTCGATGGCCGCCTTGCGGATCACCGCGTCGTCGCTCAGCGGAACGGGTTCGCCGTCGAGATGTTCGAGCTGGCAGGTTTCCATATAGGGGACACGGCCTGCGGGTATCGCACGAACCTCGGCGAAGCCCTCGCGTTCCCGGATGGCGAGCGCTGCGACAACGAGTTTCTCCTCGGCGAGCCGTTCGAGAATGTCGCCATCGATCCAGGTCTCGGTGTCGGTGCTGGAGAAGAGATCACCGTCGATACGACCGCCAGCGGCCTCATAATCCTCGCGGCCAACGAAGACCGCCTTGGGGTCCGCGCCTTTGTAGGAACCTACGGCGAGACGCCTGCGGATTTCGCCGACATTGTTCGAATGATAGCTGTCGCCAAGTTCTTCGAAAACACTCGATTGCCGCCCGGTGTCGGAGGTGCTGGCATAGGCGATGGCGATGTCGAGCGTGATCTGCTCGCAGCGCAGCGCCTCGAAGATCGGGTCGGCTAGATTGGCGAGGCGCAGACGGCCCTCGACGAAGCGCCTCGTCAGGCCGAGCCGCTTGGCGACCTGCTCGGTGGTCTTGCCTTCCTTGTCGATCATGTTCCGGAACGCCTCGCAGGCATCGGCGGGGTTCATTGCGAGGTTATAATAATTCTCGGTGAGGCTCATCTCGATGGCGTCCTTTTCGTTCGCCATCACCATCACGGGGACCAGGAAATCTGCGGGCAGTTTTCCCTGCGCGATCTGGTCGTGAACGGCACGCAGGCGTCGGCCGCCGCCGATGATGCTGAAATGATCCTTCTTGCGCTTCACGGCGACGCCGATGAGGTTCTGCAGGACAACGCCGGTTTCGCCAAGATTGGCCGCGAGTTCGCTGTCGGCGCTCGCATTGCTGTGCTTGCGGACGTTGAGCGGCGACACTGAGCAATTGGCGGCGGGTGCGTAGATGATTGGATATTGCATGATGATACTCCGATGGCGGGGCGTCCTGACCATCAGGCCGCAAACCGCATCGCGTTCCTTCCCCCTCCCTTCCGCGAGCGCACGGGCGCCGTGGCCTCTCATCGGCTCCCTGCGAACACCGCCTGGCAGGAGACTTTATGCCTTGATGGCCGACACTTGTTCGGCCGCGTCGCGTCAGGCCGCGTCGGCCAGATTGCGATCGCCGTTCGCAGCCAGCCGCCGCAAGACATTGTTCCAGTCATTGAAACCGAACCAGGGCATTCGCGTTTCGACAACGCGGCCGGGAGCGGCATAGGCCTGCTCCGCGAGGTGCGCGCCGGCCCGCCCAGCCTTGTCGGCGTCGGGAAGAAGCAGGAGGTGCTCGATCGCGTCGGGCAATCCGATCCGCGACAGACGCTCGGTTCCAAGGGTAGCCCATACCGGGATACCGAGCAGGACCATGGCTGAAAGCGCCGTCTCGATCCCTTCGGCGAGGCCGAGCACCGTGCGTGCGGGAGACAGGCGAACCGCCCCGGCCAATGGACGCCCAAGCGTGAGTTTGGGTTTCTCGAGATCGGCGGCCAGCGTTGCTGTGGTCGGGTCGAGAAAGATGCGCTGGATCGCGACCAATCGTGACGCTTCAACGATCGGGGCGATGATGGCTGGACGAAACCGGACGCTTGTGCCGCGGCCCAGGGGCGTATGCGGATTGTAGCGCAGTGCCGATGTCCGGATCTCGAGGGCGCGCGAGCGCAGATAGCGATCGCCGGCCGTACCCCACAGAGGATCGCCAGCATCCCAGATTCGACGCGCGAGCGCGGTGGTGGACGATGGGGCGCCGATGGGCCTCAAGGCGTGCGTGGGCGCAGTCGATGGAATGTCGAGATGAAGCCGGCGGATCGCGCGCAATATCTCGGCGGTCGGGCAGCCCGCGAAACATTTGAACAACAGGCTTCGCTCGCCGATCCGGACCGACAGGCTGGGGCTCGCATCATCGTGCGCGGGACATCGGCACATCGCGCCGCCATCGCGCCATAATCCGCCAAGGGCCTCCACGAGGTTGATTGCGGCCGATTGAAGGACCGGGTCGCGGTTGGGGTTCATATCTGGATCATCTCCTGGAAGGGGAATAGCGACACCCCCTCACCCCTTCTCCCCACCTGCCTTCCCGGTGCGGTTCGAGCGGCGCGTCCATTTGATCCGGTTTGATTGCAATCTCTGATTTCCGGAATTTTTTACAATCGCGGGGCGCCGCCTTCAGCAAGGATGGCCTTCGGCGCAGGAGGCAATCCATGGCAGGGAGCTTGATAAGCGGGTGCGCCGGCGAACCCTATTCGCTCGCCGGTCACCGCATTGCCCGTGATATCGGCGTGCCGCGATCGAACGGTCGTTCGATCGCAAATCGAGCCGTGCGAGTTGTGTGATGGCGGACGCGGGAGCACCTCCGCTGGCCGCTGGAATGGACCGTGTGACCTTCGCGCGGTTGATCGTCCGCGTAGGCCGCCATGTCGGCGACAGACTGGGGCGCGACCTGTTCTCGACGCCGGCGCTCGACATGATGCTCGACCTTTATCTGCGTGACGAGCACCGGCCCATCTCGCTCACCAGCCTGTGCGGCGCGACCAATGTTCCGGGCCGCACGGCATTGTTCACGATCAACCGGCTCGTTGAATGCGGGCTTTTGACCAGATATCCTGATCCCCGCGACGGGCGGCGGGTCAATGTCGATCTTTCGGCTGCCGGCCTTCGCTTGCTCGACGAATGCATCGAAGAATTGATCAGCCTCATAGATCAATGCGGATCCTGAGGGGAAACAAAGACATGGTTGCGAAGGAGCGAGATGTGATGCACATTTGATGCGCAACGCGTCAGGTTGTCGGCAAACGACGTTGTGGAATTATCCTGCCAGACATCACGGGCGTTCGTCCATTCGGGTCGAACGATAGTATAGGCATCTTGACCGACATCTTCGGATGGCCTGCCCGTGATTATTGCCTGCCTTTTCCTTGTCCCGGTTGCGACCGGTCATGACGCGATCTTCGTGTGATCCCATGTCCTCTCGGATTGAAGATCATGGCGACGAGACCGCGGGCGACCGCCGCGATCTTGAAGCCGTCTACCGCACCCAAGCCCCGCAGCTGGCGCGATACTTCCGGTTCCGGTTCCGTGGTCTGGAGGATCCTGACGATCTCGTCCAGGATGTGTTCGCGCGATTGGCGGCTGGACGTCCGCTTGCCGAGCTTCGTGACCCGGAAGGCTATTTCAAACGCGTCTTGCGTAATCTTCTCATCGATCGACACCGGAAGCGACGGCGACAGCCTGTTTTCACGTCGATGGACGGCATTGAGCCGGGCATGGAGCCCGATCAGGCCCATGCGATCGAAGTAGAGCAGATGCAGGAGCTCTATCGCGCCGCAGTCGATGCTTTACCGCCTAGGACGCGGGAGGTCTTTCTCTTACACCGGGTTGAAGAACTGAGCGTCAAATCGATCGCCGGGCAACTCGGCATTAGCACGCGAACGGTCGAATGGCATATTGGAGAGGCGATCCTCCGGATCGGGAAAGCGCTGAAAAAGGGATGAGCGACCAAGGATTTCAGGACGAACCGGACGATGGGGACGGCCTCATGGGCGAAGCAACCGTCTGGTTCGGCCGGATGCGCGGCCCGGAAGCCGACCTGCACAAGCCCGCGTTCGAGGCATGGCTTGCCCGGGGCGCCCTGCACCGGGCGTTCTACAATCGCGCGAGCGAAATCTATGCGATGGGCAAGTTCCTGAAAGAGGAACGTGATGGGGAAGATGCGCGGGTTCGTCCCGCTCATCGGCGCCGTGCACGCCAGACCCTGGGAGTGTTGGCCGCGCTGGCAGTCATCGTGACCGGATTGTCCACCCTATGGGTTTACGGACCATGGCGCCGACTGCCGGAAACCGCCATCGCCCCCGAAGGGGCATTGCGGCTGGCGACGCGAGAGGGGCAGGTCTTGACCCAGGTGCTGTCCGATGGCTCGAAGGTGACGTTGCAACCCGAAAGCGCACTGGTCGTCCGCTATACTCGCGCGCAGCGGACGCTTCGTCTCGAACGAGGCCGGTCCAGATTCGAGGTGGCGCATGAGCGACGGCCGTTCGTGGTTCTCGCGGCACGCGGGAGCATCACGGCCCGCGGAACCATCTTCGAAGTGGCCCTGCACCGGCGCGAGAATGTGACTGTGCGGCTGTTGCAAGGCAAGGTCGATGTCGCCATGCCAAGCGCGACGAAGACTTCCACGATCAAGCGCATGGTGGCTGGCGAGACGGTCTCATACGGGAGCGTGGTCAGCCAGCAGGCGGTCCCGTCTCCCGCGGTCGACGACGGCAAGCGCTTGGTCGCGGAGACTGCCGAGCTGGATGTCCGTGAGTTTGCGGCAGCTCCGCTCGGCGAGATCCTGACGCTTGCCAATCGCCACGGCACACCTATTCGGGTCATGGACGATGAGCTTTCACGCTTGAAGGTGTCCGGTCGGTTTCGTCTTGATGAGCCGGACAAGCTCGCAGCGAAACTTGCGCTCCTCTTCGACCTCGTTGTCGAGCATGCTCCAGACGGTGAGATCTTGTTGCGGAGACGAAATAAATAATCTCGCAGCCGCCCCGTAGTTCGCGATAGCGAGCGTCCATTCCCCATAGCCGACTAGCCGGCGAGAGATTGGGGGACAGTATGGTGGCGAGACGATTTGGCCGTGGTACGTTGCTGGCGGTGGTTGCGATTGGCGGTTTGTGCGTTACGAATATTGCCGTGGCACAGGATGCCCGGCAAGACTTCAGCATCGCATCGATGCCGCTCGCCGACGCCCTCATTGCGGTCGGGCGGCAGGCTGGCGTAGAGGTGATTTTCGCGTCCGAAGCGGTCGCGGGACGGCAGGTCGCTCCGCTTCGCGGCACCTATAGCGTCAAGGAAGCAATCGCCCGCCTGCTGGCGGGGACCGATCTTGTCGCGGAATTCCAGGACGGCGGCTATGTCATCCGGGGGCGATCGGCACCGTCGGGTGCAACCGAACCCAGCCCGGCGGCGAGCAAAGATACTGCCATCATCGTGACCGGCACGCGAATTCGCGGAAGCAAGCCTGCCTCACCTGTCATCGTCGCGACGCGCGATGACATTGTGGACCGCGGATTCTCCGATCTCGGCCAATATGTTCGCAACCTCCCTCAAAATTTCAACGGCGGCCAAAATCCCGGCGTCGTCGGCAGCGGGCAAGGAGGAAGCGAGAATTTGAACTCGTCGTCAACGGTCAACCTGCGCGGCCTGGGCGCCGACGCGACGCTCACGCTGATCAACGGTCATCGCGTTGCCTATGACGGGGTTCGCCAGGGAGTCGACATCTCGGCAATACCGTTGGCTGCAATCGAGCGGTTGGAGATCGTGGCCGACGGCGCCTCCGCACTCTACGGATCGGACGCTGTCGGCGGCGTTGCAAACGTGATTCTGCGGAAGAGCTATGACGGCGTGTGGACTTCGGCGAGAGTCGCGTTCACGACTGACGGCGGAGGAACCGAGCAACAATATAGCGCGGTCACGGGGACGACCTGGACGGGCGGCGGAATTTTGCTCACGGCGGACTACAAGCATTCCACGCCGATCATCGCAGCCCAAAGACCCTATGCGGATACGGTCAACGGGTCCGCGACGCTGATACCGGGCATGGATCAGTTCAGCAGCGTCATATCCGGTTTTCATCAGGTCACCGACGACATCCGTTTGGAAGTCGATGGTCAATATAGTCGGCGAAAATCTTCGCAGGCGAGCCCATTTTCCGTCGCCTCCGATGTCCGCTTCTTTGGCGATACGTTCGCGAGCACTGTCGAGACATTCTCGGTGTCGCCCACGTTGCGCGTCCGGCTTCCCGCGTCATGGGAACTCAGCGTTGCAGGCACCTATGGTGAAGATCGGACGATCGGTGATGGCGTTTCCTATCGCAGCGGCCAGACCGCAAGTACGCGCAGGATTCCGTACCACAATTCGATCAAGAGCATTGAGGCTTATGGAGAAGGCCCGCTGTTCGCGCTCCCGGGCGGCGATGCGCGGCTCGTTGTCGGCGCTGGAATTCGATCCACCAGCCTCGATGCCCAGAGCAGTCAAACCATTGGCGGCGTTACGACGCCGATCCTCTCCTTTGACCGGCGACACAGGGTTCGATATGGATTTGGCGAACTGTCATTGCCGATCTTCAGCGAGGCGAACGCCATTTCCGTCCTTAGGGAACTGCGGGCGACAGCAGCCGTGCGTTATGAAGATTATGACGATATCGGCGGCGTCGCGTCGCCCAAGCTCGGATTGATCTACAGCCCGGACCCTAATTTCTCCTTCAAGTTCAGCTGGGGAAAATCGTTCAAGGCGCCGACGCTCTACGACCAGTATCGGGGTTATGAGGTCCTCCTGCTTCCGGCGGAGTTCTTCGGCGCCAGTGGTGCGCCCGCAGGTAGCACGGTCGTATATACCGCCGGTGCAAACCCAGATTTGCGTCCGGAGAGAGCGACCACCTGGACAGCGACCGCCACGATCACACCCAGTTTCGCTCGGGGTTTGAAAATCGAGGCAAGCTATTTCAAAATCCGTTACAATGGTCGCGTCGGCAATCCGATCACGTCAATTTTCGGCGCGCTATCAAATCCGCTCTATAGCCACCTGATCACGCTATCTCCGACTGCATCCGAGATCGACGCCCGGTCGGCGGGCTCGCTCTTCGGCCTCGAGAATTTTACCGGAGGCCCCTATGATCCGGGCAATGTCTATGCGCTTATCGAAGGCGTACTCCGCAACACGGCTCGACAGAAGGCGAGTGGCGTCGACCTTGCGGCAAGCTATGCGGTCGATCTTGGCGCCAATGATCACCTGAGCCTGCAAGGATCGGCAACCTATCTCAAGAGCAACCGCCAGCTCCTCGAGGGAGCGGCAACAGTCGACCTCGCCGGCGTCATTTTCAATCCCCCGGATTGGCGAGTTCAAGGCGGCGCTACATGGAGCCGTGGCGAGTTTACCCTGTCGGGATTTGGCAACTATATTGGCGGCACATTGGACAACAGGATTCTGCCGCATGTTCGCGTCGGCTCTTTCCTGAGCTTCGATCTCGCGGGACAATGGAAAAGCAGCGCATCGACAGGTCCGCTTCGCGAGGCCAGCGTGCTCATCTCGGTCAGCAACCTCTTCAACGAACGTCCATCGAGGACGCGCAGTCGAAGCGTGAGTGACCCGTCGTATGATTCGACGAATTATCCCGCGTCGGGCCGGACGATCAACCTGACGATCATGAAAGCGTGGTAGCCCGTGCGCAACCACCGGAATCGCGCCCTCGTGCGCGCCGCCATATTCGCATCTCAGCTCCTCTATGCACAGCCGGGGCTGGCCGCAAATCCGGACTGTTCCGGACTGCTTCCACCCGCCTTCGAACGGGTCCGAGGGAATGGACGCGGCGTCGAGCCGGAAGATCTCGTGCGAGTGCGGGATATCGGTCCCCCGCTGAACGAGCTGCCTGATCGCCGGTTGTTCACGCTGTCGCCCGATGGAAGCGCCGTGGCGCTTCCACTTCGACAAGCCGATCCTGCATCGAACAGCTATTGCCAAGGCATCATGATCGTACCCTTGTCGGGCGCGGCCCCGCGGCTCGTTGACCAGGGTGGAGATCTCATCCGCTATGAAATCCACCAGCTCGATGGCTCTACGCAGGAAAGCGGGATTATCGAAGCAATCACGCCGCAATGGTCTTCTGACGGCCGGTGGATCATGTTTCTCAAGCGAGTGGACGGACGGACCCAGGTTTGGAAGGCGGCAGCCGATGGAGGTGGAAGCGCGCCGCTGACCGATAGCCCGATCGATGTCGATCGATTTCGGCTGATGCCCGATAGCAGAAGCCTCATCTTCACGACGCGCCCTGCGCTAGACGAAGCCAAGGCGGCGATCGAGCGAGAAGGTCTGACGGGCCATCACTTCGACGGTCGATATTTCCCGCTAGCCGGAAGCAAGCCGCAGTTGCCTGAGCACATTGCTTCCGTGTTCCATGTCCTAGACTTGGAACGGGGGGGCGTGCGCCCAGCGACGGCGACCGAGCGCGATGCGCTCGAGGCCCCATCCATCAAGAACCCGCGTGAGCCTGGCGCAGAGGCGAAAGGGAGCCGAATTCCCGAAGCGTGGGTTGAAATGACCGATGCCACTTTTGTCTATCCGGGCACCACGGTCAAATATGCTAGCGCCGACGGCCGAACCATTAGCTGTCCAGCGGATAGCTGCTCCGATGCACAAGCTCCGGCCTGGACCATCGCGGGCGGAAAGAGCGTGTTTTTTCTTCGGCGTGAGGGCTGGGCAAAGAGCTTGACCGGTCTGTACGAGTGGATCCCGGGCCAGGCGCGGCCGAGGCGCATTCTGCAAACGAAGGACTATTTTGCCGATTGCGAGCCCTCCGGGCGCGAACTCCTCTGCTTGCGCGAGACGTCGACCCGCCCAAGGCACCTTGTCCGGATCGACCTTCGGCGCGGTAGCATGGAAACACTCTTCGACCCAAACCCCGAATGGCGAGCCCTTCGGGTTGGAAAAGTCGAGCGTATGAACGTTCGTAACAGCTTTGGTCTGGAGAGCGCCGCAGACTTCGTCTTACCCGTCAATTATCAGCCCGGGCAACGCTATCCGGCGGTGGTCGTGCAATATGTGTCGCGAGGATTCTTGCGCGGCGGCGTCGGAGATGAATATCCGATCCACGCGCTTGCGAACAAGGGCTATGCGGTCCTCAGCGTCAACCGACCACCGCATCTCGGGATATTGGCCAAGGCCACGACCCTGGTTGAGGTCGAGCAGGTCAATCTTAAAGATTGGGGCAACCGGAAAAGCTTTCTCTCATCGATCGAGACCCCGCTGCGGCAGCTCATCGGTCGCGGGGTCATCGATGACAAGCGCATAGGCATCACCGGCATGAGTGATGGCTCGACGACCATCCAATTCGCTGCGCTACATAGCTCGCTTTTCTCCGCGGCGATTATGAGCCACTGTTGTTGGGAACGGTCTCAGGCATATCTGGACGGGCCGGACCTCGACGATCTCTACAGGCAGATCGGCTACCCAAGCATCCTCCAGCCCGCGCCCGAATTCTGGCGCGAGATTTCGTTTGCGCAGAACACCGACCGGATCGGATTCCCGATCCTGATCCAGGCATCTGATCGTGAATATGTCGGCGGCCTTGAGGCTTACACAGCTTTGAAACAGGCAGGACGGGTCGTCGATCTCTTCGTGTTTCCGAACGAATTCCACGTCAAGTGGCAGCCCGCGCACCGACTGGCTATTTACCAGCGGTCGCTCGACTGGTTTGATTTCTGGTTCAAGGGTGAACTTCCGACCGAACCCCGTCGACGGGCAGAAGCGGAACACTGGCGGGAGCTTCGCGAGAAATGCCATAAGGATGAGCATTGTGGATAGCGCCGGGATGCCTGGCGCATTTCGTCAGTTTGTGACGGATTTCCTCGTGCTCCTATTGTCGTGGATCGCGCTCGATTGCCAGGTCTCTATCCAAGCTTCGGTATCGAGAAGAAGGAGGATGCGCACATAGTTCGTGCCCTGCGTCACCTGATTCCTAGCAAGCACGGCTTCCAGCTCCTGCTTGTCAATGATCCCATTGGTTGCGAGCTGTCCCCCGAGAAGGCGATCCCGAACGAGGTCGTAATTGGATTTCAATATCTCCATTGCGAACGCGTCCGGTCCACCCTTCATTCGCCTGCGAATAATATTCGGCGGCAGCTTGGGCGCAAAGGCACGCCGCGCCGCGGACCGATCGACACCACCCTCGCAAGCCATCCAGCTGGGAATGGCCAATGCCGTCTCCACGACGGGTTGCGACAAGAGAGGTGCGATTTCCGTGAAATGAAGCCGCCTGTCATGTCCGTGCATATAATGTTGGGCGCGCGTGATCATGGCTATATGTCCGCATTTGCCGGGCAATGCACCCGTCGGCGCCTCCAGCCAAGAATGAGATGGCTTTTCCTGGATTAGGTGTTCGATCCAGCTTGGATGCAGAAACTGGGGTTCGCAGCGCCAGCTATATTTGGGTCCGCGGCGTCTCGGAATGGAGATGGCGCAGCGCGCTACCTCCCAAATACTCGCCTCTGTGACCTGCGCGAGGTCGCGTAGTGTCGCCAGAAGACCTGAAACGGTCGGAGCCGCGAGATAGCGGTCGACAACCGGGCGAACGGAACGCGTATTATAGAAGACATTGTCCCCTCCAGCGCCCGTGAAGAATGCCGTCGCGGACCGATCCACCATTTGCCGAACGACGGTCGCGTCATACGCCACCATCTGTGCCCGCCCTCCCGGCCTGGGCAAATGGGCGACGGCAGACTGCATGATATCGGCCTGATCGAGCCGATAGGTTCGCTTCTCGAGCGGCAGCGAGAACCATTCGCACAGTTCCTTGGCATAGATTGTCTCATCCCCTCGCGGTTCATTCGTTCTAAGCGTGAGGCATTCCAATTCCGGCGTTGCCGCCATGCACGACGCCAAAATCGAAGAGTCGAGCCCGCCAGATACCGCCAAAATGCTTTTATCGAATGTCGCAGCCCACCCCCGGCTGCATTGCTCGACAGCCCGGCGCAGTCTTTCGACATGGACGGCGGGATCCAACTCCGGTGAGTCCGAAACATAGTGCCACGGTGACCAGCAAATATCCTGCGAGCAGCCATTCCCGTTCACGGTCGCAAGGTTGCCCGCGAGCAAATCGGAAACCCCGGTCAGCCCCGTGCGAATCTGCGCGAGGTCGTCGACATAAAGAGTGGTCGCCACCCCGTCCCAGTCGATCGAAATGCTTACGAGGTCGGCATCGACCAATAGCCTGGGATCCGACGCGAACGCCACGACTCTGGGGCCGGTCACATAGCAACATGGCAGCTGGCCGGAGGGGTCGCGAAGCGCGCGGACCAGTTCACCATCGGTCCAGACAGCAAGATAACCGCCCCAGTAACGCTCCAGAAGTTGCCGGGCCGGCGCCGTGGCGAGGTCGATGCCGGACGCGGGGTCGAAGTTCTTGATCCCCGGCCCGCTACCGTGGCGATAGAACAGGTCGCCAATGATCGCTCCGGTGCCATTGCCAATCCCGAGGGGCGACCGTGGGTCGCTAGTCAGAACAGCGAGACGAGACGAGCGCCAATGGGCGATAAGTCCGGTTCGTCGGCCGACCTCGTCGACCAATTCGGTGTCGAGTTCGCCACCGCGCGAGGCCAAGACAAGATAGCGAAGCGCCATCAGATTGCCAGGATCGGCTTAAATAGGCGGACACGTTCAAGCGTGTCGTTGACGACATATTCGTCTCTCTGGATCCAGCAATGTGCGACGAAGGGATCGAGCTTGACGCCGATCACCAGCGTGGTGCGAGCCCGGCGTGTGAGGCAGAGCCGCTTGAACGCAATAGACAGTGGAAGGCATTGATCTTGACGCCGTATCATGACGCCCGTTGCCGCGAACGCCGCCGCAACCCGGTCGACAGCGGTTGGGTCATCGGCGCCTTCCGCAACGAGAGCGGCGCTCGACCGCGACATAAGGTCCATGACGTTTTTGAGAGATCGCCTGCCCAATTCGAACCGCGCCTTATGGACGGATATGAGTGCTGCAATCCGGTCGGTAATCTTAGCCATGGATGGCGCAGGCGCGATCTCGGCCATTGGCGGGGAGACTATTGCAGGTGACAGCACCGGCGTTCCCAGGCACGCGTCTACAACTAAGCCTCTCATGGCAATCGCGCTGAGAGCAGCCTCATCGCCTAGTTGCGCGGTACGGCCAGAGGCGAACCGTTGGAACGCCAAGTCTTGATCGGTCGGCAATTGAAAATACCGGTCGGCGCGAACGTCGAGAAATACCGTTCGTCCGGAGCAGACGCAAAAGTGCAAATCATCTCTCAGGCGCGCGATCATGGTTCACCCCCTCGCGGTTGGGCGCACAGCCTTGTGGCCGTGCGCCCTCCCGTTCAGTCGTCGGCGATTCCCGCGGCGCCGAAATCGCGGCCGCCCTTGGTGTCGAGGGGGCCAACGATGGACCCCTTGGTGACTTCGCTGGCAACGCCGAGGTCGATGACTTCAGCGTCGAGATCATGGTCATTGCGTTGCATGACACACTCCTTCATGAAACGCCGCGAACATTCGCGGCAGTCCCAGATTTACCGGATTCTGGAGCGGACCCGTTCAAATATACGCCGCAATTCTTGCTATATTTCCGTAACTTATAGGAAATTCGAAATTAACAAGCGCGGCGAAGGCAAGCCATATCAGGGGGTTGCCGTTAAGGTTTGGACAAGGGCGTAAAGCTGCGAGGCATGTTCAATACGCCGCCGATGATAGGCGATGACGCGCCTTCGGACGTTGGTTTTGACGTCGATCGTGCCGTTTCGAAAGAAGGTTCGAAGCTCGCGCTCAAGGTCGCCGAACAATCTCGGCTCGGCGAGTCGAAAATATTGAAGGCGTTCATTCGACCGCTGTACCGCCGCCACGAATTCTCTATTTCCAGACGCACCGGCGATGGTCTCAAAGGTCGTGCTTGTGGACTCCGCAAGTTCCACGGGCTCAAGACCCGTCCGAAATTCCGGCACACCGGCCATCGCTTGGCGGATTGCGGCGGCGCTCGACAGATGGAGCGCGGCGAGTAGTTGCTGGCCGGTCCAGATGTAGAGGCTGGTGAGCCCATGAAAATCGGGCAGCGCGATACGAAATCCGCCGTCGGGATGGGGCTCTACCAATGATTCGCCGACCAGCCGGCAAAGTGCCTCACGCACCGGGGTCGGGCTTGCCATGGACTGATCCGCGATCCGCTGAATATCTATGCGCGCGTGCGGATCGATATGCCCGGCCAGGATTTCATCCTTGAGCGTTCGATAAATCCGATCTTGGGTGACGCTCTCCGGTGCCATCGATCAAGCGGCCGATGAAATGCGGAGCCCCTGGCTCCAGCGGGGCGTGAGCGCGCTCGTCAGTTGGTCGAGATGCTTTTGCGCGACGACTTCGATGCACAATCGTTCGAGTTCGCGCAGATCCCCGATCGCCAACTGCATGGGGAAGGCCATCTTCTGCGAAAAGAACATCAGCGGGATGAGGATGTGCCCCGTCGAGATGTCCAACTTGTAAGCACAGAGCAGATGGTCATCGAGCCTTGCCTTCGGATTTCCGGATTCGATTTCGCGTAGCCAGCGCACGCCCATGCCGAGCTCTCTCGACAGTTCGCGTTGCGTCAGCCCTTCCCGTTTTCTCGCTTCCTCAATTCGCCTTCCCGACTGTTCCTTGATACGCGACAGCGGGCCTTCAGCGACGGAAGCCGCGTCTTCCAGCGACATTTCCGCGTCTCCTTCTCGGGAGATTGCCCCAGCCAAGGCCTGTAACTATTGGAATGCTAGGTGTGCATCACACCACGGTCAAACGGAACTGCCGCAATTCTTGCCGGGTCGCGTCGCGCAAGACCTTGAGAATGTGAAGGCTTCTATCCGGGCGCGCCGCTATGGGCTGTCGGCTTCACGCGCTCATAGGTCGCACGGAGCGTTTTGTGGTCGGTTCTTGTAAGTTGGTGCAGGGCGACAATGTAGATGCTCGCCAGGGTCGGCGCATCACGATCCGGCGCGACTTCAACGACGCGCTCGGCGATACGCGTCGCAATATGATTGAGGCCCTTGGACGCGCCGACATAATGATCCTCGCCGCCCTGAAGACCCGCTTTCGAAAGCGAGGCGAGTTGCTCCAGAACCTTTGGCGCCGGCATTCGGTCGAGACAATCGACTGCGACCTGGAGGGTGGTGCCCCAGGCGAGCAATGCCCGCGTGCTTCGGATCAGGTGGACATGGGAGTCGATGAGCAAATCCATGCCTGCCGGAGAAAGCCGCAATTTGAACGTGCGTGATTGCCGCGTCATCGGTCTGCCTCCCAGCACACAGAAAACCAGCGTGGTGATACCATCAGCATATTAACCATTTGCGGCGGTAAGCCGAAGTGCAATTTTCGGTCTCCCGGGATCAATTGTGACCCCGCGGACCGCCAATTGTGAATCAGGGCGCCGTTCAGGCAGCCTGGGCGCGGAATTTGCACAATCGGCACTTCAGTGCCCTCACCATTGTGCGCTCTTCGTTTCATCATCATTCCTCGCCTCGTTCCGGTTTGAGGAGACCAATGGGTCTCGGTTCATCAGGTCCGTTCCGGTCCACCGATCGCTAGTCACGGTGCAATTTGCGCCACGAGGAGACATGTCATGACGCCGTACAATCGGTGCCTTGCGGGCATCGCAATCCTGTTATCCGGCGGCACGCCGGCATCGGCCCACTCTGATGCGGGTCGCTGCGCCGAGCAGACCGAACCGTCCGCCAGACGAGGTGAACTGATCGTCACCCAGGACGCGAGCGGTTTCTCGATCGAGCGCCGTACCGTCCCGATCCTGGATCCTCGCGAGCCTTTGGCGAAAACGCCGGTCACGCTCGGCGCGACGCACCGGATCGACAGGTCGATCTTCCTCAACGCGGTCACGCCCGCCGGAGAGAAATTCGATGCGCGCCGCTAGTGCGTTGTGCTGCGCCGCCATGGCGATCGCGTCCCCTGCGCTTGCGCAAGCCTCATCGGCGGACGCTTCCGAAGAAGCGCTCGGCAACGCCGCCGTGCAGGCGGAACGGGAGCTGCGACAGACCTTCACCAACCTCCAGTTCGAGGAGTTCGGACCGGCGCCTGTAAGGGGGCCAATATATCAGGCGATCGCCGGCGGGCGAGTCCTCTATTTCGCGCCGGAAAGCGATCACCTGCTGTTCGCGGCGATTTACGACAAGAATGGCGTGAATATCACCGCGATGGCCCAGGATGCTAGTGCGCGAAAGCGGCTCGGGGCGATCGACGAACGCGATGCCCTGGTCATCGGCCCCGCCGGCGCACCCAAGGTCGTCGAGTTCACGGATCCCGATTGCCCCTATTGCCAGGCGCTCGATCGCTTCTGGGCGGCAAAAGCCGCGGAAGGCAAACCGGTCCAACGACTCGTCTATTTCGTGAGCGGCATCCATCCGGACGCGGCCGCCAAGGCCGAGCATATCCTGTGCTCCTCCGACAAGGCGGCGGCGTTCAAGGCTATCTATGCGGGCACGAGCCCTCGCGGCCTGGCAAAATGCGGGGCGGGCGCGGAGACTGTCGCACGCCACGCGGCAATGGTTCGCAAGATGGGCATTTCAGGAACCCCCACCCTCTTTGTCGATGGGAAGCTCGTGTCTGGCTTCCAGCAGGCGGAACTCGAGGCGTTCCTGAATGCGAAGAAGGGAGTCGCCGGAGCCGATCCCTGATCGGCACCCCGCCCCAAAAGCTCTGGCGGGCCCCGACCGCTCCCTGCCGCTCGCATGAGGGCGCCCGGAGGGGATCGAGGACCGGAATGCCGGCGGCATCGGCTTTCGTCGGAGGCCGTCCACCGCTGCCGTCGGCCGGAAACGATTTTCGTCGTGCCGGCAGGCAGTTTCGGACGGTCTCCCTTCAAGGAGAATGGACATGGTGACAATGTTTCGGGGAAGGACGTTCCGCACGATCGACGCGGTAGTGCTTTTCCTCCTGGCCGCAGTCGCGTTCGCTGGCGTGGCCCACGCGTTCCAGGCGCCCGCGGCCGGCGACCTCGGCTACGACATTTACGACATCGTCGTGAACAAGGGCGTGAAGGGCCCGCTGGGCTTCGTTGGCGGCGTAGCCGCCTTCCTGTTCGGCGTCTCGCGGCTCTTTTCCAACATCATGATCGGCATCCCGACGATCGTGGCGGCGGTCTGCCTCATCAAGGCGGATTCGATCCTCCAGACCTTCGGCATGGTGATCTGACATTCGGCGCGCCGCTCGCCGGTGGCCCCGGCGATCGACGCGTCATCCGGAACCGGGAGTGGTGGTCATTTCCGGGATGTCACGCCGACGCGTGATGAAGCATGGGAGAAGGACGTTGGATGAACGTCTGCCGCAGTTCCTGCATCGACCGGTCCAGATTCTCTGGTTCGACGCCCAGGAATTTGTCGTCGTCATGAGCACGATCTTCGTCGCGGTCATCGTCGGCGGCCTGATCGGCTGGGGACTCATCGGCGCCCTTCTCCTTTTCCTTCCGTGGAAGCGCACCAAACCGCGCGGTTTCATTCCGCACCTCGCCTGGCGCTGGGGTCTCATCCGCTTCCGCTTCTACCCGGGTCCGACTCAGACCCGCTTCTTCGAGTAGGTCCGATGGCAGGTTTCTTCAGACGCAAGGACAGCGCCGACATGATTGGCGACACGCGCCCGAGCTGGCATTTGCACCGCTATCTCCAGGGATCGGCCAATCTCTTCGAGGAGAACCGGTTGCTGAAGTTCGCGATCGCCGGCCTCTTCGGCGTAAGCATGGTGCTTGGCACCGTCATCTATTCGACGAACCAGGGTCAGCGCACGGTTATCGTTCCGTTCGGCGCTGCCGGTGACCTTTATGTCACCGGCAGCAAGCCCTCGGAAACCTATCTCCGCACGATCACCTTCAATATCGTCAGCCTCGCGGGAACCTATTCCGCCTATTCGGCAGACCGGCAGTTCCAGGAACTGCTGACGATCGTCCATCCAAGCGCCTACAACGCGCTTCGCGACAGTCTCAGCCATTTGCTTGGCGAGCTCGAGAATAATCCGACACTGTCGATCTCGACCTATATCCGGGGCGACCAGCCCGTCACCTACACGGCCACCGAGATATTGGTGCCCGTCGAAAAGGTCCGTGTGATCGGCGGCGTAATCCGCAAGTTCCGCGGCAATCTGCGCATTCGCTACGCGACCGAAAATGGCCGTTTCTGGCTGACCGCCCTCCAGGAGGAGAATTTCAATGCCGATATCCGGTAAGCGCCGGAGGCTCACCTGCCTCCTCGGCGTCCTGCTGACGCCGTCAGTTGCTCTCGCCCAGTCGGTCTCGGCGCTCCCCGACCAGACCAGCCGCATCCGACTCTCCAATCGCGACGTGAACCATGTCGTATGCCTCGGCGGCGAGATCGAGGATGTGAAATTCTCCACCGAAAAGGGTCTCGCGGTCGAGCGCGGCGGGTCCGACGCCTGGATCAAATTCCTCGTGCAGGAAATGGACGATGCCGGCGCCAAGACCCGCAGCTATGTGACGACGCCATCCGAGTTCTTCGTGTCCTGCAACGGTGCGATCTATCCGCTCTATGCGGAACCCGCAGACATCCCGGCGCAAACAGTGACGCTGGTTCCTGGGTCCGCCCAGCGCGCCCGCGCCAATGACGCTCTCCTCGCGCCGCTCGTCGAAGAAGAACGCGCCGTGGGCATCGCGCTCGCGATCCTGCAGGACCGTGTCCCTGCGTCCTTCACCGAGGTCGCTCCCACACGCGAGGCCATCGCCATCGGCGACCTACCGCAGGTCAAACTGACCGAGCGGCGTCGTCTCGAAATCGAGGGCGCGGGACTCTCGGCCAGTGAATATCTGCTCAACGCAGCCGACGCGGTTTCGCTCGACGAGCGCGACTTTCTCGATGGCGCTTTTGGTGCCGACATCTTCTCGGTAACGCTCGACCGGTTAACGCTCACTGCGGGAGAGACTGCGCGCCTGGTTGTTGTTCGCCGGAGTGCGCAGCCATGAGTGCGGGCACCGACAATGTCGCCCCGGGCAATGAAGCGCACGCCCGCGACACCCTTTCGACCGAGGGATCGCGTGGTCCGGCCCTGTTCGATTTCCGGGCCCAGTGGGACCGCATGACGTCGCGGCAGCAACTCCGCGCCAAGCAGGCGGGGGTGGTATCGGCCATCGCGGTGATCGGGTTCGGGCTTTACACCGCGAGTTCGTCCAAGGATGCCGAGGCACCGAAGCCGCCGGAAGCCTCGAAGCTTGACATGGGCGCGGGCCTGCGCGGCGACAGCCTCGAGGTGAAGCTCCGCGGAGACCTCCAAAAGATTCTCGACGGGCAGACGCTGCTCGGCGACCGGGTCACAGCTATCGAGGAAGGCAAGGTTGCGCCCGACAGCATGTCGGATGGCATGCCCGGGGCGGGCGGCGCGGACGATGGCCTGCCGCCCGCCCTTCCAGGCGAAGCCCCGGCCTATCCACCCGCTCCGTCCGAAGCGAATGCCGAGGCGGGCGCGATCCCGCCCCCGCCCGCGGCGCCGACCGCCCCGGCGCCGCCACTGGCGCCTCCTACCGAACGGCAGATCGGCGCGATCGGCGCCGCGACTTCGGCGCCGGTTCCCGAAGGAGGCGCGGCCAGCGGGGCTCGCTCAAAAAAAGCGAACCGGACGATTTATTTGCCGC
Source organism: Sphingopyxis sp. P1IMeth2 (assembly GCF_900185685.1). Taxonomy (NCBI): domain Bacteria; kingdom Pseudomonadati; phylum Pseudomonadota; class Alphaproteobacteria; order Sphingomonadales; family Sphingopyxidaceae; genus Sphingopyxis; species Sphingopyxis sp. P1IMeth2. The sequence goes on from NZ_FYAT01000012.1 coordinate 346,658, forward strand.
CTGGTTTCATGCGGGCGCGGCTCCTGACCGGGATCGACGCGCTGGCGAGCAAGGACGCGACCAATAATCCAGAGCCAATCATCGCGCGCGTCCAGGCACCCGCCGTCCTGCCCAACGACGTCAAGGCGAATCTCGCGGGCTGCTTCGTGATCGGCAATGCGACCGGCAGCCTCGCCAAGGAGCGGGTCGAGGTCCAGCTCGTATCGATCTCATGCGTCGATTTCGATGAGCATGCGGTGGTCGACCAGACCATCAAGGGATTCTTCGTCGATGCCGATGGCAAGAAGGGCCTGTCGGGCAAGGTCGTGACGCGCGCCGGCGCGACGCTCGCCCGCTCCTTCATCGCCGGGACGATCGCGGGAATTTCTCAGACGGTCGAGGGCACCTTCGGCAGCCTGTCGACATCCGCGCTCGGCAGCGTCCGCAGCCTTGATGCCGGCGACGCCGCCAAGGCCGGCATCACCGGCGGCCTCTCGAAATCCTCGGACAAGCTCACCGATTTCTACCTCGACCTTGCCCGGCAAGCCGGTCCGGTCGTTGAGGTCGGCGCCGCCAAGGAGGTCGTCGTGGTCATCCAGGAGGGCATCGCGCTCGAAATCAAGCCGTCCGTGGGGAGCAAGTTCTGATGCGCCCCTCATCCAAGCCCAAGGGAGAGACCGCAATGGCCCTGAAATTCCATATCTCGTCGTCCACTCTGCCTGCCCTGGCGATGGCTGCGGCCCTCTCGGGCTGTGCCAGCGTCGGCGCTCTGATGTCGCCTTATTCGGAAAAGTTCGACTGCAAGAACGACGATCATGGCCAGTGCATCCATCCCGAACGCGCCTATGAGGATGCCGTTGCCGGGGCGCGGTCCAAGTCCGATCCGGCGGTGACCAACGACAAGAAAATGCTGCGCAGCATAAGCGATGGCGTCACAGCCGCGAAAGCGCGCGGCCGGACAGGAGCGACCGCCTATGGCAGCTACAAGGACAGCGTCTACCACGAGCTCAAGGGCCTGATCGATGCGCCCGTGACCCCGATGCTGCGGCCGGCGCGGACGGTGCGGACCTTGATCCTGCCCTATGCCGACCGGCAGCGGCCGGACCGGCTCTATATGCCGCGCTACATCTATTCCGTGCTCGACAAGCCGACCTGGGTTGTCGGCGGCGCGCTCGTCGCCTCGCCTGCTCGCGCACCCCAAACCCCCATTTTGTCGCAGGTCAAGGAGGCTTCTCATTCGGACGCTAGCACGCCCGCCATACCGGTCACCGAGCCCCGGTCATGAGCAGGCAGCCATCGCACCTCAGCTTCTCGCGGATGCGCAGCGCTGTGCAGCGGGACAGTTTCTCGAACTTTCTCCCGATGGTTGCATGGGACGCAGGCAGCGAGGCTTTCCTTTGCATCGACGATAGCTGGGGGCACGCATGGGAGATCATCCCGACCGCCTATATGTTCAGCCATGTCCAGGGTGCGCTGCAGGGATTGCTGAACATCCAGTTCCCGGACGGCACGGTTCTCCAGATCCATACCTTCGCCGATCCGCTCATCGACGAGGCGCTCGACGCTTTTCTCGACCTCAAGACCAGGGACGATCCCCTGATCCAGGCCTCGGCGCGCCGGACGCGTGATTACCTGAGCGCGGGACGCCATGGCCTCGACGCGCTGCATGGTATTCCGGTCCGGAACTTTCGGACCCTTCTCTCGATCAAGACGCGGCGACCGCTCGGCGAGGATCTGCGCCGGCAGGTCGAGGAGCAGCTCTCGAAGCTGGGTATCCGGCGCTTGGCGCCGGAAGAGGTGATTGGCTTCTATCGGCGAATCTTCAACGGTGTCGCCAACGCCGCGCCGGGCGTCTTCGCCGACGGAACCACGGTCGGGGCGCCGCCGATCGCCAAGCAGATCATTGATGCCGGTCCCGACCTCCTATTCGAAGGACCTGAGGTGTTCCTCGGCAACCAGGTCGCGCGGTGCCTTACGCCGAAGGCGCCGGCGCGGCGGATCACCGCCGAGCGCGCCAATCGTTTCCTGGGGGGGATGCGGGGCGCGTCGGAAGACAGCGACCAGATCGGCGGCCCGTTCCTTTACACGCTGAATATCCTTTTCGATCATTCGCAGTTCGAGATTCACAAGCGCGCGCAGATTCTGTCGGCGCAAAAGGCGGCGGGAAGTTTCGCCGTCGAGGTCGGCAAGCAGATCGACGAGATCGGCTGGATTCTCGATGAGGCCGGAAATTCGAAGTTCGTCCGGGTGATCCCATGCCTCTGGGTGTTCGGGCGCGACCGCGGCCACGCTCGCGAAATGGCCGCACGCGCGAAGCGTCTTTGGGAAGGTGAGCCCTTGCCCTTCTCGATGCAGGAAGAAAGCTATCTCAACCCGACACTGTTGGTGATGAGCCTGCCGTTCGGGCTCTATCCCGATCGCACGACGCTGAGGCTCCTCGAGCGCGACTTCCGGATGCCGGTTAAGGCGGCGGTGCTGCTGGCGCCGGTGCAGACGGACTTCCGGGGCGGCGGGCGGCCATCGCTGCTCTACACGGGACGCAAGGGTCAGCTCATCACGCTCGATCTCTTCGACCCAAGGATCAACAATTATAATTTCATCGTGTCGGCCGAGAGCGGCGCGGGCAAGAGCTTCCTCCTCAACAATCTCTGCCAGCAATATTATGCCGGCGGGGCGCTCATCCGCATCATCGATATCGGCGGCAGCTATCGCAAGCTCTGCACTCTGTGCTCGGGCCGCTATATCGACATCGGTGAGGAACGCCTCGTCCTCAACCCCTTCGACATGGGCCTCGCGCTCGACGGCGACGACAAGCAGTCCGCGATCAGCATGGCGGTCGCGATCGTTGCCGAGATGGCGAACGCCGCGACGCGAAAGGGCGTCACCACCTCCGAATGGAATTTGCTGAAGTCGGCGGTCCAGTGGACGATCGACACGGGCCGCGCCGATCATGGCATCGATGCCGTGCGCGATTGGCTCGGCACCTATCCGGAGCGGGTGGAGTCCGGGCTGGACCGCGTCGAGCATCTCGTGCCGACCGCGCGCGAGCTCGCCTTCAACCTGCGCGATTTCGGGTCGGACGGGGCTTATGGCCATTATTTCAACGGCCCCTCCACTCTCGACATTCGGTCCGACGAGTTTGTCGTCCTCGAGCTCGAGCGGCTGAAGGCGATGCCCGATCTCTTCAATGTCATCGTGATGGTTGTCGTCAACGCGGTGACTCAGGAGCTCTATCTCTCGGCGCGCGATCGGCCGCGTTTCGTCCTTTGCGACGAAGCCGCGCAATTCATGACGCGGACCGAGGGCCAGGACTTGTCGCGCCTCGCCGAGGCCTTCGGGCAGGGCTATCGCCGCGCACGCAAATATCGAGGATCGTTCGGAATCGTGCTGCAGAGCATGAACGACCTGGCGCTGTTCGGCGGTACCGGACAGGTGATCCTCGAAAATGCCGCAACGCGGTTCCTGCTCCAGGGATCCACCTATGATCGCGCCGTCGATAACAAGATCCTCGATTATTCAGGATTCGTTCTCGACCTGTTGAAGTCAGTCCGGAACTCGAAACCCAATTATTCGGAAGTCTTCATCGACTCGCCGCTCGGACTCGGCATCGCGCGGCTCGTGGTCGATCCCTTCTCCTATTGGATCAACACCTCGGCGCCCGACGAGGTCGCGGCGTTCGAAGCGCTGATGCGACAAGGCCTTTCGCCGCTCGAAGCGGTTTGCCGGCTGGCCGGGGTCGACCCGGATGAGATCGAGGGCGCGGCGGATAGAAGTCCATCGATGCGGGATGTCGCATGATGGCCGCCCACCCCGCCCCGCCTGCAGAAACGCTCGAACTCACCGTGGCGGACATGGAGATCGTCGACCGGCTGGTCGAGGAACGGCTAGCGGCGCGCTTCGAGACCGAATCCTTCTTTTGGCGCTTCCGGCTCATCTCAGTGGAGACCTTCATCATGGGCGCGCTCGTGCTGGTCGCGGGACTCCTGCTCAAGCAGCCGACGATGATGGTGCTGCGCGCCAGCGTGCTCGTTGCCGCGACCTGCTTCGCGACCGGCCTGACCCTGCTGCTGCTCTCGGCCTGGGCTGCCAGGACCTTGACGCGGCTGCGCCAATGGTGGCGGCGATGAACGGGCTCATCTCGGGGTCCCCGTCACAGCAGGCGGTGCGGATGGCGCTTGGCGGATTCCTCCTCCTGGTGGTGCAGAGCCTGCTTCTGCTTCTCGCGGCGGCTCCCGGATCCGACGAGCGGCAGCTCATCTGGGTGCTGACCCCGCTCGCAGTGGCGGCATTGGCCCTGTCGCTGATCGGATTTCCCGACCCGCCCGCACATCATTGGAGACGGCGCCATGGGCAATAGCCGCAAAGCTCCCGCGCGGCGGCGCACCTGGCTGCTCGTCGCTTTCGCGAGCGGCGCAATCGCGAGCGGCGCGGCTGCAGCGGTCATCGCCACGCGAAACAGCACAGTCGGGCGCACCTGGGCGATCGCGGAACCCGACGCGCTAGCCGAGATCGACGCCAAGGTGGCCACACTGCCCAGTGACATGAGCAAGAACTTCGGGCCGCGTAGCCGCTGGAGCGCCCTCAAGGCGGCCGCGCTGCCTCCGGCACCGGCGGACCGGGTGCGGAAGATGGTGCCCTTCTACACGCTCGAATTCGACATCAAGCTCCCCGATGGACGCATGGTCTATCCGAAGGGCTTCACCTTCAATCCGCTCACTTATGTGAAACTGCCGCAGCGCCTGGTGATCGTCCATCCGCGCGATTTGGATTGGGCGCTCCGGGTTGCGGGTCCGTCGGATTTCATCCTGCTTACGGCACTCGGCTCCGACAGCGGCGATGCGATCGCACTCGGCGAACGAAGCGGCCGGGCAATCTACATCCTCGAAGAGCGGGTGAAGCAGCGTCTCGGTCTTCGCGCCGCGCCAGTGATCGTCGCGCAGTCGGGCACGCAGCTGGTGCTCACCGAATTCGGCCCCAAGAGCCGGGTGCTGGATGGAGAACCCAGATGACGCGCCGCCTTCCACTATTCCTTGTTGGCCTGCTGATCGGTCTCGCCGCCTCGCTCGCCTGGCCGAGCCAAGCCCATGCCTCGAAATGCGAGGCGGGCACCATCTTCAATCCGATCACCAAGGTGCGCTGGACCTGCATCTTCCCGATCACCGTCGGCGGTGTCCGGATCGGGAGCTATGACAAGCTCGACAAGGCGCTCGACGCGCAATCGGCGTCGAAGCCGCTCTGCGCCTGCCGCAAGGGCGTGCAGTTCTGGTTCGGGGTCAAGGTCTCCTACTGGTCGCCGAACCGGATGATCGACGTGGTGACCGAACCCGGCTGCATGATGGCGCTTGGCGCCGACCTGATGCCGACCGGGGGACGCTTGCAAGGCAGCCAGTCGTCGATCGCAGACGGCACCAACACCCGGAAGATGTTCGCGCAGATGCATTATTATATCTCGCCGGTGTGGGCGATGCTCGACATGTTCACCGACCTGCCCTGCCTCGAGAATGACGGGTTCGACGTCGCGCTGATTACCGAGGTGCTGCCGACCTGGCAGTCGGGCGCGCTCGGCGCGATCATCCAGCCCGAGGGCATATTGTTCGGCAATCCCGCCGCAGGCCTCGCCTGCATGGGCGACAGCGCGGCCGCGGCAGCCGGCAAGGTGATCGATCCGCTCTTCTGGTGCATGGGAAGCTGGGGCGCGACCTATCCCGTCGCCGGCGACATCCATTTCGACGACAGCGTCGAGGCGTGGGCGGGTCTCGCCGCGCGCGGCACCTTCATGATGGGGCGCCTCGGTGCGCTGACAATCAGTTCGGCCGACGGTTGTTCCTTCGTCCCCCAGCCGATCTGGACCAAGTCGCGATACAAGCTCCAGATCATGGAGCCGGTCAAGGGCGGCAAGTGCGTCAATATCGGTCGTCCCGGCGCGCTCTGGACGAGCGCCAAGCACGCGCCCGGCAAGGACAATGCCCAGTTCATGCTCTTCGAGAAGGTCATCTGCTGCGCCGGGATACCCGTGCCATGAGGCCGCCGACCTTCCATCATTTCGCATGGCTTTCCGGCCTCGTTTGGAGGTTCGCCCGCCAAGGCCTCGACGGCCGCCGGTGGCCATGCGGAACTGGGGCGGTGCCGCCCTCCCCTCCCGGCATCGCCCCAGACCCGGCCAGCGCGGCTTCCGCGCCACGGCGGATCAGGCCCCCCTCCCTGAACCGGTCTGCTGTGGCGGCCGCGCTGGCCACCCTGATAGGTTCATCTCCAGCCCAGGCGCAGTCGATGGAGGAGCGGGCACGAAGCGCGGCCGAGGCATCGCGCGCCAAGAGCGGCGACAGCGGGGCGATCCAGCGCAATTATGTGACGCCCGGCCTCGCCGGCCAGCCCGTCAGCACCGTCGACAACAGCAAGTCCTTCACGCCGAATCTGGCGTGCCGGAAGACCGCGACCTTGATGGAAGTGCTGGTCCAGCCGGGCGCGGGCGGCGATCTCGCCAGTGTCAGTATCGCCCGCGACAGCGACCTTGATGGAATCCTCGACAACCGCTCGACCCTCGGCGTGCCGGTCTCGGGGATTTGCGCGAACGGGGTCATCTCCTGCGCGCCCGGAACCTGGAACCAGTGCCGGCCCTTCCGCTGGGACATCGACCAAAACCACGGAATCAAGCTGACCGAGGTCGACCTTCCCGAATTGGCCGGATGCTATTGCATCAACAACAGCTGCGGCGCGAACCTCGCCTGGGGCAATCTCGCGTCGGTCCTTCGCGATCTTGGCGGGGGCATGATCGGCGCGCTCACGACAGCTGATCCCCGCTATGGCGTGGCCGAGGCCGTCATCGACGGGCCGGTGATCCGCTATGTCGGCGCCGAAGCGACCGCCTGCACGGGCGCGCCCGCGCTTCCGCAGACCGCCTATCGCGCCAATCCGTCCGCGATCCAGGGCGACGCGTTCACCGCATCGCAGACCAACCCGGTTTTCCAGGCCGTGCTCGCCTCACCAGCCGGTGCCGGCAAGGTCGAGCAGACACGCGCCTGTACCATCGAACGCGAGGTAGCGGTGCAATCCTGGACCTATGACGACATCATCACCGCGTCGGGGCCGTTTGAATATGTGCAGAGCTGCGGGACGGACTGCCGGCGCTACCGGATCGCGGGCGAAGGCAATTGCTCGGCCACGCCGCCGACCTACACCGCCTTGTTCCGCGTGCTGAAGCCTGAGCGCATCGTATCCGCGCGGATCACGCGCATCGCCGGCGACGATTGGGTCCAGGCCCGGCTGAACGGCCAGGTCATCGGCTATGCCGGCAAGCGGCCCTGGCTTGGCGATGGCATCCCGTCCGGCGACTGTTCGGTCGATCTCGATCCCGTCAATACGACCCCGATCGACATGACATCCGCGTTCAAGGCGGGGGATGCCGAGGTCGCGATGCGCGTCCGGGGCGGCAATGGCAAACGCTGGGGCGCCGTCGATGTCGAGGTCCGCGTCGATACGAGCTGCGAACAGTCCGAGCGCGTCGTCGACCTCTGCTCCGGCTATGCCGCGGATCCGGCTTGCCGTCTCGTCGATGAAGATGTCGATGGCGTCTTGACCTTACGGAATGGTGTCGCGACGGGCCTGCGCCCACTTCCCCAGACGCGGCTGTTCGGGAGCGCCGCCTGTACAGTCTCGCTGACACGGCCCTTTTTTCTCCGCGAGCGGCGCTATCGCTGTGCGATCGATACCGCCAGCTTGCCCAAACCGGACATGGGCCGGGGTGCCTATATCATCGATCATTCGAGCGAGACGCTGCTCGCCGACCGCGTGCGGCAGAGCGATGGGACGTTTACGACCTCGACGACTGGCTTTTCGCTGCCCGATCGCGGCAGCGTCCCGGCCTGCGAGGCGATCTGCAAGACGCGCGCGCCCAAGGCGAACAATGGGGTGGCGCCTTCAGGCGTCGTCGGATCCTTGCAGAATGCTCCCACCGGCACCGACATCTTCTATCATAGCTGCGACGGCGCCAATCGCTGCCCGGCGGGGCCCGGTGAGGAAGTTGTATCGGCGTGCGGCTGCCTCGACGATTTTCCCGAAGCGGTCGTCATGATGCAGTCGGTGCGGCTGGCGGGGGCGGATCTCGTTTGCACGGGGACGGTGCGATGATCCCTCACCGGCCAATGACCCTGTCCGCTCTGACCGGCACGATGGCGCTCGCGTTCGCCGCGACGCTCTGGACGCCTGCAGCCTCGGCGCAATCGCTCCAGATGTGCGCCGCCGATCTTAACAATAGCGGCGATGCGTCCGACCCGGGCGAAATCTCCTATTGCCAGCCGACCGTCTCGGGCGCATTTCTGTGCCCGATCCAGGAAGTTGCCTGCGTCTCCGACACGGCCGGTCAATATAGCTGCCCGGCAGGGCCCCAGTTCGCTTGCCTCACCAAGACAAGCGGCGGCATCCCGGCCTGCTCGCCCAATCAATGTGCCGATCCCGCGGTCCATCCGATCGAGGAGGAACCGCCGATCGCCGATCCGGGCGCCGTACCCGACGGAGCGGTCGATGCCGATGGCAATTGCCTTGGCGCAATCGAGATTTTCTCCGGGCGCGGCATGCGGTGCCGCCCGCCCGGGATCAGCACGACCTTGTCCGATTGCTGCAAGGACAAGGGCAAGATCCTGAAGGATGGCATGGGCTCCTCGATCGGGTCGATCGGCACCAAGATCGCGGTCGCCAAGGGCGTGTTCACGGGTATGCAGGCGGCCTACACCGCCTTCCAGGCCGGGGCGACCGCGAGTCAGGCGGCGAGTGCCGGCGCGAACGCGCTCATCGTCGGCATCGATCCGACCTCGATCGCGATCAGCCTCGCGATCAATTTCATGATCGATTTCTTGTTCTCGGGCTGCGACCAGCAGGACATGGAAACCGCGATGCTGCGCGGCTCGGGCATGTGCCATGAGGTCGGCAGCTATTGCGTATCGAGCTTCCTTGGCGTGTGCCTCCAAAAGGCGCGCGGGCATTGCTGCTTCAACACCAAGCTTGGCCGGATCATCCAGGAACAGGGCCGCCCCCAGCTCAAGTCGTTCAACAGCAATCCTTGGGGCACGCCCAAAAAGCCGCTGTGCCGCGGCTTCACGCCGGAAGAATTCCAGGCACTCGATTTCAGCAAGATCGACCTCTCCGAATATTATGCGGACATCGAGGCCCGCGCCCAGTCCGAAATCCAGATTGACATGAAGGATCGCGTGGATGCGTATCTCAAAGCCGTTCAGCCGCAATAGCGCCGCCGCCCTTCTGTCTTTGCTCGCGGCGGGAGGCGCCCTCGCCCAGGATTCCGCCCGAACCCGAATGGAAGAGGAAGGCACCGCTGCCATGGAGCGGGTGGAGGGTGCGATCTCGCGCCAGAAGGCAGACGGGCCACAAACCGCATCTCCCTCGCTTCCGAAGAACAGTCACGATACCGAAAGGCGGCGCGCGTTCGAGAGCCTGCGAAAGCATGTGTCGGACGCCCGGATGGAGATGCGCGCTCGCGCCGCCGCGGCGGCTGGCGCCGCGAGCCTCGCAGTCGAGCGCGAGGCGCAGGCGAAACGGCTTCGCCAGGTGCTGGGACTGGAGCCATCCGAAGAGAAGGCGCTCGCAAGAGCCGCGCCGGCGGCCGAGGTCAATGCCTGGGTACCGGTTCTTTTCGTATCCTCGTCGATGCCGGTCCCTGTCCTGCGCGCCTATGCCGCGCAGCTCGAGCGAGTCCACGGCGTGCTCGCCTTTCGCGGTATGCCCGGCGGCATGCGCAAGGTTGGCCCGATGGCCAAGCTCTCGGCCGAGATCCTCCGGCTAGATCCGGGATGCGAGGGGCCGGGCTGCGCGATGCGCAATGTGCAGATCATCGTCGACCCCATCGTCTTCCGGCAGCATGGCGTCACGCGCGTACCGGCGCTGGCAATGATCCCCGGCGACCCGACCCAGGCTTATTGCGAACGCGACGATGAGAGTCCCCGTGCCGCTTTCCTGGTGTTCGGCGACAGCGCGCTTGCCGGAATGCTCGCGGAATATGCCCGCCTCGGTGGGCTGAAGGAGGTGCGCCATGCTCAGGCTCTTCTTGGCGCTCTTTAGGGCGCTCGGGGCGCTTTGGCCGCATGTGCGAAATCTACCGCGCGACGCGGCGACCGCGCTCGGCGCGCCGGCGCCGGACAGGCCAGCGGCTCCCCGGCGGCTCTGGCTGGCACTCGGCCTCATACTCCCCATCGCGCTGATCGCGGCGCTGGTCCTGCCAAGGATCGCTCTCGTCATGAGCCCGTCGATCGACGCTTGGGCGGTGCGCAAGGCACCGGGTCCCATTCACCGGGGCGACTATGTGATGTTCGAGCTGCGGCATCCGATCGCCGGTCCCGAACCGGTGTCGGTCACCAAGCTCGCGCTCTGCATGCCGGGCGACCGGCTCACCAGGATCGAGATGCCGTCACGCATGTCGCGGACAGCCATGGATGCGCGCTATTTCTGTAACGGCCACCGGCTGGGAACCACCCTCCCCTTTGCATCCAACGGGATGAAGCTCGATCATATGCAGTGGAGCGGCATCGTGCCGCCCGGCATGGTCTATGTCGGCTCACATCACCCGCAGGGGTTCGACAGCCGCTACTTCGGGCTTTTGCCGATCACGAAGCTCACGCGAATGGCCCGGCTGATTTAAGGCGTGAGCTATTAGAATGGGTGAGCTACCCGCGCCGCGCCCGTCGCTTCGCCTCGCGCGATATCGCTTCGTGCATGCCATCAATCGACAAGGGCGGCCCCTTATACGGTAGCGAACCGAATTTAGCCTCGATGCTGCAAGCGGGGAAAACCGGGACCGGCGTGAGAAGCACTCCCTCGGCAGTATCTTCGACCGTTAGCCGCGTGCCAGCAGGCCAACGGCGCTGATCGCGAATGGCCTTCGGCAGAGGGATCTGCCCCTGGGCCGAAACAATTGCGGTCAACGGTTCATGCGCACCCACGGAAACGTCCTTCAGGTAAGACGGTGATAAGATGAGAATGATCGCCGCAGTTGACAAGAAATCTCAGCCGCCAGTCAATTGGCTCAGCCTTGGGCCAACACCGCGGCTGTTCCGTTTTGTGGATCAGCAAGGAGGCAATCTTTCAGAAATCTGACCCGCTCCAACTGAGCGGTCCGATCGGTTTGGCTGCCAAGCATGGCTCAGGCGACCTTAGGAGTTCTCGCTCAAGAGGGTCTCGAAATCGCGGCCACCGTAAAAAATTCCCACGATGACCACCGCGGTTTCGTCGACCGCGAGTGCGAATGGTCACCCGGCGACGCCAAGCGGTTGTCCGCAGACCTTGGCGTAGGTCGTCTCGCATGGTACCGCGGCGAGGATAGTCGGTGAGCTTGTCGATATGCTCGAGAATGCCGTCCGTGAAACGCTGCGCAATAGCCGGGAAGGCGTTGTCTGCGATATAGACATAGATAGAATCGAGATGGTCACGCGCTTCCGGCGTGAAGACAATCGGATATCCCACGTTCAACCGGGCTTGGCGGCTTGCTTGTGTCGTTTAGCAAGGCCCGCTCGCACGTCGTCGAGCGGAATGCCCCGCGACGGGTCGGCCCGATAGGCATCATAAGCAGGAACGACCTCATTTTTGAGCCACTGCTCGACGGCCCGGTCGCGCGCCTGGAGCGCACGCAATCCGTCGCGGATCACTTCGCTTTCGCTGGCATATTCGCCTGAGGCTACCTTGGCGCGCACCTGCGCCGCCATGTCGTTCGGCAGGGTTACGCTGAACTGCTGTGTCGTTCGCATGAATCCATCACTCCTAGCGGATATGATTTAATCCTATTTGCCCGATCGTCCAAGGATGTGTGTGCCCATTTCGATCGTGCCGGCAGAGCCGGCTTGGGACTCCAATGTCGACATAAAAATCCCTATGAACTTACAGGAGTTCAAAAACGCGCGGAACGGCACCCAGGGACAAAATCTTGCCCCCATGAGAAGCGTTTTGATCTCGGCGTCCTTAGTTGATGCAAGCGGCACTTTAGTGCCCACATTCTTGTCGCGCCTTCGATCGATCTGCACGATCTCGGGATGACATATCTCACCTCGAAACACCGCGCTTTCGAAAAGCAGCCACCATCTGGGCCATGGCCGGTCCCCTCGCCGTGCGCAGTCCTGCTTCTCTGCTCCGTTGCTGGCTTGCCGACGGTCGCGGCGGCGCAAACGGCGGCCAGTGCTCCGTCGGCGAAGCAGGGCTATTGGTGGTACGAGGCGCCGAAGCAAAAGGAAGCGGAGGATAAAAATCCCGAGGCGCTCGTCAAACCGGTGATCCCGCCGATGAAGGAACTGGCTACCTGGGCGCCGCCCCGAATTCGCAAGCTGATCGAGCAGCAGCGCGACTATGCCGCGACCGTACTCACCGTCGACGCGGTCGCCGACTTCTGGCGGCTCCAGGATTTTGCCCGGCGCAAGGCGCGCGCCTTCGCCGGGGTAACGCAAATCGCTATGCTCCAGCATCCCGAACTCAATTCGAAATCCGCAAACCCGATGGTCGGCGACGCGCGCTCCGGACTCACCGCCGAGAAAGACGGGATCCGCCGCGGCTATCTGCGGGCCCATGCCGGCGAATTTGCGCTCGTCATGTTCTCGCGCTCGACCTGCGGCTATTGCCGCGTCCAATGGCCGATCATCCAGCGCTTCCAGGAGGAGATGGGCTGGCAGGTCACGCTCGTCGACCTTGGCAGTCGGCCGGAGGTCGGCCGCCGTTTCGGCGTCGAGGTGACGCCGACCACCATGGTGATCCGCCGGGGCAGCCAGCAGCGCATGATCATCGCCTCGGGCGTCGAGGCCTATCCCAACCTGTCGCAGATGGCCTACCAGGCGGTCCGGTTGCTGCGCGGCGACATCCGTCCCGAACAATTCATGACCGGGCCGGGCGAAGATTCAGGCTTCTTCGATGCGCTCGGCAATGGCCCGGTGTCAGCCACGGACCCCCGCGTCATCGGCGGCGATCTCGTCGAGACCAATGCGGGTATCGAGCCGTGACCCCCTTCCATATCCTGCTCGGTATCCCGGGTATCGTAATCGCGCTCGCCTCGGCCGCGACGGCCCAGACTATCTCGCGCGAAGACGCGATGCGTGCGGCGATCCATCCGGTTGGCGATAGTGGCGCGATGCAGGCATGGCTGTCGCGGGTTCCGGTGACCCGCGCCTTCCCGGAGGATTTCACGAGCACATTGAGGGGGCATGGTACGGCCTTCACGATCGAGATGAGCACCGCGCCCGGATGCCTTCCGTGCGCCGACCTCTGGGCCAAGCTCGTTCAAATCGGCCGACGCTATGGTTGGCAGGTCCGGACGATCGGATCCCAGGAAGCGATGCTTCGCTCCGGACGCCTCGGGCTGCCCTGGGTGGGCCATCCGGTAGCCTGGGTTCGCCCGCTAGCGGACACCCATCGCACGATCCCCATCGCGATCGGGACTGATCACGACGCGAACCTCGCCCGAAATCTCTATCTCGCGGCCAAGATGACGACGGGTGTGCGTCCAGGGGTCGGCGTCCGCGCCATGTCCAAGTTCACCGGCATCGTCGGGACGCCGGTGCATCGTCCGGTACGGCGCTGAGCAATGGCGGGCTCAGCGTCGTCCTTCCCCTGCCCTTTCGATCGGAGACCGCCATGTCCTTCGCGTTCAAGCGCGCGCGCCTGCTGTTCGGTTGCGCTATCTCGGCTCTCGCCCTGACGTCCACGCCAGCGTCCGCGCAAAGCTGGGCCGAGAGCTGGTTCGACAATGTCACCTATACCTCACCCGGCAGCTTTGAGGACCAGACGCGGGGCTATGTGACCGCCGGTGGCATGTCGGGGCGCGTCGACGTTCATAACGACTATCTCATGTCGATCAGCCTCCCCAAGGTGCGCGCGGGCTGCGGCGGCATCGACATGTTCCTCGGCGGCATGTCTTTCCTCGACCCCGAGTATCTCGTCCAGAAGCTCGAGAGCATCCTCCAGGCGGCGCCGGCGGTCGCGTTCCAATATCTGCTCGAGACGCTCGATGAGAAAATGGGCAACATCATCTCGAAGATGGAGGCGGCGACCAACTTCCTGAACTCGATCCAGGTCAACGATTGCCGCCTCGCAAACCGCATGGTCCAGATCGCCAAGGGCGACGACAATATGTCGGGGATCATCGAGGAGATGACGGGCTATCGCTCGATCAAGCAAGGTTATGCGAAGAGCTATCAGCAGAGCCGCGAGAAGATCCAGGCGAACAACAACAATCCCACCGAGGATTTGAAGGACGCGCTCGTGAATTGTCCGCGCGAGGTGACCGACATCTTCCGCACCGGCTCGCTGCTCGCCCATGCCGCCGCGCGGGTCGGTGCCGGCGAATGGACCAGCGTGATGCGCGCGCGCGTCGGCGACGTCTATATGCGCTGGGATCCGGCGGACAAGGTCCCGCTCTTCACGGCGATCCCGCAATGTCCCGCGCAGGATAGCGAGAGCGCGCAGGACTTCCTGACGGGCAAAGTCCAGCGCCGCTCGCTCAGCGTTCCGCCGACCGGCGCCGACTGTTCACAGGATGGCGGCGGCCGCGGCGCGCTCCTCCTGGCGCGCGAGCGGATGCAATCGATCGCCACCAAGATCCGGACCCGCGCGGCCCTTAGTCCCGAGGAGCGGCAGTTCGTCGCGAACGTGCGCACCCTCCCCGTCTACCGCATGCTCGAATGGGGTGTCCGCCAGGGCGTCGTCGATTCCGTCATCGCCGATACCGACGAGCTGGTGGCGTTGACCCTTGCCTACCAGATGCTCAACGACCTCACCCGGACGATCGATTATACGGTCACGAACGCCGAGCGCGGGTCGACCGCGGCGGGCGCCGCCGACGCAAGCAACGCCAATGTCTGCCAGACCAGGATTCTCTCCAAGGGCCTCGATCAACTCCGCGACCTTCGCGACGAGGTGCTGCGCCAGCGCGCGCAGATGCGGCAGAGCTACCTCGCCGCCATGTCGGCTGCGAACCTTTCTGCCAGCTATGCAGGGCTGGTGCGCGAACGCGATCGCGATGCGCGCGACGCTGCCGGTGCCGCTGCCTCGCGCAACCAATGAAGGAGATCGCGATGCGCCGCCTTCTCCGCCTGTGTGCCGGACTGCCCGCCCTGCTCGCTGCCGGTCCCGCCTGGGCGATCGACACGAGCTTCCACACCTATAATGGCTTCGCCGAGACGGTCGACGCGTTCCGGCTCGTCTCGATGATCTTCGCCGATCCGCGCTATGAGACGTTGGTCCTGATCTTCGCGACCGCCGGGATCGCGCTCGGCGCGGTGATCGCGAGCGTGCGCGGCTCGGGCACGAGCTTGGTCGGGTTCGGCTTCCAGATGCTGTTCGGCATCGGCCTCTTCGTGGGCCTTATCGCGACCACGGGCACGGTCCATGTCTATGACCGGGTGCGCAACGCCTACCAGCCGGTTGGCGACGTCCCCAATTTGCTGGTGCTGGTGGCGGGCGCCACGAACATGATCGAGCGCGCGATTGTCGAGACAATCGACGACAATACGCTCGATCCTGGTGCCAAGATCGAGTTCGGCGCCGGTGGCCACGGCTTCGACCTGCTGCTCAACGCGGTGAGCCCGCGCGGGCCGATGACCGACACCTTCCTCGATGCCACGGTCAAGGATTATGTCCGGCAATGCTATCCGGTTGCCAGGGTATCTGCGGCCTATGGCGTTGACGACGACAAATTGTTTCACACGGCGACGGATCTGCCAGCGGCCTTCGCCGCGATGGCGGGCCCAGCGACCTTCTCGACCGTCTATACCGCCGCCGACAAGGGCGGCTCGACGATGAGCTGTTCGGACGCTTGGGCCTATATCTCGGATCGCCTGTCCGACCCGACGCTTTTCGATGGGTACACAAAGCAGATTTGCTCGCGAACCGGCTATGACGTCAGCAGCGCGCAGCAGCTGGCGCGCTGCCGACAGCAGCTTGGCGATCTCGGCCAGATGATGCTCGGCCACTCTCTTA
This sequence comes from Sphingopyxis sp. P1IMeth2, assembly GCF_900185685.1. NCBI lineage: Bacteria > Pseudomonadati > Pseudomonadota > Alphaproteobacteria > Sphingomonadales > Sphingopyxidaceae > Sphingopyxis > Sphingopyxis sp. P1IMeth2. The sequence continues at coordinate 362,594 of NZ_FYAT01000012.1, forward strand.
CCACCCAGACACTCATGACCCATGTGCTGCTCGGCAATACGGTAGGCGATGTCCTGTTCGAGGACTCGCCCGCGAGCGCGGCGCGCGTGATGGCCAATCGCGCTGTCATGTCGAACGGACTTGCGACATTGTCGGTCGCCAATGAATGGATGCCGACAATCCGGGCGACGGTGTTCGGGATCATGCTGTTCATGATCCCGGTCGCGCTGCTCTTCATCCTGACCCCCATCAATCTCCGGGTCGCAAGCTTCGCGCTCGGGCTGTTCGTCTTTGTCGCGCTCTGGGGCGTGATCGATGCCGGCATTCATCAGCTCACGCTGGGGCGGGCTATGGCGGCGCTCGAAGAGGTGCGCGCGAACGGACTCGCGGCGAACGCCTGGTTGCTCGCGCCGTCCTCGGCCATGAAGGCGCTCGCGGTGTTCGGTACCTTCCGGACGGCCGCCGCCGGGATCGCCGGGGCCTTCGTGTTCACGATCTTCCGGTTCAGCGGGAACGTGTTCTCGTCCTTCACCCATGGCGCACAGGGGATTGCCGGCGGCGCTGCGGCCGCAGCCGCACCGATGGCCACCCCTGAAGGCCAAGCCTCGGCGCTAGAGGCGCAAGCCTCCGCGCTCGGGACACGCGCCCGCGCCTCGGCGGCGTCGAGCTTCGGCGATTTCGGCGAGCGCACGGCGTTCAGCGCCAACCGCTCGTTCGGCGAGGCGGGCCGCATCCTCGGCGAGCGCCCCGGCACCCCCGGCGGTACAGCCATGGCGCTAGGCGGGATCGAGGGATCGCGTGCGCTCGGCGGCCTTGCCCCCGCGCTTGGCGGGCGCGATCTCGCCGATCCGGACGTGGCGCGCGCGGTCCAGGCGAGCGCGGCGACCGGCGCGATCCACCAGTTCGCGCAGCAGGATGCGCTTCGTTCGCTCGGCACGACCTATTTCGGCAAGGGCGAGGCAGGTGAACGCGCCTTTGCCTCCTTTGCCCAGAACCTGGTGCAATGGCGCGCGTTCGGCGATCAGCGCGCCTATGGGATGATGCAGCAGGCCGCGACGCGTCATTTCGAACGCAACGGCTATTCGAAGGAGGATGCGGCCCTGAAGGCGTCGGGCGTCATCGGGGAGGCTCAAGCCGATCCCACCTTCGCGAAGCTCATTGCCAATGCCTATGACCAGGAGCAGATGATCACGAACGACCTCACCGCCGCACAGGTCCAGGCCGGCGCGATGGCGGGACGCAGGGACTTCGCAGGGGAAGACGTTGCGGACGTCGAGCGTGCGAATGTCGCGACCGAGCAGGCGTGGCGGACCGGCAGCAACCAGGGCCAGCGTGGAGCGGCGGGCATGCTCGGCCTTCCGCTTGACGAGACTGCCCGGCGCATCTCGTTCATCAACGCCTTATCGGGCGAGGCGCGCAGCAGCGCGATTACGCAGCTCGCGCGGTCGACGGGACGCAATGAAGCGCAGGTCATGCGCGCGCTCGAGCAATATAATGCAGCGGTTTCGGTAGGCACCGCCGACGGGGCAACGGCGGAAGCCGCACGCGAGGGCACGAGCATCTATGGCCGCACCCGCGAGGCAGCCGGCTACGACTTCGCCGAGCGGTCGGGCAAGCTCGACGCGCAGCGCGAGGTCGGGACCAGCGGTACTCGGGCGGCGGCGCGGATCGGCGAGCAGCGGCGGCAGTCGGACAATTTCGGGTTCGCGCAAGGCGCGGCCGCCGCCGGCGTTTCGACCCGCGAGGCCGCGCAGCTCGACAGCTTCATCCAGGCGCTCAGCCGCACGGCAGGCAACCAGGAGGACATGGCCGCGGGAGGAGCCGCCGGCATCGCCGATCGCGCGCGCAACGAGCGGATCACGAGCATCGTCGACAGGGAGCGGCTGACCCGCATGCAAGGGCTGCTACGCGCCCAAGGTATCACCATGTCGAAGCGCGACCTTGCGCTCGCGCAGAATGGCGATCTCGGTCTCAACCTCACGCCCACGCAGGCCGCGCAATTCCACCAGGCTGGCCTCATCAACGACAGCCAATATGGCGCACTCGCCAACGGCGGCCATGCGCGCTTCAGCTTCGCCAACAATGACCTGCTGGTGTCGAGCAGCGCGAGCTATCAGCAATCTGCGCGGAACGACACAAGCACGCGCTTCGAGGCGGGCAAACAGGCCGGACCCGACACGATCGAGCATTTCCTCGGCGGCGGCGCGGAGGGGCAGCGCGCCATGGAAGGATGGCTCAAGGGCGGATTCGAGATGGACCGCCAGGGCAATTGGCGGCTGAAACCGCAGGTTGCCGACACGCTTCAGCGCGACGTGCAGGCGATCATGGTCCAGACAGGCTGGAGCCGGTCCATCGTGCGGAGCGCGAACGACAGCATCACCATGGGTTCGACGGTTGGCGCCGAGATATCGGGGGGAGCCGCAAGCCGGGGTGCGACCGCCGCGCCGCGTGCAAGCGGCCGCCAATCGCCTCGCACCGATCAATATGGCGGATCCGGAATGAAGCTTGCCGCCTCAAGCAGCGACATGGGCAACTCGACCGAGCAAGCCAATGCCAATCTCGATATCGTGAACTATGACGTCCGCGATGCGATCGCCAAGGCCGAGCGTGCAGCTGCCAGGTCGCCCGACCCCGAGAAAGCTTTCAGTTCTGCTCTATCGCGCGAGGTCCTCGGCAGTGATGGCCTGCGGAACCGCTATCTCCGGCAGGCCGATGCGAGCCGCGGGACGGATGACATTACCGGTCCGCTGACATCGATCGAACAGAGATCGATTCTGAGCAGCGGAGGCTTCTCGACTGACCTCAATCATGGCTGGGCGGATGGTAACTCCGAATTCAAGGAGCGCAAATGAAGTAGCGAGCTTTAGTGCCGCTTGTGGCCAATCCAGAAGGGACCGGAGCGCGGGTCGAGCGGATCTGCGTAAAAGGGCAGACCGCTTGGTCCAAGTTCCGGACCAAAACGCTCGTAGGGATGATAATCGCCGGACCAATCGAACGGGCCTATCCGTTCCTGCGCAAAGCCCAGCCCGAGCACCATCAGCGCGGTGGGCGGAAAGAAGAGGACGTTGAGATAGCCGGCCAAGGCGAGGTCGTAGAAATCCGCCAGCAAGGCCACTCGCGATGAAAGGGCCATCCCGATCCAATAGACCGGGATTGAAGCCCACCAGAGCTTGGCATACCAGGGACGCCAGATATGATCGGACAGGCGCGAGCACGGAGCGGTTTCGGGCGGCGCATCCGGCTGAGCGGCCTGCACTTGGGTTTCTTGTTCCATAGCGAACATCCTCGGATGGATCGTAGCATGACGGCGGATCGACCCCAAACAAAACCTCCCCCTCCTCTCCCGCAAGGCCCGAAAATCGCCGCAAGACTTGCGGCATTTCGCATCGCGTACCGGGCGTTAGACGTCTCTATTTTCTGTCGAGAAATGCTCAGATGGCGTCGATTGCCTGGCGGGGCTGTTTCTCCATCAGCCAATGACCGAAGTCTGGAACGACAAGCTCAGTCACGTTGCTGGCGGCAAAGCGCATGATGACCGCCGTGGTCGGACGAGCGCCCTCCGTAGATGAGGTCAACCGAGGCCTTGGCTGGGCCGCAGAGGAAGGCTGTCCTTTTCGGATCTCGCTTTGCGCTCATATATATATATGATCGACATTTAGAAATTTGCTCATACATAGATGAGCGATCTTATTTTCTTTGTTCATATATATATGTGCTAGAATAGTCTAAAATGGACATATATATATGAGCGACAAGCAAGCCAAACTCGCCAGAAAGAACCTCGATAAGCGGCTTTCTCCGCTGCGAGCCGAGCGCATTTTGACGCCCTCGCGCGGCTGGACGAAAGCCATTCGGGAGGCTTTAGGCATGACGACGCGCCAGCTCGCCGAGCGCATGGGCGTGGCCCCGTCCCGTGTATCCGCAATCGAGAAGGCGGAAACCACGGGCGCGATCACCCTCAAGACCTTGCGCAAGACGGCCGAAGCGCTCGACTGTCAGCTCGTCTATGCCTTTGTCCCGACCCAGCCTCTCGACGACATTCTCGTCGAACAGGCCGAGCGCAAGGTGAGGAACGAGCTCGCGCATCTCAATCATACGATGCGCCTCGAAAACCAGGCGGTGAGCGTAGAAGACCTTGAGGGGCAAAAACGTCGCATCGTCGCCGACTATCTCGCGCATTTCTCGCGCAAGCTGTGGGACAAGGAATGAGCGGTCCGCTTTTTGAGGGTGACGATGACGGAAATACGCCGCTTGAAGCCGAGGAGCGCGAACAGCTCATTCCATCCTACATCACGACGCGCGCCGAGTTGAACGAAGCGGAACTCGCCAACATCGCCGACGCCGTCCGCTGGGTCGGACGGCGAAAGCGCATCAAACTTCGATTGCGCCTTTCCTGCCCATGACGTTGATCAACCCTATCTCTTGAATATTTTGAAGATCTATGTATATAGATATCCATCATATCCTAATGGACACGCACATGGCTACGACCTTTCCTACCGAACTGACGACAATCGGCTTCGAAACACTCGCGGGCACGGCTTCCGAGGTCCGGCGGAAACTCGACGCCGCCGGTGACGATCAGGTTGTCGCGTTCACCATGGAACATGGCAACAAAAAGCTAGCGAAAGCGGTCGAAGAGGCGATTCAGGCGATCGCACCTCTGGTGCTTGCTGCCCTTGCTCGCCGCGAGCAGCAGGCGCTGGAGACGATTGTCGACGCGCTGGTACCGCAGGTTCCGCCGCCGCAGCATCTGCTTGCGGAGGCCCGGATGACCGCCGAGGCACGCAAGCATGTGTTTGAGACTGCGGATTGGCTCACGGCCGCGCAGCTATCGGAGATCGCAGGGTTCAGCGGGCAGAATGCCAGCGCCCAGCCGAACAAGTGGAAACGCGAGCGCCGTATATTCGCGATCCGTCGCGGCGGGAGCGATTATTATCCGGGCTACGCGCTCGATCCGGACAGCGGCTATCGGCCGGCCAAGGGGCTCGCGCCGATCCTGGCGCTATTCGATAGCGAACTTGAGGAATGGGACATCGCGATCTGGTTTGCCTCGGTGAACAGCTTCCTTGGCGGCAAGATACCAAAGGATTTGCTGCTGAGCGCTCCGGATCGCGTTCTTGCGGCAGCGCAAGACGAAGTGGACGGTGTGCTGCATGGCTAGGAAGACGGCCGCTTCCTCCACGCCGCCCACTCCCCCTCCTTCACCTCCGGCGAATCTGGATGCACTCGTACGCCGGATGACCTGGCCCAAGACCGACATCATACACCGGGTCCATCCGGAGGCTTATGACGCGGACGTCTTCAATCCCGGTCCGAGGGGCAATGCACGTTTCAGCCCCATCCTTGATATCAGGGGCAAATCGATTCCGACCATTTATGGCGGCGAGACGTTCGATTGTGCCGCCATGGAAACCGTCTATCATGACGTGCCGTTCGCGCCCGGCCTCAAAAGCGTCGCCAAGCGCAAGCTCCGCGGACATCTCTATTCGCAGCTCGCGAGTTCCTCCGCGCTGACGCTGGCGGACCTGCGCGTGACCGCGCTGCGCAAACTCGGGGTCACCCGCGCCCAGCTCATCGATACCGAGAAGGATCGCTATCCCTATACCCGAAGCTGGGCGGAGGCGATCCATGCGCAATGTGCGGATGTTCAGGGATTGTGCTGGGTTTCGCGACAAGATGACCGGGCGCTTGCCATCATTCTGTTCGGCGACCGAATAGATTCCGGGCTGCTGTCACCGCTTACCCCTTCGCTCGACATCGTCAACGATCCCGCAATTTTTGCAGAGATTGTTGCGCTCGCCGACAGAATTGGCGTGAAATTGATTGGGCGATGACTAGGGTCATGCGATGAGATCGCTGCATGATCATCCTGGAACAGGGCTGGAAGTTTGAGATTTTGACGTGAAGGCCGATCTTGAACATCTCCCCGCCAACAAGCAGCGCGAGCTCGAACGCGTCGTCCAGATCCTGTTCGAGGAATTCGGCGACGCCAATGGCCAGGCGACCGGCAGCCGGCGGCTCGGCCGGATCCTCAAGGTCATTCTCTACGGCTCTTATGCGCGCGGCGGCTGGGTCGACGAACCGCATACGGCGAAGGGCTATCAATCCGATTTCGATTTGCTGGTGATCGTCAACCAGAAGGAGCTTACCGACCGGGTCGCTTATTGGGAGCGCGCGGAGGAACGGCTTAACCGTGAGCGCGCGATCACGCAGACCCTGAAGACGCCGGTAAACTTCATCGTCCACAGCCTTCAGGAAGTGAACGACGGCCTCGCCCATGGTCGCTTTTTCTTCATGGACGTCGCACGCGACGGGATCGCCCTCTACCAAGCCGACGAAAGCGAACTCCACAAACCGAAACCGAAGACGCCCCAGCAAGCGCTGGCACTGGCGGAGGAGTATTTCGAGGAATGGATGCCCACCGCGATGGGCCATCATAAGCTCGCCAACGTCGCCGCGCATGATGGATTATCAAAGCACGCTGCATTCTTATTCCATCAGTCAGCCGAAGCTCTCTATCACTGCACGCTCCTCGTGCTGACCTTCTACACTCCCCACGTCCACAATCTCAATTTTCTCCGCACGCAGGCCGAGCGCGCCTCCCCGCGCCTCTTCGACGCATGGCCGCGCGATACGCAAAAGGAACGCGCACGCTTCGAGAAGCTCAAGGATGCTTATGTGAAGGCGCGCTACTCGAAACATTTCCGGATCAGCGCGGAGGAATTGAGTTGGCTCTCCGAGCGAATCGAGGCCCTTGGTCAACTCGTCCATATGGTTTGCACGGCCCGTATCGATGAGCTTCGCCGCTCGGCTTCATCGGAATAGTCGCTCGGATCGCTACCAAGCCGATCTGAGCCGCTCAAAGCGGTTCCGTGATGCGCGGCGCGACCCGAGCGCCACGTTCCATTCTCGCTCTCATTGGGACGATGCTGACCTTAGCATACTCTCCAATGGTCCATTCCGTTCCATCTCCAATTTCCGCTTCTAGCTGCAAATATACCCTGCAGGGCATATCGTTCATCCATACCTTGCAGGGTATAATAGGCAATTATACCCTGCAAGGTATATTGCATTTTTATACCTTAGAGGGTATGTCAGCACCCGGAGACACGGCATGAATCAAATGGTACGAACCGCTACGCAGCTAGGCGCCTATATTCAGGACGCCCGTGCCCGCAAAGGCATCTCACAGCAGCAGCTTGCCGAGATGATCGGCAAGCACCAGAAAACCATATCGAGTATCGAGCAGGGCAGCAGCGGCACGAAGCTCGAGACGCTTCTCCTCGTGCTCGCCGCACTCGATCTCAACATCGCGATCAGCGCCCGCACCAAGGCAAGCCAGAATATCGGCGACATCTTCTGACATGGCGCGCACGAAGACGCACATCCCACTCGACATCCTGATAAACGGGCGTCTTGCGGGCCAGCTGGAAAAAGAGACGAGCGGCGCCATCAGCTTTCGTTACGATGAAAGCTGGCTCACCTGGGAGCATCGCTTTGCGATTTCGCTCTCTCTTCCTTTGCGCCGCGCCATCTACCGCGGCGCGCCCGTGGTCGCCGTGTTCGACAATCTCCTTCCCGATAATCCCAATATCCGGAGGCGTGTTGCCGAGCGCACCAGCGCCGCGGGAACCGACGCCTACAGCCTGCTTGAACAGATCGGCCGCGACTGCGTTGGTGCGATGCAATTCCTGCCGCACGACGAAGGCGGCGGAGATCGCACCATCCACGGCAAGCCGATCAGCGACAAATCGATCGAGAAAATGCTCGCAAATCTTAGCGGCGTGCCGCTCGGTATCGATCCCGAGCACGAGTTCCGGATTTCGATCGCCGGCGCGCAGGAAAAGACCGCGCTGCTTCATTTCGAGAAAAGATGGATGACGCCGGTCGGCATCACCCCGACCACGCATATCCTTAAGCCTCAGATCGGCGAGATACCGACCTCGACCGGCGTCATCGACATGGCCGCAAGCGTCGACAACGAGCATTATTGCCTGACCCTGCTCGAACAGTTCGGCCTCTCCGTCGCCCAGACGCGTATCGCAACCTTCGGCAAGCGCCGCGTGCTCGTCGTCGAACGTTTCGATCGCCAATGGCGCGGCGACAAGGAACTGTTGCGCATTCCGCAGGAAGATTGCTGTCAGGCGCTCGGTATCCCGCCGACCCGCAAATATCAGTCAACCGTCATCGGCCATCAGAATGGGCCGAGTGCGGTCGACATACTGAAGCTGCTTGCCGCGAGCGACGAGCCGGCGAAGGATCGCGCCGATTTCTTCAAAAGCCAGATCATATTCTGGCTGATCGGCGCGACCGACGGGCACGGCAAGAATTTCAGCGTCTATCTACGCCCCGGAGGCGGCTTTGCCCTCACCCCTTTCTATGACGTGCTGTCGGCGCAACCGGCGTTCGACAAGAAGCAGATTCCGAACAATCGCTACAAGCTCGCGATGTCGGTTGGCACCAGCCGCAAATACAAGATCCTCGACATATGGGGCCGGCATTTTGTCGAGACCGCGCGCGAGGCGGGCTTCGGCAAAACCCAAGTAAAGGCAATGATCGACGACATTCTTGCGAAGGCACCAAGCGCCGCCGAACAGGCCCTCGCCCGCATGCCCAAGGATTTTGCATACGATATCCATGAAAGCGTCGCGGGCGCGATCGGCGCGCGCCTATCGCGCCTTGAATATGCGTATCGGTAATTGGCAACGGCTGCATTGTGACGTGCTTGGGGATGGTGGTCCGGACCTATAGTGCCGCTTCGCTCGCCGCCACTCAGCTCTAACACAGCTTGCTATAGACGATAGTCAGTCGATAGTGGGTTAGTTACGGGCTGCGCATCTTCTCCGTCGCCCTCAGCGAAGAAAAGGAGCCCTCAGTCCGCGTGGTTCTTGGCCACTTCATCTTCGTCTATATTCACCCCTATATGGATGGAAATGGACGAACCGGCCGCTTTCTCATGAATCTCATGGTCGCGGCGGGCGGCTATCCATGGACCGTCATTCCCGTCGAACGGCGACAGGAATATATGGTGTCCCTCGAGGAGGCGAGCAGTAAGCAGAATATCGCACCCTTCGCCGAGTTTCTTGCTGGCCTGTCGAACGCGGACTCAAGGGCGAAGCGACCGCGAAGCTTCCTGCAGCAGGCGAATAGCCGGGCGCCATTCAATCAGCATGATCAGGGCCTGAATTATTGATTGCGCTAAAGGCCTGATCAGTCCTGCGGCCTGTCCTGCATCAGGGCCATGGCGTCGGCAAACGCGAGCTACTCGATACATTACAGGATCAGCGAGCAAGAATTGACGTGGCTCGGGACCCTCGGCCAACTCGTGCATATGGTTTGCACAGCCCTATATCGCCCGCCTCGCAATCCGTCGCCAGCGACCCGGCGTTTCTCCGGTCCGGCGCGCGAACGCGCGGCTGAAATGGCTCTGGTCGCAAAATCCGCAAGCAAGTGCGATCTCGGCGAGCGGAAGATTCGTTGACCCGAGCAATTCTTGAGCGCGATGAAGGCGTGAGCGGATGAGCCATTGGTGCGGCGTCAGCCCGGTGGATGCATTGAATGCGTCGATGAAATAGCCGCGAGAAACGCGGCAACTTCTTGCAACCTCGCCGAGATCGATCGGGTCAGCCATATGGTCAGCCATCAGCTTCATAGCTTTGCGCACTTGCCACACAGCAAGTCGCGCGGTCTTTGCGCCTTTCGACGGTCGCTGCCGAGCGCCGAAATGGGAGACTACAAACTCGTCGTGCGTGGCGTTCAACGACAACGGGCTAGTCGACGACGATCGAAAAACGGGGGGCTTGTCGAATGCGGACATTAGATGGGCCCTGGCGCCGCCGATCCGGCAGGAGATGCCAGGCAATGACCTTCGTGGCGAACGTTCAGTGGTCGCCTTGGCGATTCTTCAGTTTGCAACGCGGCCCAGCGCGACCTCGACCGGCCCCTCATGCGGCGCACCGGACCGATAGGAAGCGGAAAGCTGCCAAACCCAGGCGGGGTCGGCGCCATAGCGGCGCAAACGCTGCCGGTGGCGGCAGGTCGCAATCACAAGCATGATCAGCATGGCATAGGCCCAAACCGCGACGACGGTACCATAGGCCCAGGGAATGATCTCCAAGCGCAATCCTGCCAGGTGCGACAATGCCACACAGGCCTGCGTCCCTGCCATCCACGCGGGCCAGTATCGAGTTGTTACCAGCGACAAGAGATAGAGCGCGACGAAGGCGGCGGAGTCGATGGCGAACATAGGCCATTCCACACCGGCGAAGCGGCTTTGCATCGGCTCCACGACCCAGGCACTGAGTTGAAAGTCGACGATCAGGATGACGGCCCCTATCCTCTCCGGCGCTCCTCCGCGGATTAGCGCGAAGAGGCTGGAGACAATGTAAAGGGCGTTGAAAATCAATATCCTGATCATCAGGGCGTACGGTCAGCATTACAGGGCTCCCGGTCAACCGGCAATCGCATCCGGCTCTTCAGGATTTGCCGCCGACTGCACGGCGCTCCACGACGGGAGCGGAATCTTGTCGCCGCCAAGCGTTTCAGGAATCCGCAGATCGCGCCGTATTTCGTCGAGGTTCAGGTGTCCGCTTGTTGCCTTGCCCATAGCCTGATTGACGAGCGAGATGGACGCGACAAAATCGCTGATCACCTCCGCGCCAACGATATCGGAGACGCTGGCTCGCGACCGCGCCTCCGGCAGCAAGCCGACAAGCGCGGAACCGCTTGAAAGGGCGCGCCCAAGATCCTTTTCGAAGGTCTTCAGTCGCGAGACAATTTCTCCCGCGACTTCGTGGCGTTGAATCTGAACCTGACGTTTTTCCATAAATGACATCGACATATAACTCCTCGCGGCCCCAGGCCGTCGCCATGCTGCAATCCGATGTCAGCGTGTGAGGGCAATGGTCAGCTGCGAGAGTTCCGATGCCACGGCCATGATTGCGCCCGCTCCGATGGCGATGACGCCAAAAAGCAGAAACGGCCATGCAAGACGCCATCCAAAACTCAGATCGTTCCATGGCCTTCCTTTCGTTGCGAAAGGAAACAGGCTCGATCGCTCTACCATTACCGGCTCAAACGCCGACGGGTCGGTGGAGTTGTTCTGGACAGGAACCGCCATGGTGGACGATCCCCATTCTTTGGTATCCGAATTAGTGGTGGGGTCCTCGAGGGCGCGTAACAACTGGGCTGCGCTCCAGCTGTCGGTCGTTCCCAGCTTACGCCGCGCGGATTTCAGGTGCTCGTTGACGGTGTTGACCGATAAGCCAGTAACCCGGGCCACTTCCTTGGCACGCATGGGTTTTAGAAGAAGCCTCAGGCATTCCTTCTCACGGGGCGTGAGTTGATCGATGGTCATGGAATGACTCCGGACACGCAAACGAATGACTCAATACAAGATCAAATCAATCTACTGGACTATAAGCATTGTAGGTTTTCCTTCTGATTCCAACTAGCGCCCTCTTGCCAATGTTAAATTTTTCGGGATGGCGGGCGAACCCCGATCGAGCCTTCGCTGAACCATGCAACATGCTCGCCCCGCGGCGAGAAAAAAATCGCACCATATGGAGACCTCGACATTCACGATGACGCGGCACTCCACGGCGTGCTCGCCACTTTTTGCCGAAGGCGACCTCATGATAGCGGTGAACGGCCTGCCGGTCCTCGCCAATGTCCGGAGGGCCGGTACCGCCGAGACACCGGTCGCTTTTGAGACGTATCCCGCCGAGTATTCGCGAGCCCCTCGGCCGAACGGATCGCGCCGACGACCTGAACAGTGAAAATAGCCTGCGTTTGCCGCCGCAACGCATCGATCCTGTCTTGCGCCGTCGTACGGGTTGTTGCCGATCGCCTGATGGCTCCTGCCGTATCGTCGCAGCGCCTGTAAAGATGCCATTGCGGTCCTGATCGACCATCAGGTTGGGACAGAAAAGCCGATGATGGAAAAACGGATCAGGAGTGATGGACGACTGTAGGGCGATAAACGCACGAACAGCAGATTCAGTCGCGAAAGCCGCTCCCGGAAGTTTTCGAAAACGCAAACGATGCGGCGAAGAACCCTGGCGACGAGGTCTTGGATACGCCGGGTCTGCCCAATGCCAATCTGGGCGTTCACCTTGCTCTCTTACGTCATCCCTACGTTACTATCGGTCGTGTCTTGGACTTCACGTCTGCCTTGGAAGAACGGGCCCGACAATGCTGACTAACCGGCCGCGAGCTTAACGCTCCTTCCGGTCTTGAAGAATTCTTCGACGTCGAACCGCGGAATCTCTGGCGGCACGAAATAGTCTGTGACCATTTCCGGCCAGGTTGCGAGATAGGCGATGAAGCTTTCTCCCAGGCCTTCAGCGCGCAGATAGTCCGCAGTTACGGGGAATTTCTGGGGACTGAAATCGGGATTCGCCCTGAACAGCTTGGGGAGATCATGATGAGCGATCGCGGCGCGTCCAATGACGACGAAATCCGCCCCTTGCTCAAGGCAGCGTGTCGCGTCAGCATGCGAATTTATCTTACCTGCGAAACCAAGCCTGACGCCCTTCAGATCAAGCTCCGTGAAATAGGACATCAATGAGCGTCCTTGATATTTGGGGTCGACCGGATCTTTGAATACGTCCCAAAGCGAAATATCAAGATAGTCGATTTTTCCTTCGTCGATCAACTGCTGGGCCAGTTCGCGGGTTTCACCGACATCCTGGCCGAAACGCTCCGGCGAAACTCGAACGCCGATCTGGAAATCCTCGCCGCAGCGCGCGCGAATTCCATCGACAATCTCAAGCAGGAACCGACGTCGCTTCTCAGGGGTGCCGCCGTAATGATCCTCGCGCCTGTTATAGACGCTGCTCAGGAACGCGCTGATCAGGTAACCATGGGCTCCGTGAAGTTCCACGCCATCGAAGCCGGCGCGCTCGGCGCGCTGGGCCGCGACAATGAAGTCCTCAATTGTCGCGCGCACTTCTGCGACGGTCATCGCGCGTGCATGATCTTCCGGAGCGGCGGATGGTCCCGTGCGATCCGGAGTAATCGTGCGAATTCCGCCATGATAGAGCTGCATGCTTGATATGGCTCCCGCTCCGCGGAGGGCACCGGCGAGCTGCTCCAGGCCGGGGATCAAGGCATCAGAATACACGCCAAGTTCGCCAGGAAAGCCCTGCCCTTTCAGATGCACATGCGAGCAACAGGTCATGACCAGGCTGAAGTCACCCGTTGCGCGCATGAGCAACCAGTTCAACTCGTCGTCCGTCAGCGTGCCATCGTCACGTGCCTGCTGATTGGTCATCGGGGCGAGAAGAAAACGGTTCTTCATCGCGGGGCCGCGCGGCAGCGTCAACGGTTCAAATAGCGACACCATCGATCCATTCCTTCAATGACATACGGCCCCGAAAATCGCGGTTGATACCGGCGCAGTACGGGTAAGACATTGACCGTCTTCAGGTCTTCCCGAGCCTTCCGCGATCCGGGATTCCTGGCAATGATGCTTGGGAATCCCGGATCCGACCCACGGCCTAGAACTTGTAGGAGACATCAACGCCGAACCGGCGGAGCGCGCCACCAGCGATGAAGTCGCCTCCGAACTCCGGAGCAATCACCACGTCCTCGACATACTGCTTGTTAAACAGGTTGGTAGCGAACGCAGAAATCGAGAAGTTGCCAACATCCACACCGAGTCTTGCATTTACGGTCGCGAATGTATCCCGCGTCGAGTTGTCATAGGTTGCCGGCAACCCGAAGATGGTGGGTGTCGTATTCCGTTGAACGGTATGGAACGGCGTCGGACCGACAACTCTGAAATCAATTCGGCTGACCAGATTGACGCGGTCGGAAACCGGGGCGTTCATCTGCACGCCGCCGTTGATCGTGAAATCAGGCGTCGCAGGAGATTTGTTGCCGACGGTGTAAGGACGGCCGGAATTGGCTTTGATTTCGCTCTGCGTGTAGTTTCCGTTCACGAAAACCTTGAACACAGGCGATATCTTATAGTCGATCGAAGCATCGACGCCGTAGATCTGCACCTTGTCGATATTGGAGGTACTCCGCAGCAAACCGAAGTCGCCGACGAAGAATTCAAAGAACTGCATGTTTTTCACGTTGGTGAGGAAGCCGGCCACTTCGAAGTTCACGGCATCGAAAACACGTCCCTTCACGCCAAGCTCGAATGCGCTGTTGGTTTCCTTTTTGATCAGATCGGGAACCGAGATTCCGGCGCTAATGCCCGTCGGCGGCGGCGGATTGAAATAGCCGTTGATGATTGCCTCGGTGCCGGCCGGATTGAAGCCACCGGCCTTGAATCCCATGCCCCAGTTTCCGAAAATAGTGAGGTCACTGTTGGGCTTATAGGTGATCGTGATCTTCGGCTGAAGCTGCTTGAACGTTTCCGAAATCGGGGCAATCACGCCCGACGGGTTATAGGCCGGGTCGAGCCCTGGATTGAGGAAATAGTTCGACGGCGTGGTCGCGGTACCGATCGGATATCCTGTGCGCGGATTGCCAACCCAGCGCGTGCGAGCATTTACCGGAACGTTGTTGAAGCGGTCGCGCGCTTCGATATCGTAGCGCAGTGCGACGCCCAGCCGAAGTTTGTCAGTCGCGTCCCAGTCGGCTGCAGCAAACACGGCATATACATTGGTCCGGTAATTGTCATCGGTGAGGTTCTCTGTCGGGAATCGCGGATCCGTCGTGAAGCACTGACGCGTTCCGCCCTGACCAGTGTCGAGGGTGAGGTTCACGCAAACCCGTCGATCGATGTAGATGTAGCTACCGCCCAATTGCCAGTTCAGGGAGGTGCCTTCGCCGCCAGTGAGCCGGATTTCCGAAACCACATCTTTCTGCGTGCGACGATTGCCCTGGATACCGTCGCAGGTGGAAGGTGAGTAGGGCATGGCGAAACCGAACGCAGCATTATACTGTGTAAATGGTGCCTGGTTGACCACGCCCGCAGTGGCTGGGCGGGTGCGGATGCAGGTGGGTTCGTTGTTGAAAAATCCGAACGCCCCGCTCGTTCCGCCGGCGATATATTCATTCCTGTTGTTGTTATAAGCAACGACTCCGATCAATGTACCGAAATCCAGGTCCTGCCGAATTCTCATCGACGCCCCATATGTTTTTTGCCAGTGCTTGGCCTCGGTGTCGTCCGTGAATATGAACTTATGCTTGCTCACCGGCGCGTTGAAAATCGGGTCATTGAACGCTTGCGCGAGCGTGGGAATCTGGAAGACCGCGTTGAAACTCAAAGCGCCACCGTGGCTTCTTCCATAGTTGGCCTTCAGGTCGATTTCGGTGTCATCAGAGGGTTCAATCAGGATGCGCCCAAAGATGTTCAATTTGTTGTAGCTGTCCACCGAAGCCGGGTTGCCGCGATAGCCGTAGACACTCTGATGCAAATCCGTGCCTACAAAGGTGTTGCGATAATATCCGTCCGACTTGGTCCATTCGCCGTTCAGGACGAATCCGACGCCATCTGTGAGAGGGCCACTCAGCAGGCCGGAGACGAGATATGTGTTGTCGTTGGCGACACGGCCCTTGATCTGGCCAGACAGGTCCGGCGTCGGCTTCTTTGTCGTAATGACAATCGCGCCGGCCGACGCGTTGCGACCGTAGATCGCACCCTGCGGCCCCTTGAGAATTTCGACCTGTGCCAGCGCGCCCTGAGGTTCGTTGGTTGACGCAATGCTCGTCTTGAGAACGCCATCGACCACCAGCGCAATGTTGTTTTCCGCATCGCGCGGACTGTTTAGACCTCTGATGTTGATGGAGACGTCCGACGGATCGGTCGTGGCGGTTTGAATGGTGACACCCGAAGTCAAGCTCACGAAATCGACTGCGACGCGCGCTTTGGTGTTTTCGATTGTGTCGGTCGACAGCACGTAGACCGACGCAGGAACATCCTTCAGGGATTCATTCTTCTGCCGTGCGGTAACAATGATCTCGTCGCCATGGCCTTCTTCTGAAGCTTGATCGATCACGGCGCCGGCATCGCTCGCCACCGCCTGGGCGTTCACTTGCCCGGGCAACAGCGAAATGCCCCACGCGCAACCACATAGAAGCCGCGAAATTGCCTTCAGGTTCATTATCTCTCTCCCTCGATTGCCAAGTTCGTCTGCTCACGCCCTTGCCGCAGGTTACGGAAGGGCGAAGTCCGACTTAGTTTCACGTCAGGGCGTAGAGCCCATCGAGGGGCGGCAGTCTTGAAAATCCTTGCTCGCACGGGTTGAACAATCCTGCGAGGATGCAACCGAGATGCCCCCCCTTCGACGGCGAAGCGTCTACCGGCGCGACGCGGCGATCCACGCTCCATTCCCTGCTTTAGGGGCCCGTTAAGCTCGGCAGGCTAGCTGGACGCATGGACCGCGATATCCACAATAGGAACGATGCACTGCGCGACGGGAGTTGGGACGCGCGCATCGCAGAGGTCAACGGCTGGCGCGGCGCCTGCCTTCATCAATTTTCCGCCGCCGAAATGACGGTGACCGAGACGCTGCTGGCGCTCAGCACAGCCGAAGCGGGCGGCGGGAAGGTTCGTCTGCGGCAACTGATCGGGCAGCGCTTCGAGGATCTGGCGGCGGCAATCGGTCCTGACGGTCCCTTCGCCGAGCAGGGCAAGGCGGCCTATCCAGCGCTGGCGCGCTACCGCGAGCGGCAGGAAGTTTTCCGGGCCCTGCTTTGCCATGGCGCGATCAAGGTGCTCGTCGACCAGAGCGGCCAATGGACGCTGATCATCCGCAGCCTCTCCATCCGGAGCCGACATCCCGAGCGCGGCGTCGTCGTTCTCGATCAGCCGGAAGCCGGGATGCGGCTCGCAAGCCTGAAATCAGAAGGCCAGAAACTTGCATCGTTGCTAGGCCAGCTGAGGAGAGCGATGGCGAGCTGAAAAAGCGCCAGCGCACAACATCAATTCAACCTTGCCGCGCACGGACCCGCGAAGCCTCTCCGGATCATATCGGATTCCCTGCTTGAACGGGACCTCCACGTTGCGGACAAGGAAACCACTGTTGAGACCAGCGGTCAGTTCAAGATCGATTGTGCGCTAGCCTAAAGCAAGATCAAGCTTCGATCATTTGCGCCGAAAGGACCCTTCGCCATCGCGCAGGCAAAGCGACTGGTCTGCGGCTGGTACGATCAACCATGACGTGCGTGAAATGCCCTTCCGCGGCAGCCGAGACGCTCCGCTCGCGGAAGATTCCAACGCGATATGTCACGCTTGTTCGACCTAAATGGCTGACGCCAAACCCGAGATCGACAGCTTCGGGGTAACAGACTGCTTCTGCATATCTGCACCCCGTTTCGACAACCAGGCCAATCAGCTTGCCTCCACTTAGGCGAAGCAGGCCATTACCGATCAGCCAGCTGTTGATCGCCGTATCAAACCATCCATAGTGCACGGCGTTGTTGACATGACCATAGACGTCATTGTCTGCCCACTGCGTCTGAATCTTTGCCCACTGCGGGTAAACATCGCGGGGCAAGAGCTTCGATTTTTCCAATTTTCCTCCTTGGGCAAGATGCTCCAGCGGGAATGCCATGCAAGAGAAACTCGGCGGGCTCAGTATGCTTCCTGATATAGCGACAAGGCGTCTTGTTCTGTCATAGTCCTCGGATTATTGACCAGAAGCCGCGTCTGCAGCATCGCATCTCGAGCAAGCAAAGGTAGGCTCTCTTGTGGAACCTCCACGTCCCGAAGCCGCAATGGGCAACCGGAATCGACCAGCAGCTGGCCAATGAAGGACACAAATGCTTCAGCCCTCACAACGGTCGATGCGGTCGTAGGCCCCAAGACCGCGTCGCCAAGTTCGGCGTACAGCGGCGACGCAGTTGCCAGATTGAATTGGAGTACGGGCATCAGCATGAGTGCGTTGGACAGCCCATGCGCGATGTGAAAATGTCCGCCGAGCGGATAAGCAAGTGCGTGGACAGCCGCGACCGGTGCGTTCGCAAACGCCTGCCCCGCAAGATTTGCACCTAGCATCATGGCTTCTCGCGCGTCCCTGTCATTACCAACGCGACAGGCGGTGATCAAATTGCCCGTCATGAGTCGGAGCGCTTCGCGAGCAAACATATCGGACATCGGGTTCTTGCGGTTCTTGCTTGTATAGGCCTCGATGGCATGCACGATCGCGTCGATGCCTGTTGCCGCGGTGAGGAGCGGCGGCATGCCGCAGGTAAGTTCCGCATCCAGGATGACCTGATCGGCGTATAGCTGCTGCGCTACTATTCCTGATTTTGTCGATTCCCCCGTGGTCAGGATCGATATGTTGGTTGCCTCGGACCCTGTGCCAGCGGTAGTCGGCATCTGGACCAGCGGTAGTCTTTTGCCCTTTACCAGATCAATGCCGTATAGTTCGGACAGATGCTGCTCTGAAACAGCAAGGACTGCAACCAGCTTGGCAATATCCATCGATGAACCGCCGCCCAGGCCAAGGACGATATCCGTGCCCGCCTCACGCGTCAGCTGGACAGCGCTGGCGAGCACGGATTCAGGTGGGTCGGCAACAACTCCATCAAAAATCGTTATTGCGAAGCCGGCTCCTTCGAGCGATTGCAAAGCAGGATCTATGACACCCGCAGCGTGCAAGTGACGGTCCGTAACGATCAGGATGCGGCGCTCTGCAAAACGCTCGGAGAAGAATTGCCCCAAGCGGCGATGGACTCCCCATTCGACATGCAGGTTCGGCACTGAACGGAAAATATGCGGCGTCTCGCGACTCCCAAATCTCGTTTCTGCCGCACCTCCAGTTGGCGCGCCGAGCGATCCATCGAGCGGTCGCCGCGCAGAATTCACGTCAAAACTGCTTCGCGATCGAAAATCATTGAATCATATCCCGACTCGCGCACCGCCTGAAGTGCATCGCGGTAGTTTCCAAGCCCGCCGAGATAGAACATCACGGCATTTTTCTTGCCCGGAATATTGGCTCCGAAAATCCACGATTCAGCTTTCGGGAAGAGTGTCATGTTTGCAATTGTCCGGCACGTCTCTACCCACTCGTCTTCGGCAGCCTGCGTAGGCTCGATTGTGGATCGGCCGTCGGCTTCCATGGTGGCGATCGCTTCGGCAATCCAGTCAACCTGGCTTTCGAGACTCGGCGGAAGGTTTGTGAATGGGCCATTGGGGCCGAGGATCATGAACATGTTCGGGAAATCAGCTTCCATCATTCCGAGATATCCCAGGGGACCATCGGCCCATTTTTCGCGAATGGTTACACCGCCTCGCCCGTGAATATCGATCTTCGTATAGTTCCCGTCGACCGCATCGAATCCCGTGGCGAATATCACGACGTCAAGTTCGTGCTCGATACCACTCGCCAAACGAACACCATTTGCCGTGAACTCGGTGATAGGATCTTCCTTGACGTCTGCCAGCGACACGTTCTTCCGATTATAGACGCCGTAGTAGTCCGTTGCGCACAGGGGGCGTTTGGCATAGAGATCGCCAGGCATCAGTTTCCGGGCGATTTCCGGATCCTTTACAATTTTGGCAATTTTTCGCTTGATGAAGTTGGCGGCGGACGCGTTGACGTCATGGCTGGTTGCGACATCGGTGAATGTCTCGAACATGAAGCGGAAGCCGCCACCTCGTTGCCAGGCTTCTTCGAATACTCGGTCTCGTTCGGCTTCGGAGACTTCTAGTCCCGACGTCGTGCTCTCGGCGAAGCCGAAGGCAACCTGCGAGCCCTTAATCTGCTGCCAGATTGCGTCATAATTTGCCTTGTAATTGTCGATCGTCTCGGTGTCTTCGGGCCAGTTTCCGATGGGAACCACATATTGGGCCGATCGTTGGAACACGGTCAAATGTTGTACTACAGGCGCAAGCGCGATGATCACCTGAACACCCGTGGAGCCGGTTCCAATAATGCCGACACGCTTTCCGCTAAGATCGGCGCCTTCCGGCCATGCGCCCGTATGGTAAACCTCCCCGCGATATTTATCGATACCGGCGAATAGTGGCTTGTTTATTGCCGAAAGCAGCCCCAGGCCGGTAATCAGATACTTAGCCGATGCCGACTCCCCCTTGTCTGTCAAGACGTGCCACAAGCCGGTGGCCTCATCGAAGCGGGTTGATACGATTTTCGTATTGAATTGATAGCTGCTGCGCAGGTCAAAGCGATCCGCGACGCCGTTCAGATATTCGAGAATCTCGGGTTGCGTGAGGTATCGAGACTGCCAGCTGCCTTGATCAAGGAGTTCCTTGTCAAACGAAAAGCGGTAACAAAAGCTCTCCGTATCGGAGAGGGCTCCGGGGTAACGATTCCAGTGCCAGGTTCCCCCGACATCGCTCGCATTGTCATAAGCCTTCACGTGAAGGCCCTGCTCATTGCGAAGCTTGTGGACCGCATAGAGGCCACCGAAGCCCCCGCCGACGACAATTGCATCGAAATCGGCACCATGGGTTTTTGTTGCGGTTACGTTGCTGATCATTATTTCCTCCAGAGCGGGATTCCCGCACAAACCATTGCTGCGAAATGGATTTTCGCGCGTGTCAAAGTGAGCGATACCAAGCGGCGATCTTGAGCAGCTCCTCGTCAGCTTCAGCGGCTCGACCGGCGAGGGCTGGAAAGACATGCTGCATGCCGGGGACGACCGAGAGGGCGACTGAAACGCCTTCCCTCCCCGCCTTATCGCACAAGGCCTCGGCGTCGCTTAGCAATGTCTCGGCCCCGCCCGCATTGACGTACAGTGGAGGGAATTGCTGAAAGCTGTTCTCGAGCGGATTCGCCAGCGGATCTAGCGGACTGGTCGCGTCGCCAAGAAACATGGCGATCATACCCTCGAGTATCGGCCTGCCAACCAGAGCATCCGTTGCGGCGTTCGCCTCCAAGGTGGCACCGCGCAACGCCATGTCGAGCCAAGGCGAAAACGCAATGACGCTTCCAGGAAGCTGGTGGCCAAGTTCTCGAAGTTGGAGAACCGTGGCAATAGCGAGATTGCCGCCGGCGCTGTCACCCGCACTTGTTATGTGCCTGGGTTCTATGCCTCTTTCGATCAAGCCCAAATATGACGCAACCGCATCCTCGATCTGGGCAGGAAATGGAAATTCGGGTGATCGTCGGTAGTCCAAGATGAACGCTGATACGCCCATAGCTTTCGCAAGATGCCCCACAAGCTTGCGATGGCTATCTGCTGAACCGACCGCGAAACCTCCACCGTGGGTGTAAAGTATGACCCGAGAGAGATCTGCATCTCGCGGGAACGCCCAGATACCTGGAACACCGCCAATTTCATCTGACTTGTAGCCTACCCCTTCGGGTTCGCGCGCGGGCTTGCCCCACTCGTCGAACATACTGCGCAGCCCTGCAATGGACATTTCGGGATCGGCGGCCATTCGGTCGCTCCAATCCTCGTACAGCTCGCGCAGGAAATCTGCTTCCCGATTTTCCGCCATTTTCCTCTCCATCCAAATTCTTGCGAACGCCGTACTTCGCCGCTGCCCGTCTTATGAGGCCAACAGATGTGAGGCGTGATCAGGAGGAGATGCTAGGTTGCGCTGGTGAGGACGTCTTGAATTTCCCTGCGCGTTCCGTTGTCGTTTATTGCTACCGCCCAAATTCGCTCAAGGGGATCGTGTCCCACGAGGTGATGCAGCTGGGGATTGAGGTGGTCACCGTGATTTCCGGATAGGTTTGGGGTGCAACGCTCGAGCCTGACGGAAGGAACCACGATGACCGATTCGATGATGCACCTGCGCTCGCCGGCCGAGAAGGCGCCTGACGCTGACATTTTGCGCGACATGATTTCGTTTGCCGCCGAGCGGTTGATGGCGATGGACGTCGGCAGCCTGACCGGCCGTGAGCGGGACTAGCAGAACCGCGCCGGGACTGTCGATCTGCGCATCCCCGCTTGCGCAAAGCCAGCTACTTTCCGCGCTTTCTGGAACCGCGCCGGATGGCCGAGCGGGCGCTGACGGCGGTGATCCAGGAGACCTATATCCAGGGCATCTCGACACGCTCGGTCGATGACCTAGTCAAGGCGCTTGGCATGGATGGCATCGCCAAGAGCCAACTGAGCCGCCTGTGCGAGGAAATCGACGAGCGGGTCACCGCCCTTGTCGGACTTCGGATAATGTGAGCAGCATCGGCTATGCGTCGGGATATTCTTCAGAGGCAGCGTTCAGCACTGTCTTTCGTCACACGATGGTGCAGGCACCAAGGCATTACCGGCATTACATGCAAAATGGAGTTCCTGAATTGAAAGACGCCGGAAAGAATGACACTCATACCTGCTGAGCTTGCGTTTCCGCGGCGTTAAACCCTTATCGCCGGTCGCTGCGTTTCGCGGTCCTTGGGGAACCATCGGCGCCAGGCGCGATTGAAGCTGGCGGCGTCTTCGTAGCCAAGCCGAACTGCAATTTCGTCGCGCCTCAACCGTGCCGAACGCAAATGAACGGCGCGTTCTTTCAACTCATCGTCAAGCAGGCTGCGGAAATTTGTCCCGGCCTCTGAAAGCCGCCGCGCCATCGTACGGCGCGAAATTCCTAGGCTGCGTGCAACCGCATCTGCGCCCAAGCGCCCGTCGGGCATTGATTGCAAGAGATGCTCGACCCTACCTTTTAGAAGCGCAGAATTTTCCCGCCGCCTGCGTAGCGCCAGCTCCAGTTCGTTGATTGCGCCGCGGTGCAATATCGGATCGGCTGTGACGGGCCGCATGCTCCACCAAGAACGGGGAAATCGGACGCGATTAACTCCCGCTTCATATTCTACGCCGGGCCCGAGCGCGGCACGGGCGCGCTCGGCATAAGTCGGAATAGGGACCGAAAACGAAAACTCTAGCCCGTCGATATCGCCTCCCAGAGCCGATTGCATCATCGAACGAATGGCCAGAAAATTGACTTCCATCATCGGCAGCCATTGCGTCTGTGTAAGGGGGACGGTCACCTCCCAGTCCAGCGTATAATGGTCTCGCCCCTCCCGGATGACACCGCGCTGAAACGGCGTACGCGCTGGGCCGTAACGCGGAAGCAATTTTATGCCTTCGCCAACGGTTGCCGCCGATATCACGGCTATCGCAACCGCGCCGTGGATAGAAACATTCCAGATTTCTGGCTTTGAGAACACGATGCCGGGGCCATAGATGGCCGTAAGATTGTCGATCACGCGCGCTTGCTGAAACAAGCTGATTTCGCGGACCGGATCGGCCAGATCCTCAGGTACCAGGTCCGCACCTGCCAGAATATCGTGATCCCCCGTGCCATAAACCCGGTGAAGAAGCCGCAAATAGCCCATTGTCATCGGTAGTTGGAACAACGAATCTTGCATTGGCTCAAAATGCCACTTTTTTGGCCGGTCAGCAACTGGCCAAAATCAGCCTCACACCGTTACCCTTTGTTTGCTGACCAACTGGGCAAACGCTCGCGTGCCAGCATCTTAAAAAGAGAAGCCCGACCACGGGATCGTCAGATGCCACCCTCTGACGGCGACAGGAGAGAGACAAATGAACGAGACTGCCAATGCGAACATATTTACCGGGGCGCAACCAGTTGCGGCGAATTTCGATGTCCTCATAATTGGCGCGGGTATATCCGGCTTATGCTCGGCGGTTCGTCTCCAGCAGGAATGCCCGTGGGCCAGCTTTGCCGTACTCGAAGCGATGGAGTCGCACGGTGGGACATGGCTATCCAACAAATTCCCAGGCGCAAGATCGGACAGCGACCTGTTCACTTATGGCTATAGTTTCAAACCGTGGGAAGGCGCGCCAATTGCCCGCGGTGAGCCCATCCTCGAATATATGCGCGAGACGATCAGCGAACATGATCTGCAGGATCGCATCCGCTACGGTCACAAAGTCCTGCGGGCAGAATGGTCCAGTGCCGACGCACACTGGATTGTAACGGTAGAAATCGGTGGTGAAACGACCGCCATTTATACTGCAAACTTCCTGTGGATGTGTCAGGGCTACTATCGCCATCGCGAGGGGCATTCCCCCCAATGGCCGGGTATCGACCATTTCAAAGGTGACATATTGCACCCGCAACGCTGGCCCCAGAATTATGATTATTCTGGAAAGCGGGTCATCGTCATTGGTTCTGGCGCGACCGCCGCGACGATCGTTCCCGCATTGGCCGAAAAAGCCGAGCGAATCGTGCAGATCCAACGCTCGCCCTCTTACTATTTTCCCTCGCCAAATGAATATCCACTGGCGACACAGTTACGGCAGCTCGATATTCCGAGGGAATGGATTCATGAGATCGTCCGCCAGCAATTACTGAAAGAGCATAATGACTGGGTACGCCACTGCCTCGACAATCCGGACGTGGCGACCGAGGAAATGCTGGGCAGCGTTCGTGAGGCACTGGGTGGAACAATCCCGGACGATTTCATTCCAAAATATAAGCCGTGGCGCCAGCGGGTCTGCATGATCCCCGACAATGATTATTTCGGCGCTTTCACCAGCGGAAAGGCAAGCATCACGACCGGCGAGATCGAACAATTCACCGAAAATGGGGTGCGCCTAAAATCGGGTGAAGAGATCGAAGCCGATTTGATCGTTACGGCTACCGGGTTCAACGTCAATGTCTTTGGCGATATGGAAATCGTCAAGGACGGGGAGCCGTTGCCGATGTCCGATACTGTTACCTATCGCGGCTTGATGTTTACCCAAACACCCAATTTTGTATGGGTGGCGGGATACTTCCGTTCCGCCGCCTATACTTTGCGGGCTGAACTGGTGGCTGATCTGATGGGCAAATTGCTGAACCTGATGCATGATCGCCATTATGCGAGCGTTGTCCCTAAATTGCGGGAAGAAGACAAGGGCATGAACCTTCTGCCCTATATGGCGACAGAGGAATTTGCGCCGGGATATACCAGCCGCGCAGCTGATATCCTGCCGCGAAGCGGTGACCATGATCCCTGGCGCCATTCGCAGGATTATTGGGCCGATCGCGCGGATTTCGAAGCGCTGGATTTCTCGAAAGAGCCGCTGGTTTTTGAAGCCGCGCAACAGGCCGCAGCCCTTGAGCTGGCAAGCGGTACCTAGAGTCATCTGTGGACATCCGGCAATCGCGGCGAGTGACTGAGTCGCTGATAGTGTCGCGGTCCGGGCGTTTGGCCCGGTGGTTCGACCATTGGAGGCTATCATGATCCATTATGTCGGTCTGGACGTATCGCAGAAGATGACGGCGATTTGCGCCGTCGATGCGCAGGGACAAAGGCTTTGGCGAGACCAGTGCGGTTCGACGCCGGAGCAGATTGAAGTGGCGGTACGCCGTCGAGCCAGTGCCGATGCGCGTCTGGGGGGCGAGATGGGTCCGATGACGCCGTTGTTCAAAATGAGGAGAGAAAAAATGAGGAGAGAAAGAGTATGATCGCACGACTGAGCGACCGGGTCGCCATTATTACCGGCGCGGCGCGCGGTCAGGGCACCGCAGCCGCCAGGGCTTTCGTGCGGGAGGGTGCGAGTGTGCTCTTGACCGACGTGCAGGTCGAGCCGCTTCAAGAGGTCGCCGCGTCGCTTGGCGCTCAAGCGGATTTCGCCCAGCTGGACGTTTCGGACGAAAAGCAATGGGCGGACGCCGTGCAACAGGCGGTCACGCGGTTCGGCACCGTCGATATCCTCGTCAACAATGCCGGCTACTATAAATCCCAACCGCTCGATACTACAGACGCCGCGCTCATGGAGCGCCATTTCCGGGTGAACGTGCTTGGCCCCTTCCTGGGGATCAAAGCCGTTACGCCCATCATGCGCGGTGCCGGCCGCGGCGCCATCGTCAACACGGCGTCGGTCGCAGGGCTCCGCAATCTGCCGCAGCAACTCGCTTATGCCACCAGCAAATGGGCGCTTCGCGGTATGGGAGGGTGCCTAGCCAGCGAACTCGCGCGCGATGGCATCAGAATCAATACCGTGTGTCCCGGCGTGATCGATACCGCAATGCTCGCCGATACTCCGCCCGAACTGAAGGCGGTGTACGCGGAGATGACTCCTGCGGGAAGGTTTGGTACCGCAGAAGAGGTGGCTGAACTAATTGTGTTTCTGGCCTCCGACGCCGCATCCTTCGTAATGGGCGCAGAAGTCGCCATAGATGGCGGCGGACGCCTGTGAGGAGCGCGCGTCTCCGCCTGGCCGGCACATTGTTCGATACGGCGCACGGTTTTCCGCGATCGTCACTGTTCTGAATCGATGCGATGCGGCGTGTCACTTTTTTGAATCAGGAGAACGATGATGACGGATTTGGAGGGCCGGGTCGCGCTGGTCACCGGCGCGGGCTCAGGCATGGGGCGGGCGACGGCCCTGCAACTAGCAGCGCGGGGGGCAAGCGTTGTCTGTACCGACGTCCGCAAGTCGGCGAACCCCGACGGGTTCGAGGCCGATCTGGAAATCGATACGGACGATCTCATCGCAAGCCGCGGCGGTCGGGCAGACTTCATCGCCTGCGATGTCGGTCGCGGTGAGGACGTAGAAACAGCGGTGGCCCATGCCGTGTCGGCATTCGGCCGGCTGGACATCCTCGTGAACAATGCGGGCGTATTCACCAAGCTGGAGACGATTATCGGTCAGACCCAAGCCGATTACGACCTCACCATGAACGTGAACGCGCGTGGGGTTTGGTTCGGATGCAAATTTGCATTGACACAGATGGTGAAGCAAGAGCCCCGGGCGGACGGGTGTCGAGGACGGATCATCAACATCGCGTCCGTGGCGGCGATGGCGGGCGCGAATCTGGAACCGGCCTATTGCGCATCAAAAGGTGCGGTAACCGCGCTCACGCGCCAGCTTGCCATCGATTTCGCACCGCATTCGATCAACGTGAACGCCATCATGCCGGGTGCAATCCGAACTGCCATGACGAGGGCAGCCCTAGACGACGAAGAAGTATACGCTCGCCTTCGCGCTTGGACGCCCTTTTCGAGACTTGGCGAAGCCGAAGACATCGCCCACGCCGCAGCTTTTCTCGCTAGTGACGCAGCGTCCTTCATCACGGGTATTTCGCTGCCCGTAGATGGTGGCTTTCTAGCAATCTGACAAATCGATGCTGCTCGATTCTAGACGAGTGCTCGAACTTGCACAGTGCCGTCCGCTTTTGGCAAGTTCCAGCTGACGACGTTGATCCAGGAGGCCTATATCCAGGGCATCTCGACACGCTCGGTCGATGACCTAGTCAAGGCGCTTGGCACGGATGGCATCTCCAAGGGCCAAGTGAGCCGCCCGTGCGAGGAAATCGATGAGCGGGTTACCACCTTCCTTGATCGCCCAATCGAGGGTGACTGGACATACCTGTGGATCTACGCCACCTATGTGAAGGTCCGCCAGAACGGACGGATCGTCTCGGTCGCCGTGATCGTCGCGGTCGGCGTCAGTAGCGACGGCCTCCGCGAGGTGCTGGGCATGGACATCGGCGCATCCGAAGCCGAACCTTTCTGGATGGCCTTGCTGCGCAAGCTGGTCTGCCCAGGCCAGCGCGGCGTGAAGCTGGTCATCTCCGATTCCCAAGAAGACATCAACGCGACGGCGGCAAAGTTTGCGGCCTTGACGAACGACGCCGAACCTGACGTGCTGACCTACATGACCTGCCCCCGGGAGCACCGCGCCAAACTGTACGGCACGAATCCCATCAAGAGGCTCAACGGCGAAATCAAGCGCAGGACCGGTGTCGTCGGCATCTTCCCGAACGAAGCCGCGATCACCCGCCTCGTCAGCGCCATCCTCATGGAACAATCCGACGAATGGGCCATCCAGCGCGCCCGATACATTACACTTGGAACGATGGCCCCACTCAGCGACAATCCCATCATCATGCTGTTGGCGGTGCCAGGCATATGATCGACTCAGACTGACGCCGGAAAATGCGGGGACCGACCCCGGCTACACCACCCCGTGGGACACGATCCTCAAGGGGGCAAGGCGCTTGCCCCGCCGACGCAAACACACATCGCTCATGGGTAAACTCCCGCAAACCGCGAAACAAATTTCGTGTTGAGGTAGCCGTCAAAGGTTTCGCTACCGCCTTCCGTGCCGTAGCCGCTGTCACGGACCCCTCCGAACGGGGTTTCAGGTAATGCCAGTCCAAAGTGATTGATGCTGACCATGCCGGCCTGGAGGGCGGCGGCGGCACGATCGGCCCGCTCAAGCGAACTGGTAAAGACATAGGAAGCCAAGCCGAACGGCAATGCGTTTGCCCGATCGACAGCATCGCTGATATCACCAAAGCGGGAAATAACGGCAATTGGCCCGAATGGTTCATCCCGCATCAGTGCGATGCGATCACCCATGGTATCGACGATGGTCGGTGCGAAAAAATAGCCCGCATTTCCCTGTCGTGTGCCGCCAGCCAGGACTGCGGCTCCGCCAGCGCGCGCGTCCTCGACAAGCCGCTCCATTTCCGTAATCCGCCTTGCGTGGCACAGCGGTCCCATTTGAACATCTGCCTCCAGCCCATCGCCAACTTTGACACTCGCGAAGGCGTTCACCAAAGCATCGACAAAGCGTTGATGGACGCCTGCTTGCACGAAGAACCTGGTCGGTGAAATGCAGACCTGTCCAGCGTTTCGCAGTTTGTTGCCGGCCAGTGCCAAAGCAGCGCCCTCTGCATCAGCATCGTCGAAAACCAGGACCGGCGCATGACCGCCAAGTTCCATCGTGGTGCGCTTCATGTGGCGACCCGCGAGTTCAGCGAGATTTTTCCCAACTTCAACCGAACCGGTGAAAGTAATTTTGCGGACGTCAGGATGGGCCACCAGCGTTTGTGAAATCATCGCCGCATTGCCCCACACAAGATTGAGGCACCCATCGGGCAGCCCAGCTTCTTGAAGGTAACGGGCGATGGCCAAACATGCGGACGGAGCTTCTGCAGGGCCTTTCAGGATCATCGTGCAACCGCAAGCTAACGCGGCCGCGACCTTACGTACCGCCTGACTCAGTGGAAAATTCCAGGGCGTAATCGCCAAGCATACCCCCACTGGTTCACGCAGGACCAGCTGTTGTACGGCAGGAGAGCGCGAAGGAATCACTCGGCCATAAATGCGGCGCCCTTCCTCAGCATGCCAATCGACATGATCGGCCGAGGCCCGCACTTCAACGCGCGCTTCAGCCAGCGGCTTCCCTTCATCCAAGGTGATTGCCGTAGCAATTGATTCTTCGTTCTCACGAAGCAGGTTCGCGAACCGCCGCAAGATGGCGCTCCGATCGAGCGGCGAACGTTGCTTCCAATCATCAAAAGCCGCCTGGGCAGATCGAACCGATGCCTCAAGATCATCCGGTGTCGCCATCGCCATCAGGCCTATCTGCTGCCCCGTAGCCGGATTGATCACTGGCTGTGCCTCGCGTTCTCTTGGACCGATCCAGGCGCCGGCAATGAACAATCCGATGTCTGCATACTCATGTTGCGTCATAATGATCCTCTCCGATCCCGAGTGCCAGCGTCCTTGCGGCACGAGCATCTCAAACAATTTATTCCGCTGTGCGGAAATATATTCCGCAAACTTGACACGAGCATTACTCGCTGCTTAGAAGCATTTCAAGCCGGCAGCGACCGGAGCGAGAGGAGTATGCGGTGCGACCGCGCAAGGAACCTTCAAAAGCCGGAGATACAGACCGCGATTTCGTGGTCGCATTGGGACGTGGACTCGAAGTTTTGCGCGCTTTCCGAAAGGAGGGTGAGACCTTAGGCAATGGTGATTTTGCCGCTCGGACCGGCTTGAGCAAGTCGACGATCTCGAGGCTAACTTACACGCTGCATCGCCTTGGCTACCTGAGCTTCAATCCGGAAACGGCCCGATACCGCCTCGCTCCGCCGGTCCTTTCTCTGGGATATTCGTGCCTGGCCGGCATGCCCACCTTGCAATTGGCCAAGCCATATATGCAGGATCTGGCGAATTATTCGGGAATGCCCGTTGCGCTTGCGGGCAGAGATCGCCTCACAATGGTTTACCTCGAGCGCTGCCGCGGTCCGAATCCGGTCACACTCGCGATCGAAGTTGGGGCCCATATCAAGCTGGCGACCACGGCGATTGGCCGCGCATATCTGGCGGGTATATCCGAAGATCTCAGATCTGAAATTCTTCTTGAAATTCAAGAATATGAAGGCGCGAGCTGGCCCGCGATCGAGCGGGGGATATATGACGCTTTCGAATCCTACGCCAAATACGGATATTGCCTTTCGATTGGCGAATGGAAGACGGATGTAAACTCCGTCGCGGTGCCCTTCATCCCCTCAGACGGTTCTCCTGTCCTAGCCTTCAATTGCGGGGGGGCGGCGTCTCAGCTCTCACGCGATTGGATCGAAACCGACATTGCTGCTCGGCTAAACGACGTTGTCCGCAACATCAGCGCG
The DNA here is from genome assembly GCF_900185685.1 of Sphingopyxis sp. P1IMeth2. NCBI lineage: Bacteria > Pseudomonadati > Pseudomonadota > Alphaproteobacteria > Sphingomonadales > Sphingopyxidaceae > Sphingopyxis > Sphingopyxis sp. P1IMeth2. The sequence continues at coordinate 392,823 of NZ_FYAT01000012.1, forward strand.
ATTTCGCCCTAAACTTTTGGAACCATTTGATGCCTTTGGACGACGATACACTCTCACAGTTCCTCGACACGCTGGATCGCTTTGTCCGCGAGCGGCTCATCCCGTGCGAGGCCGAGGTGGCCGAAACCGATGCAATTCCGCCGGCTCTCGCCGAGGAAATCAGGACCATGGGCCTATTCGGCATGTCGATACCTCAGGAATATGGCGGGCTCGGCCTGACCATGGCTGAAGAGGTAAAAGCTGCATTTGTACTCGGTCAGGCCTCCCCGGCGTTCCGGTCACTGATCGGAACGAACAATGGCATCGGGTCGCAAGGGATCATCATCGATGGCACGCCCGAGCAACGAGAGCGCTACTTGTCTCGACTGGCAACGGGAGAGTTGATCTCTTCATTTGCCTTGACCGAACCCGATGCGGGCTCTGATGCCGGTTCGCTTTCAACCTCCGCCAAGCGCGATGGCGATCATTACGTCATAAATGGCACCAAACGTTTCATAACAAACGCGCCGCACGCTGGCCTGTTCACAGTTTTCGCACGCACCAAACCAGGATCGACCAACTCTTCGGGCGTTACAGCCTTCCTCGTAGAGGGCAATACAGCTGGCATCACATTCGGCGCTCGGGACCGCAAGATGGGCCAGAGAGGGACGCACACCTGCGATGTAATTTTCCAGGATGTACGAGTGCACAAGACCTCGATCATCGGTGGTCCAGATCGCGAAAACCAGGGATTCAGGACGGCGATGAAAGTACTCGACCGCGGTCGTCTGCACATTTCTGCCGTATGCGTCGGCGCCGCCGAGCGGCTTATCCGGGACAGCCTTAGCTATGCCATGGAGCGCAGGCAGTTCGGTGAGGCGCTTGCCGAGAAGCAGCTCATTCAAGCGATGTTAGCCGACAGCAAGGCCGAAGCATTTGCCGCCCGTTGCATGATCGAGGAGACCGCACGTCGACGTGACTCCGGTCAAGACGTGTCGACGGAAGCGGCATGTTGCAAGATGTACGCCAGCGAGATGGTTGGCCGGGTCGCCGATCGCGCGGTCCAGATTCATGGTGGCGCAGGCTATATGTCCGAATATTCAGTGGAGCGGTTCTACCGGGATGTGCGCCTGTTTCGAATTTACGAAGGCACGACACAGATTCAGCAACTCATCATCGCACGGAACATGATCCGTGACGCAGCCTGATCGGAGACCTGAAATGAACCTCGACTTCCGTTCCTGTCCGCGCGTTATCTGCGAAGCGGGATCGCTCTCTCAAATTGGAGCACTTATGCGTGGCCTTGGCGGAAGTCGCGTTTTGCTTGTAACCGACCCTGGAATTGTTGCTTGCGGATTTGCCGAACAAGCCGTTTCCGCCCTCGCCGACATCGGAATCGCGACATCGACGTTCGATCGCGTGGCAGCGGATCCGCCCATAACTGTAGTTAACGATGCCGTGGAGTGCGCCCGGTCGTTCCGCGCCGATGCCATAATGGGCTTGGGTGGTGGAAGCTCTCTCGACACTGCGAAAGTCGTTGCTCTGGCAGCGGCGACGGGCCAGTCGGTCGAGGATATGATCGGCACCGATAAGGCAGTCGGCCAGCGGCTGCCGCTGATTCAGATCCCCACCACCGCTGGCACTGGCTCGGAAGTCACATGGGTTTCGGTCCTGACCAGCGAGAATCACGAGAAGATGGCGGTTTATGCGCCGCAATTGCTCCCGGACGTTGCACTGCTCGACGCAGAGCTTACCGTAGGCATGCCCCGCAAGATCACCGCAGCAACTGCCCTCGATGCGATGGTGCACGCTATCGAGGCTGCGACCAGTCGGACCCGCAAGAACCCGGTATCGGACGGGCTGGCAGACAAGGCGCTCGCACTTCTCGGACAAAATCTACCGCGCGTGCTTGACGCTCCTTCGGATCTGGCTGCACGCGAAGCGGTGCTGCTGGGGGCTACCCTGGCGGGCATGGCGTTCATCAACGCCAGCGTAGGCTCGATCCACGCCCTTTCCTACCCGTTGAGCAGCCATTTCCAGGTACCGCACGGCCATGGTAACGCCTTGGTTGCAGCACCGGTATTGCGCTTCAACCTCCCTTCGGCGGAGGCTGAATACGCACGACTTGCCCGCGTGCTTTTGCCTGGGAAGACGTTCACCGACGACTTTGAGGCGGCCAACAGTCTAATCTTGGCGATCGAGTCCATGTTCGTTTCAAGCGGCCTCGAAACGCGCCTTTCGCAGCTGGGCATCTCTGCCGAAGCTGTTCCGATGATGGCAAGCGAGGTAACGACCGGCCTTACCCGCCTGCAAGCGAACAATCCGCGCGACATGTCGTTTGCCGATGTCGTCTCGCTATACGAGGAAGTGCTATGATTGACGGCGCGCTCGCAGGCATTCGTGTCGTTGACCTCAGCCGCGTACTTGGCGGGCCATACTGCACGCAGGTTCTCGCCGACTACGGCGCCGAAGTCATAAAGATCGAGCCGCCGCAAGGTGACGAAACACGAGCATGGGGGCCTCCCTTCAAGAACGGGATCAGCGCATATTTTTCCGGCGCCAATCGCAACAAGCGCTCGATCTCAATCGATGTGGGCAAGCCGGAAGGACGGGACATCGTATTGAAGCTGCTGGAGGAAGCAGACGTGCTCGTCCACAACTTCAAGAGTGGTGCGCTGGAGAAGTGGGGTTTGGGCTATACCGAGGTGCTTGAAAGGCGCTTCCCGCGCCTTGTCATGTGCCATGTTACGGGCTTCGGTGCCGACGGCCCGTTAGGCGGATTCCCAGGATATGATGCGGTAGTTCAGGCAATGACGGGCTTGATGAGCATCAATGGCGACCCACAACATGGACCGGTCCGGATGGGAACGCCTATCGTTGATATCGGAACAGGCCTCATTGCCTGCAATGCCATCCTTGCCGCCTTAATCGAACGCGGCCGATCGGGGCTTGGTCAACAGATCGAAGTTCCTCTTTACGATTGCGCGATCAGCATGCTCCATCCGCAGGCGGCGAATAGCTTGATGTCGGGCAAGACTCCTGTGGCGACTGGCAACGGTCATCCCAACATCGTTCCCTATGACATGTTTGAGACGAGAACCGGAAATATCTATCTCGCGGTTGGCAACAATAGTCAGTTCGCAAAGCTTTGTGCAGTGCTCGAGCGCCCGGACATTGCCCGGGATGAGCGCTTCGCAGACAATGCTGACAGGATTGCGCATCGAGAGCAGCTTGGCGAAATTCTGGCGGAATGCCTTACTCAATTTGAGGCGGAAGATCTCGAACAGACCCTCCTGATGGCCGGTGTGCCGGCCGGGGTTGTGCGAAACGTCAGCGACGCGCTAGCGCATCCGCATACCATCCACCGCAACATGGTGGTCGAGGCTGAAGGCTATCGCGGTACAGGAATAGCTGCAAAGTTTGGCAGAACGCCGGGATCGGTCCACTCTGCACCGCCCGGCTTCGGGCAGAACAGCCGACACATATTGCTTGAATCGGGATACAGTGAAGCGCAGATTGCGGAGCTGGAAAATCAGGCCATAGTGTTTTGTACCAAGGGGGCTGACGGCGACTAGGCCAAAGGACAAAGGCCAGCTTGCGTGCCATAGATCAACGAGAGCGCCGGGTTGGGGGAGTGAGCGATGACTGACCTAATTCCACCTGAACACATCAAGGAATGGATTCCGGGGCGCAAGACGACCGACAGTTCCGCGATGGGCTGGCGCGGCATTACCTTGATGGGGTATCGATATTCCGGCCTTGAAGTCGAGATCCCGACAATGCGGGACTACATGATCGTAGTCTATCAAGAAGCGGACACTTTCATGCGCCGACGTTGCGGCGGCCCCTGGCAGGCCGAGAAGCTTGGTGCAGGGGCTGTTTCCCTCCTTACACGAGGCGCGCAGTCAACATGGCAGTGGGATGACGCTATCACCGTACAGCATATTTACCTTAGCCATGACGTCATCATCGACGCCGCAGCGCAAATCTTTGATCGGAATCTCGCGACGATAGAGATTGATGACCGCATCCGCAGCAACGACACTGTGATACCTTCATGTCTCGCGATGCTCGAGCGGGAATACCGGGGTGCAGGAGTTGGAGAGACCCTGCTGATTGACGCGCTACGAACGCAGCTCGCCGTTCACATAATCAGAAACTACGCCGATATTGAGATCAAGGAGGCCCATGGGGGAGCCTTGGGGTCGGGCTTGAGAAAGGCAGTTTCCGAATATATTGAGGAAACATTGGCGGATGGTATCCACCTTGAGGATCTGGCGTCTACCGCGGGATTGAGTCCGTTTCACTTTTCTCGCAAATTCAAATTGGAATTCGGCGTCACGCCGCATGCCTTTGTGGTTCAGCGTCGAATTGAACGGGCAAAGTCGTTGCTACTCTTGAGAAACATCCCGCTAAAAGTGGTGGCGGCCGATTGCGGCTTTTCCGACCAAAGCCATCTCAACAGAACATTCCGCAAGGCGCTAGGCGTAACCCCGGCCGAGTTCCGCCGCTGCATTTAATGGCGGCCACCTGACGCCGACTGGTTCCGCGATGCCTTGCAGGAAAAGGGCATCACGCCTTGCATCCCGGGTCGAAAAATACGGAACAAGACTGACCGGCCCCCACCGAGTGGTCCGATCGGATTGTTAGTGCATTGACGCCTCCATCGCCAGTGTCGGCCGTAGGTGGAGCGAAGCGGAACCGGAGGGCGACACTGGCGATGGAACGGCTTCTGGCGCCGGTGGTCGATATCCCAGCGAGCTGTGCGGCCGGACGGTGTTGTAATGACGCCGCCACGCCTCGATCAGGATGCGGGCCTCAGCGAGCGAGTAGAAGATTTCGCCGTTGAGCAGTTCATCGCGCAGCGACCCGTTGAAGCTTTCGCAATAGCCATTCTCCCATGGACTGCCCGGCGTGATGTAGAGCGTCTTCACGCCGACCTTCGCCAGCCACTCCTGCACGGCGGTCGCGATAAACTCCGGGCCATTGTCTGACCTGATATGCGCTGGCGGGCCGCGCGTGACGAACAGATCGGTCAGCGCTGCGAGCACGTCATCGCTCCTGAGCTTACGCGCTACCGGCAACGCCAGGCACTCCCGGCTCGCCTCGTCGATGATCGACAGGACCCGGTATTTGCGACCATCATGGGTGCGGCCCTCGACGAAGTCGTAGGACCAGACATGCCCGGGATACTCGGGCCGAAGTCGGATGCACGATCCGTCGTTCAGCCACAGACGCCCGCGCTTCGGCTGCCTTTGTGGCACCTTCAGCCCTTCGCGGCGCCAGATACGCTCAACTCGCTTGCGGTTCACATGCCACCCCGCATCGCGCAGCAACGCCGTCACCCTCCGATAGCCATAGCGACCATATTGCCGGGCAAGCGCAATGATATCATCGGTCAGAGCTGCTTCGTCATCCGCCCCGCGGGGCGCCTTGCGCTGTGTCGACCGGTGCTGCCCGAGCACGCGGCAGAGCCGTCGCTCGGACACCGGCATCATCGTCCTGATGTGGTCGATACAGCGCCTGCGGCGCGCGGGGCTCAGAAGTTTCCCCGAGCAGCTTCCTGCAGGATCAGCTTGTCCAGCGTCAGGTCGGATATCGCACGGCGAAGCCGCGCATTCTCTTTCTCCAGGTCCTTCATTCGACGCGCCTGATCGGTCTTCAGGCCGCCGTATTCCTTGCGCCAACGATAGTAGGTCTGCTCGCTGATCGCAATCCGACGGCACGCCTCGGCGGTCGTGGCGCCCTGCGCCAGCACAACCTCCGCTTCACGCAGCTTGCCGATAATCTCTTCCGGGCGATGCTTCTTGCTCGGCATTCCATGTCTCCTTCGTCATCCAAAATATCATCAATTTTGGACCACTCAGAAGGGGGCAGATCAGTGCAGGCTTTCGGTGTCCAAGCGCTGGAAGAAGGTGTTCGCCGGAGTGGCCTCAATCGAGCGAATGACCTATTGGATCAGCCGCTGATTACGCGCGCGACATGATGAGATATTCCGACGCGCCGAATAACAGCGTTAGCGCGATGAAGGAGTAACGAATGCGGATCGTCGGTTTTCTCTTCAGCCTTGGACCGATCCTGTTTGGGATCGGGTTTCTAGCGCCCGTTATCGCCTCCGTGATGGGCGCGGCCGGTCTCGACGCTCCTGTCGGCCTCAGCGCCATCCAGTTCGGACTCATAACCGGTATCATATTAGGGGTGATCGCGCGGCAGCGGAAGACCTGGCTGTGGTAACGGAAGCAACGACGCCGGGTCTGAGGACTCGCGAAAAGGCGATCGCCGAACAGTTCATCGGCGGTTTCCCATGGATCATGGTCGTCTGGCCCCTCGTCAACACAAGCCTGTGGCTCGCGCTGTGGCCGCTGGTCATGACACGTGCCCTGCCCCTATGGGCAGGATTTCTGATCGCAACGATCAATATGACCGCCGCCTATCTGCCATCGCACGAAGCCCAACATCACATCATCGTGCCGGAAGGATCGCGCTGGCACTGGTTCAACGAGTTTATCGGCTGGTACGCGCTAATTCCCATGTTCGCCCCCCTTACCGTCCTCAGGGTAACCCATTTCGAACATCATCGGCACACGAACGACCCGCTGCTCGATCCTGACATTCCGATGGCTGCAAACAGCGCTTGGGCCGCAATCGGCAGAGCGGTTGTAAAAGGGCAGCCACGCCACGACCGCTACGGCATGACATTGCAAAGGCTCGGGACATCCGCCGCAAAGACCGCCGCACTCCACGCGATGGCCGCGAAGGCCGTGCAATATTCGATCCTCGCTGCGTTGGCATGGAGCGGACATGCGCTTGACGCGCTGCTGCTTTGGTGGCTGCCGCTGAAAATCGGCTTGGCCTATATCAACTTCTACCTCAGCTGGGCGCCGCATCGGCCGATGACCGGTCGCGGACGGTACAAGGATACCCGGGCCTTCAAGAGCTTCTTTGGCAATATCGGCTCGTCGGGCATGCAGTATCACATCATTCATCACCTCTATCCGACGATTCCGCTCAATCGGCATCCGGCCGCCTTTCGCGCGCTTCGACCAATATTGGAGGAGCGCGGCTGCGATCTAGGCGGATTGTAACTTCCTTCGGTTGCTTGGCCCATCGCCTTGCCGCACTCGACACCGACCGCACTGCATTGCTCGTCGGCATTGCGCACGTTCTTCACACACCGCGGGGCTGAACCTAACTGCGAAGATTGGCCGCCTGCAAAGGGGGGAAGCCCTTCACATCCTGGCGCGCGACCCAAGCTGTCATTTGTCGGATGGTTCGATCGTCAACAGACATCCCGAGAATGAGGATGCGGTAAAGAAGCGGCGCGGCTGCCAGCTCGAGAATCACGCGCGGCGAAACATCCTTGGGAAGTTCGCCCCGCATGATTGCGCGCGTAACAATTTCACCACTGTCCGCAAAACGCTGCTCCCAGAATGCGGATCTGACGCGCGCGGCCTCGGGATCGACCCTTGAGGAAAAAAAGAAGAAAATGCTGCGGATGGCGGGATCGGTCAATATGCTGGCGATGCCCTTCAACATCTGCTCCAGATCGGTTTGGAAACGACCGGTATTGGGCGTTGGCACCCTCGCCCGCATCTCTTCGAGCATGACCGCCAAGAGAAGCGCGGCCTTCGTAGGCCATCGCCGGTATATCGTCGTCCGGTTGACGCCCGCGCGCAAAGCGATCTCAGGAATCCCGACGCCGTCAAGTCCACGCTCTGCCAGCAAATCGAACAAGGCCTGGCGGACCGCCGTAACCACTTTTGTCGAGCGGCCGCCCGGTCTGCTACGCGGCCCTCCCGTCTTCAATTCACTCGACGTCATCATATTGGTTGCCTCTCGGCACTAATGCAACCATAGTTGCCTTTATAGCATGACAGAGGGACTGGCAAGCCAATGACGATCGATCTTGAAGTCTTGATCAACGGCGAGGCCGTATCGCAAGATGCAGTCGAGAGGTGGGAGCGAAATAGCGCAGGCAGGGCGCTCCGGAGACTGGGCCTCCGGGCCAATCATATGGATCTTGAAAAACTTCGCGCAGAGCTGCGCGCCCGCAAACTGCAACTAGGCCATTCTGGCGTCCGCAAGCTGCTGCGGCGCGAGCTTGCAGTCTCGGACAAATATGCACGGCTTGTCGCGTGGCTGTCGCGTGGCGGGCGCCGCTACAGCGTGATTGAGATTGTGTCGCCTGAAGGGTCCGCGGCCGCGTTCGCTAATTGGTTCGAGGAACTCGCGCATCGGAGCCGTGAAGATGTCATGGTTGCGGCGGCGCCCGAGCATTACCTTATTGCCACCGACGCCGCGGGCCGGCAGGAAGTTATCGAGACGAATGGCGGGTCGCCAATGGCTGCTCGTTTCTTCATCGATTACGCCGATCTTTCTACCCTGCGCTCGACACCCGACCCCGATTATCCGTCAGAGGTCGCGGGTGTGGCGCGAACACCGAACGGCACGGCGATAGGGGGAGTTCGTCACCAGTTCCGCGACGAAGGGAGCGGCTTCCGCGCAAAGCTCACGGTTGAATTTCCTACCTTTATCTTGCCGTCCTATTTGGCTCCCGTTTTCTGCAAGATTTCGCCATCTCCATCTCTCCTTCATAGCAAGTAATCGGGCACTATTCGACGTGGGCTTTGGGACGTCTGCGAAGTGGTTGAGGTTTGATACGCCGTGCAGTCCTCCGGGCTCATCGACGGCGTGTTCGATCCGCATTTGAGCGGCGCGCGAACCGTCGCGGCACATGTCGCTATCGGATTTACGGGGCAACTTCACAGGCAATCGCGCGTGGTCCGCTGTGCGCGGCCACAGGCAAGATATCGTGCTTCCCGTTTCCTTGGTCTGTATCATTCCTCTGCCGCTCGCGCGGACCTCCTTGAGCTCGTGAGCCGTCAACCGGCTGTCGATATGGCCGTGTTTGTCATGAGTTCGCGCGGCTTAGCCGATGCCGTTTCGCCGCATTCATGGTGTCGATATCGTCCGCCGACGCGTTCGGATCGCCGACATAGAAGGTGCCGTCGCGCCACATCGCGTGCATGACGACGGCGAGCTTGCGGGCGACGGCGACACGCGCTTTCGCGTGACACTTCGTCTTCGCGAGCTTCAGACCCCAGGTCTTGATCATGTCGCTACCCTTGAACCGGGTGAGCATCGCCGACGCCGCCTCGTAGAGCGCGCGGCGCACATCGGGATCGCCCGCCTTGCTGATGCGACCATGCACATCGATCGACGTGCCCGATTGCCACCGCTTTGCCGTCAGTCCGAAGTAGGCCGCGACATTGCGCGATCGGCGGAACCGCTGAGGATCGTCGATCGCGCTACTGAAGCTCAGCGCTGTCACCGGACCGACGCCGGGGATCGCCATGAAGCGCCGGCAAAGCTCGTCGCGCATGGCGATCTGTACGACCAGCTTGTGCAGCGTCAGATACTCAGCCCACAACGCCGCGCGCGCCCGAAGCATGCAGTCCATGAGTCCAGCGGTCATTGCGTCGCCGGCGACAGACTCTCGAACGGCCTTTTCCATGGCGCCGCGGCCGACCTTGCCGAGCCGGATCCCGAACACCTTCAGCGAGTGTCGGATGGCATTTTCGATGTCGAGGAACTTGCGCTTCAGATTGCGGCGCTGAACGAGCAGCAGCCTGATCCGATAGCAGCCATCCGTCTTGATATGCGCTTGGCGGAACCAGCCGGTCCGCATGATATGAGCGATGCCGAGTGCATCATTGGCGTCGGTCTTGTTGCGCTGCGCCGACAGCGCCGCGCGCACATGGCGCGTTTCGAGGCAGACAGCTGGAACACCTTCCGCCAGCAGCTCGGTGTGCAGCCAAGGTGACAACGACCCGGCCTCGTGGCCGACGCGGCGCATGCGGTCCGCGTAGGGTCGCAGTGCCTCCGCGATCGCAGCGGGATCGGTTTCGACAGCGGCTTCGAACACCACTTTTCCATCATCGCCGACGACACAGATTGCGGTTTCGTCGACCGAGACATCAAGGCCGGTAAAGTATTCCATCACACGACTCCTTCGCTTCCCTTTGACCGGAGCGAGGGTCGCGCCGCTGGCGGGAACGACGCAAGGTTTCTCATCGGCGGCAGCGGCCGTGCTGGTCGGAAGCAACGGCAAGTCCTCGCCAAATACGGCGGCAGTCAGTCGTGAGCGGGCATAGATGGCACCTCGCGTGCGAATTCTCGAACTGGATCAGAACTGCTGTCGCCGAACTTCGCTAAGACCATGCGGACGGTTGCGTTGGCCGGTCGTGCGTGTTGACGTAGCACACGCAGCGCACACCGCGCGTTTCCTCAATGGCTGAGACCTGCATCGAGACGCCACGCAGCCGATCCGCGTGCTTCGAAGATGTGCGGAGATCTCCCCAGATTTGTGACCGATCGTCAAAGGGCGCGGATGCGATTTCGGTCTTGCCAGGCTGCCACACTATTTGCCGAAGCCGAAGACATCCTGCTGGAAACGTCCTTGTGCAATCAGGGCCTCAAGCCAGGCCGAGCCTTGCGCATGCTCGCCGCCGGCCTGCTGCATCCAGATGCGGATCAGTGTATCGCGGACAGCGGGTGCCATGAACTGCCCGTCGCCACACAAATATACATATCCTCCAGCTTCGAGGGCCGCCCAGACGGCCTCCTGCTTAGCCCAGAGGGCATCCTGAACAAAACGCCACGGATGACTTTCGACTGCGGAGAAAGCGAGATGCAGGAAGGCGAGTCCCGTCGTCTCCCAGCGCTCCATCTCGCCGCGGCAAAGCCAATCGTGATCAGGGTGTCGGCAACCGAAGAAGAGATGGCTGGGTTCAGTGAACGCGCCCGTCATGCGCTGCGCCTCTCGCTCCTGTAGAAAGCCACGCAAAGGCGCGAAGCCCGTTCCGGGTCCAATGAGGATCATGGGAACAGCAAGGTCAGTGGGCGGCGCGAACGGCGGATTCGGCTGACGGACGTATGCGAACACCTCGGCCCCAGCCTCCGCTCTCGCCATATAGGTCGACGCAAAACCGCGATGCTCCCCCAGCCCCGACCAAGCGGGCGCCGCGGCGGTGCCGATGATCAGGTCCACAATATCCGGCGCAATCAGGGGGCTCGAGGCAATCGAATAGAAGCGTGGCGCAATCGCCGCCGACAACTCGATGAGCTGAGCCAAGTCGGCCTCGATTGCAGGATGGCTCTCGTAAAGGTCAAGCAGGGTCAGCCGTTTGCCCGCCACCGAGGCATCATAGTCATTGGCGAGTACAGCTAGCTCGGCGCGCGTTTTCGGGCAACGTGTCGCGCCTCCCAAAACATCGAGCGCGCGTTTTGGCGCCGGGTCTGACAGCTCGACGAAGTCAGTAAGCAGTTGCCCAACGGTCAGTGTGCGGCCGAGCGGCAAATGACGAAAGCGGCCACCCTGCCCGTCCACGGTGACCTGCATGGCCGGATCGAGCGCCAACCGGGCCAGCGCGCGGTCGACCAGGTCGGCACGGTTTCGGGCATAGACCGCGACATGATCTCCCGCCCGGTAAGTCTGTCCTTCGGGCAAGCGAAGCCGGATCAACCGTGTCGAGGGCCGGGGCGGTTCTTTCGCGAAATCCCAAAGCCCGTCGGCGGGTCGGACGAGTTCGGTGTTCGACACCACCACCAAGCGCTGCGCATGCTCGGGCAGCGCCGATGCCCGAAGATCGCCGGGTTCAACCAGCCGAATTGCCAGCTGCGCATCGGATGCGACGGGTACGCTCGCAGCTCCGAGCGCCTGCCACAGATCCCGAACGAAGCCGGCGACCGCGCCGTCGAAATCTCCTTGACCATCGGCTTCCGCACGGGGCACCAGCCTCGTCGCACCCACAGCGTCGAGCGCGGCGTCGATACGCTTCGGAAAGGCCTGATAATTAGGCCACTGCGAATTGCCGATACCAAGGACGGCAAAACGCACACCCGCCCATTCCTCCACCGTGAATACCTCCGCGTCCAGCGACTTCTCGACCTCTTTGGCTGAATCGGGAGCACGGCCATTATAGGTGGCGGTGATGATCAAGATCAGCTTGTCTTCGGGCAGAGCGCCGCTTTGCAGCGCCTCGTCCATTGGTCGAACAGCGACATCAAATCCATCTGCCTCGGCGCGCTCGGCGATTTCTTCGGCAACATCGCGCGCCGTCCCGAGGGAGGAACCATAGAGGACCACGAAACGCCGGCCAGTGCCAGCAATGGAGGCGAGAGATTCCTCGGTGGCCGCCTGATTTAATGGCGCGTGCACACTCCGTTCGTGCGCGCCGCGAAGCCGAATGCGCATGCGGAAGTCATCGGGCTTGATTGACAATGTTTCCTTGATCCGGAGCTTGTAGGAGTGCGGATCGCTGATCGCGAACCGGCGCAGCAGCATTGCAAGGGCAATCTTCGCCTCGACCATGGCAAACTGTCGTCCGATACAGGCCCGTTCGCCATTGCCGAACGGCTTGAAGGCGTGGGGATGGCGTGCAGCCTCGGCATCGGGAAGCCAACGGTCGATATCGAATTCTTCGGGATCGTCCCAAGCAAGCGGACTGCGGTGCAGGCCGGGTGTGAAGATGTTGATCGGCCGGTCCTTGCGCATGTGCCATGCGCCGCCGATGATCTCGTCCTTGAACGGGGCGACCTGGAACGCCGGGGCCGTGGGCCACAGCCGGAGCGCCTCCTTGAGGATTCGTTCGATGACTTTGAGCTGCGCGACCTGCGAATAGTCGGGGCGTGCGCCACCCGGCAGCACGCGGTCAACCTCCGCATAGGCCTGGGCGAGAACCGACGGATTCCGGAGCAGGTAGCTGAAGGCGAAGGTCAACATACCCGACGTCGTTTCATGGCCGGCGATCAGGAATGTCAGGACCTGATATCGGATGTTGAGATCGTCCAGCGCTTCACCCGTTTCCGGATCGACTGCATTCAGCATGAGGTTGAGCAGATCCTTGCCGTCGGACGGTTGCCGGCGGCGGTCGGCGATAATGCCGTCGACCAGGGAATTCATCTGGGCGATATCCGCTTCGTACCGGGCCTTCGCGCGCGCTGCAAAGCGCTGCTGAATAGGAAGCCGGGTGATCATGTTGAGCGCCTCTTCGAGGGCACGGCCCAATGCGACGAGAAAGTCGTCAAGCTCGTCGCGGCCGAAGCTGTCGAAGCGATGGCCGAAACCCGCGATCGCGATGGAATCGAGCGTCAACCGCGTCATGTCGTCGGCCACGAGCACGTCGGTGCCGGCCAGCCGTTCCCACTTCGCAACAAGCTCGTCGCAGACGTCGACAATCATGTCGAAATATCCACGCATAGCGCCCTGACTGAAAGCCGGAAGGAGGATGCGGTGCGCCTTGCCCCAGTTCGGCTCGTCGCTGAACGCGGTGAAGAGACCATCGCCGGCAAATTTCCGGACGACTTGCAGCGCAGGACCCGGCATTTTGCGGAACCGCGTTTCGTCAGAGAGTTCGGCAACGAGGTCGGGGTCGGTAACAAATAGCGAGACGCGGTCACCGAAGCGGATCTTGAAGATTCCCTCGGGCGTACCGCGACTGACTTCGAGCAATCGGCCGATCAGTCCTCCACGCGCGATCTGGTGCAGATGTCCCACCAGAGGGAGGCCGGCCGGCGATGGAATGGGCCTTCGCGCTATGGGCATCATGTCTATATCCTCCCTTCGCGGGTTTGACCTTGCTGTGTCGATACACCGGCGCTCGCAGCATCGGCCGAACCGCCGCCTGCTGCGATGTATCCATCACCCAGGCCCATCAGGGCGCGCAGGGTCCGCACGAACGTCAGTTCGGGCGCCGCGCCTGTGTGGCGACGCAATGCAAGGCCGCGCCAAAGGTCAAGGAGGGCCTCGGCTGCCGCCCTCGCGGCGACAGGCGGATCGACTGAAAATCGCTTCGCGAGATCGGCCAGCAGCGCCCCGAACAAGGCCAGCATACGCTCCTCGGCCTGTTCGAACCTCTCTCCGAATAAAGGATCCCTGTTTGCATGAAGCCGCAATTCGGTTGCAAGCGCAGCCCATTCACGCTGCGCGGCGAGCGCTCGAAGCCATTCGGTCAACGCGTCAAGAGTGCGCTCGACGCTGCTTCCAGCCACGGCGTCGGCGATACACGCCAAGCTGGCATGTTGTTCGCCCATATGCCGCTCGAGAAGATCGAGGAGAAGGGCGTCCTTGCTCGCAAAGTTCGAGTAGAAAGCCCCTTGGGTATAGCCTGCGGCGCCGCAGAGCGCGCGCAATGAAAGGCCGGGTATGGACTGGCTCACGACCATGTGTTCGGCGAGATCGAGCAAGCGGGCACGCGTTGCGGCCTGGCTGTCGGCCCGGCGGACCCGCGGCGTCTGGGCGCGTGCCAATTGCATCTCGTCTCTCCCGGTCTTTCAATTTCAGATTTCATATGATATCCGAGTTGTCGCGAGTCAAGCTTTCATCGCCTGCCACAACGCATGGCGGGGAGGCAGCGAGCCTACGCCGGACGCCGGAGAGCGAGGAATTCATGATCATTGCGCGCTTTGATATCTACCATCGTCAGGGCATGGCATTGTCAGCTCCCGCCAGAGCAAGCGGGTTCGCTCCAGACCGATGATCCCTCAGCATCATGGTCAGGCGTTACGCTACCGGCACGAGATCCTCGTGACTCTCGATATGATCGACGAGCTCGGTCATGTGAACAACGCCGTCTATCTGCGGTGGGTACAGGAGGCGATTTCGCATTTTTGGCAGAATACTGCACGACGTGAAGATCTGGAGAGGATCGTCTGGGTGGCGTTCCGGCATGAGATAACTTACCGACGCCCGGTCTTCGAGGGCGAAAGGGTGGACATCGAGCTATGGGTCGCAGATTATTCGGGTCCCCGCGCCATCTTCGAACTCCGGATCGGGCAGCCAGGAGACGTGCGCGCGGAAGTGACCAGCACCTTATGCTGCCTCGACCGTTCGACCCGGAAATTGGTACGCGTGACGGGTGATTTGGCAGGTCTCTTTTTCGCCTGATCTCGATTCCTGATCTCTTCTTTGAGCAATTTTCTCCGCGTTGACGATGAACGAGGCGATGGAATCTCAGGCAAACCGGATCAGCGGCGCTACATGCGATGCGTCGGAAGATCCGAAAAGCCTAGAAAACGAACAATCGGCGCTCCTCCCGCGACCGTTCGCCAAGCACCTTGGGACGGCGCATTATTTCAGCCTCGGCGGTCGACCCTAGGAGACTAAGACATCGGCGGTCGTTGGTTCCGAGAGGAGATAGTCGACACCTCAATGAGGCACGATCTGAGTATTCTTCCGGTCCAGCGATGGCGGAAGGCCGAAGTGCCGGCGATAGGCGGCGGTGAAGGCAGCGGGGTTGGTGAAGCCGACCCGATATCCTGCCTCGGCGATGCCGACGCCATGCTCGACGATGAGGATGCGCCCCATCTCCAGCCGCCGCGCGCGCACATAACCGAAGACCGTGGTACCGAACGCGGCCTTGAAATTCGCCTGGAGCGTGGTGACGTTGATCCCAAGTTCCCTTGCAAGTTCGAGAAGCTTTGGCGGATCGACGAGATTATGATCGAGCATGGTGCGGGCATGGACCACGCGGTCATAATGGCGCCGCCCGATCCGCGCGACCAGTCGCTGCTCTTCCTGGAGCATCGACGCGGTTTCGAGAATGAACCCGAGTGCCTGTGCTTCACGGTGAATGGCTCCGAGCGCCCCGGAATAGGGTTGCCGGAGCGTATTTTCCGCGAGATCAATCAGCTTGCGCGACGGGGGTAACAGCGACGAATGGAGGCCCGGGTCGAGATAGGATCGCAGCACGTCGAGTCCGCCGTCGTCTACAAGATCGGCAAACCGGTCGAAAAAGCACGGGCGGAGGGTGACCCCGAAGGCGCGATTATGCTGCATCGCTCGCCAGGGGCGACTACACGACAGCCTCTCGCCGTACCCGACGACGATGACCCGCCGCGGTGGCGAGACGACAGGAGGATAGCCCATCACTTCGAGCGCGGCGGTCTCCCCTTCAAGCATGATCGCACATGAGATCGAGCGGTCTACTTCGACCTCGATTTGGCTATCTGCGGTATAGACAAGGTCGTACGCCGTTAGAAGCAGCCCGGGCTGCAATTCCTCACCAAAAACCGTCCCGGACATGGCCGGCGTATCGACCCGGGAATCGGGTCGCGCGACATGGCTAATCTTGACGGCGCGCTCGGCGGCGGCCCGGACGAGGTCCGACACGGAAAAGTCGCCCGAAATGGAAGGTATCAGGAAGCCCGCTTCCGATCTGCTTGTGCTCTCATGACGCATCGACCTGCCTCGTACTGTTCCCACGCGACTCATTTCTCGCAATGGAATTTTCGCCTTTCTGCATAGCGCGCGCGATGGCGCCCAGCCAGATTAAACGATAATAGGAATTAGTCGCAAGTGCGTCGCGCTATGCGATGGTCGGCGCACGGCCCGTGGGTGTTTTCAGGAAAAATGACATAAGGTCTGGCCTGTCCCATCGGCGCCAAGCGCCCAAAATGGGGCGATAATCTATATGCGGAAAAATATACTGTTTGTGATCGGCGCGGCCTCCTGTGCGCTCGGCCAGGCTGGAGCGGTGCGAGCCGAAGATGCGCCGACGGCGCCGGATGACATCATCGTTACCGGCGAGCGCGCCAATCGGACCCTGCGTGAAACCGCAGCAAGCGTTTCGGTATCGACGCGGGAAGATATCGAACGAAAATCGGGCGTCTGGTCGGTCAACGAACTGCTCGATCGCATCCCCAACATCATCGCCACCGAACCGGGCAACGACATGCCTGCGGTGCGCGGGATCGACGGCACCGGCCCGGGCGGCGGCCCGACCGCCTTCTTCGCGGGGGGCCGGCCCCGCTTCAGCTACCTGGTCGACGGGCGCACGCTGAGCTTCAACGAGGCGACCTTCGGCGACACCAGCCTCTGGGATATCGAGCAGGTCGAGGTCTATCGCGGGCCGCAGAATACGCTGCTCGGCCGTAACGCCATCGCCGGCGTCGTCGCGATCAAGACCGCCGATCCGACCTTCGACTGGCATGGCGCGGCGCGCGGGGTGGTCGGCAATCGCGACGAGATCCAGACCTCGGCGGCGATCGGCGGCCCGATCGTGTCCGACCTGCTCGCCTTCCGCGCCAGCGCCGACTGGCAGCGCAGCCAGAGCTTCGTCGATTTTCAGGGCTATCCGGGCACCGACAACCCCGGTCGCTACGACACGAAGACCTTCCGCGGCAAGTTGCTGCTGACGCCCGCCACAGGCATTCGGTCGCTCCTCACCCTTTCCTATCAGGATGGGAAGGAGCCGCAGTCGAACTGGGTGAAGCTGCCGTTCGAGCGCGCGATCTCGATCGACGCGGGTCTGCAACAGCCCGTGTTCCGGTCGCGCAATTCGACCGCGACCTCCGACACGACGATCGATCTTGCAGGCGGGCTCAGCCTGCAATTGCTGCTCTC
The DNA here is from genome assembly GCF_900185685.1 of Sphingopyxis sp. P1IMeth2. Classification (NCBI taxonomy): domain Bacteria; kingdom Pseudomonadati; phylum Pseudomonadota; class Alphaproteobacteria; order Sphingomonadales; family Sphingopyxidaceae; genus Sphingopyxis; species Sphingopyxis sp. P1IMeth2. The sequence continues at coordinate 410,206 of NZ_FYAT01000012.1, forward strand.
CGCCACCGATTTCCGGATCAACCGCTACGCGCCCGCCGGCACCGGCAATGCACAGATCGACGGCGAAGAATATATGGCCCAGCCGCTGCTGCGCTACGGCACCGCAGACGGCCGCTTTTCGGGCTTCGTCGCCGCCTATATCTTCCGTGCCCGCCAGGACGACACGAACGATCTGCTCGGCGGCGGCGCCTATCGCGACAAGACCGATACGACGGCAGTGTTCGGCGAAGTCACGGTGAAGCCCGCCGATCGGCTTTCGATCATTCTCGGCGCGCGCTACGAAGAAGAGAAGCGCTATCGTGTCGGCGCGACGGGCTTCCTCGTCACCGATTTTCAGGAAACCTATAAAGAGTTCCTGCCCAAGGCGACGCTGTCGCTCGACGTCGCGCCCGATGTGACGATCGGTGTGACCGCCAGCCGCGGTTATAACGCGGGCGGCGCCAGCATCACCCTGTCCCCGCCCTTCCAGGGCTATACCTATCGGCCCGAGCATGTCTGGAATTTCGAAGGCTTCGGGCGCGCCGGCCTCGGCAACGACCTGTCGCTGACCGGCAATATCTTCTACAGCCGCTACAAGGACATGCAGCTTCCGCTCTATCTGACCTCGCTGTCGATCGAGATCCGCAACGCCGAACGCGCGACCACGCAAGGCGCCGAAGTGGGCCTCAGCTGGCGACCGTCGGACAAGAATGAAATCTTCGCGAACATCGGCCTGCTCGACACGAAGATCAATCGCTACAGCAGCGATCCGCGCGCGGTGGGGAATGAGCTGCCGCGGGCGCCCACGTTCAACTTTGCCGCTGGTTTCAGCTTTTCTCCCGACGACCGGTTCGAGCTCGGAGCCGACATCCGTTACAGCGGGTCCTATTTTTCCGAAGTGCTCAACGTCGAGCGCGCGAAGGTCGGCTCATGGGCGGTGGTCAATGCGCGCGCCGCCTACAGCATAGGGCCGGCGAAGCTGTTCCTGACTGCGCGCAACCTGCTCAACAGCAACAAGGTCGTCTCGAAGGGCCTTGGCGCAAACCCGTTCACCGGCATGGACGTGCCCGCGCTCGACAATGCCGTCCTCCTCGAACCGCGCAAGATCAGCGCGGGCATCGAACTCAGGTTCTGAAGGACGGGCGATGGCGCTTTCGCAAACCGGCATCCGGCGGTGGTATCTGGTCCATAAGTGGACCAGCCTCGTCTGCACCGCCTTTCTGCTGATGTTCTGCATCACCGGGCTGCCGCTGATCTTTCACGAAGAGATCGACGCGTTGACCCGCGCGCCGGTGATCGCGGCGACGGCCGAGGGCAGCGCCAGCCTCGACGCTGTCGCCGCCGACGCGCTGAAGGGCCATCCCGGCTGGCACAATATCTTCGTCGCCTATGACGCCGACAAGCCGGTCATCTTCGCCGCGGTCGGGCCGACGCCGCTCGCCGGCGAGGACGAGGGCAAGCTCTATCTCTATGACGCGCGCAGCGGCAAGCGCCTCGACGCGCCGCCGTTCAACGAAGGGGTGATGGCGTTCCTGCTCGATCTCCACGCCCATCTTCTGCTCGGCATTCCGGGCCAGCTTTTCCTGGGACTGATCGGCCTCGTCTTCCTCGTCGCCGTGGTGTCGGGCGTGGTCGTCTACGCGCCCTTCATGCGCAAGCTGGCGTTCGGGACGGTGCGAAAGGACCGCAGTCGGCGGCTGCGATGGCTCGACACGCACAATATGGTCGGTATCGTGACGCTCGGCTGGGTCAGCGTCGTCGGTCTTACGGGCTTCATCATCACAATGACGCTTCCGATCACGATGATCTGGCAAATGGATGAGCTTGCCGAGATGGCGGCGCCTTACAAGGACGCGACGCTGCCCGCTAAGCTGACGTCGGTCGACGCGGCGGTCGCAACGGTTCGCGCCGCGGTTCCGGACGCCAAGGTCAGCCTCGTCTCCTGGCCCGGAAGCCAGTTCAGCACAAAACATCATTATATGGTCGCGCTCGCCGGCGATACGCCGCTGACCGAGCGGCTGATCAACCCCGCGATGGTCGACGCCGAGACCGGCAAGCTTACCGATGTCCGCGACATGCCCTGGTATGTGAAAACGTTGTTCCTTTCAGCCCCCCTGCACTTTGGCGACTATGGCGGAATGCCGCTCAAGATCATCTGGGCGCTACTCGACATCGCGGCGATCGTCGTGCTGTGGACCGGGCTTCGCCTGTGGCTTGGGCGGCGGAAGGTGCCGATCGAAAAACGCGTCGCCGAACTCGAGAGCGGCGGCGTGATTGGGCCCACGGAATGAAGGCGCCGATGAAGGGCAGTCAGTCGGGCTGGCGCATCTTCCGCTGGCCGCTGCTGATGGCGCTCGCCAACGCGGTGGGGCTGGTCGCGGCGCTGGTCGGCGACGGCTGGTACGACCTTGTTTCCTGGGCGACGCTGGGGCTTACGTTGGTGGTCATCGCGGCGTGCTGGCGTGGATGGCGGGCGTCTTGACCGGCGGCCGGTCATGAGCGAGCACCCGCTCGGTACGAGCCGGGCCGTGATCACGCGCGACGGCCGCAGTCTCCATGTCATGGTGAAAGGCGAGAACGCACCCGGCGTTCCGACGATCTTGTTCGAAGCCGGTCTCGCCGCCCCACGCTCCTATTGGGGCCTGGTTGTGCCTGAAGTGGCGCGGCGCGCGCGCGTGATCGTTTATGATCGCGCTGGCCTGGGGCGCAGCGAGACGGATACCGCGCCGCGAACGGTATCGCGCATGGCTGATGACCTCGACGATCTGCTGGACAGCCTCGAAGCCACTACTGTCCTGCTCGTCGCGCATAGCGGCGGGGCGCTCGTCGTGCGCGAAACCGCAGCGCGGCGGCCTGACCGCGTCGCCGGCATGGTCCTTGTCGATCCGTCCGACGAGGGATGCGATCCTGTCTTTTCGCGCAGCTTTCGCCTGATGGAGAAATTCGTCCACCATGCCAGCTACCTGCTCGCACGCATCGGACTGCTCGGGCGGCTCTTCGACAAGCAGCTTGCACCGCTCCCCGCGCTTCTCCGCGCCGAGTTCCGGGCCGAAGCATTCACCAACGGCGCGATGCAGACCCGCGGCACCGAATTGAAGGGCATGATCGAGACGATGAACGCCTGGCGTCATCGGCCCGCAACGTCCGTCGATTTTCCCGTGACGGTGATTTCTGGAGCGAAAGCCGATCCCGGCATGTCGACGACTCTGCGCGCAGCATTCAATGCCTCACACGCGCGCCGCACCAGCCTGTCTTCGTACGGGCGTCACGTCCTTGCCGAACACTCGGGTCATTTCATTCCCCTGACCGAACCCGAAATCATCGTGTCGGAAATCAAAAATTTGGTCGAAACCCTCGAGCCGAGCCATACCCAGGATCAGGACCTACTAATTTGATGAGACGGTTGTGATTCACGCTCGCGGTGAGGAGCCTGGATGATGAGTGTTTTATAGTGGTTGACGGACGAGCAGAGGGAAAGTCTTCAGCCCTATTTTCTGAAGAGCCATGGCCGCGAGCGCGTTGATGATCGGCGTGTTTCGAGTGGTTTCATCTTCGTCAATCGCAATGGGCTGAGGTGGCTCGATGCGCCGAGGGAAACATGCAGAACACCCGAAGATTGCGCCACCGACGAGATGGTCATTGTCTGACCGCGTATCTCATTGACGACGAGCTGCACGGTTACATTCCAAATTGGGCTATCGCGGCCGAGTGGCTGCAGGCGCGGCACGGGCGACCGCGTTTCGGCGAGGAAGTCGACCGGACGCAAGAGTTCGTGGTTGTTCGCGCGGCAAGCCGGCATCACGCTCGCATTGTTCAAGCAGCATGAAAAAGTCCCTCGACCCATGCCCTTGTGCGCGGGCTGCTTCATATCGCTGACGGACGAGTGCGCTGAGCGTCATCGGCACATGATCGGAATTGGCCGAATTGATCGCGAGATCGACATCATTGATCATCTGTGACACCGTAAACGCTGGCGTAAAATCACGCCGGATGAGCATATCGCGCTTGTAGCCCAGAACCGGCGACGCGACCGCGCTTTCGCCGATGACATCGAGCATCGTCTCGACTGATAGACCGCCTTTCTCACCAAAGGTTAGCGCCTCGCCGACCAGCGCTGCGGTACCAGCCAGCATCAGGTTGAGGACCAGTTTCAGGTAGCGGGCTTCCTCCGCCGATCCGACCAGGAACTGGCGCGCCGAAAGGCAGGACAGGAGCGGCAGCACAGCGGCGTAGTCGGCACTATCGCCCGACGCGAGCACGGTGAGCTTCCCGTCCTTCGCCGCGACGGTGCTGCCGGAAACCGGAGCGCGCAGATATCGCGCGCCCGCGGCGGCGAGTGCGGATGCCACCCTCGCAGACAAAGCAGGTGACAGCGTGCTCATTTCGATGATCAGCTTCGATTCGTCGAGCGCGGGCAGAATCCCGTCCTCGCCGAAGATGATCTGTTCGAGCGCCTGGTCGTTCGGAATGGTAATAAATATCAGGTCGCTCGCGTTCACCAATTCGGCCAAGCTCGCCGCCCTCTGCCCACCTTCGGCGATGAGGCGTTCGATTTCGGTCGGTGATGGGTCGAACACCGTTACCGGATAGCCTTGTCTAGCCAACCGATAGCTCATCGATGAGCCCATCTTGCCGACACCGATCCACCCTATCCGCTCCAATCGGCTCATCATTCTTGTCTCCATCCGGCCATTTGTCCTGCCAATGGTGGCGGCCTCGCATCTTTCAACAAAAGATGCAAAATGTCCAAATTGAACATCTGTGCCGTGCTTATTGGACCCTCATATGGTTGCGCGGTCTGGTTGTGGCCAGCCAAAACGATCCCAGCGCGCGGTGTGCTAAGTTACAATTAGAACGCCACGAGCTGTTGCGGCCGGATTTTCGAACGGGGGAAGTCCGCAGGGCTGAATACGCCTCAATCCAAGTCGCCCCCCGCAATTCGCGACGCCCGGAACAACGAGCATGGGCCTACGCTGCTGAATCCACGACTATAGGTCGCGCTGAGACCGCAGCGCTACAGCAAGAGATAACGCGCTGCTCCAAGAGCGACGCCCAAGCGCGAAGGGCCTCTTTGCGCGGCTCGAACAACTCCGACTTGTTGTAGACGCGCATGATCTTGGATCGCGTAGCGGTCGCCACGTGATTGAGAATACGATCCGCTACATGGGGCGGAATTCCCAAAATTTCGCAGGCGTGAGTGTTGAAGGTGGTCCGGAGATCGTGAACTACCCAATGCGGCATCTCAGGCGCCTTTTCGTCCTCCATCCGATCGATGCGTGCATCTTGAATTGCCTTGTCCAATCTGCGCCGCCCCTTGGTGAATCCGGACACAGGCGTGTCGCCCGTCGTCGTGAAAACGAACTTGGAGTCCTTCGGTCGATCCGGATGTTCGATCGCTTCGATGATGATAGACCGCGCCAACGCGGATAGCGGCACGCGCAGTGCGTTGTTCATCTTGGTGCGAGCGCTGGGCAACAACCACACAGCTTCATCAGGTGACTGGTCGGTGGCGAGATCGAGATGCTCAATAGGCATCGCAGCGACCTCTTCGCGTCGATTGGGGAGCACGATCAGCAATCGAAAAAGCTGGTCGAAGGGATAGCCCAATGTGCCAGCCGCGGCCCATATCTCCCTGAGTTCATCAATCGTGTGGAATCGCTCGCGCTCATTTTCCCTGGACGGCTTGCGCACTTTTTTCGCAGGGTTTTCGCTAAGAACCCCTTCATCGACGCACCAGTTGAAGAAGGCCGAGGCGTAAGCCAGGTTTCTGTTCGCGGCGATAGGCGCCGTTTTGGCATGCTTCTTCACGAGATCGGAAATCTCGGCTTGCATGATCGAACCCGGTTCCCGGTTGAGCAGCGTCCGCAGAAGCCCCCTCTTTCCATCGAGCGCCCGCTTGGTTTGTGCTCCACGCCGATGGTGCGAAAGCACAGCCGCGTGATAGTCCTCAATCACTTCGGAAAGAGTCTTGCGATTGAGAGCGGCGATAGCTGCGGTTCGGCGCGCGACGCGCTTGCGTTCGTTGGGATTGCTGCCCTGGTCAATCTGGGTCCGCGCAACCCGGGCTGCGGCACGGGCTTCGGCGATCCCCATGCCCGGCCAGGTTCCAAGCTTGATCCGGCTGCGCTGGCCGTCCTGCAGGCGTACAGCTAGCGACCAGGTCGAACTGCGCTCGCCCGCGCGGAAGACGAGGCCCCCTTCTTTGTCGTCTCGAAGCTCGATCCGTTTTGTCGGGTCCGCGCGGACTTTGCCGATCGCAGCCTCAATACCGTTTTTTGTCAGTGATATAGTCATGAATCGAACTCGGCATGGGGAGAAATCAGAATGCTATGGGTGCCGTATGGGTGTCAAAATAGCCTTGACTGACGGTATTCAAAGGTACATCAAGACGGAAGAATATGGAAGAGGGCTTCTGATATTATTCATTAATGTCAGTAGGATAGTTTATATATCGCGGACTTGGGCGGACGCTGACGGAAGCAGACGGAAAGCGCTGAAAACGACTCTTAATCAGCGGGTCCTAGGTTCGAGCCCTAGTGCGTCCACCATTTTTCACCATATAAAGCAGGTAGTTAGCGGCGTCGTTCGCTGCATCCGCTAGGTGGCCACGCACGCGCTCTAGCGTATTTCTAGCCGCTTGCCGCCCCATTCTCGCGCAGTCGATATTCGATCGGTGTTTGGAACTGGGAGCGATCATGGGCTAACAAGCGAGGCGATGAAAGTTCTACTCATTTCCGTTCTTGCTTGTGCCGGTGTCGGTGCTGCGGTCGTCGCCGCTAGCAACCGTCAAAGCGAGATGCACGAGATTGCAGGACATCGTTTCGAGGTTCCGAAAGACCATATCTTCGACATGACCATTCCGTGGTTGCCGAAGTCGGAAAGTGACTCATTTACATTTCTATTCGAACCCAACCCCAATCCTGACGCCATCCCAAAGCACAGGGTCTTGGTTCAGCGCCTTAGTCGCCTTTGTCCCACCGCCTCTACGACGGATGCCACCCAAATGTTGAGAGTAGTCTGCGGTCAGGAAGCGCCCCGTGCCGACGCACGTCCTCCTTTCGTAAAGGTCCAAAATGACCTCGGTTCTTGGTCGTCAGATTTGTATGCGGTCGAGAAGGAGCCCGGCGAGGATGATATTCGGGGCAGGCAGAAGGTCGCCTATTGTCAGCTCTTCGGGCCGAACCCTGCAAAACCGAAGGAAACGACCCTTTGCACCACTTTCTGGGCGTATAAGGGAATGATGTTGCAGTTCAGCTTCGATGAAGAAGAGTCTTCTGAAATGCCTGCCATGAAAGAGAGGGCGATGGCGCTATTGGACGAATGGGAGGTGCACTAAGGCTTTCACAAGGGGCGATCCCAAGTGCCATCTTCTTCCCAACGGCGAAGGGCGGCGATCACATCAATCATGTCGGCGCGACAAAGGTGTCCCGCTTCGATTTCGGGCAGCACCATTATCTCAACGAACAGATCGAACGACCCGAACAAAACCACGAATGGGGAAGGTTTCGGCTTCCCTTCCCGCTCTATCTTAGCCACGCGGCGCGAAAGTGCCCTGACCGCGCCCATGTGGTTAGGTTAGACCGAGTGCAGTGCGCAGGCTGTCCGGTGACGGTGCAGGCGGTGCCGTTACGGCAGGGACAACAGGCTCCGTCAGTGCTGCGCATGTAGGCATCCTGTCGTCTATCAGCGCCATGACGCGAGGAAGCTCATTCAGAGCATGGTGAAACAGTGCAGCGTCAATGGCTTGGCGTTCGTGACAGACAGTGGCGTGTCGGCGCACGAGAGCTGCGCGGATCGCGCGCTGGTCGTCCTCCTCCATGCGGCGGCGCACCGCCAGTGGCAGGTCAGCTTTCATTGTAGTGTCCCTAGCTTGGCGAGCAGTTCCAGTGCCTGCTCGCGGTCTTCCTGCGTCCCGCACTCGCGCAGCACATCAAGGCAGTTGCGCACCGACTGTTCGTAAAACTCCGGATCGTCCTCCTTGAGCTTTTCGATTGGCTGCGGCGGTCCGGGCACGATGCGAAGGAAGTTCAACAGCTCGTCGCCGGTCATGGGCAGCACCTTGACCTGGCACTGATGCTCGTGGGCAAGGCGCTCCGCTGCTGAACGCCAGCGGGCATGGTCGCTAGCGTGCTGGATCGTCACGCGGCGCCCGTTGATGAGCACCAGAAGGAACAGGTCACGAGCACCCGGCTGTGGGCACATGGCGTTGTAGATGGGTTGCCAACTTCGATAATCGGACATGGTGCTGCCTCCTGCCCCTAGGGCGTCAATTCAGTGTGTGCCGGTCGCATCGCCGACCTTTTCGGTGTTTGTGCAATTTGCGGCGTTTGCACTCACCTGAGCCTCGCCTCTTCGAGAGCCGCGATCCGAGCCTCCAGCTCCTCGGTCGCCCGCACGTCCGCGAGCGCCTTGATAGATTCGATGATGAGCCTGCCGACATCGGGCGCGACAGCACCGGCGGCGATGGCGTCCAGCACCTGAGCAACCTGCTCACTGATCGGCGCGGTGCTGTCGAACTCGAAGTTCACCTTCTCGGCCTGCGCCTTCACCGAGGGTAGCACCTTCGACAGCACAATGGATGCGGCGTTGGTATCGCCTTCCAAGGCGCGCGCCACCAGCATCGCGACGATGTTGCGCATTTCGTCCAGCGCCGCCTGTGTGGCTAGCAGCCTTTTGTCAGGCACGCCCGCCGGTCGCCCCTTGGGGTTTGGCGACGGACACCCCGGCGTCCATGACGGATTACCCGGTCCGCGTGGAGGTGTGGTCACAGACTGGTCGGCGACCGGCGTGGGCTTCCAACCCTCCATCCACGGTGGCGATTGACCTTCGGTCATATGAGCGAACCCCGATTTGATTGGATCAAGCATCGAGGACGAAGGCCTGCTCGGCCGCCGATTTTTTGTCTTTTAGCTCTTTTGCGAGAATGCGCCGGGTGACGATTCCTCGGTCATTCCGCACCTCGATACACCCGACTGCCTTGGCAAGTTGGGTGTGAACGGCCCCGCCTCGGCTTTCGAGTAGGTCCAGACCGGCCTGCGCCGCTCTGAGGCGCTTCGCCTTCACCGGCTCGTGATGCTCATGGTAGATGCGGGTCAGCGTCGCCTGCATGTCCCGGTCGAGACCCGACAGGTAGGATGGCGCACCGAGGATGGCGGTAGCGGTTCGCTGGTCGCCGTCCTTGATTGCGGCCTGCACGAATGCCAACCGCTCGCCAATTTTGAGACCCTTCACATGCGAACGAATTTCAGCGGCGATCATCCCTGCCGCTTTGCTCTCGATGGGCGAAGAAAATTCCTTCTCGATCCCGGCAATAACGACCTTGAGGTTCGATGCAGCGGAATCAAAGCGCTTGGCGATCTGCGCAAATACCTTTTGCCCGAAGGCGTCGGTTTCGATGAGCTGCCGCGCTTCGTTCCACGTTGGATTTGTCGCGGCCTTCTCCTTGGCATCATGAACCCTGCCGATGCCGGTATAGGCCTCGGTAAATGCAGCGACTGTCGGACCAAGAATGGTCTCGGTGTCCTCGTCGTAACTGTCGAGAGCCTTGACCACGCCGGGATGAAGATCGGCTGCGACGCGAGTATCAATATTGTCGGACATATTAGGCTCCGATACGGCTAAGCATGGGCTAGAGCGTATTGGAGCGCGGCGAAGGTCCGCAAGCATTTTTATTATATTTCAATTGGATAGGTCAGTTCACCAAGAACCGGCCAACTAATACCCTGTTTGACGGTCGAGCGGATTTAGCCCCAAATGAGCAGGCCGTTGTGGGGCGAATACAGCCCCGGCAGCGTGCGGGTGGCACCCTAGGGGCGAGCCGAGTGCTTTCGTGCCCCAGCGCGGCGGCTAGCGGCCCGGTTTGCGGAACAGTGCGTGATGGCAGTTGTAGCCACACGCCGATCCTATGCTACGTCGGGTTTTATGGACCCGATAGAGGAAAATCTTGCGAACTGGGGTAGTTCGCTAATGGAGAAAATACCTGTTGGGGGGCTGCTGTCCCGCAACGCCGTTGCCTATAAGTGGAAATCGACGTTCCGCGCTTGGATGGTCCGAGAGCTGGCGTTTTGGCGGGAACACGACTTGATGGTCCAGTCATATGCGCTGCATCAGCAGGGACATGGGCTGGGCGCGCGGATACTTCTGCGCAGTGGGTTCGAAACGTTTGCCATGCTCACCTATCTCAACCTGCTGATGCAGCGCGTGCTGGACGGCCAGCTAGATTTTCATAAGTTTGGCGAGAAAACGTCTCGGCTGTTGCTGGGCGCGCGCGACAACGAGGAGATGCCTAATCCAATCCACATTCTCGACCTATTGAGAGACTGCGACAAACGGTATCCCGGTCTAATGAAAGTTTATGACGGCCTCTCGGAAACTGCTCATCCGAACTACGAAGGGATGATGAGCGGATACTCAAAAACAGACCATGATGAATACGAAACGACCTTCTCGAACCGTTGGGTGGAGTTACACGGCGACCGCCACGTCGATAAGATGATGTTGTGCATGGAGACGTTTCACCACGAATATAATGACGTGTGGCCAGCCCTCATGGAGAAGTTGGAGAAGTGGATCGAGGAGAACGACGAGATGCTCGAAGCGACAAAAAATAATCCGCCAGCGATCTGACACAGACCCCATGTCTGCTATCTCTGCATTACGTAGGCAGTGCACTCTTACAGGAGGGGGCATACAACCTCCCTGTAATGTGCGCGCAAGTAAGAGTTAGCAGAGATGGTGGCCAGTCCTAGAATGTGGTTAGCTCACGTCGCCGATAGCGTCCCGCACCGCCGCCCGGCGTGCCCGCCATTGCTCCCCTTCGCGGGCGAATAGCTGGAAGACCTGCGGGTGAACGGAATACTTGCGCGGCCAGCCGCCATACTGGCGAACCTGTGTCTGCGCGCATAGCCAGTCCGCATCTTCGAGAACTTGCACGCCCTCGCGGCGCAGCCGGTCGTCCGCCTTCTTGAACAACTGGCAGTGCTGCGTCATCCAGTCGCGGCTGACTGTGGTTATCGGTTCCTCCGACGCGACGATTGACCGGGCCAGCGCTTGCGCCAATTCGAACGCGGGGGCGGTGCTGAGGATGCTCGAATACAGAGTATGAGCGTGGCGTCGTGCCTTTCGCAGATAGCGAATGGCGCAGCGCATTGCGTCCTCATCGACCTCATTTTCCGATCCTCTCGATGCGGGCGAGAGGACGTGGAACACCAAAGCAATCTCGGCCAGCATACCAGGGTGCTTTCCCAAGTGGGACGCATACGCTGGCGCAAACTCGTCCGTCGCAATGACTAGTTGCCGTATCTCGCGAACCTCGGCGTCGAACAGGCTTCTGGCACCGGCGCTCAAAACAAGGTTGCGCGGCCAAGCGCTGGTCGTGACGGTATAGACCCATTCCAGCCATTCGCCCCACTTGGCTTCTGCTTCCCGCGCATCGCCAGTCGCATCCAAATTTGGGGAGCCGAGTATGCAAGGGATGAAGCGCTGAATCAGGCCGTCCTCCGGCATGTATTTCATCTGCTTCGCCAGCCCGTTCGGGGTGCACGCTGCCAATACCGAAACGCCCCAGTTGGGAACATAAACCGACCCGCGCTCAATCCGGTCAATCTGGTGCGGTCCGCCATCTCGTAGCTGCAACCAATCACCACGGTTTTTGGAAGCTTCTCCCTTGTCGGCAGCGTCGATAGCACCGATCCACGAGGCGAATTCCTCGGTGAGCATCAGCAGCCCGCGCGGGTTCCCCTGTAACTTTGTGGACAGTGCGGCGATGGTCGTGTCGCTCGTATAGAGCGCGGGGACCGGCGGCCTCTCAAATGGCTTCAGATCTTCGCAATCTGACTCCCATCGATGGTAGAGAACTTCGTGCATCCGTTTGATGGGATTGCTAGCCGCGCGCATGGACGGTGACTTGCCAGCTGCGGACGAACCGCACAGGAATGACCACTGACGGGCCGAAACGTGCCAGTTGGACTCAGGACGAACGGTCAGCTTGAAATTGTCGTCAATGACGGATGCGGCAGCGGTTACACACGACACGATGACGCCGCTTGGGTCGAACCCCGTCGCCTGCGAGTAATACCATGCGAACTCCCCTATGGGCAGCGGCACATCGTCAAACGCATACGGGGGCGGCTCCACACGCCGCAGCACGTCGCGTGGCTTTCGGAATTCGAATTCTGCGTCTCGATTGGCGACAACAGAACCCGCCTTGATCCGTGCCTGCTCCGCTTTGGCTTCCTCGATCCGCGCGAAGTCAGCAACCAGCTTAGCCTCCCGGTCTTCGTGTGCGCGTTTCTCTTCGTGGTTTTTGTAGAGGCCCAAAGTGGGGTCACGGGTTGAGGCTGACGGCTCGACCTTCCGCCAGTCAATATTCCCATTCGCATCTTTTGGCGGGTTCCACGCGCCGCTGACGTCAACCATGACGCGGCCCTCCCCCAATGGGGTCAACTCGAGGTAGCGCGGTCGCATCCGGCCGATTTTCAGCGCAGCACGATTTTTGGGAAAAAACGCTCAGCTTGCGGACCTCTGGCGAGGCCGGGTAAAGTTGCGTGGTCACATTGTTACTCCGGCGGCAGGGTTCGCGCCCTGCCGCTTTTCATGATGTTGGGGATTAGGCGGCTTCGCTCGTGCTCTGGCGGGCACCGGACGCGAGCCAGCGCAGCACATCGAGTTCGGCATACCAAACCCGACGGGTGCCAGGAGGACTGAAAAAGCGCGGACCTTCACCACGAAAGCGGTATTGCTCCATGGTGTTAGGGTGAATACCGAGCAATCCGGCGACCTCGCGGCTATCGAGGGGACGACGCTTCGGGGTGTAGGCAAACAGCTCGCAGAGCTGCTCGAAAGTCATTTCACTCACAGCAGGTCACTCCTGCAATCCAGCGTGGACCGCGAGTGACCCGGAGCGGAAATGGGGTGAACGGCTCGGAAGCCCGAACCCGATAAGGCACACCCCGCGCTGGATGGAGCGTGCTTGCCCCAGCTTATAGCACCGCCGGGGCCGTTTGTATTTGAGAAAATGCAGCCCCAGCTACGGGGCAGGCCGGGTCGGCCATGCGGCTCGATCCAAAAAATAGCAGGTGGGGGAGGCTTCACCCCCGCCGATACCCTTATCAAAAAAGCGTAGGTGGGGTGATACTTTCAGTTGCGGCTCCCGTCGCCGCAACGCGCAGCGACGATGCGCAGCCTCTCTCGCTGTAGGGCCCCGTGGGGCACGATCGCCACCCTGCCGCCCCTAACCCGGCTCAGCACCCCGATCGGGGCTGTGCGCGAGGCTACGCGGCCCCTGCCGCGTGCAACGGGATGACGTTCTTGCTAGCTGCCACCGCCGCTTGCTCCTCGATCCAGTCACCGATGCGCTGAACTTCCGGTTGCAGCCATTCGAGACGGGCAAGGTCTAAGTAGGCCCGCGCGGTGATGTCTTCCTGTGCCGGTTTGTGGCCAGTCAAAAGATCGACGCGGAATTTCTCGATGAGACATTCTCGCATGGCGTAATTGGTGAACGAGCGCCTAAGGTCATGTAAGCTAAGATGTTTACTGACAATACCGCTGATCGTCTCCATCGGAGCGCGGGCATCGCGGATGTGGCCAGCCTTTGACCACGAGGGGAACACGAACGGGCTGGTCTCCTTGCCCTCCGCAATCGCTTCATCGACTACGGCGCGGCGCGCTTTGAGCAATGCCACGGCTTGCGATGACAACGGAAGCCAAATCGGATCGCCACGCTTGCGGTCATCCAGATGCCACCAGCAATTCGACGGGTCGTGGTCATCAATATTGACGTTCGACCATTGCAGCGTCGCGCCTTCATCGCGACGGCATCCAGTGAGCAGCGCGAAAATCGTCAAGTCGATACCGGCGAGCGCGTCCCGGTTCTTCGGGTTTTGGCGGGCAGCTTGCAGCGCGTTCCACACCTCGCCAACCTTGCGGCGGTCGATGTAGCGCTCCGTGCGCGAACCGAGCGGTGCCCAGTGATCTTTCAACACTTCCACAGGGTTACGCTGAATGAGCGGCGTCCCGTCCGCGCGGCGATACTGGCGGCTGGCGTAGTTGAGCAGGATGCGCAGCGTCACCATCGAGGCATTGGCGCTGGCGGGCGCGCCACGCTTACCGTCCAGACCCTTTTCAACCATTTCGCGGTGGCGCTTGCGCACCGCATCCTCGGTAATCGCGACGATTGGCTTGTCCTTCCAAGCGGCAAACACCTTCTCAACATGGCGCTTCATTTCGGCCTTGCTGCTCTCTTTCAGCTTGCCGGGGCGCTCCACATAGGCATCGCAAACCTGTTGCAGCGTCACCTGCATGGCCTCGTCAGCACGCTTGGTGTCGCGCGGGTCGATACCCTCGCGCATGTCCTGCAAGAGCTTCTGCGCTTTCTTGCGGGCCGCGTCCTCGGTCAGCACGCCATACGGGCCAACGGTAAACTGGACCGACTTGCCCAGCACCCTTCCCATCACGATGAAAACGCGTTTGCCCTGCGACGAGACGCGCAGACCGTAGCCCTTTACGCTGTCGTCCCAATGGATTTCATAGCCCTCGGCGGGCGCATTGACCTTGTCCACGAAGGCCTTTGTAATCTTCGCCATGTTGCTCCTCCGCTGCTAGAATCTAGCATATTTCTAGCAAGGAGCTTACAGCTACGACAAAGCCCCACAAAAAAGCAACGGCTTAAATTACTGATATTTCAATGATAAATAAGCTAGAACAAACTGCCGCAAACTAGCGCAAAGACCCGATTCCCAAACTCTTAATCAGCGGGTCCTAGGTTCGAGCCCTAGTGCGTCCACCATTATCTCTTGAAATTGGTCCGACGGTTTCGCCGATAGGGAGCCGTGGGCGTCGCCTTCGACCTGAGGACGAAACCCACGCAATCACCTTCGAACATTCGCGGCCGTTCGTCCGTCACTCGGCGTCGGCCATCTTTTCGATGTCGCGGGCAAAGGCCGAGAAGCCGGCGGTCAGGATCACCGCAGCAAGGGGCAGCGCGATCCCCGTTACGAGCGCGATCGAATAGCGCAGTGCGCCATCGTCCATGAACAGATGATCGGTCAGCAATGCGATCAGCATCGGACCGAAACCCAGCCCGACCAGATTGACGACGAAAAAATAGAGCGCGGTCGCGCGCGCGCGATATTCGTTGGGCGTGATGAACTGCAGCGCCACCGTGCCGACGCCGTGCATTGTAAGCATGGGGAAAGCGACGGCGAGCAGGATGAAAGCCAGCGGCGGGTTCGGCATGAGCACAGCCGCTAAAAGGGGCGGCCCGCCCAGAAGGATAGAAAGGCGCATCACGCGCAGATGGGCGTCGGTCCGGCCCCGCGCGAACATCCGGTCAGCCAGCGTCCCGCCGAGCACGAGACCGGCCGCCCCGCCGGTCGCCATGATCAGGCCGAACCACAGGCCCGCCTGCGACACGTCCATGCCATAGGTCCGCGCGAAGAAGGTCGGCACCCACGCGATCACGCCGTACATGACGAGGCCGATCAGGGACATGCCGGCGAACAGCGCGCCAAGCGCGACCCTCTGTGCCCTGAGATGCGCCACAAAACCGGGCGCCGCCGCCTCGCGCGGCCCGGCGTCAGCCCTGGCCATGCCGCGCCGCAGCGGTTCGCGAAGCGTGAGCAGCAGCAGGCAGACGAGAATCCCCGGCGCTGCAACCCACAGGAAAATGGTACGCCAAGCCTCGACCGGACCGACCAGCGGCAGATGGACCATCGGCGCCGCAAGGACGGCCTGGACGACGAAAGAGCCGAGGATCATCGCAACCCCCGACCCCAGCGGCACGCCGATCGAATAGACCGCCATCGCGCGCGCGAGCCGATCACGCGGGAAAGTGTCGCTGAGCATCGAATAGGCGGCCGGCGACAGCGCCGCTTCGCCAACCCCCACCCCCATGCGCGCGAGGAACAGCGTCGCATAGCTTCCGGCGAAACCGCATCCCGCCGTCATCGCGCTCCACAGAGCGACGCCGATCAGGATGAGCTTCCGCCGGTTCCAACGATCGGCGATCCACGCGATCGGCAAGCCGAGCAAGGTGTAGAAAAGCGCGAATGCCAGCCCGATGAGCAGGCTGACCTGCGTGTCCGAAATGTCGAGCGCCGCCCGGATCGGCGCGACAAGCAGGGTCAGGATCATACGGTCGATGAACGACAAGGTGTAGGCGAGCAGCAGGACAGCAACGGTGTACCAGGCATAGGCGGGTCGCGGGAAATCGGCGGTATCGCCCGCGTCGGTCACGCGTCCGTGGAGATCACCCTGTCCCGCGTTTCCGCCCGCCATCGCACCCATCTCCCCGGCAGCCGCCCGCTCTTGCATCGCAAGTCAGCCTGTTATATAGAAACATATACTTAGAACACTAAGTAAATTTGTGACCGAGTCAAGCGCGATCGGGAAGCAAAATAACAAAACGGCTGGGAGAGTTGAGATGGCAAAAAACGGAAGGAAGCAGTCTGCCCTGTTTTTGACGGGCGTGGCCCTCGCCGCGATGCCCGCGGCGGCGACTGCACAGGATGCGGCAGCGGATAACAGCGGCGATATCATCGTCACCGCGCAGCGGCAGGAACAAAGGCTACAGGACGTCCCTGTGTCGGTCACCGCCTTCGGGGCCGAGCAGCTTCGCGACAACAGCATCGAGACCGTGCAGGACATCGCAATCCGCACCCCCGGCCTGGCGATCAGCGCGGTCGACCCGGTCAACACAAACTTCGCGATGCGCGGCATCGGCAGCGCGCCCGGGATCAGTCAGAATGCAGGCGGCGACCCATCGGTCGTTGTCTTCATCGACGGCGTTTACGCCGGCCGCGGCGGCACCCCCGATCTCGACGCGCTGGACCTCGAACGCGTCGAGGTGCTGCGCGGACCGCAAGGCACGCTGTTCGGGAAAAATGCAATCGGCGGGCTCGTCCAGTTCGTCAGCCGCAAGCCCACCGACGAAGAAAGTTTCCACTTCGAAGGCACCTATGGCAACTACAACCGCGTCGGGGTGATCGCGCGCGGCAACATGGCGCTCACCGACAAAATCTATCTGTCGGCGGGCCTGTCGCATAAACAGCGCGACGGCTTCGAATATAATGAAACCACGGGCAACGACGTCAACGATCTCAACCTGACGACAGGCCGCGCCGCGCTCCGCTTCGTGCCCACCGACACGCTCGACATCATCCTGCGCGCCGACGTCTCGCGTCAGGACCAGAAGGGCAACCCACGCCACAATAATTGCGATGCCACCTTTGCCGGTGGCATCCATTGCGTCGGTATCAACCCCGACCCGCGCGTCGTGAACGCCTATATCGACGGCGAGGTCAAACGGACGATCCAGACCTATTCCGGCGAGGTCAACCTCGACCTTCCGTTCGGGACGCTGACCTCGCTCACCGCGCTCCGCAAGGTCAAGTTCAACTTCGTCACCCCCTTCTTCAGCAACCCGATCAATCCGCCGGACCAGATCGAATCGACCAGTTTCGGCCAAGAAAACAACAGCCAGTTCAGCCAGGAACTGCGCCTCAGCTTCGATGCACTGGACGGCAAGCTGAAAGGCCAGACGGGCGTCTACTATTTGAAGGAAAACAATGATCGCATAGAGGGCCAGATCCAGGATTTCCCGACTCCGGCGGGATCGGGAACCGGCATCTACCCCCAGTCGGTCCATGCCCGCAGCATCGCGGTCTTCGGTCAGTTCGATTACGAAATCGTCCCGTCGCTGGTCGCGACGGTCGGAGCGCGCATGACGTGGGAGCGCAAGAGCGGCCGCTTCGCGGGCTACAAGGCCGACGACGGCCCGGGCCTTCCGCCGCCGCTCGGTTCGCTCGCCGGCTATGACGTGACCGGCAAGAAGAGCTGGAAAGCCTTCACGCCGCGGTTTGCACTCAACTGGAAAGCGACCGACGACGTGCTGCTCTATGGATCGATCGCGCGCGGCTACAAGAGTGGCGGCTTTCAGGGGCTTTCGGGCACTGCCGCGGGCGCATCGACCCCCTATGATCCCGAATTCGCGTGGAGCTACGAACTGGGTGCGAAGACCGACTGGTTCGATCGCCGCCTGCGGTTCAACGTCGCGGCGTTCCGCACGGATTATTCGGACCTCCAGATCTCGCAGCTCGTCCCGCTCTGCTGCGTCGTCGTCAGCAACGCGGCCAAGGCGCGGATCAAGGGCATCGAGGTCGAAACTGTCGTCAGGCCCTTCGACGGCTTCCAGCTTGACGGCAGCTATGCCTGGCTCGACGCGAAGTTCACCGAATATACGATCCCGGGGCAGAATTACACGGGCAACCGGCTGCCGCGCTCGCCGAAGAACAAGTTCAATATCGGCGGCCAGTATGAAGCCGCGATCGGCGACCTGTCGGCCAAGCTGCGCGTCGATTACAGCTGGGTCGACGATGCCTATTTCGAGGCATCGAATATTCCGCAGCAGCTGTGGCCCAGTCACGAAAATCTGGATGCGCGCCTCTCGCTAGGGGCGCCCGACAAGCGCTGGGAAATCTCGCTGTGGGGCAAGAATCTGACCAACGCGCTGGTCCCGACCTACGTCACCTACTTCGGCCCCTATCGCCAGACGCTCACCCCCTATGCCCCGCCGCGGACCTATGGCGTGACGCTGGCCTTCGGCATCTGAGTTCTGGCGCGGCGGGATCATCTCCCGCCGCGCCGACCGGTTCGACGAGAGGATGAACGATGGATAGTCCCGAATTCCGCTACCTTTGCTCCTACCGCGCCGCCTTTACCGAGCCGCAGCAACAGATTGGAACCGCCCATTTCGGGCGCCGGATGATCGCAGCGCTCACGGGCGGCGAAGTCGAAGGCGAGCGTTTGCGCGGCCGCGTGATGCCGAGCGGCGGCGACTGGGCGACGATCGACAGCAAGGACACGCTTCGCCTCGATGCGAGGATCACCTTCGAAACCCATGATGGGGCGTTGATCTACGTATCGTATCGCGGCGTCTTGCGACCGCTGTCGGTGGCGCATCGGCACGCCCGGAACGGCGGGCCGCAAACCGCCGACGAGCGCAAGGAAATCTATTTCCGCACGACTCCGATGTTCGAAACCGGCGACGAACGCTATGCGTGGCTCAACGACATGGTCGCCGTAGGCTTGGGCGCGAGTGTCGGCGGCGCCGTCCGCTACGACGTCTTCGAACTGCTATAATGTCCCGCGAGGCGGTGCCCGACCGAGCGCGCGCCGTCCGGCAGCGTGGCCGGAAAGCGCGCTAACCTTCGCTTTCGCTGATGTCCTCGAGCAGATCGGCGTCGAGGACGCGTACGCGCCCCTGTTCGAGCGCGATGATCCCCGATTCCTCCCAGCTGCGAAGCTGGCGGTTGATATGTTCGCGGCTCATGCCCGCGAAATTGCCAAGTTCGGTCTGGCTGAGTTCGACCTTATGCTCGGCATCGACGCTATCCTTGCGGATCAGGCGCTTGAGGTAGCGCGCCAGGCGCGGTCCCGAGGCATAGGCGCGGTCGCTTTCGATCGTCTGGTCGGCGGTGCGCAGGCGGCGCGCAAGCTGCTGGAGCAGCGACCAGGCGAAGTCGGGATGGCTGGCGGCGAAATCGCGCATCGCGTTGCGTCCGAGTTGCAGCGCGCTGCCGGCGCTGGTCGCGACCACCGACGCGGTGCGTTCGCCGCCGTCGAGTAACGCGATCTCGCCCAGGACGGCGCCCGGCTCGGCATAGGCCAGCACGATCTCGCGCCCGCCTGCGGTCAGCATCGACACGCGCGCCGTGCCTTCGGTCAGGATCAGCATGATGTCGCCCGGGTCGCCCTGGACGAGCAGTTCCTTGCCCTTGGCAAAGTTGATCTGCACCGCGCGGCTGGCGATATCGGACCAATCCTCCAGCGACAGGCCGGAAAAGATGCTGTCAGGCCCCTGAAGCTCGGCGAGTTTCGCGTGATCCATGGGCCCCCTTCCCCTGTTGATCCGTCAGACGAGCCGGCTCTGCTTCACCGCGGCCTCGATGAATCCCTTGAACAGCGGATGCGGATCGAAGGGCTTCGACTTCAGTTCGGGGTGAAACTGCACCCCGATGAACCACGGATGGTCCGGACGTTCGACGATTTCGGGTAACATGCCATCGGGCGACATGCCAGAAAAGACGAGACCGCCGCTTTCGAGCCGGTCGCGATAGGCGCCGTTGACTTCATAACGGTGGCGGTGGCGCTCGCTGATGTCGTTCGCGCCATAGATGGTCGCGACATGGCTGTTGGGCGACAGCTTCGCCTCATAGGCGCCAAGCCGCATCGTCCCCCCAAGATCGGTGTTTGCGCCGCGCTTCTGCAGTCCCTCGGCGCTCATCCATTCGGTGATCAGGCCGACGACGGGTTCGTCGGTCGGGCCGAATTCGGTGCTCGAGGCTTTCTCGATCCCGCTCGTGTTCCGCGCCGCCTCGATGCACGCCATCTGCATGCCGAGGCAGATGCCGAAGAAGGGGACGCCGCGCTCGCGCGCGAATTTGACGCTCTCGATCTTGCCTTCCGAACCGCGCTCGCCGAAGCCGCCGGGCACAAGGATGCCGTGCATCGGCTCGAGCTGCGCAGCGAGATCGTCGCCGCGCTCGAACATTTCGGCGTCGAGCCAGCGGATATTGACCTTCACCCGGTTCGCCATTCCGCCGTGCGCCAACGCCTCGTTGAGCGATTTATAGGCATCGGGCAGCGACACATATTTGCCGACCACCCCGATCGTCACCTCGCCTTCGGGGTGCCGCTTGCGGTCCATGATGTCGTACCAGGCGGTCAGGTCGGGTTCGCGCACGTCGTGCAGGCCAAACGCGCGCAGCACTTCGCTGTCGAGCCCTTCGCCATGATATTGCACGGGCACCGAATAGATCGAGTCGGCGTCGAGCGCCGGGATCACCGCTTCCTTCCGCACGTTGCAGAATTGCGCAATCTTGGCGCGTTCGCCCTCGGGCAGCGGCTTTTCGCATCGGCAGAGCAGAATGTCGGGCTGGACGCCGAGCGAAGCAAGTTCGCGGACGCTGTGCTGCGTCGGCTTGGTCTTCAATTCGCCCGCTGCGGCAATATACGGCACCAGCGTGACATGCACCGACAGCGTCTTGTCGCGACCCTCTTCGTTGCGAAGCTGACGGATCGCCTCGATGAATGGCAGCGATTCGATATCGCCGACGGTGCCGCCGATTTCGCACAGAACGAAATCGAGATCGTCGGTTTCGGCGCGCGCGAAGGCCTTGATCGCGTCGGTGACGTGCGGGACGACCTGCACGGTCGCGCCCAGATAGTCGCCGCGGCGCTCCTTAGTGATGATGTCGCGATAGATGCGGCCCGAGGTGACATTGTCGCTCTGCCGCGCAGCAACGCCGGTAAAGCGTTCATAATGGCCGAGATCGAGGTCGGTTTCGGCCCCGTCGTCGGTCACATAAACCTCGCCGTGCTGATAGGGCGACATCGTGCCCGGATCGACGTTGAGATAGGGATCGAATTTCCGAATGCGGACGCGATAACCCCGCGCCTGCAACAGAGCCGCAAGGCTAGCCGCCATCAAACCTTTGCCAAGGGAGGAGACCACGCCGCCGGTGATAAAAATGAACCGCGCCATGGGAGGAAAGACTTACTCAAAGGGTGGGTGACGGCGCAAGCCGTCGAATCGCATCCCGCGGAAAAAATTCCGCAGCATGCGGGGACGAAGCTGGAAGCCGAGCTTCCGGTTATTTCTTGGCGGGAGCCTGCTCGGCCGGAGCGTTCTGATTTGCAGCGGCAGCGGCGGCGGCAAGCGGATCGTCGCTTACCGGCGCGGCCGGAGCACCTTGAGCGGGCTGCTGCGCCGGGCCGGTCAGCGGCGCTGCGCCCCCGCTCGGCTGCTGCGCGGTCTTCGACAAAGAGGTGTCGAGCGCTGTAGTGCCGGCGCTGCCGACCGACGCCATGGCGGCCAGAACGATCGAAAGGCCGACGAACAGCGTCGCCAGCACGGTCGTCGCGCGGGTCATGAAGTCTGCGGCGCCGCGGGCCGAGAGCAGGCCTGCCGGGCTACCGCCGACACCCAGGCCGCCACCTTCCGACTTCTGCATCAGGATGACGCCGATCATCGCGGCGGCGACGAGCGCCTGAACGACGAGCAGGAAGGTAAAGAGGCTGGACATCGAATTTTCCCGAAAGCGTTGGTTGGCGCCGGATGGGCCGTGCTTGCGGCGCACATAGAGACGAAGCGCCTCCGCTTCAACCCACAGCGTGCGCCGCGCGTCAGCCGAGCGTCGCCGCCGCCGCGACGATCGGCAGGAATTTCTCCGCGGTCAGGCTCGCCCCGCCGACAAGCGCGCCATCGACGTCGCCCGCCCCAAGCAGTTCGGCGGCATTGTCGCCGTTGACCGAACCGCCGTAGAGCAGCCGCATCGCCGCCGCCGCATCGGCGCCGACCTGCGCATCGAGCTGCGCGCGGATCGCGCCGTGCATCGCCGCGACATCGCCGACCGTCGGCACCAGTCCGGTACCGATCGCCCAGATGGGTTCATAGGCGATGGCGAGCCGCGCCGGATCGAATTCGGCGGGCAGCGACCCCGCGACCTGCGCCAATACATAGTCGATCGCGCCGCCCGATTCGCGCACGCCGCGCGGTTCGCCAACACAAAGGATCACCGCAAGTCCGGCTGCCATTGCCGCCTCGGCCTTGGCCCGCACATCGACGTCGCTCTCACCAAAACCTTCGCGGCGCTCGCTATGGCCGACGATGACGAGTACGGCCCCGGCATCGGCCAGCATCGGCGCCGACACCGATCCCGTGTAGGCACCCGATGCCGCGCTGTGGCAATCCTGCCCGCCGACCGCCCCGCCCGGCGCCGCCGCCGCCATCGCGGCCACCAGCGTGAAAGGCGGGCACAGGGCGACATCGACCGCACCGTGCGCGCGCGCGCCATCGAATATCGCCCGCGCCTCGTCGATCGAGGCGGCAAGTCCATTCATCTTCCAGTTGCCGACCACATATTTGCGCCGTGCCATCATTTCCTCTCCTGCGATCGAGCCGTTGCGCCGAGCCCTAGCGGCGGTGGGGATCGAAAGGCAAGCCGCGCCTCACCACAGCGAGAAAAGGGGCTTTCCCGCCTTGATGCCCGCCGCCTCCCCGCCTAAAGCAACGCCGAAACCGCGCGCAATGCGCCACGCCGAAAGAAATGCTCCTCCATGATTACCGCAATCCGTCGCCTTTTCGGATCCCGGCTGGGCAAGGCCCTCGCATTGGGCTTCGTCATCCTCATCGGCGTCGGCTTTGCGCTTGCCGATGTGACCGGCAATTCGAGCTTCGGCGGGCTCGGCGGCGCCAATGTCGCGCGGGTGGGCAAGGAGAATATCGGCATCGGCGATCTGCGCGAGCGCGTTCGCAACGCCTATAATCAGGCGCGCCAGCAACAGCCCACGCTAACCATGGCTGCGTTCGTCGAATCGGGCGCGGTCGATCAGGTGCTCGACCAGATGATCGACGGGCTGGCGTTCGAACAATTCGCCGACAAGCTGGGCTTCGGCGTCAGCAAGCGGCAGATCGACGGGCGCATCGCCGATATCCCCGCGTTCGCCGGCGTATCGGGCAAGTTCGACCAGACCCGCTACGAAGCCTTTCTGCGCGAGAATAATCTGAACGAGGCGCAGGTGCGGACCGAGATCAAGCAGCAGTTGCTGCTCGAACAGCTGGGCGCGCCGATCGGCAAACTGCCAACGATCGCGCCGGGCGTTGCGCAGCCCTATGCCGCGCTGCTGCTCGAAAAGCGCGCCGGTCAGGCCGTCTACATCCCCTCTGCGCCCTTCGCGCCGACCGCCGACCCCGGCGATGCCGCGCTCAAGACCTTCCTGTCGAAAAACAAATCCAAATTCACCGTGCCCGAACGCCGCGTACTGCAATATGCGCTGTTCGACCGTAGCGCGGTCCCGGTTCCGGCAGTCACCGACGCCGAGATCGCCGCCGCTTACAAGGCCAATGCCGCCCAATATGCAGCGAGCGAGACGCGGCGCTTTGCGCAGGTCATCGCGCCCGATCAGGCGACCGCCAACAGCATCGCGGCGAAGGCGCGGGGCGGCGCCACATTGTCGGCAGCGGCGCAGGGTTCGGGCCTCGCGGCTTCGACCAGCGGCGAACAGACGCTGGCCGCCTTCACCAGCGCGACGTCGGACGCAATCGCCAAGGCGGCCTTTGCGGCCAAGCGCGGCGAAATCGTCGGGCCGCTGCAGTCCGGGCTTGGCTGGACCGTGCTGCGCGTCGAGGATGTCATTGCCAAGCCCGCGCGCACGCTGGCCGATGCGACCCCCGAAATTCGCGAGGAACTGGCCAAGAACAAGGCGAATGAAGCGATCGTTGATTATTACAACCAGGTCCAGGACGCCGTGAACAGCGGCGCGTCGATCGAGGAGATCGCAGCCGACCGCAAGCTCAAGCTGGTTCAAACGCCCGCCATCCTGCCGAGCGGCCGCGCGCCGAACGAACCCGGCTTCGCGCTGCCCCCTGAACTCGCGCCGATGGTTGGTCAGGCCTTCCAGGTCGCCGGCGAAGGCGAATCGCAACTTGCAACGCTGGTCGAGAATGAGAAATTCGCGGTCTATTCGGTTAAGTCGGTCGTCGCCGCGGCGCCGCCGCCCTTCGACCAGATCCGCAGCGCCTTGCTCGCCGAATGGCGCCTGTCCGAAGGCCAGAAGGTCGCGCGCGACAAGGCCCGTGCGATCGTGAAGGCGGTCGAAGGCGGCAAGAGCCTGGCCGATGCGACGCGCGCAGCCGGCCCCAATCTGGGCAATGTCCAGACCATCGGCGGGCTGCGCGGCGACATGGGCCGCGATGGCAAGCCGGTGCCGCCCGAACTCGCCCTGCTCTTCTCGATGGCGAAGGGCAGCGTCAAGACGCTCGAAATCCCCGGCAACCGCGGCTGGATGGTCCTGTCGCTGACCGAGGTGAACCGCCCCGATCCCAAGCAGATCGAACCCGCGCGCATCGCCGCGATGGCGCAGCCGCTGTCGCAGGCCTTCGGCAACGAACTGGTCGAACAGCTCGCTGCCGAGGCGAAGCGCCGCATCGGCGTGAAGATCAACAAGGATCTCGTCACCCAGCTCACCAGGGAGCTGACCGGCGCGTCGCCGGTCGGCGAATAACCCCGGTGGCGCTGGAAGGCAGGGCCGCCGCGCTCGAAGCGCTGGCCGCAGGGCGCGGCGCCGTCGTCTGGCAACGGATGATTGCCGACGTCGAAACCCCGGTATCGGCGGCGCTCAAACTTATCGAGCCCGGCCGCGGCGACTGGGTGCTCGAATCGGTTGAAAGCGGCGAGACGCGCGGACGCTACAGCCTGATCGGCCTCGACCCCGACCTGCTTTTCGAAGTCACCGGCGACGCGGCGCGGATAAACCGCGAATGGCGCCATGACCGCGAGGCCTTTTGCCCGGTCGAGGCGGGGGCGCTGCAAGCGCTACGCGATCTGGTCGCCGAATGTCGCTTCGACGTTCCCGAAGCGCTGCCGAAGGCGCTCGCAACGCTCGTCGGCTTCTTCGCCTATGAAACGATCGGCCTCGTGGAGCGCATCCCGCGCGCCGCGGGGGCGGGGCTCGACCTGCCCGACATGGTGTTCGTGCGCCCGACGACGATCCTCGTCTTCGACCGCTTGGCCGACGAGCTGTTCCTGATCGCGCCGATCTGGCCCGATCCCGACGCGCCGATCGACCGGATGATCGACGGCGCGCAGGACCGGCTCGACACCATTGCGGCCCGCCTGTCGAGCGCGAACGCGCACAGCGCGAAGGCAGAAACGGCACTGACCCCCGACATGGTCGCGGCGCAGCCGGCAACGACGCCCGAGCGCTTCGCCGAAATTGTCGCGGCGGCGAAGGAATATATCGCGGCGGGCGACATTTTTCAGGTGGTGCTGTCGCAGCGTTTCTCGACGCCCTTCGACCTGCCGCCTTTCGATCTCTACCGGGCGTTGCGGCGTATCAACCCCTCGCCCTTCCTCTATTTCCTCGACCTGCCGGGCTTTGCGCTGATTGGTTCATCGCCCGAGATATTGGTGCGCGTGCGCGATGGTGAGATCACCATTCGCCCGATCGCGGGCACGCGACCGCGCGGCCGGACCAGCGCCGAGGATGCCGAAAATCGCGAAAGCCTGCTCGCCGACCCCAAGGAGCGCGCCGAGCATCTGATGCTGCTCGATCTTGGCCGCAACGATGTCGGCCGCGCCGCGGTCGGCGGCAGCGTGACGGTCACCGACAGCTATACCGTCGAATTCTACAGCCATGTGATGCACATCGTGTCGAACGTCATCGGCCGCATCGCGCCCGACAAGGATGCGATCGACGCGCTGTTCGCGGGCTTTCCGGCGGGAACCGTCAGCGGCGCGCCCAAGGTGCGCGCGTGCCAGATCATCGCCGAACTCGAGGCCGAAGCGCGCGGGCCCTATGCCGGCGGCGTCGGCTATTTCGCGCCCGACGGCAATATGGACAGCTGCATCGTGCTGCGTACCGCGATCGTTCAGGACGGGACGATGTACGCGCAGGCTGGCGCGGGCATCGTCGCCGACAGCGATCCCGCCTATGAACAGCGCGAATGCGAGGCCAAGGCGGGCGCGCTGTTCGCCGCCGCGCGCGAGGCGGTGAAGCTGGCCGGCACGCCGGGTTACGGACAATAGCTTGACCGGCGGGTGCGGTGCGTTAGCGTCGCGCTCATGCTGAAACGCCTCCTCCCGCTCGCCCTGCTGCTCGCCGCTTTTCCCGCTCAGGCCCAGATGGTCGAGGGCGCGACCGACGGCGATGCAGTACTGAAGGATTTCACCTTCCGTTCGGGCGAAAAACTACCCGAACTCAAGATGCATTATACGACGCTCGGCAAGCCGCAGCGCGACGCGACCGGCGCAATCGTCAATGCGGTGATGATCCTCCACGGCACCGGCGGCACGGGAAAACAATTTCTCCAGCCCCAATTTGCGGGCGAATTATTCGGTCCCGGCCAACCGCTCGACACCGCAAAATATTACATCATCCTGCCCGACAATATCGGTCATGGCGGATCGTCGAAGCCGAGCGACGGGATGCGCATGGCTTTTCCCAGATATGACTATGACGACATGGTGGCGGCGCAGCACCGGCTGCTCACCGAAAAGCTGGGAATCGGCGAGCTCCAGCTCATCCTCGGCACCTCGATGGGGTGCATGCACGCCTTTGTCTGGGGCGAAAGCTGGCCGGGCTTTGCAAAACGGCTCGCGCCCTTCGCTTGCCTGCCCGTCGAAATAGCGGGCGAAAACCGGATGTGGCGGACGCTGATCATCGATGCGATCAAGGCCGACCCGGAGTGGAACGGAGGCAATTACGCGCAGCAGCCTGCCGCGGGTCTGCGGACCGCCGCCTCGATCGGCCTGATTGCGGGATCGAACCCCTATGCGCTGCAGGCGCAATATCCGACCCGCGCCGCCGCCGAAGCCTATAAGGATGCCGCCTTTGCGCGCAGCTATGGCCGCAACGATGCCAATGACGTTATTTATCAGTTCGATGCCTCGCGAACCTATAATCCCTGGGCGGGGATCGAAAAGATCGACGTGCCCCTATTGTGGGTCAATTCGGCCGACGATTTCATCAATCCCCCGGGCTATGGCATCGCCGAACAGGCGGCCGCGCGCATGCCCAGGGCCCGCTATGTCCTGATCCCCGCGTCACCCGAAACCAAGGGGCACGGCACGCATAGCTGGGCGAAATTCTGGAAGGATGATCTCGCGAAGCTGATGGCCGAATAAAGCCGGCTTTTTGGCCGCCGAAGCTTCTATCCCTTCCCCCCGCTACGCAAAAGCATTAGGGCCGCGCCATGATCCTGGTCATCGACAATTACGACAGCTTCACCTTCAACCTCGTTCATTATCTGATCGAGCTCGGCGCCGAGGTGCGCGTGGTGCGCAACGACGATCTGACCGCCGCCGAGGCGCTGGCGACCGGGGCCGAAGCGATGCTGATCTCGCCGGGGCCGTGCACGCCGAACGAAGCCGGGATCAGTCTCGACCTCGTTGCCGCCTGCGCCGCCGCGCGGCGACCGCTGCTCGGCGTCTGCCTGGGGCATCAGGCGATCGGCCAGCATTTCGGCGCAACCGTCCAGCGCGGGCATCTGATGCACGGCAAGACCTCGCCGGTCTGCCACGATGGCACGGGACTGTTCGCCGGCCTGCCCTCGCCCTTCACCGCGACCCGTTATCACAGCCTCGAGGTCGTCGACATTCCCGACTGCCTCGCGATCAATGCGACGAGCGACGATGGGACGGTGATGGGGTTCCGGCACGTCGACCTGCCGATCCACAGCGTGCAATTCCACCCCGAAAGCATCGCGACCGAGCATGGTCATGCGATGCTCGCCAACTTTCTCACGATCGCCGGGCTGCCGGTTCGCGCCCGCCAGGCGGCATGAGCCGCTTCGGTCCCTTTCCCGACCCGACGGGACAGCTCGCGCCCGATGAGGCGGCGCGCGCGTTTGCGACGATGCTCGATGGCGGCGGCAGCGACGAGGAGGTCGCGGCCTTTCTGGTTGCGCTGTCCGACCGCGGCGAGACGACGGTCGAAATCGTGGCCGCCGCGCAGGCGATGCGCGACCGGCTGATCCCGATCGCCGCGCCCGAGGGCGCCATCGACGTCTGCGGCACCGGCGGCGACGGCCACCACACGCTCAACGTCTCCACCGCCGTATCGCTGGTCGTTGCAGCATGCGAAGTACCCGTTGCAAAGCACGGAAATCGCGCGGCTTCGTCAAAGGCAGGTGCCGCCGACACGCTCGAGGCGCTCGGCCTCGACATGGCGCGCGCGGGCCGGATGGCCGAGGCCCAGCTCGCCGACCTTGGCATCTGCTTTCTGTTCGCGGCGAACCACCATCCCGCGATGGCGCGCATTCAGCCGATCCGCAAAGCGATCGGCCGCCGCACCATCTTCAACCTGATGGGGCCGCTCGCCAATCCGGCGCGCGTCACGCGCCAGCTCGTCGGCATCGCGCGTCCCGCCTATGTCCCTGTCTATGCCGGCGCGCTGCACCAGCTTGGCACCGATCATTCGCGGGTCGTCTCGGGCGACGAGGGGCTCGACGAACTGTCGCTCGCGGGCGGCAACGAGGTGGCGGTGGTCACACGCGCCGGGGTGCAGATGCAGCGCAGCAGCGCCGCCGACGCCGGACTGCCGACGCATCCGATCGCGGCGATCCGTGGCGGTGACGCAAGCTATAATGCCAAGGCGCTGCGCGCGCTGCTCCAGGGGGAACCCGGCGCCTATCGCGATGCCGTTCTCTACAATGCCGCCGAAGCGCTCATGGTCGCGGGCGCGGTCAACACGCTGGCGGACGGGGTCGAGGAGGCCGCCGAAGCCATCGAAAAGGGGCTCGCCAACGCGCTGCTCAACTGCTGGATCGCATATAAATGAACAAGCTCACCCAGATCCTCGAAACCAAGGCCGGCGAAGTCGCCGCGCGCCGTGCGCAGCGCACGCTCGCCGATCTCGATGCCGTCGATGCCGGCCCGGTGCGCGGCTTTGCCGCCGCGCTGCGCCGCAAGATCGACGCGGGCGGCTACGGCCTGATTGCCGAAGTCAAGAAAGCATCGCCGTCCAAAGGGCTGATCCGCGAAGATTTTTCTCCCGCCGACCATGCCCGCGCCTATGCCGCCGGCGGCGCGGGCTGCCTGTCGGTGCTGACCGACGCCCCCTATTTTCAGGGGCATGAGGATTATCTGATCGCCGCGCGCGCCGCCTGCCCGCTACCCGTGCTGCGCAAGGATTTCATGATCGATCCGTGGCAGGTCGCCGAAGCGCGCGCGATCGGCGCCGATGCAATCCTGATCATCGTCGCGGCGCTCGATGACGGCGCGATGCGCGAGATCGAGGCGGCGGCGGTCGAACGCGGCATGGACGTGCTTGTTGAAGTGCATGACGAGGCCGAACTCGACCGCGCGTTGACGCAGCTCAGGTCGCGGCTCATCGGCGTCAACAATCGCGACTTGCGCAGCTTCGAAACCGATCTTGGCGTCTCCGAACGGCTGGCGAAACTTGTTCCCGCCGGAACCCTGCTCGTCGGCGAAAGCGGCATCGCGAGCCACGCCGATTGCGCACGGCTTGCGCAGAGCGGCGTTCGCGCCTTTCTGGTCGGGGAAAGCCTGATGCGCCACGCCGATGTCGAAGCGGCGACGAGGGCGCTGCTGCTCGGCTAAGCTTCGCGCGCGGGCAGGCTCAAGGTGAAGCGGGCGCCCTGGCCGGGGGCGCTGTCGACGGTGAGGTCGCCGCCCATCGCGCGCGCCAGGCGGCGCGCAATATAGAGGCCAAGCCCCGATCCGCCGCTCTCGGTGCGGCCAAGCCGTTCGAATTTTTCGAACACCACCGCCTGCTGGTCGGTGGCAATCCCCTGCCCCTGATCGGCGACCGTCACCATGGCGCGGTCGCCTTCGCGGTCGACGCGAATCCAGATTTGCGACTGTTCGGGCGAATAGCGGATCGCATTGCCGAGCAGATTGAGCAGCACCTGAAGCACGCGGCGGAACTCGCCATAGGCGGGCATCCGGTCGTCGGTACGCGGCGCGTCGATACGGATACCCTTTTCCTCCGCTTTCATGCCGAGCAGGCCGACTGCGCGGCGCGCCAGATCGCCCAGGTCGATTTCATCGCGCGCCGCCTTGAACCCCGGGCGTTCGATATTCTGCAAGTCGGCAAGATCGTCGACGAGACCGAGCAAATGCCGGCCCGCATGCGCGATATCGCCGGCATAACGGGCATAGTCGGCGCGGATCGGGCCGTCGAACTGGCCATGGATCGTCTCCGCAGTCGCGATGATGCGGCTGAGCGGACCGCGCAGCGCGCCGTCGATCCGCCGCCCGAATTGCGGATCCGACAGCGGCAGCGAGCCGAAGGCGGGATCGATGGTGCCGGACGTCGGCGCAGCGCCCGCCGTTTCGGGATCGCGTGTCGCCATGCCGCGAAAACCGGTAAAGCCCCCCGCCGCGTCGAAGAGCGCCTCGCCCGCCACGGTCATCGTCAGCGGCGCGCCGCCGATCTCGACGCGAACGCGCTGGCCTTCGAAGCTTGCCTGCCGCGCAAGCGCGCGCAGCACCGCAAAGCGCCCGTCGGCATCGGGCTGAAGCTCGAACAATTCGGACAGCGACCGCCCCTCCCAACCGGCGGGGATCGACGGAGCCTCCGCCCCGGCGCGCAGCGCCACGACGCGCAGATGCTGGTCGCATTCCCACGCCCATCCGTGCGGAACAATTCCCACGTCAGCGACCGGCGGCGTCTGCGGCATCACGACCGGGCGTGTGCGCCAGTCGCTGATCTCGATCGCCGCGCCATCGGCATCGGGGGCAATGCGCACCAGCGCATGAATGTCGCTATGATCGTCCGCGGCATAGAGCGGCCGGCTGATGTCGCGCTGGAGCCGCTGCGCCAGCGCGACGAGCCGCGCGAGCTGCGGCAGCGCCAGCGGACGGCCAAGCCCCGCCCCGGCGCGCTGTTGCAGCCGCAGCAGCGACGGATCGGCGCTGACGAGCGCCCCGCTGGCGTCGACGCGGCCGCGAATGATGCGTTCGCCGCTCATACCGCGGTCCCTGAACCGGCATCATCGCCGGCCAGCGCCCGCGCCGGCAGCATCGCGAGCGACGCCTCGAGCGGCGCCAGCGCAGCCGAATCGAGCCGCAACGGTGAAAGAAGGACCGGCAGTGCGGCCGCCTCGGCAGTGATCAGCGCCAGTGCCATGTCGGCATAGCGCCGTTTGCCCGCCGCCGCGGCCAGCGCAACAAGCGTCGGCCAGTCGTTTCGCGCGATGGCTCCCGCCGCCACTGCGGACAAATCTCCATTCGCGATCAGTAGGGCGTGATAAGCCTTTGCTTCGGCGTCGATTCCTATGGCACTCTGCTGTGCCTCGCCGGTCGTCCTTACCGCGTCGCCGAGCGCCGCCGCGCGATCGCCGTCGCCTTCGTCCCGCGCCAGCCACCACGCCGCAATATCGAGCAGCAGCGCGCGGAGCAGGTCGGGATCGAGATCGGCGACCGCGATCGCCGGGTTTCCGAGCGCGTCAAAGCGGCGCCCGTCCGCAATCCGCAGCGCAAGAAAGGCCCGATCGGTATCGCTGAGCTCGCTTTCGTCCGCAGCCGGCGCAGCCTCAGCGGTTTCGGCTGCGCCCGGCGACACCGTCGGCGCGCGCTGCGCCGATTGCTGCCGCCAGCGATGTTCTTCGGCGCGCGCGAAACAGGCCGGGGCCAGTCGCTCGGCCGAGGGAATTCCGCCCGCAAGCCAGTCGTCCCACAGCGCCGCGCCATCGATCCCGACATCGAGTTCAGCCGCCAGCGTCGTGACGAGCCGCCGGGCAATTCCCAGCGACAGCGCGCGCTGTTCCTCGGTCAGATGCCCCGCGGTCGGCGCCGCCAGATAGGCTGCCAGTTCGCGCAGCCGCGCCGACAGCGTCGGCGACGGCAGATCGAGACCGGTCGAGGGGAAGGATTCAGCCATGCACGCTCGCGGATAGCAGCATGTCGTTAATAGGCATTAAACCTTGAAGGCCTTTGTTCTACTTGGCCTCCGGTCGCCGCGCGAGGCGCATCCAGAGCAAAATCTGGAACAGCGCCAACAGCGGAAGGATCGCGAACATCAGCGGCGCCGCGCCGAAAACCAGCGCGGGGGCGAGCATGATCCATGCCTGATCGGCGTCGGGAAGCAGCCAGTGAAAGCGCCGCTTTTCGCCCGCATCCTCATAGAGCAGGCGCGCGAGCAGGATCGTCGCGGCAAGGCATGGTGCAAGCGCCGCTTCCGAAAAGCGCGGCATCGCGTGCCCCGCCCCGCCGAGCGAGAGCAGCCAGGGAAAGGCCGCCAGCAACAGCCACGCAAAACTGCGGATGGTCGCGCGTACCCGGTCGTGCGCCGCGCTCTGGGCGCGAAAGGAGGCAAGAAAGCGCATCGCGGCGAGGCAGAGGCCGCCGAACACCGCGACGAGCGCCCCCGCCGCCGCCAGCCCGCTCGCGGCGAGCAGCGCAACGCCGATCCAGAGCAGCGCGGTGACATAGGGCAGATAGCGCGCAGTTTTCGGCGATCGCACGAGCAGCGGCCCCGCAAGCCGGATCAACGGCATCATGACCGCCGAGCGGCCGAGCCCCATGCCGCCATAATCGACCTGTTGCAGGCTCGATTGCTCGATCAGCGCTGCCGTCGGCCGGTCGGTGACGATCGCGATGTCGCCCTGTTCGAACAGCGCGGGTTCGCAATAGAGGCGGCGCGCGCCGGTCTGCACCGCCATGCGCAGCAGCGTCAGCATTACGTCCCACTCGCCGGGCATCTCGGCGAGATCGCGCACCATCGCATCCGAAATACAGGCAAGCCCGCCCCAGCGCCGGGTCGCGTCGATGCGTTCGAACCCCTGCGTCAGCAGCGTATCGGCGGTGACGAGGATCGCCGGCGAACCGGGCTTGGCGATCGCGGCATAATGGGCGCTGCCCGCGCGCAAACCGTCGGCGACGAGGATGATGCGATCGTCGCCCTCGACCAGCGCCATCAGGTCGCTCGCCTCGCGCACCGGCGTCACCTTCATCCCGCGGCGGCGGATCCGGTCGCACGTTGCCAGCAGGTCGGCCGGCACCGCCGCGACGGCCACGGCGATATGCGTGACCCCGACGTCGGCAAGCCGCGCCGCCTGCCGCTCGATCAGTGTCTCGCCCGCAATCGCGACGAGCGCGCGCAGGCCGCCGTCGGGCAGCATTTCGCTGGCGCCGACCAGCGCGATCAAGGCCATCGGCGCCCCCCATTTGCAGCACAGCTCATCGCCGCCGACCTTTAGGCGCGAAGGATCGATTGGCAAGCGATCATCTGCGCAAGCACCGCCATGACGTCATCCTTCCCGCCCCGCGCAAAAACGTTGCCGAGCCACGAAAAAATCACGCTGAAAGGCACCGAATCGCTGGCAAAGACACCGGTCATGGGCTAGGCCCGAAGCATCTCCCGATAGCGCAACAGAAGGCCGGGCTTTGACCGAAGAAAATACGCATTTGCCGCCGTCCGACGACGGCATTTCGCCGATCAACATCGTCGACGAAATGAAGACGTCTTACCTCGATTACGCGATGAGCGTAATCGTCAGCCGCGCGCTGCCCGACGTGCGCGACGGGTTGAAGCCGGTGCATCGCCGCATCCTCTACGCGGCGCAGGAAGGCGGCTTCATTCCCGGCCGCCCCTACAAGAAATCGGCGAAAATCGTTGGCGACGTCATGGGTAACTACCACCCGCACGGCGACAGCGCGATCTACGACGCTCTCGCCCGCATGACGCAGGACTGGTCGCTCCGCGTGCCGCTGATCGACGGCCAGGGCAATTTCGGCTCGATGGACCCCGATCCGCCGGCGTCGATGCGCTATACCGAAGCGCGCCTTGCCAAGACCGCGATGGTGCTGCTGAACGACCTCGACAAGGATACCGTCGACTTCCAGCCCAACTACGACGCGAGCCGCGAAGAGCCGACGGTGCTCCCGGCGCGTTTCCCGAACCTTCTCGTCAACGGCGCGGGCGGCATCGCGGT
Source organism: Sphingopyxis sp. P1IMeth2 (assembly GCF_900185685.1). Lineage (NCBI taxonomy): Bacteria > Pseudomonadati > Pseudomonadota > Alphaproteobacteria > Sphingomonadales > Sphingopyxidaceae > Sphingopyxis > Sphingopyxis sp. P1IMeth2. Next base: position 444,641 of record NZ_FYAT01000012.1, read on the forward strand.
CGGCATGGCGACCAACATCCCGCCGCACAATCTTGGCGAAGTCGTCGATGCGACGCTCGCGATGATCGACCGCCAGCTCGAGGGCGGTCCGGACATCACCCTCGAAGAACTGATGGCGATCGTCCCTGGCCCCGATTTCCCAACCGGCGCGATGATGCTCGGCCAGGGCGGCGCGCGCAACGCCTATGCCACCGGCCGCGGCTCGATCATGATGCGTGCGACGCATATCATCGAGGAAGGCAGGAACGACCGCCAATCGATAGTTCTGACGTCCATTCCTTTTCAGGTCGGCAAGTCGGGACTCGTCGAGAAGATCGCCGAGGCGGCGCGCGACAAGCGCATCGAGGGCGTCGCCGACATCCGCGACGAATCGAACCGCGAGGGCGTTCGCGTCGTTATCGAGCTGAAGCGCGACGCCACCGCCGAGGTCGTCCTGAACCAGCTCTGGCGCCACACCCCGGCGCAGTCGAGCTTCCCCGCGAACATGCTCGCGATCCGTGGCGGCCGCCCTGAAATGATGGGGCTGAAGGATATTCTTTCGGCCTTCATCGCCTTCCGCGAAGAGGTCATCACCCGCCGCTGCAAATTCGAACTCGCCAAGGCGCGCGACCGGGCGCACATCTTGCTCGGCCTTGTCGTCGCGGTCAGCAATCTCGACGAGGTTGTGCGCATCATCCGCGGCTCGAACTCGCCCGCAGCGGCCCGCGAAGCGCTGCTCGCGCGCGAATGGCCGATCGGCGAAATCGCGCCCTATATCCGCCTCGTCGAAGCGATCGAGGGCGAGATGGAGGACACCGCGACCTATCGTCTTTCCGAAATTCAGGTGAAGGCGATCCTTGACCTCCGCCTGCATCGTCTGACCGCGCTCGGTCGAGACGAAATCGGCAAGGAACTCGGCGAGTTGGCGACCGAGATTGAGGAACTGCTTTCGATCCTCGCCGACCGCGTCAAACTCTATGGCGTGATGCGGGAAGAGCTGGTCGCGGTGCGCGACGAATTCGCCACCCCGCGCAAGACGCTCGTCGCCCCCGCCGCCGATGGCATCGACGACGAGGATCTGATCGAGCGCGAGGAGATGGTCGTTACCGTCACCCTCGACGGCTATATCAAGCGCACCCCGCTCGACACCTTCCGCGCCCAGCGTCGCGGCGGCAAGGGCCGCGCCGGCATGGCGACGAAGGACGAGGATGTCGTCACCGAATTGTTCGTCACCTCGACGCACACGCCGGTGCTGTTCTTCTCCACCGCGGGCAAGGTCTATCGCATGAAGGTATGGCGCCTGCCCGAAGGCGGGCCGGCCACGCGCGGCCGACCTATGATCAACCTGCTCCCGCTGGCGCAGGGCGAGACGATCTCGACCGTCCTCCCATTGCCCGAGGACGAGGGTGAATGGGGCAAGCTCCACGTCATGTTCGCGACCGCGAAGGGGAGCGTGCGTCGCAACAGCATGGACGCTTTCACCAACGTTCCGTCGAACGGCAAAATCGCGATGAAGTTCGAAGGCGAGGACGAAGACGACCGCTTGATCGGCGTCGCGCTGCTGGACGAAAGCGACGATGTGCTGCTCGCGACGCGGCAAGGCAAGGCGATCCGCTTCGCCGGTGACGATGTGCGCGAATTCCAGAGCCGTAATTCGACCGGCGTGCGCGGTATGCGTCTGGCGGACGGCGACGAGGTGATCTCGCTCTCGATCCTCCACCGCGTCGGCACCAGCAGCGAGGAGCGCGAAGCCTATCTGCGCGCCGCCCCGTGGAAAGACAATGAAAACGCGCCGACGCTGCCGGTCGACCGGATGGACGAGCTCGCCGCACGCGAACAGTTCATCCTGACGATCTGCGCCAACGGCTATGGCAAGCTGTCCTCCGCCTATGAATATCGCCGCACCGGTCGCGGCGGCCAGGGGATCACCAATATCGACAATATCGGCCGCAACGGCCCCGTCGTGGCGAGCTTCCCGGCAACGCAGGCGCATCAGCTGATGCTCGTGACCGATCAGGCGAAGCTCATTCGCATGGGGCTCGACAGCCTGCGCGTCATCGGCCGCGGATCGGCGGGCGTGCGGCTGTTCGACGTTGCCAAGGACGAACATGTCGTATCGGCGGCGCTGATCGAGGATAGCGAGGACGAAGCACTCGATGCGGCCGACGCCCCGGCGGAGGCAACGGAAGCGGTCGCCGGCGGGACCACCGACGCGGGACCGGACGGCGCCGGCGAATGACCGCCGGCACCGCCTTCAAGGTGCTGACCGCCGACCAGTGGATGGATTTCGAGCGCGAAGGCCTGTTCCACGGCGCCCCCGTGGACCATGCCGACGGCTATATCCACATGTCGACCGCCGAGCAGCTTGCCGAAACGCTCGCCAAACATTTTGCCGGGCAGCAGGGGCTGGTGATCGCCGAGGTCGACCTCGCGCAGCTCGGCAAGGCGGTGCGCTGGGAAGAGTCGCGCGGCGGCCAGCTTTTCCCACACCTGTACGGCACGTTGCCGATGACGGCGGTCATCCGGGTCGAGAGCCGCGACTGACGGCAGCGCTCGCGGCGAGCCTCAGGCCATGCCGCGCGCCAGGTCGAGCCGCGATGCGTCGCCCACCTGGCTACCGCCATCGCAGTCGAGGATCGTTCCGGTGATATAGCTCGCGGCGGGCGAGCAGAGAAAAACCGCCGATTCGGCGACCTCCGAAACCTTGCCCCAGCGCTTCATCGCGATGCGGGCATAATGCGCCTCGCGCGTCGCGTCGTCGGGCGCGAGCCGTTTCATGCCCTCGGTGTCGGCGATCGGTCCCGGCGAGATGCCGTTGACGCGCACATCGGGGCCCCATTCGAGCGCCAGCACCCGCACGAGCTGGTTGATCCCCGCCTTCGCCGCACAGGCATGCGCCTGCAGCGCCGAGGCATTGACCGCCTGCCCTGCGGTGATCGCGATCAGCGAGGCACCCGGCTTGTTGAGCAGATCGTGGCAGCCGCGAAACACGTTGAAGGTGCCATTGAGATCGATATCGACCACGGTGCGAAAGGCGTTGGCCGACATGCCGAGCACCGGCGCGAGGAAATTGCCCGCGGCGCCCGATATGACGATGTCCATCGGGCCGAACTTGTCCGCGACCGTCTCCATCACCCCGCGAATCGCGCCATAATCGCGCACATCGCCCGACAGCCCGATCGCGTCATGGCCGATTTCGTCGGCGGCGCGGCGCGCCTTGTCGGGATCGCGCCCCGCGACGGCAACGCGCGCGCCCAATTCGGCAAAACGCTTGGCAATGCCAAGGTTGATGCCGCTCGTGCCGCCCGCGACGAAAGCGGTCTTGCCGGCGAGCAGATTGTCGCGAAAACTGGTCATGGCCTCACTCTTCCCTTCGCTGTTTCAGCGCCTTCGCCCCGCGCCGCCGCCCCATGCGGGGTTGACGGATCGGATTCGGTCGCCTTTTGAAACGCAACCAGACAGCAAGGATGATCAGATGGCAAGTGGCCCCACGTCGCACTCCTACATCTCGCAGCGGTTGAAGCTGCACTATGTCGATTGGGGCAATGCCGACGCGCCGCCCTTGCTTCTCGTGCATGGCGGGCGCGATCATTGCCGCAACTGGGACTGGGTCGCCGAAAAGCTGCGCGATCGCTATCATGTCATCGCGCCCGACCTGCGCGGCCATGGCGACAGCGCCTGGTCGCCCGACGGCAATTACGACATGGACGCCTTCGTCTATGACCTGGCGCAGCTCATCCACCAGCTCGATTTGTCGCCGGTGACGATCGTGTCGCATTCGATGGGCGGCAATGTCGCATTGCGCTACACCGGGCTCTATCCGGACACCGTATCCAAGCTCGTCGCGATCGAGGGGCTTGGCCCCTCGCCCAAGCTGATCGCCGAACGCCTCGCAACCCCGGTCGCCGACCGGTTCCGCAAATGGATCGACGACAAACGACAGGCGGCGGGCCGTTCGCCGCGCCGTTATCCGACGCTCGACGATGCGCTGGCGCGGATGATGGGCGAAAATGCCTATCTGACCCCCGAACAGGCGCGTCACCTGACCATCCACGGCGTCAGCCGCAACGAGGATGGGACGTGGAGCTGGAAGTTCGACAATTATCTCAACATCTGGTCGGTTTTCGATCTGTCGCACGACGAAATCGCGTCGCTGTGGGCGGAAATCACATGCCCGACGCTACTGCTCTATGGCGCCAACAGCTGGGCGTCGAACCCGGCGAAGGACGGTCGGATCGCACATTTCAAGTCCGCGCAGGTCATCGAGTTCGAGAACGCCGGCCACTGGCTGCACCACGACCAGTTCGAGCGGTTCATGTCCACGCTAGACGATTTCCTTTAATATTGGCCCCGAAGCCGCGCGATGGGCGCGCGCCGGGATCGGGCGATGGCATATAGCGGACAGCTTCCGGCGCGGCAGCGCGCCCTGGCAGGCGGCGGCGCGGCCCTGGCCGCGCTGCTGGTCGGCTCGGCGCTCGTCAGCAGCCTCGACATTGCGGTAATCCGCAAGGCCGGCGAGGCGATCAGCGCCATCGCGCTCCCCGCACCGAAACCTCCGCCGACACCCGCGACCCCCGCTCCGGCGAAAAGCGACGCGGCGAGCGGCAAGGCGTCGGCGGCGAACCGCTTTGCCAAGGCCGCGGCGGTCGCAGCGCCCAAGCCCCGGATCGTCCCGCCCGAGCCGCCTCCGGTCGCGGCGGCACCGCAGCCCGGCAGCGGCAGCGATCCATCGGCGGGCGCGACCCCAACCCCGGGCCCCGGATCGGGCGCTGGCGGACGCGGCGACGGCACCGGGTCCGGCGGTGCAGGCAGCGGAACCGGCGGCGGCACGCGCGCCGTGTGGCGCAGCGGAACGATCGAAGATAATGACTATCCCCGTGAGGCGCGCCGCGCGCATATCGGCGGGGTCGTCGAAGTACGCTTCACCATCGAGGCCAGCGGCCGCGTCAGCGGATGCCGGGTCAGCCGATCGAGCGGCGATGCCTCGCTCGATTCGACCACGTGCCGGCTGATCGAGGCGCGCTTTCGCTTCCGGCCCGCGACCAATGCGCGCGGCGAACCCGTCGCCAGCCCTTATGGCTGGCGGCAGAGCTGGTGGCTCGAGCCACGGCGCTAGTCACCGCCCCGCAGGCGTAGCCACACCCCGATCACTACCACCACCTGCGACAAAGTCGCGACATTATCGCGAACGATTCGCATTATTGTTGACTCTGCGAACGACTCTCAATAGCGGACTCCCTACAACAACCATAAGGGGGTAACACCGTGAAGCCTGTTTCTTTCCTCGCTCTCTCCTGCGTCGGCAGCCTCGTCAGCGCGCCCGCGCTTGCCGCGACCGCCGACGATGCGCAGGATGCGCCCGGCTATCGGGAAAATATCATCGTCACCGGCACCAATGGCGTCGCGGTGGAAACGCCCAAATCGACCGCGCCGATCGTCGACACGCCGCAGACGGTGACCGTGGTGTCGGAGGAACAGATCAGGCAGCAGAATCTGCTCACGCTGCGCGACGCGCTTTCGACGATTCCGGGCATCACCTTCGGCGCGGGCGAAGGCGGCGGCGGCTATGGCGATTCGATCAACCTGCGCGGCTATTCGGCGAGCAACGACATCACCTTCGACGGCGTGCGCGACAGCGCACAATACAGCCGGACCGACCCGTTCAACCTCCAGCAGATCGAAGTCTACAACGGCGCCAACTCGGTCTTCAACGGATCGGGCAGCGTCGGCGGGACGATCAATCTCGTCAGCAAGATTCCCTTCGCGCGCGATGCGACGACGGTGCAGGCCGCGGTAGGCACCGACAATTATTATCGGGCGGCGGTCGACAGCAACTGGCGACTCAGCGAGCTGATCGCGGTGCGCCTCAACGCCATGTATCATGAAAATGACGTGCCCGGCCGCGACGTCGAATCCTATCAGCGCTGGGGCGTGGCGCCATCGATCACCATCGGCGTCGACAGCGACACCAGCCTGACCCTCGCCTATATTCACCAGGATGATGACAACACGCCGATCTATGGCGTCCCCTATTTCCTGAGCGGCGTGAACGATGGCCCGCTGCCGGGGGTCGATGACAGCTCCTATTTCGGCATCGTCAATCTGGACGAACAGAAGACCAAGGTCGACCGCTTCACCGCAACCTTCCGCCACGCGTTCAGCGATGCCGTGTCGATCCGTAACCTCACGCGTTGGCAGCGCGTCCACCAAGATAGCCAGACGAGCGCGCCGCAGGGTGTCTTCTGCCTGGCCAGCGGCCTGCAGCCGATCGGTGCGGCGCCCGATGCGACCGTCGGCGTCCCCTGCCCCAGCGGCCAGGATATGCCGGGCAATTATTACCCCGCCGGACCGCGCGGACTGGTCCGCGATCAGCTAAACGAACTGCTCTACAACCAGACCGACCTCACCATCGTCAGCGGTACCAAGGGCGGCATCCACAACACGCTGGTCATCGGCGGCTCGCTGAGCCAGGAGGATTATTCGATCGAGGTTGCGCAATTGCTGCGCAACGCGGGCGGCGCCACGCCCAATCCCGTGCAGGGACCGATCAGCTTGTCGAACCCCGACACCTATTGGTCGGGCCCGGTCAATTATGTCCGCACCGGCAACAGCTATGGCGATACGCGCGGCTGGGCGATTTACGCCTTCGACACGCTCGAGCTGTCGCCGATGTTCGAACTGAACGCCGGGCTGCGCTATGAAAATTCGCGCGCCAAATTCCGCGCGGACACCATAACGACGCCCGCAACCGGCGCGGTCTACACCCGCGGCGCCGACCAGATAAGCGACGAAAATCTCTTTTCCTATCGCGTCGGCGCGGTGTTCCACCCGGTCGAAAATGTCAGCCTCTATGCTGCCTATGGCAACAGCAAGACGCCGTCGTCGGCGACGGTCCGGCTCGGCTGCGGCACCAATTGCGATGTCGCGCCCGAAAGCGGCCGCACTTACGAGATCGGGGCGAAGGCCGAGCTCATGGACAAGAAGCTGCTGCTCACCGCCGCTCTGTTCCGTAACGAACGCAGCAATTACCGCGTGCCGTCGAACGACGCCTCACTGCCCAGCTCGCTGCAGGTGCTCGACGGCAAGTCGCGCGTCGACGGCTTCGCGCTCGGCCTGACCGGCGCGATCACGCCCAACTGGTCGATCTTCGCCAATTACACCTATCTCGACGGAACGGTGCGGCAGAGCGTGTCGGACTATTGCATCGCCAACCCCGGCGGCGGCACCTGCACCAACAGCGCCGCGCTGCCCGATCCGCAGGCGGGCGACCGGCTGATCCAGACCCCGAAACATTCGGGCAGCCTGTTCACCACCTACACGCTGCCGTTCGGGCTGCAGATTGGCTATGGCCTGACCTATCAGGGCAGCTTTGCGACCAGCCAGCGCAACATGGCGCAGCGCTCGCAATATTTCGTCGACGATTATCTGATCCACCGCGCGTTCGTGTCCTATGAATTCGGCAACGGCCTGGTGGCGCAGCTCAATGTGTCGAACCTGACCAACGAGGATTATTACACCGGCGTGCGCAACAATGTGAACAGCACCACCGGCATCGTCACCGGCGGCTGGGCGACGCCCGGCGAGGAACGCTCGGCGGTCCTCAGCCTCTTCTACAAATTCTGATTGCAACCCCGGGCGCGGCGATTGCCGCGCCCGGGCTTTTCGGCTTAGTAACGCGCATGATCCGCATCATTCCCGACCTCATCGATGCCGAGGGCGTCAAGGCGCTCCGCACCATCCTCGACCGCGCCGACTGGATCGACGGCAACGAGACGTCGGGACCGCAGGCGGCACTGGCCAAGCGCAACCAGCAGCTTCCCGAATTCGGCGACGCGGCGGTCGAGGCGGGCCGAATGGTGATCGACGCGCTCGGCCGCTCGCCGCTGTTCATGGCGGCGGCGCTGCCGCTCAAAATCTATCCGCCTTTCTTCAATCGCTATTCGGGCGGCGAGGCGTTCGGCGATCATATCGACAATGCCGTGCGGATGCGCCGCGGCACCGATTTCCGGATTCGCAGCGACCTGTCGGCGACGCTGTTTCTGGCCGACCCAGACAGCTATGAAGGTGGAGGCCTGGTCATCGACGGCATGGCCGATGCGCCCGGCGTCAAGCTCCCCGCCGGCCACCTCATCCTCTATCCGTCGAGCACCGTTCACCGCGTCGAACCGGTCACGGGCGGCGTCCGTGTCGCCAGTTTCATGTGGATTCAGTCGATGATCCGCGATCAGGCGCAGCGCAACCTGCTGTTCGACCTCGACCTGGGGGTTCAGGGCGCCGCCGCGGCAATGGGTCAGGGCGATCCGACCGTCGTCCGTCTGACCGGCGTCTATCACAATCTGCTGCGCCAATGGGCCGACGCCTGAAGGCCTGGCGTTCCTAATCCAGCATCGCGCGCCACTCACGCGAGACATATTCGCGGCCGTCCGCGATCATCTGCATCGCAAGACCCTGCGCATCGGCAAGCGCCATGCCCTGCTCAGGACCAACGACGGTGAGCGCGGTCGCCCAGCCGTCGGCGATCATGCAGCTGCGATGCACCACCGTCACCGATGCCACGCCGTTGACGAGCGGGCGCCCGCTGCGCGGATCGAAGCTGTGCGAATAATGGCGGCAGCCGTCGGTAAAGCCGCGCCGGTAATTGCCCGAGGTCGCGACCGACAGGTCGTGTAGCGCGAGCCGCCAGGGCGCGAGCGACTGGCCGGGCGGCGGCTCGACATCGACCCACCAGGGCTGTGCGTCGGGCTGCAGCCCCTCGCCGCGCAATTCGCCCCCGACTTCGATCAGGAAATGGCGCACCCCGCTCGCGAGCAGCTGCTCGGCAGCAAGATCGGCGCCGAATCCCTTGGCGATCCCCGACAGGTCGAGCGCCGCCCCCGTCCCGCGCCGGACGCGCGCCGCCGCGGCATCGAAGGCAATGTCAGGCGGTGCATCGGGCGGTGCGATCTCGGGCACCGCAGCGACCGGCCCCGCCGCACCGAAGCCCCAGCGTTCGGTCAGCAGCCCCAGCGCCGGATTGAACGCGCCGCCGCTCGCTTCGGCGATCGCGGTCGCCGCAGCCATCACGCGCGCAAATTCGGGCGGGATCGCGTGCCATTCCCCCGCGGGCGCGCGGTTCAGGCGCGACAGGTCCGATTCCGCTTCCCACTGGCTCATCTGCCGCACGACGCGATCGAGCGCGCGCCGGACGCTTTCGCCCGCCGAAGCCGGTGCGTCGACCGCCTGCAACGACCAGCTCGTGCCCATTGTCCGTCCCGAAAAGCTCCGGACCGGCACCCCCGGACGGCGCGCCGCAAAGGCGGCGGGCGTCAGCGCCCGGGGGATCAATATCCGGTCGGTCAGGGCGCCATGACCTCGAGCGTCGTCACATAGCTTGCGCGGCGGGCAAGCGGCGGCGGGCCGCCCGCGCCCTCTTCGCGCTCCGCCTGCGGCGTGGTGACGTTGAGCCAGTACATACCCGGTTCGAGCCAGCTGATCGCGACCTTGCCGTCAGCACCGGTCTTGAGGACCATCTGGCCCAGCTGGTCGCGGTAGCGGATACCGCCCGGGATCACCGTGACGGGCAGGCCCGCCGCGGGCTTGCCGTCGAGCAGGAACTGAAAGGTCGCGGTTTCGCCCGCGAACAGATCATTGGGGTGCGTCACCGGTACCAGCTCGATCCCCTTGCCGGTCGGGGCGAACAGCGTCGTCGTCGGCTCACCCACCGTCACGAAAATCTCGTTGCGGTTGTTCGCCTCGGCGGTTCGCACATTGGTCGCCCCGGCGGGCAGGCGCTCGGCCAGATTGGCCGCCGTCGTCCCGCGCGGCAGGCGTTCGGTCTTGCCGTCCAGATCATAGCTTCCCATCAGCATGTCGGCGACCGAGGCGATGCGCCACGTCCCCTTCTGCGTCAGATGAACGTCGAAGGTGCTGCGATAGCGGCCGGTCGCCTTGTTCGCGATCGGCGCTTCGCTGCCGTCGGGCGCCCATGCCTTCATCGCGTCGAGCCGCAGCGGCTGATGCTCGAAATAGAACAGGTCGTTCGAAACGGCGGCATCGACCGTCACCCACGCATCGTCGCCCGACAGCACGGTCGAGGACGGCAGCATCCATTGGCGGTGCGCCTGCGCGGGCGCTGCGGCGAAAAGGGCCAGCGCGGCACTCGCGGCGATCAGCAATCGGGTCTTCATGATCGGTCCTCTCTGGATCAACGGAAGGAAATCGAAACGGTGCCAAGTTCGGCCTTGCCCGCCGCGCGCCCCCCGGCGCCGGCCTTGGCGGGCCAGCGGAACGGAATGCGCAGCAACTCGCGCCCGCCGACTTCGCGCGCAGCCTCGATCACCAGGACATAGTCGCCGGACGCCTGCGCGCCGAGCTGCGCGCGGCTGAAGGATATCCTGTGCGTGCCCGGCGCGCGCGTCGCACCCGTCACGCCATTGGCCGGAAAACGCATCGAACGGCCCGAGGCGCGCCACCACTGCCGCACGTCGCGCAGCCATTTGGTGCCCTCGTTATTCTTCATGTCATGGTCGTACCAGATCGCGACGGTCCTCGCGGGCGCGCCGGCCTTCTCTACCCAGATGGCGACATAGGGCCGATGATATTCGGCGACCTTGATCTGCGGGATAGTGACGCTGACCTCCATCATCCCCGGATCGGCGGCGAGCGCCGGCGCCGACAGCGCCGCGCCCAGCCCCAGCGAGGCGCCGGTCAGGACGGATCGAAACTCGGTTTGCATGGCATCTCCTTAATGGATGAAGAGGATCGCGATGGTGGCGGGGATCGCCACCCCCGCGCCGACGAGCGGCCAGGTGCTCTTGCGCTTGGCCGAATGAAGCTGAAGCAGCACAAGCCCGGTCAGCGCGAACACCAGGCAGGCAAAGGCGAATATGTCGATGAACAGGCTCCACGCGCCGCCCGAATTGCGCCCTTTGTGCAGATCGTTGAGATAGGAAATCCAGCCGCGGTCGGTGATTTCCGCGGTGGCGGCGCCCGTCGCGCGATCGATCGCGACCCAGGCATCGCCGCCGGGACGCGGCGCGGCCATGTAGACCTCGTCGGCGGACCATTCGGCTTCGCCCGCACGGACCGGAAAATTCGCCTCGACCCACGCCGCAACCGGCGCGGGGAGCGTCCTCTTGCCGTCCGCCGGGTCCGCCGCCGCCAGCGCTTCGAGCAGCGGCGCCGGCAATTGCGCGCTACGCTCGGCGACGCGCGGTGCCCCCTCTATATCGGCGGCATGGTTCAGCGTGAAACCGGTGATCGCGAACAACAGCAGCCCGATCAGGCTGATAGCCGAGCTCATCCAGTGCCACATGTGAAGCTGTTTGAGCCAGAAGGCGCGGCGGCTCTTCTTGGTCGGCGTGTGCGTTGGGGTCGGTGCGTGCATGGAGGAGAGAGGCCCTTGAAATTTGGCCCTCACTATCGCGAACGATTCGCATTTACAATAGATAAGCGGGCGAAATTTGCGCGCATGCCCGCAGCCGCGGGCGACCGCCGCGAGCTGCTCGAGACAGATGGAAGGAAGAGGTGGCGGAGACGGAGGGATTCGAACCCTCGGTACGGTTCCCCGTACGACGCTTTAGCAAAGCGTTGGTTTCAGCCACTCACCCACGTCTCCGCATGGTCTGCCGCGCGAACGGCAGGTTGGCCTGAGCGGGCGCTATAGCCAGACCGATCCCGCCCCGCAACGCCTAACATTGGCCTTTTTGTCACTTATTCCCCTATTGGTCGGTGGAAATGATTCGGTCCGGCGCAAAATCGACTCAAGTCATCGCCCGTTCATTGCCGCGCCGACAGGATGAGTCATGGTTAACCCGGCTTGCGGCGCCCGAAGCCGCCGATTTTTGGGGGATTATATGCGGAATGCGCTCACCAATCTTGCCGTTGCGGCTCTCGCCTCGATCGAGCTGATGCTCGCCGGGCCGGCGGCGCACGCACAGATGACATCGGTCGATCCCAATACGGCGATCGATTCTGACCTCAACAATCCGGCGCCCCCGCCGCCTCCCCCGCCCGCCACGACGACCAGCGACCCGTCGCTCGACAGCGACCTTGCGACCGGTGCCGAACAATATTCGGTCACCTCGCCCGACGCGAGCACGACCACCGCTGCGCCTGCAACCGGAACGACGGCCGCCGATGGCACCACATACAAGGAAGACGATCTGATCGGCGCCGCCGAAGGGGTCTTCGGCAAGGGCGCGCAGGGCCTCGCCGGCCTCATCGAAGATATTCTGAAGAAGCAGGGCGAGCCCAACGCTTATATCGTCGGCCGCGAAGCTGGCGGCGCGCTTGGTATCGGGCTGCGCTACGGATCGGGCACACTGTACCACAAGATCGAGGGTGAACGCCCCGTCTACTGGACCGGTCCCTCGATCGGCTTCGACGCGGGCGCCAATGCCGGCAACACCTTCGTGCTGGTCTACAATCTGTTCGACAGCGAGGATCTCTACAAACGTTATCCGGCGGGCGAAGGCGCCGCCTATCTCATTGGCGGCTTCAATGCGAGCTATCTGCGGCGCGGCGACGTAGTCCTCATCCCGATCCGCGTCGGCGTCGGCGCGCGGCTCGGCGCCAATATCGGCTATATGAAATTCCGCAAAAAACAGAGCTGGGTGCCCTTCTGAAGCACCCGCCACCCCCAAAGGGCGATGGGCCCGCGTCTCCGGACGCGGGCCTTTTTCTTTGAAGGGAAGCCGCGTTGCGGCGCGGTGGGATATGAGTGGAATCGGCCCTTAAGCAGACTCTAGCTCAATCTTTTGATCCGCCTCTCGGGGCACGATCCATCCGAATATCACTGGCACCAAGCTGATGATTGATCCGCCGATGTTGAAAGCTACATGATCCGAAAGATGCCATGTTGGTCCGATGCCAAACTGGAGGATCATCAAAAGCAACCACGCAGTGGATAGCTTCGCATCGCGAAGGCGATGATAAGTCATTATCGTCAGGGCAATCCCGGCAACGACTGCAACGAGAAAGATAAACCACGCGGGAATGCCGATATTTGCCGACGCTAAAGCAACGCCAGTAATTGCTACAAGCGCTGCCGAACCAATCCGATAGCGCGACCTCTCCCCGTAGCGTCTCACATTCATCGGCATCATCAACAGCCTAAGATATGATCCGTCCACTGACCACTTCAACTCCGCCGCACCTCAATCGCCGTCGAAGGCGATCAGCGTTTCGCACGCGAGGCCCGCGGCCTCGAGCCGCTGCGAGCCGCCGAGGTCGGGAAGGTCGATGACGAACAGCGCCGCGGCGACGTCGGCGCCGACGCTGCGCATCAATTCGGCGGTCGCGAGAATGGTCCCGCCGGTGGCGAGCAGATCATCGACCAGCACGACGCGGTGGCCCTCGGTGACGGCGCCTTCGTGCAGCTCGAGCCGGTCGGTGCCATATTCCAGTTCATAGTCGACGCCGATGGTCACGCCGGGCAGCTTGCCGGCTTTGCGCACCGGCACCAGCCCGATACCGAGCGCGGTCGCCATCGCCGCGCCGAACAGAAAACCGCGCGCCTCTATCGCCACGATCAGGTCGGGGCGATAGCGGGCCGCGCGGTCTGCCAGGCGGCGGACGCTTTCGGAAAAGCCCGCCGCGTCGCCGATCAATGTCGTGATGTCGCGAAACTGGATCCCGGGTTTCGGGAAATCGGGGATCGTGCGCACCAGCCCCGAAAGGTCGAGGTCGGGACGCGGCGGAAGGGCGATCATCCTCGACCGCCCTTCGCTATGCCCGCGTCCCCAATCCTCAATGTTCCTTGCCGGCCCAGATGTTCCGGTACGACAGATAGGCAAGGATGGTGAAGATCAGAAGGTAGAGGAACACGGCCCAGCCGGTCCACACGCGCTTCACCAGCTTGGGTTCTGCCGTCCACACAAGGAAGGCGGTCACGTCCTTTGCCATGCTCTTGAGGTCGTTCGGCGAACCGTCCGCGAAGGTCACCTGACCATCGGCCAGCGGCGGTGCCATCGCGAGGTTGAGGTTCGCGAAATAGGGGTTGTAATGCAGGCCGGTCGCCGGCTGCAGTTCCTTCGGCAGGTTCGCCGGCGGGTTCTGGAAGCCGGTGATCAGCGAATAGACGTAATTCTTGCCGTCTTCGCGCGCCTTGGTGATCAGCGAAAGATCGGGCGGCAGCGCATTGTTGTTCGCCGCGCGCGCCGCGGTTTCGTTCGCATAGGGCGCCGGGAAGTGATCCGACGGCAGGCCGGTGCGGGTCGCCGGCTCGCCCGTGTCGGGGTTGATCGACGGGATATTGTCATAGCTTTTGGCAAAGCTCTTCACCTGACCCTCGGTATAGCCGAGTTCGGCGATGTCGCGGAACGCGACGAGATTCAGGCTGTGACAGGCCGAGCATACTTCCTTGTACACCTGCATTCCGCGCTGCAGCTGGGCTTTGTCCCAATGCGGGAACATGCCGTCGCTGGCGAGCGCGAGGTGGCGCGGGTGCTTGTGGAATTCATGCACCGCGTTGGGCTCGTTCGAGAGCGGCGTGGTGAAGATCGCGCACAGCAGCGCCAGGATGAAACCCAGGCCGACGAGAAATCCGAGCGGACGAACCATGGCTGTATCAGCTCCTATAAAAGTCCGGCGCTCAGGCCGTTGCCGGGGCCGACGACGCGTCGGCATTCTTGGCGAGGACCGCCTCGGTGATCGAATTCGGCATCGGAAGCGGCCGTTCGATCCGCGAGATGATCGGCAGGATGATCAGGAAGTGCGCAAAATAATAGGCCGCGCACAGCTGGCTGAGGATCACATAGGGCTGCTCCGCCGGGCTCTTGCCGCAATAGCCCAGGATGAACACGTCGACGACGAGGATCCAGAAGAAGATGCGGTTGAGCGGACGATAGTTCGACGACTTCACCGGCGAGCTGTCGAGCCACGGCAGGAAGAAGAGCAGCGCGATCGCCGCGAACATCGCGATGACGCCCCACAGCTTCGCATCGATCCACAGGAAGTTGAAGGTGAAGGCGCGCAGAATCGCGTAGAACGGCCAGAAATACCATTCGGGAACGATGTGCGCCGGCGTCGAAAGCGGATTCGCCGGGATATAATTGTCCGGGTGACCGAGCAGGTTCGGGCTGAAGAAGGTCAGCGCCACGAAGATCATCAGGAACACGCCGAGGCCGAAACCGTCCTTCGCGGTGTAATAGGGATGGAAGGGGACGGTGTCCTGTTCGTCCTTCACCTCGATACCGGTCGGGTTCGACGAGCCCGGGATATGCAGCGCCCAGATGTGCAGGATGATGACGCCCGCGATCACGAAGGGCAGCAGATAGTGGAGCGAGAAGAAGCGGTTGAGCGCGGCGTTGTCCGGCGCAAAACCGCCGAGCAGCCAGACGCGGATCGGTTCGCCCACGGCGGGTATCGCCGAGAAGAAGCCGGTGATCACCTGCGCGCCCCAGAAGCTCATCTGGCCCCAGGGAAGGACATAGCCCATGAAGGCGGTCGCCATCATCAGGAGGAATATCACGACGCCGAGCAGCCACACCATTTCGCGCGGCGCCTTGTACGAACCGTAATAAAGGCCGCGGAAGATGTGCAGATAGACGACGATGAAGAACATGCTCGCGCCGTTCATATGCGCGTAGCGCAGGAACCAGCCGGCGTTCACGTCGCGCATGATATGCTCGACCGAGTTGAACGCGACGCCCGCATTGGCGGCATAATGCATCGCCAGCACGATGCCGGTGATGATCTGGATCGCGAGCGCGGCCCCGGCGAGGACGCCGAAGTTCCAGAAATAGTTGAGGTTGCGCGGCACCGGATAGCCGGCCCCGATCGCATTATAGACGAGACGCGGCAGCGGCAGCTTCGCGTCGAGCCACTTCATCAGCGGCTGCTGGGGTTCATAGTTCTTGGCCCAGGGAAAGCTCATCTTATCTCGCTCCTCAGCCGATCGTCACGACGGTGTCGCTGTTGAATTCATAAGGCGGCACGAACAGATTCTTCGGCGCCGGGCCTTTGCGGATACGCGCCGCGGTGTCGTAGTGCGAACCGTGGCACGGGCAGAAATAGCCACCATAATCGCCGCGCGGCTCGCCCTCGGCGGCGCCGAGCGGCACGCAGCCCAAGTGGGTGCAGACGCCTAGCGTGATCAGCCAGTTTTCCTTGCCGGGCTTGGTGCGCTCGTCGAGCGTCTGCGGATCGCGCAGATCGCTCAGTGGCACCTTCTTCGCCTCGGCGATTTCGACGGGCGTCAGGTTGCGGACGAACACCGGCTGCTTGCGCCAGCTCGTCTTGATCGCCTGACCCGACTGGATCGCGGAAATGTCGATTTCGGTCGACGAAAGCGCCAGCACGTCCGCTGACGGATTCATCTGGTTCACCAGCGGCAAAACGACGGTGGCCGCACCAACACCCGCGAAGCTGACCGCCGCGATATTGATGAAGTCCCGGCGCCGCACGCCATCCTCGATGCCGGCGTTGAGATTGGATTCACTGGCCATTCGATTGCCCTTGCGCTGGGTGAACTGACAATGGTTCTCGGAAAACTGGCCACCCCGTTTTACGCGCGCAAAGCGTCGCAAATCCCGGCGGCCCCTCCGGGAATTGCGGGCCTGATAGCCGCACACAACAGCCTTGCCAACAGGCAATTTCCGCTTTGTGACCGCTATGTTGCCCCCTCTCGATTCCGCAAGCGCGCGAAGCTAAGGCGGAGCGATGCAAATCGCCCTGTTTCAGCCCGACATCGCCGGTAACGTCGGCACCATCCTGCGAACCGCGGCCTGTCTCGGCGCGCGCGCGCACATCATCGAACCGTGCGGCTTTCCTTTTTCCGACCAGGCACTACGCCGCGCCGGAATGGATTATGCCGTGCGCGCCAATGTGCAGCGCCACGCCGATTGGGCGGGCTTCGGCGACTGGAACCGGGCCGAAGGCGGGCGGCTGGTGCTGATGACCACCGCGGGCGCGACCGCCCTGCCCGATTTCGTGTTTCAAGAGGACGACGTGCTGCTGCTCGGCGCGGAGTCGTCGGGCGTCCCCGCGCATGTCCATGCCGCCGCGGCGGCGCGGGTCGCGATTCCGATGCGGCCGGGCTTTCGGTCCTTGAATGTCGCGGTCGCGGCTGGCATCGCGCTGGCCGAGGCACTCCGGCAGACGAAAGGCTTTGCGTCATGATTTCGCTCGATCCCCAGCAACAGGCGGCGCGCGACTGGTTCGAGTCGCTGCGCGACCGGATCTGCGCCGCGTTCGAGGCGATCGAGGCCGAGGCGGGCAGCGACGCGCGCTTTACCTATACGCCGTGGGACCGCGAGGCCGAGGGTGTTGCGGCGGGCGAAGGCGGCGGCGGCGTGCGCGGGGTGATGACCGGCCAGGTTTTCGAAAAGGTCGGGGTCAATGTTTCGACCGTCGCGGGCGAGTTCGCGCCCGATTTCGCTCAGTCGATCAACGGCGCCGAAAGCGACCCGCGCTTCTTCGCCACCGGCATCAGCCTCGTCGCGCATATGGCCAATCCGCATGTTCCGGCGGTGCATATGAACACCCGCTTTCTCGCGACGACTAAGCGCTGGTTCGGCGGCGGTGCCGACCTCAACCCGCCCATCCCCTATGCCGAGGACACCGACGCCTTTCATGCGCGGCTGCGCGCCGCCTGCGCGCCCTTCGGTCCCGATGCCTATGCCCGCTATTCGAAATGGGCGGAGGATTATTTCTATATCCCGCATCGCGGCGTCCATCGCGGCGTCGGAGGGATCTTCTACGATCATCTCGAATGCGCCGACGATGCAGGCTTCGACCGCAATTTCGAGTTCACCCGCGCCGTGGGCGAGGCCTTCCTCGACATCTTCCCTCAGATCGTGCGGCGCCGGATGAACCAGCCCTTCACCGAAGCCGAGCGCGAGGAGCAACTGGTGTGGCGCGGTCGCTACGCCGAATTCAACCTCGTCTACGACCGCGGCACGCTGTTCGGGCTCAAGACCGGCGGCAATATCGACGCGATCCTGATGAGCCTGCCGCCGCTCGCCAAATGGAGCTGACGAAAAAGGGGCGCCGCGTCGGCTGCGGGCGCCCCTGAATTTTGCGATATTGACCGTCGATCAGGCGAATACGCTGCCCGCATCGACGGGCCCGAGCGCGCGGTAGATGCCCGCCGGAATCCCGACCTGCAGATAGGCGACGGGAATGCTCATCACGATGCTGCCGACGATCAGGCCGACCATCGATCCCGCGCCCGGCATCCCGCCGCTCGCAAAAACCGAAAAGCCGACCACCGCGCCAAGGATCATCGCGATCACCAGGAAGGCGATGCCCAGCAGGATGAAATAGGCAAAGATCTTCCACTGCGCCGCGCCGGTGATCCGCCACGATTCGGACAGGCCGGTCAGGACGTTGAAGGTCCGCTTGTCGGCCATGATCGGCCCGGTGCAGCACAGCCGCGCCGCGAGCCAGACGATGAACAGCAGGAACAGCGGCACGAGGATCAACATCGCGAAGCCCATCCCCGCCAGCGCCGATTCGCTCGGCTGGCGGCCGCTGAGCAGCGCCGGCGCAAAGGCGCCGCCGAAGAGCAGAAAACCGATGATGCCGATCACGAAGAGGATCGCCGCCGTGAAAAGCAGCACGGGCAGCGCGGCGACCAGCCCATAGCCGAGGGCCCCCCCGACATTTTCCTGACCATCGCTAAAGCCCAACCGCCACGAAGCAAAATAGCTGCCCGTCTGGAGGATGTAATTGACCAGGCCCAGCAGCATCGCAAAACCGCTGAACGCGGCGAAAGCCCCTGCCCCGCTCGTCATCCGCGCCGGATCGAAGGCGGCCATGCCGCCGCCGAGCGCGAGTTGCAGGATCAGCGGCACCGCGATGCCGACGCCGATCAGCGCGATGGCATGCTCGGCGGCACGGCCGCTGAAAAAGCTGGTCGCATAGGACCAGGCCTGACTGATGCTGATATTATTCACATCCATTCTCCCCTGTTGGACATGGTCAGGCGAAAATATCTCCCGCCTGGGTTGTCGCCAGCTGCCGATAGGCGGCCGCCGAAATCGCGATCGAGATCATCGTCGCGACGAGCCCGAAGCCCGCTTCGACCAACCCGCCGAGCATCTTGCCGACGCTGCCGGCGCCGCCGATCATGCCGACGAGCCCGCCCACCAGCGAGGCGGCGATGATGACGACCAGCGTGACGAGAAACAGGAAGAGGAAAATGCGCCAGCCATTGCCGCGCGTCATCTGCCAGCTCGTCGCGATCACCTCGACCGGATTGCGGATCGCGCGGTCGGCGACCAGCGGCGCGACGAAAGCGAGCCGCCCGATCAGATAAAGCCCCGGAATGACGAGCAGCAGAAAGCCGACGCCCAGCATCAGGCCGGTCAATATCTGCACCGCCACGATGGTGAGCAGCATCGAGGCGGCAAAGCCCAGCGCCTCGCCGACGCTGGTGCTCGACCGCGACAGCCACAGCCGCATGATCGCCACTGTCCCGAACATGGTGAACAGCGCAACGCCGATCTGATACGGCAGCATCTGAAGGATATTCTGCCGCATTGCTGCGGTCAGCTGGTCGATCGTCGCTTCGGCGGGCGGCTCGATCGGCGCCGGGCCGAACCAGGCCACCGCAAGCGCCGGCAGGAAAAGGAAAACCGCCGCGATGGTGCCGGTGAGCGGGCGGTGCGCCTTCAGAAGCTGAATGGCATCGTCCCACGCCGCGCCCATATCGAATTTTGCCATTGATACCCCGTCATTTATCGCTTCGGATTGGCGCTGAACCTGACTGGCTTCGCGGCCAAAGTCCAGCCCCGTTCGGTGCGGTTGCCGCCCCCTTGCGCTTCGCGCCCGCGCGGGGCAGAAGCCGCGCGATGTCCGCGCTCCCGCCTCCCGAATGGACCGTTTCGCCCGGCCTTGTCGATTATCCCGCCGCGCTTGTCGATATGGAGGCGCGCGCCGCCGCGATCCATGCAGGCACGGCGGGCGAGCGCATCTGGCTGCTCGAACATCCGCCGCTCTATACCGCCGGGACCAGCGCCGACCCCGCTGAGCTGCTCGACCCGCGCTTTCCGGTCTATGACGCGGGCCGCGGCGGGCGCTACACTTATCATGGCCCCGGCCAGCGCGTCGGCTATGTTCAGCTCGACCTCGCGCAGCGCGGGCGCGACGTGCGCGCCTATGTCCATGCGCTCGAAGGCTGGGTGATCGACGCGCTCGCGCGGCTCGGCGTCGAAGCGCGCCGCGCCGAGGGGCGGATCGGCATCTGGACCGATGACCGCGAGGGCCGCGAGGCCAAGATCGGCGCGATCGGCGTCCGCGTCCGGCGCTGGGTGACGCTCCACGGCTTTTCGCTCAACGTCGCGCCCGACATGACGCATTTCGGCGGCATCGTACCATGCGGCATCGCCGAATTTCCGGTGACGAGCCTGGCGGAGCTTGGTCGCCCCGCTGATTTCGCCGCAGTCGACGCCGCGCTCGCCGACGCCCTTCCGGCCTTTCTCGACAAGCTCGCGGCCAGCGATTAGGACCGGCACATGACGCGGATCATCCTCACCTCGCTCCTCACCCTGTCGCTCGCCGCCTGCGGAGGCAGCGAAGGCAGCAAGACCACGACCAAGCTCGACGCGGTCGAGGTCGAACCCGGCGCGATCAGCGACTCGATGATCGTCCTCGACAATGCGGCGAGCGACGGCACCGCGGTCGACACGAGCGTACCGAGCGACAATATGAAAAAGCCCGACAGCAAGGCCGACGACGAAAGCGCCGACAGCAGCAGCAGCGATGCAGCGCCCGCGGATCAGAGCGACAATCCCGACGCCGTTCCCGCTCCGGCGGCAAAGAAGGCCCAGGTCGACAGCCAGTAGGGCGGTCGCGAGCCTCTTCGCTCAGCGCAGCCCCAGCGTCTTGTGCGTCTGGAGCGACAGGCGCCAGCGCGGATCGCGCATCACCAGATCGATACAGTTCCGGACATTGTCCGCGGCATTGGCATCGTCGAGCGGCTGGATCAGCCGATGCGCAAAATCGAGTTCTGCGAGCCGTTCGACATCGCTTCCCGGCTGCGGCCACACCAGCTTGAGTTCGTCGCCGCTCGTCTGGACCAGTTCGCTGCCTGCCTTGGGACTGATACAGATCCAGTCGATCAGCCGCGGCACCGGCAGCGTACCGTTGCTTTCGATCGCGACGGTGAAGCCCTCGCCATGCAGCGCCTCGATCAGCGCATCGTCGACCTGCAACATCGGCTCGCCGCCGGTGAGCACGACATAGCGGTCCCCTTGCGCCGCCCCCCATGTTTCGCCAATCCGCTCCGCCAGCGCCGCAGCATCGGCATATTTGCCGCCCAGCGTCCCGTCGGTGCCGACGAAATCGGTGTCGCAGAATTTGCAGATCGCCCTGGCGCGGTCCTGCTCGCGCCCCGTCCACAGGTTGCAACCCGCAAAGCGGCAGAAGACCGCGCGCCGTCCGGCCTGCGCCCCCTCGCCCTGCAGCGTCAGGAATATTTCCTTGACCGCATAGGTCATGGGTCAGGCCTCGACTGCGTAGCGCGTCGGGTCGGCGAGCCCGGCGTCGGCGAAGCCCTTGCGGCGCAGGCGGCAGCTGTCACACAGGCCGCAATGCAGTCCCTCGGGCGTCGGGTCGTAACAGGACCAGCTCATCCCCGCATCCATGCCGAGCCGCGCCGCCTCGGCCGCGATGTCGGCCTTGGTCATATGCTGCAGCGGCGCATGGATCACAAAATCGACCCCCTTGTCGCCGTCGCGCGTCGCGAGCTGCGCGAGATGCTGGAAGCCCGCGATGAATTCGGGGCGGCAATCGGGATAGCCTGAATAGTCGAGCGCGTTGACGCCGATGAAGATGTCCTGCGACCGCCGCGCTTCGGCGAGGCCGAGCGTCAGCGACAGGAAGATCAGGTTGCGCGCGGGAACATAGGTGACGGGAATATCCTCGCACACGCCGTCCTTGGGCACATCGATGTCGGCGGTCAGCGCCGACCCGCCGAAGCGCCGCAGATCGAGCGGCAGCACGATATGCTCGGCCGCGCCCACCGCCGTCGCAATCCGCGCCGCCGAGTCCAGCTCGACGCGGTGCCGCTGGTTGTAATCGACGGTCAGTGCAACGATCCGTGCCCCCGCCTCGCGCGCCAGTCCTGCGCAAACCATCGAGTCCAGACCGCCCGACAGAAGGACGATCACCGTTTTTCCGGAAAGATCCTGCATCGCGGCGCGATACGCCCGCGCCGCGCTTCGCGCAAGACCGCGATTTGTGCGGCGCACCAAAGAAAATGGGCCGCGCGTCGTTCGACGAGCGGCCCAGTGCGGCATGAATGCCGTTAGGGAGAAGGACACACATCGGCGTGTCGCAATCCCCCTTCTAGCGAAGGATGGTTAACAAAAGGTTTGTTTCAGCAGCCGCCGGCGCGGCGCGCCTCGATCGCCTGCGAGAAGGGCTTGCCGTCGGCGATCCCCTGCGTGTCGATCTGAACGAGGCGGTTCGTTTCGCTGCGGATCGTGGTGCGGCCATGCCCGGCGCCGGGGCAGGTGTAATGCACCGTCACCGATGTCGGCGTATCCTCGATCACATAGCGCGAGCAGGTCGCGCGCGGATGATAGACCTGGATCAGGCGGCGCGCGTCACCCAGACATACGGTCTGGAGTACCGCATCCGTGCCGCGCTCGCGCAGCTGCCAACTGCCCTTTTCCAGCCGGTCGAGCATGGCCAGCGTCGGCGCCTGCGCAGGCACCGCGCTCGCCGCTCCGGTCAGGGCAAGCGCCATCGCCGATATGCGAAACATGGGAGAGAAGATCGTCATTTGCACCTTGTCCACCGGCCGTTCCGTGTGGAACGGCAACGACCCCGCGCATCACCTAATCATCGAACCCGCATATTTCAACCATTCAGCGCACGCATGCCTCGCTTCATCGACGGCCCGTGCGTCAGTGGCGGGTCGCGATCTCGGCGAGCGGGACGGGGAACAACCGCGAACAAAAGGCGCAATCGACCTGGATGATCCCCTCTTCGTCGGCCATTTCCTGCCGTTCGGCTTCGGGAAACTGTGCCAGCACCCGCGCATAATGGTCGATGTTGCAGCGGCAGCCGCGCGACACCGCCACGCCGGGTTCGACGCGCACTTCCTCTTCGTGGAACAGCCGCCACGCCAACGTCTCGAGCGAGGCCGCGGCGTCGGTCAGTTCCTCGTCCTTCAGCGTCGCCGCAATCGTGCGCGCATGGTCCCATTCGGGATGATCGGCGCGCGCTTCGATCCGGTCGCGCCCGACCTCGCCGTCGGGCAGATGCTGCAGCAGCAGCCCGCCGGCGACACAGCCGAGCTCAGCGTCGTGCCGCGCGCAAAGGCGGACGAGGCTCGGTATCTGCTCGGACTGCTCGAAATAATGTTCGGCGGCATCGGCGATCGACGATCCTTCGAGCGGGACGATCCCCTGCCAGCGCTCGCCGCTCACCGCCTGATCGAAGGTGATCGCCAGAAAACCCTCGCCGAACAGACCGAACAGCGTCGGATCGGGGCCGACCTCGGCCAGTCGTTCGGCATCGAACTTCAGATAGCCACGCAGCTCGCCAGCGCGATAATCGCAGACGAGCAGATCGACGGGACCGCCGCCGGTCTGCGCCTGCAGCGTCATCTGGCTTTCATCGTCCTTGAGCGTCGAACCGAGCAGCACGGTCAGCACCAGCGCCTCGGCGAGCAGCTTTTCCATCACCGGCGGATAGCTGTGCGCCGCCATGATGCGGTTGAGCACCGGCCCCAGCCGCACGAAGCGGCCGCGGACATGCCGCTCGGCGATGGTGAAGATCAGGGGTTCGTCGAACCAGGTTTCGCGCGTCTCGCTCACAATTTCCCCAACGCCCACAAAAGAACCGATTTCTGTGCATGGACGCGGTTTTCCGCCTCGTCCCACACGCGCGACTGCGCGCCGTCGATCACCGCATCGACCACCTCTTCGCCGCGATGAGCGGGCAGGCAGTGGAGGAAGAGCGCATCGCCCTTCGCCTTGCCCATCAATCGCTCATCGACCTGATAGGGCGCCATTGCGGCCAGTTTGTTGTGGGCATGCTCCTGCCCCATCGACACCCAGGTATCGGTGACGACGATATCGGCGCCCGCGACCGCCTCGGCCGCGTCGCGCAGGATGTCGATGCGCGCGCCCTGTGCGCGGGCCGCCTCGACGAAGCGCATGTCGGGGTCGTAGCCTTGCGGTACCCCGGCGCGAACATTGAAGCCGAACAGCCCCGCCGCCTCGATCAGCGAGGCGAGCACATTATTGCCATCGCCAAGCCACGCGAGCTCAAGGCCGGGCAAGGCCTTGCCGCCCTCGACGATCGTCAGCAGGTCGGCAACGATCTGGCACGGGTGCGACAGGTCGGTCAGCCCGTTGATCACGGGGACGCTGGCATGTTCGGCCAGCTCCTCGATCTTCGCATGATCATCGGTGCGGATCATGATCGCATCGACATAGCGCGACAGGACGCGCGCCGTATCGGCGATGGTTTCGCCGCGGCCGATCTGCATCGACCCCGCTTCCATCACCATCGCGCTGCCGCCGAGCTGGCGGATCGCCATGTCGAACGACGCGCGCGTGCGGGTCGAATTCTTCTCGAAGATCATCGCCAGCACATGGCCCGCAAGCGGCGCGTCGGCATCGACCCGGCCCTTGGGCCAGGCTGCGCGCGCCGTCTTGCGGTCGATCGCGCCGGCAAGCATCGCCGCGATGGCATCCCCGCCCGCGTCGGACAGGTTCAGGAAATGCCGCAGCGCGGGTGCGCTCATGCTTCCGGCGGCGTGTAGCTCGCCGCCCCCGCCGACAGTTTCTCGATACATTCGTCGATATGACCCTGTTCGATGTTCAGCGGCGGCAGGATGCGCACGACATTGTCGCCCGCCGCGACCGTCAGCAGTCCGTGGTTGTCGCGCAGATGCGCGACGAAGGCACGGCTGTCGGACTTCATCTTGATGCCGAGCATCAGGCCCATGCCGCGGATGCTTTCGAACAGATGATCGTGATTGGGGATAAGCTGTTCGAGCGCGCCGCGCAGCCGCTCGCCCGTCGCCTTGACCTGATCCATGAAGCCCTCCTCCAGGATGACGTCGAACACCGCCTGCCCCGCCGCCATCGCCAGCGGATTGCCGCCATAGGTCGATCCGTGCGTGCCGATGACCATGCCGCGCGCCGCCTTTTCGGTGGCAAGGCAGGCGCCGAGCGGGAAGCCGCCGCCGATGCCCTTTGCGGTCGCCATGATGTCGGGCGCGACGCCGAACTGTTCATGGGCATAGAGCGATCCGGTGCGCGCGACGCCGCACTGGACCTCGTCGAACACCAGCATCAGGTCGCGTTCGTTGCAGATGTCGCGCAGCCCCTGCAGAAAGGGTTGCGACGCCGGGCGGATACCGCCTTCGCCCTGCACGGGTTCGAGCAGGAAGCCCGCCGTGCTGTCGTCGACCAGATCGAGCGCGGCGTTGAGATCGTCGAAGGGCGCATAGGCAAAGCCCGGAAGCAACGGGTCGAAGCCCTTGCGCAGCTTTTCCTGATTGGTCGCCGAAATCGTGCCGAGCGTGCGCCCATGAAACGCATTGTTGAAGGTGATGAGCGTGTGCTTGTGCGCATTGCCCGCGCTTGAATGATAGGCGCGCGCGGTCTTGATCGCACATTCGACCGCCTCGGCGCCCGAATTGGTGAAGAACACCGTATCGGCGAACGTATTGTCGACCAGCCGCTGCGCAAAGGCTTCACCCTGCGGGCTGCCGTAAAGGTTCGACACATGCATCAGCGTCGCCGCCTGATCCTGGATCGCCTTCGTCAGATGCGGATGGCCGTGACCGAGGAGGTTGACCGCGATGCCGCTCGCGAAATCGAGATAACGCTCGCCGCGCTCGCCGATCAGATAGGCGCCCTCGCCTCGCACCGGACGCACACCGCACCGGGGGTAAACGGGCATCAGCGGCGTGATCGACATATCGGGCACCTTTCCAAAAAGCCTAAAGTAAAAAGGCGACCCCAAAGCGGGCCGCCCTTGCACGGGCCGCCCCTATACCGCCGCCGCCAGAGGCGCGTCAACACGGCGCCTGACCCTGTCCTGTTCGATGCAACCAAGCCCTTTGATCCGCGTTCGCCCAATGATGCGAAAGATGCCCGCGCTCCTGTTGCTGCCCCTGCTGCTCGCCGCATGCGACGGCATGCCGCGCGATGCCGGCGGCACCAGCGAACGCATTTCCCGCACCGGCACGATGCGCGTCATCGTCCTTCCCGCGACACCCGACGCCGCGCCCGCGCTCGCCCTGCTCGGTCGCTACGCTGCGGCGCATGGCGCAACCCTCGCGCGCGTCGAGGCGCATGGCGAGCACGCCCTCCACATGCTTGAAGAAGGCGATGTCGATGCGGTGGTCGGCCATTTCGCCAAGGCCTCGCCGTGGAAGACCGAAATCGCGCTGTCGAAGCCGCTGACGCATGGCGAGCCCGACGATGCCGACACGCCCGTCCTGCGCATTGCGCGCCGCAATGGAGAAAATGCCCTCGTCCTCGCTACCGACCGCATGGTCGCAGAGGCGCGGCGATGACCGTCCACGGCGGTATTGATCCCGTCATCGCCGCCGACGTCCGGCGCGGCGAACGGCTCGAATGGTGGACGCTCTTCTGGATGAGCAGCGTGATCGTGCTGATGTGGCTGACGATGGGCGCCAGCCAGGCGATGAAATCGGCGGTGATCGAAGATTTTCTGAGCCTGGTGCCCGCGATCGTCTTCCTGCTCGCGGCGCGATGGGAACGCCGCGATCCGAACCGGCGCTTTCCCTTCGGCTATCGGCGGGGCAACAGCCTGGCCTTTCTGATCGCGGCAACCGCGCTGCTCTCGGTCGGTGCCTTCCTGTCCTATGAAAGCATCACCACGCTCATCCGCCGCGAACATCCCACCGTCGGCGGCGTCACCCTCTTCGGCCACACGGTCTGGCTCGGCTGGCTGATGATCGCGGCGCTGGTCTATTCGATCGTCCCGCCGATCATCCTCGGCCGGATCAAGCAGCCCGTTGCCGAACGCATCAAGGACAAGGTGCTGCACACCGACGCGCTGATGCAAAAGGCCGATTGGCAGACCGGGCTGGCGGGCATCGCGGGCATCGTCGG
Organism: Sphingopyxis sp. P1IMeth2; assembly: GCF_900185685.1. Lineage (NCBI taxonomy): Bacteria > Pseudomonadati > Pseudomonadota > Alphaproteobacteria > Sphingomonadales > Sphingopyxidaceae > Sphingopyxis > Sphingopyxis sp. P1IMeth2. The sequence continues at coordinate 471,652 of NZ_FYAT01000012.1, forward strand.
CATCGGTCTCGGCTGGTGGTGGGCCGATGCGACGGCAGCGCTGTTCATCGCGCTGTCGATCGTCAAGGACGCGATCGGCGCGCTCGATCAGGCGGTCGCCGAACTGCTCGACGGGACGCCGCGCAAACTGGCCTCGAACGAACTGTCCGACGATGCCGAGGATCTGATCGCGGCGCTCAAGGCCCGCTATGGCGATGTCAGCGTGCGGCTGCGCGAAACGGGCCGCTATATCGATGCCGAGGTCGATTGCCCTTCGCCCGCCGACGTGCCGACCGCCGCCGACCTGATGGGCGACGACGCGGCGTGGCGCCTCGCCAGTCTGAGCTTCCGTCCCGAACCGAGCGATCCGCCCGCCTGATCAGAGGCGCTTCGCCGCCTCGATCGCGATGGCGAGCGAGCGCTTGCGCGCGACATGGTCGTACATCGACGACGCGACGATCACCTCGTCGGCGCCGGTGCGCGCGGCAAAACTCTCTAGGCCCGCGGCGATGTCGTCGACCGTGCCGACCGCCGAACATTGCAGCACATGGTCGAGGATCGCGCGCGCATTGGGCGGAAGGCTGTCCTTGTAACCCGCCAGCGGCGGCTTCATCTTGCCCGGATTGCCGGTGCGCAGCGCGACGAACGCCTGCTGCTGCGACGAGGCGAGCAATTCGGCCTCCTCGCGCGTGTCGGCGGCGAAGACGTTGAACGCGGCGGCGGCGTAGGGCTCGGCCAGCTGCTCCGAGGGCCGGAACTGGCGGCGATAGATGTCGAGCGCCTCGTCGAGCGCGTCGGGCGCGAAATGACTGGCAAAGGCATAGGGCAGCCCGAGCATCGCCGCGAGCTGCGCGCCGAACAGGCTCGACCCCAGGATCCACAGCGGCACATTCGTCCCCTCGCCCGGCACCGCGCGGATACCCAGCCGGTCGTCCCCGGCAAGGAAGGCCTGCAATTCGACCACATCCTGCGGAAACTGGCGCTCGTCGCTCGCAAGATTGCGGCGCAGCGCCTGCGCGACGCGGCCGTCCGATCCCGGCGCGCGGCCAAGGCCCAGGTCGATGCGGCCGGGAAACAGCGCCTCCAGCGTCCCGAATTGTTCGGCGATCACCATCGGCGCATGATTGGGCAGCATGATTCCGCCGGCGCCGATCCGGATGGTCGACGTCGCCTGCCCGATATGCGCGAGTACCACCGACGTCGCCGCACTCGCGATCCCCGCCATCCCGTGATGCTCGGCCACCCAGTAACGCGCATAGCCGAGCGCTTCGGCATGGCGGGCAAGATCGGCGGCATTGGCGAGCGACTGGGCGATCGTGCCCGTGTCGGTGACGGGGACGAGATCGAGGAAGGACAGTTTCAGCATGAAACCGATATGCGGTGGCGGACGATGAGGTTCAAGGCGTTACCCTCGATCAAGCCCGCTCGTCCTTCGGCGAATCCATCAGCACATAGGTGGTGATCGAATGGACCTGCGGCAGCACGCCGAGCACTTCGGTATGGAAATGCTTGTACGCCGCCAGATCCTGCGTCTCGACGCGTAGCAGATATTCGATCGTCCCGGTAATATTGTGGCATTCGCGCACTTCGGGTGCGAGCGCCATCGCCGCTTCGAAATCGCTCTGCGACTTCTTCGTGTGCGACGACAGGCCGACGGTCACATAGGCCAGAAAGGTCAGCCCCAGCTTCGCCGGATCGACCACCGCGCGATAGCCCTTGATGACCCCGCTGCGCTCGAGTTCCTGCACGCGGCGCAGACACGCCGAGGGCGACAGCCCGACGCGGTCGGCGAGCTCGATGTTGGAGATTCGCCCCTCGCTCGCAAGTTCGCGCAATATCTTGCGGTCAATCTGATCCAGTCCAGCCATAAGTTGCAAAACTTATCACATTGACGCCCAAATTTGCAACCCGCCGGGACAGTTTCGCCCTTATGTTGCGCGGCATGCAACAGACCACCTTCGCCGCGCTTGCCGCCTTTGCCCTCGTCTCGTCGATCACGCCGGGGCCGAACAACATGATGCTGATGGCTTCGGGCGCCAATTTCGGACTGCGCCGCACCGCGCCGCATGCGCTCGGCGTGGGGTTCGGCTTCACGCTCATGATCGTCCTCGTCGGCGTCGGGCTGATGGGCCTGTTCGACCTGTTTCCGGTGTTGAACCTCATCCTCAAGGTCGTGAGCGTCGCCTATCTGCTGTGGCTGGCGTGGAAGATGGCCAACGCCGGCGCGCCGAGCGGCGGCGACAGCCTGCGCGGCAGACCGATGAGCTTCGGGCAGGCGGTGCTGTTCCAGTGGGTCAATCCCAAGGCCTGGTCGATGGCGCTGACCGCGATCGCGCTCTATGCGCCCGATCGCAATATCGCCGCGGTCCTGCTCGTCGCCGCGATTTTCGGCGTCATCAACCTGCCCTCGACCAGCCTGTGGGCGGTGATGGGCGTTTCGCTGCGCGGCTGGCTGTCATCGCCCGCACGGCTGCGCGCCTTCAACTGGACGATGGCGGCGCTGCTCGTCGGATCGCTCGCGTTGCTGATCTGATTGCAAGGTTGCGATCCGCAACCTATGCACGGGCCAGCTACCCCTCTCGAGACCGGAGATCCGCCCCATGAAAACGCGCCGCCTGGGCCAGAGCGCCATCCACGTCACCGACATCTGCATGGGCACGATGACTTTCGGCAGCCAGACCGACGAGGCCGAGGCGCTGCGCATCCTCGACCGCTGCTTCGACGAGGGGATCAATTTCTACGACACCGCCGAAGGCTATCCGGTACCGCCGGACATCAAATGGGTCGGCCGCACCGAGGAGATCGTCGGTCGCTGGCTCAAGACCAAGAACCGCGACGCAATCATCCTCGCGACCAAGGTCTCGGGACCGAGCCATGTCTGGTTCAAATCGCCGTGCCGCGGCGGCATGACCGCGCTCGACCGCCACAACATCCGCACCGCCATCGAAGCAAGCCTGACGCGACTACAGACCGACTATGTCGACCTCTACCAGACGCACTGGCCCGACCATGACGCGCCCTATGACGAGATCATGGACGCGCTCGACGAGCTGGTCCGCGAAGGCAAGGTACGCATCCTCGGCTGCTCGAACGAGACGAGCTGGGGCCTCATGAAATCGCTCGCGGCGTCGGAAAAGCTGGGGGTCGCCCGTTATCACACGATCCAGAATAATTTCAGCCTCAACAACCGCCGCTTCGAGGACGAGCTGGCGCAGGTCTGCCGCCAGGAGGGCGTCAGCCTGATCCCCTATTCGCCGCTCGCCGGCGGCGTCCTGTCGGGCAAGTATCAGGGCGGCGCGACGCCCGAAGGCGCGCGCTTCTCCCGCTATCTGGCGATGGAGGGGCGGCAGGCCGCAATGGGCCGACGCTTCGTCAACGACAAGTCGCTCGCCGCCACCGAACGCTATCTCGCGATCGCCGCCGAGGCCGGCATCGACCCGGTGACGATGGCGACCGCCTGGTCGAAGCAGCATGACTTCGTCGCCTCGACCATCGTCGGCGTCAGCGGCTACGACCAGCTCGAACCGATCCTCGCCGCAAAGGAGCTGGTGCTCGACGCCGCGCTGATGAAGACGCTCGACCGCGTCGGCAAGGACATCCTCTACCCGATGGGGTGATCGACACGGCGAAGCGTCGGCCATTCGAGGACGAGCGCCTCCCCACACCGTAAGCCCCGCCATGCCTTCGACACCGTATCGAAGGCAGCAAACACGTCGGCTTGGACAGCGTCGATCCGCGCGCGCTCGTCGCTGCTGAGCGTTGTGCGCACGCGCGCAGCCTCGTCCACCGCCGCGCGCTGCGACGCGCTGTCCGAACGGGTCCGGCTGCGCCAACCGATGTCGAACAGGAAAGCGGCGAGCTCGGACAGTTCGCCTTCGCGCCCCTGCCCCTTCATCAGCGCTGCACCCTTCGCTGCCTGTTTGCGCGCCGCGCGGCGATGGGTCCTGGCATCAGCGCCTTCCGGGGCGCCGATATGAAAGGACCCGGCATCCCCGCCCGCCGCAATCTGGCCGAACACGCCGCCTTTCAACCCGAGAAGCGCTTCGGCGACAAAATGCACCATGTCGTGCGGCAAGTCGGGATCGAAACCCGGCGCGGGATCCATCACCAGGGCCGGCGCCGACGCGCGATCGATCCGCATCGCGTAACGCCGCTCGCCCGACCGAATGAAATGAACCCTCATCGCATCATCGGCGGCGTCAGAGCGCCGCCTTGAACAGCTCGAGCATCCGCCCCCACGCCTTTTCGGCTGCCGCCTCGTCATAGGCCCGGCCGTCGGGCGGGCACCAGCCGTGCATCGCGCCCTTATAGACCTCGACCTCGTGCCACTGCTTGCGCGGCAATAGGACCGCGTTCAGCCGGGTCTTTTCTTCAGGGTCCTTCGCATCGTCATTATCGGCGATCGCAAAGAGATACCCGGCGTCGCTCGCGGGGATCAACAGATGCGGGCTGTCGGGCTTGTCGGTCGCGACCGACGCGCCGTGAAAGCTCGCCGCCGCCTTGACGCGCGCCGGGTTCAGCGCCGCGGTATAGATGACCATCGGCCCGCCCATGCAATAGCCCGCGGTGCCGACCCCTTTCGCCGTATCGACCTCCGCCTGCGCATCGAGGAAGGCGAGATGCGCCTTGGCGTCGGTCTGCACGAGCGCGCGGTTCAGTTGCTTGAGATAGCCGAACAGCGTCTCGCGCACGCCGGGATCGTCGAAATCATGTCCTGCATAGACCACCGGCGCCTTCGCCCAGCGATAGAAGGGGTTGACGCACAGCACGGAATAGCCCGCCCCGGCAAGCCGGTCAGCCATCTGGCGAAAGGCGGGGCGCAGCCCGCGAATGTCGGGCCACATCAGCACACCGGGATGCTTGCCCTCGCCGGGCGCGACGAAATAGGCGTCGACGGTGCCGTCGTCGGTCGTGATCGTGACGTCGCGCCCCTTGATCGTCCCAGCCGCACAGGCCGCTGCGGGCAGCATTGCCGCCACCGCCCCGACGCCCATCAGCGCGCCGAAGTCGCGGCGCCGCACGGGCAGACCGGCACGGTCAAGGTCGGCTTCGGTAAATTCATCGCACATCGCATCTCTCCTCGGGTGAGGTGGGCCGTGAGAAACGGCAGGAAACCGCCGCTCGTCACGCGCGATCAGGGTTCGCGCGGACGGATCGCCGGGTTACCCGCAGCCTAACCGGCCTTTCCCTTGCAGGACAGCAATTTATGCGGTGGCTGCAATCGGCAGGCGGTGCAGCGTGGCGAAGTCCTCCGCAACATGGTGGACGCCAACGGCGCGCAGCATCGCGCCATGCGCGCCGCGATCGACGATATGCCCGGCGCCGCAAAAGCCGACGACTGTCATCCCCGCGGCAAGCGCCGCCTGCGCGCCCGTCGGCGAATCCTCGATCGCCAGACAGGCGGCGGGAGCGGCGCCGATACCCTTCGCCGCCGCCAGATAGATGTCGGGATGCGGCTTGCCGCGATCCCAGCCGTCGGCGCTGTAGACGTGCCGGCCGAAATGATGCGCAAGCCCGAAGCGGTCGAGCGACATGGCGATATAGGCAGGGCTGCTCGACGAGGCGATCGCGCGCGGCCGGTCGCCCAGCGTCGCCAGAAACTCGGGCGCGCCCGGCACCGGCGCAAAGCCCTCGGCAAAGCGCTCGCGCGCCCGCGCCCGGTGCTGCTCGCGAAAATCAGGTGGCAGCGGCCCGCCGAGCCGCACCTCGATCCGCCGCTGCGTCTCCTGCCAATTATGGCCGTAATAGTCGCGCAGACACTCGTCATAGCTCGTCGGCAGGCCGATCGCGGTCAGGCTTTCGGCAAGCGTCGTGTTGGCGCGCACCTCGCTGTCGGCGATGACGCCGTCGAAATCGAAAATGATGGCGGTGGGCATTACGCGAAACTCATTATCTTCATACTTCACCGATAGAGCGGCCGGGGTCAGGAGACACAGTCATGAAATTCATTACCCTGAAATCGCGCGGCGGCGACTATCTCCTCGTTGCCGAAAATGTCGCCTGGCTTCGCGACTATGAAAATGGCCAGACGCAGGTCGGTATGGTCGGCGGTGCGCCGCTTCTGGTCGCCGGCAAGATCGACGACATTGCGGCGTCGATCCTGGCGCAAGCGAACGCGGCGGAGTGAACCACCGGACTCAGGGCATCACCGCGGCTTCGCGCGCATAGCCCCACGCCCCCTCGCCCGACCAGCCGCGCCCGTCGGGATAGACGAGCTTCAACCCGCTGAGCCGGTCGGGCGCGAACAGCCGCATGTTGACCCCCATCAGATCGACCGCGCCGCCCATCCGCTCGATCAACCCTGCGGTCGCCGACCAATGCGTCGAACAGCCGCAGGTCGTACAGAAATGCAGATCCGAATTGGGGTTCGCCCGGTCGGCGCGATTATAGGTCCGCGTTTTGCCCCCGATCGCGACGTCCTTCGGCGAATAATAGGCCCAGAGGATGCCGTGCGAAAGGCAGAGCGAGCAATTGCACTCGGCCACCTCTTCGGGCGCCTTGGCAAGACGCACCGAGACGGCGCCGCAATGGCAGGTCGTGTTCCAGGTCACTCCACCGTCACCGATTTCGCCAGATTGCGCGGCTGGTCGACGTCGGTCCCCTTCGCCACAGCCACATGATAGGCCAGCAGTTGTACCGGCACCGCATAGACCAAGGGCGCGATCAGCGGGTGGACCTTGGGCATCTCGATCGTCGCCATGCAGCCGTCGCCGGCTTCGGCGAGGCCTTCCGCATCCGAAATCAGTACGACCTTCCCGCCGCGCGCCATCACTTCCTGCATATTGCTGACGGTCTTTTCGAAAAGCGGCCCGCTGGGCGCGAGGACGATCACCGGAACCGCCTCGTCGATCAGTGCGATCGGGCCGTGCTTCATCTCGCCCGACGCATAGCCTTCGGCGTGAATATAGCTGATTTCCTTGAGCTTCAGCGCCCCTTCGAGCGCCAGCGGATAGTCGGGGCCGCGCCCCAGATAGAGGACGTCGCGCGCCGGGGCGATCAGATGCGCCATCGCTGCGATTTCCTCGTCATGCGCGAGCGCCGCATTCAATGCGGCGGGCGCTTCGATCAGATGCTTTACGATCTCGCGCTCGTCAGCCTCGCTGAGCTTGCCCTTCTTGAGCGCGAGGTGCGCGGCGAGCGCCGCGAGCACCGCGAGCTGACAAGTGAAGGCCTTGGTCGAAGCGACGCCGATTTCCGGCCCGGCGTGCGTCGGGAGAAGCAGGTCGGCCTCGCGCGCCATGCTGCTCGTCGGCACGTTGACGACCACCGCGATCGTCTGGCCGTTGGCCTTGCAGTGGCGCAGCGCGGCGAGCGTGTCGGCGGTCTCGCCCGACTGCGAGATGAAGAGCGCGAGCCCGCCCGGTTGCAGCACCGGATCGCGGTAGCGGAACTCGCTCGCGACATCGATGTCGACCGGAACCCGGGCAAAGGTCTCGAACCAATATTTGGCGACCATGCCGGCATAATAGCTGGTGCCGCACGCGACGATGGTGATGCGGTCGATCGCCGACAGGTCGAAATCCATCTGCGGCAGCGCCACCGTCTGTTCGAGCGGGCGGATGTAGGAGGAGAGCGTCTGCGCGACGACGGTCGGCTGCTCGAAAATCTCCTTCTGCATGAAGTGGCGGTAATTGCCTTTTTCGACTGCCGCGGCGGTGACGCCCGACGTCGTGATCTCGCGCGTCACCGGATTGTTGTCGGCGTCGTGGATCTGCGCGCCGCCCTTCGTGATGACGACCCAGTCGCCCTCTTCGAGGTAGGAAATCTTCTGCGTGAGCGGCGCGAGTGCGAGCGCGTCCGAACCGAGATAGGTCTCGCCTTCGCCATAGCCGACGACAAGGGGCGAGCCGAGGCGCGCGCCGATCAGCAGGTCGGGATGCTGGCGAAACGCGATCGCGAGCGCGAAGGCGCCGCGAAGCTGCGGCAGCACCGCCTGCACTGCCTCCTGCGGCGACTTGCCCGCCTCGACCTGTTCCGAAACGAGGTGCGCGACGACTTCGGTGTCGGTTTCGCTTTCGAACACCCGGCCGCGCGCCTGCAGCGCCTCGCGCAGCGGCTTGAAATTCTCGATGATCCCGTTGTGGACGAGCGCGACTTCCTGCGTCGCGTGCGGGTGCGCATTGCTCGTCGTCGGGGCGCCGTGGGTCGCCCAGCGCGTGTGCGCGATCCCGACGGTGCCGGGCGCCGGATGGCCCGCCAGTTCCTTGACGAGATTATTAAGCTTCCCCTCGGCGCGGCGGCGGATCAGCTGGCCATCCTCGACCGTGCACACCCCCGCCGAGTCATAACCGCGATATTCCATGCGCCTCAGCCCGTCGACGAGGCGATCCGCCACTTGGGCCTGGCCGATAATTCCGATAATTCCGCACATGGGGATTCTTTCTGCTTAGCGAATTTGAGGGACGCGAATACCCGGCATATTTGCCGGGAAATCCTTGACATTTCGGGTCACGAGGATGCGATGATTAACCTGCGCCGACGCCAGGATCATGGCATCGGCAAGCTTCAGGCGCGGACGCTCCCTGCGCAAAGCAGCCGCATGTGCCGCGATGCGCGTATCGACTTCATCGATCGAAAAGCCGCCCAGAAAATTTTCGATGATCTTGAGCGTGCCGCCGGGCTCTTTCGACAACACCTCGATCCATGTGATGCGGCTGATCCAGGGACGGTCGACGCGCGCAATTTCCGCATGCGCAATCCGGTCCCCGGTCAGCGCATCGATCAGGATGTTGCTGTCGAATGAGTAGCCGCTCACTTTTTCTTCTGCTTGCGCGAAGGCTTCTTGCCCGACTTTCGGGGCGCCTTCATTTCAAGGTAACGCTGACGCTCCCGGCCATCATCCTCGTCGAACAAATCTGGGAATTCAGCCTTCACTTCCTCATAATCATCGTCCCACGGACGAGTCCAGGATGCCCGCTCGCGACGCTGCCATTCAACGGCGTCGCCGATGTCATCCCGATCATTCCATGCGCCGAAGGCCTGATCGAGCCAATGCTTCGAACCGGCATCGTGCGATTGCGCCTTATAGGTGGCCACGACATCGCGGAGAATCGACGCGCGCGACTTGCCCTGCTCGGTCGCAAGCTGGTCGAGCCACTTGATGTCCTCATCGGGCAGGTCGGCAAGTATCCGCGTCATTGATATACTGATATCATATCATGATATCATGTCAATCCTCACGCGCGCCCGAAATTGCGGTCGACGAAGGTCATTGCAAATTGCGCCGGATCGGCAGGGCGGCCGTGCGCGGCAGCGAATTTGACGCGGCCGTCGTCCCAAATCTTGCGGATCTGCGCCGCAAGGTCGGGCGCGAATTTCATCTGCTGCGCAACCATCTCCTGCCAGCTTCCGGCAAGGCCCAGGCTGTGGCGCAGCGTCGGTTCCATCGCCGCACAATAGCTGCGCGTCGGCTCGTCGAGATGCCCGATCGCGTCGAGCACCCAGGCGTCGACATAACGCAGGAAGGGCTTGTCTTCGTAACGGTCGCTCATGCCTTTTTCTCCGCCGCCTTCTTCTTGCGCATCGCGTCGTGGAAGCGGTCGGCCCAGCCGGGCTTTACCGACTGTTCGGCGCGGACAATGCGCAGCTCGCCATCCATCACGTCGCGCGTCACGGTGCTGCCCGCCGCGACGATCGCGTCGGCGCCGATCTTCACCGGCGCGACCAGCGCGCTGTTCGACCCGATGAAGGCGCGTTCGCCGATCACCGTCTGATATTTGAAATAGCCGTCGTAATTGCAGGTGATTGTGCCCGCGCCGATGTTAGCGCCCGCCCCCACCGTCGCATCGCCGATATAGCTGAGGTGGTTCGCCTTCGCGCCCCTGCCGAGCACCGCCTTTTTCACCTCGACGAAATTGCCGACCTTCGCCTTGTCTTCCAGCACCGCGCCGGGGCGCAGCCGGGCAAAGGGGCCGACCTCGCACCCCGCGCCGATACTCGCGCCCTCGATATGGCTGAAGGCGCGGATCGTCGCGCCGTCGGCGACGCGGACGCCGGGGCCGAAGACGATATTGGGCTCGACCGTCACGTCGCGGCCGATTTCGGTGTCCCAGCTGAACCAGACGGTTTCGGGCGCACGCAGTGACGCGCCGCCCGCCATCGCCTCCTCGCGCTTGAACGCCTGCCACTGCGCCTCGGCAGCGGCGAGTTCGGCGCGGCTGTTGATCCCCGCGACGTCGGCAGCGTCTGTCCTGACCACGGCGCAGTGCCGACCGTCGGCATTGGCGATATTTACGATATCGACGAGATAATATTCCTTCGCCGCGTTGTCGTCGGTTACGCGTGCGAGCAGCGCGAATAGATCGGCCGCCTTTGCCGCCATCAGTCCCGAATTGCAGAGGCGTACCGCGCGTTCGGCCTCGCTCGCGTCCTTGTGCTCGACCATTTTCACGACGCGATCGCCATCGGTGATCACGCGGCCATATTGCAGCGCATCATCAGGCTCGAACGCGAGGACGACGACTGCGGGCGCATCGGCAGCGTTCAGACGGTCGACCATTGCCTGCATTGTCGCGCTGGGCACAAAAGGCACATCGCCATAAAGGATCAACACATCGCCGGCGAAGCCCGCAAGCGCACCTTGCGCCTGCTGCACCGCGTGCCCCGTGCCGAGCTGCGGCTCCTGCACCGCCAGCGCCGCGCTGCCCGCGAGTGCCGCCTCGATCTGGTCGGCCTTGTCGCCGACGACGACGACCTTCTTCGCGGGCGCCAGCGCGTCGACCGCGGCCATCAGATGCATCAGCATCGGCCGCCCGGCAATGGGGTGCAGCACTTTGTGGAGATCGGACTTCATGCGGGTGCCCTTGCCCGCGGCAAGGATGACGGCGGCGATGGAATTGCTCATGCCGCGTGCCATGCCAGCAAATCATTGCGGTTTCCAGAGCGAGCGGCCATGCGGACCGGCATGAGCGACTTTCCCTTCCGCATCGTCGGCTTCGATCTCGACGGCACGTTGATCGACACCGCGGGCGACCTGACCGCCGCGGTGAACCATGCGCTGGCGCGGATAGACCGCGCGCCGCTTGCCGAAACAATGGTGCGGCCGATGATCGGGCTCGGCGCGCGTCACATGCTCGAACAGGGGCTGATCGCGACCGGCGGCGTTCCGGCGGAGGATTTCGATCGCTTGCTCGGCGAACTTCTTGCCTATTACGAAGCGCATATCGCGATCGAGAGCCGCCCCTACCCCGGCCTGATCGCGGCGCTCGACGCGCTCGAGGCGCGCGGGGTGCGCTGCGCGGTGGCGACCAACAAGGCCGAACATATGGCGCGCAAGCTGCTCGGCGAACTGGAACTGGCGGATCGCATGGCTGCGATCGTCGGCGGCGACACGCTCAGCGTCCGCAAGCCCGCGCCCGACCCCATCATCGCGATGATCGAGCGGAGCGGCGGCGGGCGAACCGCCTTCGTCGGAGATTCAATCTATGACGTCATGGCGGCGCGCGCCGCCGGGGTGCCCAGCGTCGCGGTGCGTTTCGGCTTTCTCGATCGCCCCGCCGAAGCCTTGGGCGCCGACCATCTGATCGGCCATTATGACGAGCTTCTGCCGCTGCTAGCGGGACTCTAGCTCTTCCGCCACTTCGTCCAAAGGTGCTTCGCCAGCAGCACCGGCGGCATGCGCAGCCAGTGCGAGCGGATGTAGAAAGCCTGTTGCAACGCGAAATTCGTGGGTCGCCCCCAATCGTCGCGCGCGAGCAGGCGGCGGACGAACCAGCCATCGCCCGGCTCGCGCCGGTCCCAGCCGGGCGGCAGCGCCGCACCGTAAAGATCGCGCGCCAGCCGGGCGGCGCGCTGCACCGGCGCGCGCAGTCCATGAAGCGCGGCGCGCGCTTCGAGCTTAGCCCAGAAATCCGCATCGGCGGCCGCGAAGTCGCGCGTCAGGCAATGGAAATCCCACAGATTGCGCAGGCCGCCCTGCAAGTCGCCGTCGGCGAGCAGATGCGCGGCGCAGTGGCACGCCATGTCGCTCGGACACAGCACGGCAAAACCGCCATCGACCAAGACTGCATCGCCGATCATCGCCAGCGCATCGGGCGTCACCCGGTGCGTGCGCGGCAATATCGTGTGGTGGACGTCGATCATCCGGTCTCGGCCCGAGTGGATCAAGGGCGGCAACTCGTGCATATGCTCGCGGTAATAGGCGTCGTCATAGGGATCGGGCTTCACCCATTCCCAGCCCGCCTCGATCAACTCGTTTTCGGCGCGGCCGATGTCGTGCCAGCCGACCAAAATGTCGAGGTCGCCGATCTGGCGCCCCTCGGCGCAAGACAGGCCCGCCGCCGCATAAGCGGTGCCCTTCAGCAGCACGAACGCGATCCCTTCGGGCGCGAGCGCGCGGCGCGTCATCTCGGCCTCCCACAGCGCCTGCGCCCGCGCGACCGCGGCGGCGGCGCGCTGGTCGGCAAGCAGCGCCGCGACGGGCGGCGGCAGCGCCGCATCCGCAAGCCGGTGGGCGAGCGTCGCGAGCAGCGCCTCGGCGCGCGCGGCGCCGATCACTCCGTTCCAGTCGCGCGGCGCTAGGCCGTCCGCATCGCGCCGCCCCGCGAGCAGATCGATCAGCGTACGCACCGCGCTCATCGCGCTGCCTCCGTCCATAATTGCTCGACCAGCGCCATGCCGGCCGCGCTGTCGGGATAGCTGATGCCGAAAGCGGGGGCCTCGCGGACCAGCCGCGCCAGTGCGGCAAAGCCCGCCTCGCCGAGCGCGACATAGTTCGTCGATGCTTCGGTCAGGCGGACGAACACCTCGCCCGGCGCCATCGGCTCGATCGCCGCCGTGCCGCCGAAGCGCGGAAACAGGATCAGCGCGGGCCGGGCCGGTTCGTGCATCGCGGCGATCGCATCGGCGCGCGGGATCAGATGGCGGATATCGCCCTTGGGCGTTCCGGCAAGCAGCGGGCCGAGCCGTGCGGGGTCGACGCGCACCGCCATTTCGGCGATCGCCGCATTCTTCAGGCTTATGGCGCGCGGAAAGCCCAGCGCATCGCCGCTTGCGGGTTCGATCAGCGTGAATTCGTCGCCCATCAGCCGCCACGCGCCCTCGCCGAGCAGCGCCGCGAGCGTCGATTTCCCCGACCCTGATTCGCCCGACAGGATCACCGCGCGCCCGGCGCGCGCCACTGCGCTCGCGTGGAGCAACATGTGCCGCCGCCAGCCGAGCGCGACCTGCAAATTCATCCCCATTTCGGCGGCCAGCAAGCCCATCGACAGCGGCAGCGGCAGAGCGTCAGGAACGATAAAATCGCCGCCGATATGCACCGACGGGCGCAGCCAGCGGCGCCACGGGCGCGCGGCGAACAGCCGCACCGTCGCATCGGCGGGGCGCGCCATGTCCTCGGGATAGCCCGCATAAAGGCGGTCGAGCGCCTCGATCGGCGCGCGCCAGTCGCTGCCGATGCGAAACTGGACCGGCCCTACCGCGATGCGCGTGCTGTACCTCACGCCGGTGCCACCAGCCCCAGCGCCGCAAGCTCGGCGAGCCGCTCGCGCAAGACCGCCGCGACATCGGCGCCGCCCGCGCCCCCCAGGTCGAACATGGCGGCAAGCCGCTCCGCCAGCGCGCCCGCATCGCAGGGCGTATCGCCCATTGCGGCAATTATTTCGGGCATGGGCGCGACGACAAGGTGCGTCTGCATCGATCGCCGGTCGAAGATCGCGGTCAGGTCGCCAAGCGGCTCGATACGCAGCGCGCCGGCTTCGGGGGCACGATAAAGCCTATCCGCCATAATCTTCCGCGGCGCTCGTCAGCTTGGCGAGGATCGCCATCAGCGCGGCGCGCTCGCCCGCGTCCAGCGCCGCCTCCAGCTTCGCCTCGCTGGCGAGCGCAGCGGGCACGATCGCGTTATAGAGCGAGCGGCCCTCCGCGGTCAGTTCCAGATGGTGCGAGCGTCCGTCGGCCTCGTGCGCCTGGCGCGCGATAAGCTGGCGGTCGGCCAGCGCCTTGGCGGCGCGATTGACCGTCACCTTGTCCATCCGCGTCGCGGCGACCAGTTCGCGCTGGGTCAGCGGTCGCCCTTCGCCGAGCACCGCCATCAGTCGCCATTCGGGGATCTTCAGGCCGAAGCGGCTCTGATATTCGGCGGCAATCCGGCTCGATACCGCGTTCGACGCAATCGACAGCCGATAGGGCAGAAATTCCCCGAGATTGAGTGTCTTCGCCGCCATGCCCTTATCCTTATCGCCTCTGCGCCGCCTGCGAAATCAATAAGCGGCGCGTATACCTACCCACAAGGTCCGCGGCGTCGCGCGTTCCAATATGCCCGCCGACGACAGCGCCGCCGGAACGAGCGCGTCGAAGATATTCTCGCCGCGCGCTTCGATCCGCAAGCCCTGCGTCAACCGCAACGACATCCCGGCATCGACGGTCAGCGCATCGCCGAGCGGTTGCAGCCCCAGATCATCCTCATTCTGCCTGCCGATATAGCGCAGGGTCGCGAAGCCGCCGAACGGTCCCGCATCGCCTGCGCGCAGCGACAGGCTGGCGCCATGTTTCGCGATCTGCGCCGGCCGCTTGCCGTCGAGCGCAGCCGCGGCGCCCGACGCCGCGACGCGCGCATCGGTGAAGGCATAGGTGGCGCGCAGCGTCAGCGGGCCGGCGCGCTGTTCGGCGCTGACTTCGGCGCCCTTGCTGTCGATCGCATCGAGATTCTGGCGCTGGCTATAGCTCGCCCCCGCCGCGACGAAACCGACGCCGGGGAAATTGCCCGGACCGGTGCCCAGCGTGACATTGGCGATCGCATTGTCGAGCCGGTTCGCGAACAGCGTTACGCTCAGCTTCGTACCGCCGCGCCTCCAGTCGGCGCCGATCTCGCCGCCCCACAATCGTTCAGGAGCCAGCGCCTCGTTCGCGGCCGTCGCATCGGCGCCGACGCGGAAGGGCCGGTAGAGTTCGTTGAGCGTCGGCAGGCGCCAGCCGCGATAGGCGGCGGCGCGCAGCGCCACATCGCCCGCCGACCAGCGGACACCCGCACGCCCACTGCCTTCCCAGCCCTGCCGCGCCGCAAAGCGGGCGTCGGTGATCGTCGATCCACCGAAATTATATTCGTGCCGGTACCCGGTGCCGATCCACCATTGATCGACCCGGCCGCTGAGCGTCCACAGCAAGCCGTCATCTTCGCCACCCGACGTCCATTCGGCGAAGGCGCCGACGGTGTCGCTTCTGCCCCCCGCGCTGCGGTGACGGCCGGGATTGAGGCCAGTGAAGAAATAATCCTCCTCGGTCCGCCCGACGGTGCGGTGCCAGTCGGCGCCGATACGCAGCGGGTTGGCCGCGCCGAACGCAGGCCGCAATTCGACGCGCGCGCCGAGCCCGGTCGCCGGCACCTGCTGAAAGAGCGCCGGCGCCACGCTGTTGCGGTTCGCCGCGACGCTGGCAAAACCTGTGTCGAAGTCGCGGACCTGGACATAGCCGAGCGCGAGCCATTGCAGCCCGTCCGCGGGTTCGTGCAGGTACCGCAAGCTGGCATCGATCCCGTCGACCGTGCTGGTCGTGAAATCAGTGCCGCGGTCGCGCCGGTCCGAAAAGCCGCGCACGCTCGCCTCGATCCGGCTGTCGGGGCCGGTATCGAAGCGCAGGCGTACGCCCAGCCCGCCTTGCCGATAGGGCGCGGCGCGATCGGCGCTGCCCCACTGTCTTTCGACGACGGGCACAAAGCCATCGCCGCGGCTGTAGCGGCCGTCGACCGCGACCTGTCCGTCGCCAAGCCGCGTGCCGACGCTGAACGCCGCATCCCAGCCGTCACGGCTGCCATAGGCAAGGCTCGCCTCGCCGCCGTCGGTCATCTGCGAATAGAGCGCAACGGTGCCCGCCAGCGCGCCCGGTCCGTCGGCGCCGCTGCCGCCGCCACGGGTAATCGCGACGCCGCCCAGCCGGATCGCATCATAGGCGCTCCACGCCACCCAGCCGCCGAACGGGTCGGCCTGCGGCACCCCATCGAGCGTCACCAGCGCGCGGCTCGACGCATTGCCGCCCAGCCCGCGCAGCGTGACGCCTTGGCTCGTCGGATGCGCCGATCGGCTGTCGCTGCGGCGAAACTGGACCAGCCCCGCCTCGTCGCGCAGCCGGTTCTCGACGCGCGCGCCAAGGCCGGGATCAAGGTCGGTCAGCACGGCCACCGCCTGCCCCGCGTCGCCGCTCCCGCTGAGCAGGCCGCCACCGGTCACGATGATGTCCTGCGGCTGCGGGCGACGATAGTCGGCGATCACAATGTCGCTATCGGACGCCGCCTCCTGCGCCAGCGCCGCCGCCGGCATCGCCAGCGCGGCCACCCCCAACACCAGCCGGATCACGCGGGCTTCACCGCATCGGGATGCGCGCGCCGGAACGCCTCATGCTCCATGCACGCAGCGTCGATTTCCATGAGGCGCGGATAATGATCCAGCGGCACCTCGAACCGGCGTGCATTGTACATCTGCGGCACCAGACAGCAGTCGGCGATCCCCGGTTCGTCGCCGCCAAGATATGGGCCTTCGCCGACCATTGCCTCCAGCGCATCGAAGCCTTGCAATATCCATTCGGCGATCCAGCGATCCTTGGTCTGTTCGTTGAGCCCCAGGTCGCGGGTCAGATATTTGAGCACGCGCAGATTGTTGAGCGGGTGGATATCGCACGCGACGACATAGGCCTGCGCCAGCGCTACCGCGCGCGCCATCGGATCGTCGGGGATCAGCCGCGGTTCGGGGTGCGCGCGGTCGAGCCAGTCGATGATTGCAAGGCTCTGGATGATCGGCTCGCCGTCGGCGACGAGCATCGGCACGAAGCCCTGGGCATTTTGCGCAAGATAGGCGTCGCTCTTCTGTTCGCCGGCGATCAAGCTGACCTCGACGCGCTCGTAATCGAGACCTTTGAGGTTCAGCGCGATGCGAACGCGAAAGCTGGCCGACGAGCGGAAATAATCATGGAGGATGAGAGCGGTCATCGGGCCAGCCTAATGCGCGTCTTTGGGCATCGCCGCAATCCATTCCCGCAACAGCGCCGCGCCTTCCTTGTGAACCGTCGAGCGGCCAAGTTCGGGCATCGCAATGCCGGGGTCGAGACTTTCGAGGCGGTAGATCAGGAAACTGTGGTCGGGATCGCCCGGCTGGATCGCGAAATCCATGCCGCCGCTTCCGCGCCCGGCCGCAGTCGGACGCTTGCCGATGCCGTAGTTGACCCCGACCGGGTCGGTCCAGCGCAGGAACAGCCCGCTGTTCGACGCGCTGCCCTCGGGATTGTGGCAATGTGCGCAATTGGCCTCGAGATAGGCGCGCGCGCGGTCCTGCAGCGTGCCGCTCGCCGGATCGTCCCAGCGCGGCATCGCCGGCTTCAGCGCCGCAGGGTTGGTGAAATAGAGCGCGCGCGTATCGGCGCCGACCGTATCCGCCAGCACCATGTTGCGGGCCTTGGGGCCGATCGGGACGATCGCACCCGCGCGGCTGTGGCATTCCTTGCACTGGTTGCGGTTGGGCACGCCATATTGGATCGCATGCGCCGTCCCGTCGGGGCTTTTGAACGCCACCGGCACGCGCCGCCCCGCGATGGCGAGCGAGGCGTCCCGGCCGTCGGCGTCCCAGATATAGGGCAGCGCCACCCAGCCGCTCGCGCGGTGGATCAGCAGCCGCGTCTCGACCGGACGGCCATCGTTGAAGTCGGGCCAGCCGAAGCTTTTGACGATCACAGTGCCGACCGGAAAATCGACCGTGCCGTCCGCCAGCACCGTCGCCCGCTTGCCCGCCGGGATCGACACGAACCGATGCTTTTCGGCATAGTCGCTGAACAAGGGCGTGGGCAGCGTGTAGGCAAAGCTCGCGACCGGCCGCGCCGGATCATTCCCCGCGAACAGCCCAAAGGCGGAGAGCTTTGCGGGCATCGCGCTGCCCTCGATCAAGGCCTGATCGACCGCGGCCGGCGCCGCCCCGCCGCCCGCGCTGGCGCAGAGCAGCGCCGCGATCAGCGCGGCGGCGATACGCTTCACTGGACCTTGGCCTCCATGCCCTCCGGCAGCACGATGGCGGGCAGCGCGGGCGGCGGCGTGCCGCCCAGCTTGACCGGCACCGGCTTCGCTTCGCTCTGCGGCGTCGTCACGTCGGGCAGGCCGAGCGACAGCACGCCGACATCGTCGAGGACGATCGCGTCGCCCGCGCCGTCCCACAGCACCGGCGGAATAGCTCCGCCCATCGCCGCCGCGATCTCGGCTCCGCCCGGAAAGGCCGGCGCGAAGCCCGCCTTGCCATGCGCATTGTCGCGCACGACGATCTGCCGCGGCAGCGGCTGATATTTGGGGTCTTTCTGGTCGTAGCGATAGCCGACGATCATCACATTGGCGGTGCCATTGTCCTCGAACACATTGTCGAAAACCTCGACATTGCGGTTCGCCATCACCAGAACCCCGGTCCCCGTCGGCACGCTGGCGACGATATTGCCCTTCGGCGCGAAATTGGGCGTGCTGTTGTCGCTGACGACATTGTCGAAGACGCGGACATTATGCCCGCCTTGCTGCGGCAGATTGGGCAGGTCGAACACCAGGATCCCGCCGGTATTCTTGTTCGCGATATTGTCGTGCACGTCGGCGTCGAAACAGTTTTCGATCTCGATCCCGGCGACATTTTCGGTCGCGATCGAATCGCGCACGACGATGTTGCGCGACTGGCCCACATAAATGCCGGCGTCCGACGCGCCGCGCACATAGACGCTGTCGATCAGCACATCCTGGCTTTCGACCGGATAGATGCCATAGGCGCCGTTGGTTTCCTTAGGGCCCGCGGTCCATTCGACGCGCAGTTCGTTGTAGACGATGCGGTCGGCACCTTTCGACTTGATGCCGTCGCCGCGCGTGTTGAGCACCGCGAAATTGGTCAGCAGCACATCGTCGGAGGTGACGAGCAGCCCCTCGCCCGCTCCCTGCTGCCCTGAAAAGTCCAGGATCGATCCGCCCTCGCCGGTCCCCGCGCCGCGCACCGTGACGTTATCGACATCAAGCGACAGCCCGTCGGTCAGCTTCCAGGTGCCCGCACCCAGTTGCACGACATCGCCGGGCTCGGCGAGGATCAGCGCTTCCTGCAGTTTCTCGTTGGCGTCGGCGCCCTCGGCCGAGACATTGATCGTCTTGGCCGCGGCCGGACTGGCGGCGACCGCGACCATCGCGGCGGCCAGCGACAGGACATGGAATCGCATTGCACACTCTCCCTTGTTTTGCCCGAGCATGCGGCAAGACTTGACGGATGCCAAGCGGCTTGCTGACAAGCATGTCATTGGCGTGGCGGCACGCGCGCGGGAGACAGGCCGATGATCGACAATCGCTTTGTGCAGATGATGGCGCGCTACAACGGGTGGCAAAACCGCGCCGCCTATGCCGCCGCCGACACGCTGACCGATGCCGAGCGACGGCTGGATCGCGGCGCCTTTTTCGGGTCGATCCACGCGACACTCTCGCACCTTCTGTGGGCCGACCGCATCTGGCTGTCGCGCTTCGACCGCTGCCCGCCGCCCGATTGTCCGGGCAATGAAAGCGGCGGCTTCGTCGCCGACTGGGACGATCTGAAGGCGCAGCGCACCGCGATGGACACGCTCATCGTGACCTGGGCCGACGCGATGGCGCCGGGCGCCGTTGCCGGCAATCTCGACTGGTACAGCGGCGCCGCGGGCCGGAACGTCTCCGCCCCGCTCGGCATCGTGCTGCCGCATATCTTCAACCATCAGACGCACCACCGCGGTCAGGTGCACGCGATGCTGACCGCCGCCGGGTGCCGCACCGAAGACACCGACCTCTTCCTGATGCCGACGGCCGACTGGCTGGGCTTCGATCACAGAAGCTAGGCGCCGGAGACTGGGCCGCGTAGACAAATTCCAATGCTGCGAGGACGGCAGCTAACCTCCATTTCGTTCCGAAAGCTGCTTTTCCGGACACGACCGATTGTAGACGTCCGGCCGCTCAACTGACTGCTATTTTGTGACCCCGCTTTGAAAAAGCTTCATTCGAGCGAGCCAGAAAAGCCATATCATTCCAGAATAGGTTGCTATCGCCAGCATCCGTCCCGGCCAAAGCACCTCGAAAACAATCTCGGAGTCAGGTCGGAAAAACGGCAGACCGATCCACGATCCCAGCGGCGCATAGTAGAGCTGATGAAGGGCAAACAATATCAGATTGGGAAAAAGCTTTAGTAGCAGGAGCAAGGCCGCGGGTGCCGCCAATATGGCTATCGTGATGATCCTGATGGACATACTGCCTTTTTTAAGCGCGAAATCTTAATGGCAGCTCACCACCCCGGTTTTCGCCATCGGGTGCAGTTCGGGACGAGATGGCAGCTAAAGACCATTGCGGACGTCGCATCGCAGCGGCATTAAGCGTCGATGAAACCAAGCCTTCTGATCGCCTTTATCGCGCTAGCGGTCATTTTAGCATGGATGGGGTGGGCTTTCCGGGGGTTACTTGTCGTTGATGCATGTCTTGACGCGGGCGGCAGATGGCAAGCCAATGGGCAATATTGCCAAAGTGCTCGCTGACCGGTGCTACGACAGCATTCGACAGATACTGTTGAAAAAGTCGGCCGCCGCACGGCGCCCATCGAATTTCGGTAATAATGATTCATGAAGTCTCGGCCGCGCGAACGATCGATGCGCATAGGCAACTATGCTTGGTTCCAATATGGCCCGGCAAAACCCCTTTCGGACTTTTTCAACAGTATCGACCGATCTTAGGCCATTCCAATCGAGACGAGGGTGCGCCAATAGCCGTCATACGTTGACGCCCCGGGGGGGCATCGCGGTGCTTGAATATCGTGTGGCCGGAGGCCTGAATCCCTAGTCGCCGAGCGGACGCTCCGCTTGGGTTTTCACATAGCGTCCCATGAACAGGATCAAACCAGTCCGTAGGTCGCGCAGCAGGAAAAAGAACGGCTTGTCCGCCCGGAATATGAACGGCGGCGGAGGTGGTTCCCTTCGGGCGCTGGAGACGACGATATCCCCGACCGCAGTGGCGGCCGCAGCCTCCGCACCGACCTCGTCCACATCAAGATATGTCTTGTGAATGACGCGAGCGATTTTCAGTCCGACGGCTTCGGGAACCTCGCCGGGGTATGGAATTGTGGCCATTCCCGAAAAGTCGGCATCGTCTGAAAATGCTGTGGGTGCGCCCATCGAGATAAGAGAATTCTTGAGGTCCTGCCGCAATTCTACATGCATCTTGGGTATCGTCAGGATGGTTTCGCGCCGCTCGGCGTTGGCGAGGTCGGTAAGCCAATTTGCGAGATCAGCGGCGGTAAGCTCTTCCTCGAATTTCGGCAGGCCCTTTGCCGAATTGGGCAGAAACACAACCATTTCGACTTCGTGACCCACGTACGGCAGCGAGATCGCCTTGAAGCCGCCCCGCTCGATCAGTCGAAAGTTGGACTGCTGGCGCATGAGCGGCGTGGAAACCTGATCGCCACTCAATTGCGTGAAAGGCTCCGTTTTTGTCTGCTTTTTATCGAAAGCGCCAGCCCATGCGCCCTTCCAGTAGATGGCATTGACGAGGATCGCGCGAGTTCGTTTTGTGATGTCGTCCGGCAGCAGCAGGTCTTTGATCTTGCCCCGAGTGCTTTCTGCAACCCAGCTATTGATCTGGATGCGCGCGGCATTCGCTCCTCCGCGAAAGTTCACACGCTGCAACCCTGCCTGCGCAAAAGCCGTCACGTCCTTCTCATACTCGGGCAGAAGGGGCATCTCGTCCTGCAACCAGACGGCATTCGCCGTTCGTAGTTCGCGTCGCGGTCCGGAAAAAGTCATCGTGTCAAGCACTTGCCCGTTGGCACGCAGATAGTCCCACGGCGGCTTGGTGAAATGGAATGTCTTCTCAAGCTCCCCCGCCGTCGTACCGCGCGCGCCGCGATAGGCAAGACCTATGGCAACCGAAACGCTGGCGGGCGAAAGGAAATGGTTTTCATCAGCGGTCAGCGTGCGCCGATAAAGGTCAAGCGAGAACGTGTTGATCCCTGAAATAGCTGCTTTCGCATCTGATTCGACCACTGCCGAAATGGTGCGGATTGGCTCGTTCGACGAGACATCCGCGTCCTGGCAAAAAGCTGGCGAGGCCGTTGTCGTCGCCGCAATAACAACGATCTCTGCGATCCTGCGGAATGACATTTCTTGCTCCCACCCCTTCTTCAGCGCTACCCTTGTGCAAATTTCCTATGACTGCGTTAATTCTATCTTGGCTGATAATTATTAAGTCGTGGCACCATCGGATACTTGTAGCCAAATCCCGGCAGCATTTGCATATAGAAGACGCAGAGCAGCCTTTCAGCTCCCCATCCCATCCCGCTCATTCAGCTCGATGCCGAACATTCGCGAAAGCGGACGCTCCATGAGGTTGGTTTTTGTCCATGCGCCTTAGCTCCCCGACCCCAGCGCCCCGTCTTCGTCGTCCACCTTCGTCTGCCATCGGCTCGGTCCCCTTGCCTTCCTCTCATGCGACCGCGACGCATATAATCGACGAAGTCACTCGAAATTACCAATCCGATTGCTATATTCGATCAATGCAATATTACCTGCCCTCGCTAAAGCAGATGCAATATCTCGTCGCGCTGCACGAGCATGGCCATTTCGGCCGCGCCGCCGATGCCTGCAACGTCACCCAGTCGACGCTGTCGGCGGGTATCCGCGAGCTGGAAACCCTGCTCGGCCAGACCCTCGTCGAACGCACCCGCCGCGTCGTCCGCTTTACCGGGCTCGGCGACGCGATCGTCGAAAAGGCGCACCGGGTGCTGCGCGAGGCGGAGGAGCTTGCCGACATGGCCGCCGCCGCCTCGGCGCCGCTAGTGGGCGAATTGCGGATGAGCGTGATCCCGACGATCGCGCCTTTCCTGCTGCCCGACCTGTTGCCGCGGCTGCGCAAGGAACGCCCGTCGCTCAAGCTGTTCCTGCGCGAAGAGCCGAGCGCGCAGGCGTGTGAATCGCTGCACCACGGCCAGGTCGATTGCGTGCTGCTCGCCCTGCCCTACGCCTGCGGCGATGTGGAGAGCGAGGCGCTGTTCGACGACGCGCTGTTCGTCGCCTTCCCCGGCGATCAGTCGGAGGAACTTCCCGCAATGGTCAGCGCCGACCAGATCGACCCCGCGCAGATGCTGATGCTCGAGGACGGCCACTGCCTCAAAGACCACGCCCTTGCGGCGTGCAACCGCCCCGAACTGCGCGCGGGCGCACGCATGATGGGCACTTCGCTCCATACGCTCGTGCAGATGGTCGACAACGGGCTGGGTATCACCATGTTGCCGCAGATGGCGATCGAGGCGGGCATACTCGACCACACCGACATCGACACCCGCCCGCTCGATTCCGACCACGACTGGCGCACCATCGCCCTCGTCTGGCGCAAGGGCAGCCCGCGCGCCGACGAATTCCGCATGCTCGCCGACATTTTCCGCAAACACCGGGCAAATTGACCGACAGACCGCAACCGCGCCAGGGCGCGCAGCAGTAAAGCGCCCGGCCGGCAGCGGCCCCATTTATAATCTTATGAAAGTCCCGCGTCGATATATTGGTCCCCGGCGATCGAACGATCGCTAACGACCCCATGGCAGTTGCGGCGAATATTGATTATCGAACGCCGATGCGGCTTATGATTTCGGCCTTTTCTTTGCTCGCGGCGTCCATCGTGATCACCTGTGTTATCGCGAGCGGGATGGAGCGAATCCCGGAGATCACGCGAGATCTCCCAGCAACATACGCCGAGGGTGAGCCGATCTTCGATGCGAGGCTGAAAGCTCGCTTCCCCCTCGGCACTGCTGAAAACGCCATCATCGAGGAGTTGGAGCGACAAGGTTTCTCAATCAAAGAGGGGCCACATGGTCGGTTCGCCACATTCGTAGAGAAGAAGCTGATCGTCTCAAACATATGGAATGTCGGCTGGGAGGCCGAGAACGGGGCGGTCTCGAAGATATGGGGGGTCTATGGTGGTCGCGGCCCGTGAAGCAGCTAACCATCCCAAACCGTCCCTTCCGCCCGCTCCCTAGTCCCAGCCCTCCGCGCGCTCTTGATCGGCCGCGCGCGGTTCGACCCAGCGGACGGCGCCGTCAGCCAGCGTCTCGCGCTTCCACAGCATGACGTCGGTCTTCAGCCGGTCGATCAGAAAGGTGCAGGCAGCGAGCGCTTCGGCGCGGTGCGGGCTGCTGGCGAGGACGAGCACGATCGCCTCGCCCGGCGCCATCGCGCCGACGCGGTGGATCAGCGTCAGCGCCGGCAGCCGCCAGCGGTCCGCGGCGGCGTGCGCCAGGTCGGCGAGGCCGCGCTCGGTCATTTGGGGGTGATGTTCGAGGAACAATTGGATCACGCCGTCGTCGCCGCGCACCCGGCCGACGAAGCTAGCGGTAGCGCCGTGCCCGCCCGCGTCGTGGCGGTCGGTCTCGGTCGCAAAGTCGATCGCCGCGTCCTGGACGACGACGCGGATCATCCGCCCGTCACCGGCGGGAACAACGCGACGTCTTGGGCGCCGGCAAGCGCCGCGTCATTGCCCATCATCTGGCCGTCGATCGCGACGCGAATCCGCGCCGGATCGGCAAAGGCCCGGGCGCCGCGGTCGTCGCGCGCGGCGAGCCATGCGATCAGGTCGGACGCGGTCGCGACATTGGCGGGCGGTTCGACCTGCTCCTCGCCGCATCCCATGCGTTCGCGCACCCAGGCGAAATAGGCGAGCTGCAGCGCCACCGGCGTCAGTCCATATGCTTCAGGCCGACGCGCAGATAATCCCAGCCGGTGATCATCGTCAGCACCGCCGCGCCCCACAGGGTCGCCAGGCCGACGCTGCGGACCCATTCCATAGCGGGCAGCGCGCCCGCCAGGATCAGCGCGCCGAACGAGACAAGCTGAAAGGTCGTCTTCCATTTGGCGAGCCGGGTGACCGGCATCGACACCTGCAAGGTCGCGAGGAATTCGCGCAGTCCCGACACGATGATCTCGCGCAGCAGAATGACGAGCGCGGCGATGACGTGGATGCCGGTGATGTCGCGCGTGAAGACGAGCAGCAGGATCACCGCCGCGATCATGATCTTGTCGGCGATGGGATCGAGGAAGGCGCCGAGCCGCGACACGGTGCCGCGCGCGCGGGCAACATAGCCGTCGAAATAATCGGTGATGCCCATCAGGCAGTAGAGGACGAAGGCCAGCGCATAATAGAGCGGCGCCGGCTGGTGCGTCCCCTCGCGCGCGCCCGGCCACAGCAGCGCCAGCAGGATCGGAACCGTCAGGATGCGCGAAAGCGTCAAGATGTTCGGTAGGCTGAGCATGACCCCTGATCGCGCGAAAGTTCCAAAATGGGCTTTGACCGTCCAAGCCCTAACCGATAAGCCCCCCGGGCGACAACCGAATTGCCCCTTTGGCGCGGCCGGGTCGCTATGTCGGACTGCAATGATGGAATTTCAATGACCGGATCCTTTGCGCTTTTGAAGCAACGCCGGTTCCTTCCCCTGTTCGTCACGCAATTGCTCGGCGCGTTCAACGACAATCTGTTCAAGAATGCGATGGTGCTGTTCGTCGTCTACGGCGTCTTCAACGACGAAGCGTCCGAAACGCTGTTCAGCGCGGTCGCGACCGGGCTGTTCATCCTGCCCTTCTTCCTCCTGTCGGCGCTCGCCGGGCAGCTTGCCGACACGCGCGACAAGGCGATGATCATCCGCATCGTCAAATTCTGCGAAATCCTCATCATGGCGGTCGGCGGCACCGGGCTCGTCCTCGCATGGATGGGCTGGGCGGTGCATCTGGTCGCCATTCCGCTGATGATGCTGGCGCTGTTTTCGATGGGCATCCACTCGACCTTCTTCGGTCCGATCAAATATGCGATCCTGCCGCAGCATCTGGAAAGCGACGAGGTGCTGGGCGGCACCGGGCTGGTCGAGGCCGGCACCTATATCGCGATCCTCGCGGGCACGATCCTCGCAGGTATCATCGACGTCGAATGGGCGGCGCTCGGCGTCGTGCTCGTCGCCTTCATCGGCTACTGGACCGGGCGCAAGGTGCCGCCGGCGCCGCCGCAGCACGAGGAAACGGGGATCGACTGGCACATCGTCCGCTCGTCGATCGCGCTGGTGCGCGGCACGATGCATATCAAGCGGCTCTATCTCGCGATCCTGTCGATCAGCTTCTTCTGGACGATTGGCGCGGTGCTGTTCATCCAGTTCCCGCCGCTGGTGAAGAATATCCTCCACGCCGACAAGAGCGTCGCGAGCCTGTTCCTCGCGGTCTTCTCGATCGGCATCGCGATCGGCTCGGTCGCGGTCAACCGGCTGCTCAAGGGCGAGGTATCGGCGCGCTACAGCCCGGCGAGCGTCGTCGTGATGGGCGCGTTCGTCGTCGCCTTCTATTTCGTCTGCCGCAACTGGGAGCAGGATCCCGCGGGCACGCTCTACGGCATCGGCGGCTTTTTAAACCACGCCGATGTCATCCCGCTGCTCGCCAGCCTGATGGGCATCGCGATCAGCGGCGGCATGTTCGTCGTGCCGCTCTATGCCTTCCTGACCACCACCGTGCCCAAGGACCAGACCGCGCGCACCGTCGCGGCGAACAATATCGTCAATTCGGGCGCGATGGTCGCGGGCTCGCTGCTCGCTATCGGGCTCGGCTTCGCGGGCGTCGGCGTCGTCGATCAGCTGTTGATGAGCGCGGTCATGTGCCTGATCTCGGCGTGGCTCGCGGTCAAGCTCCACCGCGCCTGCGACTGACGCCCGCCGCCCTCTTTCGCCTCAGCGCTCCCCCGCCGCCAGCCGCGCGCGCAGCGCCGCCAGCTCGCGCGGTGGCAAGGGGGCGAGCGCCGCCGCCGGCTTGCCCTTGCGCAGCCGAGCGCGATCCTCGTCGGACGGTTCGACCCGCCGCACGCGCACCGGCACCACGCCATGGCGGTGCGCGCCGAGAGCTTCGGCGGCGCCTTTCGACAGGTCGATGATGCGCCCGCCGCCGGCGAACGGCCCGCGGTCGTTGACGCGCACGACGATCCGCCGCCCGCTGTCGAGCGCCGTCACCTCGACATAGGTCGGCAGGGGCAGCGTGGTATGCGCGGCGGTGATCCAGCCGGGCCGGAATTTCTCGCCATTTGCGGTGCGATTGCCCGATTCGCTGCCGTACCAGCTCGCATAGCCGACGGCGTCATAGGCAGGCGCGGCGGCGGGGACATAGGTCGTTCCGCGGACCGCATAGGGCTTGCCGATCCGCACCGGAGTATCGGCCACCGGGCGATATTGGCCGCCCGCGCAGGCGGACAGCGCCAGCATGGCAAGGCCCGCCCCCGCCGCGCGCAGCATCGCCTATCCCATCACCCACTGGCGCCGCGCATAGCCCTGCGCCCACAAAAGCGCGGTCAGGTCGTGGTGGCGGATCGCCGCATCGGCGGCCGCGGCGGCGGCGGGATGCGGGTGATAGCCGATCCCGAGCCCCGCCGAAGTGATCATCGGAATATCGTTCGCGCCGTCGCCGACCGCCAGCGTGTCACCCAGCGTCAGCCCGCGCGCCGCGGCCTCGGCGCGCAGCGTTTCGAGCTTCGCCGAGCTGTCGACGATCGGTTCGGCAACCTTGCCGGTCAGCTTGCCGCCGGCGATCTCCAGCTCGTTCGCGACCACCTTGTCGAAGCCGATCGCTTCGGCAACCGGCGCGGCAAAGGGCAGGAAACCGCCCGACACCAGCACCGACCAGGCGCCATGCGCCTTCATCGTCTGGACCAGCGTGCGCGCACCGCGGGTCAGTCTGACGCGTTCCGCCCGGCATTCGGCGATCGTCGCCTCGGCCATGCCGCGGAGCAGCCCGACGCGCTCGATCAGCGCGGCGCGAAAATCTAGTTCGCCGCGCATCGCGCGTTCGGTGATCGCGGCGATCTGCGGCTTGATCCCGGCATAGTCGGCCAGTTCGTCGATGCATTCGACGGTGATCATTGTCGAATCCATGTCGGCGATGATCAGCTTCTTCGTCCGGTCGCCAAGCGGCTGGACGACGACGTCGAGCGCGCCATGATCCATTTTTGCCAGTTCGGCGCGCGCGCTGACCAGACTGCCCTGAAAGAAGATGTCCGCGGCGTCGCCCTCGTCGATCCAGTGCGGCGCGCCCACCTCATGTCCTGTCGCATCGAGACGGTCGATCGCTTCGCGGACCACCTCGCCCGTCAGCTTCCCGGCTGCTATCAGCGTTGCAACGAACATGGCATCTCCTTCTTCTTCCTTCACGCACCGTCCACCGGTGGCGCTTATCGCTGGCCCCACCGCCAGCGGCAAGAGCGCATTGGCGGTCGCCCTCGCCCAGGCGCTCGGCGACGCAGAGGTCGTCAACGCCGACGCGAGTCAGGTTTATGTGGACATCCCCCTCCTCTCGGCACGGCCGGACGCGGCGGAGATGGCCGGCATCCCGCATCGCCTCTTCGGTCATGTCGATGGCGGGTCCGCCCACAATGCGGCGCGTTGGGCCGAAGAAGCGCGCCGCACCCTGTCCCACGCGCACGCCGCGGGGAAGGTTCCCATCCTCGTCGGCGGCACCGGCCTCTATCTGCGCACGCTGCTCGACGGCATCGCCCCGGTGCCCGAAATCGACCCGGATATTCGCGAAGCAGTGCGCGCCCTGCCCGTCGCCGACGCTTATGCCGCGCTCGCCAAAGCCGATCCCGCCGCTGCCGCCCGGCTCAATCCTGCCGACACGACCCGCATCGCGCGCGCGCTCGAGGTGGTGCGCGCGACCGGCCGGACGCTCGCTGCGTGGCAACAGGAACGCAGCGGCGGCATCGCCGAGGCGATCACGCTGGTGCCGCTCATTCTGCTGCCGCCGCGCGACTGGCTGCGCGAGCGCTGCGACACCCGCCTTGTGCGTATGTTCGACGGCGGCGCGATCGAAGAGGTGAGCGCGCTGCTCGCGCGCGGGCTCGACCCCGATCTGCCTGTCATGCGCGCGATCGGCGTGCCGCAGGTCGCGGCGCATGTCCGCGGCGAAAGCAGCCGCGAGACGGCGCTCGAGGCGGCGCAAGCGGCGCCCCGCCAATATGCGAAGCGGCAATATACCTGGTTCCGCCACCAGCCCCCCGCCGGATGGCCGCGCCACGAAGAGTCATTATCCGTCGATTCCGTCAATCAGATCGCAATATTATTACGTGATGGACTGTTGACAGGATAGAATCATATACCTATTGCCCGCTGCCTGCTGCGGCGCAACAAGGCCGCGGACAGGCTGCGCCCAGCATCGGGCCGCACGAAGGAAGGAGCGCATGTCGTGAAGGAAATGAGTGGTGCCGACATGGTGGTTCAGGCGCTGGTCGACCTCGGGGTCGATACGGTGTTCGGCTATCCGGGCGGCGCGGTACTTCCGATCTACGACGCCCTCTTCAATCATCCCTCGATCAAGCATGTCCTCGTTCGCCACGAACAGGCCGCGACCCACGCGGCAGAGGGCTATGCGCGCTCGACCGGCAAGCCCGGGGTCGTGCTCGTCACCTCGGGGCCCGGCGCGACCAACGCCGTCACCGGCATCACCGACGCGCTGCTCGATTCGATCCCGATGGTCGTGCTGACGGGTCAGGTGCCGACGACGCTGATCGGCACCGACGCCTTTCAGGAATGCGACACGGTCGGCATCACGCGCCACTGCACCAAGCATAATTATCTGGTCATGGACCCCGACCGGCTGGGCGCCGTGATTCACGAGGCTTTCTACATCGCGACGCACGGCCGCCCCGGCCCCGTCGTCATCGACATTCCGAAAAATGTTCAGGTCGCGACGGGCAGCTATAGCGTGCCCGAAAAGATCGAGCATCAAAGCTATCGTCCGCAGGTCGAACCCGATGCCGGCGCCATCGCGCAGGCGATCGACATGATCGCCGCGGCCGAACGCCCGATCTTCTATACCGGCGGCGGCGTCATCAACGCCGGCCCCGACGCCAGCGCGGCGCTGCGCCAGCTCGTCAGCCTGACCGGCGCACCGATCACCTCGACCCTGATGGGGCTGGGCGCCTTCCCGTCGGACGATCCGAAATGGCTCGGCATGCTCGGCATGCACGGCACCTATGAATCGAACATGGCGATGAACCGCGCCGACCTCATCATAGCGGTCGGCGCGCGCTTCGACGACCGCGTCACCGGCCGCCTCGACGCCTTCGCGCCCGAGGCGAAGAAGATCCACATCGACATCGACCGCAGCTCGATCAACAAGATCGTCCCGGTTGACATCGCGGTCGTCGGCGATGCCGGCCGCGCGCTCGACGCGCTGATCGCGGCCTGGGCCGACAAGGGCCACAAGGCGCGCGACCTTGGCGAATGGTGGCGCCGCATCGACGGCTGGCGCGCGACGCGCTGCCTCGACTTCCCCGAAAAAAAGGACGCGGGCGCCGAAATCATGCCGCAGCGTGCGGTCAAGGCGCTCTTCGACGCGACCCGCGGCCGCGATCCCATCATCACGACCGAGGTCGGCCAGCATCAGATGTGGGCGGCGCAGCATTTCGGCTTTGCCGCGCCCAACCGCTGGCTCACCTCTGGCGGGCTCGGCACGATGGGCTACGGCTTTCCCGCCGCCGTCGGCGCACAGATCGCGCACCCGAACCGCCTCGTCGTCTGCATCGCGGGCGAAGCCTCGCTGCAGATGAACATCCAGGAAATGGGCACGGTCAGCCAGTACCGCCTGCCGGTGAAGATCTTCATCCTCAACAATGAATGGATGGGGATGGTCCGCCAGTGGCAGGAACTGACCTACGAAAGCCGCTATTCGAACAGCTATTCGGACAGCCTGCCCGACTTCGTGAAACTG
This sequence comes from Sphingopyxis sp. P1IMeth2, assembly GCF_900185685.1. Lineage (NCBI taxonomy): Bacteria > Pseudomonadati > Pseudomonadota > Alphaproteobacteria > Sphingomonadales > Sphingopyxidaceae > Sphingopyxis > Sphingopyxis sp. P1IMeth2. The sequence goes on from NZ_FYAT01000012.1 coordinate 502,339, forward strand.
GCCGCCGCCTATGGCTGGACCGGCCTCAGGATCGACACGCTAGGCGAGCTTGAGGACGGCATCCGGCAGATGATCGAGACGCCGGGTCCGGTGATCGTCGACTGCCGCGTCGCCAAGCTCGCCAACTGCTTCCCGATGATCCCGTCGGGCGCGGCGCACACCGACATGATCCTCCAGCCGAGCGACGTCACCGGGACGATGGACGACGAAGCGAAAGCGCTGGTGTGATGATGGCAGACGCTCTTCATCCCCTCCCGCCTGCGGGAGGGGCAGCAAGGCTTGCGAACTTGTTCGCTCGCCGCAGCGGGGTGGGCACCGCAACGCCGCCTGCTCGATGCGCTCGCACCCACCCCTCGATCCCCTCCCGCAAGCGGGAGGGGAAGGAATAACGATGAAAATCACCACCGAAACGGGCGAGCGCCACGTGCTCGCCGTCACCGTCGATAACGAGGCGGGCATCCTCGCCAAGATCACCGGGCTCTTCTCGGCGCGCGGATATAATATCGAAAGCCTGACCGTCGCCGACATCAGCGCCGATCATGCGCTGTCGCGGATCACCATCGTCACCTCGGGTCCGCCCGCGGTGATCGACCAGATCATCGCGCAGCTCGACCGGCTGGTGCCGGTGCATCAGGTCACCGACCTCACCGATCAGGGCGCGCATGTCGAACGCGAGATCGCGCTGGTGAAGGTCGCCGGCACCGGCGAAAAGCGCATCGAGGCGCTGCGCCTTGCCGACGTCTTCCGCGCCAAGGTCGTCGACACGACGCTGACGAGCTTCATTTTCGAAATCACCGGCAACAGCGACAAGGTCGACCGTTTCATCGCGCTGATGCGCGAATGCGGTCTGGTCGAGGTCGGCCGCACCGGCATCGTCGCCATCGCCCGCGGGCCGGAGGCGCTCTAGTTTCACTTTCGCGTTCCCCCGCGAAGGCGGGGGTCCAGTCAACGTCAAATGGGTCCCCGCCTTCGCGGGGACACACTATGGGGAAGAAGAAAATGCAGGTTTACTACGATCGCGACGCCGACCAGGATCTGATCAAGAACAAGAAGGTCGCCATCCTGGGCTATGGCAGCCAGGGCCACGCCCATGCGCAGAACCTGCGCGACAGCGGCGTCAAGGATGTCGCGATCGCGCTGCGCCCCGGCTCGGCAACCGCGAAGAAGGCCGAAGGCGCCGGCTTCCGCGTCCTGTCGAACAAGGAAGCCGCCGCCTGGGCCGACGTCATCATGATCGCGGCGCCCGACGAGCATCAGGCAAGGATTTATTACGACGATCTCGCCGACAATCTGAAGCCCGGTGCCGCGCTCGCCTTTGCGCACGGCCTCAACATCCATTTCGGCCTCATCGAGGCGCGCCCCGACATCGACGTCTTCATGGTCGCGCCCAAGGGCCCCGGCCACACGGTGCGCAGCGAATATCAGAAGGGCGGCGGCGTTCCCTGCCTGATCGCGGTTGCGCAGGAAGCATCGGGCAACAGCGGTAACGGCCACGCCAAGGCGCTCGCCCTCAGCTACGCCTCCGCCGTCGGCGGCGGCCGCAGCGGCATCATCGAAACGACCTTCAAGGAAGAGTGTGAAACCGATCTTTTCGGCGAACAGGCGGTGCTGTGCGGCGGCATCACCCACCTCATCCAGGCGGGTTTCGAAACGCTCGTCGAGGCGGGCTACGCCCCCGAAATGGCCTATTTCGAATGCCTCCACGAAACCAAGCTGATCGTCGATCTCCTCTATGAAGGCGGCATCGCGAATATGCGCTATTCGATCTCGAACACCGCCGAATATGGCGACATCAAGACGGGTCCGCGCATCATCACCGACGAGACCAAGGCCGAAATGAAGCGCGTCCTTGCCGACATCACCTCGGGCCGCTTCGTCAAGGATTTCGTCCTCGACAACCAGGCCGGCCAGCCCGAACTCAAAGCCAGCCGCAAGGCCGCCGCAGCGCATCCGATCGAACAGACCGGCGCCCAACTGCGCGCGATGATGCCGTGGATCGCCAAGAACAAGCTGGTCGACAAGGCGGTCAACTGATCGGCGACGGGGGAAAGCGTTCCCTCTCTTTCCGCTCGTGCTGAGCCTGTCGAAGCACCGTTCTTCCTTCTTCCATCGTCGAAGAATAGAACCGCCCTTCGACAGGCTCGGGGCGAGCGAATTTTCCTGTTGTGAGATTATCATCCTTGCCCCCACGGCCTGATCCCTTTCACGCCCACCGTGCCGACCTCGAAGCCCTCGCCGCCGCCGACCGCCGCCGCGCGCTCGCGCCGCGCGCCGGGATCGATTTCGCCTCGAACGACTATCTCGCGCTCGCGGGTTCCTACGCGCTCGCCGAAGCATTGGCGCAGGGCGCCGCGCGCGGCATTCCGGCTGGCTCGGGCGGCTCGCGGCTGCTGCGCGGCAACCATGCCGAGCATGAAGCGCTCGAGGCGCATGCGGCGCGCCACTATGGCACCGAGGCGGCGCTCTTCTTCCCCACCGGCTTCGCCGCCAACGCCGCGCTGTTCGCGACGCTGCCGCAGCGCGGCGACCTGATCGTCCACGACGAGCTGATCCATGCGAGCGCGCACGACGGGATGAAACTCGGCCGCGCCGAGCGCACGGAGGCTGCGCACAACGACCCGCAAGCCTTTGAAGACGCGATCCTCCGCTGGCGCGCGGGCGGCGGTACCGGCACGCCATGGATCGCGGTCGAAAGCCTCTATTCGATGGACGGGGACAGGGCCCCGCTCGCCGATCTCGCCGTCCTCGCCGACCGCCACGACGCGGTGCTGATCGTAGACGAAGCGCATGCGACGGGCGTCTATGGCCCGGCAGGACAGGGGCTTGCCCACGCGCTCGCGCCGCGGGCCAATCTGATCACGCTCCACACCTGCGGCAAGGCGCTGGGCTGCGAGGGAGCGTTGCTCTGCGGCCCCGCGATCGTGCGCGACTTCCTCGTCAACCGCGGCCGTCCCTTCATCTTCTCGACCGCGCCCTCGCCGCTCATGGCGTGGCTCGTCCGCCAGGCGCTCGAAATCGTCGCCGAACAGCCCGAGCGCGCGGCGCGGCTCTCGGGGCTCGTCCGCCACGCCGAAAAGCGGCTCGCAGCGCTCGGCATCGCGCCGAGCGGCAGCCAGATCATCCCCGTCGTCATCGGCGACAACGCCCGCACGATGCGGATCGCCGCCATGCTGCAGGCCGAGGGTTTCGACATCCGTGGCATCCGCCCGCCGACGGTACCGCAGGGCACGGCGCGGCTGCGCATCGCGATCACCCTCAACGTCTCGACCCGCGACATCGACGCGATGGTCGATGCGCTGTCGGCGGCGATGGCGGCGGCATGACCCGCTTCGTCGTCACCGGCACCGATACCGGCATCGGCAAGACTGTCTTTTCGGCCGCGCTCGCGGGCGCGCTCGGCCTGCCCTACTGGAAGCCGATCCAGTCGGGGCTCGAAGAGGAGACCGACAGCGAAGCCGTCGCGCGCCTCGCCGGCGTTCGCGTCCATCCCGAAGCCTGGCGCCTCGTCACCCCCGCCTCGCCGCACCTTGCCGCCGAAATCGACGGCGTGACCATCGACGCCGACGCGCTCGCCCCGCCGCCCGGCGACCTGTTGATCGAAGGCGCGGGCGGCGCGCTCGTCCCCGTCACCCGCACGATGCTCTACGCCGACCTGTTCGCGCGCTGGCAGATTCCGGTGATCGTCTGCGCGCGCACCGCGCTCGGCACGATCAACCACAGCCTGCTCACGATCGAGGCGCTGAAGGCCCGCCACGTCCCCATCCACGGGATCGCCTTTGTCGGCGAGGCGGCCCCCGACAGCGAAGCGATCATCGCGGCACTATCGGGCGCAAAGCGTCTCGGCCGCCTCCCCCACCTTGACCCGCTGACCCCCGAGGCGCTCGCGGCGGCTTTCGCGGCCAATTTCAACATCGCGGATTTCTCCTGACTCCAATTCCCGTTCGCCCCCGAGCTTGTCTAAGGGCCGTCCTTGTCTTTATCGGGCATCCGACGAAAATGCGGTGTTTCGACAAGCGCAGCGCAAACGCAAAAGAGAGAAACCGCCAATGTCCCCCGTCTGGCACCCCTTCACTCAGCACGGCCTCGGCGAGCCGATCCCGCTGATCGACCGCGCCCGCGGCGCGCGCCTTTACGACGCCGAGGGCAATAGCTGGATTGACGCGATCTCAAGCTGGTGGGTGACGACGCACGGCCATGCGCACCCGCAAATCATGGCCGCGATCCGGGCCCAGACCGAAAAGCTCGACCAGCTCATTTTCGCGGGCTGGACACACGAACCCGCCGAGAGCCTCGCCGCCGAACTGATCCGCATCACCCCCGACCCGCTCACCCGCGTCTTCTTTTCGGACTCGGGTTCGACCAGCGTCGAGGTCGCGCTCAAGATGGCGCTCGGCTACTGGTTCAACATCGGCGAGGCGCGCAGCCGCATTCTCGTCCTCGACCACAGCTATCATGGCGACACGATCGGCACGATGTCGGTCGGGGAGCGCGGCGTCTACAACCGCGCGTGGCAACCTTTGCTGTTCGACGTCGACGCCATCCCCTTCCCCCATGAAGGCATGGAGCAGGCCACGCTCGACGCGCTCGAAGCCGCCTGCCTGCAAAAGCCCGCCGCCTTCATCGTCGAACCGCTGATTCTCGGCGCCGGCGGCATGCTGATCTATCCCGCGTGGGTGCTCGCCGAAATGCGCAGCATTTGTGCGGCGCACGGCGTTCTCTTCATTGCCGATGAAGTGATGACCGGCTGGGGCCGGACCGGCACGCGCTTCGCCTGCGACCAGGCGGGGGTGATCCCCGATATCGTCTGCCTGTCGAAAGGCCTCACCGGCGGCGCGATGCCGCTCGCGGTGACGCTGTGCAGCGAAGCGATATTCGCGGCGCATTATTCGCCCGACCGCGCAAAGACCTTCTATCATTCGTCGAGCTACACCGCGAACCCCATCGCCTGCGCCGCCGCCAACGCCAATCTCGCCATCTGGCGCAACGAACCGGTGCAGCAGCGGATCGACGCGCTCGCCGATGCGCAGGCCGCGCATCTCGCGATGCTGGCGGCCGATCCGCGCATCACCAACACGCGCCACCTTGGCACCATCGCCGCGCTCGATCTCGTGGTTCCCGATGCGGGCTATCTTTCGGCGCTCGCTCCCCGCCTCACCGCCTTCTACCGCGATCGGGGCGTGCTGCTGCGCCCGCTTGGGAACAGCGTCTACGTCATGCCGCCCTATTGCACCGGCGCTGACGAACTCGCTGAAATATGGGCCGCCATCGCCGCGTCGCTCGATATCGCCTGAGCCCGGTTCGGCTTGCGTTCATCTTCGCGTGCCTATTGCGGATACGGGGATGGTCAGAGGGAACGCCATGTCGATTTCAACCGCCGCCCCGTCGCTGCTGCTCGCCGCTGCCATGCTGCTGGCCCCGCTACCCGCCGCCGCGCAGGACGAAAGCCTCGCGCAGCACAGCGAACCGCCCGAACGCATCTCCTTTCTCGTCACCTATGGCGACGACCATTGTCCGGTCGCCGAGGGTGAGGACATCGTCGTCTGCGCCCAGCGCCCTGAATCGGACCGCTACCGCGTGCCGAAGGAGTTGCGCGGCAAGGACGAGGACACGTCGGTCGGCGGCAGCGCCTGGGGCGCGCGGGTCGAGGATTATGATAATGTCGCCCGCCTGACGCGTCCCGACAGTTGCTCGGTGATCGGCTCTTACGGCTTCACCGGCTGCACCGCCGCGATGCTGCGCCAATGGTTTGCGGAGCGCCGCGCCGCGGGGCAATAACCCTCGCTTCCCGCCAAAGCCGCCCAAGCTCCCCAAAGCCCTCTACGCCCGATTTGCGCCGCGTCGCAATTTTGCCTAACCCTTTGGCTTCCGGCTTCGCCGCCTTGTCGGCGCGGCCGTTCGCGGGGGGCGGGATATGCGGCGGATGCGGACGATGCTGGCGGGGATATGGGCGGTGTTCTGGCTCGTCGCCGCGCTACCGGCCGCGGCGCAGATCGTCCCCGACCTGTCACCGGCGACCGCCGAGAAGGTTGCCGAGAATGACCGCAAGGAACTGGCGGCCGATCTTACCGACCGCGCCGCCATCTCCGAACGCACGCTCAAGCTGATCGCCGCCGACCGCGGCGAGAAGAGCGCTCCCTATCTCGCCAAGCTGCTCGTCCACGCGAATAATCTCAGCTGGGCGCACCGGGCACCCGAATCGCGGCAGGCGCTCGTACGCGCCGTCGAAATCGCCACCGCGCTGTACGGGGCGGGCACCTATGCGACCGCCGATGTCGAACGCCAATATGCGATCGCACTGCGCGTCAACGGCTACCGCGAAGAGGCGATCGAGCCCTTCTCCCACTATGTCCACGCGCTGACCGAGGAAGCCTATGGCTGCGGCCGCCGGGTCCCCGGCATGGTGATGGGCTGCGCGCGCGACGATACCGATCTTGGCGATACGCTGCTCGAATATGGACAGATGCTCAACGACGTCGGGCGCGGCGGCGAAGCCGTCGCCGCTTTCGATGCCGTCATCGCGCGCTTCGAACCGCGCTGGGCGGGGTGCGAGGGCCCGGCATGGGGCACGCGCTGCGACCGCGCGCGCGACAAGCGCGCCGACATGCTGTCGAGCTACGCTGCGCTGCTCGCCCTCGTCGGCCGCGCCGACGACGCCGGGGCGCTGCGCAAACGGCTGTTCGACGACAGCCTCGCCGCGATCGATGCCTGCACCGGCGACGATTGCGAAGGCCCCGATTTCCGCCTCGTCCGCCGCTATTACGACTATCGCGCCGCGCTTGCGGGCGCGAACCACCCCGACGACGCGCTTGCCCTCGACGAACGCATCCTCGCAATCCTGGTCGCCAGCCCGCATTATACGAAGGGCAAGGCGGGCAGCGGCGAATATTTCGACAAGGATATGGTCAATGATGTGACCGGCATCGCCGAAGCCTATGCCAAGGCGGCGGTCGCGGCGGGCAAGGCCGACCGCGCCCGCGACCAGCTCGCCCGCTATGGTTTCGGTGCGCTCGTCGGCACCCAGCTCGCCGGGATCGATTTCGACGCCGAGCAAAAGGCGATCGAGGCGGAGAGACGCACCCTGTCGAGCTATGGCGACGAGATCGAACGCATCGCCAACAGCCGCCGCAAGGTGGCGCTGTTCGCCGGCCATTACGGCAAGGACAGCGACGAATATGCCAAGGCGCTGCGCGACCTTGCCTGGGATCTCGACGATCTGCCCGTCAATGATACCGAAGCCGAAGCCGTCTACCGCGAGGCGCTGGCCGTCGAACGCAAGGCGTTTGGCGCCGGTGATTTCCGTACCCTTCATGCGCTCGACAATCTGACCACCTTCCTCAAGAAGCGCGATCGCAGCGCCGCCGCGATCGCAGTGCTGGCCGATGTGCTGGGCGATCCCGCCAATGACCATCTCGCCCTCTATCTCGACCCCGACCGGCGCTCGGCGCGGCGCGGCAGCTTCGGCGATCCCGACGACACGCTCAACGCGCTCAAGGCCGATCTTTCCGAACTGCTGCTGCGCAACCGCGGCGATCCGGCGCTGGCGCTCGCCGCGGCGCGCCATGCCGCGCTCGGCATGACCAGTTTCCGCGATGCGCTCGGCTTCGACCGCTTCGACGAAATGAAGCTCGACTGGGTGACCGCCGATCCCTGGGCATGGCTCGGCGAACGCCGCTACGCCGATTATTTCCTGCTCTACGCCGACGCCCTGTGGGCGAAGGGCGTGCATGACGGCGCTGCCGCCGAACAGGCTTTCACCGCGTTGCAGGATGCGATGGCGGGAACGACCAGCCGGGCCGTCGCGCGCGCCGCCGCCGAACGCGCCGCGGCGCGCGCTTCGGTCTCGCCGCTCGTCGAGGAACGACGCCGGATCGATGCAGAGATCGCGGCGCTCAACACGAAGCTCGAAACGCTCCCCGACGACCCCGCCGAACGCCAGCGTCAGTTCTCGACGCTGCAATCCGAAATCGCGCGCAAGGACGATCGCCGCGCGCAGGTCGATGCCGCGATTGCCGCGGCGACACCCGACTATTTCGCGCTGATCCGGCCGCGTCCGCTCGCCATCGCAGAGGCGCAGGCGCTGCTCGCGCCCGACGAAGCCTTCGTCATGCTCGTGCCGTCCGAATTTGGCACCCATGTCCTGCTCGTCACCCATGACGCGCTGCGCTGGAATCGCGCCGACATGCCCGCGGCAGAGGTCAACGCGCATGTGCGCCGCCTGCTGTGGGACGTCGGCGCCAGTATCGACGTCACCGCCGAAGAGGATGCAAAATGGTCGGCCGAAGGCGAAGGCGATTTTCCCTTCGATCGCGGCACCGCCTGGCTGCTCTACGACCGGCTGCTCGCGCCCTTCGCCGCCGATCTTGCGGGCAAGCGCCATCTCTTCACCGCCGCGACCGGGTCGCTTTCCTCGCTGCCGCTCGGCATCCTCGTCACCGAAAAGCCGACCGGCGCCGATGGCGATCCTGCGGTGCTGCGCGCGACGAAATGGCTCGCCGACGGCCCCGCGCTGCTTCAGCTTCCTTCGCTCCAGTCGCTGCAATTGCTGCGCGCGGTCGCGGCGCGCGACGAGGGCCAGGCGGGCACGCGCATGGTCGGCTTCGGCGATCCGGTGCTCGAGGGTCAGGCGGCCGCACGCGGCATTGCCGGCGCCCGCGCGCGCGGCACGCGCAGCAGCGGACTCCCCGTCACCGCCGGGCTGCAACCCGCGATCGGCGATGCGCAGCCGCTCGCCGATCCCGCGGCGCTGCGCCGCCTTGCCCGGCTGCCGGGGACCGAGGCCGAATTGAAGGCGATGCAGGCGCTGCTCGGCGCCGACGCCGCGCGCCTCTATCTCGCCGGCACCGCTACCGAAACGAATCTCAAGCGCAGCGATCTCGAACATCTCTCGGTGCTTTTTCTCGCGACCCACGGGCTGATCGCGGGCGAGGTAAAGGGGCTCGCCGAACCCGGCCTGGTCTTCACCCCGCCCGCCACCGCGACCCCGCTCGACGACGGGCTGCTTACCGCGTCTGAAGTCGCGGGGCTGCACCTCGGGGCGCGCTGGGTCGTGCTGTCGGCGTGCAACACCGCCTCGGGCGACGGCAGCGAAGGGGCGCCGGGGCTGTCGGGGCTGGCGCGCGCCTTCTTCTTCGCGGGCGCCGAAAGCCTGCTCGCCTCGCACTGGCCGGTGCGCGACGACGTCGCCTCGGTACTCACCGTGCGATTGTTCGAACTGATGCAGAAGAACCCCGGCCTCTCGCGCGCCGAGGCGTTACAGCACGCGATGCGCGATATCCGCAACGATCCGCGCGCCGACGACTTCCTCAAAAGCTGGTCGCACCCCAGCGCTTGGGCGCCCTTCTCGCTGATCGGCGACGGGATCGACTGAGCGGACGAAACGCTGCGTTTCCGGGCGACGCGATTGACGGCGACGCGCGCCCTCGCCTAGCATCGCGTCTCCCCAACAGGAGGCTCCCGCTCATGCGCCGTATCGCATCGCTCACCACGCTTTTCGCTCTTGCCGTCGTTGCCGTTCCCGTCGTCGTCGCCCAGGCGCCCGGCGCCCCCGGCGCGCCCGACAAGAGCCGCGTTACCGCCGGCACCTACGCCGCCGATCCTGCGCACACGATGGTCGTGTGGCGCGTCGATCACCTCGGCTTCAGCAACTATACCGGCATCTTCGGCGACGTGACCGGCACCCTCGTGCTCGATCCCGCCAACCCTGCCGCCGCAAAGGTCGACGTCGTCATCCCGGTGTCGAAGGTCACCACCGCCAGCGCCGGCTTGACCGCGCATCTGCTGCGCGCGGGCAAGGACGGCGGCAAGCCCGACTTCTTCGGTCCCGCCCCCGCCGACGCCCGCTTCGTTTCGACTGCGGTCGTCCTCGACGACGACGGGACAGAGGCAAAGGTCACGGGCAACCTCACCCTCAATGGCGTTACACGCCCCGTCACCCTCGACGTCGAATTTCACGGCGCCGGCATGGGGATGAGCAAGAAGGATACCGTCGGCTTCGAAGCCGAAACGACGATCAAGCGCAGCGATTTCGGCGTCCTCTACGGCATCCCCTTCGTCAGCGACGAGGTGAAGCTCGACATCCACGCCGCCTTCGAAAAACAGTGACGCATCAATCTGTCACACAGCGCCGCTAGCCAGGGGGCGGGGTCCGGTTGGGGCCCCGCCCTTTTCGCAGGAGTCGGCACGATGAGCGAACTGGTTCGCGAAATAGTCGAGGTGGCCGCCATGGTCGGCGGCGATGCGGACGATCCGCTGCTGATTGTCGAGGCCGACGGCCTCGCCCCCACCGCCGGATGGACGCATGTCCGGCTCGAACCCCATGTCTACATCACCCCGCCCGACGACGGGGTGCAGGATTTCGACCTTGTCGGCGATCGCCCGGCGGGCAGCGCCGCCGATGCGCTCGCCCCGGTTGAGGCGGGCTGGGAAGGCCCGCTTGCCGACTGGCTGATCGGCGTGCGCATCCACGCCGCTGACAATATGGTCGAGGAGGAAGTCTTCGAGTTCGGCGATGATTTCGATGACGATGACGACGACGACGCGCGCGATCCCGCCGAAGGCCACGTCCGCGACAACGAAGACGCCTGAGGGGGCAACGCCCTCTCCCGCCGTTAACCCCACCCTGCGCCGGGCCGCCGCCCATCCTCTCGGATGGCGGTCCGGCGACATTTTCGCACGTTGCCCTTGCCAAGCGCGACATAATGCATCATGGGGGCGCCATGCGCGGCAACGCTCTTCTTCTTCTGCGACTTACACGCCCTTGGGCGTGACACTGGCTGCGCGTTAGTCGCGGCCACCCGCTCAAGGGTCCGATCGACACAGCCAGCCAATCCCAGCAGAAGAATTTCACCCCATGACCATGCTCCGCGACCCTTCGGTCAAATACCGCCCCTTTCCCCAGATTCCGCTGACCGATCGCCAGTGGCCCTCGCGCACGATCACGCGCGCGCCGATCTGGCTGTCGACCGATCTGCGCGACGGCAACCAGTCGCTGATCGATCCGATGGATGCCGAGAAAAAGACGCGCTTCTTCGACCTGCTCGTGCGCTGCGGGCTGAAGGAGATAGAGGTCGGCTTCCCCGCCTCGGGAGCGACCGATTTCGACTATATCCAGAACCTCGTCCGCTCGGGCCGCATCCCCGATGACGTCACACCGCAGGTGCTGACGCAGAGCCGCGCCGACCTCATTCGCACCAGCTTCGACAGCCTCGCGGGCGCGAAAACCGCGATCGTCCACGTTTACAACGCCGTCGCGCCCGCGTGGCGCAAGATCGTCTTTGGCATGGACAAGGCCGATATCAAGGCGATCGCCGTCGAAGGCGCGAAGCAGCTGCGCGACAATGCCGCGCGCCTGCCCGGCACCGACTGGCGCTTCGAATATAGTCCCGAATGTTTCTCGACGACCGAGATCGATTTCTCGATCGAGGTCTGCGCCGCGGTGATGGACATTCTCCAGCCCAGCGCCGACAAGCCGATCATCCTCAACCTGCCCGCGACGGTCGAGGCGGCGACCCCCAATATCTACGCCGACCAGATCGAATATTTCGGCAAGCATCTGCCGAACCGCGACGCCGCGCTGATCAGCCTGCACACGCACAACGACCGCGGCACCGGCGTCGCCGCGGCCGAGCTCGGCCTGCTCGCCGGCGCCGACCGCGTCGAAGGCTGCCTGTTCGGCAATGGCGAGCGCACCGGCAACACCTGCCTCGTCACCATCGCGCTCAACATGTACACGCAGGGCGTCGATCCCGAGCTGGATTTCTCGGACATCGATCAGGTCATCCAGACGGTCGAATATTGCAACAATATCCCCGTCCACCCGCGCCATCCCTATGGCGGCGATCTGGTCTACACCGCCTTTTCGGGCAGCCATCAGGACGCGATCAAGAAGGGTTTCGCTGCACGCGAACGCCAGAATGACGAAACGTGGGAGGTGCCCTATCTGCCCATCGACCCTGCCGATCTGGGCCGCAGCTACGAAGCGGTGATCCGCGTCAACAGCCAGTCGGGCAAGGGCGGCGTCGCCTGGGTGCTTGAACAGGACAAGGGACTGAAGCTGCCCAAGAAGATGCAGGCGAGCTTCAGCCACGTCGTCCAGGCGCTCGCCGACGAAACGAGCCGCGAACTCGCCGCCGACGATATCTGGCAGGCGTTCGAACGCACCTATCTCGCCACCGAAGGCAAGCGCTTCCAGCTCGTCGACTGGTCGGAGACCCATTCGGGCGCCGACCGCATCTTCGCCGGCAAGCTAACCATCGACGGCACCGAACGCAGCGTCAGCGGCCGCGGCAACGGCCTGATGAGCAGCGTTATCGCTGCGCTCGCCGAATCCGGCGGCCCGCTGATGGACATCGTCGATTACAGCGAACACGCGATCGGCCAAGGCAGCAATGTGCAGGCCGCAGCCTATGTCGAATGCCGTACCGCCGACGGGAAAAGCCTGTTCGGCTGCGGCCTCGATACCGACGTCGCGACGGCGAGCGTGCGGGCGATACTTAGCGCGGCGAATGGGGCTTAAAGAAGTCATCCATCACTCGCCTCCTCGCAATCTCCCATTGGAAAACTCAGCTCCAGCGGGCGAAGGTCGGCATGTCGCCGTCCGCCGCCTATCAGTTGAAACAGCGGCCCTAAGGGGCGACGTTTCGCATCGGCTGCGCGGCGGCGGTGCTGATTGCGCGGACGCGGCTCGCCGACGAGTTTCTCGACTGCGCGATCCGGGGGCATGACGAGCCGGTGGAGATGCTGCGCGAAGAGGGGCGCAGTTTTGCCAAGCGCCGCCGCACCGACGCGCGGCTCGACCGCATGGTCGAAACGCGGGCGCGCGCGAACGATCGCGCGGTCGGTCCGCCCCCCGCCGCCGGGCGCGCGGCGCACGCCACGTAAAACGGCGCCGCGCGGCTGAATAATGGCGAATATTGTGGCGATCGTGGAAAATAGAATGGCGCGTCTTGCTTATATTCCGCCGGCTCGGGATGACTTAAAATCGGGGGGCGTTGCGGCGCGCAATTTTACCGCCATTTGCGCGGCACCTTGACTTTTCGGGAACAATCCTCCATATCGGCCTCGCTAACGTCGCCTGCGACGGAATTTGACGGCCCCTTGGGGCAGACTCTTCCCTTCACACGCTACCAGCTCCTCCGGTGCTTTTGCCGGGGGATTCCCGTTTCTCGTGAAAGGAAACACCCTATGCCGATCGGCACCGTAAAATTCTTCAGCCAGGACAAGGGCTATGGCTTCATCGAAAATGAAGATGGCTCGGGCGACGCATTCGTCCACATCACCGCCGTCCAGAACGCCGGCATGACGACGTTGGACAAGGACCAGCGCGTCCAGTTCGAACTCGAAACCGGCAAGAACGGCAAGACGTCGGCAGTCAACCTCCAGTCGGCCTGATCTTGGCCAAAGAGGAAGTCATGACCTTCGAAGGGCAGATCAACGAGATCCTGCCCGACGGGCGCTTCGGCGTCACGCTCGAAAACGGTCATCGGCTGATCGTCTATACGGCGGGCCGGATGCGGCGTTTCCGCATCCGGTCGGTCGTCGGCGACGCCGTGCGCGTCGAAGTGACGCCCTATGACCTCAGCAAGGGCCGCCTTGTCTACCGCGAACGCGGCGGCGGGCCGGTTCCGCCCAGCCAGCGCAAACGGCGCGGGCTCTGATCCTTCAAGGGTCAAACGATACGGGATCGGCGCAGTGGCGCCGGTCTCCAAAAACCACAACATCCAAAGCAAAGATAAAGATGATGACGAACTTCTATAACAACCCTTCTATTTTTCCCGCTCTGCCCGCGCTGTCGCTGGCCGGCCGGGCGCAGACGGCCCGGATTTCTCCGGCCCGCGCGCCGCGCCGCCGCCCGACGCTGTCGCGCCGCGAGCTTCGGCGCCTGATCGCCGATATGGTCGATTGATCGACCGTAACGGACAACCGTACAAGGAAGAGCAGCCATGTCGGCCACCACCGAATTCTACATCGCCCAGGCGGACAAGTGCCGCACCGATGCCGATGCATCGTCGTTGACGCAGGTGCGCGACCGCAATCTGCGCGCCGCCGCGGCGTGGCAGGCGATGGCCGACAAGCTGCTTCACTCCGAACGCCTGCGCGCCGAAAAGGAAGCGCGGGTCGTGGAGGAGGCTGAAGCCAGAACGACCGCGCCCGCGCCCTGACAGGTGCGCCGTGCGAGGCGCCGCTCAGCCGATGGTGCGCCACTCCTCATGCACGATTTCGCGGGCAATCCGTCCGCCGCGCATGTGAAAGACATGCACCAGCCGGAGCTCGACCCGCGCCCCGATCGCCACCGGTGCATTGACCATCCCGTCACCCGTCAGGCGAAAGCGCACCTTCATGTCATCGACGACGCGAGTTTCGGTGGCAAAACGGTCGAGCGGCTCCAGTTCGACCTCGGCCAGCGAGGCGAACATGCGGCGGTAATTGGCCTCGATTGCCGACTTGCTGTCGAGATATAGCCCCCGTCCCGGCACTTCCAGGACTATGTCATCGGTATAAAGATCCATCACCGACGCCGGATCGCGCGCCTCATTCTCGATATGCTCCGCCGCCACCGCCAGATTGCGGGCCACCATCTCGTCGCTGCGGTCCATCGCGGCCACCACCTGCTCCATTGCCGTCACTTTCTATCACAGCCTCCGGCGGATCGCCGATATAGGCAGTTATTCTGTCTAATGGCGCAATAGACAGTTAATCTGTCTTGTGTCAAGAGGCTGCAATGATCGAAAATCTCCCTCCCCCGCTATCCGGCGACGGCCAACGCCTCGCTCAGCTCTTCCACCTTGCCTACGACCGGCTGCGCACCCGCATCTACGGCCAGGCCCGCGACGCCGGCTTCGCCGACCTCCGCCCCGCTCACTCCAGCCTGCTACGCAACATCGACCCCGCCGGGTCGCGGGTCGTCGACCTCGCCGAGCGGGCCGGCATGACGAAACAGAGCATGGCCTATCTGACCGACAGCCTGGCCAAACTCGGCTATGTCGCCGTCGGCCCCGATCCCGACGACGGGCGAGCGAAACGGGTTGTGCTTACCGAACGAGGCAAAGCCGCGGTCGACACCCTTGCCCGTCTAAGCCGCGAGGCCGAGGCCGAACTGACGAAAACGCTGGGCGAAACGGAAATGATGCGGCTTCACGCCACGATGCGCCAGCTGGTCGCAGCGCTCCACTGATGCAGCGCCGGGTTAATCGACCGACCAGTAATCCGCGGCCCCCAGTGCCCCGCCGCGGCGGCAGATGAGCACGCCTTCACCATCACTAAGCTCGGCCCAGCTACCAACCGGCTCGCTCTCAGCTAGGGCTAGCGCTGCAACGAGATCTGCCGCCTCGAAAGCGACGTGCTTCTCGATGCCGAACCATCGATCTTCGTAACGCAGGACGTATGTGTTTGGCGGCGGCATAGCGGGCGCATCACCGGCCGGTCGCGGCAGGCAGTCGCAACCGCCGCGCGGCACACCGTTATTTGGGGAGGGGATAGGCATGGTATAAATCCTTCGGCGGGGGGAAACGAAGGGGTCCGGCAGGCTTGTCAGGCCAGCCTGCGACCTGGGCAGGGCAATATCTCGACGCGCGAACTCCGAATCGCATACCGCCCAACCGGCACACGCTTAGTCCAACTTATAGAAAGATAGAGATATTTTTGCTTTATCTACTAAGCATCGTCTCTTCGACGGGCCGACGCTGCGGCTCGACGAACGACGGCACCATCCTTCCAAACAACGGCGCAAGTCTGTCTTGATGCCCAACACGCTCGATGTCCCCAGACGCGGCTACGCCAAGCAGAGCGCGGCGCTTCATGCTTGCGCCACCTTCCGTTTACGTTAGGGTAAGCTCAAGACCATCTTGGAGAGACTGATTCATGGCCCTTCCCCCGATTTTCGACCGCCTGCGCCTGCCCGTCATCGGCTCGCCGCTGTTTATCGTTTCGGGCCCCGATCTGGTCATCGCGCAGTGCAAGGCGGGGATTGTCGGCAGCTTCCCGGCCCTCAACGCCCGGCCGCAATCGCTGCTGGACGAGTGGCTCCACCGCATCACCGAGGAATTGGCGGCATGGGACCGCGCCAACCCCGACCGGCTGTCAGCCCCCTTTGCCGTGAATCAGATCGTTCACCGCTCGAACGATCGGCTCGAGGCGGATATTGCAACCTGCGAAAAATGGAAGGTGCCGATCACCATCACCTCATTGGGCGCCCGGGAGGAATTGAACCAGGCGGTCCACGGGTGGGGCGGCATCACCTTGCACGACGTCATCGACGACCGCTTCGCGCGCAAGGCGATCGAAAAGGGCGCCGACGGACTGATCCCCGTTGCCGCGGGCGCCGGCGGCCATGCCGGCACCCAGTCGCCCTTTGCGCTGGTGCAGGAAATCCGCGAATGGTTCGATGGCCCGGTGGCGCTTTCGGGCGCCATAGCCCACGGTCGCTCGATCCTCGCTGCCCAGGCGTGCGGCGCCGACCTGGCCTATATAGGCAGCGCTTTCATCGCCGCTGCCGAAGCCAATGCCGACGACGGCTACAAGAACGGTATCGTCGAAGGGCGCGCGGCCGACATTGTCTATTCAAACCTCTTCACCGGCGTGCACGGAAATTATCTGCGCCAATCGATCGTGGCCGCGGGGATGGATCCCGACAATCTGCCGGAAGGCGACCTCAAGACGATGAACTTCGGGTCTGGCGGCAACACCAAGGCGAAGGCATGGAAGGACATCTGGGGCTCGGGTCAGGGGATCGCCTCGGTCCGCGGCGTGCGCCCGGTCGCCGAATTCGTCGCTGAACTCGAAGCGCAATATCAGGACGCATGGTCTGAATTGCAGGGCAAGGTGCGGCTCCAAGGCTAACGGAACAGCCGCGAGATCGCTTCGTCAAGATATGGGCGATCCGCGAACAAGCGCATCGGATCGCGCCGGTTAAAGCCGGTGCCACGGCGGTCGGTGAGCGCGCGGCGCAAGCTGTCCTGCAGCAACGCCAGACGCATCGCGGCCGTGCGCCGTGCCGCGGGGGCGTCGCGATTGATCTGCCGCTCGAAACATATCCGGATCCTATCGACCCGCGCCGTCATCACATCATGATAACCATGGTGAGGGTCGCGGCTTTTGGGCATGGCCGCACGACAGCGCCAGCGGCTCCGAGCGAGGCGCCGTATGACTCAGCGCGACTTCGGCGCCCGCCGGCAGGGTCGAAAAGTCATTTCCCGCAATCAGCGCGAAGGGCGCCGGCGCGGCGGGCCGTAACGAGGCGGAGCTAATCCCTGCTTGCATGTCGCGCGTCCCGATGGGTTCGCCCCAGCATCGCACGACGCGCGCCGATGTTCAGACGCCTGTCTGTTCAGAGCTGACGATCAGATGGCGACCTGGCTTCCCAGTTCGACCACGCGGTTGGTCGGCAGACGGAAATACTCCATCGCGCTTTCCGAATTGCGCAGCATCCATGCGAACAGCTTTTCGCGCCAGATCGGCATGCCGGGCTTCTTGGCGGCAATCAGCGTCTGACGCGACAGGAAGAAGCTCGTCTCGATCATCTTGAATTCGCCGCCGCACGCGGTCGTGCGTTTCAGCGCATCGGGCACGTCGACCGGCTGCATGAAACCATAGTGCAGGATCAGTCGGTGAAATCCCTGCCCCAGATCGTCAAGCTGGCAGAGTTTCGTTTCCGGCACGAACGGCACGTCGGCAATCTTGATCGTCAACAGGATGATGCGTTCGTGCAGCACCTTGTTGTGCTTCAGATTGTGAAGCAGAGCGTGCGGCACCCCATCGGAGGTCGACGTCATGAAGACAGCGGTGCCCGGAACGCGCGTTGCGCTGTTCGCCGCGGACTTCACGAACACCGGGATCGGCATCGCGCTTTCCGCCATTTCCTGCTGCATCAGCTTGCGGCCGCGGGACCAGGTCGTCAACATGGTGAAGATCGTCAGACCGATCACCAGCGGCACCCAGCCGCCATCGGGCACCTTGATCAGATTGGCGCCGAAATAGGCGACATCGACGATGAAGAATACCGCGAGCACAGGCAGCGCTTTCCACGCCGGCCAGCGCCACAGGCTGAACAGCACCACGCTCATCAGACAGGTGTCGATGAACATCGCGCCGGTCACGGCGATACCATAAGCCGCAGCCAGATTGCTCGACGAACCGAAGAACAGCACGAGCAGAATGACCATGACCATCAGGCCCCAATTGACGACGGGAATGTAAATCTGCCCCTGCGCCGACGCACTGGTATGTTCGACCCGCAGGCGCGGCACGAAACCGAGCTGGATGGCCTGCTGCGTCAACGAAAAGGCGCCCGAAATGACGGCCTGACTGGCAATGATCGTCGCCAGCAGCGCGAGCAGCACGACGGGGACGCGCCACGCGTCGGGCATCATCAGGAAGAAGGGATCCTGGATCAGTTGCGCCGTAGGTGCGACCTGTCCGGCAAGCACCATCGCGCCCTGCCCCATGTAATTGAGCATCAGCGCGGGTAGTACGAAACACAACCAGCTCAGCCCGATCGGCGCGCGGCCGAAATGGCCCATGTCGGCATAGAGCGCCTCCGCCCCCGTTACCGCGAGGACGACGGCTCCAAGCGCGATGAAGGCGGTGAAGCCGTCATAATAGAAAAAGCGCATCGCGTTGATGGGGTTCAGCGTGTGCATGACGATCGTCGGATGATCGACGATATGCATGACGCCCAACACCGCGAGCATCAGGAAGTAGCCGAGCATGATCGGCCCGAAAAGCATCCCGACCTTCGCGGTTCCGCGCGACTGGATCGCAAAGAGGCCGATCAGGATCGCAAGCGCGATCGGAACGATATAGGGTTCGAAACCGCGGCTGACATATTGCAGCCCCTCGGTAGCCGACAACACCGACATCGCCGGAGTGATCATGCTGTCGCCGTAAAAGAGCGCGGTGGCAAAAACGCCGAGCAAAACGATCGGCCAGGTCCAGCGAGCACCGCCCGACGAGCGACTTATCAGCGCGAGCAGCGCCAGACTGCCCCCCTCGCCCTTGTTGTCGGCTTTC
This sequence comes from Sphingopyxis sp. P1IMeth2, assembly GCF_900185685.1. Lineage (NCBI taxonomy): Bacteria > Pseudomonadati > Pseudomonadota > Alphaproteobacteria > Sphingomonadales > Sphingopyxidaceae > Sphingopyxis > Sphingopyxis sp. P1IMeth2. The sequence goes on from NZ_FYAT01000012.1 coordinate 521,344, forward strand.
ATGATCGTCATCACATATTTGAAAGTGACGACCAGCATCATCGACCAGAAGACGAGGCTGAGCACGCCATAGATGTGCAGCTGGTCGGCTTCGATCGAATGATGGCCGGCGAAGGTTTCGCGGAAAGCGTAGAGCGGGCTGGTGCCGATATCGCCGAAAACGACGCCGACGGCGCCGACCGCCAGCTTCAGCGTGCCGTCACCGTGATGGCCGTGACCCGTTTGGCCCGCTTCGATTCCGGTGGGCGCGGCGCTTTCGGCGCTTGCCTGGCCCTGTTGCGACTCGACAGTCATTGGCGCGCCTTAGACCAGCGGGAGAGACAGGAATAGCATTGAATCAAGGCCCGGTCGACGCATCGGGGGACAGGTCCGGCCCCATCGCCTGTCGCAATTGGGCCAGCCGCATCTCGAGGTCCGCGCGCCACGGCGCATCGGGCGGGGTGCGCGCCAGAAGCTGGCTCCATACCGCGTCCGCACCCTTCAGATCGCCGCTCTGCGCCATCGCAAGGCCTGCAAAGAAAGGCGGCGCGGGATGGTTCGGGTCGCGCTTTGCGGCCTCATCGAACGCGAGCGCGGCGGCGGGCGACATCACGCCGCCACCATGCGCAACAAGCGCATTGCCCAAGCCGACCCAAAGATCGACATTGTCGGGATAACGCTCCAGCCCCTTTTCAAGCGTTTGCGCAGCCAGCGCCGTCTTGCCGGTTCGCGCAAAGCCGTCCGACATCGCGATCCATTGTGCGGCCGGTCCAAAACGGTCGGCCATACCCTGCTGACGATCGGTGATCGCCTCGCCGAACCCTTCAAGCTGTTCGGGCGCCACGATCGGCTTGCCGGGCAAGGATGGGCTACCCTGCAGAGCATAACCGGCGACGCCCACCATGACCGCAGCGACAGCAAGCGGCCGAGCCGCCGCCGGCAGCTTGCCGAACAAGAAGATGGCGCCCAGCGTGACCAAGCCGACAAGCAATATCCACATCCAGATCATGGAGCGTTCTCCGCGTCGCCTGCGTCGCGGCGGAAACGCCCGAAGGCCAGCCATCCTCCGAGCAACAGGAAAGCGAGCGGGCCGAGCCACAACAGGGCGGTGGCCGCATCGAACGGCGGATCGTAACTGACCCAATTGCCATAGCGCGCCACCAGCCATTGGCGGATCGCATCGGGGCTTTCTCCCGCGGCAATCTTGGTGCGCACCTCATGCCGCATGTCGCCGGCGAGCGGCGCATCGCTGTCGGCGATCGACTGCCCCTGGCAGACGAGGCAGCGCAACGTTTCCATAAGTGCCTTGGCTTTTTCTTCCTGCGCGGGATCGGGAAGCTGCTGATAGGCATAGGGCGCCGGCGGCAGGCGATCCTGCGCGGCCGCAGGCGCAGAGGCCAGAACAAGCGAGGCGAGCAGGATGGTCCAGCCCCTCACTTCATCTTCTCCAGCTTGGCGACGATTTCCGGCACCTGTTCCTGAAGGATTACGCCCTGTATCTGTTCGCGGATGATCCCCTTGCCGTCGATCAGGAAGGTTTCGGGGACGCCCGACGAGCCGAGCGCGATCTGGACGCTGCTTTGCACATCCGACCCGATGCGGTCGAAGGGATTGCCATTTTCCCGCAGGAATTGCGCCACATCGTCGGGCCGGTCGCGGATCGCGATGCCGTCGATCGGAACGCCCGCGGCCTTCAGCGCCTCAAGCTGCGGCGCCTCGGCACGGCACGGGATGCACCAGCTGGCAAAGACGTTGACGAGGCGCGGCCGCCCGTCGGCGAGGTCGCTGCTTTTCAGGCCCTCGACGCCGGCGGTTGCGGGCGGCAGGTCGAACAACGGCATCGGCTTGTTGATCCACTGCGACTGGATCAGCGTTTCGGGCGGAGTCGTCAGGCGATAGATGAAGGCCCCAAACAGCAGCGCGGTAATCGCCAAAGGCACGAACAGGATCCAGCGGGTCTTCATGCGTAGCGCCCCTCGGCCCTGCGCGCGCGGTGACTGCGCCACAGGGCCAGCAATTGCGCACGGCCGAGCAGCGACAGCGCCGCGCCGATCGCGATCAATGCCCCACCCAGCCAGATCCACCAGACGAGCGGCTTCCACCACAGGCGAAGCTGGTAGCGGTCGGCGCGGCCATCGGCGCCCGTGACCGGCTGGCCGAGCACGGCATAAAGCTGTCCGCCCGGCCGCGTCAGCAATGCGGCCTCATTGGTTTCGGTTGGCGCGCCGCCCATCAGGCCCGGAAAAGTTCGCGCCTCGGGCCGCAGGGTGAAGCTGTGTCCGGAGGGCGATGTCGCGATCAGCGTTCCTTCGACCGCGGTGTAATTTGGGCCAGCGATCGGGCGGACGCCGACGAACTTCACCGTGAAATCATCGACGGTGACCGTCTCGCCCGGCGCCGCAGCCACCAGCCGTTCCTTGATGAAAGCGCTTTCGGCGGCCATCCCGGCAAGCGCGACCGCGACGCCGAAGTGCGCGATCACCATGCCCCATGTCGGCAGCGGCGTCCGGCGCAGATTGCGGCCCCACAATGGCGCCAGGCTGGCAACCGCGACGATCCCGGCGACCGTCATGCCAAGCAGCGGCAGCACGCCGACCTTGCCGCCGAACAGGATCAGGCCGAACAGCACCGCCGACCCGGCAAGAATCGCGGCAGGAAGTCGCGACCACAGCTTGCGCCCGTCGTCCTTGCGCCAGGCGAGTAGCGGACCGGCCACCATGACCAGACACAGGATCAGCGCGAGCGGGCCCGCAACCTTGTTATAATAGGGCGGTCCGACCGAAATCTTTTCGCCCATGGCCTCAGCCACGATCGGATAGAGCGTACCGAGCAGCACGAGCGCAAGGATCGTCGTGAGCAGCAGATTGTTGATGACGAGCGACCCCTCGCGACTGAGCAGCGCGAATTTCTTGCCTTCGGCGACGCTGCTGGCGCGCAACGCGAACAGCGTCAATGCGCCCCCGATGTAGATCGCCATCAGCGCGAGCAGGAAGGTTCCGCGTTCGGGGTCGACGGCAAAGCTGTGCACGCTGGTCAGCAGGCCCGACCGCACGATGAACGTGCCGACCATTGACATCGAGAAAGCGACAACCGCGAGCATCACCGTCCATGCGCGCAACGCGTTGCGCGTCGCGGTCACGCTCACCGAGTGGAGCAGCGCCGCGCCTGCAAGCCACGGGATGAGCGACACATTTTCAACCGGGTCCCAGAACCACCAGCCGCCCCAGCCCAGCTCGTAATAGGCCCAATAGCTGCCGGCGGTAATTCCCAGAGTCAGGAAAATCCAGCTTCCCAAGACCCACGGCCGCATGGCGCGCGCGAAGGCCGGGCCGATCTCGCGCGTGATCAGCGCGCCGACCGCAAAGCTGAAGGCGACCGACAAACCGACGTAGCCGACGTAAAGCGTCGGCGGGTGAAAGGCGAGCCCGGGATCCTGCAACAGCGGGTTCAGCCCCTGCCCGTCGGGCGGCGCGATCGGCAGCCGCTTGAAGGGGTTCGATGAAAAGAGCAGAAACGCAAAAAAGCCGAGGCTCAGCGCCGCCTGCGCAGCAAGCGTTGCGACCAGCGTATCCTCGCGCAGCCGCTTTTCGAAGATCGCAACGAGCGCGCCCGACAAGCCGAGGATCGTGAGCCACAGAAGCATCGATCCTTCATGATTGCCCCAGGCGCCCGCGACCTTGAACAGCATCGGCTTCAAACTGTGGCTGTTGCGCGCCACCAGTTCGACCGACATGTCGGACCGCACGAAAAGCGCGATCAGCATCGCGAAAGCCGCCGCGGTCAAAACGCCCTGCGCGACGCTCGCCGGCCGGACGAGGGCTGCAAGATCGCCTTTGCCGCTCCGCAGATAGAGGCTGCCCGCGACGAGCGACAGGCAGGCGAGCGCCGCAGCCATCCACAACAGCGCGAGACCCAGTTCGGCGATCATGCTTTCGGCGCTGCTTTCATAGCCTTGGGCATATCGCCCATTTGCGGCGGCATATAGCGTTCGTCATGCTTGGCCAGGATACGGTCGGCCACAAAGGTGCCATCGGCCCGCATCCGGCCGTCGGCGACCATTCCGGCATTTTCGGCAAACAGATCGGGCACGATGCCCTTATATTCGACTGGGATCGATGCCTTGCCGTCGGTGGCGACGAAGCGGATCGTCACGCCGTCGGGCTGATGCCTGATGCTGCCGGCCGCCACCATTCCGCCCAGCCGCATTGCTTCGCCCACTTCGGCTTTGCCCGCTTGAATTTCGGCAGGCGTGCGGAAATAGGCCGCCTCGTCGCGCAGCGCGCTCGCCGCGAGAACCCCCGCGCCGCCGACGCCGCACAGCGCCACCGCCGCCAGGATCAGTCGTTGATGTTTCGCTTTCATGTCCGGTCCCTGCGCAGCGCAGCGCTGCGCTTTTCAGCCTTCGTCATCGTCCGCCAGCTATGCCAGACCACCGCTCCGGTCAGGAGCGCGGTCAGCATATAGGCAGCCGCGACATAGGCCCATTGGCCGTTTCCGGTTATGACGCCGGTCAAAATTCGGTCCCCTCGTCGTCCGCCAACCGGCGCAGGCGCGCCGCGACCCGATTGTCGGCTATGATCCGCCGCATGCGCATCAATACGATCGCCCCGAATAGCAGCGAAAATCCGGCCAAGGTCAAGCCCAGCGGCCACAACAGGCTGCCGTCGATGCTCGATCCGCGCATGGTGATGCTCGGCCCTTGATGCAGGCTGTTCCACCACACGACGCTGCGATTGATGATCGGGATATTGATCGCGCCGACCAGCGCATAAATCGCGGCACCGCGCGAAAGCGTTCCGCCCTGCCGCTCGCTTTCGTCGCCCGTCGTCAACGCGACGAAACCGGCATAGAGAAAGAGCAGCACGAGCATCGACGTCATGCGGCCGTCCCACTCCCACCAGGTTCCCCAGGTCGGCTTTCCCCAGATCGATCCGGTCGCGAGACACAGTGCGGTGAACAGCATGCCAGGAACCGCGATCGCGCGCGCCGCAATCCCTGCCAGCGGGTGCCGCCACACGAGCTGCACCAATCCTGCAAGAGCGAGCGACGTCCAGCCCCCCATGCCGAGCCAGGCGGCGGGAACATGAACATAGAGAATGCGCGCCGTCTCGCCCTGCTTCGCTTCGCCCGGCACCATCGTCAGCCCGGCCCATGCGCCGGCGAGCAAGAACGCCAGTCCCAGCCACAGCAGCCACGGCGTCAGCGGACGCGCAATGGCCAGGAAACGGGTCGGATTCGCATAGGCGTGCATCGCGCGCCGAGCCTTAGGCGAGCGCACGGCCGCGGTCTAGACAATTGACGCCATCGGCGTCGCGCACGAATGATATCGATAGCAATGATGGGAAGACATAAAATTACTTAGTATGCGGCAATTGTGTGGCTCAATTGCCACATATGTCACCAAAACGAAATAATAGCGCCCCGCTCGGCCGCGTGAGGGGTGGAAGCGTCGGCATTTCTCATCAAACCTGTGCAGGTCGTTTCTAGGGGCAATCAACAGGGAAAGATGACCATGAAAAACACGACCCAATTATCGAGCCTCGCGCTCGCCACCGCTCTTGTCGCAAGCGGTTGGACTGCGCCGGCTTTCGCACAGGAAGGCGCCAACGACGCGGATGCGAACGAAACGATCATCGTAACCGGCACCCGCCGGACCGACCGGACGATCGCCGACAGCACCGTGCCGATCGACGTGATCTCGAGTGAATCGCTGCAGAATAGCGGGACGACCGAAACGAACCGGCTACTCAACCAGCTCGTTCCTTCGTTCAATTTCCCTCAGCCGTCGCTGACCGACGGCACGGACTCGCTGCGTCCGGCCACGCTGCGCGGCCTCGCGCCCGACCAGGTGCTCGTGCTCGTGAACGGCAAGCGCCGCCATCTTTCGTCGCTGCTCAACCTGAATGGCTCGATCGGACGCGGCTCGGCGGGCGTCGACATGAACACGATTCCGCCGCTGGCAATCGAGCGTATCGAGGTGCTGCGCGACGGCGCGTCCTCGCAATATGGCTCGGACGCGATTGCTGGCGTTATCAACATCCAGCTCAAGAAAAGCGTCGGGGGCCGTGCGCAGATCAGCTTCGGCAAATATATCACGACGATGGAGGATGTCGCGCAGGTCGCCAGCGTCGCACCGACGACGGGAGCGTCCGACGATCCGGCAATCACCTACACGGGCGAGGATCGCAAGCGCCGCGACGGCGACACCTGGACCATCGGGACCAATATAGGCCTGCCGATCGGCGATGCGGGCTATTTCAACTTCACGGCCGAATATAAGGACCGTTCGCCAACCAACCGCTCGGGCCCCGATTTGCGGCGCAACTATGCCGCTGCGGGGGATCCGCGCGAGGTGACCTTCAACCGCTACGAACACCGCTTCGGCGATGGCGAATCGAAGGACATGAACTTCTTCTTCAACGCCGGGATGGATGTTGGCGAAAGCTTTGAGCTCTACAGCTTCGGTAGTTACGGCATCCGTGACGCCAATGGCGCGGGCTTCTATCGCCGCTCGCTCGACTCGCGCAACGCCGACTGGGACAATGGCGGCCAGCCAATCTATCCCGACGGCTTCCTGCCGCTGATTACCAGCACCATTCAGGATATCGCCATCGCCGGCGGGCTGCGCGGCGAAACCGCAGGCTGGAACCTCGACCTGTCGGTCAACTATGGATCGAACCGGCTCGACTATGGCGTCGAGAACAGCGTGAACACCTCGCTCGGCAGCCTGCACAGCCCGCGCAAGTTCGACGCAGGCGGTCTCCGCTCGGGGCAAACCTCGGTCAACCTCGACGCAAGCCGTGACCTGAACCTCGGTATCGGCAGCACCACGCTGGCGCTCGGAGCGGAATGGCGGAACGAGAATTACCGCATCGTTCCGGGACAGCTCGAAAGCTATATCGCCGGTCCTTACACCTTCTCCAACGGCGCGGCGCCGGGTTCGCAGGTGTTCCCCGGCTTTTCGCCGACCACCGCGATCGACAAGTCGCGCGACAGCTTTGCCGGCTATCTCGAACTCGATGCCGATATCAGCGATATGTTCAACGTCCAGGCCGCCGGCCGCTACGAACATTTCTCGGACTTCGGCGACACGGTGAACGGGAAGCTTGCGGCGCGGTTCGAGCCCATCGACGGTCTCGCTTTCCGCGGGTCGGTTTCGACCGGTTTCCGCGCACCGGGGATGGCCCAGCAGTTCTTCTCGACCACCTCGACGAACAATGTGAACGGGACGCTGATTGAGATCGGCACCTTCCCGGTTGCATCGCCGATTGCGGTCGCACTCGGGGCGCAGCCGCTGAAGCCGGAAAAATCGGTCAACTTCGGCGGCGGCTTCGCCTTCAACATGGTTCGCGGACTCAGCCTGACAGTCGATTATTACCGCATCAAGATCAACGATCGCATCACGCTCACCGAAAACCTGCAGGGCGCAGACGTCGTCGCGATCCTTCAGGCAGCCAATGTGCAGGGCACATCGGCACGCTTCTTCATCAACGGGATCGACACCCGCACGCAGGGTGTCGATATCGTCGGAAGCTATCGCCTGCCCGATTTCGGGATCGGCAAGGTTACGCTCACTGCCGGCTATAATCTCAACGATACCAAGATCACCGATCGCCGTACGTTCAGCGGCTTTACGGCGCAGCGGCTGTTCGCTCGCCCCGAAAGCTTCCGCCTGACCGACGGCCAGCCCTCGAACAAGCTGAACGTCGGGGTCGATTGGGAGGCGGGTCCCGCCGGCATGACGCTCCGTGCCAATCGCTATGGCAAGGTCTTTCTGCCCGGCCCCAGCCTCGACATCACCATCCCGAAGGGTGCCGCTCCTGGCGATATCACCCTGACCCCGAAATGGGTTGTCGATCTGGAGTTCCGCTTCCGCCCGATCCAGCCGGTGCAGATCGCCGTCGGTGCCAATAATCTGCTCGACGAATATCCGGACCGCCTGCCGTTCGGGGTTGTCGATGGCTATAACTATGGCCTGAACAACAGCTTCCTGCCCTATTCGTCGCAGTCGCCGTTCGGCTTCAGCGGTCGCTTCGTCTATGGGCGTGTGTCGGTCGACTTCTAAGCTCGGACGACATTGCTGAAAGGGACAAGGCCGGGGGCTATGCCTCCGGCCTTGTCCATATCCAGCTTCCCGTTACGACGGCCGCGATGATCGGCGCCATCATCCACGGCCAGGGCGCAAAGAGCAGCGCCAGCGCAATGCTGAAAACAAAGGCGGCACTTGCAGCAAACTTGCCGCGGCGACTGATCGCCCCCTTCTCGCGCCAAGCAACAATGTGGTTTCCAAAGGTCGGATGCGTGAGCAGCCAGGCCTCGAGGCGCGGCGACGAGCGCGCGAAGCAGAAGGCGGCTAGGATCACGAAGGGCACGGTCGGCAACAGCGGCAGGAACGCACCGAGCGCGCCGAGCCCCAATGAGGCCCATCCCGAAACCAGATAGAAATGCCGCTTCATGGGAGCGGCTTAGCGCGTTTTCGCGCGCACGCCATCCCATGTTGCAACCGGCCGCTGGTCAGCGCCGCCCGATCAGCTTTTGCGCCATATGATCCGCTACCGTCGATGCCGGCGTGCCGCTTGCCTTGCTCTCGGCCCAGATCTCGGCGAGGCGACCCGGAATCAGGTGGATGCGGCTTTCGACCTCCTCCTGACTGCCCTGCCCCAGATATTCGAGCGCCACGTTGATGATGCCGCCGGCGTTGATCACATAATCGGGCGCGTAGACGATGCCGCGATCGTGGATGCGCTGCCCGTCGGCGGCAGTCGCAAGCTGGTTGTTCGCGCCGCCCGCGACGATCGGCACGCGCAACTTTTCGATGCTGCGTTCGGTCAGGATCGCCCCCAGCGCATTGGGGCTGAGCACATCGGCTTCGATTTCCATGATAGCCGCCGAGTCGGCGAGATCGGCACCCAATTCCTCTGCCAGTGCTTTTGCGCGCGCCAGATTGACGTCGGCAAGGGTCAGCTTCGCGCCTTCGGCCGCAAGCCGCCGCGCAACGCCGCCGCCGACGCTGCCGACGCCCTGGATCGCGATCCGCACGCCCGCGGCGCTGTCGGTACCCAGCCCTTCGCGGATCGCCGCCTTGATACCCAGATAAACGCCAAGCGCGGTATAGGGACCGGGGTCGCCCCCGGCCTCGCCGCTCGCGACCGGAAGGCCGCTGACATGTTTGGTCTGCTTCGCGATCTGGACCATGTCGGCGTCGGTGATGCCGACATCTTCCGCGGTCACATAGGCGCCGCCCAGCGATTCGACCGCCCGACCGAAGGCGGCAAGCAGTTCGGGGGTCTTGGTGCCGGCTTCGTCGGCCAGGATTACGCCCTTGCCGCCGCCCATCGGCAGCCCCGCCATCGCATTCTTATAGCTCATGCCGCGCGAGAGGCGTAGCGCATCGACGATCGCGGCCGACCGCTGCGGATAATGCCAGAAGCGCACCCCGCCCGCACCGGGGCCGAGGTGGGTCGAATGCACGGCGATGACCGCCGTCAGTCCGCTGTCGCGATCGCGGAACATGTGAACATGTTCATGATCGTCGAAATCGGCGAAATCCCAGACTGCGGACATGGCGTCACCCTCGCGTTAAAAAATTACGTAGGGGCGTAATAATGAAATAGCCGGCGCGAGTCACCCCCAAAGGGATCGCCACGGTTCTGATCAACGAAAAGCTTTGAAAATGGGGCGATCGACGGGACTTGAACCCGCGACCCCCGGTACCACAAACCGGTGCTCTAACCAACTGAGCTACGATCGCCATATGCCGGGCGAGACCGCCTGCGACAGCGCGCGGCGATAGGCGTGACCACCTCTTTCGTCAAGCATTGTTCGCATGACCAACGCCGCCTAAAAGAGGCCATGTCCGGAAACGAGCATGTCGATATGGCGCTGTCGGGCGCCGACCGTACCGCCGAGCGGCTGGCGCTGCTTCCCGGCATCCGGCGCGCACCGACGCCCAAGCTGCAGCAATTCATGCTGGTGGGTTTTCTCGATCCCGCAACATGCGCCGGGCTGATGGCGCAGATCGACCGCGACGTGCGCCCTTCGACGATCGCCGATCCCAATGGTGACGAAGCTTTCCGGACCAGCACGACCTGCGACCTCGATCACCGCGATCCGCTGGTGCGGGCGGTCAACGCGCGGCTGCACGATATCACCGGAATACCGCTGGATCATGGCGAGCCGCTACAGGGGCAGCGCTATGATGTGGGGCAGGAGTTCAAGGCGCATACCGACTATTTCGACCCGCACGGCGCCGACTGGGAGACCTATTGCGCGATTCCCGGACAGCGAACCTGGACGTTGATGGTCTATCTCAACCAGCCCCAGGCGGGCGGCGCGACGCGCTTTCTCTCCACGGGCAAGATGCACCAGCCTGAAACGGGCAAACTCGTCGCGTGGAACAATGTCCGCGCGGACGGAAAGCCGAACCCCGAGACGCTCCATCACGGAATGAAGGTGCGCAAGGGCCGCAAATATATCATCACCAAATGGTTCCGCGAACGCGCCTGGCCATGGGCCGAGGGCGAGCTAGGCTGATCCGGCCGACCGTGCCTCGGCGTCTGCCGAGACACGGCCCAGACCTTTAGCGTACCAGCCGATACTGGAAACTCAAAGTCAACGTGTTGCCGACCTGACCCGGCTCGACCGGCGTCGATTTGGCCTCTGCGGCCATCATCTGCACGCGCGGCATGGGGACCGGCCCGCCGACAGCACCGCCTTCGCTGATCGAAACCAGCTCGGCGGCGCGATAGCCGGCCAGCTTGGCATAGTCCGCCGCCTTCGCTTCGGCAGCCTTGATCGCCGCGCCGCGAACGCCGACAAGCTGCGCATCGGGATCTTTCATCGCGAACCAGGGGCCATCGATATTGGTCCCACCCGCCGCGACGAGCGCATCGAGCAGCGGCCCGATATCGTCGATCTTCGGCGTCGTCGCGCGCACGCTGTTGCTGACCTGATAGCCCAGGAAGCGCGGCGGCTGACCGTCGCTACGATTATTATAGTCATATTGCGGCGACAAGCTGATGCCGCTTGTCTGAATATCCTCGGCCTTGATCCCGCGTGCCTTGGCAGCGGCGATCAGCTTGTCCATCGCGGCGGCGTTCAGCCGCATTGCTTCGACTGCGGTCGGCGCGGTCGTCGTCACGCCGGCGCCCACCGTCGCCTCATCGGGCCGCGAACGGACCTCCTCGCTCACGCTGAAGCTCAGGATCGGTCCTTCCGTCGTCGCTGTCGTCACCGTCGAACCTCCCTGCTGTGCAATGGCCGGCGTCGCAGCCAGCAGCGCGATGCCGGTCGCCATGGCGGTGAACATATGCTTGGTCATATCAAACTCCTGTAGGCCGGACCCCCGGCCGATCGTGGATACCCACCCCATACGCAGGACGGAGTGGGCCCGTTCCCGCCTTTGGGCGCTCGGCGCTTGCATGACGCTGAACGCCTATGTAGCGAGCCGTTCATCATGGCAGCTCCCATTCTCTCTTACGAAGGCCTGGCCCTGGTGCAGGGCACCGGCTGGCTGTTTCAGGATCTCGACATCTACGTCGGCGCGCGCGATCGGCTTGCACTGATCGGCCGCAATGGTGCGGGCAAGACGACGCTGCTCAAGTTGCTCGCCGGACGTATCGAGCCCGACAAGGGCAAGCGGACGATTGTCCCCGGCACCCACGTCGTGCTGCTGGAGCAGGAGCCCGACTTCACGGGCTATGCGACGCTGATGGACTATGCGATCGGCGGCGCGAACCCGCCCGCCGAACATGAGGTGGCGGCGATCGCCGACCAGCTTGGCATCGACATGGCGCGCGAAGCGGCAAGCGCCTCGGGGGGCGAGCGTCGCCGCGCCGCCATCGCGCGCGCGCTGGCGCAGAACCCCGACGTGTTGCTGCTCGACGAGCCGACCAACCACCTCGACCTAGCGGCGATCGACTGGCTCGAAGGCTGGCTGTCACGCTTCTCCGGCGCCTTCGTCGCCATCAGCCACGACCGCACCTTTCTGACGCGCCTGACGCGCCAGACCCTTTGGCTCGACCGCGGCGGCATCCGGCGCAAGGAGATCGGCTTCGGCGGCTTCGATGCGTGGATGGAGGCCATCTATGCCGAAGAAACGCGCGCCGCGGAAAAGCTCGATGCGAAGCTGAAGCTGGAGGCACACTGGCTCCAGCGCGGCGTGACCGCGCGCCGCCGCCGCAACCAGGGCCGGCTCGAAAAGCTGATCGAGATGCGGGCCACGCGCGCGGCGATGATCGGCGGCCCCGGCGTCGCCAAGCTCGGCCTCGCCAACGACGACGTCCGCTCGAAGTCGGTGATCGTCGCCGACCATATCAGCAAGCGCTTCGGCGATCGCACGATCATCAAGGACTTCGACTTTCGCGTCCAGCGCGGCGACCGCATCGGGATCGTAGGCGCCAATGGCGCGGGCAAATCGACGCTGCTGAAGCTGCTCACTGGCGAAATCGAACCCGACGAGGGCAAGGTCACCCTCGCCCCGACGCTCGATGGCATCGTCATCGATCAGCAGCGCAGCCTGCTGTCGCCCGAAAAGACCGTGCGCGACATCCTCGCGGACGGCGGCGACTGGGTCGAGGTGCGCGGCGTGAAGAAGCATGTCCAGGGATACCTCAAGGACTTCCTCTTCGATCCTTCGGTTGCCGAGGCCAGCGTCGCCGCGCTTTCGGGCGGTGAACGCTCGCGGCTTCTGCTCGCGCGCGAATTCGCGCGCGAATCGAACCTGCTCGTCCTCGACGAACCGACCAACGATCTGGACCTCGAAACGCTCGACCTCTTGCAGGAGGTCATCGCCGACTATGCGGGAACCGTGCTGTTGGTCAGCCACGATCGCGACTTCCTCGACCGCACCGTGACGGTCACCCTCGGCCTCGACGGATCCGGCAAGGTCGATATCGTCGCGGGCGGCTATGCCGACTGGGAAGCCAAGCGCAGCAAGCCCTCGTCGGCGAAAGCCAAGGCGGCCGGCGCCGATACCGCGCCGCCCCCACCGCCCCAGGCACGCCGGAAACTCTCCTACAAGGACCAGCGCGACTATGACCTGCTTCCGGGCCGTATCGAGGAGATTGAGAAGGAGATGGCCGGCATCGAAACCGAATTGTCCGACGGCAGCCTGTTCACGCGCGACAATGCGCGTTTCAGCGCCCTGACGGCAAAGCTCGACGCGTTGCGCTCGGAAAAAGCCGCAGCCGAGGATCGCTGGCTGGCGCTGGCCGAAGAAGTCGACGCGCTGGGATAAGTTCTGCACCACAGGCAAAGAAAAAGGGCACCGCGTTGCCGCGGCGCCCTTCTACGAAACAGGATTTCGTATCGAAGACGGTCTTACTTGATACCGTCGCGTTCCATCCGCTTGCGCTCCATCTTGCGGGCGCGGCGGACGGCGGCGGCGCGTTCGCGCGCACGCTTTTCGCTCGGCTTTTCGTAGTGACGGCGCAGCTTCATTTCGCGATACACGCCTTCCCGCTGCAGCTTCTTCTTGAGCGCGCGGAGGGCCTGGTCGACATTATTGTCGCGAACGATGATCTGCATACGCCGTGTCGTCTCCTGTTCGTCAGACGGCCGAGGCTTCCGGCGGAAATCCGGGTTGCCATAGCTCGCCGATATTCGGGCAATAAAAAGAGCGTCGCAAAGGCGCGACGTTCCGTTGGGGCGGGCACTAGAGAGATTCGCGCCAAAATGCAAGCCCCCACGCGGCAAATCGTCGCTCTTCCGCGCGCGGATGCCCGCCGCCGCCATTGCGCGCGCCCGCTCGCCTGTGGCATAGGTAGCAAGACGAAACCGACAGGAAGAGGATCGCCCGATGGCAACCCAGCTCAAGCGCAACAGCAAATATAGCGAAGCCGAATGGACGGCGCGGCTCGAACTCGCCGCCTGCTACCGAATTTTCGCGATGATGGGCTGGGACGAAATGATCTTCAACCACATCACCGTGAAGGTGCCGGACGAGGACGGCAGCTACCTCATCAACCCCTATGGCATGCACTTCAGCGAAGTGACTGCGTCGAGCCTGATCAAGATCGACATCGACGGCAACAAGGTCGACGTGGATAATCCGTGGCACGTCAACAAGGCGGGCTTCGTCCAGCACAGCCTGTTCCACCGCGTGCTGCCCGACGCCCATGCGATCATCCACACCCACACGACCGCGACAACGGCGGTCTGTTCGCTCGAGGGTGGGCTCCAGCCTGTAAACTTCTATGCCTGCAATTTCATGGGCCAGCTTGGCTATCATGATTTCGAGGGTGTGACGGTGCGCGAGGAAGAGGGCGAACGCCTCGTCGAAAATCTGGGCGACAAGCGCATCCTGATGCTGAAGAATCACGGTCCCGTCGTGATGGGCAAGACGCTGACCGACGCCTTCATCAAATATTGGGCGCTCCAGCGCGCCTGCGAAATCCAGCTCGCTACGATGAGCATGGGCAAGCCGATCACCGTCCCCGAAGACGTGATCAAGGTTCATCAGCGCGACCTATACATGGCCGCAATTCCCGGCCAGTCGGGCAAGGCCGAATTCGACGCGATGGTGCGCAAGGTCGACAAGATCGACACGAGCTGGCGTGACTAATCACCGCGTTCGGCTAAGACGGGCGGCATGACAAAATTCTCGGTCAACGACCGCCCGGTCGAATATCGCATGGATCCCGAAACGCCCCTGCTCTGGGCGCTGCGCGATGCGTCGAACCTGACCGGGACCAAATATGGCTGCGGCACCGGCGACTGCGGCGCCTGCACCGTCGATATCGACGGTGAGGCCATCCGCAGTTGCCTTGTGACCATTGCCGAATGCGAAGGCCGTTTCGTCACCACGATCGAGGGATTGTCACGCGACCGCAGTCACCCGGTCCAGCAAAGCTGGGTCGCCGAACAGGTGCCGCAGTGCGGCTTTTGCCAGTCTGGGATGATCATGACGGCCGCCGCGTTGCTGCGCAAGAACAGCAACCCCAGCGACGCCGAAATCGACGCCGCGATGACGGGCATTTGCCGCTGCGGCAGCTACCCCCGCATGCGCGAAGCGATCCGCCGCGCCGGCCGGGTGATCCGGGGTGAGGAGCGCATCGCCGCCGCACCGCCGCCGGGCATCCGACCCGACGACGCTGCTCGCGCCGTCCCGGCGCTGCGCCCGGCGGAGAGAAACTGAACGACAGGCAACAGTCCGGTTCAGCGCTCACTCATCTGATCGGCGGTAATTTCCGATTCATCATCCCGATCGGCCGGGTGCCGCATGGGACATGGATCTGGAGTGTGCCGAAATGAAGAAGACATTCGGAGGATTGCTGATCGCAGCGACGATCCTCACCCCCATCGCGCCCGCCGCCGCTCAGGCGAATGGCGAGCGCATTCAGATTGCCCAGCGCGGCGATCGCGGTGACCAGCGCGGCGATCGCGGTGACCACCGCGGCTCGCGTGGGACCGATGGCCGCCGTGGCGACTGGAACGGCGGCAATCGCGGCCAGAACCGGACCGCCCAGCCAGCACCGCAACCGCAGGCCCAGCCGCAGCAGCGCAATTACCGCACCGACCGGCGCGCGCCGCAGGGGCAGCAGTGGCAGGGACAGCGCAACGATACGCAGCGCCAGCAGCAATGGCAGGGTCAGCGCGGCGAAAGTCAGCGCCAGCAATGGCAAGGCCAGCGCGGCAACACGAGCGACCGCAGCCGAGATCGCAGCGGCCAGCCCGACCGCCGTTTCTATCGTCAGGACAATGACCGGAACGACCGGCGTTACGACCGCAACGATAATCGGCGCTATGACCGGAACGACAACCGCCGGTACGATAACAACCGGCGCTATGATAACGACCGTCGTTACGACAATCGGCGCGGCAACAACTGGAACCGCGACTGGCGCAGCGACCGTCGCTACGACTGGCGCGGGTATCGCGACCGCAACCGGAGCTATTACCGGATGCCGCGCTATTACAACCCGTACCGGGGCCGCAATTACACGCGCTTCAGCATCGGTTTTTCGCTGGGTTCGCTCTTCTACAGCCAGCGCTACTGGATCAACGATCCCGGCTATTATCGCCTGCCGCCCGCTTACGGTCCCTATCGCTGGGTGCGCTATTATGACGATGCGCTGCTCGTGAACACCTACACGGGCCAGGTGGTCGATGTGATCTACGACTTCTTCTGGTAATATTCCTTTCGGTTATCAGAAGCCAAACTGAAGGGCCGGTTCGTCCGGCCCTTCTTTTATGCACCCTCCCCTTGCCCTCGCGCTCCGGCCGCGCCACGGTAGGCGAAAGACAGGGGAGATATCATGCTGAAGAAAAGCCTGCTCGCCGCCGCAGCGGTTGCCGCCATGCTGGGCGGCGTTGCCGCCGAAGCCAAGACGACGCTCATCTATGCCGCGCGCGTCATCACCGATCCCGACAAGCCCGCGCTTGGCCCGTCGACCGTGACCGTCACCGACGGCCGGATCATGACGATCGAGCCGGGCCGCGCCGCCACTCCGGCAGGTGCCGAATTCATCGATCTCGGCGACAAGACGCTGCTTCCCGGCCTGATCGACCTCCACGTTCATCTGACCGGCGATCCGGGCGGTGATTTCCGCAACGAAGCGGTCGATCCCGACGAATGGGGCGTTGTCGTCGGCGTCAAAAATGCCGCGATCACGCTGCGCGCCGGCTTCACCACGGTGCGTGAGGCGGGGTCGGGGCAATATACCGCCTTCTCGCTGCGCCGCGGTACCGCCGAAGGGTTGATCGAAGGACCGCGGATCATAGCCGCCGGTGTGCCCTTGTCGATCATCGGCGGCCATGGCGACGTCACGGGCTTCCGCGAAGATGTCCACGCCATACTCGATCAGGGCTATACCTGCACGGGCGCCGTGGAATGCGCCGAAAAGGTGCGCAAGGCATCGCGCGCCGGCGCCGATGTCATCAAGATCACCGCGACCGGTGGCGTCCTGTCGCAGCAGGGCCGCGGCCTCGGTGCGCATTTCTCGAATGCTGAACTCGTCAGCATCGCCGATACCGCCCATTCGCTGGGCCTCAAGGTCATGGCGCATGCGCATGGCGAGCGGGGGATCGAGGCCGCCGCCGCCGCCGGGATCGACAGCATCGAACATGGCACCTTCGCCGATGATGCGGCGCTCAAGGTCATGAAGGCCAAGGGCACCTATCTCGTCCCGACCCTCATGGCGTTCGAGGGCGTGCGCGAACGGCTCGGCAAGGGCATCTACACCCCCACTGTCGAGGAAAAGGTCCGCATGACGCTCGGCCGCGTGGGTCAGGCCGTGACGCGGGCAAAGGCGCTGGGCGTGCCGATCGCGTTCGGCACCGACGCCGGTGTGTTCGAACATGGCCGCAACGCTGGCGAGTTCGCGCTGCTCGTCAAGGCGGGGCTGACCCCGCGAGAGGCGTTGGCGAGCGCGACGACCACCGCCGCCCGGTTGCTGTCGATGGAAAACGAGATCGGCCGCATCGCACCGGGCATGTCTGCCGACATGATCGCGGTCGATGGCGATCCGCTCGGCGATGTGACGACCCTCGAACATGTGCGCTGGGTCATGGCGCGCGGGCGTATCGCCGACTGACGACAGGAGATCAGGCGGCGCGGTCGATCCGCCCGCCTGTCCGGCGTTCCTTCGCCCCGGCGCCGCCGACCAGCGCGCCGATGTCGACCATTTGTGCAAAACGGACGCCGACGCGGTTCCCGTCGGACCAGCGCGCTTCGGCGTCCATCACCACATCAGCGCCGAATTCGATCAGCAGCGACGTTCCTGCGGGGACATTCCACAAACCTTCGATCAGCGCGCCGCGCGACGACAGATTGCGCACAATCGCTTCATAGCGATAGCCGCCGCTCGCGATCTGGATCGTCCGGAAGGTCCGCATCCGCGCTTCGCGCGCGCTCTTGTAACCCTGCGCGACCGCCTTGCCATTGCCGTCGGCAAGCAAAGCCAGCACTTCCTCGACGGTCATCGGCTTGCCGTAGATATAGCCTTGGACATGGCTGCAGCCGAGGCCGCGGATCAGCGCCAGATCGTCGTGCGTTTCAACCCCCTCGGCGGTGGTTTCCATCTTGAGCGCCGTCGCCAATCCGACGATCGACGAAATGATCGCGGCATTCATGCTGCTGGGATCGGCCGCGCCGAGCACGAAGCTCTGGTCGATCTTGATCTTGTCGAACGGCGCCTTCTTCAGATAGCCGAGCGCCGAGTAGCCGGTGCCGAAATCGTCGAGGGCTAGCCGTACCCCGGTGCGCTTCAACCGTTGGAACATCTCCAGATTTTCGGGACTTTCGTCGAGAAAGACACCTTCGGTAATTTCCAGCTCGAGCTGATCGGGACGAATACCCGCGGCCGCGACCGCGCTGAGGATCGTCGCGGGCAGTTTTTCATTGGCAAACTGTCGCGGCGACACATTGACGGCAACGCGATACTCCTGCCCCAATCGCGCAATCGTGGCGCAGGCGGTGCGGATGATCCATTCGCCGATCGGGACAATCAGGTTCGATTCTTCGGCGATCGGAATGAACTTAGAGGGGCTGATGACCGCATCGCCGCCCTGTTGCCAGCGGATCAGCGCCTCGAAGCCGCTGATGCGTTCGCTGCAGACATTGACGATCGGCTGGTACAGCAGCTTCAGTTCGTCCTTCGCCAGCGCATCGCGCAGCGCATCTTCGATCGCCTTGCGCTCGCTTGCCTGATTATGCATCGCGTCGGCATAGAAGCGATAAACCCCGCGCCCGGCGTCCTTCGCCGCATAGAGCGCAAGATCGGCGTTGCGCACCAGCGCCGACGAGCCGATCCCGTCGCTTTCCGAAATGGCGATGCCGATCGACGATCCGATGCGGATGCGCTCGCCCTCGATCAGAAAGGGCTTGGCAAGGCTCAGGATGATCGCATTGGCGATCCCCGCGAGCTTTTCGACCTGGGTGATCTGGGGCAGCACGATCTGGAACTCGTCGCCGCCCAGTCGTCCCACCTGCCCTTTGTCACCGACGACCTGCGTCAGCCGCGCCGCGACCTGTTGCAGCAATTGGTCGCCGACCGGATGCCCCATCGTGTCGTTGACCGCCTTGAACCGGTCGAGGTCCATCAGCAGAAGCGCGCAGGGCTGCGCCTGCCCGAGATGATTCTTGAGCGCGCGCTCGAGCAGATCGGTGATGTGCAGCCGGTTCGCGAGGCCGGTCAGCGTATCGTACCGCGCGAGCTGATTGATCTGCTGTTCGGACTTGCGCTTTTCGGTGAGGTCGGTGCCGCTGCCGCGAAAGCCCTGGAAATTGCCGAGCGCGTTCGAAATCGGATGGCCTGAAATCGACCACCAGCGCTCCTCGCCCGCGACCGCTGCCTGGACCGTCAGGTCGTTGAACGGCGTCCGCGACGACAGGCTGAAGCCCAGCGTGCGCTCCTCGCTCTCGTCGGCGCCGCCGCGCTTGCGGATCATGTCGGCAAACGGGCGCCCGAGCAGATCTTCGGCCGGCCGATCGAGCTTCGCCGCGACGGTCGGCGAAATATAGACGAGGTCGCCGTTGCGGTCGGTTTCCCAGAACCAGCCGCGTCCGGCACGCTCGAAGTCGCGCATCAGCCCAAGCGCCCGCTGCTGCTCGCTTCCCGACTGGCGTCGCACGCGCGTCGCGCGCCGCTGATGCCGGACATCCTCGCGCATCATCACGACCAGCATTCCCAGGAAGATGATACCCGCAATCCCGAACGGCCAGGACGCGATACCGACCGCGCCGCCGATCGCGGTGCCGCCGGCAAAGGCAAAGAAGGCCGGACGCACAATCGCCGCCGCGGCCGCGGCTACGAGGACGGTACCAAGCCGGATTGCCGAAAAGGCATCGAGGTGGGACAGCGCGTCAGGCGTCGCGAGTGCTGCGAAGGTGCCGATGGAAACGAAGAATGTTCCTGCGCCGACCAGCGCAAGCGAGGCGGCGGCAAGCGTCGGCAGCCATTCGATCCGGTGCGCCCAGCGCAAGCGCGAGCATTGGCCGATCACGGTAAGCGCGACATCGCACAGCAGTCCAGCCACCAATGTGGCCCATTGCAGCGGATGCGATAGGAAGCCCGACAGGCCGGGGACGAAAGCGAAAGCGAAGAAGGCCACGGTCCGGCCGATCAGCACATAGTGCCACAGCTGCGCGACGCGCATCATGCGCCCCACGAATTCGGGGGTCTGCAACAGCGATTCGTTGTCGGATGACCCGCCGCTTGCGCCCCGGCTGATGCTGTGCCTAACCCCCAATGTGTTTGCCAATCCCGCTATCTGGTTCCGCCAGCCGCTCTGTCGCCGACGGGGTTTCCAAATCCTTACCGCGGGCGGATCGTTAACCCCATTGCTGTGCCAAAATGGAAGGGGTTGGGTTTCGCTTCGCAACGGGTTACAGCGGGACATGCCCGCCGTCCGCCTCTTGCCGCCCGATCGCTTTTTCGACCGCCAGCAGTGGGCGGCGATCACCAAGCCCTCCGCCTGGTACGGTATCTGGCTCGTCGCGCACGGCTGGATCGTCAGCGTCGCTGCCATCGGACTGGCGGCGTGGAGCGGCAATCCCCTGGCCTGGCTGCTCGCCATAATCATTGTCGGCGGACGCCAGCTCGGCTTTGCGATCCTGATGCACGACGCCGCGCACGGCGCGCTGCACCCCGATCGCAAGATCAACAATTTTCTGGGGCAGTGGCTCACCGGAGCGGCGGTGGGGTCCGATCTGATCGCCTATCGCACCTATCATCTCCAGCACCACAAATATACGCAGCAGGCCGAAGACCCCGACCTTGCGCTGTCCAAGCCATTCCCGACCACCCGCGCCAGCCTGATGCGCAAGATCAACCGCGACCTGACCGGACAGACATTTTTCAAACAGCGCGTCGCCCAATTCCGCTTCGCGCTCGTCGGATTGAAGGCGATGCTTCGCGGCGAAAGGGCGGAGAAAAGAGGCGCGAGCTCCAAGGCTGGAGCGCCGTTCAACAAGCAATCCGACGACGGCGTAACATCGCCCATGATCGATCTTGCCGGCGCGATGACGGTCACACGGTCCGTCGGCCGCTTTCTACTCGTTCAGGCCATACTGCTCGCGGCGTCGCTGCTGCTCTACGGCTGGACGCCCTATCTGCTCTGGCTTGCCGGACTGGCGACGACCTTTCAGCTCTATCTGCGCATCCGTAACATCGCCGAACATGCCTGCACCGCGACGGGAAGCGACGATCCCTTCAGCCACGCGCGCACGACGCACGCCGGCTGGCTCGCGCGCGCGACGGTTGCGCCCTATTGGGTGAATTATCATGCCGAGCATCACCTCTTCATGGGCGTGCCCTGCTATCGCCTTCCGCAAGTCCATGCCGCGCTCGGCCGCGCCGGCAAGCATGATGCGATGACGATCGCGCCGAATTACGCTGCGGTACTGCGTCAAGTTGCCCCTGCGGCCTGATCGGCCAGTATCAGCACGCCGTCGGCAAGCCACCGGGCGAGCAGCGCGGCCAGAGTTTCCATCGCGGTCGCCTCCCCAATTTCGTCCACTAAATGCGCGCTGATATCCGCGAAACTGGCGCCGCGCCCGATCCGCACCAGCGCAGCCGCCTCAACCCCGGCAAGGCTGCGAAACTGCGGCTGCAGCCCGCTGCGCCACACCAGCACATCGACAGGCGGGTCAAGGACCGCGAGCGCCGGAGGGGCTTCGCCGGCGCCGAGGGCGCTCCACAGGGCGGCGCTGTTATGGTGCATGGTGAGCAGCCGCGCCGAGGGATGCAGCGCTAGGCCGGCCCCGATCCATCCGTCGCCGAGCACGCCGATCGCGCCGGCATCGAGCGGCGATGCGTCGGGCGCGTCGAAGGCGTGGCGCAGGGCCCAGTCCAGCCGGGCAAGTTCGGCCAATTCGCCGTCTTCCGGAAAATGATGCGCGATAAAGCCGGGCAGCGCGGCGCCGTAATAGCGCAGATTTCGGGTCGTCGACGGGTGCGCCTTTACATAGGCATCGGCGATATGGCCAAATTGCGCATCGCCCAGATAGGCATGCAGCCGCTCGAAATGATCGGCGAGGACGCCGGTCAGGCTCACGCGGTAGTTGTTGCGATAAATGCCGATCCGGCGGGCCGCGCCGACGCGCGCGTCATCGACAATCAGGGCTTCGGCATCCGCATCCTCGCCCATGATCGCGGCGAGAAAGCGTTGCTGGATGGCGTACAGTGCGTCAGCCACAGACCGGCTCCAGCGCCGCCTGCGCCAGCTTGCGGGCCCGTTCGAGTTCGGACAACAGCGCCGCCAGCGGCGGAATGTCGTCATCGCGTTCGATCATCGTCGCGACGGGGCCGACCATCGCAATGGCGCGGGCATAGAGATCCCATACCGCATCGCATACCGCTGCATCGTGCGTGTCGATGACATAATCGCCCATGTCGCTGTGGCCCGCGAGATGGATTTGCTGGATACGCCCGGCGGGCAAGCCGCTCAGATAGTCCAGCGGACCGAAGCCATGGTTACGCGCGCTGACGTAGATGTTGTTGACGTCGAGCAGCAGCAGGCAGTCGGCGCGTTCCGCCATTTCAGCCAGAAAATCCCATTCGCTGCGATCGGAGGCGCGAAAGCTGACATAGCTCGACGGATTTTCGATCAGGATCCGCCGCCCCAGATAATCCTGCACGCGGCCGATATTGTCGACGACGCACTGCAATGTCGGTGCATCATAGGGCAGCGGAAGCAGATCATGGCTGTTATGCGCGTTGATCCCGGTCCAGCACAGATGATCCGAAATCCAAAGCGGATCGACCCGATCGGCGAGCGCCTTCAGCGCTGACAGATAGATGTGGTCGAGCGGCTCGTCGGACCCGATCGACAGCGACACACCGTGCATGACGATCGGATAATCGGCGCGAATCCGGTCGAGCGTCGCCATCGGGCGTCCGCCCGGCACCATATAATTTTCCGATATGATCTCCAGCCACTCGACCGGTTGGCGCCGCGCCAGGAAATCGGGATAGTGGGCGGGGCGCAGTCCCAGACCAAAGCCGGGCGAAGGGATCGCGATCTGCTGATCTTGAGACATGACCGGGCTCGATTATTCCCTCCCGCACGGAGCCGGAGCGCCGCGCGGGAGGGAATGGCATCAGCCGACGTCGCCGATGACGCCGCCGCCGGTCAGGCACTTGGCGGCGGCCATGGCCTTGAAACCATGGCCCTTGCATTCATTCTGACCCTTGCATTCGTTGGCCGAGGTCTTGCAGTCGGCCGTGCCCTTGCAGCTGTTGACGCCATAGCAATGCACGGTGTCCTTGGCGCCGACCGCGGCGCCCGAGCTGCCGGCAGGCGCCGGAGCGGCCAAAGCGGCGCCGGCAAGCGCGAGGGCGGTGGCCGAAGCGGCGATGGCAGCGGCGAATTTCGTGTTGGTCATACTATCCTCCGAAGACGGGATGGAGGGACAATATGTCCGTCCATGCTCCTATATTCGGAGACGCGCGCGCGAGGTTACAGCCGGGGCTATTCGCCCGCCGCGACGAAACGGCCGCCCGCGCGGTCCTTCACCGTGGTCTCGGGATCGAAGATCATGCCGTTCATCGCGACATAGACGCCGGGCGGCAGCGTCTGCACTGCCGCCAGCGCAAAGCCCACATTGAACTCAGCGTCGCTTGCCCGCACCGATGCGGGCTGCATCGCGCCGGTCAGCACAATCGTCTTGCCCGCGATTCCCGCCAGCGCCCGGCCGGTCACGACCATCGTGTCGGTGCCATGCGTGACGAGAACATGTGCCGAATCGCTCGCGGCGACCGCAGCGCGGATCGCCTCGCGGTCGGCGTCGGTGAGTTCCAGGCTATCCTTGCGCATCAACTGGGTGACGCGGTGGGGCACATGGACATTATTCTCTCGCAGCATGTCGGGGATCGCCGCCGGGCCGATCTGGAACTCTGACAGCGCGTCGAAATAGACTTTGTCGATCGTCCCGCCGGTGGTGAAGATGTCAATCATGCCAAGGCTTCTGCAATCAGGCGCCGCGTGTTGTCGATCCCGAACAGCGCGATGAAGCTACCCATTCGCGGACCTGCGCTCGACCCGAGCAGCGTTTCATAAAGCGCCTTGAACCAATCGCGCAGATTTTCGAAGCCATAGGCTTCGTTCTTGCCGATCTCATAGACGATATTCTGGATATCGTCGGCCGACGCATCGACATGCAGCGCCGCGAGCCGCTCGTCGAGTTCCTTGAGCGCAGCGCCCTCGCCCCCCACGGGCTTGCGGCGCTTCAGCGTCGGGGCGACATAGTCGCGATTGTACGCCATCGCATTGTCGATCAGCCGGTCGAGTTCGGGCCAGGTCGCCGCGTCGGCGCCCGCGACATATTGACCGAGGTAGCGCCAGATCTGGTCCTTCGCCGCATCGGCGCCCATCACGGCGACAAGGTTGAGCAGCAGCCCGAAGGTCACCGGCAGCACCGCGTCGGGCACATCTTCGCCGCGCGCGACATGGACGTGATGCACGGGGTTACCCAGCTTCTTGTCGGGTTCCTGCGCCGGATAGCTTCCGCGCATCTGCAGATATTCGTCGACCGCCTTCGGGATGACGCCGATATGAAGCTGCTTCGCCGCCTTGGGCTCGCGATAGGCATAGAAAGCCAGGCTCTCTTCGCTGCCATAGCTCAGCCATTGTTCGATCGACAGGCCATTGCCCTTCGACTTCGAAATCTTCTCGCCCTTTTCGTCGAGGAACATTTCGTAGATCAGCCCCTCGGGCTTGCGCCCGCCTAGCGCCTTGGCGATCTTGCCCGACTGGATGCCGCTGTCAGTCAGATCCTTGCCATACATCTCGTAATCGACGCCGAGCGCGACCCAGCGCATCGCCCAGTCGACCTTCCACTGCAGCTTGGCACCGCCCGACAGGATGCTGTGGGTGATCGTCTCGCCCTCATCCTCGAACGATACGAGCCCCGCATCGGGATCAACAACCGTCACCGGCACCTGCAGCACGATCCCCGACTTGGGGCTCACCGGCAGAATCGGCGAATAGGTCGCGGCGCGCTCGGCACGCAGCGTCGGCAGCATGATGTCGAGAATATCCTGATTGTGGCGCAGGACATTCTTCAAAGCATCGTCGAACGCGCCCGACCGATAGCGTTCGGTCGAGCTGACGAATTCATATTCGAAGCCGAAGCGGTCGAGAAATTCGCGCAGCATCGCATTGTTGTGATGCGCAAAACTCTCATATTTGCCGAAAGGATCGGGAATCGCGGTGAGCGGCCGACCCAGATGCTCGCGCAGCATGTCGCCGTTCGGCACATTGTCGGGAACCTTGCGCAGCCCGTCCATATCGTCGCTGAACGCCACGAGGCGCGTCGGCGCGCCGCCCGTCAGCGTTTCATAAGCGCGCCGCACCATCGTTGTGCGCAGCACTTCGTTGAAGGTGCCGATGTGCGGCAGGCCCGACGGACCATAGCCGGTTTCGAACAGCACCGGCGCGCCGCCCGGCTTGCCGTCGGGATAGCGTTTGATGAGCTTGCGCGCTTCCTCGAACGGCCAGGCCTTGGACGTTTGCGCGGGCTCGCGCAGCGAAGGATGAAGGTGCAAGTCGGTCATCGGCCGCCCATAGCGGCAAGCGCCCCCGAATCGAAAGGCAAAATTGTCCGCACACGGCAACGGAACCGCGCCAGACATGGTTACGCCAAATTAACCACGTCCGTCCTAGCCTCGGGCCATGACGAGTCCCCACACTCCCATCACCCGCGCTCACAAGCGCACCCCGGTCACGATCGAGGTGATCGTCAACGGCGTGCTCAACCAGATCGAAGGGCGCATCTGCGACCTTTCGGAAGGCGGCGCCCGCATCGACGGCGCGAGCATGCCGGCGCGATCCCGCTGCGAAATCCACTATGGGGGCCAGGTCGTCTATGCGATCGTCATGTGGTCCGAATTCGACCGCATGGGCGTGCGCTTTCCCTACGAGCTGTCGCACGGACCGCTGTTCAACGCACTCGAACGCGCACGCGGCGCCGCCAGCGCGCATCCTGCGCAGATATTTCTGTCCAACCGCAGCGCAGGTTTCGGACGCCGCGGGCTGAGCTGAGCGATCAGAAGGGCGCGATGGTGACGCCGTCGCGCTCATTGTCCCAGATCATCGCCATGATACGCCACCCGCGTTCGGGATCTTTGAATAGCTGGATCGAATTGATGCCGCGCCTCTCGGGCAGGGGGTCGTCGAGCGCCGAACGCGCTTCATAAGCGCTCCATACGTGCGCCATGTTACCGAGTACGTCGATCCGCCGCGCAATTTCGAGCTCAAAGAAATCATTATCAGCAAAGAAGGGCGTCGTATCGCGAGCATATTCGGCGAGGCCCATGCTACGAAATATCGCGCGGCCATCGGCACCGACACCCGTTCGGATCTGACGGGCATCGGGATGGAAGCAATTATCCTGGCGCGACCAGTCGCGCGGCCCCTTCGGGCCCGAAATCATCGCATACATTTCGTCGACCACCGCGCCGATCGCAGCCTCTTCACCCATTGTGTCGCCCCTCTCATCAATCGCCCGCCGAAGGATGGTCGTTTTTCACGCCGCTGCAACCCGAAAGCGTGTCACATTGATTGCCCGCCTTGCCGCGTTCGCCTTTTGTGCTTAGCGTGGGGCAATGGCGCCCGATCCGCTCTCCCTCCCCGCAATCCACGCGAGCCATGTCGGCATCTGGATCGCCGACGCCTCGGGCCGCGTCCAGCGCGTCGGACGCGGCGAAGCGATCGCGGCGGTCGCCGCAACTCCGCATGTCCTGCTCGGCGCGACGCTGACAGGCGACCGGCTCGGCTATCCCGAGCTGTCGGGGCTCGATCTGCTCGAACTCTTCGCCTTCCTGTTTCCCGCGCGCTTTGCGGTGCCGACGCCGGCGGGCATCGCCGCCGCGATGGACATCGCCCCGCCCGCTAGCGAAGCCGATGTTGCGGCGTTCCTGCCGCGCGCCGCCGCAGCGATGCTCGATCGCGCGGGCGATGCCGCGTGGCCCGAGCGCGAGGGCGCGTGGCACGGCCTGCAGGCGCTGTCGCGCCAGCGCTGGCCGTGGGCGCCGCTTCTGCAGCCCCGCATCGGCGCGCCCGAACGCAGCGAGCGCTGGCTGTTCGCGCGGCTGCCCGAATGGGAGGAAGCTGCCCCCCGCCCGCAGCCGCGCCAGGTAACGGTCGATCCCGACGATGTGACCGCCCGGCTCGACCGGCTCACCGGCGATGGCGCCGAACGCCGTGCGGGACAGCGCGACTATGCCCGCGCCGCCACCGCGATCTTCGAACCGCGCGAACGCCGCGACCGACCGCAGATGCTGGTCGCCGAGGCGGGCACGGGGATCGGCAAGACGCTGGGCTATCTCTCCCCCGCCAAGCAATGGATCGATCAGTCGGGCGGCAGCGTCTGCGTGTCGACCTATACCAAGGCGCTGCAACGCCAGCTCGCGCGCGAGACCGAGCGGTTGTATCCCGATGCACGCACGCACCGCGAAAAGGTGGTGGTGCGCAAGGGACGTGAAAATTATCTCTGCCTGCTCAATCTCGAGGATGCGCTGCAAGGCGGCTTTTCGGGCCGCGCGGCCGTTCTGGCGCAGCTCGTCGCGCGCTGGGCTGCGTATACGCGCGACGGCGACATGGTTGGCGGCGATCTGCCCGGCTGGCTGCCCGCGCTGTTCCGCCGCAACGGCACGACCGCGCTGACCGATCGGCGCGGCGAGTGCATCTATGCGGGCTGCCCGCATTTCCGCAAATGCTTCATCGAACGCTCGACCCGCGCGGCAGCGCAGGCCGACATCGTCATTGCGAACCATGCGCTGACGATGGTGCAGGCCGCCCGGCCCCGCGACGGCGGCGCCCCCGCAACGCGGCTGATCTTCGACGAAGGCCACCATCTGTGGGATGCCGCCGACAGTATGTTCGCCGCTGCGCTCACCGGGCAGGAAGCGATCGAGATCCGCCGCTGGGTGTTGGGGCCGGAGGGCAAGTCGCGCGGCCGCCGCCGCGGTCTCGCGGCGCGGCTGGCCGATGTCGCAAGCTATGACGAGGCTGGCGACAAGGCGATTCACGCGGCGATCGAGGCCGCGGGCCAGCTTCCCGGCGACGGGTGGCTCGCGCGCATTGCCGAGAGCGACCCCTGGGGCGCGATCGAGCGGCTGCTCGTCGCCGCACGCGGGCAAGTCTATGCACGCGGCACCGATCCGAAAAATGCCGACAGCGGCTATAGCCTTGAAACCGAACTTGCCGATCCCGGCCCCGATCTGGTGGCGGCTGCCGCCGACGCGAGCGATGCGATCGAGGCGCTGCTGCGGCCGCTGATGACGCTCGGCAAGCGGCTCGACGCGTTGGTCGATGATCCGCCCGACTGGCTCGACGGACAGGCCCGCGCCCGCGTCGACGGCGCCCGCGCCAGCCTCGGCACGCGCATCGACACGCTCGGCGCGTGGCTGTCGCTGCTCGGGCGCGTCGGCGGCCCCGCCGATCCCGACTTTGTCGACTGGCTGGCGGTCGACCGCTTCGACGGGCGCGAATATGATATCGGCCTGCACCGCCACTGGCTCGATCCGGCGCGCCCCGTCGCCGATATTGTCTACGCGCCGGCGCAGGGCGTGCTCGTCACCTCGGCGACGTTGCGCAGCGGCGCGCAGGCGACCGGCGATGCAGGAAGCGGCTGGACTGACGCGGATATCCGCACCGGCGCACGGCACATCGACGGCGGCGTCCGCCATTTCGCGGTCCCGAGCCCGTTCGACTATGCGCGGCAGGCCGAGGTGCTGATCGTCACCGACATCGCGCGCGGCGATCTTCCCGCCCTTGCCGGCGCCTACAGCCGCCTGATTGAAGCATCGGGTGGCGGCGCGCTCGGCCTGTTCAGCGCGATCCGCCGGCTGCGCATCGTCCACGCCCGCATCGCCGACCGCCTCGCGCGCGCCGGGCTGCCGCTCTACGCCCAGCATGTCGACCCGCTCGACACAGGTACCCTCGTCGACATCTTTCGCGCCGATCCGCACGCCTCGCTGCTCGGCACCGACGCGCTGCGCGACGGAGTCGACGTGCCCGGTGAATCGCTTCGGCTGGTGATCATGGAAGGGGTGCCATGGCCACGCCCGACGATCCTTCACGCGGCGCGGCGCGCGGCGCAGGGCGGCGGCGCCTATGACGACGGCGTCATCCGGGCCCGCATCGGGCAGGCGTTCGGCCGCCTGATCCGCCGCGCCGACGATTTTGGACAGTTCGTCATGCTGTCGCCCAGTTTCCCGTCGCGGCTGCTCAGCGCCTTTCCCGCCGGGACGCCCGTCCGCCGCCTGCCGCTCGACGAGGTTGTGAACCATGTTGCGGCGGCGAACGGCGAACAGCGAAAAAGAGCGTTTGCTGCCTTTTCACCGTCATGAGTTTCCGGCAGAAGGCAGCGCAGCAAGGCTATTGGGCTTAGGGGCTGGCGCAGCGGCGCGGGGAGAGATTTTGAAGACTTTGACTATCCTGCGTCATGCGAAATCGGGCTGGGACGCGACCGTCGAACGCGACTTCGACCGCCCGATCAACGCGCGCGGCCGTCGCGGCGCCGAACTCGTCGGCCAATATGCACGGCGGCACGCGATGGCGATCGACCGCATCATCGCCTCGCCCGCGGTGCGCGTGACTGAAACGCTCGATCTGTTTCAGCCTGCCGCGGGAATCGATGCAATCGAACCCGATTGGGACCGCCGCATCTATCTTGCCTCGTCTGCGACGCTGATCGATGTAATCCGCGACATGGGCAAGGACTCGCAGAATTTGCTGATCTCGGGCCATAATCCGGGGCTGGAGGACCTGATCCTCGAACTCGTCCCCGAATCGCCCGACGACGAACTGCGCGCCAAGGTCGAGGAGAAACTGCCGACATCGGCACTCGCCCGCCTCGAACTCGACATCGCCGATTGGCGCGACCTCGATACAAAGAGCGCGCGTTTCGTTGCTTTCATCCGACCCCGCGACCTCGACGCATCACTGTCCCCCGCGATGGACGACGACTGAGGGGATTTGGCGGCTTCGAGGTGGGAAGCGGTAATTTTTGACCCAACCTCCAGTATCAACCCTTTCAGGCCTTCGGGCGTGTCACCTCACCGAACCAATCCCATGCACGTTCAGTGACACCGTTCGCGGTATGCGACTTGTGGCTGGACATGTCGGAAGGTGGATACAACCAGACGTTCCTCGGTGACATGCCTGATGACGTCAATTCGTTGCCCGCCGAATCATAGTCTTTTGTAAAAACCAGATCGCCGTCCATTATCTCCAGTATCTCTTTGATCGCGCCAACGGCAACACGAACGGCACGCTGGTCTTCATTCAACTCGCCCTGCCCAAATCGCCAACCCTCAATATGGGTGTGACTGATTTTCGTCGAAAGCATAATCTCGCTCTCTAGGATATGCGCGTTCAGACATTCCAATGCACTGCAGGGCGACTGCCAAGAATACCTCAACGCACCGTTGTTTAGGCGAATGATCTCAACTTCACTGGCGGGAAGGAAAGTTGCCGCCGCCGGAATGAACAACCGTTCAATACTGTTTGTTGGTTCGAGCGCTTGCATCTGACAAGCATTGCATCTCCTGGTGAAGGGAGTCCTAATTGCCAGGCACGATCGCGATCGTTCCCAGCCGCCCAAATTTCCCAATGCCAGCATAGGCTAACGCGTCGTGAGACCGGGCACGCCCCGATGCGGGTGCAACGCATAGCCTTCGCCTTTGACTGTGTGCAGCATCGGGAAGTCGAAGCCGCGGTCGATCTTGGCGCGCAGCCGCGCGACATGAAACTCGACGCGGTTAGTGCCGGGATCGAAATCGAGCCGCCACACCGCCTTGAGCAGCGCGGCGCGCGACATCGGGCGGCCGGGAACGCGGGCGAGGGGGGCGAGCAGGTCGCATTCGCGCTGCGGCATGCGGATCAGCTTTCCAGCGCGCTCGACGCGGCGGTCGATCAGGTCGATACGCAGATCGCCAGCGCCAAGCTGCCCGGCCGCCATCTGGCTGCACCGGAGCAAAGCGGCGATCCGCGCCGTCAACTCGGGGAGGTTGCAGCGCCAGCCGAGCGCGTCGTCGGCGCCGCCGGAAAGCGCGGTCAGCCGGGCGGCGCGCGAATCGCAATCGGTTAAAACGAACAGCAGCCGGCGTCCTGCGACCGAGCGCGCGAGGCGAACGGCCGCAAGCGGATCGGCCGCCGCGGCGCCAGCCGATGAGCCCAGGAGCAACAGATCGAAACACTGGCCGAGCCAAGGGCGCAGCCCAGCGTCGGGATCGGGCAGGACATCGACCGCATAGCCCGCCGCGACCACCGCCGCGGCGATCCGTGCCGCAACAGCAGGCTCCGGATGATAAAGGGCGACAGGCAACTTCGTGTCGCTTTCTGTCGCCACCCCCGATGGATACATCGTTCGCCCCTGCCGTGACGCAACTTCTTGTCGCGCCGCCGCCCCACCGGCATTGCACCGCCCCCCTGCTGTGCTAACCGGTAGCCATGACCAGTATCGAATTGCTTGACAGCGCTTTCGCCACCCTGCCCGACCTCGTTCGCGCCCATGCCGCCGAACGTCCCGATGCCGTAGCGGCCGCAGACCCGGCGCGGCGATTGAGCTGGTCCGAACTGGATCAGATGGCCGACCGAATCGCCGCGCGGTTGCAGCAGGATGGGCTGGCGAAGGGCGACCGGACCGCGATTGCGGGCCTAAACAGCGTCGAACAGATGGCCGTCATTCTCGGCACGCTGCGGGCCGGCGGCGTCGCCGGGCTGATCACCAACAGCGCGACGGGCGAGCAAATGGCAGCGATGATCGCCGATACCGGCGCGCGCCACCTCTTCCTCGACAGCGCGGCGTCCGCAAGCCTCGAAGGCCAGACGGTCACAGCCAGCGATCGCATCGCGATGGACGGCAGCGACGTCGGCGTCGCGCTGGTCGAATGGATGGCGCCCGCAGGCACCACACCTGCAGCGGTCCCGATCGATCCGCTCGACGGCTTCAACATCATCTATTCGTCGGGGACGACCGGAACGCCGAAAGGGATCGTCCACAGCCACGCGATGCGCTGGCAGCACATCCAGCGCGGTGTCCCGGCCTATGGCCCTGACGCGGTGACGATCCTGTCGACGCCCCTCTATTCGAACACGACGATGGCAAGCTTTCTGCCCACGGTCGGTTCGGGCGGTCAGGTCGTGCTGATGAAGAAGTTCGATGCCCGCGGGTTTCTGGAACTGGCAGAGCGCGAACGCGCCACGAACACCATGCTCGTTCCCGTCCAGTATCGCCGCATCATGGCGCTCGAAGATTTCGACCGTTTCGATCTGTCCAGCTTCGTGATGAAATATTGCACCTCGGCGCCCTTCGCCGCCGCACTCAAGGCCGACGTGCTGAAGCGCTGGCCAGGCGGCCTCGTCGAAATCTATGGGATGACCGAAGGCGGCGCGGCCTTCATTCTCGAAGCGCATCAATTCCCCGACAAGCTGCACACCGTCGGCAAGCCCGCACCGGGCCATGTCGCAAAGGTCATCGACGAAGAGGGGCAGGAACTACCGCAAGGGTCGGTCGGCGAAATCGTCGGTCGCAGCCCGGCGATGATGACCGGCTACAACAACCGTCCCGATGCAACCAAGGCGATGCACTGGCACGATGCGGAGGGGAATCTTTTTTATCGTCATGGCGACATCGGCCGCTTTGACGAGGACGGTTTCCTGACGCTGATGGACCGCGCCAAGGACATGATCATTTCGGGCGGGTTCAACATCTTCCCGAGCGACCTCGAGGCGATCCTGCTTGCCGACGAGCGCGTGGTCGAGGCGGCGGTGGTCGGCATGCCGAGCGAGGAGTGGGGAGAAACCCCCGTCGCTTTCGTTGTGCTGAAACCCGACGCCGATGCGGAAAGCGTGCGCGCCGATTGCAACGCCAAGGTCGGCAAGACCCAGCGGCTGAGCGCGATCACCACCGTCGACGAACTGCCGCGCAGCCCGATCGGCAAGGTGCTGAAGCGCGAATTGCGCGACGCCTACGCCCGATAGGCGGGCCGCGGGTCGTTCAGATGGGGCTTGGCTGGCTCAGCGCAGTGCAGCCGCCAGCCGCTCCCGCAGTGCCACCAGCGCCGCCACCGGAATGCCCTTCGCTTCGCTGTGCGTCGCCCGCGCGACCGGGACATCGCGGGGTGTCGCGGCAGCACCGTCGGGTTCCGACGACAGCGCCTTGCGGGCGCCATCGACCGTATAGCCCTTGACGTGAAGCAGGTGATGGATGCGCTCCGCCAGCGCAATATCATCGGGCCGGTAATAGCGCCGACGGCCCGACCGCTGGAGCGGCCGAAGCTGCGGAAAGCGCGTTTCCCAGTAGCGCAGGACGTGGGTCGGCACCCCGATGCGGTCCGCGAGCTCGCCAATGGCAAGCATCGCTCCGACCGCCTTGCCGTCCCCGTTGCGGCTATCGTGATCGCCCATCGGATACGACCGGCTTATTTGCCCGCAACGCGGGCGCGCATCGCCTGGCTGGCGCGAAAGGTCATCACCCGGCGCGGGAGGATCGGAACCTCGATCCCCGTCTTGGGATTGCGGCCGACGCGTTCGGCCTTGTCGCGCAGCACAAAGGTGCCAAAGCCCGAAATCTTCACATTCTGGCCCGCGGCCAGCGCGTCCGACATATGCGCGAGAATCGATTCGACGATCGTCGCCGATTCGTTTCGCGACAGGCCGACTTGCTGATTGATGCGCGCGGCAATGTCGGCGCGGGTAAGCGTTCCTGCTGTCATAATTGACCCCTCCCCTCCTGAAGCGGATGCACAAGAGGAACCCAGACAGCCCCCACCGTCGCGAGTCCCAAGATTATATGTAACAAAAGCGAATTAATCCGCCAAACTTAAACGGATGGAGCGTGGAGTTGATGCGACGAGCGTCGAACGCCCGTTCGTGGACTGCAAAAACTAGACGCGCAGGACCGCCGCACCCCAGGTAAAGCCGCCGCCCATCGCCTCCAGCACGACCAGATCGCCGCGCTTGATGCGCCCGTCGCGTACCGCAAGATCGAGCGCCAGCGGGACCGACGCCGCCGACGTATTCGCATGCTGATCGACCGTCAGCACGACTCGGTCGGCGGGCAGGCCCAGCTTTTTCGCGGTTGCGTCGATGATGCGCTTGTTCGCCTGATGCGGAACGACCCAGTCGATATCCTCCGCCTTCAGCCCGACGTCGGCCAGCACCTCGCCCAGCACACTGGCAAGATTGGTGACGGCATGGCGGAACACTTCGCGGCCCTGCATCCGGACATGGCCAACGGTGCCGGTGGTCGAGGGACCGCCATCGACATAGAGCATGTCGCAATATTGCCCCTCGGCGTGCAGCCGCGTCGCGAGGATGCCCTGGTCGTCCGCCACGTCCTTTGCCGACAAGATCACAGCCCCCGCACCGTCGCCAAACAGGACGCAGGTCGTGCGGTCCTCCCAGTCGAGGATGCGACTGAAGGTTTCGCTGCCGATCACCAGCGCATGTTCGGCCGCACCGGTGCGCAGCATCGAATCGGCGACCGAGACGGCATAGAGAAAGCCCGAACAGACCGCCGCCACGTCGAACGCGATGCAGTCTGGCGCGCCGAGGAGCGCCTGGACCTTGGTGGCGGTGGCGGGGAAGGTGTTGTCGGGCGTCGCGGTCGCGACAATGAGCAGGCCGATGTCCGCAGGCGACAAACCCGCCGCCTTCAGCGCCTCGCGCGCCGCATCGGCGCCCAGCGTCGCTGTCGTTTCATCGGGTTCGGCGATATGGCGAAAGCGGATACCGGTGCGTTCGACGATCCATTCGTCGCTGGTATCGACGCGTTCGGCCAGTTCGGCGTTGGAAACGCGGGTGCGCGGGAGCGCCGAGCCGGTGCCGGCGAGGACAGCGCGCCGGGTCATGCCGCGGCGTCGCTGCGGAAATTGGCAAGATCCTCGGTCACCTGGCGTGTAATATCCTTTTCGACGAGTTCGGCGCACAGATGCACCGCGTTCGCGACGCCCTTTGCATCGGCGCTGCCGTGACTCTTGAGTACCACGCCGTTGAGGCCGAGGAATACCGCGCCATTGTGATTATTGGGGTCGAGATGGTGGCGCAGCAGTTCGGTCGCCGGCCGCGAGATCAGGAAACCGATCTTCGACCGCACCGACGAGGTGAAGGCGCGCCGCAGCAGATCGGTCACGAACCGCGCGGTGCCTTCGATCGTCTTGAGCGCGATATTGCCCGAAAAACCGTCGTGGACGACGACGTCGACATTGCCGCGCGACAGCTTGTCGCCCTCGATGAAACCCGCGAACTCCATCGGCAGCCCCGTAGCATCGCGCAGGATCGCGGCGGCGTCGCGAATTTCGTCGGTGCCCTTGAGCTCTTCGGTGCCGATATTGAGCAGCGCGACGCGCGGACGCTCCAGCCCCATCGCGGTGCGCGCATAGGCAGCGCCCATGACCGCGAACTGGACGAGGTTGTTGGCGTCGCAGTCGGTGTTCGCGCCGAGATCGAGCATGACGACGTCATTGTCGCCGAGCGACGGCAGCAGCGCCGCGAGCGCCGGCCGGTCGATGCCGGGCATAGTGCGCAGCGCCAGCTTCGACATCGCCATCAGCGCGCCGGTGTTGCCCGCCGAAACGGCGCCGCCGGCATCGCCGCGCTTCACCGCATCGATGGCGAGCCCCATCGAGCTGCCGCGGCCGCTCCGTAGCGCCTGGCTGGGCTTGTCCTCGCCGGACACGACCTTGTCGGTGTGGATGATGTCCGACGCGGCGCGCAGATTGGGGTGATTGTCGAGCGCAGCCTTGATCTGCTGCTCGTCGCCGACGAGCAGAAACCGCAGGCCGTCGTGCCGGTGGCGCGCCATGGCCGCGCCGGCGAGCATCACGCGCACGCCGACGTCACCGCCCATCGCATCGATCGCGATTCGCGGTGTAAGGCTCATACCAACGCCCTCCGGCTAATGCTTAGGCGCCAGCCGA
Organism: Sphingopyxis sp. P1IMeth2; assembly: GCF_900185685.1. Classification (NCBI taxonomy): domain Bacteria; kingdom Pseudomonadati; phylum Pseudomonadota; class Alphaproteobacteria; order Sphingomonadales; family Sphingopyxidaceae; genus Sphingopyxis; species Sphingopyxis sp. P1IMeth2. Next base: position 557,192 of record NZ_FYAT01000012.1, read on the forward strand.
AACCACTTCGCGGCCGTTATAATGGCCGCAGGCGTTGCAAAGGTTGTGCGGACGCTTCAGTTCGCCGCAGTTCGGGCATTCCTGATAGGCCTCGACCTTCAGGCTGTCGTGGCTGCGACGCATGCCGCGCTTCGAGGGCGAGGTTTTTCGCTTGGGGACGGCCATTTTAAATCCTGCATTCTCAAATGTTTATACGAATCGGCAAACCCGGTGTTGTCACCCCCCGATGCCGGGGAATGACTGGCCCGCCCGCCGCGCCGAAAACCATAACTGCCTTGGAACTGCAGTATAATCTTCCGCCGGAAGGTGCCTCAACGCCTGATGGTGTCGGGTGCCGGATCGGGCGCGGCTATAGCGTTTTTGCCCGCAAAGGCAACCCCCTCGCCGCGCGTCGGAGTACGGGCGGATGCTCCTTCCCCGTCGCCCCTTGCCGCGGACGCGCGCCGGTGCCACATCTGCACCCGGTCGCGCCAGCACGAGCGCCGGCCGATAACAAGAGGGGGAATTTCATGTTCATGTTGCCGATCAGCCTGACCATCGCCGCGGGCGCCGCCCTGCTCAATCTCTGGCTCGCGACCCGGGTCGGGCGCGTGCGTGGACAGGAAAAAGTCTCGATCGGCGACGGCGGCAACGACAGGCTGATTCGCCGCATGCGCGCGCAGGCCAATTATGTCGAGAATACGCCCTTCGTCCTGATCCTGCTTGCGCTGATCGAACTGGGGATCGGCTCGTCGATCTGGCTGTGGGCGGTGGGCGCGCTCTATCTCGTCGGGCGCATCCTGCACGCGGTCGGCATGGACGGCATGATGTGGGGCCGCATGGTGGGCACCGTTATCACCATGCTGACCCTGCTGGGGCTTGCGATCGCCGCGCTGCTGTCGGTCTATCTGACCCCGACGAAATTCGTCAGCACCGAAGTCACCGAAACCGTCGCCATCCAGCCGCAATAGAATGACGCAAGCGGGGCGGCCGCTTCAGCCGCCCACAACGCCGTCGGCGACATAGGGATTGGTGCGCCGTTCCTGCGCAAAGCTGCTGTGCGGACCATGGCCGGGCAGGAAGATGGTATCGTCGCCGAGGGGCCACAGCTTGCCGGTGATCGAATCGATCAGTTGCTGGTGATCGCCGCGCGGAAAATCGGTGCGGCCGATCGACCCCTGGAATAGCACGTCGCCGACGATCGCGAGCTTCGAGGGGCCATGATAGAAAACAACGTGGCCGGGGGTGTGACCGGGGCAATGGATGACGTCGATCGTCAGATTGCCGACCTTCACCGTATCGCCATCGACCAGCCAGCGGTCGGGCTCGAACACCTCGCCCGTCATGCCGAAGCGCGCGCCATCCTCGCCCAGCCGCTCGATCCAGAAACGATCGTCCTCGTGCGGCCCTTCGACCGGCACGCCCAATTCCCGGGCGAGCACCCCCGCCTGCCCGCAATGATCCATATGACCGTGGGTGACGAGAATCTTTTCGACCTCCACCCCCGTCTGCCGGATCGCCTCGCGCAGCTTGGGCAGGTCGCCGCCGGGATCGACGAGCGCCGCCTTGTTGGTTTCGGTGCACCACAGGAGAGTGCAATTCTGCTGAAAGGCGGTGACCGGGATGATGGCGGCCCTGAGCGGCGGGTTGGGAGCGTTCATACTCGCAGATGTGGGGAAATGCCGCGCAAATGGCAAGCAGGCGCGAGCCCTGAAGAAGAACCGCCCGCGACCGATGCCGCTGCGTCAGGACTTGAAGGTTCCCGGACAGTCCCCATTTATCCGGTGCGGGCCGGGCCCCTCTGGCGATCCCAGGATCGTGATGTCGGACCGCATCGAGCGTGCTCGGTGCGTGATCGGCCATGGCCTTCGCTCTCCGCGCATGCTCGATGGATCGAAATCTTTCCACGAGGTGACCATGACATCTGCCCACAATATGCCCTGCCCCATCTGCAAGGTTCCGCTCGCGATGAGCGACCGGCAAGGCGTTGAAATCGACTATTGCCCGCAATGCCGCGGGGTGTGGCTCGATCGCGGCGAACTCGACAAGATCATCGAACGGAGCGCTGCCGAAGCCGCGCCCCGCCCGGCAGCGCCGCAGGCCACGCCGCCGCCAGCTTACGGCCATGGCAACGACTATCGCCGCGGCTATCCCAAGCGGCGCAAGTCATTCCTGGAAGAATTGTTCGACTGATTCCCGGCGACGGGCGCGCCATTCGGATGGCACGTCCGTCGTACTTTAAGCCGACGGCGAATACCCGGCGACTGGCTTGGCGCCCTAGCGCAGCGTCATTGTGTCGCCTTCGACATTCACCGCAGCGAGCTTTGCAAGATAACTTTGGCCGAGCAGCGACACCCCCATGTTGGCATCGACCACTGCCGCCTCGACATTGCGGATCGTGATGCCGTCGACCTCGACACTGTCGAGAAGGACCGTCCGCATCGGCACGGTGCCACCCGCGGTCTGGGCGGTGCCGCCGATCGGCAGACGGTCGACATCGATGCCGATCGCCTCGGCATCGTTCCGCGTCAGCGCGACGAGCGATGCGCCGCTGTCGACCAGCATGCGAACCTGCCTGCCCTGGACACGGGTGTCCGCATAGAAGTGCGAATCGGATGCCCGCCGGATCCGGACTTCGCTGGGCCGCGAGGCGGCGTCGCTGGCAGTCACGGCGGCCTTATCGCGCGCGCCGGTCGTCCAGTTGCTCTCGCCGGCATAAGGATCCACAGGCGCTTCGGGCACATCGGCGACCTGCCGGCCGGCGATGCTCGCCATGCCGATCGATATGCCCGCGATCCCGGCTACCAGGGTAATGAAACGCCTCACCATGCCCGGTTTATTCGCAAATCGGGGTTGGAGAATGGTTAAATGGCGCCGCGATTTTGTGGTTCGGCAAGACCGCCTTCCGCCTGATCGATGAAGGCGCGCCATTGCGGCTCCCCGCCGCGGATGCTGTAGGCGATCCGCGCGCAGGCATAGGGGCGTCCCGGCCGGTTGTCGGCATCGAAGGCGGCGATCGGCCACAGGCGTTCGGCATCGACACGATCGGACCAGCACACGATCGCCTCGGCCTCCTGTCCCGCATCGACCAGCGCCCGTTCGCCCGCATCGAGCGTGGCCGCGTCCCAACCCAAAATCACGCGCTGCAGCTTCGCCGGAGCGCGCAACGCCGATGCAAAGGGGCTTGCCTGCGCGCCGAGCAGGCGCTCGACCCGCGCGCGGTCGGCGGCGGCCAGCCAGCGCCCGCCAAGCAACGGCACCCATTGCTTCGGATCGCCCGAGCGCAACGCGGGAAACAGCGCATCGGCCGCCGCGGAGAAGCGCGCCGTCCACGGCGAATCCGCAGCAAGCGGGCGAAGCTTCCATACAGCCGGCGCGACGTCGGCGCGCAGTCGCCGTTCCACCGGCCGGTCACGAACCCTGTCCGCCCCCACGATGTCGAGCGTCGGCGCCGCTTCGGCCGCGCATTGCACGCCCGTGCAGCGCGCCGTCAGCGCGGTCAGGTGCAGCCATTGGGGCATCGACGCACGCGGCGCACCGGAATTTCCCGCATCGACAAATTCGCGCGAGGCCGGGTCGAAGACCATCCGCGCGGGCCCGCCGCGCATAGGGCGGCCCGGTACGTCGCCGCGATAGGCGATCGACGCCCCGGCATAGATGGCGCCCACATCGGCGTAGAGGCGGCCGTTCCACGCGATGGCCTCGAGCTGCACGCAAAGCCCCGGCTCCGCCGCAGCGGCTTCGGCCAGCGTCATCGTGCGCGCATGATCGTCCGGGCAGGAGGCCGGACCGGCGGCGGCCAGCGCGGCGGGAGCAAGCAGGGCGAGCGGCGCGATCATCATTCCCCTCTACCCCGCCCGCGCTGCACCGGTCATGAACCGGGCGAAAGAAGGGCGCTGTGCATCCAGGCGGGTGCTTTCGCCGGATCAATGCCCTCGACGCGCCGATGCTCCACCGACCAGCCGAGTTCGGGATAGGCAATGACCTGACGCTTTTCGTCGGCTTCGGCGATCGGCACGACTATGAGTCGACGATTGACCTTCTGCCGCCAGTTCATCCGCGCGGTATTTTCCTGTCCCACGTAGCAGCCCTTGGAAAAGCTGACGCCGTTCAATTCGGCGGCATTGCATTCGAGCCACAGCGTCGTGCCGTCGCCGAGTTCGGCCCGCCCTTCGGTGAGCCCGAGCGCCAGGCGGTGCGCGCGCCATGCCGCCTCGACGCCCGCCGCGCCGCCTTCGTCGGCGGGAGCGAGCCAGCGCTGCCCCAATTCGGCAAGCCGCGGGTCGACGACGCCAAGATCGCCCTCGGGCGCCCAGTGAACCCGCAAAACCTCCTCGCGCTCGATCGTAATCGCGCGGCGCAGGCGATAGAGCGTCAGGCGCCGGGTCAGATCGTCCGCTGCCGCCGCCTCGCAATCGATCAGCACATCCGTCTCGTCGGCCCAGATCAGAAAATCGAACAGCGCCTTGCCCTGTGCGGTCAGCAGCGCCGCCCAGACCGGCAGATTGCCCGACACATCATTGGTGACAAGGCCTTGCAGAAAGCCGCGGACATCATCGCCCGACAATCGGATCAGCGCGCGGTCGTTGAGGGTGGTATTGGCCATGCCGATAATTTAGGGGCGGGGCAGCCAAAGCCAAGCCACGATTTGCCCGAGGGCCCGCCATGACCGATCGCCTGACCATACGCCGCCCCGACGACTGGCACGTCCATCTGCGCGATGGCGCGATGCTGGCGCATGTCACGCCCTATACCGCACGCCAATTCGCGCGGGCGATTGTCATGCCCAATCTGTCGCCGCCGGTGACGACCGTGGCCGAGGGCCGCGCCTATCGCGAGCGGATCGTCGCAGCGATCCCCGCGGCGCTCGATTTTACCCCGCTGATCGTCGCCTATCTGACCGATGGCACCGATGCGGAGGAAATGGCGCGCGGCCACGCCGAGGGCGTGTTCACCGCCGCCAAGCTCTACCCCGCGCATGCAACGACGGGCAGCGCCCACGGCGTGACCGATGTCGCGAACATCATGGGCGTGCTCGAACGCATGGCCGATATCGGCATGCCGCTCCTGATCCACGGCGAAGTCACCGACCATGACGTCGATATCTTCGACCGGGAGGCGGTATTCATCGATCGCACGCTCGCACCGCTCGTCGCGCGGCTGCCCGAACTCAAGATCGTGTTCGAACATATCACGACGGCGGAGGCGGCGCAGTTCGTCGCCGATGCGCCCGCCAATGTCGCCGCGACGATTACGCCGCAGCATCTTCACATCAACCGCAACGCGATGCTGGTCGGCGGCATCCGTCCGCACGCCTATTGCCTGCCCGTCGCCAAGCGCGAGCATCACCGGCTCGCGGTGCGCGCCGCCGCGACCTCGGGCTCGCCCAAATTCTTCCTCGGCACCGACAGCGCGCCGCACGCGGTGCATACCAAGGAAGCGCCGTGCGGCTGTGCCGGCATTTTCAACGCCCCCTTCGCGCTCGAAAGCTATATCGCGGCGTTCGACGAAGACGGCGCGCTCGACCGGTTCGAGGGTTTTGCGAGCGAACATGGCCCGCGCTTCTATGGCCTGCCGCTCAATCAGGGCACGATCACGCTCGAACGCGGCGCGACCGTGGTTCCCGACCGGATCGGCGATGTGGTGCCGTTCCATGCCGGAGAAACGCTCGGCTGGCGGATCGTCTAAACCCTAGGCGATCTCATAGGCCCTAGGCGATCTCGACCATCCTGTCGGCGCGCATCTTGCGCCACATGTCGAAACTGAACACCGCAATGCTGATCCAGATCAGCAGGAAGCACGCCAGTTGCACGGGCTTCAGCGGTTCGGCGAAGACGAACAGGCTGAGCAGGAATTGCAGTGTCGGCGCCAGATACTGGACGAAGCCGAGCGCTGCATAGCTCATCCGCCGCGCGGCGGTGGCGAAGAGGAGCAGCGGCACCGCGGTGACGATTCCCCCGGCCATCAGCAGTAGGCTGATTTTCGGGTCCGATCCGAAACCGCGCCCGTCGCCGATCCACAGATACCAGGCCGACGCCGCGAGCGCCAAGGGCATGAGCAGCGTCGTTTCGATCGCGAGGCCGGGCAGCGAGCCCACGGGCACCACTTTTCGCAGCAGCCCATAGAGGCCGAAACTGAAGGCGAGCGTCAGGCTGATCCACAGCGTATCGAGCGCACCGCCGAGCAGGATCGTCACCCCGACGGCGGCGATCGCGACCGCCACCATCTGCAATCGCGACAGGCGCTCGCCCAGGAAGACCATTCCCAGCATCACATTGACGAGCGGATTGAGATAATAGCCGAGGCTGGCGGCGAGGACATGATCGGTGAAGATCGAATAGATATAAACGAGCCAGTTCACTGCGATCAGCAGCGCGCTCGCCAACAGCATGCGCAGCACCCGCCAATCGCGCAAGGCGACAAGATAGTCGGCGATCTGCCGCCGGAATGCCATGATGAAGAAACAGAGCGGCAGCGACCAGACGATGCGCTGCGCCAGCACCTCGACCGGCGGCACGCTCGCAAGCAGCTTGAAAAACAGCGGGACGAAGCCCCAGATGCCATAGGCGGCGAGCGCGAAGGGCAAGCCGTTCTGCTGGCTCTCCGACGGAGCGGCGGGCGCTGACATTCTATGCGCGCTTAGAGCAGACCGCCGCCGAGCATCAGCCGGACGACGCCGACGACGATCACGACGATGTTCAGATTGCGCCCGCTCGTGCGGCTCGACATCGCACCAAGCGCGAGCCCGACCACGGCGATCGGGATGATGACCCAGTTCGCCCAGCCCAGAAACGGAATGAACGCGGGGATCGCGAGAATCAGCGCGACCAGACCGATGAAAATCGAAGCAATGTTCAGCATTTCCAATGTTTCGCACGCCGCCGGACGGCGGACAAGTGCCTTTCGGTTCGTCGATGACAGCACTCATTTCGTCTTGTTGCCGAAGGTTCATGCAACGCTGTGCGGACCCTTCTCGTTGTTTCGGGTGAAGCGCTCGTTCCTGAACGGTCGAGGCGCGAACCAGGAAAGGACAGGATATGGCTATTCTTACCAAAGGCATGATGGGCGCAATTGCGGCCGCCAGTGTCGTCGCGACCGCCCCCGCCTATGCCGGCATGGCAAGCGCCGTTCCGGCGCAGGGCTTGCACAAGAGCGAAATCACCGCTGACTTTTACAAGCGCAAGCATCACGACCGTCGCTATTATGCGAGCCGCGACCAGCGCGTCGGCGCCAACACGCGGATCTGGCGCGGTAACGACGGCCGATATTACTGCAAGAAGGACAATGGCACCACCGGCCTGCTGATCGGTGCCGCGGTCGGCGGCCTTGCCGGTCACGAAATCGCTGGCCGAGGCGACAAGCTGCTCGGCGTGGTTCTCGGCGCAGGCGCCGGTGCGCTCCTCGGCCGCGAGATCGACCGCGACAAATATCGCTGCCGCTAATTGACAGAAACCGTCCGGGTGCGGGTCCGAGACCCCTCCATCCGCACTCTGTGATGGCGAGGGCGTCGGTTCGAACCGACGCCCTCAAGGCCGATCGCGCGTTCGCGGTGCGTGTTTCAGCTTGCCCGCCAGCCTCCTTTCTCCCAGAAGCGTTGGCCACTGCTGCGGGAGAATATCGATGCTAAACGGCCCTCTGCTCGTTACCGAGCGGCTGATCCTCCGCCCGCCCGCGACCGAAGATTTCGACGCCTTCGCCGAAATGTGCGCCGAAGAAGACACGATGACCTTCATCGGTGGCAGCTGCGCGCGATCGCAGGCGTGGCGCCAATGGTGCACGCTCGCGGGGGCATGGCATATCCGCGGCTTCTCGATGTTTTCAGTCCTCGAACGCGCAAGCGGCGAATGGGTCGGGCGGCTCGGCCCGTGGGAGCCCGACGGCTGGCCCGCGCCCGAGATTGCCTATGGCGTGCGCGCCAAATTCGCCGGGAAAGGCTATGCGTTCGAGGGGGCGGTCGCCGCCTGCGACTTCGCGGTCGAATTCCTCAAATGGCCCGAGCTGATGCACAGCATCGCCCCCGACAATGTCCGCTCGCAGGCGCTGGCCAAAAGGCTGGGCGCGACGAACAGCGGCCCGACGCACCTCCCCGCCCCGTTCGAACAGACCCGCGTCGACGCCTGGACGCAGAGCGCCGAGGCATGGCGGGGCAAACGCAAGGAGTTCCAGCCATGAGCGATCGTCACATCGACCCCGAACGCGCGCAGTTCGACACTTTCAAGGCATTGCCGCGCGATACGCCGATCCACATGCTCAACCTCGTCCGCTTCAAGGACAGGGCGACTTATCCGGACGATCACCCCCTCGCCGGCAAGGCACTGACCGGCGCGGAAGCCTATGCCAATTATGGCAAGGACAGCAGCGCCGTTTTTTCGCGCGTCGGCGGCAGTGTCGTTTGGAGCGGCATGATGGAGGCGATGGTGATCGGCCCAGCAGATGAACATTGGGACGCGATGTTCATCGCCCGCTATCCGAACAGCGGCGCCTTCATGGAAATGGTCACCGATCCGGTCTATCGTCAGGCGGTTGTCCACCGTCAGGCGGCGGTCGAAACCTCTCGCCTGATCCGCTGCGCGAGGAATCCGTCTCGGTCCGAGACAGTTTTCGGCTAACAAAGTCTTACCAATTAACGCTTTTTGCTCACATCTTCTTAACCAGCTTCCGGCAAGTCCGGGTGAGAGATTAAGGGAGTGTTAGCAATGATCGTCCGGGGAAAATGGCTGATTGCCGGCCTGCTGATGGCCGCGGCCCCGCTCGCGGGGTGCCGCGACAATCCGCAGGCAAAGGCCGACCTCAATTCGCTCGACGACGGGCTGACCAATGAAGACCCCGCGCTGAAGGGCGCGCTCGAAGACAAGATCATGGTTGACCCCAAGCTGGCCGGGCAGGCGAACCGCAACGCGGCGACGCCGGGCAACCGGCCCGTCGACGGCGGCGTTCCGGGCGTGGCGAGCGGCAAGGCGGCCGCGGCGGCCGAAGCGGCGGCGGCGCAGGCTGCGGGCAAGCTGCTCACCGCGCCCAAGGCACTGCCGTTCGAGGAAGGTTGCAACGGCGATTGCGCCGCCAAGCGCCCGGTCACCATCGGCGCGCTGGCGCGTGAACAGCAAAAGGGCAGCTGCGACGCCAAGCTGACCTACGGCAACCAGTGGGCCGACCGTCTGCCGCCAGCGTTCAAGCTCTATCCGCGCGCGACGCTGCGAGAGGCGGCGGGGGTGGCCGGCGGAAAATGCAACATCCGCGTCGTCAATTTCCAGACCGCCGCCTCGATCCAGGGCGTTCTCGACTATTATCACACGATGGCGGTGCGTGCGGGTTATACGAGCGACCACCGCGTGCGCGGCAACGAACATATTCTGGGCGGGACAAAAGGCGACCTCGCCTATGTCCTGTTCCTGCGCACCGACGGCGGGATGACCGACGTCGATCTGGTCGCATCCGGCGGCAAATAACGCCGCGTTCCCGAACCAGCAAAAAGCCCCCGGGATCGCTCCCGGGGGCTTTTTGTTGGCCGGTGGCCAGAGCGGGTCGGTCAGACCTTGTCGCCGAGCGCGCCCTGCACCTTGCCTTTGATGTTCTGGGCTTCGCCCTTGCGTTCCTGAAGGTCGCCTTCGGCGCGCAGGCGTTCATTGTCGGTCGCCTTGCCGATCGCCTGTTTGGTGTTGCCGATCGCTTCGTTCGTCAGGCCTTTCGCCTTTTCCGTCAGTTCGCCCATGGGGAGTCTCCTTTGCTGCAAAGAGGCGATCGCGCCTCTCGTCAAATCAACGACTTGCCACCCCTCATTGTTCCTTGGTCGCGGGACGAAACGAGACGAAGCGTCGACCGAGGGGCTTAGGCTGCACGCGCGTCCCGCTGCTGCATGAGCAGCGCGTGCAGGCCCATCCGAACCGGCGGCAGCGCGCCAAGCCCCAGCGCCGCATGGCGGAGCGCCATCGCCGGATGGCGGTTGTCGGTGAAGAGGCCAACGATCGCACGCGTCGCCTGAAACAGCGGCCAGGTCTCGGCACGATGCGCGGCAGCGTAGCGCGCAAGGCGGCGCGCATCGCCGACATCATCCGCAAACGCCAACAGCTTCGCGAGCCGGACCGCGCCCGCCAGCCCGAAGTTGAAGCCATGGGCGGTCACCGGATGCATGCCGACCGCCGCATCGCCGATCAGAACCGCACGCGGCGCCGCAAAGCGATGCGCGAAGGTCGTCGTCAGCGGATAGGCATGAAAATCACTCGCCAACGCGACCGCGCCCCATCTGCCGCGCGTCATCGCCGCAATCCGGCGCGCCTTTACCTCGCCGGATTCGGCCATGAAGGCATCGGCGGCTTCGGGCATCAGGGTGATGACTGCCGACGAAAGCCCCTCCCCCAGCGGCAGCATCGCCAGCGTGTGGTGCCGGGCGAACCATTCGGTCGCGACGCCCGCCTTGCAGGGCGCGTGACCTACCCGGCCGACGAGCATCGTCTTGCCGACCGGCCTGACGTCCACGCCGATGCCGAGCTGGTCGCGTATCGCCGAAAAGCGCGAGTCCGCCGCGACCAGAAGATCGGTCTCGATCACAGCGCCATCGGCAAGGGTCACGGTGACGCCGCCGCGCCCTGCCTGAACGCGCTCCACCGCGCATCCCGCGCGCAGATCCATATTCGCCTGTCCCGCAACGCTTTCGAACAGCGCCCGGCGCAAATGATGGTTCGACACGAGATGGCCGAGCGGCCGCGCGTCGCCGGCCCCCGGATCGATCCGCATCGCAAACCGCGCCCGGCCGCTCAGCACCTCGGCGCGGTCAAGGCGGTGAATGTCCGCCGCCGGAATCCGCGACCAGGCATCCAGGTCGCGCAGCGCGCGTTCGGACCGATGCGTCAGCGCAATCTCGCGCCCGTCGAAGCGCGGTTCGGCCAGTGCGGCAAGCGGCGCGCGCTCGATCAGCGTAATCTCGGCGGGCGTATCCGCCAGCGCGCGCGCGAAACTCACCCCCGCCGGTCCCGCCCCGACGATGACGATCCGGCGCCGCGTGCCACCCATGCCCATGCCTCCTTGTCAGAGACACCGGCATGGCAGCGCCGCGCGGGCGGCGCATTGCGCTGGATCAATATCAGATGAGCCCGGCGAGCGGGCTCGACGGATCGGCGTAGCGACGCTGGCTCATACGGCCGGCGAGATGGGCATCGCGCCCCGCCTCGACCGCGAGCTTCATGGCGCGCGCCATGCGGATGGGGTCTTTGGCTTCGGCGATCGCGGTGTTCATCAGCACGCCGTCGCAGCCGAGTTCCATCGCCACCGCCGCATCGCTCGCCGTCCCGACGCCCGCATCGACCAGCACCGGCACCGACGCCCCCTCGACGATCAGGCGGATCGTCACCCGGTTCTGGATGCCCAGCCCCGACCCGATCGGCGCGCCGAGCGGCATGATCGCAACCGCGCCCGCATCTTCCAGCTGCTTGGCGGCGATCGGATCATCGACGCAATAGACCATCGGCAGAAAGCCTTCCTTGGCCAGCACCTCGGTCGCCTCCAGCGTTTCGCGCATATTGGGATAGAGCGTCTTCGCTTCGCCCAGCACCTCCAGCTTCACCAGATCCCAGCCGCCCGCCTCGCGCGCCAGCCGCAAGGTGCGGATCGCGTCGTCGGCATTGAAGCAGCCGGCGGTATTGGGAAGATAGGTGATCTTCTTCGGGTCGATATAATCGGTCAGCATCGGCGCGGTCGGGTCCGACACATTGACGCGCCGCACCGCAACGGTGACGATTTCCGCACCCGACGCGGCGACCGCCGCTGCATTTTGCTCGAAATCCCTGTACTTGCCGGTGCCCACGATCAGGCGCGAGCTAAAGGTCCGTCCGGCAACGCTCCACTGGTCGGTCAACAACCGCCTCCTACAAAATGAACGATTTCCAGCGCATCGCCCTCGGCAAGCGCGACGTCGGCGAGCGTCGAGCGCGGTACGATCTCGCGATTGCGCTCGACCGCGACCTTCTTGACGTCGAGGCCCAGCGACGCGACCAGATCGGCAATGCTGCCTGCGCGCACCTGCCGCGGATCGCCGTTGAGAATGATGGAAATCACGAGTCCCGCCTGCTTTGCCTTTTGACGTGCAGCCCATATAGGGGGAGCGACCCGCGTCGCAACCGAAAGACCGTGCCCTTGTCCAACGAGTGTTCCGAAACGCCCGCCGTCTTTGTCCTTTCGGGGCCCAACCTCAACCTGCTGGGCACGCGCGAGCCCGAAATCTATGGGCATGACACGCTGGAGGACATCCACGAGCGGCTCGCCGAGCGTGCGGCGGCACTGGGTCTGCGCGTCGATTGCCGCCAATCGAACCACGAAGGCACGCTGATCGACTGGCTGCACGAAGCGCATTTCGCCAGCGCCAAGGCGGTGCTGCTCAATGCCGGGGGCTATACGCACACATCGGTCGCGCTGCACGACGCGATCAAGTCGATCCGCGTTCCGGTGATCGAGGTCCATCTGTCGGATCCGATGAAGCGCGAATCCTTTCGCCATATCAGCTATATCGGCATGGCGGCGGCCGCGCATTTTGCAGGCCACGGCGCAGACAGCTATATGCTGGCGCTGGACGCCGCCGCGCGCTTCTGACAAGAGGCGCGATCAGAAACGGGGTCAAGGCACGCGATCAACAGTGCCGCAACAACAGGAAATATCTCATGGGTGACCATAAAGAGCACGGCATCAACATCGATCCGGCCTTCGTCCGCGCGCTCGCGGAACTGCTCGACGACACGCAGCTTTCCGAAATCGAGGTCGAGGACGGCGAACGCAAGGTGCGCGTTGCGCGGACGCTGACCGCCGCCGCGGCGCCGGTCGCTTTCGCGCCGGCCCCAGTTGCCGCGCCCGTCGCTGCCGCACCCGCAGCCGCCGCGCCGGCCGCCATAGCTGCCCCCGCCGCCGACAGCTTCGCCGACGCCGTGAAGTCGCCGATGGTCGGCACCGTCTATCTTGCTGCCGAACCGGGCGCGCCCAATTTCGCGAGCGTGGGTTCGGCGGTGAAGGAAGGCGATACCATCCTGATTATCGAGGCGATGAAGGTGATGAACCCGATCACCGCGCCTACCTCGGGCACGCTCAAGGCCGTGCATGTCGAGAACAGCCAGCCGGTCGAATATGACCAGCCGCTGTTCACCATCGGCTGAGGGACCGCCGATGGCCATCGAGAAACTGCTCATCGCCAACCGCGGCGAGATCGCGCTGCGTATTCACCGCGCCTGCCACGAAATGGGCATCAAGACGGTCGCGGTCCATTCGACTGCCGACGCCGATGCGATGCATGTCCGCCTGGCCGACGAAGCCGTCTGCATCGGCCCGCCGGCGGCGAAGGACAGCTATCTCAACATCCCGGCAATCATTTCGGCTGCCGAAGTGACGGGCGCCGACGCCATCCACCCCGGCTATGGCTTCCTGTCGGAAAATGCGCGCTTTGCCGAGATTATCGAAGCGCATGACATGATCTTCGTCGGGCCGAAGCCCGAACATATCCGCACCATGGGCGACAAGGTCGAGGCGAAGCGCACCGCTGTCGCGCTCGGTCTCCCGGTGGTGCCGGGTTCGCCCGGCGCCGTCACCTATGGCGAGGAAACGAAACGGATGGCCGAGGAAATCGGCTATCCGGTGCTGATCAAGGCCGCGTCGGGCGGCGGCGGCCGCGGGATGAAGGTCGTCCCCGACCCCTCCGGCCTCGAAAGCCTCATGGGTCAGGCATCGAGCGAGGCTGCGGCGGCGTTCGGCGATCCGACCGTCTATATGGAAAAATATCTCGGCAACCCGCGCCACATCGAATTTCAGATTTTCGGCGACGGCAAGGGCAACGCCATCCATCTCGGCGAACGCGACTGTTCGCTGCAGCGCCGCCACCAGAAGGTGCTCGAAGAAGCCCCCTCGCCCGTGATTTCGGCCGAAGAGCGCGCCCGCATGGGCGGCATTTGCGCCGATGCGATGGCAAAGATGGGCTATCGTGGCGCGGGGACGATCGAGTTTCTGTGGGAAAATGGCGAATTCTATTTCATCGAAATGAATACGCGCATCCAGGTCGAACATCCGGTGACCGAGATGATCACCGGCTTCGACCTCGTCCGCGAACAGATCCGTATCGCCGACGGCATGGGTCTTTCGGTGCAGCAGAACGAGCTGGAATTCCGCGGCCATGCTATCGAATGCCGGATCAACGCCGAAGATCCGCGTAACTTCCTGCCCTCACCGGGCAAGGTGACCAATTATCATGCCGCCGGCGGCATGCATGTGCGCGTCGATAGCGGGCTTTATGCCGGCTATTCGATCCCGCCTTATTACGACAGCATGATCGGCAAGCTGATCGTCTATGGCCGCACGCGCGAAAGCTGCATGATGCGGATGCGCCGCGCACTCGAGGAAATGGTTATCGGCGGGGGGAAGACGAACATTCCGCTGCATCAGGCGCTGCTCGCCGATCCCGACGTCATCCACGGCGATTATACGATCAAGTGGCTGGAGGAATGGCTGGCGAAGCAGGATGCCGACAACAAGGCCTGACGCTGCCCCCATCGACGCCGGGTTCGCGCGCGGACACGACGGATTGTGTCCCAGCTCACTTTCGCACGGGGGGATTATTGGCTATGGGCCTTAACCATGGCCAGAAATCTCCCCCTTTACGTGCGCCCGGCCGCGGCGCTTATCCTCCCGCTGACCCTGCTTGCGGCGCCCGTCGCCGCACAGACGAGCGTCAAGGAGGACTCGGTCGTTCTGCAACCCGACAAGGTGACCGATGACGCGCCCGAGATCGAAACGGTCGCCGAGGCCAATCTGCCGAGCTGGAGCGTCGACAATGCCAGGGCGCTGCTCGCCTTCATCCAGTCGGCGGGCGATGAAGGCCTGTTCCCCAAGGATTACAATCCCGAAGCGCTGAAGGCCGCGATCGACGGCGGCAATCAGATCACGCTCGACAAGGTCGCGACCGATAGCTTTCTGCTGCTCGCCACGCACATGCGCGACGGCCGCACGCCCAATGCTGCGCGCAAACAATGGTTCATGACCGATGGCGACGCGCAGACCGAACCGCTGATCCCGCTGCTCGGCAGCGCGCTCACCGCGAACGACGTCGCGCAGGCGCTGGTCAGCCTCGACCCCGTCCATCCCGATTTCGCGGTGCTGAAAGCCGCGCTCAAGACCGCAAAGACGCCCACCGACGCCAACGCGATCCGCGTCAACATGGAACGTTGGCGCTGGATGCCGCGCGATCTTGGCGAAGGCTATGTTGTCAGCAACGTGCCCGAATATCTGACCCGCGTCGTCCATGACGGCGTCGTCATCGCGACGCACAAGGCGGTCGTCGGCAAACCGTCGACCCCGACGCCGCAGCTCAACCCCATGGCGACGGGGATCATCGTCAACCCGACCTGGACGCTGCCCAAGAGCATCATCGCCGAAGGCATCGGATCGACGATTGCGACCAATCCGGCGCGCGCCCGCGCGCAGGGCTATACCTGGACGGGCAGCGGCAAGGCGCTGTCAGTGGTGCAGCAGCCGGGTGCCAACAATGCGCTGGGCGTCATGAAGCTCGAAATGCTGAACCCGCACGCCATCTATTTACACGACACGCCCTCGAAGGGCGCGTTCGCCGCGGATTCGCGCGCCTTCAGCCACGGCTGCATCCGCACCGAAAAGGCCCTGCATTTCTCTGGCCTGATGGCGGTGATGTTCGCCGGCCGCACGCCCGAGGAATTCGGGGATGTCGTCGCTAGCGGCAAGACGACGCGCTTCGGCTTCGAAAAGCCCTTCCCCGTCTATGTCGCTTATTGGACCGTCGTCCCCGACGGCAAGGGCGGCATCAAGAAGCTGAACGACCTTTACGGCCGCGACGCGCCGGTGGTGACGAGCTTCGCCAAGCCCGGCCGCGCCGCTGCCGTGGTGATTTCGCCGACGCCGCCCGCGGTCGTTCCGACGACGCAGACGGTGCAGGCGCCCAAACCCGAAAAAGGCGCAATCTACTGATCAAGCGGCGACCGGGCGGCGATGCCCCCGGCTCCGTTCTTCCTTTCGGAATCGGATGACATTGCGTTGACATCCTCGGGCATGAAACCCGAGAATTCTCAATCAGCCTTGGTCGGCATCGATCCCTGGGTGGCGCCGGTGCGGATGATATTGTCGGCGACCGGCGGCAATTCGAAGGGCGGCGGAGACGCGGGCGCTAAGCTCAGCTTGTCGGCGTAGAGCAGTCGGCCCGGCCCCAGCTTGTATAGAATTTGCGGCAGCAACTCCTCTCCGAACACGAAACAGCCCTCGCTGCGCCCCAGCTTGCCTTGCGTCGCGATCAGCGACGGCTCGGCGTACCAGGCGCCATGCACGACGATCGCGCGCATGTCGGCATTGCTGTTGTCGGCCTCCAGCCCCGCGAGCCGCATCGACGATCCGTTCGATCCCCAATAATAATCGCTCGTGCGATAGGCGCCGCGCGACGAGGCGAGTGAGCCGGGGACGTTCGAAAAGGTCTTGAGCCATCCGTCATGCTGCGGGTCCGATCCGCGGCCATGGGTGACCGGATACATGTCCACCTTGCCGGCGATCAGATCGACGAGCGCAAAGCGCGGGCGATAGGAGGGCAGCCCGAAATCGACGATCCCGACACGGTCGGCCTGCGCGATCCGGTTGCCCTGCCGCGCCAGCTGTTGCCGCGCGACGGCCAGATAGTCGACCGGCGGCGGTGTCGCCGCCTGCCCATGCCCGGTGATCCAGTCCGGAAGTGGGGCTGCGCGCGCCGATGTCGCGGCCAGCGCCCCCGCGCCCGCCATCGCCGCCAGCATAGCCCTGCGATCGATCAATTCTTTCACGTGCAACCCAGCCCTCATTGCCGCCTTTGGCGGTCCCTCGGCAGACTATAAGCCGTGGTTCGGGCGCCAAAGGCAAGGAGTCCAAGCCTCTTCATGCGGGCAAATGTGCCATATATGCCATGAATAGTGCGTTTACGTTCCATTACGCTCCCGTTAGGAACTGCGCCATGAAGGCAACCATCTGGCATAACCCCGCCTGCGGCACTTCGCGCAAGACGCTGGCGATTCTCGAGGAAACCCCCGGCGTCGATGTCGAGGTGATTCAATATCTGACAACGCCCTACAGCGCCGACAAGCTGCGCCAGCTGTTTCGCGACGCGGGTCTGAGCGCGCGGGACGCGCTGCGCCTGCGCGGCACCGATGCCGAGGAACGCGGCCTGCCCGACGCCGACGAAGAAGAAATTATCGCGGCGATGGTCACCACCCCCGCCTATGTGAACCGCCCCTTCGTCGAAACCGACAAGGGCGTCCGCTTCTGCCGCCCGCAGGATGTCGTGCGCGAGATTCTCTAGCAGTGTGGCCCGATCGGCGGTCCGCCGTCAGATCAGGAACATCATCGCCGCGGTAAAGAAGATCGCGAAGCTTTCCGCGAACAGACGAAAATCGCTGTCGCGCGACCAGAGCGCGGGACGCTCGCGCTGCGCCGCAAGCGCGCCACGCAATTCGCCCTGCCAATCCTCCGGCGCGCTCAGCCGCGCAAGGACCAGTTGCCGGGCGCCATAAGCGCGGATGCGCTCGCGGATGTCGATATGCTCGTCCGAATCCATGCCCGGCAGGCTAGGCGCCCGTTAACGAGTCGATAAGGTTAAAAGAGTGTTAACATCGCCGCCGTCCCGGCGCGGGACGCCTTGCCCTGCAGGTGTTAATCCATCGGCCGCACGCGCACCGCGCGCGCATCGGCGAGGCCGCGCTGAAAGGGTTTGCACGCCTGCGGCCGCATCCGCGGCCCCAGGCACAGCCGTACCTCGGTCAGCCAATCGCCGCGATCGGTCGCGACCGCGATCATCCGCTCATCGATGCCGCGATTGACCTTCGCAAAGGCGCGCCGCACGTCGCCCGCGGTGCGGACGTGCCCCGACAGCGCCTTCATGTCGGGGAAGCGCACGGCGCGGAACAGGATTTCGGCGGCGCGAAAATAGGCGGCGGGGTTGGAACTCATGCAGGTGCCGTGCTTCGCCCATTCATGCTGCAAAAGCTGCGCCGAAGGGGTCATGCACATATGGCGGCGCAGCACTGGCGCGGCGACGATCTTCGCGGGACGGCACCATTGGGGATAGGCCGGTGTATCGGTCTCGGGCCACAGACCGTGGAGCACCCATCCGAAACGCCCGTTTTCGCCCGAACATTGGAACCGGTCGCGTGCATCCTTGGGATTGCGCGCGCCTGCGCAATGCTGCGGGGACCAGCTCATGCTCAGCAGATAGCCGGTCGTCGGCGGCTTGCGGACGGGTTCGCCGCGCGCGGGCCGCTCGATCCGCGGCACCGGCGTCCGGTCGGGCGCGGCACAGGCCAGCGATTGCGCCTGCGCCGCCGCGGGGGCGAGCAGCAGAGTCAGCGCCAGAAGCGCCTTTCCTATCTTCCGCTCGTGCTGATCCTGTCGAAACACCGTTCTTCCTTGCCAAGGATGATGAAGGTCCACCCTTCAGACAAGCGCAGGGCGAGCGGATAGGGAGGGCGTATCAGACGAGCGCAAAATCGAGCCCGATGTCGGCCGCCGGCGCCGACTGGGTCAGGCGCCCGACCGAAACAAAGGTGACGCCGGTCGCGGCGATGGCGCCAATCGTGTCGAGCCGCACCCCGCCCGACGCCTCGGTCGGAACGCGCCCGGCGACGATCACCACCGCCTCGCGCAGTTGGTCGGGGGTCATATTGTCGAGCAGCAGATGCGTCGCGCCCGATGCCAACGCGGCCTCGACCTGGTCGATACGGTCGACCTCGACGATGATATCGGCGATTCCCGCCGCCACCGCCCGGCGCACCGCCTCTTCGACCGATCCCCCGACCGCGACATGATTGTCCTTGATCATCGCCGCGTCCCAAAGGCCCATGCGGTGATTGGTCGCGCCGCCCATGCGGGTTGCATATTTCTCCAGCACGCGCAGGCCGGGGATCGTCTTGCGCGTATCGAGCAGCGTCGCGCCGGTGCCGGCGATCGCATCGACATAGCTACGCGTCATCGTCGCAATGCCCGACAGATGCTGGACGGTGTTGAGCGCCGACCGTTCGGCGGTCAGCATCGCCCGCGCATTGCCCGAAAGGCGCATCAGGTCGGTGCCGGCGGGAACGCATGCGCCCTCCTCGACCAGAATCTCGATGACCATATCGGGCGCCAGCGCGCGAAAGAATCGCTCGGCGATCGGCAGCCCCGCAACGCTAATCGCATCGCGGCTGTCCATCACCCCGGTGAAAACGGCGTCGGCGGGGATGACGGCCATCGACGTGATGTCGCCGCCGCTCCCCATATCCTCGGCAAGCGTCGCACGGACGAAGGCGTCGAGGTCGAAATCGGGTAAGGAAAATCCGGTCATGCCCCGGCGATAAAGCGTGGCGGGCGCAAATCAACTTGACGTTTACGTCAACTGGCGCTGACATGGGTGCAAATAGCAAATTGGAGAGAGAGACATGCAATCGCCCATCTGCGCCATGCTCGGAATCGAATTTCCATTGCTCGCCTTTTCGCATTGCCGGGACGTCGTCGTCGCGGTGTCGAAAGCCGGCGGCATGGGCGTGTTCGGCGCCGCTTCGTTGCCGCCCGAGCGACTTGAGGAAGAGCTTGCGTGGATCGACGCGCACATCGGCGGCAAGCCCTATGGCGTCGACCTGATCGTCCCCAACAGCTTCGCCGGCAAGGGCGAGGCACCGGCGGCGGGCGCGGCGCGCGTGCCCGAGACGCATCTCGGCTTCGCGGCCGATGTGCTCGACAAATTCGGCGTCGATGCGGCCGGCCTCGACGGTGCGACCGAAGCGCGGCAGAGCTTCGGCGACAATATGCATGAAGAAGGCGCGGCGAAGCTGCTCGAAGTTGCGTTTCGCCATCCGATTCGCCTGATCGCCAACGCGCTCGGCGTGCCGCCGCAACTGATGCTCGAACTCGGCAAGCGGCACGGCGTGCCGGTCGCCGCGCTCGTCGGCACCCGCGATCATGCGCTGGCGCAGGTCCGCGCCGGGGTCGATATCCTTGTCGTTGCGGGCGGCGAAGCGGGCGGCCATTGCGGTGAGGTCGCAACGATGGTGCTGGTGCCTGAGGTGGCTGCGGCGCTCGATGCCGTCGGCGCGACGACGCCGATCCTCGCTGCGGGGGGCATCGTCACCGGGCGTCAGATGGCCGCAGCGATGGCGATGGGCGCGCATGGCGCCTGGTGTGGATCGGTGTGGCTGACCACGTCGGAAGCCGAGACCAATCCGGTGGTGAAGGAAAAAATGCTCGCCGCCTCGTCGCGCGACACGGTGCGATCGAAGAGCCGGACGGGCAAGCCCTCGCGCCAGCTCCGCTCGCCCTGGACCGATGCGTGGGAGGCCGAGGGCGCGCCGAAACCGCTCCCGATGCCGCTGCAATCGCTGGTC
Source organism: Sphingopyxis sp. P1IMeth2 (assembly GCF_900185685.1). NCBI lineage: Bacteria > Pseudomonadati > Pseudomonadota > Alphaproteobacteria > Sphingomonadales > Sphingopyxidaceae > Sphingopyxis > Sphingopyxis sp. P1IMeth2. The sequence goes on from NZ_FYAT01000012.1 coordinate 577,534, forward strand.
AGCGAACCCGCGCTGCGCAAGGTCGACAAGCTGTCCGAAGGCGGTCACGAAGGCGCCAAGCAGCTCGCAACCTATTGGGTCGGCCAGGGCGTCGGCCTGATGAACGAGGCGATGAGCGCGGGCCAGGTCGTCCAGGCGTTCAAGGAAGACTGGATCGCCGCTTGCGAACGGTTGAACGGGTTCGTGGGAGAATGATGAAAGCCAAATCGTCATCGCGTGCGCCCGCAGGGCGCGTGGCGATCTCCAGCCATCGTAACGTCATGCCGACAGCTGGAGATTGCGTCGTCGCCTGCGGCTCCTCGCAATGACGGAGCGAGTTACGCAACCGTCGCCTTGACGATCTTGCCGGGCTCGCGCGGCGGCTCGCCCTTGGGCAGCGCGTCGACATTTTCCATGCCTTCGATCACTTCGCCCCACACCGTATACTGGCGGTCGAGGAAGCGCGCATCGTCGAAGCAGATGAAGAACTGGCTGTTCGCGCTGTTCGGATTCTGCGCGCGCGCCATCGAACAGACGCCCCGGACATGCGGTTCGGCGTTGAATTCGGCGGGCAGGTCGGGAAGCTTGCTGCCGCCCATGCCGGTGCCGGTCGGATCGCCGCCCTGTGCCATGAAGCCGGGGATGACGCGGTGGAAGACGACGCCGTCGTAAAAGCCTTCCTGCGCGAGCTGGGTGATGCGTTCGACATGCTGGGGCGCGAGGTCGGGGCGCAAGCGGATGACGACGTCGCCGGTCGACAGCGACAGGGTAAGGGTCTGTTCGGACATGGTGTCTCTCCTTCGAATGAGTTGGCGCCGCCATAGCGGCGCGCCGCGCCAATGCCACGCACTAAATTCGGCTGCAGCGTTGCCATGACGCGCGTCCGCGACTAGTGGAGGGCCTTCGACGCCGTAGCAGCCAGGGAGGACCGCGCGATGGACAAACGCGAAGATTCCCTGCCGCCCGAAGACGTGCTCACCGCCGACGGGCTCGATCATGACCCCGGCCATCCCCCGCGCGAAACCGAAACCGAACTCGACGAAGACGATCGCCTGAAACCCGCGTTCGTGCGCGACGTCATCGATCTTGCCGAAGAGGGCGAGGTCGAGGCGGCGCGCGAACGCGTCGGCCGCCTGCACCCTGCCGACATCGCCGACCTTTTCGAGCTCGTCTCTGACGAAGACCGCCCGCTCCTGGCGCAGGTGCTCGGCGACCTTCTGTCGCCCGACGTGCTGGCGGAAATGAACGATTATGTGCGCGAGCGGCTGATCGATCTGCTCGCGCCCGAACAGGTCGCCGAAATCGCGTCCGAACTCGACACCGACGATGCCGTTGCGATCATCGAGGATATGGAGGAGGACGAGCAGCAGGCCGTTCTCCGCGCCATGGAGCCCGAAGATCGCGCCGCGATCGAGGACGCCCTCTCCTTTCCCGAGGAGTCCGCCGGGCGCCTGATGCAGCGCGAATTCGTCGCGGTGCCCGAACATGTCACCGTCGGCGACGTCATCGACCGGCTGCGCGAGGATGTCGATCTCGCCACCGACTTCTGGGAAATCTTCGTCGTCGACCCGATGCACCGCCCGGTCGGCACCTGCCAGTTGAGCTGGATATTGCGGGCGCCGCGCAGCGTCGCAATCAATGACATAATGAGGCGCGAGCAGACGCTGATCCCGGTCGACATGGACCAGGAAGAGGTCGCGCTGCGCTTCCAGAAATATGCGCTCATCTCGGCCGCGGTGGTCGACAGGGCGGGGCGGCTCGTCGGGATGATCACGGTCGACGACGTCGTCCACATCATCCAGGAAGAGGCGGGCGAGGATATTTTGCGCCTGTCGGGTGCCGGCGACGGCGACATCAACGAACCGATCACGCTGACCATCCGCACCCGGCTGAGCTGGCTGGTCGTCAATCTCGGCACCGCGATGCTCGCAGCATCGGTCGTCGGCATCTTTGAAACCGCCATTGCCAAATATGCGCTGCTCGCGGTGCTGATGCCGATCGTGTCGGGCATGGGCGGCAATGCCGGAACCCAGACGCTCGCCGTGACCGTGCGCGCGATCGCCACCAATCAGCTTACCGCGTCGAACACGATGCGCATGATCCTGCGCGAATTTCGCATCGCGACAGTCAACGGCCTCTCGCTCGGCATTCTGATCGGCGCTGGCACCGCGCTCATCTTCGGCAACCCGCTTCTGGGTGCGGTGATCGCCTCGGCGATGCTCATCAACAATCTGGTTGCGGGGCTCGCGGGCATATTGGTGCCGGTAACGCTCGACCGTTTCGACATCGATCCGGCGGTATCGTCGGCCGTCTTTGTAACGACGATGACCGACATGATGGGCTTTTTCTCGTTCCTCGGGCTTGCGGTGCTCAGCGGCCTGACGGCGATGGGCTGACCCAAATCGCTGGATTTGCACGCTTCGCCGGGCTCCCCAAAAATTTTTTCATCGCGGCGTTTTTTTTGCGGAACTTATCCCTCGCAACGCGGGTTTCCCATTTGAGCAGCGATCATCGCCCCCCCGCAGCGCTGCTCAGCAACATTGGCCCGGCTCGCATTCCCTCCCCCCCCCCCTCGAAGCGCGCCGGGCCATTTTGCAAAAAATCCCGTGAGAGGTGACAGACTATGACGAGTGCTCGCGTAATCCTTCTTACCCTGCTCGCCAGCTTTCTGGTCGCTGGCTGCAACACGGTGAAGGGCGTCGGCCGCGATATCGAATCGGTCGGCCAAGCTGGCGACGACGCCATTCACTGATCGGCGGGTTACTTACCCTTTAGCCTCTTCCGGAGGCTCGACAGGCGCCGCTTCGGCGCCTGTTTTGCGTCGGCGCTGGGTAAACCAGATCGCAAAGATCGAAATCTCGTAAAGGAAGACAAGCGGCACCGCGAGGAGGAGCTGGCTCATCACGTCCGGCGGCGTGAACACGGCGGCGATCGCGAACGCCGCGACGATCATGTAGCGGCGCGCGCCGATCAGCTGCTGGCGCGTCACCAGCCCGGCGCGCTCGACCAGCATCAAAAGGATCGGCAACAGAAAGGCGATGCCGAACGCCATGATGAACTGCATCACGAAGCTCAGATAATTGCCTACTGACGGCAGCGCTTCCTGCGTCACGCCGCCGATCTCGCCCTGATAGCCGAGCAGGAATTTCAGCGCGATCGGGATCGTGATAAAATAGGCGAAGGAGGCGCCGATTGCGAACAGGACCGGCGTTGCGAAGAGGAAGGGCAGCAGGGCGCGCTGCTCCTTGCGATAAAGCCCCGGCGCGACGAATTTCCACAGCTGATTGGCGATCACCGGAAAGGCGATCATCATCGCCGCAAACAGCGCAACCTTGATCTCGACGAAAAACGCCTCGAACAATTGCGTGTAGATCAGCTTGCCCTGCCCCGCCGCGACGAGCGGGTGCACCAGCACGCCGAAGATCGGTCGCGCGAAATAGAGGCACACGCCGAATGCGAGCGCGATCGCGAGTAGCGATTTCAGCAACCGCGACCGCAGCTCGATCAGATGGTCGAGCAGCGGCATCTTGCCGCCCGCGCCATCCTCATCCTCTTTATGAACCGGCGTATCGGCGCTCATGGTAACGGGCCGTCCTTCGGCGGAACGGCGTGGGTTTCCGGCGGAGTTTCGGTCGACGTACCGGACGGGGCGGCGGTAGGCGGCGTCAGGGCCGCGGAATGATCGGGATCGACGGGCGGCGTTTCGCCGGCGTCGGCCGCGCCCGCGTCGGGCAGCGAGGTCGCCGGAATCATCGGCGGCGCATCGACGCCATCGAGGCGCGGGAATTGGCGCATGATCGCGTCATTCTGTTCGCGCCACTGCTTTTCCAGCTCCTCAAGCTCGGCCTCGCGCATCATCGTGTCGAGTCCCGAACGGAAGTGACGCGCCATGCCTCGGGCCTTGGCGACCCATTTGCCGACAAAACGCATCGCCTTCGGCAGATCCTTGGGTCCGATGACGACCAGGGCTACCACCACGACGAGCAGCAACTCGGTCGGCGCGACGTCGAACATCGTTCAGGCCTTCCCCCGCGTGCGGGCCGCGATCAGCGGTTTTCGGTTTCCGCGGTGGGGGTCGGGGCCGCCTCGGGCGCGCGCTGACCGTCGATCTGGCGCGGTGCGGGCGGCGGCACATCGTCTTCGGCCATGCCCTTCTTGAAGCTTTTGATGCCCTTGGCGACGTCGCCCATCATGTCCGAAAAGCGACCCTTGCCGAACAATAGCAGGACGAGAATCCCGACCACGAGCCAGTGCCAGATGCTGAAGCTACCCATCTCAAATTCTCCTTGAGGCCGCTATCTAGGCTTCCTCGCCGTCTTTTACTAGGTCCAGTTCGTCCATCGCCGCATCGAAGGCGAGATCGACCGGGTCGAGCAGGCCCGCCGCGCGCAGATCCTCGATCCCGGGCAGATCCTTGCGGCTCGCGAGCCCGAAATGCTGCAGGAAAGCGTCGGTGGTCTTGTAGATCAGCGGCCGCCCCGGCACCTCGCGCCGCCCGGCAGGCGCGATCCATTCGGCCTCCATCAGCACGTCCAGCGTCCCTTTCGACGTCTGAACGCCGCGGATCGCCTCGATCTCGGCGCGGCTCACCGGCTCGTGATAGGCAATGATCGCCAGCACTTCCGCAGCGGCGCGCGACAGCTTGCGCGGATCGTCGCGTTCGCGGCGGAGCAGATGCGCAAGATCGGCGGGGGTCTGGAAATGCCAGTGGCCGCCGCGCTCGACCAGTTCGATACCGCTCCCCGCGTGGCGCGCCGCGATCGCCTGCAGAATCGCGCGCACTTCGCCCGGCGTCAGTTCGTCGTGGAAACGCCCGGCAATCTGTCGCGCATCGAGCGCCTCGTCGCTGGCAAAGACCATTGCCTCTATCGCGCGTTCGCGGTCGTCGATCTCGCTCATCCCTGGCTCGCTTTCAGATAGAGGGGCTCGAACGCCGCCTCTTGCCGCAATTCGACCCGCCCCTGCCGCGCCAGTTCGAGCGCGGCGACAAAGCTCGACGCGATCGCCGACCGGCGCAGCGGCCCTTGATAATCGGGGGGCAGAAAGGCCGACAACTCGGCCCAATCGAGCTGGATGCCCAGCATCCGCTGCAAGTGGGTGAGCGCCGCGTCGAGCGTCACCACGGGACGCCGCGCGACCATATGCACGACGGGTTCGGTGCGCAGCTTGACCTGCCCATAAGCCGAGAGCAGATCGTACAGGCTCGCATCCCAGCGCCGCACCTTCACATCCTGCAACCCCTCGGGATTCGGACGCAGGAAGACGTCGCGGCCAATCCGGTCACGCGCCAGCAGCCGCGCCGCCGCCTCGCGCATCGCCGCGAGCCGCTGCAAGCGCAATTGCAAACGCAGCGCCAGTTCGTCGGGCGACGGATCTTCGGCCGGATCCTTGGGCAGCAGCAGCGCCGATTTCAGATAGGCAAGCCACGCCGCCATCACCAGATAATCGGCCGCAACCTCCAGCTTTGCGCGCATTTCGGCGATGAAGGTCAGATATTGTTCGACCAGCGCCAGGATCGAAATCTGGCGCAAGTCCACCTTCTGACTGCGCGCGAGCGTCAGCAGCAGGTCAAGCGGCCCTTCCCAGCTTTCGAGATTGAGCTGGAGCGCATCCTCGCGCTCCGCCGCTGCCGGCACGACTCCATATTCGAGCGGCAGTTCCTCCATCGATGCCTCAGCCCGCCATCACGCCAGCGCCAGCAGCGCGTCGCGCTGGTCGATCAGCGCCGCGAACTGGCGCTCGTCGTGCATCCCGGCGATCCGCTCCATCGCGCCTTCGAGCCGGGCGAGCGAGTCCGCGCCGATGGGGTCGAGTGCGTTGGCGATGCCGACCATGTCGTCCATCTTCGCCCAGCAGTTGAGCGCCAGGTCGCAGCCCGCGGCGATCGCCGCCGCCGCGCGCGACGGGACGTCGCCCGACAGCGCCTCCATATCGAGGTCGTCGGTCATCAACAGGCCGTGAAAGCCGATGCGCTGACGGATCACGCTGCCGATGATCGTCGGCGACAGCGTCGCGGGCAGATCGGGATCCCACGCCTTGAAGATAACGTGGCAGGTCATCGCCATCGCCGCGTCACGCAGAGCAGCAAAGGGCGCAAGGTCGGTCTGCAACTCGCGGTCGTGGGCATCGACGACGGGCAGTGCCTTGTGCGAATCGAGCAGCGCACGGCCATGCCCCGGAATATGTTTGACGACCCCAACGACGCCGCCGTCCTGCAATCCGCTCAGGATCGCGCGGCCCAGCGCCGCAACGCGCATCGGCTCGCTGCCCAGCGCGCGATCGCCGATCACATCGCTTGCCCCCGGCTGGCGCACGTCGAGCAGCGGCAGGCAATCGACGGTGATCCCCACTTCGGCAAGCATGGAGGCGAGCGCCATCGCATTGAGCCGCGCCGCCTCGATCGCGCTCGCCGGCGCGCGTTCGTACAGCGCATCGAACGCCGCCCCGCTCGGAAAATCGGGCCATTCGGGCGCCTTCATGCGCGCGACGCGGCCGCCTTCCTGATCGATCAGGATCGGCAGATTGGCGCGCCCGTCAAGCTCGCGCAGCGTGTCGGTCAGGCGGCGAAGCTGGGTGCGGTTCTCGATATTGCGGCCGAACAATATATAGCCCGCGGGCGCGCTGTCGCGAAAGAAAGCGCGCTCGTCGTCGGTCAGCGTCAGGCCCGACAGGCCGAAGATCGCGGGTATCATCGTACGTCAACCTCCACCGGCGGACGCCCCCTCAGGCATCGGCCAAGGGATCGACTATGCCATAGCCGGTGCGGCGAACCAACGGCGGGTGCGGCAAAACGGGCGATATCAACGAACGACGACGCAATTTTCGCCCGCAACACGCAATTTTCCGCACAAATTCGATGCGTTAGCCGCCGTACCGGTCGCCACGCGCAAACGGTAGACGGTGCCGCTCCCGGTCTTCGCCGGCGAAACGAACCGGTTCAATTCGGACAGATAGGCAAAGCGCTTGCTCAGATTGCCCCACGCCTTGTTCGCCGCCGCCTCGCTGCTGAACGCGCCAAGCTGAACCAGTCCGGTCGCGGCGCCGGCCGCCTCGGCCTGCGCGCCTGTCGCTTCGCCGGTCTTGACCGACATCGCCGCGGGCTTGGGCTTGCCCTTGTCAGCCGCCGCGATCCGCGCCGCCTCGGCCTTTGCAGCGGCGGCCTTGTCGGCCTGCGCCTTCGCGGCCTCGGCCTGCGCCATCGCGTCGCGTTCGGCGGGTGTCACTGCGGGTTCCTCGGGCATGCGGCTCGGATCGACCTTGCCCCCGGGGGTCAATCCTTCACTCGCCGCAAAACTCGCTGCGCCCTCGCCCTCGAACGTCTTGGCGCCGTCGGTCTTTGGCGGCACTTTGTAGTCGCCCTTGTCGGCGACGATCAGCTCGCCCTGCCCGCGCGCGCCGCCGTTCTGGACCCACCACAGCCCGCCGAGCACAGCACCGATCAGCAGCAGCCCGCCGAGCACCATGATGAGCAGGCGCGCGGGCGAGACTTCGGCATCATCCTCGAAACCTTCGGCGGGTTCCAGCCACGGCAGGCGATCCTCGTCCTCCAGCCCCAATCCCGCATCCGTCGCCATCACGCCATCTCCTCGAGCGCCTCCACCCCCATCAGGTGCAGCCCGTTGCGGATAACCTGCCCGATTCCATCGGCCAAATAAAGGCGGGTTACGGTCAGTTCGGCGTCATTTGCCAAAATGATACGGGCGTCGGGCCGATCGTTGCCCATGTTCCACCACGCATGAAAAGCGGCGGCGACGTCGCCCAGATAAAAGGCGATGCGGTGCGGTTCGCGCGCCGTCGCCGCCGCCTCGACCGTGCGCGGGAATTGCGCGAGCAGCTTGACCAGCCCCAGCTCATAGGCGTTGAGCCGCGCGATGTCGGGCGCCGCCGCAGCGATACCCGCATCGGCGAGCTTGCGCTTCAGCGATGCGATCCGCGCATGGGCATATTGAACATAGAAGACCGGATTGTCGCGCGACGCCTCGACCACCTTGGCAAAGTCGAAATCCATCTGCGCGTCAGCCTTGCGCGTCAGCATGGTAAAGCGCACCGCATCCTTGCCGACCTCGTCGACGATGTCGGCGAGCGTGACGAAATTGCCCGCACGCTTCGACATCTTGAACGGCTCGCCATTCTTGAGCAGCCGGACCATCTGGACCAGCTTGACGTCGAACTTCTTGGCGCCGCCGGTCAGCGCCGCGACCGCCGCCTTGATGCGCTTGACCGTCCCCGCATGGTCTGCGCCCCAGATGTCGATCAGCTCGTCGGCGTCCTGCGCCTTCTGATAATGATAGGCGAGGTCGGCGCCGAAATAGGTCCAGCTCCCGTCCGATTTCTTGATCGGCCGGTCCTGATCGTCGCCGAACTTGGTCGAGCGGAACAGCGGCAGTTCAACCGGCTCCCAATCCTCGGGCGTCTCGCCCTTCGGCGCTTCGAGCACACCGTCATAGACCAGGTCATGCTCGCGCAGCCATTTTTCGGCGGCGGCGGGCTTGCCCTCGGCCTGCAGCTCGGCCTCCGACGAGAAGAGATCATGATGGATGCCCAGCTTGGCGAGGTCGGCGCGGATCATGTCCATCATCGCGCTCACCGCCTCGGCGCGGAACAGGCCGAGCCACGCGCTTTCGGGCGCGCCGACATAGCGGTCGCCATATTCGGCGGCGAGCTTTTCCGCGACGGGCTTCAGATAATCGCCGGGATAGAGCCCCTCGGGAATCGCGCCGATATCTTCGCCCAGCGCCTCGCGGTAGCGCATGTGGACCGAGCGCGCGAGCACATCGACCTGCGCACCGGCGTCGTTGACATAATATTCGCGCGTGACCTTGTGCCCCGAATATTCGAGCAGCGCCGCCAACGCGTCGCCTACCACCGCGCCGCGGCAATGGCCCACGTGCATCGGGCCGGTCGGGTTCGCCGACACATATTCGACATTGACGCGCCGCGCGGCGCCCATCGCCGAGCGGCCATAATCGCCCGCCTCGGCATGGATCAGCGCCAGCTCGCCGCGCCAGCTATCGTCGGCGACGCGCAGGTTGATGAAGCCCGGTCCGGCGACGCTCGCTTCGGTCACTTCGCCGATTGCCGTCAGTTCGCCGACGAGCAGTTCGGCGAGCGTGCGCGGGTTCGTCCCTGCGGGCTTGGCGAGCACCATTGCGGCGTTGGTCGCGACATCGCCATGCGCCGGGTCGCGCGGCGGTTCGACGCTGATCGCCCCGCGATCGAGCCCGGAGGGCAGTGCCCCGCGCGCGACAAGCGCATCCAGAGCGGTATCGATATGGTCGGAAAAACGGCTGAACAGGGTCATGGGTCAGGTCAATCTTCGGTCAAAAGGTCGGTCGGCGCCCTACCGCAGCTTGGCAGGCACGAAAAGCCCCGCGTCGCCCGGATGGCGGCGCAGGGTGAAACGGATGCGAACGGCGCGCGCATGCGCGCCGCCGCGACGCCTATCGTCGGACGTTATATTCGAGCTGTTCCTGCGTCAGCTGAAAGCCGACGAGCAGTTCGAAGCTCGCGCGCTGCACCGCGGCGCGCACTTCGGGGATGCTCAGCGGGTCGATCGCGGCGTCGGCATCGCCGGCGCGGCGCTTGCGGTTGATGCGTTCCTGCACATCAGCGGGCAGCGTCGCGGCGGCGCGGTCGACATAGGCGGCCGCCTGGGCATGGCCGCTGCCGCGCGTCTGGCCTTCGGGGAAGGAGACGGTGACGGTGCCGAGCCGCTTGGCCACGACCGCGGTGCCGCCCTGGACGACGGTCGCAAAATAGGGAAGCTCGACCGTCCGGGCCGGGCCGGCATCGCGGCGCGTCGCCACGACGTCGAAATCGGCAAGCTGATAGACTTTCTCCGCCTGGTCGTTGCACTGCGGCACAACATGGGTGATCGTCGCGACGACGTCGACCGCGCTCGCATCGCGGCTCGTCGCCGGATCGAACAGCGTGATGTCGCCGGTGTGCAGCGGCACGGCAACCGCCGGACAAGCGCTGCGCGTCGCGGTGATGCCGACGCCCGACGACAGGTCGATATCATTGTCCTTCGCGCACCCCGCGACCATGACCATGGCGGCCGCGCCGCACAGCATGGCAATTGATTTACGGGGCGGGACGAAACTGGGCATCATGATATAGCTTTCCAATCAGGCGCGGGCCGCGGAGGACGAACGTCACCGCTCCATGCGCGCCGCTTCTTATCGGTGCGATGAACAAGGCGCAACATGGACGAAGCGGCTTTACCTTGTCACGGCCGCTGCGCTAGAGCGCGCGGGTCATGACAGATCTTACGCAATCCGCCGCCGAAGCCCCGGAACTCAAGGTTTTGGTGGCTGCCCCACGCGGCTTTTGCGCCGGCGTCGACCGGGCGATCCGCATCGTCGAGCTCGCGATCGAGCGTTATGGCGCCCCCGTCTATGTCCGGCACGAGATCGTCCATAACCGCTATGTCGTTGAATCGCTGAAGGCGAAGGGGGCGATTTTCGTCGAATCGCTCGATCAGGTACCCGACGGCGTTCCGGTCGTGTTCAGTGCGCACGGCGTTCCCAAGGCGGTTCCGGCAAAGGCCGAAGCGCGCGGGCTCGACTATATCGACGCGACCTGTCCGCTGGTCTCCAAGGTCCACAAACAGGCCGAGCGCGCCAACGAACAGGGCCGTCACATCATCTTCATCGGCCACGCCGGCCACCCCGAAGTCATCGGCACGCTCGGCCAATTGCCTGATGGCGCAATGACGCTGGTCGAATCGGTCGACGATGTCGCCGCGCTGTCGCCCGCCGATCCCGATAATCTCGCCTTCCTGACCCAGACCACATTATCCGTCGACGACACGCGCGACATCGTGGCGGCGCTGCAGCATCGCTTCCCCACCATCCAGGGGCCGCGCGGCGAGGATATCTGCTATGCCACGTCGAACCGGCAGGAAGCAGTGAAAGCAATCGCCGGCCAGTGCGACCGCGTCATCGTCATCGGCGCGCCCAACAGCTCGAACAGCCTGCGTCTCGTCGAAGTCGCGGAACGGCTTGGCACCCCTGCCCATCTCGTCCAGCGCGGCACCGACGTCGAACCCGCATGGCTGGCCGGGATCGCGACGCTTGGCATTACCGCCGGAGCCAGTGCGCCAGAAACGCTGGTGCGCGAGGTAATCGACGCGGTCGCGGCGCATCGCGCGATCGTCGAGGACGTTGTCGTCACGGCCGAGGAGCATATGACCTTCAAGCTCCCCCGCGGGCTCGAGCCGGCGGCCGCCTGATGGCCGTCTATACCGCGGTCGACCCCGACGATCTCGCCGCGCTGGTCGGCCGTTACGACATCGGCACGGTGCTGTCGTGCAAGGGCATTGCCGAGGGCGTCGAAAACAGCAACTTCCTGCTCGAAACGACCGGCGGGCGCTTCATCCTGACGCTGTACGAAAAGCGGGTGCAGGAGGGCGACCTGCCCTTCTTTGTCGATCTGCTCGGCCATCTCGCACGGCGAGGCTGCCCCGTGCCGGCGATGATCCGCGACCGCGACGGCCGCGCGATCCAGCAGATTTCGGGGCGCCCCGCCTGCATCATCCAGTTTCTCGCGGGCATTTCGCTGACGCATCCGACCCCCGCGCAATGCGCCGCTGCGGGTGCCGCGCTCGGCGCGATGCACAAGGCGGTCGAAGATTTTTCCGGCGCCCGTGAAAACAGCATGGGCCGCGCGCATTGGCGCGGCGTCGCCGCCGCTGCGGGCGATCTGGACACCGTGCTTGCCGGGCTGCAGGCAATCGTCGATGGCGAGCTTGCCTTCCTCGACGATCGCTGGCCGGCGGACCTGCCGCGCCACGTCATCCACGCCGACCTGTTCCCCGACAATGTGCTGATGCTCGGCGATCGCGTGACCGGCCTCATCGACTTTTATTTCGCGGCGACCGACTTTCGCGCCTTTGACCTCGCGGTCACCCATGCCTCTTGGACCTTTTCCGACGACGGCCGGACCTGCGACAGTGCCCGCGCGTCGGCGCTGATGCGCGGCTATGCCTCGGAAATCGATCTCAGCGCGGACGAAGTCGCCGTGCTGCCGCTGCTCGCACGCGGCGCTGCGCTGCGCTTTCTGCTCACCCGCGCGCACGATTGGATCCACACCCCCGCTGACGCGCTGGTCACACGCAAGGATCCCGCGCCCTTCCTCGAACGCCTGCGCCGCTACCAGGCCGCCGACGCCGCCGACCTGTTCCGCGCGGGATGAGCGCTGCAATGGGCAAAGGCCATACCGTAATCGTCGCGACCGACGGCGCCTGCAAGGGCAATCCCGGCCCCGGCGGCTGGGGCGCGGTGCTGCGCTGGGGCGATGTCGTCAAGACGCTGTCGGGCGGCGAGGCGGATACCACCAACAACCGCATGGAGTTGCTCGCCGCGATCGAGGCGCTGGCCGCGCTCAAGCGCCCGTGCAAGGTCGAACTGTCGACCGACAGTGTCTATGTCCGCGACGGCATCACCAAATGGGTCCATGGGTGGCAGCGCAACGGCTGGAAGACCGCCGCGAAAAAGCCTGTCGCCAACGCCGACCTGTGGCAACGCCTGGTGCGCGAGGCCGCACGGCACGAGATCGAATGGCTGTGGGTCAAGGGCCACGCCGGCCACGGTGACAACGAACTCGCCGACAAGCTCGCGAGCGACGCCGCGTTGGCGATCAAACGCTAGGCGGCACGGGCCGACGCGATGCGGCTAACCCTGTGCGGCAGTGGGGAGCAGCAGACGTTGCCGAAATCTCTTTTGCGTACCCCGGCCTTCGCCGGGGTAAACAATATCAATGCCGCCCCTCTATTCGTTCGCAAAGCGCGCTCAGGCCGGCTTCCAGCTCTTGCGGTCTTCGGCCTGCTTCAGCACCTCGAACGCCGCCTGCCCGGCCGCGAAGCGTTTGGCAGCGTCGGCGTCGCCGGGCTTGACGTCGGGGTGGCATTCCTTGGCATAGGCGCGCCAGGCCTTTTTGGCCGCGTCGAAGTCGGCGTCGCTGTCGAGCCCGAACACCTCCAGCGCTCGCATCTCGTCCGCGCTGCGACTGCCGTCGCCCGGGCCGCCCCAGCCATAATGCTGTGCGCGGGCGTAACTGCGTGCGCCCTGCGCCTCTTCGGCGGCGCGCGCCGCAGCGTCTTCGGCGCTCAGGCCTGCGAAATAGTCCCAGCCGCGATTATATTCAGCGGCATGGGCTTCGCAGAAATACCAGCGTTCAGGACTGTTGGGCGATTTGGGTGCGGGGCATCGTCCGGGGGCGTCGCAACCATGGCGGTCGCACAGACGAACCTTTTGCGCCTCGCGGCCCTGCCCATAGGCGCGCCAGCGGGGGAAACCCCAATCGTCGGATCTCTTGGCGCGGCTCATCGGGACCATGTAGCGGCTCACGGCAGCGATTGCTACCCGAGCCGGCCAAAATCCTAAGTCTTTGGTTTATATCCGAACGCCTTTTGCGCCAGCTTCACGACAGCGGGATCGCGGTCGGGCGGGATCATCGGAATCGCCGCCTCCAGCGTGGCCGCAACATGCGACAGCGCCGCGATCCGCGCCGCCTTCTTGTTGTTGCCGTCGATAACCTTCCACGGCGCCCAGCGCGTATCGGTGTGCGCGAACATGTCGTGCATCGCGTCCAGATAGGCGCCCCGGTGCGCGCGGTTGCGATAATCCTCAAGCCCGGTTTTCCAACGCTTCCACGGATCGTCGAGGCGGTCGGCAAGGCGCTTGTCCTGCTCGGCCTGAGTCACATGGACGAACAGCTTGACCAGATTGGTGCGGCTGCCGGTCAGCTGCGCCTCGAACTCGTTGATCTCGTCAAAGCCCTTGCGCCATTCGGCCTCGGTCGCGAACCCCTCGACCCGCTCAACAAGGACGCGGCCGTACCAGCTCCTGTCAAAGATCGAGATGTCGCAATTGCCAGGCAGGCGGGTCCAGAAACGCCACAGGAAATGACGCGCCTTTTCCTCGTCGGTGGGGGCGCCGATCGGCCAGACCTCGAAATAGCGGGGATCGAGCTGCGCGGTCAGGCGCTGGATGATCCCGCCTTTCCCCGCCGCGTCCCAGCCTTCGAGCATGATGATGCTGCGCTGCCCATGGGTGATGTGCGCCGCCTGGACATTTTCGAGCCGCGCCTGCAGCGCCGCCAGATCCTTGGCATAATCGCCGTCATATTTGGCGCCGGCTTCATAGTCGGCGAGGTCGATCGTCATCCATCCATCCCCTTGGTCCGCGACCGCTGCTAACACAGCAGCGCGGTCGATGCGACGGGGTTAACCCTGAATGGCGGCAAGATCGGCGAGCTGCGCGGCGACGCGCGCGGGGTCTTCCATCGGGATGAAATGGCTATGCTCGTCCCAGCGCTCGTCGCGCACCGCGCCGATATGCGCGCCGAGCCCCGGCCAGGTGGGACTTTGGGAAAAGTCCATCGAATCGCCGCGTTCGCCGCTCGGCGCGCGGATCAGCGTCACCGCCGCCGCCAGCCCCGATAGCCAGCGATAGGGGTCGATGCGCAGCGCATTCTGATAGACCGACGCCTCGAGGCGCGGCGGACAGGCCAGCTCCAGCCCCGTCCCTCCGGACGCGGGCAGCAGGCCATAGCGGCAATAATCATCCAGCACCGCCGGTTGCCAATGTGCATAGGGCGGACGATCGGCGAAGCGCGCGCGCATCTGTTCTGCGCTGTCCCAATTATCGCGCCGACGCGCCACGGGATGCTCGGCGGGATCGGGGATCGGCAGCGCATCCTGACCCGCATAAAGGTCGGGCGCCATGATGACCGGATCGATCAGGACAAGGTGACGAAAGGCATCGGGCCGCTGCGCCGACAGACGGGTCAGCGCATGCCCGCCCATGCTGTGCCCGCACCCGATCAGCGGCGTTCCGGCAAAGCGATCGATGAGCGGCAACAGCGCGTCGCCGGTCGCGCCCCAATCGGCGAGCGTCGCGGGGCGATAGCTGCGCCCATGCCCGCGATGATCGGGCGCGATGACATGCGTGCCTTGCGGCAAGGCGGCGACGACCTGGTCCCACAGCCGCGCATGAAATCCCGTCGCATGAAGCAGCAGCAGCGACGGCCCCGCCCCCGCGGTCCCCCATTCGAACCAGCAGATGTCGCCTTCCGGCGTAGCGAGCCGGTGTTCGCGCGGCCCGTTCATCGGGTCAGCTCTTCGGCCCGTCCACCAGACGGATATGCAATTCCTTGAGCTGCTTCTCGGAGACCGGTGCCGGTGCGCCCATCATCAGATCTTCGGCCTTTTGCGTCATCGGGAAGACAATCACCTCGCGAATGTTCGGCTCGTCGGCGAGCAGCATCACGATGCGGTCGACGCCCGGCGCCGAACCGCCATGCGGCGGCGCACCGAACTTGAAGGCGTTGATCATGCCCGCGAAATTGGTGTCGACATCCTGCTGGCTGTAGCCCGCAATCTCGAACGCCTTGTACATGATATCGGGGCGGTGGTTCCGGATCGCCCCCGACGACAGTTCGACGCCGTTGCAGACGATGTCATATTGATAGGCGAGGATGTCGAGCGGGTCCTTGGTTTCCAGCGCCTCCATCTCGCCCTGCGGCATCGAGAAGGGATTGTGGCTGAAATCGATCTTGCCGGTTTCCTCGTCGGCCTCGAACATCGGGAAATCGACGATCCAGCAGAATTCGAAGCGGCTCTTGTCGACAAGATCAAGCTGTTCGGCGACGCGGGTGCGTGCAAGACCGGCGAGCTTCGCCGCCTTGGCTTCCGGGCCCGCGGCGAAGAAGATGCCGTCGTTCGGGCCGAGACCCATCGCATCGGAGATTGCCTTCATGCCTTCCTGGCCGTGGTTGTTGGCGATCGGGCCGCCGAACACGCCGTCTTTCTGCGTCGCATAGCCCAGCCCCGGAAAACCCTCGGACTGCGCCCAGCTGTTCATTTCGTCGAAGAATTTGCGGCTCTTCTCGTGCGTTTCGGGCGCGGCAACGGCGCGGACGACCTGCCCTTCCTCGACCATCGAGGCGAAGCGGCCGAAGCCCGAGCCCTTGAAGAAATCGCCCACGTCATGGACGAGCAGCGGGTTGCGCAGGTCGGGCTTGTCGCTGCCATATTTCAGCATCGATTCGCGGTAGGGAATGCGCTGGAACGGCAGCGGCGACACGGTGCGGCCCTTGCCGTCGAAATCGGCGAACTCCTCGAACACGCCGTGCAAGACGGGTTCGATGGCGTTGAAGACGTCGTCCTGCGTGACGAAGCTCATCTCGAAATCGAGCTGGTAGAATTCGCCCGGCGAACGGTCGGCGCGCGCATCCTCGTCGCGGAAACAGGGTGCGATCTGGAAATAGCGATCGAAGCCCGCAACCATCAGCAGCTGCTTGAACATCTGCGGCGCCTGCGGCAGCGCATAGAATTTACCGGGGTGGACGCGGCTGGGCACCAGATAGTCGCGCGCGCCCTCGGGGCTGCTCGCGGTCAGGATCGGGGTCTGGAACTCGGTGAAGCCCTGGTCGATCATACGGCGGCGCAGCGACGAAATGACGTTCGAGCGCAGCACGATATTCTTGTGCAGCCGTTCGCGGCGGAGATCGAGGAAGCGGTTGGTGAGGCGGATTTCTTCGGGATATTCGGCCTCGCCGAACACCGGCAGCGGCAGGCGGTCGGCCGCCGACTGCACTGTCACCGCGCTCGGATAGATTTCGATCTCGCCGGTCGCAAGCTTGGGGTTCAGCGTCTCGGGCGACCGCGCGGCGACCTTGCCAGTGAAGGTCAGGACGGACTCGGGGCCGACGCCATTGACCGTCGGATACAGGTCCGAATCCGTCTCCACCACGATCTGGGTGATGCCATAATGGTCGCGAAGATCGACGAAGAGCACATTCGCATGCTCGCGCGTCCGGTGCACCCAACCCGAAAGACGGACTTCCTCGCCGACGTTGGCGGCGCGAAGGTCGGCGCATGTGTGGGTGCGATAGGCGTGCATTATGTTCGTCTTTCAAATGTCCGGGGAGGCGCGCCGGAAAACGTGCCGATATGGCCGCGCCTAAGGCAGGTCGCGGGGCCTTTTGTCAAGGGTGGACCCGCGATTCGCCCCGAACGGCGCCGCCCATGTCCCTGCGATGAACAGCGGTAAATTTTCCTGACGATTATGCTGCGGGCGCTGTATAGGCTCCCCATGCAAATTCATCCGTTAATCGAGTCCAGCGAAGCGCTTCACCAGTTTGTCGACCTGATCAAGGGCAGCGACTTCATCGCCGTCGACACCGAATTCATGCGCGAAAACACCTTCTGGCCCGAACTCTGCCTGATCCAGGTGGCCGATGCACACCACGCCGCCGCCATCGATCCGATGGCGCCGGGCATCGACCTCGCCCCGCTGCTCGACCTGCTCGTCGACAATGAAGATGTCCTCAAGGTCTTCCACGCGGGCGGGCAGGATGTCGAAATCATCTTCAACCTGACCGGCAAGACGCCGCACCCGATCTTCGACACCCAGATCGGCCAGATGGCGCTCGGTCAGGCCGAACAGGTCGGCTATTCGAATCTCGTCGAGGCCTGGCTCGGCCTGCAGCTCGACAAGGGCGCGCGCTTTACCGACTGGAGCCGCCGGCCGCTCGACAAGCGGCAGATCGACTACGCGATCGGCGACGTCACCCATCTGGCCAAAATTTTCCCGATGATGCTCAAAAAGCTCATCAAGACGGGCCGCGGCCACTGGCTCGACGAGGAAATGGAAAAGCTCGCCGATCCGTCCAACTATGCGATCGACCCCGAAAAGGCGTGGCAGCGGATCAAGGTGCCGTCGCGCAAGCTCGACGCGCTCGGCCGGCTCAAGGCCCTCGCCGCATGGCGCGAGCGCGAGGCGCGCAACAAGAATCTGCCGCGCGGACGCATCGTCAAGGACGAGACGCTCGCCGACCTTGCCGCGCATCCGCCGAAAAATCAGGACGGCCTCGGCAGCGTGCGCGGCCTGTCGGCGACATGGCGGTCGAACGACATCGGCGGGCGGCTGATGGACGCGCTCGCGAGCGCCAAGCCGTTGCCCAAGGACGACATGCCCGACCGCGCCCCGCGCGGTCCGGGGCTGGGCAAGGAAGGCGCGCTCGTCGCCGATCTGCTCAAGCTGCTGCTCAAGATCCGCTCGCGCGAACTCAATGCCGCGGCGCGGCTCATCGCGCGCAGCGACGATCTCGAAGCGCTTGCGGCCGGGCGCCGCGACGATATCCCGATGATGAAGGGCTGGCGCTACGACGTGTTCGGCCACGCCGCGCTCGACCTTGTCGAAGGCCGCGTCGGCTTTGCGGTCAAGAACGGCAAGCTGGTGATGAGCGAGATCGAAGCCCCCGCCCCGGCCGAAACCGACGCCTGAGGGCGCGCCTGCGCGCCCTCCCATTCTGCTCAGAGCAGCACCAGCTCCGGCTTGACCCCGAACGCCTGCGCCAGCGCGCGCAGGCGCCGGTCGACCGATTCGCCCGCCAGATGATGCCAGCCGGGATCGAGGCTGAGCCGTAGCTTGCCGTCGTCGAGCGCGATGGCGCTCGCCTTGAGCGGCGCCTCCACCCCGCCGGTGAGCCGCTGCGCCAGCCGGATGGCAAGCCCCCACTGCCGCGCCCGGTCGATGCGGTCCGCCGGAACGAGGCTGGTCATCGCGGGAAAATCGATGTCGGCGCCGCCGAACCCGGCGTGCAGCGCGCGCGCGAGCAGGATGCGGCCGGGAATGTCGATGCTGCGCCAGTTGCCGTGCAGCCCGATCTCGGTCCCGCGTTCGGCACGGAAATCGGGGTTTGCCGACCAGGCGACATCGCTGAGCAGGCTGGCGGCGAGCCGGATCCGGCCGTCGCTCGCCTCCTCATTGGCGAACAGCGGCGCGATCCACTCGGCGATCGCGCGGCCGTGCGGGGCGAAGCGAGCAAGTCGCCGTCCCTCGAACTCCGCCGCGACGATCAGCGGATCCTGCGCCCGGGTCGCGGGGTCGAGCGCCTGATAGAGCAACCCTTCGCGCAGCCCCGATGAGGAGACGGTCATCTCGGGCACGTCGATGATATTGACCAGCGCCGCGAGCAGCGCCGCGGCATCGGGGAGCGTTGCAGCGCGGTTCGACGCCATCCCCGGAATCGCGCGCAACTCCTCGAAACTCATCCGTTTTGTCGCGCGCAGCAGCCGGCGCAGCGCGGCGCGCGGCATCACATGATGGTCGAGCACCGGCAGCGGGTCCTGCGTCAGTTCGATGTCGAGACGCGACAGCGCGCGCCACGATCCGCCGACAAGATAGAGCGGCAGCCCGGTCATATTGTCCGGCCAGCCCGCGCCCTTGAGCATCTTGCGCACGGATCGCTCGAAAACCTGCTGCCCCTGCTTGCGCAGCGCGGGCAGGCGCAGCACGCCGAGCGGGAAGGACACGCGCCGCCCGACGGTGCCGCCAGACACTTCGGCCAGCTCAAGGCTACCGCCACCTAGGTCGACCGCGATGCCGTGCGCGTCGGGGATTGCCGAGATGACGCCGCAGCCCGCCGCTTCGGCTTCTTCTTCGCCCGACAGCAGGCGGATCTTCAATCCCGCCTCGGCAGCACCCGCGATGAAATCGGGGCCGTTCTCTGCATCGCGCACCGCCGCGGTCGCGACGCATTGCAGGTCCTTCACCTCCATGTGCCGCGCGAGCAGCGCATAGCGGCGCAGCGCGATCAGCCCGCGTTCGGCATCTTCGGGCGCGATGCGATTGTCGATCGCGAGCCCGCGGCCCAGCCCGGCCGGCACCTTTTCGTTGAAGATCACCGCGGGCGCACGCGGCGGCCCTTCATAGACGACGAGGCGGACCGAGTTGGACCCGATATCGATGACGGCGGAACGATGGGCGGTCAGTCGGGTGGAACGGGCGATCGGCAAGTGTCAGTCTTCGCGCATGTTGAAATCGAGGGTCGGCACATCCTGCCGCTTGTGCAGCGCGGTCCCGCGCCCCGAAAGCGAGGGGTTGTTCATGAAATAATGGTGCAGGTTAAACGGCTTGTCGCCCGGATCGACGCGAACATAGGTGCCGTCGGCCTGCAGCACCCAGCTTTGTTCATTGTCGATCAGATTGGCGACGAGCACCTGATCCAATATCTGGTCGTGGACGGTCGGGTTCTCGATCGGGATCATATATTCGACGCGGCGATCGAAGTTGCGCGGCATCCAGTCGGCGCTCGAGATGTAAAGCTTGGCGCGCTGGTGCGGCAGGCGCGATCCGTTGGCGAAGGCCCAGATGCGGCTATGTTCGAGGAAACGGCCGACGACCGATTTGACGCGGATCGTCTCCGACAGGCCGGGAACGCCGGGACGCAGGCAACAGATGCCGCGCACGATCAACTCGATCGGCACCCCCGCCGCGCTCGCTTCGTAAAGCTTGTCGATGATGCCGGGATCGACAAGGCTGTTCATCTTCGCCCACAGCCCCGA
This sequence comes from Sphingopyxis sp. P1IMeth2, assembly GCF_900185685.1. NCBI lineage: Bacteria > Pseudomonadati > Pseudomonadota > Alphaproteobacteria > Sphingomonadales > Sphingopyxidaceae > Sphingopyxis > Sphingopyxis sp. P1IMeth2. Next base: position 597,869 of record NZ_FYAT01000012.1, read on the forward strand.
CGGCAATCCCGCCCGCGCCGCCGCAATCTCGGCATCGACAAGCTCGCAAAGATGCGCGCGCATGTTGAGCGGCGACATCGTCACCAGCTCGAGCCGCTCGGGCTCGACATAACCGGTGATATAGTTGAACAGTTGCGCCGCATCGCGCCCTGCGCGCGGATCGGCCGTGAAGAAGCTGAGGTCGGTATAGATGCGCGCGGTGATCGGGTGGTAATTGCCCGTACCGAAGTGGCAATAGGTCCGGTACCCCTGCCCTTCGCGGCGCACGACCATCGAGATTTTGGCGTGCGTCTTCCACTCGATGAAACCGTAGACGACCTGCACCCCGGCGCGTTCGAGCTGGTTCGCCCAGAGTAGATTCTGCTCCTCGTCGAAGCGCGCCTTGAGTTCGACAACCGCCGTCACCGACTTGCCCGCCTCGGCTGCCTCGATTAGCGCGCGGATGACGGGCGACTGGTTGCCGGCACGATAGAGCGTCTGCTTGATCGCGACGACATCTGGATCGGCGGCTGCCTGCCGCAGAAAGGACACGACGACGTCGAAGCTTTCATAGGGGTGATGGACGACGATGTCCTTGGACCGGATCGCCGCGAAACAATCGCCGCCATGTTCGCGGATGCGTTCCGGAAAACGCGGCGAATAGGCCGGGAATTTCAGGTCGGGGCGATCGACATCGACCAGCGCCGACAGCGCCGCGAGCCCTACGAAACCGCCGATCTTCGCCACGATCGCCTCATGCCCCTGAATATCGGCGTTGAGCACTGCGGCCAGTTCGGCCGGCATGTCGGCCTCGAGTTCGAGCAGGATCACCCGCCCGCGCCGGCGGCGGCGGATCGCGGTGCGGAACAGGCGCACCAGATCCTCGGCCTCTTCCTCGATTTCGATGTCGCTGTCGCGGATGATGCGGAACACGCCGATCGAGCGGCTCGTATAGCCGGGGAAAATCAGGTCGGCGAACAGTTCGACCAGATATTCGATCGGCACGAAGCTCGTCGCCTCGCCCGGTACCGGCACCAGTCGCGGCAGCGAAGCGGGGATCATCACCAGTTCGCGCACCGTGTCGCCCGTCGCCTGGCGCTGGAGATCGAAGATCACGCCAAGGCCGCGGTTGGGGATGAAGGGAAAGGGGTGCGCAGGATCGAGCACCTGCGGCGTCAGGATCGGGAATATCTGTTCGCTGAAATATTGGCGGAGCGAAGCGCGCAGTCGCTCGCGCTCCGACCCGGCGCCATGAACGATGACCCCTTGTTCGGCGAGCAGACCGTGCAGCTTCTGCCACTCGCTCTGCTGTTCGTCGACGAGCCGGTTCACCTCGGCCTCGATCTCGGCGAGCTGCTGCCCCGGCGAGCGGCCGTCGGCCGACGGATCGTCGATCCCCTGAAGCTGCTGCCCCTTCAGGCCGGCGACGCGGACCATGAAGAATTCGTCGAGATTGCTCCCCGAAATCGACAGGAAGCGCAGCCGCTCGAGCAAGGGATGCGCCGGATTGCGCGCCTCCTCCATCACCCGCCGGTTGAAGGCGAGCCACGACAGTTCGCGGTTGAAAAAGCGGTCGGGGTTCTTCTTGTCGAAGTCCGGAACCACCGGATCATTATCGGCGCGAAGGGGCTGACCGGTTATCGACATGTGCCTGTTTCCTGCCTTTCGAGCAAATCGGGATCGATGAGCCCCTGTGACAGTAATGTTTCACGCGTAAGACGAATGCTAATGGCGCGCCCTTTTTCGAGCGATGCCGCGTCGAGCGCCGCAACGACGCGGTGGATCATCGCATAGCTGCGCTCCATCCGCGGCACGACATAGGCGGCGACGTCCGGCGAAATCGCCATCCCGCGCTGGGCAAAAAGTGCGTCGATCAGGTCGCGTGCCAGGCAATCGTCGGGCTCGCCGATCGTCAGCACCGGCACTGCGCGCAACCGCGAAGCGAGGTCGGGAAGCGCGATCGCCCATTCGGACGGCGGCGCATCGGCAATGATGAGCAGGGGCGTTCCCGACGCCTGCGCGGCGTTCCAGGCGTGGAAAATCTCCTCTTCGGACACGCTGGCATGACCATCGATCACGCGCCCGCCCGATTCGCGTGCGAACAGCCGCCCCATCAGGCTGCGCCCCGATCCGCGCGGCCCGGTCAGCACCGCAGTGCGCACCGGCCAGGTCGCGACATGGCGCAGATAGCGCACCGCGTCGGCGTTGCTCGTCCCGACGATCAGCGGACCGTCATTGGCGCCGCCCGCGCTCCAGTCGAGCGGCAGCGCGATCTGTCCCGAACCACGAGGCATCAGCGACTGATCCTGAGCTGGCCGCCGCCTTCCTGCACCTTGAAACCGCGCGCCGCGAGCGCCGCCTTCAGTGCGCCGACGTCGCCGCGGAAGGTGACGCGCATCACCGACATGCCGCCGAGCGCGAGACTGCTCGTCGCGGCCGACTGGACTCCCGAAATACCGCCCACGGCGCGTTCGGTCGCCGAAACCGATTCGACGTCGGGTGATGCATATTGGACCGTGAAGGTCTGCAGCCCCGCAGGCGTCGTCGTCGGCAGGCTGGCGTCGGTCTCGCCGGCCACCACAGTCTCGTCAGTCGCCACCTCTTCGGGCAGATCCTCCTTCTCGACCGGCTTTTCGAGCACGAGATAGGCGTCGGTGCGCAGCTGTCCCGCGGCGAGCGCCTGCGTGTAGAGCGCATCCATCCGTGCCACCGCCTTTTCCATCATGTCGGGAATCGCGGCGGCGTTGGGCGCGGTCATCGTGAAGGCGCCGATCAGGCGGTTGTCGGGGCTGTAGCGCGCGGCGAAATGACCCGTCACCGGTCCGCCGGGATAGCTGTATTCGACCCGTGCGATCGGGATCAGTACGTCGGCTGCGCCATATTGGTCGAGGATGACGCGCCACCAGATGCGGCCGCGCCGTCCGGTCTGCCCCGCATTAAGCAACAGCGTGTCGGCGCCGGTGCCCGCGGTGCGGACATAGTCGATCGCGCTCTGCCCGGTATTATATTCGGCCCAGGCGCGCTGCCACGCGCTGCGCTGTTCGAATACCTGCTGAATGCCGTCGATCGAATAGACGGGAATCACCAGTAGCGGCGGCGAACGCAGGGTGCGGCCGCTGACGCCGAGGATCTGCCCGGCACGGACGCGGTCGAACTGGACGCCCAGCGTCGCGACATAGCGGCGCGGCCCGACCTGTTCCTTTTCCACCACGATCGCGGTGACGATGCCGTCGAGTACCGAATCGGACAGCGCCGGACCGTCGCTGCCGTTGGTCTTGCGATAGAGTTGCTGCCACCCCTTGCGCTGCGCCTCGCGCCATCCCTTTTCGCGCGCATCCTCCGGATTGTCGCCGGTGACGTCGATCGCGATGCCGCTCGCCAGAAAATCGCCGCTGCTGTTGATCGGCGTGATCCCGCGGTCGCCATGCGCGATCTGCCCCTGGACGACGCCGACGACAAGAATCAGCGTGAGGAAGCCGAGCAGGACGGCAAGCCGCCGGTCGCGGCCAAGAATTCCGCCAAGGTCGATGCGCGGAAGCGGGCGAAGGGATAGGGCGGAAATCATCTCTTCTCTGTTCTTTGCCCCGAAGTGCGGAGCCGGACAAGGAAATCATGGCATTTGTCGGCCGGAAGCGTTAGTCGCGCGGGCCATGGATTCCAAGCACAACCCGCCCGACGGCCAACCCGCCTCCTACACCTATGCGCAGGCCGGCGTCTCGATAGAGACCGGCAATGCGCTGGTCCGGGCCATCGCCCCGCTTGCCCGCGCAACACGCCGCCCCGGCGCCGATGCCGACCTCGGCGGCTTTGGCGGCTTTTTCGACCTGAAAGCGGCGGGGTTCAACGATCCGCTGCTCGTCGCCGCGAACGATGGCGTGGGCACCAAGCTCAAACTCGCGATCGACGCGGGCAAGCATAACGGCGTCGGCATCGACCTCGTTGCCATGTGCGCCAACGACCTGATCGTGCAGGGCGCCGAGCCGCTGTTCTTCCTCGACTATTATGCCACCGGCAAGCTCGACAATGCGATCGCGACCGAAGTGGTCGCCAGCATCGCGGAGGGCTGCAAGCAGGCGGGCTGCGCGCTGATCGGCGGCGAAACTGCCGAGATGCCGGGGATGTATTCGGACGGCGACTATGATCTTGCGGGCTTTTGCGTCGGCGCGGTCGAGCGCGACCAGGTACTCACCGCCGACAAGGTCGCGGCGGGCGACGTGATCCTCGGCCTCGCTTCGTCGGGGGTGCATTCGAACGGCTTTTCGCTCGTGCGCCGCCTCGCCGCCGACAAGGGCTGGAAGCTCGACCGCCCGGCGCTGTTCGATCAGACCGTCCTGCTGATCGACGCGCTGATGGCGCCGACGCGCATCTATGTGAAAAGCCTCCTGCCGCTCGTGAAGACCGGCAAGGTCCATGCGCTCGCGCACATCACCGGCGGCGGCCTGCTCGAAAATATCCCCCGCGTGCTGCCCAAAACGCTCCACGCGCATATCGATGCCGACGCCTGGGACCAGCCGCGGCTGATGGCGTTCCTGCAGGCACAGGGCAATATCGAGCCCGAAGAAATGGCGCGCACTTTCAACTGCGGGATCGGCATGGCAGTCGTCGTCGCCGAACGCGACGTCGCGGCCGCGACCGAAACGCTCGAAGCAGCCGGCGAAACCGTCCACCGCATCGGCCACATCGCGGCGGGAGAAAAGGGCTGCACCGTGTCGGGCGACGCGGAAACGTGGAGCGCGATGGGTGCGTGGAGCGCCACGCACCACGGCTGACGCACATTTCCGTTCGCCCTTAGCTTGTCGAAGGGCCGTCCTTCCCTTTGGACCTTGAAAGAGAAGAACAGTGCTTCGACAAGCTCAGCACGAACGGATTGAAAGGGTGGCGCCGTGATGAAAGCGAAAGTCGCGGTCCTCATCTCGGGCGCCGGGACAAATATGGCGGCGCTCCTCTATGCCGCAAAGGCCGCCGGCTGCCCTTATGAACTGGTGCTGGTCGCGAGCAACAACCCGGAAGCGCCGGGCCTCGCGCTCGCCGCTGCCGAAGGCATTGCGATCTGGGCGCAATCGCACAAGGGAATGTCGCGCGCCGCCTTCGACGCGCTGGTCGACGAACGGCTACGTGCCGCCGGCGCCGACTATGTCGCGCTTGCGGGCTATATGCGCATTCTCAGCGACGATTTCGTCGCCGGCTGGACCGACCGGATGCTCAACATCCATCCCAGTCTGTTGCCGCTCTACAAAGGGCTCGACACCCATCAGCGCGCGATCGACGCTGGCGACCGTTTCGGGGGGTGCAGCGTCCACATTGTCACGCCCGCACTCGACGATGGGCCGGTGCTGGCCCAGACCCCGGTCGCGATCGTGCCCGGCGACACCGCTGAAACATTGGCGGAACGCGTCCGTTTTGCCGAGCATCAGCTCTATCCCGCCGCGCTCGCCGCCTTCGTGACGCGCGAACGCGCACCCGACTGGCTGCTCGGCCGTGTCCGCACGCTGGCGATGGCGCTGCCCGAAGCCGACGAAGTGACGTCGCACGGCATGCCCTGTTTTGGCATCGTCAAGGGCAAGAAATTCGCCTATTTCACGCACGACCACCATGGCGACGGCAAGACCGCGCTGCTGGTCAAGATCAGCGGCGCCGACGAGCAGGCGCAGCTCATCGAACTCGACGAAGCGCGCTATTACCGCCCTGCCTATTTCGGCGACGGCTGGATCGGCATCCGCCTCGACCTCGGCGATACCGACTGGGATGCGATCGGCGACTGGCTCCGCAAGAGCTGGCTGGCGATCGCGCCGAAAAAGCTCGCGGGGCTGATGGGGGTGGCGGAGGAATTTTAGGCTCGGGCCGCAGTCAGCCAATTCGTCATCGCGAGCGGAGCGAAGCAACCCAGAGCGGATTACGCCCGCCCGGGATTGCCGCGTCGCTTCGCTCCTCGCAATGACGCCAAGGATGCCCCACCTTTCCCCTCCCCCAAAATTCGCACTGGCATTTTGCGCCAAAGCACGATGAACTGGCGGCGATGGAGTATGATTTCGCCCTGATCCTGTGGGCCGCGTACATCGCGGTCTTCATCGTCATCCTGGGCCGGATCATCCTGCGGCCGCAGCGCGAGCCCGCCTCACGGCTCGCGTGGTTGATCGCGACGATCGCGGTGCCGGTCGTCGGCATCCTCGCCTATCTGCTGCTCGGCGAGGCGCGGATCAGTGCTAAGCGCCGCGCGCGCTATGCCGCGATCGAGGCGCATCTGCCGCACCCCAGCGAGAAGGACGCCGTCCGCCGCGCGCTCGCCCGCAGCGCCTGGGCGGCGCCCTTCGCGCTCGCCGAAACGGTGAACGCGCTGCCGCCGACCGCGGGCAATCGCGCCCGCCTCGCCGCCGACAGCAACGCCGCGATCCGCGAGATGGTCGACGACATCGACAATGCGAAGTCGACCGTCCACCTCTGTTTCTATATCTGGCTCGCCGACAGTAACGGCTTCCGGATCAAGGACGCGCTGGTCCGCGCGGCCCGGCGCGGCGTGAAGGTCCGCGTCCTCGCCGACGCGCTCGGCTCGCGCGGTTTCATCCGGTCGGCCTATTGGATCGAGCTCGAAAATGCCGGGGTCGATGCGCGCATCGCGCTGCCGATCGGCGGGCTCATCTGGACGCTGATCCGCGGGCGCTTCGACCTGCGCAATCACCGCAAGCAACTCATCATCGACAATCGCATCGCCTGGTGCGGCAGCCAGAATCTCGCGGACCCCGAATTTCGCATCAAGTCGAAATATGCGCCATGGGTCGACATCATGACGCGCTGGGAAGGCCCGGTGGTGCGAGACTGCCAGTTTGTCTTTGCCGCCGACTGGGAAAGCGAGCGCGGCGACGACATCGGCGACCTTTTGCAGGACGATGCCGAGCCTCCTGCCGCCGCCGACCCGGGCATCGCGGCGCAGGTGATCGCGACCGGCCCCAATGTTCGCTATGCCGCGATGACCGCCTGTTTCACCGCGCTCATCCATTCGGCGCGGCACGAGCTGGTCGTCACCACCCCCTATTTCGTCCCCGACGAACAATTGCTCTTCGCACTGCTCGACTGCGCGCGGCGCGGCGTCGCGACGGTGATGATCGTGCCGCACCGCAACGACAGCCGTATCGTCGCGGGCGCGAGCCGCAGCTATTATGCCGACCTCGTCGACGCGGGGGTAAAGCTCTACGAATATCGTCCCGGCCTGCTCCACGCCAAGACGATGGTGGTCGACGGCGAAGTCGCACTGATCGGCTCCGCCAACCTCGATCGCCGCAGCTTCGAACTCAATTTCGAGAATAATATCCTGTTACGTGACGAGGCCTTCGCTGCCGAACTTCGCGCGCGGCAGGAAGTCTACCGCGCCGATTCGATACCCGTCGGCGCCGCCGATGTCGCATCCTTCGGCATCGTCCGGCGGCTGTGGCAAAACCTCGTCGCGACGGTCAGCCCGCTGCTCTAGCGCCAGCCGCTCCGCCACCGCCCCTTCCACCTGATTGCGGGCATGTTGACAGCGCTCCGCCCCTTCCCGAGAAGTGCGCTGCTAGATCTGGGGGATTTGACGATGGGCAAGGAATTCAATGCATTTTCGATCGTGGGCGTGGCGCTGCTGGCGACATCTGTGCCAGCTCATGCAGCGAGCGACCCTTTTATCGGCGAAGTAATGATGACAGCCGCGACCTTCTGTCCGCGCGGTTGGACCGAAGCCAATGGCCAACTCGTGTCAATCAGCGAGAATTTGGCGCTTTTTTCGTTGCTGGGAACGACTTATGGCGGGGATGGGAGCAAGACCTTTGCGCTCCCTGATCTGCGGGGACGCGCGCCGGTCCATGTAGGTAACGGCCGTGACGTACCGCCGCTGGTGCTCGGCCAAAAGGGCGGCGACAGCAGCGTCGCCCGCGACCCCGCGGCGTCGGGCGCAGTCAAAACGCAGCCGACACTAGCCATTCGCTACTGCGTCGCGATCCAAGGCATCTACCCGTCGCGCAACTGAAAAAGGCCGCCGGATCACTCCGGCGGCCTCTTTGGCCTTGCGGCTCGGCTGGTTCAGCCGACGATTTCTTCGGGCTTGAAGAAATAGGCGATTTCGATCGCCGCATTTTCGTCGCTGTCGCTGCCGTGCACCGTGTTCGCTTCGATGCTTTCGGCCAGCTCCTTGCGGATCGTGCCGGGGGCCGCGTCCTTGGGGTTGGTAGCGCCCATCACGTCGCGGTTACGCTGCATCGCATTCTCGCCTTCGAGAACCTGGACGACGACCGGACCTGAGGTCATGAATTCGACGAGTTCGCCGAAGAAGGGCCGTTCCTTGTGGACCGCGTAAAAGCCCTCGGCCTGTTCCTTGGTCATGTGGATGCGCTTCGACGCGACGACGCGCAGGCCGGCGTCTTCCAGCATCTTGGTGACGGCGCCGGTGATGTTGCGGCGGGTCGCGTCGGGCTTGATGATCGAAAAGGTGCGGGTGACCGCCATTGGGAAAGCTCCTGCTTTATATCTTGTCGGAATGGGCGCGCCTCTAGCCGCGCTTTCGCCGCTCCGCAAGCAAAGAGCGCGGGGGCCTTTCCCGGCGCCGGATCAGCCGCCGTGGCCGTAGGTGATCGACCCGTTGACCATGTCGCCCGCCTGCGTCGCCGTGACCTGCACGCCTGACTTGCTGTCGCCAGGCCGTTCGGCGCCGAACATAGCGGTTTCGCCGGCCTTGACCTCGGTCGTGATCTTCATGCCCGCGGCCTCGGCCTGCTTGCGGAAATGCGCGATCACGTCAGCGGCCTGGCCCTTGACCTCAAAGCTCGCCATGCCGCCAGCGCCATCCTTGTTCGTCGCGGTGAAGCCGCCCGTAACCTTTGCACCCGGATAGGGCGAGAAACCGGCGGGGAATTTCGCATTGCCCGCGCCGCCGCCGAACTGCATCTCGCCGTCCTCGGTCTTGATGCTGATCGTGCCATTTTCGCCGCTGGTGTCGGACGTCACCTTATAGTCGGCGGTCTTTCCGGTTTCGGGGTCGGTGTAAGTGCCGCTCGCGACTTCCTTTTCGGATTTCGACCCGCACGCCGAAAGCGTTATCGCCAGCGCGATCGCGGTGCCAAGCGTCAATGTCCTGAGCGTCGCCATAATCTACCTCCTGTTGCCCCCGAATCTCTCGGCTGCTGTCCCTAGGGTGCGACCCGATTGCCGTCGGTGATCCCCCTCACAGAAGACGATCTGCCCCGGCTCGGCCAGCCTATCGCGTCACGGCCCTTCGGACCAGCGTCCGCGTTCATCCTGTTTCCAGAAGTGAATTTCCACGCCCTCGGCCGTGGTCAGCGCGCGCCAGGTCGCGCGCGCATCGTCGATGCGGCTGTTGTCGAACAACAGGAATGCGCGCTGGAACGCCAGCGCCTCTTCGCGCCATTCGCCATCGGCGAGCGCGACATGGGTGGCGCCGTTGATCGCCGAGGCGCTGAGCGTGCCCGCGAGCAGGATCGGCTCGATCGCCTCGTCCGGCGATCCCGCCGCGCCGTGCGGCAGGAAACTTGCCGGTTGCAGCGTCCACAGCGCCTCGTCGATCGCCTGCCGCTGCAACGCCGCGGCGGCGACGATGAGCAACCGGTTGCCGCCTTCCAATATGCGCGTGGCGATCGCGGGGAGCACCCGTTCGACCGGGTCGCGGGTCAGCCGATAGAAGTCGACGCGCGCCATGCTCCCCGAACCGGATCAGCCTTCGTGATTGTCGGCGATATAGCGGTCGAGCAGGCGGACGCCATAGCCCGTCGCGCCCTTCGCCCACACCGGGCCGTCCTTGTCACTCCAGGCCGTGCCGGCGATGTCGAGGTGCGCCCAGGCGACTCCGTCCTCGACGAAGCGCTTGAGGAACTGCGCCGCGGTGATCGAACCGCCTTCGCGCGGGCCGATATTCTTCATGTCGGCGATGGGACTATCGATCAGCTTGTCATAGGCCGGCGACAGCGGAAAGCGCCACAGCTTGTTGTTCGTCGCCTCACCCGCTGCGATCAGTTTTTCTGAAAGCCCGTCGTCATTGGCGAAAATGCCCGCATATTCGTGGCCGAGCGAGATCACCATCGCGCCGGTCAGCGTCGCCAGATCGACGATGACCTTGGGCTCATAGACCTTCTGCGCCCAGGTGATCGCGTCGCACAGCACCAGCCGCCCTTCGGCGTCGGTATTGAGCACCTCGACCGTCTGGCCTGACATGGTGGTGACGATGTCGCCGGGGCGCTGCGCATTGCCGTCGGGCATATTTTCGACAAGGCCGACGATGCCGACGACATTCGCCTTGGCCTTGCGGCCCGCGATCGCTTTCATCGCGCCCGCGACGGCGCCCGCGCCGCCCATGTCCCACTTCATCATGTCCATGCCCGGGCCGGGCTTCAGGCTGATCCCGCCGGTATCGAAGGTCACGCCCTTGCCGATGAATACGACCGGCTTGTCGTCGGCATTGCCGCCGTTCCAGCGCATCGCGAGCAGCCGCGGCGGCCGCACCGACCCTTGCGCGACGCCAAGCAGCGCGCCCATGCCGAGCGCCTTCATCTGCCGCTCGTCGAGCACCTCGATCTCGACGCCAAGGTCGGCCAGATGCTGGCAGCGCTCGACGAAGCTTTCGGGATAGAGGATGTTCGGCGGCTCGGCGACCAGCGTCTGGGTCAGCGCCACGCCGTCGGCAACCGCCGAATAGCTGCCCCAGCGCGCCGAAATATCGCCCGCGGGCGACGCGATCACGATGGTTTTCAGGCTGGGCTTGGCGGTGTCGGAAAGGCGGGTGCGATAGGTGTCGATGCGCCAATCGCGCAGCTTCGCACCCATCGCGAAGGCGAGCACATCATCCTCGTCGATCTGGCCCGCGCTCGCAAAATCGACGTGCAGCACCGCCACGCCGCTCGTCTGCAGCCGCGCGGTCAGCGCGCCGCCGCCGCGCTCGAGATCATGGACCGTCCCTTCGCCGATGCCCACCAGCAGCAGCCGCGTGGCCCGGTCGCCATCGAAAGCGGCGGTTTCGGCCACCGAACCCGCGGCGCCGTCGAACCGCGCCTGCTTCGCCAGCGCGCCGAGCAACGCGCCGAGGGCGCCAGCCTCGCCCTTGCGGACCGGAAATGCGACAACGTCGGCAGACGCATCGATTTGCGCGACAAACTGAATGTCCATCTTTTAACTCTCTTATGCGATGATTGATTGGAACGTGCCGGACCGATAGGGGTTTCGCTCGCGAGTTGCAAAACTAAAGCAGCCAGCCCGCAAAGGGTGGACGCAAGATAAGGTGTGGGACAAAGAAATTAGATGAGTCGGACTTTGTTCCCCCACGCGGCGCGCGCGCGGCCCCTTTGGGTCGCCACCGCAAGCGGCATGCTGCTTGTCGCCGTGCCCGCCGCGGCACAGACCGACACGCCCGCGTCGGCTCCGGCCGCGCAGCCCGACCTCCAGAATCGCGACGTTTCGGCCGTCACGGTCGATGCACCGAAGCCCGGTGACGAAGAACAGATCGGCTTTGCCGCCGACAATCTGAATTACGACAGCGATGCCGACATCGTCGTTGCCGACGGCAATGTCGAAATGAACCGCGACACCATCTCGATGCGCGCCGACAAGGTGACGTGGAACCGCAAGACCGGCGAAGTGGTCGCCGAGGGCGATGTCGCGATCAAGAATCCCGAAGGCGACACCGCCTATGGCGACCGCATCGTGCTGACCGACACGCTGCGCGACGGCATCGTCCAAAATATGCTCGTCGTGTTCGATAATGGCGCGCGGCTCGCCGCGGTGAAGGGTAGGCGCTTCGACAACGGCAATATCGAGCTGGAAAACGCCGCCTACACGCCCTGCCCGGTCGAGGATGACGCTGGCTGCCCCAAGAACCCCAGCTGGCAGATCCGCGCCGTCCGCGTCATTTACGACCAGGCGAAGAACAAGATCCGCTACAAGGGCGCGCGCGTTGAAGTCTTCGGCCTGCCGCTCATCCCGCTGCCGGGGCTCAGCCACCCCGCCAACAATGATGCGGGCAGCGGTATCCTCGTCCCCGACGTCCGCCTCGGCCGCACCAACGGGTTCGAAATTGCCCTTCCCTATTATCTGCGCCTCGCCCCCGACCGCGACCTGACGATCACGCCGCACGTCTACACCAATACGGCGCCGATGATCGAAGGCGAGTTCCGCGCTCTCACCGATATCGGCGCTTTCCGAATCAACGGCTACGCGACCTACAGCTCGGTGGTGCCGCTGACCGGAACCGGCACCGCCGCCGATCAGCGCAACGATTTTCGCGGCTATCTGGAAAGCGCAGGCAAGTTCCAGTTCGATCCCAAGTGGAGCCTGACCTATTCGGGCCGGATCACCACCGACCGCACCTTCATGCGCCGCTACGATATCAGCCGCGACGACAGGTTGCGATCGATGTTCGAGCTCGAGCGGATCGGCGGGCAGAGCTATTTGTCGATAGCCGGCTGGGCGACGCAGACCCTGCGCGCGGGCGACAGCCAGGGACAGCAACCGATCGCGCTTCCGATCATCGACTATCGCCAACGCCTGCCCGATCCGTGGCTGGGCGGACAGTTTGAGCTTCAGCTCAACACGCTGTCGATCGCCCGCACCGCGGGACAGGATACGCAGCGCGCCTTCGCCGGCGCGCGCTGGGATCTGCGCGGGCTGACCGGGCTCGGCCAGGAAGTCACGCTGACCGCACTGGTGCGCGGCGATGTCTATCACAGTGACGAAAATCTGCTGACGCCGATCGCCGACTATCGCGGCAAGTCGGGCTGGCAGGCCCGCGGCATCGCCGCCATCGCCGCTGACATGCGCTGGCCCTTCATCGGCGAATTCCTCGGCGGCACCCAGACGCTGACCCCGCGGGTGCAGATCGTCGCGACGCCGCCGCTCAAGAATGTCGATATTCCGAACGAGGATTCGCGCGCCTTCGATCTTGAGGACGGCAATCTCTTCGCGATCAATCGCTTCAACGGCTACGACCGGTTCGAGGACGGCGCGCGCATCACCTATGGCGTTGAATGGAATTTCAGTCGCCCCGGCTTCAATATCAGCAGCGTCATCGGGCAAAGCTATCGCCTGTCGGACAAGCCGACGCTGTTCCCCGACGGGACGGGGCTCACCGACCGGCTCTCCGACATCGTCGGGCGGACGACCGTCGCCTACAGGGATTTCCTGCGCCTCACCCACCGCTTCCGGCTCGACAAGGATAATCTGGCGATCCGCCGCAACGAATTCGACGCGACGATCGGCAGCCGCTCGACCTATGCCGTGCTCGGCTATTCGCGCCTCAACCGCGACATCACCCTGCTCGGCGAAGATCTGCAGGATCGCGAAGAAGCGCGCGTCGGCGGCCGTGTGGCGGTCGCGAAAAACTGGTCGATCTTCGGCTCGGCGATCGTCGATCTGACCAGCAAGGCCGACGATCCGCTCAGCACATCGGACGGCTTCGACCCGATTCGCCACCGGCTCGGCGTCGCCTATGACGACGACTGCCTGTCGATCGCCTTCACCTGGCGCCGCGATTACATCGACACCGGCGACGCGCGGCGCGGCAACAGCTTCTCTTTCCGCGTCGCGTTCCGCAACCTCGGTTTCTGATCGCTCAGCCTGCGTTCAGCGTTTTCCCGCTATCTCCCGGCTTCAAAGGTCCGGATGGCGGATTGCGCTGGACCATCGGGCGCTTCCGCTGATACGGAGCGTCGCATTCTTACTCGAATAGGATGGCAATGACCAAAATTTCGACCATGTTCGGACTGATTGCCGCTGCGGCCGTGGGGTCCGTCCCGGTGTCGGCCCAGACCGTAGCCGACAGCGAAACCCCTGCGACCAACCTCGCCATTCCCGGCAATGTCCAGCTTTACGGCGACGGCAAGCCCAACGTCTATCGCCCCTCGGCGATCGTCAACGGCGAAGTCATCACCGCGACCGACATCGAGCAGCGCATGGCGCTGATCCGCATTGCGAACAACAATATGGAATTGCCCGCCGAGGAAATTCAGCGGCTGCGCCAGCAGGTGTTCAGCAACCTGATCGACGAAAAGCTCCAGATTCAGGAAGCCCGCGCGGCAAAGATCGACATCGACGAAAATGTCATCAACGAACAATTTGCCCGGCTGGCGGCGCGTTTCAAGCAGACGCCCGACGAATTCAGCAAATATCTCGCGTCCAAGGGGTCTTCGGCCGCCGCGGTGAAGCAGCAAATCCGCGGCGAATTTGCTTGGGACCGCCTGCTGTCGCGCAATATCCAGTCGACGACCAATGTATCGACCGACGAGGTGGAAGCGGTGGTCAAGCGGCTGCAGGAGGCCAAGGGTCAGGACGAACTGCACCTCGGCGAAATCTATCTCGCGACGACGCCCGAAAATGCCGCCGCCGTGATGGCGAATGCGCAAAAGATCATTCAGGCGCTTCAGGCCGGCGGCAGCTTCGCTGCCTATGCACGCCAATTCTCCGAAGCCTCGACCGCGGTCGTTGGCGGCGATCTCGGCTGGGTCCGCCCCGCGACCCTTCCGCCGTCGATGGCGCAGGCGGCGCTCAACATGCAGCCCGGCCAGCTCGTCGGCCCGGTCGAAGTCCCGGGCGGGATATCGATCCTGCTGATGATCGACCGGCGCCAGGTTCTGACGGCCGACCCGCGCGACGCGGTGCTCAGCCTCAAGCAGGTGTCGCTCGATTTCGCCCCCGGCACGACCGAAGCTAAGGCGAGCGAGCTCGCCAGCCAGTTCGCCGACGCGACGCGCAGCATCGCCGGTTGCGGCGCGGCCGACGATATCGCCGCCAAGCTCGGCGCGAATGTCGTGTCGCGCGACAATATCTCGATGCGCGCATTGCCACCGCAGCTGCAGAACACGCTGACCAACATGCAGATCGGCCAAGTCACTCAGCCGTTCGGCGCCGCCAATGAAGGGGTCAGCGTCCTGGTCCTTTGCGGCCGCGACCTGCCTGAATCGGCGACCGCTCCCGACGTTCAGGCGATCGAGCAGAAGCTGCTCGAGGACAAGGTCAACAAGCGCGCGCAACGCTATCTGCGCGACCTGCGCCGGGATGCGGTGATCGAATATAATTGATGACGGCTATGATTAAACGACGCCCGATCGCGGTCACCATGGGCGACCCGGCGGGCGTCGGTCCCGAAGTTGCGGCCCGCGCCTGGGCCGAACGCGACAAGCACGACCTTCCCCCCTTCGTCACCGTCGGCGACGCTGCGGTGATCGAAGCCGTCTGGGACGGTCCGATCGTTCGCGTCAACGACATGGAGGAGGCCGGACGGCTGTTCGACACGGCGCTGCCCGTCTGGCATCTCGAGGACAGCGGCCCCCTCACCCCCGGCGAACCGACTGCGGCCGGCGCGACTTGCGCCCTGCATGCGCTGGAAACCGGCATCGGTCTCACCCGCAACGGCGCCGCCGCGGCGCTGGTGACGGGTCCGGTGTCGAAACATGCGCTGCAAAGCATCGGCTATACCCATCCGGGACAGACCGAATTCATCGCCGAACGCTGCGGCGTTACCGCGACCAATGCGGTGATGATGCTCGCCGGCCCCGGCCTGCGCGTCGTACCGCTGACCGTCCATATCCCGCTCGCCGAGGTGCCCGAACGCCTGACCGCCGAGCTTATCGTTGCCAAGGCGCGCATCGTCGTGCGCGGCCTGATCCGCGACTTCGGTATCGCCCAGCCGCGCCTCGCGATGGCCGGGCTCAACCCCCATGCCGGCGAAAGCGGCCGACTCGGCGACGAGGAAATCCGCATCATCGCCCCCGCGATCGAGCAGCTTGCCGCCGAGGGGATCGTCGTCGACGGCCCGCTCGCCGCCGATGCGCTGTTCGCACCCGGCATCCGCGACCGCTATGACGCTCTGCTCTGCGGCTATCACGATCAGGCGCTGGCGCCGTTCAAGGCGCTGCATTTCCACGACGGCGTCAACCTGACGCTCGGGCTGCCGATCATCCGTACCTCGCCCGATCATGGCACCGCCTTCAACATCGCGGGTTCGGGAACCGCCGATCCCGGACCGACGATCGCCGCGATCGCAATGGCCGCGCGGATGGCCGGGGCGCGGGCGCGCGGCTGCGCCGCCGCCGCGTGACGACGCAGCCCAATCGTCCGCTGCCGCCGCTGCGCGATGTCGTGCGCGCGCACGGCCTCTCGGCCAGCAAGGCGCTTGGGCAGAATTTCCTTTTCGACGAACAATTGCTCGATCGCGTCGCGGCGATCCCCGGCAATCTCGACGGCGAGACGGTGTTCGAGGTCGGTCCCGGACCGGGCGGGCTGACGCGCGCGCTGCTGCGCGCCGGGGCGCGGGTGATCGCGGTCGAACGCGACGAACGCTGCCTGCCGCTGCTCGCCGATCTTGCCGATGCCTTCGACGGCCGGTTGACCGTCGTGTCAGACGACGCGATGGCGGTCGATGCGAACGCGCTGGCGGGCGGCCCCTATCATATCGTCGCCAACCTTCCCTATAATGTCGGTACCGCACTGTTCACGCGCTGGCTCGAACCCGCTGCCTGGCCGCCGCAATGGCTGTCGCTGACGCTGATGTTCCAGCTCGAGGTCGCCGAACGCATCGTCGCCCCCGTCGGCAGCTCGGCTTACGGGCGGCTCGCGGTGCTGGCGCAGTGGCGCGCCCAGGCGAAGCTCGCGATGAGGGTCCACCGCTCGGCGTTCACCCCGCCGCCCAAGGTGATGTCGGCGATCGTCCATGTCACCCCGGGAGACGAACCGCCAGGCGTGTCGCCTGCGGTGCTGTCGAAGCTCACCGAAAAGGGGTTCGGACAGCGCCGCAAGATGCTGCGCCAGAGCCTCAAGGGGGTTCCCGGCGCGATCGAGGCGCTGGACGCGCTCGGTATCGATCCGACCCGGCGCGCTGAGACGGTCAGCGTAGCCGAATGGGTGGCGCTTGCACGGTCGCTGACGCCCGCCGCCTGACGCTGGTGGATTGAGGCCCGCGGACCCGGCGCGACGCGACGCGACGCCCCTTGGCACGGCCGCCCATCTGCGCTAGCCTTTAGTTAACGTTTACGTAAATGGGAGGGTGCCGTGGCAGAGGCCCGCGAATTCGACATCATCGTCTATGGTGCGACCGGCTTTACCGGCCGCCTCGTCGCCGAATATTTCGTGCAGCATTATGGCGGCCGCAAGGACGCGCCCAAATGGGCGATGGCGGGACGCAGTCTCGACAAGCTTGCCGAGGTGCGCGACCTGATCGGCGCGCCGGCCGACACGCCGCTCGTCGTCGCCGACGCCAGCGAGCCCGCCAGCCTCGACATGATGGCGCATCGCACGCGCGTCGTGCTGACCACCGTCGGCCCCTATCAGCTTTATGGCAGCGACCTCGTCAACGCCTGCGCCAAGGCCGGAACCGCCTATGCCGATCTGTGCGGCGAGCCCGGCTGGATGCGCGAGATGATCGACGCGCATCAGGATCAGGCGCAGGCATCGGGCGCGCGCATCACCTTTTCGTGCGGCTTCGATTCGATCCCCTTCGACCTCGGCGTGCTGTTTCTCCAGGCCGAGGCGGTGAAGCGCCACGGCAAACCCGCGCCGCGCGTGAAGGGCCGCGTACGCAAGATGCAGGGCGGCGCCTCGGGCGGCACCATCGCCAGCCTGACCGAAACACTGAAGGCCGTCGCCAAGAAGCCGTCGCTCGCGCTGTTGCTCAAATCCTCCTTCGCGCTGACCCCGGGGTTCGAAGGTCCGCACCAGCCGTCGGGACTGATCCCCGAATATGATCATGCGACCGGCACCTGGACTGCGCCCTTCGTGATGGCGCCGATCAACACCAAAAATGTCCACCGCACCAATTTCCTGCTCGGCCACCCATGGGGGTCCGACCTTGTCTATGACGAGATGGTGATGACGACGATCGGCGAGGCCGGAAAGGCGATGGCCGAAGCGATGGCGAAGGCGAACCCCTTCGGCGAATCCAAGCTCAAACCCGGCGAGGGACCGAGCAAGGAAGAGCGCGAAAACGGCTTCTATGACATCCTCTTCGTTGGCGAATATCCCGACGGCACCACGATCCGCGCCAGCGTCCAGGGCGACCGCGACCCCGGCTATGGATCGACGTCGAAGATGCTCGCCGAAACCGGCATGACGCTGCTCGAAACCGATGGCGCGGGCGGCGTGTGGACCCCCGGCGCGCTGCTTGGTCAGGCCCTGATCGACCGGCTGACCGCCCATGCCGGACTGACCTTCCAGATCGAGGATTGAGTTTACCGATGACAAGCTCCCCCAGCGCGCTCGACGCGCTGCTCTCCACCCTGCGCGTCGACGGCAATGTCGCGACGGCGCATATCGACGACGGCTGGATGCAGGGCCGCACGGCCTATGGCGGGATCAGCTCGGCGGTCGCGCTCGCCGGCACGATGGCGCTCCACCCGACCGAGGCGCCGCTTCGCTATGCGCAGATCAGCTTCGTCGGGCCGGTCAGCGGCGATTGCACCGTGCATACGCGCGTGCTGCGCCAATCGAAATCGAGCCTGTTCATCGACGCTGGCGTCACCAGCGATGCAGGCTTCGGCACCGCCGCGGTCTTCGCCTTCTCGCCCGACCGGCAAAGCCATCTCGATCACGACCGGCTCGCCATACCCGACGCGCCCGCCCCCGAAACGCTTCAGCCGGTGCCCGAGCACAAGGCGCGGCCCAGCTTCACCCGCCATTTCGACATGCGCCCGACGACCGGCCCGCGCTTCAACTGGAAAAGCGATGTCGGCGAATATCTGACCTGGGTGCGCTTTGTCGAAGAGCCCGCCTGTCATCCGGCGGTCGCGCTGCTCGCGATGGGCGATGCGCTGCCCCCCGCGGCGATGGCGCTGTTCACCGAATTCGGTCCGATCAGCTCGATGAACTGGACGGTCAACATGCTCACCGCAAAGCCCGAGACCGACGACGGCTGGTGGCTGCTCTCAGCCAAGACCGGCTTCGCCCGCAACGGGCTGTCGGTGCAGGACATGATGCTGTGGAACCGCGCCGGCGAACCGGTGCTGCACGGCAGCCAGGCGATTGCGATTTACGCCTGATAACGACCCCATCGCGGACTTAGGTGATCGAAGCCAAAAAAACCAGATGGCTGGCCTGACTCAACTGGAACGCGCCGCATTGCAGGCAATTTTTGCAGAAGCTGGTAATCTCGCAAGAGGTCTTGACCGTCTGCTCGATGCTGAGGTGTTGTCACGCGAAAACACCGGCGGAGGTTTCTTCACAACCCTAGCTGCACCGATTGCCCCTCGCCGGGAAAGTCTTCATTTAGGAGAGCATGTTTGGGTCGCGGTTGAAGGGCTGGATTTTGGCCTTGGCATCATCCTTCACCTTCACGAACAGCGGCTACCGCTCATCGAGGGTTACGCGGTTGCGCTGGAAGACACATTGCAGGTGAACTTCGCTGAGGTCCGATTTGCGATGGTCAGCGAACCCAGTGCGATGCCAGCGGACTTCGGCTAACCACCCGACTTACGTCAGAACCGGTAGCACAATCGCGGCTTCGAGCCCGCCGCCCGGGCGGTTCGCCAGTACCAGCTCGCCGCCCTCGCCCGCCGCAATCTCGCGCGCGATCGACAGGCCGAGGCCGGCGCCACCCGTCGCGCGGTTCCGCGACTGCTCGCCGCGCGCAAAGGGTTCGACCAGCGTGCGGATTTGCTCGTCGGTCAGCCCCGGGCCGTCATCGGACACGATGATGCGCGCATGGTCGCCCTCGCGCACCACCGACAGCCGCGCGCGAACGCCATAGGCCAGCGCATTGTCGATCAGGTTGCGCAGCGCCCGGCGCAGCAGCATCGGGCGCGCCCGCACCGCCGCCTCGGCGAGCGCGCCCGCCGCGACATCCTTGCCCTGCTCGCCATAGTCTGCCGTCAGTTCGCGCAGTAGCAGCGGCAGCGCGATCGCCTCGGGCGCCTCGGTTCCCGCCCCCGACCGCGCGAGCGCCAATATGTCGGCCAGCATCGCGGTCATTTCCTCGATCGAGGCGATCATCTTTTCGCGCAGCAGGTCGTCGTCGACCTGCTCGACGCGGACGCGCAGACTTGCGAGCGGGGTGCGCAGATCGTGGCCGACCGCACCCAGCATCCGGTCCTTGTCGGCGAGCATCGTGCCGATGCGCGCGCGATAGGCGTTGAACGCCGCAATCAGGTCGCGCACGTCGGACGGACCCGCCTCGTCGATCGGCGGCAGATCGCGCGCCGCCGGATTGGCCCGCACCGCGCGGGTCAACTCGCGCAGCGGCGCCGCGACGCGCCACGCGATCAGGATGATCGGCACGAGGAGCAGCAGATAGAGCGACAGCGTCTGCCATAGCAAAAAGCCTTGCAGGCGCCCGCCGGTCGCCGGAATGCGGCTCCGCACGGTGAAATAGCGCCCGTCGACGCGCGCGCTCACCACGACGACGCGGCCGGGATAGCTGGTCTTCTGCGCACGCGGCCGCAGCGGCATCGCCCACGCGGACACCTCGCTCGCCTTGACCCCGCCCTCGCTCAGCAGGTCGGCGACATAGGCTGACAGGTCGGCAAGCGGCACCGACCCCGGAATCAGCGGCGGCGGCCCGTCGGTAATCAGTAGTTTCTGGACCCGGTCGTGCCGGCCTCTCGCGGCGCCGTCGTCGATCCGGCCGCGTCGGTCGCGATCGATCGCATCGATGATCCGTGCGACCGCCATGCCGCCGCCATGCGCAAGCGTCTGCTGCTTCTGGCCGCGTGCGAGCATCACGAAATTGATCCCCTGCGCGACGAAGAGCATCGCTGCGACGGCCAGCACCAACTGCCCGATCAGGCTGCGCGGCCACAGACGAATGCTCATGCGGCCGGCCCCAGCCGCTTGACCTCGCAAGCCAGCGTATAGCCGCCGCCCCACACCGTCTTGACGATCTGCGGGTGCGTGGGGTCTTCCTCGATCTTCTTGCGCAGGCGGCTGACCAGATTGTCGATCGCGCGGTCGAAGATGTCGGCCTCGCGCCCGCGCACCAGATCGAGCAGCCGGTCGCGGCTCATCACCTGTCGCGGATGGCGCACCAGCGCGTGAAGCAAGTGATATTCGCCCGACGACAGCGCGACTTCGGTGCCCGCCTCGTCGACCAGCACGCGTTCGACCTCGCGCAGCACCCACGGCCCGAAGGCATAGCTCGTCCCGCCCGGATCGACCGCGCGGCCGTTCGCCTGCGTCCGGCGCAGCACGGTGCGGATGCGCGCGACCAGTTCGCGCGGGTTGAAGGGTTTGACGACATAGTCATCGGCGCCGATCTCCAGCCCGATGATGCGCTCGGTATCTTCGGCGCGCGCGGTGAGCAGGATCACGGGGATGCTGCTCGTCTCGCGCAGATGGCGGGTCAGCGACAGGCCGTCTTCGCCGGGCATCATGATGTCGCTTACTACCAGGTCGACCGATTGCGCGCGCAGCACCGACCGCGCTTCGGCGGCATTGGCCGCGTCGGTCACGGCAAATCCCTGCGCCTCCAGATATTCGGAAAGCGGCTCGCGGATCGACGGTTCGTCGTCGATCAGCAGAATGCGGGGGGTGTCGCTATCGGTCATGGTTATCCGCTACAAATAAATAGTTCGCCCACCGGCCCGCAGGGGGCCGATGGGCGATAGCTGGCAGGACGCGGCGGCAAAGGCAATGCCAGCGTGGGGGGCCAGGGAGGGGGGATAGGCCCGCCCACGCCGCCCGCGTCGCTGCCAATCAGTTGGCGGCGGGCGGCGCCGGCGGCGCACCGCGCTTGTCGCGCATCCCTTGGCGCATGGCCTGCCGCTCTTCCGCTGTCACCTTGCCGTCCTTGTTGGTATCCAACCGGTCGAAGCGCGCCAGCGCGCCGGCGACAAATTCGGCCTGGCTGATTGCCTTGTCGCCACTGGCATCGGCCTTCATCCAGCCGCCCGGACCGCCATGTCCGCCGCGCTTGCCGCCGTGATGGCCGCGCATCGCGTGCCGCTCGCCGCCTCCGCCCGGCGCACCGGCGCGTTCGCCGCGCTTGGCTTTCCATTCGGCGCGCTTCGCCTGGCGCGCGGCATCGGCCTGGTCCCATTCGGCCTTGCTGATGCTGCCATCCTTGTTGGCGTCAAGGCGGTCGAACATCTGGGCGCGCTTTTCGGCATGGCGTGCGGCGCGATCGGCCTGGTCGAGCTTGCCGTCCTTGTTGATGTCAAGCTTGACGAACATCGCCTTGGCGTGCGCTTCGACCTCAGCGCGGGTCAGCACGCCGTCCTTGTTGGCGTCGCCCATGTTGCGGTCGCCGCCGGGGGCAGCCAGCACCGGCACCGCGATCAGCGCGGCGCCCAGCGTCAAAAGGGTCATCTTTTTCTTCACGTCACGAACTCCTGTCCAAGGGACCACATGAAAGGGGGGAGAGCCTTCGGTCCCGATGACACCCTTCTAGGCTCCGTTTGTCCCACAGCATTGCCGCATCGTCGGAATAGTGTCGCAAAATGTCGCAAAACGCCCCCCGCGTTCATCCCACGGCAAGTTCCGGCTGCGCCGCCAGGCGATGGCAATCCGGACGCGAAGGCGCTAAGCAGCGGCACGGGTCGGTGGCGATCGCAAGAGGGGCAAGGGATGGGCGGCAAGTCGAGCGAAGAGGTCGAGCTCAAGCTCGAACTCGCGCCGGACGCGCGCAGCACGGTCGATTGGCCGGCGCTGTTCGGCGCGCCGCCGACGATGATCGCCCAGCATGCGGTCTATTTCGACACTCCCGACCGCGCGCTCGCCGCCGCGGGCTTTTCGCTGCGTATCCGCACGAGCGGCACCAAGCGCCTCCAGACGGTGAAGGCGCGCGCCGCGGCCGCAGGCCTCTTCGCACGCGCCGAATGGGAATTTGCGGTGGAAGGCGACATCCCCGTGCTCGACGATCGCACCCCAGTCGCGGCGACGCTGGGCGCGCGCACGGCGAAGCTTGGCCCCGTCTTTACGATCGAAAACGAACGGATGCTCTGGGATTTGGGCGGGATCGAGGTCGCACTCGATCACGCCCGCGTCGCCACCCCCGACGCCGAAACCCCGATCGACGAGATCGAGCTCGAGGCAAAGGGCAGCGCAATCCCCGCGCTGTTCGCCCTCGCCCGCCGGATCGATGCGGCAACCCCGGTTCAGATCGCTATACTCAGCAAGGCCGACCGCGGCTACCGGCTGCTCGCGCCGCCGGCTCCCGCCGAAAAAGCCCGGCCGGTGGCGCTGGCGGCCGGGATCACGGCGGCGGAGGCGTTTTGCGCCATCGCCCGCGCCTGCCTGCGCCAGTTCCGCCTCAACGCCGCAACGGTGATCAAGCGCGGCGATCCCGGCGCGCTGCATCAGGCGCGCGTCGCGCTGCGACGGCTGCGTTCGGCGCTCGCGGTTCACGCGCCGCTGTTTCCGCCCTCCGCTGCCGCGCGCTGGGACGACGAGCTACGCTGGCTTGCTGGCGAATTGGGCGCGGCGCGCGATCTCGACGTTCTCGCCGTGCGCGCCGGACCGGGCGCCCTCGCCGACCGGCTGCGTCCCGCGCGCGAAGCCGCCTATGCGCGCGCCACCGCAGCGCTGCTTGCTCCGCGCGCGCGGCATCTGATGCTCGATTTCGTCGAGTGGCTCACCATCGGCGACTGGCGCACGGGTGATGAAGCCGCGGCGCCATGCGCACGTCCGGTACGCGGTTTCGCGGCCGAGGCGCTGGACCGGCTGCACCGGAAGGTCCGCAAGCGCGGGCGCCACTTCGCGCGCCTCGACGATGCAGCCCGGCACCGCCTCCGCAAGACGGTCAAGAAGCTGCGCTACACCGCCGATTTCTTCGCACCGCTGTTTTCCGACGACGGGCAGTCTGCGGCCCTGCGCGATCATGCCAAGCTCACCGAGGCGCTGCAGGACCATCTCGGCGCGCTCAACGACATCGCCACCGCACCCCAATTGCTGCGCAGCCTGTCGCTCGATGCGGTTCCCGAAGTGGTCGCACTTTTCGCCACTGGCGATCGCGAGCGCCTGCTCGGCGAAGCGCGCACCGCCTTTCGCGCGCTCCGCGATGCCGCCCCTTTCTGGCGCTGAGCCTATAGCGGCAGTTCGGTCGTCGACTTGATCTCGGACAGCGCGACCGTCGAATTGATTTCCTGGACGCCGGGCAGCTTGCTCAGCTGATCGAAGAAGAAGCGTTCATAGGCGTCGATGTCGCGCGCGACGATACGCAGCATGAAATCGGTCGTCCCCATCAGCACATAGGCATCGAGCACTTCGGGAAAGCCGCGGATCGTCGCGCTGAATTCATCAAGATTGGCGCGGCCGTGCGCGTTGAGCTTCACTTGCGCAAAGACATGCGCGTTCAGTCCGACCTTGCGCCGGTCGACAATCGCGACGCGTTTCCGAATAAATCCCTCGCGCTCCAGCCGGTCGATACGCCGCCAGCAGGGCGACACCGACAGCCCGACGCGATCGGCGATCTCGGCGGTCGTCTGACTCGCGTCGCGCTGCAATTCGCGAAGGATTTTTATCTCGAACGGATCAAGGTCGGTCATTCATTTCTCATATCAGCCGAATTCCGGTTTCAACATCCCCAAAATCGCCAATGCGGACGAAAATGCGAACAAGTATGTCCGGCGACATGATGCGATAAGGCTGAGCGAATTTACACCAGCCATTCCGCCAATCATTTCAAGGAGAACCATGATGGTCAGCCGCCCCGCCCGTATGACCCCGCCGGTCGAATGCGTCCGCCTGTTCGATGCCGCCGCCGGCCTCGACGGCGTGATCGCAAT
This sequence comes from Sphingopyxis sp. P1IMeth2, assembly GCF_900185685.1. NCBI lineage: Bacteria > Pseudomonadati > Pseudomonadota > Alphaproteobacteria > Sphingomonadales > Sphingopyxidaceae > Sphingopyxis > Sphingopyxis sp. P1IMeth2. Next base: position 622,513 of record NZ_FYAT01000012.1, read on the forward strand.
TCACTCGACCGCGCTCGGGCCGGGCGCTGGCGGTTGCCGCCTGTGGCACTATGACGATGTCGATGGCGCGCTCGCCGATGCGCTGCGGCTGGCCGAGGGGATGAGCTACAAGAATGCGCTCGCGGGCCTGCCCTTCGGCGGCGCCAAGGCGGTGCTGCGCCGCCCCGCCGGCTCGTTCGACCGCACAGCGCTGTTCCGCGCTTTCGGCCGCGCGGTCGAGGCGCTCGGCGGGCTCTACGTAACCGCCGAGGACGTCGGCACCACCGTCGCCGACATGCAGGATATCGCGGGCGTCACGCGCCACGTCGCCGGCCTGCCCCCTGCGGGCGGCCGCGCGGGCGGCGACCCCTCGCCCTGGACCGCGCGCGGCGTCTTCGACGCGATGCAGGCAGCGGCGGCGCACACGCTGGGCCGCGACCTTACCGGCCTGACCGTCGCGGTGCAGGGCACGGGCAATGTCGGCGCCGACCTCTGCCGCCGCCTCGCCGACGCCGGAGCGCGGCTCGTCATCGCCGATCCGAACCCCGCGCGGCGCGACCGGCTCGCGGCGATCCACGAGGCAGAGGTCGTGCATGTCGACGACATCCTTCGCGTCGAAGCCGACATCCTCGCCCCCTGCGCCCTCGGCGGCGCCCTCAATGCCGAAAGCGTCGGCGGGCTGAAGGCGCGGCTGGTGTGCGGCGCCGCGAACAACCAGCTCGCCGAACCGGCGGTCGCCGACCTGCTGATGGCGCGCGGCATCGCCTATGTCCCCGATTATGTCGCCAACGCGGGCGGGATCATCAGCGTATCGGCCGAATATCTGGGCGAAGACGAAGCCGAGGTTGCGGCGCGCGTGGCGAAGATCGCTCCGCGCGTGACCGCACTCCTCGACCGCGCCGCACAGGAAGGACGCTCGCCTGCCGTCGTCGCCGACGAAATGGCCGAGGAGGTCATCGCGGCCGGGGCACAGCGCGCGGCGGCCTGAATGCACCGCTTTCACATCGCCGCGCTCGCCGATCCGCAGTCGCTTCCCCGCATCACCGGCTTCTTCGGGCAGCGCGGCCTCGTCCCCGCGGCGGTTGCCATGCAGACCGGCGACGGCGCGATGCGACTGCGGATCGACGTACCTGGCCTCGACGGTGGCGCGGCGGCCGTCATCGCATCCAAACTCGGCGCGCTCTTCGCCGTGACTGATGTCGCAATGATCGAAGCCGCCCTCGCCGAATAGGCTATTTCCCCTGCGCCGCGACGACGCGCAGGATGTTGCCGCTCCACATTTTTTCGATGTCGGCGTCCGAATAGCCTGCGGCCTTCAGCCGTTCGGTGACTTTCGGCAAGGCCGAAATATCCTCGATGCCCTTCAGGCCGCCGCCGCCGTCCCAGTCGGCGCCGAAGCAGATATGATCGACGCCGCCGACCTCGATCGCGCGTAGCACCATCTTCATATAATCCTCAAAATCCGCGGCCCACATCGCCTCGCTCTTGTCGAGTTCGCGCCACTGACGCGTCAGGTCCGCCTGCGCTTCGGGCGTCATCTCGCCGATATGCTCATATTCTCCGAACAGCTTGGCGCGCGCCGGCGACATGTTCATCTCGGACATGAAGATCGTCGAAATGCACATCGCCCCGCCCTTTTCGGCCAGCTTGCGCAAGCGTCCTTCGTCTAGGTTTCGTGGATGGTCATGCGCCGACCGCAGGCTCGAATGCGAGAGCAGGATCGGATATTTCGACAATTGCAGGATCTGGTCGAAGGTCGCGTCCGACGAATGGCTCGCGTCGATCACGATGCCCAGCCGGTTCATTTCGGCCACCCATTGCTTGCCGAGCGGGCTCAGCCCGTTCCAGCGCGGCTTGTCGGTCGCGCTGTCGGCAAACTCATTGTTCGCCGAATGGACCGGCCCCGCCAGCCGCACGCCCTTGTCAAAGAACTCCTGCAACAGCGAGAGATCCTCGCCGAGCGGATAGCTGTTCTCCATCGACTTGAAGGCGACGAGCTTGCCCTCCTTGTTCTGCCGCCGCGCATCCTCGGCGGTGCGCGCCGCGCCGATGACGCCGCTGTTGTCGGCGATCATCTTGTCGATCAGGTCGGACCGTTTGCGCGCATGGGCAAGCGCCGCGGCGTAGCCCGCCGGGGTCAACGGCCCCTGTTCGGTGTAGATGGCAAAGAAACCGCCATCGAGATTGCCGTCGCGCATCCTCGGGATATCGAGCTGCGACAGGTCGGTCGCCAGATCGTGCCGGTCGGCGAAGTTCCAGCCCTGCCGCTCGAAGTGGAGCGGCGTGTCGAGATGGGTGTCGAGTACCAGCATCCGGCTGTGCAGCGGCGGCGGCGCCGCCTCCGGCTTGTCGCCCGCCGCCGAACAGGCGGACAGCGCGGTGGCGGCGAGTAGAATGGCAATGCGCTTCACTTCTTGTCCTCCACGGGCTTGAGGTCGAGATCCTGATAGTCCCAGCTGAAATCGGCGATCATGCTGACGGGCTTCATCGTCACGCCGGTCACCTTGCCGTCGGCGTCGAGCGCGAAGGTCAAATAGGCGGGCTCGATCGCGGCATCGTCGAATTCGGTGACGAAGCTGTCATACTGCCAATGCTTGAGCCGCCCCGCCATGTGCGGGGTCGAGGTGAAGTCGATCGTCAGCCCCTTCGCGCCGTCGGCGATCACGACATCGCCGTACCACGGATCGCGATAGCGCCCCGCATAGCCCGCGGGCTTCAGCGACGGGCCGACCCTCTCCGGCGATGCCTTCGCCTGTTTCAGATATTCGACGCCGCCCGCCAGCCGCGCCTCGAACCAGTCCTGCCATTTGGTCGTCCAGCCATAATCGGGTGCCCCAAGATAATGGTCGAGCAGCTCGTAGGTCAGCCCCAGGATCATCCCGCTGTCCTCGCTGTTCATCATGATCGCAAAGCCGACATTCTTGTCGGGAATCATCACGACGCGCGTGATCGAACCGAACACGCCGCCGCTGTGCTGGATGATGCGGTGGCCGCGATAATCCTGCACCTGCCAGCCGAGCGCATAGGCCTGCTGCATCGGCTGCGCGGGTTTCAGGCTGTCGGGCAGTTCGGTGATCGGCATCGGCGTTACCGGGGTCCACATCTGCTTCGCTTGTTCCTCGCTGAACAGCCGTCCGCCGCCCGGCAGCGCGCCATGGGCAAGCTGGATCTTCAGCCACGCCGCCATATCGTCGGCGCTCAGCGCCAGTCCGCCCGCGGGCGCACCGTTGCGGCCGAGCTCGTCGCGTTCGTCGAGCGCCTGCTGCGGCCCCAGCCCGCGCAGCGCCCCCGACAGGCGCGCATGCGGCCACGAGCGGTTGGGGATACGGAAGCGGTCTTCGCTATCGCTCGTCGCATTCTTCATGCCGCCGGCGCGCAGCACATGCTCGCGGATGAAATCCTCCCAGCGCTGGCCGGTCACCTCCTCGATCAACTGCCCGGCAACGGCATAGAGGATATTGTCATAGGCATAGGCCGAGCGGAAACTCGTCTTGGGCTTGAGAAAGGCGACGCGCTCGACCGTCTGCTTGCGCGTCAGATAGGTGCGCGGCACGAACATCAGGTCGCCCTGCCCCAGCCCCAGCCCGCTCCGGTGGACGAGCAGATCGCGGATCGTGATCTCGCGCGTGACCCACGGGTCGTACATGCGGAACCACGGCATATGCTTGATAACCGGATCGTCCCACGCGATCTTGCCCTGATCGACGAGCACCGCCAGCGCGGCGGCGGTCATCGCCTTGCCGGTCGATCCCGTCTGAAAGATGGTTTCGGCGTCGACCGGCGCGCTCTCGCCCAGCTTGCGCACGCCCCAGCCGCGCGCCAGCGTCGTCCGGCCGTCCTCGACGATCGCGATCGACACGCCGACCGCGCCGATCTTCTGGCGCAGCGCCTCGACGCTGTCGCCGATGTCGGCGGGCGGCTCGGCCCAGGCGGGCACCGAAAAGGCGAGCATCAGCGATGCCGCCAGCAGACGCGCGGATTTCATGGACGAACCTCCTGCATGGACGAGGGGCCCCGCTTGACGAGGCGATAGGTGCCGATCCCCAGCAGCGGGACGACGTAAACGGCCAGGAACAGCCAGGCGAGGATGCGGTATCCGCTCGCGATCAGGTCGACGAGCCCGACGCGCGCCGCGACGAACATGCAAGCCGCCAGGATTGCCGCGCCGATCAGCGCGCGTCCCGCGGTGCCGGGCGCCGCGCGACCGCGCGCCTCGAACGCACCCGCGATCCGTTCGTTGATCGCATGGATCGCCCCCACCCCGCTTTCGAGCAGCGCGGTGAAGATCATCAGCTGGAACAGCAGGTGAAAGCCCGGCACCGCCATCTGCCGCAAAAGAAAGTCGGAGGGCAGCGTCTCGTCGCCGATGCCGGGATAAAAGGCCATCATCGCCACGAAGAACAGGATCGCGGGCAGCATGGTCAGCGGCCCGGCGATCGCGCCCGCGATCAACGCGTCGCGGCGGCTCGTCAGGTGGCGCAGCACCGGCAGCACGACGACCGCCCCGACGATGTTATAGCTCGCATAGGTGATGCCGCCCGCCATCCACCCGTCCGCCGGCGGTCCGGCCGCGGCGAAACCCGCGCCGATGCGGTCGCCAAAGCGGGTCAGCGCAAAGAAGAGGAACAGCGCATAGACCGCATAGATCAGCATCGAGGCATATTTGAACAGGCGCTCGACCCCCGCTTCGCCGAACGCGGTCGCGAACAGGATCGCGGCGGCCAGCACGACCGCTCCCATCAGTTCAGGCCAGCCGAAGGTCGCCGCGCCGATCGCGCCGGCGGCGGCGCCGAACACCGCGAGGATCAGCACGACGAAGATCAGATAGGCCGCCTCGAACAGCACCCAGCCGGGGCCGAGCAATTGCTGGAAGAAGCTGCGATAGTCATAGGCGTGCAATTGCCGCGCGAGCGCGAAGGTCAGCGCCGCGACCACGCTCCAGATCAGCGTCGCGAGCAGCATCCCGGCAAGCCCGCCCCACGGTCCGGCCGGCACGAAATATTCGGCCAGTTCGCGGCCCGTCGCATAGCCGCCGCCGATGATGACCGCCTTCAGCGCGAAACCAGGCAGCAGAAAGCGCTGAAACCAGCTCCCTCCGCTGCCCGCCTCGCCCACCATCACGCGAGACAGTTTTCGACGAGCGCCGCGAACGCCGCGCCGCCGCGGATCGGATCGGCGACCGGCAGGCCCAGCCGTGCCGCCTCCGCCGCCATCAGCGCCGCGGCCGCATCGGCATCATAGCCCGAGGTGTTGAGGCTGACGCCGCCGCAGCGGATCGCGGGATTGGTCCGGCCGCCGAGCCGGATCGTCAGGTCGATCACCTCCTCGATGCTCGGCAGGGCGAAGCTTTCCATTCCCAGAATGACCGTGCGCGTCGGATCGTGGCAGACGACGAATACGTCTGGCTGGCTGCCGTGGAGCAGGCCGAGCGATACCGCGGCATAGGCGGGGTTGAAGATCGACCCCTGCCCCTCGATCAGATCCCAGTGATCGGCAGGCGCGTCGGGGCTCAGCATTTCGGCGGCACCCGCTTCGAAATCCGACACCACCGCATCCATCGGCATCCCGCCGCCCGCGATCATGATCCCCGTCTGCCCAGTGGCACGGAAATCGGCGTCGATCCCGCGCTCGGCAAAGGCGCGGTGCAGCGCCAGCGCGGTATATTTCTTGCCCAAGGCACAATCGGTGCCGACGGTCAGCAGCCGCTTGCCGCTGCGCTTGCGGCCGTTGCCGATCGGAATCGAAGGCGGCGGGGTGCGAACGTCGATCAGCCGCTGGCCGGTGCGCCGCGCTGCATCGGCGAGCGCGGGGATGCTCGTCAGCCGGACGTGAAGCCCGCTCACGATGTCGAGCCCCGCCTCCATCGCCTCGACGAGCACCGCGACCCAGCTGTCGCCGATGATGCCCCCCTGATTGGCGACGCCGATGACCAGCGAACGCGCGCCCGCCGCCCGCGCCTCTGCCGGCGACAGGCGCGGCAGGCCGGTGGTGACGGTGCAGCCGCCGATCCCCCATTCGCCGACGCAGCGGTCGGCGGCCCAGTCGGCAAGGCCAAAGGCGGTCTTGGCATAGCCCGCCTCGGTCGTGTCGCCCAGAAAGAGCAGATAGGGCTGCGGGAGGGTGAGCTGGCTGTCCAGCCGGCCCGTCGGCGCGTTCATCGCTGTCACTCCGCTTTCGTTCAAAAGGCCATGTCGATCGCGACGCCGATCGTGCGCGGCTGCAACGGCGAGATCGACAGGAAGCTCGGCTGGTTCAGCCCGTCCGCCATCGTCGAGCGCGCCATCTCGCCCTTGTTGTCGAACAGGTTACGCGCGTAGGCGCGCAGCGTCCAATGGCCGTCCCACGTCACCGACGCATTGAGGTCGACCGAGGTATACGGCTCGGCGCGCGCGGTCAGAGGATCGCTTTCGACCAGCGACAAGCGGCTGCTCGCGTGGCGGATGCCGGCGCCGAGGCTGCCCTTGGCGCTGCCGCCCAGCTCAAAGTCGTAGTCGGCGCGGAGCGCGCCGCTGAACTTCGGCACCGCTGGCAAACGGTCGCCCTTCGCTCCGCTGATTTCGGGAACATCCTCGCTCAGCGAGGCGTCGGTGTAGCTGCCGGTCGCGCTGATCGTCAGGCCCGGCGCCGGGCGAAAGACGATGCTGCCCTCGAAACCCTTGCTCGTCGCCTTGCCGCCGTTGGCCCCGCCATTGACCCCGCCGAACGAGCGGACGACCTGAATGTCGGTCCAGTCCATCCAGAAGGCGGCGACATCGACCGTCACCATCCGGTCGGCCAGATCGGCCTTCAGTCCGACCTCATAGTTGGTCATGCGGTCGGCGGATACCGTCGGGGGCACATTGGGAACGATGACGTTCGGGCCGCCCGGACGGTAGCCGGTGGCGACGCGGCCGTAGAGCATTGCGTCCTTGTTTATGTGAAATTGCGGGCTGACCGAAAAGGTCCAGACGCTCTCTGCAGAGCTTCCCGGATCGTCGGCCTGGGGCACGATCGCGCCCGAGCTAATCTGGCGGAACGTCTGCTTGTTGCGCGCCCAGCGTAGCCCGCCGGTCACGTCGAACTGCTCGGCGAGCTTCAGCGTCGCATTGCCGAAGATCGCATATTCCTTGTAGGTCGCGGGCAGCCCGACGATCGCCAGCGGATCGAGCCCGGCGATCGGATCGCCGTTCATGTCATAGGACCGCACAAGCTGCGCGTTGCTCGTCTTCTCGTCGGTGAAAAAGCCGCCGATCATCCATTCGAACCGCCCGCCGCTTGGCGAGGTCAGCCGGACTTCCTGCGTCCACTTCTTGAGCCCGAGGTCGAGGTAAAACGGCGTGATGCCCGGATCGACGGCGCCATCCGTAAGCAGCGGAAAGAGTACGCCGAAAGCATAGCTCGCATCCTGCACCTGACGGCTCTTCGTCTTGCTGTAGGTGGTCGCAGAGGTCAGCGTTGCCACGCCGAAATCATAATCGATCGTCGCCGAATAATAATCGAGCGAAATATCATAGGATTCGGGGACATAATTGTTGAACGAATGGCCGTTGCCGAGCCGGTTGCCCGCAAGGTCCGCGGCATAGAGGCCGTTGCCGTCCGAATTGAGCGACTGCCAAATGCCCGCCAGCTTGACGCTCAATTGCGGCGTTGGTTGCCAGAGCAACGCCGCGCGGCCGCCGCGCTGTTCGAAATCATTCTGATCGGTCAGCCCGGAATTATTGACGCTGTCGACCCAGCCCGGGCTCCTGCGCCAGGCGAAACTGCCGCTGATCGCCAGCGTGTCCTGCGCGATCGGGACGTTGACATAGGTTTGCGCGCCCCAGCCGAGACCGCCTGCATCCTTGATCGAAAAGCCCTCGAGCCCGGCGCGCACGCGGAATTCATGCGTGTCGGGTTGCACCGTGACATATTTGACAAGGCCGCCGATCGAGCTCGCACCATACAGAGTGCCCTGCGGACCCTTCAGCACTTCGACGCGATCGAGGTCATAGGGCATCAGGTCGATCGTGAAGGCCCCCGCGCGATTGTAGATCGCGCTCGATCCGACCGGCGCATCGTCGAGGTAGATGCCGACCGTCTGCGCGGCGCTCAGCGGTGCGACGCCGCGCAGCGTGATCGTCGTCTGCCCCGGCGTGCCGCCGTTGCTCACGTTCATGCCGGGAACATAGCCGGCATAATCGACGAGCGAGGCCGAACCCTGCTGCTGGATATCCTCACCGCCGACCACGCTGATCGAAATCGGCACGTCCTGCACGTTCTGCACGCGCTTCTGGGCGGTGACGACGATCTCGCCGCTATATTCCGCGCCGCCCGCTTCCTGCGCCTGCACCGGCATCGCCACCGCGAGCGCCGCGATGCTGCTTGCAATCCAAAGACCCTGTGTCATCGCCTTACCCCCACACTTGCGCGAGCAGGCGGCGGAAATTGCCCCCCAGCACCGCGCGGATGTTATCGTCCGAATAGCCGCGACGGATCAGTTCCTCGGTCAGGTCGAAGACCTTGAGCGGGTGGTCGAAACCGTCGATGTCGATCTTGTCGCGAAAGGCATAGCTGTCCTTGTAGCTTGCCTTCAGCGCCGCATATTCCTCCGGCGCCATGTCGTCATAGCCGTTGAGGTCGGCGTCGGACCCGATGCCGACATGCTCGATCCCGACCAGCTTGGCGACATGGTCGATATGATCGGCCATATGGCCGACATTGGTGGGGTCGCTCGCGCGGACGAACATCCGCACTCCGGTGATCCCCATAACCCCACCCTTGGCGGCGAGCGCCTTGATTGCCTCGTCGGTCTTGACCCGCGGATGGTCGACCAGCGCGCGCGCATTGCTGTGGGTGATCGCGATCGGCCCCTTGGCGAGCGCGATCGCGTCGAGCGTGGTGCGGTCGCCGCAATGAGACACGTCGATCAGCATCTTCGCCCGCTCCATCGCGTCGATGATCGCCGCGCCATAGTCGCTGACCCCGCCATCGATACGGTCGGTGCTGCCCGACCCGATGCGGTTCTGGCTGTTATAGGTGAGTTGCGCGCAGCGCAGGCCCAGCCGGCGAAAGACCGCGACATCCTCGACGCCGTCGAACTGGTCGGCATTCTGAAGGCCCATGATGACGGCGCATTTGCGCATCGCCTTTGCCCTGTCGAGGTCTTCCACCGTGTCGACGAGCGAAAAAACATGGCCGTTGCGCCCGACGAAGCCCTGCCACCCCGCCATATATTCCATCGCCTGCGCCCGCGCATCGGGGCCGCCCAGACCGAAGCTGTTGTGGAAGCCCGTGATCCCGCTCGCGCGAAACTCCCCCGCCTCGGCATCGGTCAGACGGTGCGCGATATAATCGGCTGCCATCGTGATCTTGAGCGGCGCGAGCATGTCGATCACCAGCGAGGCGGCGACCAGATCGACGGCGCGCGTCGAATAGCTGCGCGCCGGCGTCGCCGCGAAGGCATAGGCTCCGCGCCCGATCATCGGCGCAGCGATCGTCGCAGACAAGGCTGTCCCGACCGCGCCCGCCACAAAGGCGCGGCGCGTCGCCGGGAATGACGCGGTCATTCCACCCTCCACCTCAAGAAAATTTCATTTTCAAGACTATTGTCCTAATCAGAAAATTGTCAACCCATTTAGGACAGGAAAATTCATATCAGCCGCCACCCCACAGGCTCGGCGGACAATGGATCTTGCCGTCGCGATAGGTGACGCCGGGCTCGCGGTCGCGCGCGAGGAACGTCGGCCCGTCGAGGTCGACGATGTCGCAGAGCTGCCCCACGAGGTAGGATGGCGCCATCGACAGGCTGGTGCCCATCATATTGCCCACCATCACGTCGAGCCCCAACCGCCGCGCCTGCCGCGCGATCGCCAGCCCCTCGGTCAGCCCGCCGCACTTGTCGAGCTTGATATTGACGACATCGAAGCGCCCGACGAGCGAGGCGGTGTCGGCGAGCGACAGCGCGCTTTCGTCGGCAACGAAAGGCAAGGGCCGCTTGACCCCGTCGAGGTCGGCCTCGCGCCCGCGCCGCAGCGGCTGTTCGAGCTGCGCGATGCGATGCGCGACGAGCAGCGGCAACAGATCGCCCAGCGTAGCGCGGTCATAACCTTGATTGGCATCGACGCCGATCCACGCATGCGGCCGCGCCGCGCGGATCGCGGCGATGCGCGCCGCGTCAAGGTCGACCTCGCCCGTCAGCTTTACCTTCACCGGCGCGTGCGGGTCGATCGCCAGCGCGGCGGCGGCCATCGCTTCGGGGCTGTCGGCGCCGAGCGTCAGCGTCGAGCGCAGCGCGCGCGGCGGGTCGAGCCCGGCCAATTCCCAGACGGGCTTGCCCGCACGCCGGGCCTCGAGATCCCAGAAGGCGCAGTCGATCGCGTTGCGCGCGCCGCCGGGGGGCAGCAGATGCTGCAGATCCTCGCGCGTCGCGCCCCCTTCGATCGCGGGCCGCACCCGCGTCGCTTCGGCGAGCATATGGTCGATATCGTCGCCGAGGTAATAAACCCCCGCCCCCTCGCCGCGGCCCTCATGGCGGCCGTCGGACAGGGTGGCGACGAGCAGCGCAGTCTCGGTGAACACATGGCCCGCGATGCGGAACGGCTGGTGATAGGGAAAACGCTCGACCCGAAGGTCGAGCGTCAGTCCGGTCATGACATCGGCCGTCATCAGTAGACCATGCCGAAGCCATAGAGGTGGAAGTGCAGCGTCAGCCAGACGAGCACCAGCGCCGACAGCAGCAACAGCACCGCCCCCAGCTTCATCGTCCAGCGGCGCTTGTCCTTGATGCACAGCCACAGGTGCCACGCGCTCGTCGCCAACAGGCCAAGGCTGGCGATCGGCGTCAGCACGCGCAGCAGGATGATCAGCCAGTCGAGCGGGCCGCCGACGCTCCCGATATCGCCCGAGAAGGTGACGATGAACATCGCCCATCCGGCGACCGCCGCGATGACGAGCCACGCGAACAGCCGCGACAGCCGCCACGCGCGCCGCGCCTGGCCTTCGAGCGCAAAGGTCGCGCCATAGCTGCGGCGGACCAGCGCGCGCACCGGCCACGCGAGCGCCGCAAGCAGCACGAGCAGCAGCGCTGCGATCAGCGCCGGGTTCAGCCAGGCGACATTTTCGCCCGCCGGGGCCGGCCAGAAGACCATGAAGGGCGACGCGGCATCCAGGCTGATGCGCACGACGCGTCCGTCCTTGACCTCGGCAGCGAGCCGTTCGCCGGTGCCGGTGTCGCGCCACACAAAGGGCTCGACTTCGACCCAGTCGCGCGGTCCGGCGCTCAGCCCGTCGAGCGCGGGCATCGCGATCTTGCCGTCGGTTCCGACCACGATCTGCGCCTGGCCGAGCAGGCCGAACAGGCTCATGAAATTGGTGAAGGACCCGCGGCTCGACACATAATGGCCGGCCAGCATCGCGGCATGGTCGCGCGCAGTCTTTTCATCGACCTGTCCGGGCTTGGGCGTGCCGGGCAGATAGCGGTCGGCGAACTGGTGGAACAGCGCGCTGCGGATCGCGCCCGCTGCGCCTTCCTTGCCGGGGCTGTTCATCGACACGAACAAGCCGATGTCCGAATCGGGGAACAGCCACAGATAGCTGTGGAACCATTCGGTATCGCCGCCGTGCGCGATCGCGCGATGCCCGTTGACCCATTGTTCGTAGAAGCCGAGCGCCATGCTGTTGAGCGGGCCGACGCCGGGCGCCTTGTAATCGTGCATCAGCTTCGCCGTCTCGGGCTTCAGCAGCACGCCGCCGTTGTTCAGATGCGCCATCATGAACTTGCCCATGTCGCCGCCCGACGCCGACAGGCTGCCCGCGGGGGCCGGCACGACGATTTCGAAGGGCTTGGCCTTGTCGGTCATCACGCGGTAGCCGCTCGACATGAAGGGCGCGAGCGCGGCCGGCAGCGGCTGGCGGAAGCTCGCATATTTCATGCCCAGCGGCGCAAAAATGTGCCGATCGATATAATCATCGAAGGATTCGCCGCTGGTGCGCTGAACGATGTATCCGGCCAGCGCGGTCGCATAGTTGGAATAGGCGGGCGTGCTTCCCGGCGCAAAAACCCGCGCGGGCAGCGCTTCGCGCGCATAATCCTTCAGCGGCATCACCGCCTTGGGATCGCTGCTGATCAGATAGCGGATCGATTCTTCAAAGCCCGCGGTGTGCGTCATGATATTGCGCAGCGTCACCGGCTTGCCCTCGAAGGGCGGAATCTTGAAATCGAGATAGGTGTTCACATCCTTATCGAGGTCGAGCTTACCGGCTTCGACAAGCTGCATCACCGCGGTCCAGGTAAACAGCTTCGACACCGAACCGGGGCGAAACAGCGTCGTCGCGGGATCGACGGGCTTGCGCGACGCGACATCGGCAAAGCCATAGCCCTTCTGCAGCACCGTGCCGCCGCCGCGCACCACGACGACGACCGCACCGGCAACCTCGCCGCGCGCGAGCGCATAGGGCATGAAACCGTCGAGCCACGCCTCGACATCGGCGGCGTCGAGCTTGGCCGCGCCCGCGGGCGGCGGCGGCACGGCCGGCGTCTGCTCCGCCGGCTTGGCGGCAATCTGCTGCACCGGCCCCTGCGCGGCCAGCGGGACGGCCGCCAGCACTCCCAATCCTATCATAAGCTTGCGAAGGAAACGCATCGCTTTATCCCCCTTATCCGGCGCGCCGCGCGACATGCTTGCAGCGAGCCGCGAGACGCCTTACCAAGGGTCAGCAATAAGTGACCCAATGCGGACATAATGATCCTGATTGGAAAATTGTCAAATGAGGAATGGACCGACCCGATGACATCCCGATCGAATCCCCCGACGCTCGGCGAGGTCATGCGGGGAATTCGCACCCGAAATGGCTGGACGCTCAAGGAAATGAGCGCGCGCTCGGGCATCCCGGTATCGACGCTGTCGAAGGTCGAACATGACCGGCTGACGCTCAGCTACGACAAGCTGCAACAGCTCAGCCAGCGGCTCAACATCCGCATGTCCGACCTGTTCGCCGAAGATGCGGGGGACAGCGCGCCGCGCGTCACCGGCCGGCGCAGCGTCGGCACCATCGACACCGCGGTTCGCGTCACCACCGACAATTACGACTATCATTATCTCTGCACCGACCTGCGGCAAAAGCGCATGATCCCTATCATCACGCGCATCCGCGCGCGCAGTGCGAGCGAATTCGGCGAGCTCGTCCACCACCAGGGCGAGGAGTTCATCTATGTCATCGAAGGACGGATCGAAGTGCACAGCGAATTTTACGATCCCGTGGTCCTCGACGCGGGTCAGGGCATCTATATCGATTCGTCCATGGGTCACGCTTATGTCGTCGCCGACGGCTGCGACGAGGCGCTGGTCCTCGGCGTCTGCTCGAGCGCCGACGAAGGGTTGATGGATTCGCTGATGAGCCTCCATGCATAGCCGCTCGCCCTTCGTCGCGGCGCTGCTCGCCAGCTCGCTGCTCCTTTCGGCCTCGGCCGGCGCGCGCGGCGCGGCCCCTGCCTATGACGTCGTCATCCGCGGCGGGACGCTCTACGACGGCTCGGGCGCCGCCCCCGTCGTTGGCGATATCGCGCTGAAGGGCGACCGCATCGTCGCGGTCGGCACGGTCGCGGGCCGCGGCCGGACCGAGATCGACGCAAAGGGCATGGCTGTCGCGCCCGGCTTCATCAACATGCTGAGCTGGGCAACCGAATCGCTGATCGCCGACCCGCGCAGCCTCAGCGACATCCGCCAGGGCGTGACGCTCGAAGTGATGGGCGAAGGCTGGTCGATGGGCCCGTTCAACGCGACGATGAAGGCGCAGGAGACCGAGCGTCAGGGCGATATCAAATATGACATCAGCTGGACGACGCTGGGCGATTATTTCGCCTATCTCGAAAAGCGCGGCATTGCGCCCAATGTCGCGAGCTTCGTCGGTGCGGCGACAGTGCGCGTGCACGAACTGGGCGAAGGCGATGTCGATCCCACCCCCGAACAGCTCGCGCGGATGCGCGCGCTCGTCCGTCAGGCGATGGACGAAGGCGCGCTGGGGGTCGGCAGTTCGCTGATCTATGCCCCCGGCTCCTATGCCGAGACCGACGAACTCGTCGCGCTGACCAGCGAGGCGGCGCGCTGCGGCGGCATGTATATCAGTCACATGCGCTCGGAAGGCGACCGGCTTGAGGAAGCGGTCGACGAACTGATCGCCATCGCGCGCCGGTCGGGCGCGCCGGCCGAAATCTATCACCTCAAGATGGCCGGCCGCGCGAACTGGGACAAATTCGCGCCCGTCGTAGCGAAGATCGAGGCGGCGCGCGCCGCGGGAACGCGGATCACCGCCGACATGTACACCTATACCGCGGGCGCCACCGGGCTCGACGCCGCCATGCCGACCTGGGTTCAGGCGGGCGGACTGGAAGCGTGGATCGAGCGGCTGAAGGATCCGGCGATCCGCGCCCGCGTCGCGGCCGAAATGAAAAGGCCGGGCAGCGACTGGGAGAATCTCTACATCGGCGCGGGTGCCGACAAGATGATCCTGACCGGCTTCAAGAATGACGCGCTCAAGCCGCTCACCGGCAAGACGCTGGCCGAAGTGGCGGCGATGCGCGGAAAATCGCCCGAGGAAACCGCGATGGACCTTGTCGTCGAGGATGGCTCGCGCGTCGGGACCGTCTATTTCCTGATGTCGGAAGAAAATGTCCGGCGCCAAATCCAGCTTCCCTGGATGAGCTTCGGCTCGGACGCCGCATCGCAGGCGGCCGAGGGCGTGTTCCTGAAATCGGGCGCCCACCCACGCACCTACGGCAATTTCGCGCGCCTGCTCGGCCGCTATGTTCGCGACGAAAAGCTGATCCCGCTCGAAGAGGCGGTGCGGCGGCTGACCTCGCTCCCCGCGGGCAACCTCAACCTTCAGGATCGCGGCGCGCTGCGCCCCGGCTATTTCGGCGATGTCGTGATCTTCGATCCGGCGACCGTCGGCGACCGCGCGACCTTCGAAAAGCCGCACCAATATGCGACCGGCGTGCGCGATGTGTTCGTCAACGGTACAGCGGTGCTGCGCGGCGGCGACCCGACCGGCGCGACCCCGGGCAAGGCAGTACGCGGATCGGGCTGGAAGCGCTGCTCCTGATCGCGCGCGCATTGATTGGCGGTGATTGACCGGCGGCGGCCGAAACCGCCGCCGGCCCCGTTCAATTCAGTCTTTTCAGTTGGATTCGCTCTGATCGGCGCCGTCGGCGGGCGCTTCGGGCGGCGGGGCGGCCGCGCGCGCCTTGCGCATCGCTTCCATTTCGGCCTTGTCGACGAAGCCGTCGCCATTGGTGTCGAGCCGCTTCATCAGCGCATCGACCCGCTCGGGCGTCGCCATCGATGGCTCGCCCATGCGCTCGGCGCGCATTTGCATCATCTTCGCGATCTCGTCCTTGTCGAGCTTGCCGTCGCCATTGGCGTCCATCATCGCGAACATGCGTTCGCCATTATGCGCCGGCGGCTGCGCGTGCGCGGCCGGTATTGCAAGCATCAGCGGCGCGGCAATCGTCAGAAATTTTCTCACATGTCGTCCTTCACTATGGGCGGCAAAGCGCCGGGCACCCCGCGGCTCAATGACCCATGGTTTGTCGCAAAACTATGCCAGTTGCGCCGTGGTGCCGCAGTCGCGGGCCAAAGCGCCGCCGCGCCCGCTCGTCAGGGCGTCAGCACGACCTTCCCCACCACCTCGCGCCGTTCGAGCATGGCAAACCCCGCGCGCCAATCGGCAAGATCGAGCACGGCGTGGACATGGGGGCGGATCGCCCCGCTCTCCGCCATTGCGTCGATTGCGGCGATATTCTCGGCCCCGCGCTCGGGAAAGCGGCGGCCATATTCGCCCGCGCGCACCCCAACGACCGAAAAGCCCTTGATCAGCGGGATATTGACCGAAATCTCGGGAATCCGCCCCGATGCAAAGCCGACGACAAGCAAGCGGCCGCCGAAGGCGATGCAGCGCGTCGATTCGTCGAACACATCGCCGCCGACCGGGTCGAAGATGACATCGGCGCCCCTCCCCTCCGTCAACGCCTTAACCGTCGTGCGAAAACCGGGCGCCGCCTCGATCACCGCGTCGGGTGCGTAAAGCGCGGCAATGGCGTCGCGCTTCGCGGGGCTGCTTGCCGCAGCAATCACCCGCGCGCCCAGCCGGCGCGCCAGATCGACCGTCGCCAGGCCGACGCCGCCCGCCGCGCCGTGGACCAGCACCCAGTCGCCGGGCGCGACCCGCGCGCAGCGGACGAGCGCGACATAGGCCGTCAGATAGGCGACCGGACAGGCCGCCGCCGCCGCCCAGTCGAGCGCGGCGGGCTTGCGCCGCAGCGTCGCCGCCGGAACGATGCAATATTCGGCCATCGCGCCAAAACGATTGCCGCCGATCACCGCATCGCCGGGCGCCCAGCCTTCGACGCCCGCGCCCACCGCATCGACCTCACCCGAAAACTCCAGCCCCGGCACGAAGGGCAGCTCGGGTTTGAGCTGGTAGGCGCCGCGCGTCATCAGCAGGTCGGGAAAATTCACTGCTGCTGCCCGCACCCGCACCCGCACCTCGCCCGGCCCGGGTTCGGGTCGCGGCAGGTCGGCGATCGCGCAACCCGCGTGATCGGGCGCCAATTGGCTCACTTGCAGCGCGCGCATGAAAATCCTTTCCTACAATATTCCAATATGGTTCGTTTCAATATCTCAGTGAACCAAAGAAGCGAATCATGTCACTTGCCCACCTGCCCCGCCTTGCGATTGACGCATTGATCGATGCCCTCATCGACCGCGAAGGCGGATATGTAAACCACCCCGCCGATTGCGGCGGCCCGACGCGCCGGGGGATCACCGATGCCGTAGCGCGGGCGCAGGGCTATACGGGGCCGATGCGCGATCTGCCCCGCGCCGAGGCGGCCACCATCTGTCGCCGCATCTGTTGGCTGCGCCCCGCCTTCGATCGCATCGCCGCGCGCGCCGCGCATTGCGGCCGAACCGTTAGATACCGGCGTCACATGGGTACTGCGATCGCCACTGGCGTTCTCCAGCGCGCACGCAACGCGCTCAACCGCACGGCGCGCGACTATCCCGATATCATGGTCGACCGCGCCATCGGCCCGCGCACGCTGTCAGCGCTCGACGGTTTTCCGAAAGCGCGCGGCAAGGGCGGCGAAACCGTGCTGCTGCGCGCGATGCAGGCGCTGCAGGGCGAACGCTACATCGCGCTCGCCGAACGCCGCCCGAGCCAGGAGGCATTTCTCTACGGCTGGCTCGCGAACCGCATCGGCGGCGGCTGATGAGTATCATCATACCGGGACGTACCGTGAACTTTGACAACTTCCAGCAAAAGGATCTGCAAATATGAGCATCATCGAAGGCCTGATCGGCCCCGTCGCCAAGCTGATCGACAAGATCATCCCCGACCCCGAAGCGCGCGACCGCGCCAAGCTCGAACTGCTGAAGCTCGAGGGCAGCCAGGAAATGGAGGCGATCAAGACGCGGATGACCGCGATCGTCGCCGAAGCGAACAGCACCGACCCCTGGACCAGCCGCGCGCGGCCCAGCTTCCTCTACGTCATGTATACGCTGCTTCTGTGGGCGATCCCGATGGGCCTGATCGCCGCGACGCGCCCCGACATGGCAAAGGGCATCGCAGAGGGCATGAACGCCTATCTCGCCGGCATCCCCGAACCGCTCTACGCGCTCTTCGGCACCGGCTACCTCGGCTACACCGCCGCCCGCGCATGGGGGAAAGCGAAAGGGGGGGAGGACTGAACCTTTCCAAGCCCTGCTCTCAATTGTGTGTCCCCGCGAAGGCGGGGACCCATCTCCGGCACTGCCGGATGATGGATCCCCGCCTTCGCGGGGATACAGGTCGCTATTAACTGGCCGCTCTTTCTCCCACCACCGCCGCCAGCTTCGCCAGCGACGACGTCAGCCCCGCCTCATGATCCTTCGCCGAAATCCCCGGCGGCACATGATGCGCATCGACCGTGACCAGCGTCCCGCCGCCCTTGCGCGACAGATACCAGTGCATCGCCATCGTGCCCGAAAAGCGGGGATCATCCGACACGAATTCGACCTCCCACACGATCAGCCGCCCGTCATCGAGCACCGGGATGTGCACCGCGACCAGATCGCTGTCATCGTCGCTCTTGGTCTCGACATCGGGGTCGTCGAAGGTCAGGCGCAGGCGGAACCCGCCGCCCTCGCGCAGATCGCTATGCTCGAATGCGCCCGTCGCGCCCTCGGGCGGAAGCCAGCGCGCCAGTTTTTCGGCGCTGGTAAAGGCCGCGAACACATCGACCAGCGGCGCGGCGATCAGCCTCTCGGCATGATCGGTGCGCCGCGTCTTCTTTGTCGGTTTCACGTCCTACCGTTTCAGGCGAGCGCGGCCTTGACCGCCGCGACGGCGTCGTCCGCCGCGCCGCCGTTCGGGCCGCCGCCCTGCGCCATGTCGGGACGGCCGCCGCCGCCCTGCCCGCCGAGCGCCGCAACCGCGACCTTGACCAGATCGACGGCGCTATGGCTGCCCGTCTTGTTGTCGGTCACGCCAACCGCGACCGACGCGCGGCCATCATTGACCGCGACGAGCATCGCGACGCCGCTGCCGACCTGCTTCTTGAGGCCATCGACCGTGCCGCGAAGTTCCTTGGGATCGAGCCCCTCGACGACCTGCGCCAGAAAGGCGACATCGCCGACCTGTTCGATCGCCGGACCCGCAGCCGCTCCGCCGCCCGCACCGCCGCCACCAAGCGCCAGCGCCTTCTTCGCGTCGGCCAGCTCGCGTTCGGCTTTCTTCAGCGCCTCGGCCATCGCGGCAACGCGCGCCGGCACCTCGTCGGGCGAGGTCTTGAGCGCCGCCGCCGCCGACTTCAGCGCCTCGTCGCGGCCCAGCAGCCACTGGCGCGCCGCCTCGCCGGTCAGCGCCTCGATACGCCGGACGCCCGACGAAACCGCGCTTTCGCTGATGATCTTGAACAAGGCGATGTCGCCCAGCGCCCGCACGTGCGTACCGCCGCACAGTTCGACCGAATAGCTATGCTCGTCGCCCTTGCCCATGCTGAGCACGCGCACCTCGTCGCCATATTTCTCGCCGAAGAGCGCCATCGCCCCCGCTGCGATCGCGTCCTCGGGGGTCATGAGCCGCGTCGAGACGGGTTCGTTCGCCCGGATCTGCGCGTTCACATCGGCTTCGATCTGGGCGATTTCCTCCGGCGTCAGCGCCTTGGGGTGCGAAAAGTCGAACCGGAAACGATCCTCGGCAACCAGGCTGCCCTTCTGCGTGACATGCGCACCCAGACGGTTGCGCAGCGCGGCGTGGACAAGGTGCGTCGCGCTGTGGTTGGCGCGGATGCGATCGCGGCGCGCGGCATCGACCGACAGATGCACAGTGTCGCCGACCTTCAGCTTGCCCGCCTCCAGCTTCGCCTGATGCGTGTGCAGCCGGCCGAGCGGCTTGCCGGTATCCTCGACATTGGCCTTGGCGCCTTCCAGCGTTGTGATCGTTCCCGCGTCGCCCATCTGGCCGCCGCTTTCGCCATAAAAGGGCGTCTGATTGGTCAGCACGACCACCGTGTCGCCGGCTTCGGCGGTCTCGACCGGCTGGCCGTCCTTGACGATCGCGATCACCTCGCCCTCGCCCTCTGTCGAGGTGTAGCCGGTGAACTCGCTGCTGCCATTGGCTTCGGCAAGGTCGAACCAGATTTCATCCGACGCCCTTTCGCCGCTGCCCTTCCATGCCGCGCGCGCCGCTGCCTTCTGCTGCGCCATCGCCGCATCGAAGCCCGCGCGATCGACCGCGATACCCTGCGCCCGCAGCGCATCTTCGGTCAGGTCATAGGGAAAGCCGAAGGTGTCATAGAGCTTGAAGGCGACATCGCCGGGCAGCGTCGCGCCCTTGCCCATGCCCACGGTTGCCTCGTCGAGCAGCCGCAACCCCTTGTCGAGCGTCTGGCGGAACTTGACCTCCTCGCGCTCCAGCGTCTCGGCGATCAGCGCCTGCGCGCGGATCAGCTCGGGATAGGCGGCGCCCATCTCGGTCGTCAGCGCCGGGAGCAGTCGGTACATCAGCGGATCCTTGGCGCCGAGCAGGTGCGCGTGCCGCATCGCGCGGCGCATGATCCGGCGCAGCACATAACCGCGCCCTTCGTTCGACGGCAGCACGCCGTCGGCGATCAGGAAGCTCGATGCGCGCAGATGGTCGGCGATGACACGGTGACTCGCCTGGCTTCCGCCCTCGGCGGCAACGCCGGTCAGGTCGACCGACGCTGCGATCAGCGCCTTGAACGTGTCGATGTCGTAATTGTCGTGGACGCCCTGCATCACCGCCGCAATGCGTTCCAGACCCATGCCGGTATCGATGCTCGGGCGCGGCAGGTCGACCCGCTGCCCATCCGGCATCTGCTCATATTGCATGAACACCAGATTCCAGATTTCGATGAAGCGGTCGCCATCCTCTTCGGGCGATCCCGGCGGGCCGCCCCAGATATGGTCGCCATGGTCGTAGAAGATTTCGCTGCACGGCCCGCACGGACCGGTGTCGCCCATCGACCAGAAATTGTCGCTCGTCGGGATACGGATGATCCGCTCTTCGGGAAGACCCGCAATCTTGCGCCACAGGTCGAACGCCTCGTCGTCGGTGTGATAGACGGTCGCGGTCAGCTTGTCGGCGGGCAGGCCCCAGGTCTTGTGAACCAGCGTCCAGGCATGGTCGATCGCCTGTTCCTTGAAATAGTCGCCGAAGGAGAAATTCCCCAGCATTTCAAAGAATGTATGATGCCGCGCCGTATAGCCGACATTGTCGAGATCGTTGTGCTTGCCGCCGGCGCGAACGCATTTCTGCGACGACGCGGCCGTGCTGTACGGACGCTTCTCCAGCCCGGTGAAGACATTCTTGAACGGCACCATGCCCGCGTTGACGAACATCAGCGTCGGGTCATTGAACGGCACCAGCGGTGCCGACGGTTCGATATGGTGGCCGGCCCCGGCAAAATAGTCGAGGAACGAGCGGCGGATGTCGTTGGTCGATGTCATGCGCGCGATCTAGTGCCGGATCGTCCGTTACTCAAGCACAGACGCGCAGCATCAGCGCTGGCAGAGCCGGTCGAGCTGCTGCCCGGTCAACCCCTGCTGGTTCACCAGCGCCTGCGAGATGAACTGCACATCATATTGGGCGATGCGATATTCGCCTTCGCGAACGCGCTGCACCAATATCCCGCCGCACGTTCCGGCAATCCCCGGATGATCGTCGAGCACCGAAAACAGGACATAGGCGCCGGGATATGCGGCGCCATCCGGATTGTTGCTCCACGCGACGAATTGCGGCGTCATCGATCCGTCGCCGGTCTGGAACTGCGTGGCGCCGGCATGCAGGTTTGCCCAGTCCTTCGGCGTGATTTCCGCCAGTGGGTCCATCATCGCGATCCCGGCCTGATCGCCGCGATCGAGCCGGTCGAGGAAGCGCGTCACAAAGCTGGTCGCCGCCGCCGTATCGGCGTCGCTCGCCTTCCAGTCCGGCGGAACGGGCTTGTAGGGATCGGTCGCGGGATCGTAGCAGAAGAATTTCTGCCGCAGGTTTTCGATCATCATGACATTGCGGGTCGTATCGACGCGGCTGTCGAAATTATACCGGCCGAAACGCACCTTCATCTTGCCGCAGCGCTGCGCCGCAATCCGCTGGACCTCTTCCATCGTCGTCGTCAGCCGCGCCGCCTCGATATCGGCGACATCGGCGCTGAAACCACCCGCGGCAAGCTTCTCGACGCGAATTGCGGGCTCGCCCGCCCCCGCAAGCAACAGCGCCAATAGCAGACCTGCCATAACCCCGAACTCCCCCCGCCTTCCGTCGATCGGATGACCGCGGGCCGATATTGCGGACAACGGGCGCGCGCCGCAAGTCCGATGTGGGCTGGCTCAGCGCCACTGCGCTCAAAAGGCGGTCGCGATGCCCTTGCCCAGATAGCAGGGAAGCTGATGCAGCACGTCGGCCTTGGGTACCCCGTCCTCGAGCAGGTCAGGCGGCACTTCCGACGTATCGACGCGCACGACGGTGAAGGCGGCACCGGGCGCGCTGCGATGGACGACGACATAGCCGCAATCCATCGTGCCATCCTTGCGATCGCCGCGAAAATCGAACGCGGCATAAAGGCCGGGCGGCTGTCCCGCCGGGTCGGCATACCAGGTCAGGCGCAGGATGCGCAGCGTGCCATCGGCCCACAGCGCGGCCCGCTTGCGCAGGTTCATCTCCCATTCCAGCCGCGGGTTCGACGCCTGAAACGACAGGCGCAGCATCGCATAGGCCGCCTCATAGTCGCGCTTCGCCAACGCCATCGTGAACCCGGTGAAGCGGTCGATCGCGCCCTCCTCGTCGGCTGGGGCGGGCTCGAAGCTCTTGCCCGCGGGTACCACGACGTCGCGCTCGACCTCGGGCCCCAGAACGGGCGGCGCGGCCGCCAGCGGGGTCGCCGCTGTGAATAGTGCGGTCAGGAGCAGCACGCCAAACCGGCGATCAAAAGACAAAATAATCGCCCCCGCGTTCGCGCGCGCGCTGCCAGGCGGGGCGCGCGTGGCACGCCGCGACGAAGGCGGCGAGGCGCGGATAGCGATCGGCACCGTTCATCGCCGCAACCTCGGCCGGGAAGCTCAGCATGATGTCGGCAGCCGACAGGCGACCGCCGATGAAATGCCCGGCGTCGCCGATCTCGCTTTCGAGATAGGCGAAATGCGCGCCGAGCTGTTCGTCGATCCGCGGTCGCAGCGGCGCCGCAGTATCGCCGAGGCGGGCAACATAGAGATTGAGGAGAATAGGAGTCATGGCCGAACCTTCGGCAAAGTGCAGCAGCTCGAGGTGCCGGACATGATTGTCGGTGCCGCGCGGCGGGATCAGGGCGTCACCGCCATGGCGCTCGCACAAATATTCGACGATCGCGCCCGATTCCTGGACCACCCGCCCGTCGTCCTCGAGCAGCGGCGATTTGCCGAGCGGATGGACGGCTTTCAGCTCGGGCGGCGCGAGGTTGGTAACGGCGTCGCGCTGATAGTGGCGAATTTCGTATGGAGCGCCGATTTCCTCGAGCAGCCACAATATGCGCTGCGACCGGCTGTTGTTCAGATGGTGGACGATCAGGCTCATCGCATTCTCCTCTTATCCTCGCCAATATCCGTTGCGATCGATTAACGCCGCCAGCTCGCGCACCAGCTTGGCGCCGACAATAGCGGTCACGCCGCCGATGTCGCGGCCCGGATGATGTTCGACGATGTCCGCGCCGACGATCGGCGCGCACTGCCGGTGCAGCACCGCGAGCAGTTCGCGCACTGTCAGCCCGCCGGGCTCGGGATGCGCGACGCCGGGCGCCGCCGACGGATCGAGCCCGTCGAGGTCGATCGAGATATAGAGCGGGCCGCTCAGCACCGGCACCGCTTCGGGAACCAAGCCCGCCATCGGGACGATCTCGACGCCGAAGCGATCGGCTTGCGTGGCGCAATGGCGATTCAACGTGCGGATACCGACCTGGACCAACCGCGCGGCATGGCCCGCTTCGCATATCCGGGCAAAGGGCGACGCATGGCTGCGCGGATTGCCGCCGAAGTCGTCGTACAAGTCGGGATGCGCGTCGATGTGCAGGATGTTGAGCGGACCGAAACAAGCGGCGGCGGCTTCGACGAGCGGAAATGTCACCGCATGATCGCCGCCGAGCGCGAGCGGAATTTCGCCATCCTCGTGCAGCATCGCGACATGGCGCCGGATCGCGGCATCGTCGTGTGCGACATGCTCGGTCAGCGGCAGGTCGCCATCGTCAGTGAAGGCGATATCCGTGCCGATTTCGGGACCGAGTTCGCTTGCCATATTGCCGCGATCGCTGCGCAGCGCCGCACGGATCGCCGCAGACCCGCCCGCCGCGCCGCGTTCGAAACTACTGTTGACGTCGGTCGGCAAACCGAAAAGGCGGATCGCGGGCATCGAGCCTGTGTAGTCCTTGCCCCTGAACACGCAAGCCGGGATGCGGTACATGCCCCGCCAGCATGGTCAGCGGCGGCATGGTCAACGGCGGCCGGGCCGACCTGCCAAGAGAGGGGTCGGGCAGATCCAAGGAGGCGTGCCGGAGAGGCACGGACCCGCCGCCGTTCGCCGGCGAGCCGTATTGCGACGGCTCGCCGGATCCGGATTAGATATCGTCGTCGTCCGCGTCGGGGCCGGTCATCATCTCTTCGGCCACCGCATCGGTGCGGCTGCGGATCGCCTTTTCGAGCCGTTCCATCAGTTCGGGATTTTCGGTCAGGAAATTCTTCGCATTTTCGCGGCCCTGACCGATGCGGATCGAATCATAGCTGAACCAGGCGCCCGATTTTTCGACGAGACCGGCTTTGACCCCGAGGTCGAGAATTTCGCCGATCTTCGAAATGCCCTGCCCGTACATGATGTCGAATTCGACCTGCTTGAACGGGGGCGCGACCTTGTTCTTGACGACTTTGACACGCGTGGTGTTGCCGACGATTTCGTCGCGGTCCTTGATCTGGCCGGTGCGGCGGATATCGAGGCGGACCGAGGCGTAGAATTTGAGCGCATTGCCGCCCGTCGTCGTCTCGGGATTGCCGTACATCACGCCGATCTTCATGCGCAGCTGGTTGATGAAGATCACCATGCAGCGCGAGCGGCTGATCGAGCCGGTGAGTTTGCGCAAGCTCTGCGACATCAGGCGCGCCTGAAGGCCGACATGGCTGTCGCCCATCTCGCCTTCGATTTCGGCGCGCGGGACGAGTGCGGCGACCGAGTCGACGACGAGCACGTCGATCGCATTCGAGCGCACCAGCGTATCGACAATTTCAAGCGCCTGTTCGCCCGTATCGGGCTGCGACACGATCAGCTCGTCAATGTTTACGCCCAGCTTCTTCGCATAGACGGGATCGAGCGCATGTTCGGCATCGACGAAAGCCGCGGTTCCGCCGGTCTTCTGCGCTTCGGCGATGCAATGCAGCGCGAGGGTGGTCTTGCCCGAGCTTTCGGGACCGTAGATTTCGATGACGCGGCCACGCGGCAGACCGCCGACGCCGAGCGCGATGTCGAGCCCGAGCGATCCGGTCGAGACCGCCTCGACCTGCATCGCTTCCTTCGATCCGAGCTTCATCACCGAGCCCTTGCCGAACGCGCGATCGATCTGCGCGAGTGCGGCGTCGAGCGCCTTCTGCCTGTCTGTGCTGTTCACTGATTTCCCCGATTCGACGAGTGATAATTGTCCGGCCATGACCGTTCCTTTCCAGCTCTAGAGCGAAGGCAGAACCACCGCAACGCCAGAGCTGTGTACGCTATTTGTTCTATAGGAACAAGTGGAGAACAAATATTTTTGCGCTATCGGCGAGGCGCGCGCTATTTCCCGAAAAAACCATTCAGAACGGCCTCGATTTCGGCGATACGGAACGGCTTCGTCACCAGCTTGCGGTTCGCATGCGGCGCGGGAATCACGTCGCCGCCGCCCGACGTGAAGGCAAAGGGAATCCCCCGCTCCGCCAGCGCATCGGCGACAGGCCATCCCTTTTCGTCGCCCAGGTTGATATCGACGAGTGCGCCCGCCACCGGCTGCGACGCGACTACCGCGAGCGCTTCCTCGTTGGTCGTCGCCTGCGCCGGTTCGGGATAGCCGAGCGCGTCGAACATATCGACGAGCATCATGCCGATCAGGACATCGTCTTCGACAAGCAGGATCAACCTGTCTTCAGCCATGACCCACCCTATGCGCCGCATCGTCGAGCGCCATCGATACTGCTTCTGCAAGCTGCGCAACCGAGAAGGGCTTGGGCAGGAAGGCGACATCATCGATGTTGATCGACTGGCGCAACTGCTCCTCGGCATAGCCCGACATGAACAGCACCGGCAGGTTCGCCCGCTTGGCGCGCATCGCGCGGATCATCGTCGGCCCGTCCATCGTCGGCATCACAACGTCGCTGATCACCAGGTCAATCTTGTCCATCGCGGCGAAGCGTTCAAGCCCCTCTTCGCCCTGCGAAGCGGTAGCGACCGTATAACCCGCGCGGGTCAGCGCCCGTTCGGCGACGGCCCGCACCATATCCTCGTCCTCGACGAGAAGGATGGTACCCGTGCCCCACTGGCTTTTCTTCGCCTTCGCAGCCGGCGGCGGCGTTGCCGGCACGCCGCTTTCGGCTCGGTGGACCGGCAGGTAAATGGTGAAGCTGGTCCCCGCGCCCGGTTTGCTGTCGGCAAAGATAAAGCCCGCCGATTGTTTGATGATGCCATAGACCGTCGACAGTCCCAGTCCTGTCCCCTTGCCGACATCTTTGGTCGTGAAAAAGGGTTCGAAAATTTTAGGCAGCACTTCGGCCGGAATGCCGGTCCCCGTATCGCTGACCTTCAGCGCGCTGTAATCGGCGGGCGGCATGAATTCATTGCCCATCTGGCGCACTTCAGCGGCGGAAACGGGATAGGTTTCGATCGTCAACGTCCCGCCGCCGGACATCGCGTCGCGCGCATTGACCGCAAGGTTGATGATGACCTGCTCTAGCTGCCCGGGGTCGGCGCGCACCGCACCCAGCCCGCGGCCATGATGCACCGACAATTGCACCGTATCGCCGATCAGCCGCTTGAGCAGATGGGACACTTCCGAAATCACGTCGGGAAGCTGCAATATCTGCGGCCGCAACGTCTGCTGGCGCGAAAAGGCGAGCAACTGCCGCGTCAGGCTCGCCGCGCGGTTGGCGTTGCTGCGGATTTGCTGAATATCGTCATAGTCGCTGTCGCCCGGCGTGTGCCGCATCAGCATCAGATCGCAGCTTCCGAGCACCGCGGTCAGGATATTGTTGAAATCATGCGCGACGCCGCCCGCAAGCTGGCCGACCGCCTGCATCTTCGATGCCTGCGCCACCTGCCGCTTGAGGCGCGACTCTTCGCTCGAATCCTTGAGGCTAAGCAGAACCGCCGCCTCGCCCAGCCCGCGCACGCCGACGACGCGCATCGACACCGGTTCGTCGCCTTGTCCGGCCAGCCGGATCGACAGATCGCCGCCGACCTGCTGCCCGCTGCTGTGACGGCGGATCATGTCGGCGAGTGGTCCCTTGTCCTCGCCGACCACAAGATCGCCGGGGTAGCGCGGCCTCTTGCCATCGGCGACGCCCGCGGCGCGCATGAAAGCGCGGTTCATGTACAGAAAGCGCCCGTCGCGATCGACGAGCGCAAGCCCGAAGGGCAGCAGTGACAGCAGCGTTTCGATATAGCTTTGCGCCGTGCCGCGATCGGCGGGTCCGATCTCCTCGTCGAGCATGGCGAGCAGCATCGGCCCGTGCGTATCGGCCGGCGTCAGCGGGATTTGCAGCATCCGCACCGGCGTTGCCCGATCGCCCTCACGCGCAAAATAGAGCGCACCGGCATCATCGAGCCGCAACATACCGGCGACATCGCGCCCCGCATAATGCAGCGCATCCTCTTCGCCGAGCGCGCGCAAAAGAAACGCCTGATTGGCAACGCGCAACCGGCCCTCGGCACTGACCAGCGCCGCCATCACCCCCGCCTGAGCCAACGTGCGCCCTGCGGGTCCGTCGAGGTGGCGGACGATCTCTCCTGCCAGATCGAGCCGTTCATGGGCCGAAAAGCGCCAGATGAGATAGTCTTCGGCCTGCCCCGATCGCAGCACTTGTGCACGAAGTTGCAAGGGCCCGACTGCGATTTCATCGACCCCGCCCTCACCTTCGCGCCACGCGGTCCGGCCCGCATTTTTGAGCAGCTCGGCGCCGCGCCCTTCGAGCGGCAGGCCCGGCGGCGTGACGAAGCCGCCCATCCATGTCGCGAACAGGTCGTTCGCACAGACGAGGCGTCCGGCCCGGTCGGTGATCGCAATCGCAATATCGTCATGATTGACCGCGGCGCGCAGCATCGACCAATCGGTCGGCGCCGCCTCGCCCACCGCGGCCGCCGGAAACAGACGCCGCGCGAGGATCATGCCGCCCGCCGCGAGCGCGAGTCCGGCAAGGAAACCGGCGGCAAGCACCGCGTCGCCGGTGGCCCAGAACAACAGCCCGACCGACACCAGCGCGAGGCCGCCGAGCAGCGCAAGGTCGATCCGGGAAAGCCCTTGAATTGCGGAAAGCGGACCGGCAGCGCCCACCCCCCTGCTGAAATCGGTATCAGCGGAAGGCAGGCTCTGCGCGGTCAATTCACACTTTCCCAGTCAGCGCATCACCAGATGCGAACACGATCCTTCGGATCCAGATAGAGCGTCTGGCCCGGCTTAACCTGATAGGCCTTATACCAAGGGTCAAGATTGCGCGAGACCCAAGTCCGCTGGATCGAGGGCGAATGCGGATCGGTCGAAATGCGCTGCGACAGATTCTGTTCGCGATAGTTGCGCCGCCATACCTGCGCCCAGCCGAGGAAAAAGCGCTGGTCGCCGGTCAGCCCGTCGATCACCGGCGCCTCCTTGCCGCCCAGCGACGCCTTGTAAGCGTCATAGGCGATGTTGAGGCCGGCGAGATCGCCGATATTCTCACCCAGCGTGAAGGTGCCGTCGAGATGCTCGCCCGGCAGCACTTCATAGGCGTCATATTGCGCGACGAGCGCCTTGCTCGCCGCTTCGAACGCCTTCACATCCTCGGGCGTCCACCAGTCGGCGAGTTTGCCGGTTTCGTCATATTTCGAACCCTGGTCGTCGAAATGGTGGCTGATCTCATGGCCGATCACCGCGCCGATGCCGCCATAGTTGATTGCCGGGTCGGCCTTCGGATCGAAGAAGGGCGGCTGCAGGATTGCGGCCGGGAAGACGATCTCGTTCATGCCGAAATTGGCGTAGGCATTGACCGTCATCGGGGTCATGCCCCATTCCCAGCGCCGGATCGGACCGCCGAGACGGCTGATATTGTCGTCATGCTGCCACTGGTTGGCGCGCAGCGCGTTACCAAACAGGTCGTCGGCCCGGATCTCCAGCGATCCATAATCCTTCCAGCGATCGGGATAGCCGATCTTGGTCGTGAAATTGGCCAGCTTCTTCTTCGCCTTCACCTTAGTTTCGGGCTGCATCCACGCAAGATTGTCGATGCGGTGGCCGAGCGCCGCGATGACATTCTTGACCAGCTTGTCCATTTCCGCCTTGGTTTCTGGCGGGAAATATTTCGCGACATAATCCTTGCCGACCGCTTCACCCAGATTGCCGGTCGTGAAATCGACCGCGCGCTTCCAGCGCTCCTGCATCTGCGGCGTTCCCGACAGCGCGGTGCCATAGAAGGAGAAGGCTTCCTTCGCGACCGCATCGGGCAGCACGTCCGAAAAGCCGTCGAGGCTGCGGACGAGCAGCGCGTCGCGCAGCACGCCGATCGGCGCGTCGGCAATCAGCTTCGCCTCGCCGGTGAAGGCGCTCGGCTGCGACACGAGCAGCGCGCCTTCCTTGACGCCGATGCCGCGAACAAAGGTCGTCCAGTCGAAGCCCGGCGCCGCCTTTTCCAGTTCGGCAAGCGTCATCTTGTTATAGACCTTGGTCGCGTCGCTGCTGTCATTCTTGTCCCAATGGACCGTCGCGATCTGCTTTTCGAAGGCATAGACTGCCTGCGCCCGCGCCGCGGCGTCCTGTTCGCCTGCCAGCGTCAGGACATTTTCCAGATGCTTGAGGTAAGCCGCCTGCAGCTTGGCGTTGCGCTCATTGTCCTTCAGGTAGAAGTCGCGATCGGGCATGCCGAGGCCGCCCTGGAACATCGTGTAGATGTAGACGTCGGGATTCTTGTCGTCCTGCCCGACATAACCGCCGAAGAAGTGCGATACGCCGTTGCGGTCGGCTTCGGCGAGCAACGCGGCAAGGCCCGGTTTGTCGACGGTGCGGATCTTCGCGAGCCACGGCTGGATCGGGGCAAGCCCCTTCGCCTCGACCGACGCCGAATCGAGATAGGAGGCATAGGCGCGTCCGATCATGCTGCCCGGATCGCCCTTCGCCGCTTCGAGAATCTCCTGCGTGCGCTTTTGCGACAGATCGGCAAGCGCGGTGAACATGCCATAGTTGGACTTGTCCGCCGGGATCGCGGTGTTCTTGCCCCAGGTGCCATTGGCATAGGCGTAGAAGTCGTTGCCGGGCAGCACGCTCTTGTCCATGCCGGTCGTGTCGAAGCCGAAATCGCCGATTTCGGGCTTGTCGGCCTTGGCCGAGGCGGCGGTCTGCTCCTTGGCCGAAACCGAAACCGCCGGCGCCATGCCGAACAGCATCGCGCCCAGCGCGGCGGTCGCCATCAGGCGCGAAGAATGCGTCATACGTGTCATGATTATCCCCAGGTTGACGGGCAGGACATGATTCTCCGCACCGTGAATGGCGCGGATCCTGCGATGGAGACAGCTATAAAAGCTGGCGGCCTGCGATCAACCGGCCGCCGTGTCGCTCGTCGATGACTCAAGTCGTTGGTCGCGCGCGCGGCGCAATTTGCGCCGCCAGCGCAGGCGGATCCAATTGTCCCAGATTACCGCCGCGAGCAGGAAGCCGACCACCGCGGTGACGACCGAGATTACGAACAGGCCCGCGATCAGAGCCGGCGCAGCGTCGGACAACAGCCACCGCGCCCATTCGCCGACCGATGCGCCCTTGTCGATCATGATCGAGAAGGTCGCGACATTCGCATGCAGCCCGAACAGATCATTGCCGAGCCAAACCGCCGCGGCGATCAGCAGCGGCGTCGTCGCGGGGTTGGACAGGAAAGTCATCGCGACGCCGATCGGAATATTGGCACGGAAAGGCAGCGCGAGCATTGCCACGCCCAGTATCTGCGCGCCAGGGATCAGGAAAAAGATGCCGACGAACAGGCCGAGCGCGGTGCCACGGCGCACCGAGGTGCGGGTGAAGCGCCACAAATGGCTATGCGCGACGCGATGGGCAAAGGGCTTGACGAACCGGCTTTCGAGCAGCTCCTCACGCGACGGCGAGTGGCGCTTGATCCAGTTCATCACCGCCGCCTTGTCGCGCGGCTTCCCCCCGCTCATCCCCGTTCCTTCATCAATCGCTGCTTGTCGCGCTTCCAGTCGCGTTCCTTGATCGACTCGCGTTTGTCGTGCGCCTTCTTGCCCTTGGCGAGCGCGAGTTCGACCTTCGCGCGCCCGCGTCCGTTGAAATATACGCTCAAGGGCACCAGCGTCATCCCTTGCCGGGCCACCGCCGCGTGCAATTTATTGATCTCGCGCGTGTTGAGCAGCAGCTTGCGGGGTCGGCGCGGTTCATGATTGAAACGGTTGCCATGGCTGAATTCGGGGATGTTGGCGTTGATCAGCCACACCTCGCCGCCGGCGACTTCGGCATAGCTTTCGGCGATCGTCCCCTCGCCGAAGCGCAACGATTTCACCTCGGTGCCCTGCAGCGCGATCCCCGCCTCGAAAACCTCGTCGATGGCATAGTCGAAGCGCGCCCGCCGATTTTCGGCGACGACCTTCTTCTTGTCGAATTCGGGGGCGGATTGCGGACGGGCCATGAATGAAGAAAACCTCGAGGAAGAAAACCTAGAGAACGCCCGCCGAAACCAGTGCGGCATCGACGGCGGCGCGCGATGCAGCGGACGCCGGAATGATAGGTAGGCGCAGATCGGCCGAAAACCAGTCGTGCACCCGCGCCAGCGCATATTTGACCGGCGCCGGTGACGCGTCGGTGAACATCGCCTTGTGCAGCGGAAACAGCCGGTCGTGCAGGACCAGCGCGCGCGCCCAGTCGCCCGCGGCGCAAGCGGCGGCGAAATCGGCGCACAGGCGCGGCGCGACATTGGCGGTGACCGAAATGCAGCCCACCCCGCCCAGAACGGCGTGCGGCAACCACAGGTCGTCGTTGCCGCTGAGCTGGCAGAAATCGGCGCCCGCCCCGGCCCGGTGCATCGTCACGCGCGCAAGGTCGCCGCTCGCATCCTTGGTCGCGACGACCGTCGGAATTTCGGCGAGTTTGCACATGGTTTCGGCGCTGATGTCGGCGACGGTACGGCCGGGGACGTTGTAGACGACGATCGGCAGATCGCTCGCGTCGGCGAGCGCCCTGAAATGGGCGAGCATGCCTTCCTGGCTCGGGCGGTTGTAATAGGGCGCGACGATCAGCGCGGCGCTCGCCCCTGCGGCCTGCGCATGCCGCATGTGGCGGATCGCGGTGGCGGTGTCGTTCGACCCGCAGCCGGCGATCACCGGCACCCGTCCTGCCGCCGCCTCGATGCACGCGTCGATGATGCGATAATGTTCGTCGAAGCTCAGCGTCGGGCTCTCGCCGGTCGTACCGCACGGCACGAGCGCGCTCGTCCCCTCTTTGATCTGCCAGTCGACGAGGCGGGCAAAGGCCTGCATATCCAACGCACCGTCGCGAAATGGCGTCACCAAAGCGGGAATCGACCCCGAGAACATGCTCCGCTCCTTTACAAAAAGCCGCTTTCACCGATAGAATCCGGTCAGCGCGCCGCGTCATGAACGCCTATTCAGCGCCCTGCAAGGAGTTTGCCACTAACATGGCCGGCATGTTTTCGCTGCCCCCAATTTCCCGCCTCGCGCTCGCTGCAGCGCTGCTTGTCCCATCGGTCGCCACCGCGAGCGAACTGACGCCCGATCAGATGGCGTGGTATCGCGCTCAGATGGGGCTCGCGTCGGTCTCGACCTCGCCGCCGAGCGCGACCAACACCGTCGGCGACGCGGTGCTCGAATGGCGGCGGCTGACGCAGGACCAGACTGCGTCGTTCGACCGGCTTTCGCGGTTCCTGATGGCCAATCGCGACTGGCCCGATGCCGACAAGATGCGCGTCCGCGCCGAAAAGGCGATCGCGATCGACAGTTTCGATCCCGCGCGCACGCTCGCCTATTTCCAGGCCTTTCCGCCGCGCACCGCGAGCGGCGAGCTGCGTATGGCGCTAGCGCTTAACGCGTCGGGCCGCCGCGACGAAGCCTATGCCGCGGTGCGCCGGGCCTGGACCGGCGGCACGCTCGATGAAGCGGAGGTCAGCCGGGTGCTGAGTCTCTTCCCCGGCGCGATCTCGCTCGCCGATCATGATGCACGCATGGACAAGCTGCTGTGGCTGGGCGCGACCGGCCCCGCCTCGCGCCAACTCGCCTTCACCTCGCCCGACCGGCGGCCGATCTTCGCGGTGCGGCTCGCAATGCGCAGCGGCACGGTCGACGCCGCGATGCAGGCGTCGGCGATCGAAGCGCAATATCCGTCGCTGACCCGCACCGACCCCGGCTATATCGCCGACAAGGCAACGTGGCTGCGCAAGGCGGGCCGCGTCGGCGAAGCGCGCGCGCTGCTCGCTGGGCCGCGCAATCTGGCCTCGGCACCCACTGATGCCGAGGAATGGCTCGAAACCCTGCTCACCAACGCGCGCCAGGCCGATGCCGCGGGCGACAAGGTGACTGCCTATAATATCGCGCGGCAGCTTGATGACGCGCTGCCGTCGGGGACGGTCGTGCGGGAACAGCCGCTCGGCGTGCGCGACGATTATACCTCGCTGGCATGGCTCGCAGGCCAGCTCGCTTACAAGAGCCTCGGCCGGCCAGGCGAAGCGGTACGGCTGTTCCGCGCTTATGGCGAAGCCGCGCGTTCGGCGCAGACGCGCACCAAGGGCTTTTACTGGGCGGCCCGCGCCGCGCTCGCAGCGGGCGACACGGCTGCGGCCAATGCGCATTTCGCCGACGCGGCCGAGCATTATGACCAGTTTTACGGCCAGCTCTCGCTCGAACGGCTTGGCCGCCGCCAGCCCAAGCCCGTGCCCGTCCCGACGATCCGGGTCAGCGCATCGGAGCGCGAGGCATTCGATGACGACCGGCTGGTGCGCGCCGCGCGCGCGCTGGGCGAGATTGGCGCGTGGCGTGAACAGTCGCTGTTCCTCCGTGCGCTGGCGCAGCGCGCGACGACGCCGACCGATCATGTTCTGGCGGGCCAGCTCGCCGCGTCGATCGGCCGTCCCGACCTCGGCGTCATGATCGGCCGCAGCGCACAGGCGAACAGCCTCGACGCGGTCGAGGTTTCGGGCTTCCCCACGGTGCGTGTCCCGGCGGGGCAGGAAAACAACTGGACCTTCATCCACGCGATCACCCGTCAGGAAAGCCAGTTCGACCGCCAGGCGATCAGTCACGCCGGCGCGCGCGGGATGATGCAGTTGATGCCGGGAACCGCGCGCGAAGTCGCAAGCAAGCTCGGCCTCGGCTATGACGCGAGCTCGCTGACCAGCGACACCAATTATAATATGACATTGGGGTCGACCTATTTTCAGCAGATGCTCAGCTATTTCGGCGGCAGCTATCCGCTCGCGGTCGCGGCCTACAATGCCGGGCCGGGCAATGTGAACAAATGGCTGCGCGCCAATGGCGATCCGCGATCGGGCACGGTTGACATGATCGACTGGATCGAGGCGATTCCGATTTTCGAAACGCGCAACTATGTCCAGCGCGTGCTCGAAAATGCGGTCGTCTACGACACGCTGCGCGACGGCGACCGGTCGCTGCCCAATGCACCGCTGAGCTTCTATCTCGGCAAGCGCACACCCGGCTGACCGGTCGATGGCGGGGGACAAGACCAATATCATCAGCCCGTCGGGCTTCGCCGCGCTGCGCGCCGAATATGATCTGCTGTTCGTAACCGAACGCCCCAAGCTCGTCGAGACGATCAGCTGGGCGGCCGGCAATGGCGACCGCAGCGAGAATGGCGACTATATCTACGGCCGCAAACGGCTGCGCGAGATCGACCGGCGGCTGTCCTTCCTCGCGCGCCGGATGAAGGCCGCGCGGGTCGTCGATCCCGCGGAACAGCCCGACAAGCACCGTATCTGGTTCGGCGCCACGGTCGAACTCGCCGACGAGGAGGACGCGCGCCGCACCGTCACGCTGGTCGGCGACGATGAGGCGGATGCGGGCGCCGGCCGGATCGGCTGGAACAGTCCGCTGGCCCGGGCGCTGCGCGGCGCGGCGACCGGCGATTTGCGCACGGTCCAACTGCCCGCGGGGCCCAAGGAATGGGAAATCGTCGCCATCGCCTATCCGTGATCGCGGCACGTGCCGCCTGTGCGCGCGATCACAGCGACGCGCGAAAGATCGTGCGAAGCCATCCGATCGTCACGCAAGGAGAGGGTCGATGCGGGGAATCATCATCGTTGCATTGTCGCTGGCGGCAACCGATAGCCAGGCGATGCAGCCGCCGGGCGACGCGCAGATCAAGGCCGAACTGGGCCGCGGCGAAGAGATTGAAGCACGCATCGCGGGCGACCTGAATGGCGACGGCGTCGATGACATCGCCTATATCGTGCGCGGCGACGTCAAGAGGATATTGCGCGTCCGCCTGGCCGACAAGGGCAAGGGTTTCAGCCGCGCGCCGCAGGGCATGCTCGACCTCGACGCCTACCCGCTCGGCGCAGCCGAGATGTCCGTCGCGAAAGGCGTATTGGTCGTCAAGGATCTGACCGGGGGAACGACCGCGACGGCGGCAACCTATCGCTTTCGGCTAGACCCGGAGACTGGGCGCATGAAGCTCATCGGCCTTGATGCAACGATGTATAGCCGCACCTTCGCGCACGACGGCAGCGAACTGAGCTGGAACCTGCTGACCGGCGACGTCATCACCTCGACGCTCAAGCTAAGCGGGTCGCGCGAAAATGCATCCTATCAAAAGACGGGACTCAAGCGCTTCCGCCGCCCGATCCGCGTCTATTGGATGGAAGACGCCCCCAGCGGCGAGGATGCGTTCGGCGCTGCCGCCAGATAATTATTGCCCCTGCCCCATCAGCGCCGGGATGATCCAGACCACCGACAGCACGATGACCGCCAGAAACAGCGAAATCGCAAGGACATAGCGCACGCCGTTGCCTTTGACGCCGCTGCTGGCTTCTTCGTCGGTCACTTCGACATGGTCGTCGACGACTTTCATGGTTCGTCTCCCTTCAGACTGTCTGCATCCAACGCGGGGCTGGACAGCGCGGTTCCCGCGCGCGGGGCGCGCGGGGATGGGAGAGTGAAGCCAGAGGGTCTGTAAGCCGGGTTCTGTCCACCCCGTTGCCGGGGATGGGCGATCATTCCTCTAGGCGGCCGGTTGCCCGGACGCTCAAGCAGTCAACCCGGACGGCGGGGCCGGAACCAGCCCTGAGTCACCTCGTGCCATCCCTATTCGACCTTGCTCCCGGTGGGGTTTGCCGTGCCGCGTCCGTTGCCGTCCGCGCGGTGCGCTCTTACCGCACCCTTTCACCTTTCGCCGGGCCGAAGCCGTTGGCGGTCTGCTCTCTGTGGCACTTTCCCTTGCTCCGGTTGCCCGAAGCCGCCGGACGTTATCCGGCACCGTGGTTTCCGTGGAGCCCGGACTTTCCTCCCCCGCTTGCGCGGCGGCGATCGCCCGACCCTCTGGCCTCATGCGGTTATAACGCGAACGAACGCCGATTGCGAGCGATTGCGCGAACGACTGACATGGGTGGATCCCAGCCTTTTAACGCTCGTCCTGCTGAATCAAGTTCAGGATGACGATGCTGCGATGTCTCGCTTCGGTCACTCCCGCTCGATCAATCACCCTCGGGCTGCGGCAGCAGCAGTGCGAGCAGGATCGCGCGGCATTCGCCGTCGATCGTTCCGTCGATCAGTTCGGGGCGGAAGCGGCGCTGAAAGGCGACGGTCGCGGCAAAGCCGTCGGTGACATCATAGCCGAAACGTTCGAGCGCGAGCAGGAAGCCGGCGTCGGTCCATAGCGGATCGGTCAGTTTCTTGGTCGGCCGCGGCAGCGCCAGGCGCCGGCGCGCCAGCTCACCCCACGGAAAAAGCTCGCCCGGATCCTGCTTGCGCGTCGGCGCGATGTCCGAATGACCGACGACATTGCCGCGCGTGATCGCGTGGCGGTCCTTGATCTGGTGCACGAGCCGCACGACCGAGGCGACTTGCGGGTCGGGAAAGGGGACATAGCCGAATTCATGGCCGGGATTGACGATTTCGATACCGACGCTCGCCGAATTGATGTCACTGATGCCGCGCCAGTGCGACTTGCCCGCGTGCCACGCGCGCTTGTCCTCGGGGACCATATGGGTGATCTGGCCGTCTTCGCTGACGACATAATGCGCCGACACCTTCGCCTCGGGATCAGCAAGCCGATCAAGGGCTTCGGCGCCGGTCTTCATGCCGGTATAATGCAGCACGATCATCGAGATGGGCAGCGCGCGCTCGTCGAAATTGGGTGACCAGCGTTCGATAAAGTCGCTCATGCGTGTCGCGGCCCGTTCCTGCCCTGCCTTGTGTTCGCTTGCGCCAGTCGAGCGCAAAATGCAAGGTCAGGCCGCGACCGGCGCGCGCACCTGCTGATCGGCCGGCTCATAAAGTCCGCGCAGACGGCGGCTCGCCACGAACTGGTCGGTCTGGCCGAGCACCGTCTCGCCCGCTCCCAAGACCAGAAAGCTTTGCGGCGCGGCCACGGAACGCAGCCGCGCGAAAGCCTTCTGGCGCATCGGCAGCGAGAAATAGAGCAACAGGTTGCGGCAGAAGATCAGATCGGCCGGGCTGGCAAGCGGCGGGCGGTCGACGAGCATATTCTGCACGGAAAAGTCGATCCGGCGCCTCAGGTCGGCCTTGGCAAGCCAACCGCCTTCGGTCTGGTCGAACCATCGCACCATGCGCTGCACCGGCAGGCCGCGCTGAATCTCGAACTGGCTGTACAGCCCGACGC
This sequence comes from Sphingopyxis sp. P1IMeth2, assembly GCF_900185685.1. NCBI lineage: Bacteria > Pseudomonadati > Pseudomonadota > Alphaproteobacteria > Sphingomonadales > Sphingopyxidaceae > Sphingopyxis > Sphingopyxis sp. P1IMeth2. The sequence goes on from NZ_FYAT01000012.1 coordinate 660,032, forward strand.
GCGCGCGGCTGATAGCATGATAGCTGACGTCGGTGCCGACGACATCGACCTGCCACCCCGCCCATTGCTCGCCCTGTTCGGCGAGCAGCATCGCCATCGAATAGGCTTCCTGGCCGGTCGACACGCCGCAATGCCAGATGGTCACGCGCCGCTTGGCCGCATTGGTTTCGCGAATATGCTCAAGCGCTGTCTTCGCTATGTCATCGAACACACTGTGTTCGCGGTAGAAATAAGTTTCATTGTTGAGCATCGCATCGACCGTGTCGTCAAGCAGCTGCCGGCTGGTCGAGGTGACGAGTGCAGCGACGAGCGCGTCGAGATCCGCGATACCGTGACGCTGCATCACCGGCTTCAGCGACATTTCGATCCGCCATATCCGGTTCGGCGACAGCGTCTGGCCGGTGCGCGATTCGAGCACGCCCATCAGCACGCGATAGGCGGACTCGCTGGCACCGCCGCCCATCATGACTTTTTGCTGCCGCCAAGATAGGAGCCGAGCATCAGCGCGATCGCATCGGGGTTGAGCGTCGCCGCGGCAATGCCCGCCTTGGCAACGGCACCGGGCATCCCCCAGATAACGCAGCTTTCGGGCGCCTGCGCGAGGACGGTCCCGCCTGCATCCTTCAGCCGCGCCGCGCCGGTCGCCCCGTCACGGCCCATGCCGCTCAGCACGACGGCCACGCCCCCGGCGCCGTAGACATCGGCGACCGAAGCCAGCATCGGGTCGGCGGAGGGGCAACAACCATTGTCGACCGGACGGCGATCGAGCGCGATCTCCTGCCGCCGCCCTGCGTTGACGACCATCAGATGGGCGTCGCCGGGGGCGAGATAGATATGGTTCGGCAACACCGGCATGCCCGCCGCCGCGACGCGGACGGTGCGCACCGTCATCGTCGCAATCTGGCGCGCGTAAAATTCCATGAAGGCATCAGGCAGATGCTGGGTCAGCAGGATCGGCGCCGAAATTCGCGGGTCGAGATTGACGAGGAAGTTGGTGAAGGCCGGAATGCCGCCGGTCGACGCCGCGACCGCGATGCAGGCCAGCGGCGCCGCCGTATCGAATGCCACCGGGACCGGGGGCGGAATTTCGCGGCGGGCGAGCCGCGCCTCGGGCGGGTTCGGCTGCCGCTGGCCAAGCGACAGGATGCGGTCGGTCAGAATCTCGGCGAAGCGACCCGAAAAGCTGCCCCGCCCCGGCTTCGCCAGCGTATCGCTCGCGCCGAGCGAGAGGGCGTCGATCGCGGCCGGGCCGCCTTCGACACAGTTCGACGAGAGGATCAGGACACGGGCGTTCACGGCGCTGCGCAGGATATGCGGCAGCGCGTCGATCCCGCTCATCCCCGGCATTTCAATATCGAGCACCACGACATCGACAGGTTCGCTCGCGAGAAAGGCAAGCGCATCATGCGCCGATGCAACCGACGCACACACCGTCAGCCCCGGTCTCCCGTCGACAATACGTTCAAGGATGCTGCGGACAACCAGGCTGTCGTCGACCAGCATCACGCGAACCGTGCGCGCCGCCGGTATGTCGGTTTCGACCCTGGGGTCGGTCAGCGAAGATAGGGGCAGCGACACGTCCGGGCTCAGGCAACGCCGACGAGTTGCAATTTCCCTTCCAGCGTCTCGCGATCGAACGGCTTCATGACATATTCGTCGGCTCCGGCCTCGATCGCGGCGCGGATATGGTCGATGCTGTTTTCGGTCGTACAAAAGACGACGCGCGGGCGCTCCTCGATCCCGAAATCGAGATCGTTGAAGGCGCCGAGAAATTCCATCCCGCTCATCACCGGCATATTCCAGTCGAGCAGGATCACGTCGGGCCGATTGGCGCGGCAGAAGGTCAGCGCCTCCTGCCCGTCGGCCGCTTCGTCGACCGAAAAGGACATGCTTTCAAGAATATGTCGCGCGACCTTGCGAATGACTTTGCTGTCATCGACGACCAGACAGGATTTCGACATTTATTCCTCCGACCCCCGGAATTTACGCCACGTTACGGCCAAGGGGTGTCCACTATGTTAATACGGCCCGCATCACGCTGCCTTAAGCGCGGGCGGTACGATAAAATGCGATGGATCGACCACGAGCAGCGACGCGCCCTCATGCTCGATCATCGCTTCGGCGACACGCGCCCATCCCGGCATCAGCTTGCCGGCCAGGCGCGTCTCGGCCGCGTCGATGAAGCACACATCCTCGATTTCATCGGCGAGCAGCGCGTAGCCATGTTCCGCAACATCGACCACGATCACCCGCTGCCCGCTCGCCACCGCCACCGGCGGCAGGCCGACGACGACATGCGGGTCGATCAGCGTGAAGACGCGGCTGCGCAGCGCGAACAGGCCTGCGACGTGCGGCGGCGCGCCCGGCACCTCGACCGGTGCCCCGACCGCGACCACCGAATTGATCGAGCGCGAGCGCAGTGCGACGCGCGTGTCGGCGATACGCGCGATCAGATACAGTTTTTCCATCATGACCGCGCTCCTCCGACCTTACGGCGCAGCGCCGCGAGCAAGCCCGCCCGATCGTAGCGATAGACGCTCGCATCCTCGGGGCTTGCCGAAACCGCTGCCGATCGCAGGCAGATGACGGGAAGCTCGCCCGCATCATGGGCGCAGCCCTGCCCGCTTTCGGTCAGGCACAGCATCACATCGGCCCCCTCGCCCGCGTCGGCGGCCGTGGCAACGCGGTAGCCCGCGCCGCGTAGCAGCGGCGCCAGAAAATTCTCGCCCCACCCGTCAGCATCGCCTGCGAGCCGGCACAGCGGCGCGCGGCCCGCGACGGCGGTGCGGCCGCCGGCGTGACACTCCATGATCCAGAAAGGATCGATGAGTTCGACGGGCTCGCCACCGACCAGCACCACGCCCGCGATCAGGCCCGGTGCCGACGCGGGTTCGACCACGTCGGGCAGGCGCACGATGTCGATCACCGCCGCGATCGGGTAACAGATCACCGTATCGCCGTCGTACAGCCGAAGCAGCTTCACCGCCGCCTCGCCGGCAGGCACCGTTGCCGCATGGACCGGGAATATCTCGTCGCCAACCTGCACCCGAACGGCGCCGCCGCTTTCAAACAGTGCCGATTGCGGCACTTCTTCGACCCGTTCGATCACCGACAGGCGAACACCGCGCGTGCGGCCGTCGGCCTCGCGGAACAGCAGCAATTGCGTCGCGTTGCGCGCCCGTTCGGCCTGCGCCTCGCGTTCGTCGGCGCGGTCCTGACTGCGGCCAGCCTCACCGGCATCGACGCCCGACGCCGCGAGCAGCCCCTGAACATCGAGCAGCAGCACCGGCCGCCCGTTGTCGGGCAGCGTGGTGCCCGCATAAAGGCCGGTCGCCATGATCATCGGTGCGGCGGGCTTGATGACCAGTTCCTCATGGTCATGGATCGCCGCGACGCTGAGCGCATAGCTCTGCCCCTGCCCAGGCCGGATGATGACGAGAGCGCGGTCGTCCACATCGTCGTCGTCGCCGCGCTGACGCGCCAGCACATCCTCGAGCCGCAGCAAGGGGAATTGCTCGCCGCGCACCGTTGCGATTTCGCCGCCACCGAGCCGCTCGATACGAACGCTGTCGTTCGTCTCGAGCAGAATTTCGCGGACCGATCCGCGCGGAATGGCAAAATATTGCCCTGCAGCGCGCACCATCAGCCCCGAAATGATCGTCAGCGTCATCGGAACGCGCAGCAACACCGACAGGCCGCGTCCCTCTTCATTGCGCAGTTCGACGAGGCCGCCGATCTTTTCGACATTGGCCTTGACGATGTCCATGCCGACGCCGCGGCCGGAAATTTCCGTAATCTGCGCCGCGGTCGAAAAGCCCGGACGAAAGATCAGCTCCAGCTTTTCAGCCGGCGTCAGCGTCCGTGCGTCGGCCGCCGAGAGCAGCCGGTTGGCGATCGCCTTGGCAACCAGCGCGTCGGGCGAAAGGCCGCGCCCGTCGTCGCTCACCTCGATTTCGATCTGATTGCCCGACTGGCGCGCCGAAACCCTTATGGTGGCGGTAATATCCTTCCCCGCCGCGACCCGCTCGTCGAGCCCCTCGATCCCGTGATCGATGGCGTTGCGGACGATGTGGATCAACGGATCGCGGATATTCTCCATCATCTCGCGGTCGAGTTCGACCTCGCCGCCGCTCGTGTCGAAATGGATCTTCTTGCCGAGTTCCTGCGCCAGATCGCGCACAATGCGCGGCAACGGCGCAAACAGCTTGTCGATGCGCTGCATCCGCATCTGGCTCACCGATTGGCGCATTCCCGCGATCGAATCGGACAAACGGTCGAACGCGCCAATCAGCGCCGCATCGGCCCCGGATTCGCGCAGCATCCGCGCGAACTCGTTGCGCGCGAGCACGATGTCGGTAACCCCCGTCATCACGCTGTCGAGCAGCGGCAGCGGCACGCGGATCGACCGCCAGCCCTGCAATTCGGTGATGATATCATCTTCGCGCCGCATCCGGATCGCCTCCGGAACCGCGGGCGCCGCGTCCGCCTGCACCGGATCAGACGCATCGGCTGACAGGGCGGCGATCACGTCGCCATCCTCACCCGCCGGCTCGGCGCCTTCGCTCGCCAACCGCTCGCACAGCATCGACAGTCGATCGACGATGGCGAGCACGCCGGTGACGAGCGCGGCGTCGGGCGCGCGATGACCGCGGCGAACCTGGTCGAGCGCCTCTTCGGCGGCATGCGAAAGCGCGGTCACGCGTGGCAACGCCAGAAAGCCCGAGCTTCCCTTGATCGTGTGCATCATCCGAAAGATAGAATCGAGCTGCGCCCGGTCGGTCGGATCGGCCTCCCACACGACCAGCGCCCCGCCGGCATCGGCAAGGATTTCCGACGTTTCAGCCAGAAAATCGTTCAGAAGATCGTCCATCGCGGTTCCGCTGCGCCCCAAAATCAAGGCGCAACCATGACCGACAATGGTTAAGGAGCGCTTTACCCGGCGGGCCGCAGCACCGCGCCGACGAGCAACGACGTCGGCGTTTCGCGCGCCAGCATCACGGTGCCGTTATTCTGCGCCGCCACCGCCTGGACGAGCACCGCGGGAGCGGTTCGTGAGGTCATTGCGGCGGCCGCCTCGCCTTCCGCAAGGATGCGTTCGACGTCGGCATCGACAAGGATGCGCTCGGCCTCGGCATGCAACGCGATCTCGATGTTTTCGCCCTGCCGCTCGCAGCCGATGTCGAGCCGTCCGCCGCGAACCAGGGCATCGACCAGGATCAGCGCGAGGTTGAGGATGATCTTGACCGCCGGCTTGGGCAGAGCGTCGTCGCCGATCATCCAGTTGAGCGTGATCGGGCGGTCGGCCATGATCCCTTCGATCGCGCCCTTCGCTTCGGTCGGCGGCACCGCTTCGCCGAAGCCCCCCGCCGATCCGAAAGCGAGCCGGAAGAATTTGAGCTTCGCCGCCGATGTCCGTGCGCTTTGTTCGAGCAGGTCGACCACCCGCGCCCGCATCTCAGGGTCTTTTTCATCGGCCAGCAGCTCGAGGCCGTTGGCAAAGGCTCCGACGGGGCTCAGCAGGTCGTGACACAGGCGCGAGGCCATCATCGAGGCGAAATCGACGCGATCGTCGGTCATGGATGCATTGGCTCCCCAAGCTCGGCAGTTTCCGGCACCGCTGCTCCTAGGGCAGCCGCCCCCTTCAGGGCAAGCGCCATCCCCTTGAATATTGCCCGGACGGGGCCACATGACGACCAATGAAGGGGGACGACGACATTCTGACCGTGGCGTTGGGCGACAGCGCGGCCGGGTTGCGGCTCGACCGGGCGTTGGCAGAGGCTTTGCCCAGCCTGTCGCGCGAGCGCGTCAAGACGCTGATCAAGGGCGGCCGCGTCACCGATGAAGGCGGGCGCATCCTGTGGGATCCCGCCGCCAAGGCATCCGCACCGGCGAAGCTCGAACTGCGCCTGCCCGCCCCCGCCCCCGCGCATAATGTGGCGCAGGACATGAATCTCGTCATCGCCTATGAGGACGAGCATCTGATTGTGGTCGACAAGCCCGCGGGAATGGTCGTTCACCCTGCCGCCGGCAATCTCGACGGCACGATGGTCAACGCGCTGCTCCATCATTGCGCTGGGCAATTGTCGGGAATTGGCGGCGTCGCGCGCCCCGGCATCGTCCACCGTATCGACAAGGATACGAGCGGACTGATCGTCGCCGCCAAGCACGACAAGGCGCATGAGGGGCTGGCGAAGCAATTTGCGGCGCACAGCATCGACCGCCGCTATCTCGCGATCGCGACCGGCCGCCCGATGCCCGCCAACGGCACGGTAGAGGCCGCGCTCGGCCGGTCGAGCGTCAATCGCAAGAAGATGGCGGTGGTCGAGCCGGGCCGCGGCAAACATGCGATCACCCATTACCGGACGATCGAGCCGCTGCGGGACGCAACCTTGGTGGAATGCCGGCTGGAAACGGGCCGCACGCATCAGGTTCGCGTCCATATGGCGCATATCGGCCACCCGCTCGTCGGCGATCCGGTCTATGGGCGCGCCCGAAAGCCGCTTTCGGACCTGCTGAAAGCCCGCCATTTTGCGCGTCAGGCGTTGCATGCAGCCCATTTGGGCTTTATTCATCCGGTGACCGGTAACAGCATCGCGCTCGACAGCGAACTCCCAGCAGACATGCGGGAACTGATCGATGAACTGCGCGTTTAGGTTTCGAATGAAAATCTATTTTGACCGCGAAAGGCAATTGCGGCAGGATATTTTCAGGTTTTAGGGAAGACACTCTCCATGGCTAATAAAAGCAATGTTCCGGCAGTGGTGCCCGCGCTCGGCGGTGAGGCGAGCCTGAACCGCTATCTGGCCGAAATCCGTAAATTTCCGCTTCTGACGCCCGAGCAGGAATATATGCTCGCCAAGCGCTTTCAGGAGCATGGCGACAGTGAAGCTGCGGCGCAGCTCGTTACCTCGCACCTGCGTCTCGTCGCAAAGATCGCGATGGGCTATCGCGGCTATGGCCTGCCGGTTAGCGAACTGATCAGCGAAGGCAATATCGGCCTGATGCAGGGCGTGAAGAAATTCGATCCCGAACGCGGCTTCCGTCTCGCCACCTATGCGATGTGGTGGATCCGCGCCTCGATCCAGGAATTCATCCTGCGCTCGTGGAGCCTAGTGAAGATGGGCACCACCGCGGCCCAGAAGAAGCTGTTCTTCAACCTGCGCCGCATGAAGAATAATCTCGAAGCGTTCGAGGACGGCGATCTCAGCCCCGAAAACGTCGCCAAGATCGCAAAGGATCTGGGCGTCACCGAGGACGAGGTGGTCAGCATGAACCGCCGCATGGCGATGGGCGGCGACACGTCGCTCAACGTGCCCATGGGCGAGGATGGCGACAGCCAGTGGCAGGATCTGCTCGGCGACGAAGGCCCGCTTCAGGACGAACGCGTGGCCGAGGCCGAAGAACGCGACGTGCGGCACGAACTGCTCACCGAAGCGCTCGCGACACTCAACGAGCGCGAACGCCACATTCTGACCGAACGGCGTCTGACCGACGACCCGAAAACGCTCGAGGATCTGAGCCAGGTCTATGACGTCAGCCGCGAACGCGTCCGCCAGATCGAGGTCCGCGCCTTCGAAAAGCTGCAGAAGGCGATGCTCAAGCTTGCCGGCGAACGCCGACTTATCGGCGCCTGAACGCTAATCCTTGCTCCCGCCCCGGTTGGGGGCGCAGTTAGAGGTCTTGTTCCGATCGCGCGCTTGCCTCAGGCGCGCGAGCGGTTAATTTGCCCGGCATGGCATCCCGATCCCGCGCAAGAAAGCGCAAGCTCCCCTGGTATCTGCGCCCCTTCAAATGGCTGATATGGTTCGCCATAGGGACGGCGGCGTGGGTGCTTGTCTATGCGGTGGTGCCGCCGCCCCTTACCTTCACCATGCTCGCCGACAGCAACGGCATCACCAAGGACTGGACGAGCCTTTCGGCGATCGACCGCAATATGGTCCGCGCCGCCATCGCCGCCGAAGACGGAAAATTCTGTACCCATAACGGCTTCGATACCGAAGCCATCGAAGCTGCGATCGAGCGCAACGCCAAGGGCAAGCGGCTGCGCGGCGGCTCGACAATCAGCCAGCAGACGGCAAAGAACGTCTTTCTGTGGCAGGGCAGCGGCTGGACCCGTTATCTGCGCAAGGTGCCGGAAGTTTGGTTCACCTTCCTGATCGAAACCTTCTGGAGCAAGCGGCGGATCATGGAAGTCTATCTGAATGTTGCCGAGACGGGGATCGGCACTTATGGCGTCGAAGCGGGCGCCCGGCGTTATTTCAACCATGGTGCGAACCGCCTCAGCCCGGCCGAGGCCGCGCGCATTGCCGCGATCCTGCCGCTCCCCAAGAAGCGCGAGGCGATCAGTCCGTCGGGCTTCACACGCCGTTACGGCAATATGATCGCCGCGCGCATCGGTCAGGTCCGACGCGATGGTCTGGACGCGTGCATCTATAAATAGAACAGCACAAGCGGCGCGCCGCCTTCAGTCCTGGCTGCCTCAGTTTTGGCTGCCTCAGTTTTGGCTGGGAGTCACGGTCGCGACGACGGGTTTGGGCGTGATCGCCTCTGCCGCGACGACGCGCTTCGTGTCGCCATTGGCGATTGCCTTTTCGAGCGCCGCGACCTGCGGGCATTTATCCTTGCACAGCCGCTGCACGTCGGCGAGCTTTTCGCGCGCCAGTTCGATCGCGCCCTTGTCGGCGAGCGCTTCGCCCTGCCCCGCCAGCGCGGCGATGTCGTTGGGTTCGAGCAGCAGCGCTTCGCGATAAAGACCGATGGCCTTGCCCGGCAGGCCCTGAGCGCGCGCGACCTGCGCCAGCGCGACAATCGCCGAACGGTTGCGCGGGTCGGCGGCGAGCGCCGATTCATAGGCGTCGATTGCGGCGTCGAGATCGCCCTTCGCCTGCGCCGCCTGGCCCTGGTTCATCAGCGCGACGGACTGGGGCAGGATATCATTGTCGGCACGCTGCGCATCGGAGGCTACAGGCAGGCTGGCCAGAACGAGACCGGCGCCAAGGGCCAGTAAACTGATGCGCATCGCATTCTCCCATCGCTTCATTTGCGGCGACGCTAACATGGCGCGGTCAGCCGTGCGAGGAAAAAGCCGTCGCATCGGTCGTGCGCCGGGGTGAACAGATAGCCCGCGCCCGCGGCGCGCGCGATACCATCCGGCAAATAGCCGCTGTCGGCGGTCCAGCCCCGACGTAGGTCCAGAAACGCTTGCACCTGTGCCCGCCCCTCGCGCGCGATGATTGAGCACACAGCATAAAGGAGTTTACCGCCCGGCGCCACCATATCGGCACCGATGGCGAGCAGGTTCGCCTGATCGGCCAGATGACGCTCGAGCCGCGCCGGCGTCAGCCGCCAGCGCAGTTCGGGACTGCGCCGCCAGGTGCCGCTGCCCGAACAGGGCGCGTCGACGAAAACATGCGTCGCCTTGCCGCGCCAGTCGGCGAGCATCGCCGATTCCTTCCCCGGATCGAGCAGGCGCGTCTCGATGCGCATTGCCCCCGCCCGCTCCGCACGGGGCGGCAATTGCTGGAGCCGCGCGCGATTGACGTCGCACGCCAATATGTCGGCGGCATCGCCGGTCAGCGAGGCGATGGCGAGCGTCTTGCCGCCGCCCCCGGCGCACAGATCGACGATGCGCGCGCCCGCAGCGGCACCCAGCGCTGCGGCGGCATATTGGCTCGCGGCATCCTGCACCTCGAACGCGCCGTTTTCATGGGCGGGATGCTGGATCGCCGCGGTTTCAGGCGGCAGGCGCCAGCCGTCGGGCGCACCCTCGATCGCGCGCCCCTCGGGGAAAAGTTCGGCAAGCCCGTCGCGCGACGCCTTCAGGCGGTTGGCGCGCAAGTCGAGCGGTGCGCGCTCGAGCATCGCCCCCTCTTCGGCGCTCTCGATCAGCGGATCGAACAATTCGGCGAGCGCCGACGCGGAGACGCCGGTTTCGGCGCGCGGCTCGTCGCTGCCTATCGGCGCGGGCCCGTAAGGCGATCCGTCGAACAGCGCTGCGAGCGCCGGATCATGGTCGGCGAGCGCGAGCATTGCCGCGCGCCCCGACGCCGGCACCGACCGCACCGCGCGGATCGCGTCATAGACGTGGCCGCGGATCGCGCGCCGGTCCTTCGATCCCGCGTAGCGCCGTGCCCGCATCGCCTCGGCGAACAAAGCGTCGGCGGGCGCCCCGCCCTCGCGCGCCGCAGCGGCGATGGTATCGAGAATCTCGATTGCGGTCTGGACGCGGGCGGCGGGGGTCATGCGATGGCCTCAGCCCGCCGGATAATTCGGTGCCTCGCGCGTGATCGACACATCATGAACATGGCTTTCGCGCAGGCCCGCATTGGTGATGCGCACGAATTTGGCGCGCTCGCGGAAATCGGGCAGCGTGCGGCTGCCCGTATACCCCATCGCCGCCTTCACGCCGCCGACGAGCTGGTGGATGACATCTTTCGCCGCGCCCTTGAACGGTACCTGGCCTTCGATGCCTTCGGGAACCAGCTTCATCTGGTCCTTGATGTCCTGCTGGAAATAGCGATCGGCGCTGCCGCGTGCCATCGCCCCGACGCTGCCCATGCCGCGGTAGCTCTTGTAGGTGCGTCCTTGGTAAAGGAAGGTTTCGCCCGGCGCCTCGGCCGTCCCGGCGAGCAGCGATCCGACCATGACGCTCGACGCCCCGGCCGCCAGCGCCTTGGCGATGTCGCCCGAGGTACGCAGACCGCCATCGGCGATGACCGGAACGCCATGCTTGGCGGCAACTTCGACGCTGTCGAGGATCGCGGTGAGCTGCGGGACGCCGACCCCGGCGACGATCCGCGTCGTGCAGATCGATCCCGGTCCAATGCCGACCTTCACCCCGTCGGCGCCGGCGTCGATCAGCGCCCGCGTCGCTTCGCCGGTCGCGACATTGCCCGCCAGCACCTGGACCCGGTTCGACAGCTTCTTGATCTTCTCGACCGTCGCGCCAACCATCTTGCTGTGACCATGCGCGGTATCGACGACGATCAGATCGCATTCGGCGTCAAGTAGCGCCTCGGCCCGTTCGACCCCGGTGTCGCCGGTGTTAGTCGCGGCGGCAACGCGCAGCCGGCCGCTCTCGTCCTTCGTCGCGTCGGGAAAGTTGACCGCCTTTTCCATATCCTTGACGGTGATCAGGCCAATGCAGCGATAATCTTCATCGACCACGAGCAGCTTTTCGATGCGGCGCTGGTGGAGCAGCTTGCGCGCCTCTTCCTGGCTGACGCCCGCGCGGACCGTCGCCAGATTCTCCGCGGTCATCAATTCGCGCACCGGCTGGCCCGGATTATCGGCAAAGCGCACGTCGCGGTGGGTGAGGATGCCGACCAGCTTCCCGCCGGTCTCGACCACCGGAATCCCCGAAATGCGGTGCTGCGCCATCAGCGCGGTGGCGTAGGACAGCGGCGCGTCGGGCGTGATAGTGATGGGATTGACGATCATCCCGCTTTCAAAGCGCTTCACCTGGCGCACCGCCGCGGCCTGTTCCTCGATGGTGAGATTGCGGTGGAGCACGCCGATCCCGCCGATCTGCGCCATCAGGATGGCCATGTCGGCCTCGGTAACCGTGTCCATCGCCGACGACAGGATCGGAATGTTGAGGCTGATCTCGCTGGTCAGCCGGGTCGACAGATTGGCGTCGGAGGGCAGAATGTCCGAGGGGCCCGGCACCAGCAGCACATCGTCGAAGGTCAGGCCGGTGAAGATTTCCATGGGTGCCACTTTCTGGTGCGGGCGTCGCCTGACCCCGCGGCGGCGGGCGGCACACGCGATTCGTTCGGTGGCGGCCCATGTAACCAGTCAATTCCCGGCGCGCCAGTGGGCGGCGCAGGAATATTTGCGCCGGTTCGCGGCGCGAAAGGGCGGTGGGTTTGCGGCCAACTGTCCGCACTCCCGCCGCCCTGCCCCTACCAGCGCCCGAGCACGAGGAAGAGCCCGCCGATAAACAGCGTCACGCCGACCGCGAACTTCAGATAGTCGGCAACGCCCAATGTGAGCTTCGCACCGTGCCGCGCGCGAAAGGCCGCGACATTGGCGCGCAGATCGGGGGTTCCGGTGACGCGTCCGACCTCAAGATGACGTCCCGTCTTGAGAAAGGCGAGCGCGTGCGCGACTTCCTCTTCGGACACATCGGGATAACGGCGAAATATGTCCTCGGCGCGCAGCGCGTCGGCGCCGAGCGGAGGCCCGGCGGCAATTGGTTCGGTCATGTTCAAATTCCATCGATGATCGCCCTCCGCACAGGGGGCAAGGATCGGCCGGCGCACGGCGGCGCACGGCCCGTCGATCAGATGGCAATCATCGGCGGTGCGCGCGCCGAATAGGGCGTAGCAGCAGCACTGCGCGTCCAGCCGGCGGCGACCCGGCCGAAGTCGGGCCGGAATAGTCCGACGGCGGGCAATGCCGGCGGCGCGGCTGACAGCTTGGCGAGATCGCCGCCTGCCGGATGCCGGTCGTCCTCGCCGGCGCGATAATGCGCGCTGAGCGTAAGGCCGCCGGCACGGACGAAAGGATGCCCGCCATCATAGGGCGCTCCCGCGATGGCGGCGGCGGTTTGATCGACCAGCCGCGCCGGCGCCGAGGCATCACGCACGAGGCCGCCCGCGCCGAGCGCAACGAGCGCCAGCCACGCCAGAAGGACGCCAACGCGGCGGCGCAGGTCGGAATCGAACATCCGCATCGCCTCCATATTGCGTCTCGCGGCCGCAAAAGCTAGCGCGGAGGGGTGAACGCGCCACCGACACCCCGGGTATCCTCTCCCTTCGCGCCTTTTCGCTATCCCGCGTTTCGCGCGATCTGGATCGCCAATCTGGCGTCCAATATCGGGTCGATGATCCAGTCGGTCGGCGCCGCCTGGCTGATGACCGAGCTCACCGGCTCGCATCTGCTCATCGCGCTCGTGCAGGCGAGCGCGACGATCCCGATCATGTTGCTCGGCGTCTTTGCCGGGGCAATCGCGGACAATTTCGATCGCCGTCGGATCATGCTGGCGGCGCAAAGCGCAATGCTGATCGTGTCGGCGGCGCTGACCGTCACGGCCTGGATGGGGGCGCTGACGCCGCTGCTGCTGCTCGGCTTCACGCTCGCGGTCGGGTGCGGTACCGCACTCAACGGCCCCGCGTGGCAGGCATCGGTGCGATTGCAGGTCGGCCCCAAGGATCTGCCGCAGGCGATCACGCTCAACAGCGTCGCCTTCAACCTCGCGCGCAGCGCCGGCCCGGCGCTTGGCGGCTTGCTCATCTCGCTGACCGGCCCCGCCACGGCCTTCGGGATCAATGCGCTAAGTTATCTGGCGCTGATCGTCGTCCTGCTGCGCTGGCACCCCGAAGTCACGCCGCCGCGGCGCACCCCCATATTGGGCGCGATCGCGATCGGCATCGGCTATTGCGCCCGCTCGAGCCCGCTGCGCCGCGTGCTGACGCGCGGCTTTGCCTTCGGCATCGCCGGCGCTGCCTTTTCGGCGCTGCTGCCCTCGCTCGTTCGCGATCGGCTGCACGGAACCGAGATCATCTACGGCCTCTGCCTTGCCGCGTTCGGCGCAGGATCGATCTTCGCGGCGCTCTGGGTCGGCGAAGCGCGGAAACGCTGGGGCAGCGACCGCGTCGTCAGCATTGCGTCATTGGTCTTTGCCGCCGCGATGATACCCGCCGCCACGGCGCTGACGCTGCCGCCGCTGCTGGCGACCGCCTTCGTCGCCGGCGCGGCCTGGGTTTCGACGCTGACCACGCTCAACGTCGCCATGCAGCTCCGTTCGCCCGAAGAGATTTTGGGACGCTGCCTGTCGATCTATCAGGCGGTAACCTTCGGCGCGATGGCGCTCGGCGCCTGGCTGCTCGGGACGCTCGCCGATCTCACCGACCTGCCGACGGCACTTTTCACCGCTGCCGGATGGCTGACCGCCACCGGTCTTTTGCTCCCGCTTATCGCCCCGATGCCCCGCCGCGACGATGGCCGCGTGATCCCCTGAAATTTTTTGTCCGTACCGGTACAAAAGACGCGCCGCGCCACCTTAAAGGCCGAAGCGACCGCCCGTTAAAGCGGGTATGACCACACATGCTACATCATCGAACGAGCCGGTAGGGCGGCTCCTTGGTTGGCTGGGGCTCCGCCACGGAAAAACCGGCGCCCAGGCAGGAGACGCCGCGTCGCCCGGGGGGCGTACCCCGCGCGACATGGTGACCGAAGCCCGTCAGCAACTCGTCGGCGCGATCGCTTCCTTCCTGCTCGACCATGATCTCGATGTATCGGCGGCCAATCTCCTGATCGCGCACAGTGCCTTTTCGGGGATCAATCCAAGGCTTGCGCGGCAGATCGCGACGCGATCGCAGACCGCCGACGGCATCACCCAGCAATGGCTCGACGAACTGGCGCAGCAGGAACCGATCCAGCCCGACCGCGCCGAACTCGATCGCCTCGTCACCCGCCTCGAAACCAATCTCGATACTTTCCAGACGAACACCAAGGCGGCGCGCAACGCGACGAGCGATTATGGCGTCAAACTCGAAAAGCATGTGACCGACCTTCAGCAAGTGCAGGTCACCGGCGAACTCGTCACCCATCTCGCCGATCTCGCCAAGGCCATGCTCGACCGCACGCGCCATGCCGAAGAAGAAATGCGCCGCAGCGAGGATGAAGCGAAATCGCTGCGCCGCAGCCTCGCCCGCGCCAAGCGCGACGCCGAGGTCGATTATCTGACCGGCCTGCCGAACCGCCGCGCCTTCGAGGTGCTGCTCGAGCGCCATTATGAAGAAGCGCGCGCGAGCTGCGAGCCGCTGAGTGTTGCCTTTTGCGACATCGACAATTTCAAGCTGGTCAACGACACCCACGGCCATGAGGCGGGCGACCGCGTCATAAAGCTGATCGCCGATACGCTGGCGCATATCTCGAACGACCATTGCCACGTCGCACGCCACGGCGGCGAGGAATTCGTCATGCTGTTCCGCGGCCTGCCGCCCAGCGAAGCCGCCGCACGTCTCGACGAGGCACGCGAACAACTCGCGGGCCGCCGCCTTATCAACCGCAAGACCGACGAGCCCTTCGGCCAGATCACCTTCTCGGGCGGGGTCGCCGACGTTTTCGGTTACAATAATGCGCGCGACGCGCTGAAAGCCGCCGACGACGCGCTCTACCGCGCCAAGGAAAGCGGCCGCAACCGGATCGAGCTGGCGGGGATCTGAGGCCCCCTGCCCATCGATCACCAATCGAGAGTCAGCGACTCCAGCGCGCGAAAATCGCGGTGGGCAGCAGCAGCCCCCGCGCCACTTCGCGCACCGCAAGCTCGCCGCATTCGACCTTGCCCGGCAAATCGGCAAAAATCTGCGCCAGCAGTTCGCCGATCGCCAGCGCCGACATGCGCACCGCATAAACGGTGAGGAACAGGGCGCGGCTGTCGGCATCGAGGAGCTGGCGGCAATCGGCGAGCAAGGGCGCCAGTCCTTCCTCGATCTGCCAGCGTTCGCCGCCGGGACCGCGTCCGAACTTCGGCGGATCGAGCAGGATCGCATCGTAGCGCCGCTCGCGCCGCACCTCGCGCGCGGTGAACTTGCCGGCATCGTCGACGATCCAGCGGATCGGCCGGTCGCTCATGCCCGCGAGTGCGGCATTGTCGCGCGCCTGCGCCACCGATTTCTTCGACGCATCGACATGCGTGACCGCCGCGCCCGCCGCGGCGAGCGCCTGGCTGCCGACACCGGTATAGCCGAACAGATTCAGGAACGCGGGATCGGCCTTGTCGGCGACGCAGCCGCGCAGCCAGTCCCACACCGGCGCCATGTCCGGGAAAAAGCCGAGATGGCGGAACGGGGTGCAGGACGCGGTGAAGCGCGCTTCGCGCCAAGCCAGCGGCCACCCTTCGGCCGGCACGGGGCGATGGAAATACCAGCGGCCGCCGCCATCTTCGTCGGATGCGGGGATGAATTCGCCGTCGGCGGCATCCCACTCGCTTTCGGCCAACGCAGGTTGCCACATCGCCTGCGGTTCGGGACGGATGAAACGATAGGAGCCGTAGCGTTCAAGCTTGCGCCCGCCGCCGCTGTCGAGCAGCCCGTAATCGTCCCACCCCTCGCCGACGAGCGTCGCGAGCGGCAGCAGATCAGCCACGGGCCGCCTCGCGCAGGATATGGGCCTTTACCGCGTCATAGTCGCCGGGCAGCTTTTCATAGCGCTCCTCGCGGTCGAACAGATTGCCGAGGCGGGTCGGCAGCGCCGGACGAACGCCTGTCGCGCGTTCGACCGCATCGCGGAATTTGGCGGGATGCGCAGTCGCGAGCGTCACCACCGGAACGTCGGCATCGATATCGAGCGCGCGCGCCGCGGCCAGCCCGACGGCGCTATGCGGATCAATGATCTGCCCCCCATGTTCCTGCGCCCAGCGCAGCGCCAGCGTCATGCCATCGGCATCGATGCGCGCGCTCGAAAACAGGTCGCGGGCGCCGGCAAGCATATCCTCGGGAATCGTCATCGCTCGGCTGCGGTCAAATTCGGCCATCATCGCATCGATCGCAGCCCCGTCGCGACCCGCGAGGTCGAAGAGCAGCCGCTCGAAATTGCTGCTCACCTGAATGTCCATCGACGGCGTCGCGGTCGCGGTCACGCTGCCCGCGCTGTAATCGCCACTCGACAGGGCGCGGTGCAAGATGTCGTTAACGTTGGTAGCGACGACCAGCTGCGCCACCGGCAGCCCCATGCGCGCCGCGACATAGCCTGCGAACACGTCACCGAAATTGCCCGTCGGCACGCTGAACGCGATCGCGCGGTCGGGGGCGCCGAGGCGGACCGCGGCATAGAAATAATAGACCACCTGTGCCATCAGCCGTGCCCAGTTGATGCTGTTGACCGCCGACAGCGTCAGCGCGCTGCGCGCCTCGGCATCGCCGAACAGCCGCTTCACCATCGCCTGCGCGTCGTCGAAGCTGCCGTCGATCGCGATGTTGTGGACGTTGGGCGCCAGCACGGTCGTCATCTGGCGGCGCTGCACGTCGCTGACCCGCCCTTCGGGGTGGAGCATGAAGATACGGATATGCTCGCGCCCAGCGACCGCCTCGATCGCCGCCGATCCCGTATCGCCCGACGTTGCGCCGACGATGGTCAGATCGGTATCGCCGCCGCTCAGGAATTTTTCGAACAGCTGGCCGAGCAGTTGCAGCGCGACATCCTTGAAAGCCAGGGTCGGACCGTGAAACAGCTCGAGCAGCCAGTGGCGATGGTCAAGCTGGACGAGCGGCGTCACCGCATCATGACTGAAGCGGCCGTAGGCGGCCTGGCACAATTCGCGCAGTTCGGCCTCGTCGAGCACGCCGGCGACGAAAGGCATCATCACGCGCACCGCGGTTTCGGCATAGTCGAGCCCCGCGAGCGCGCGAATATCCTGCGCCGACATCTGCGGCCAGGCGGCGGGGAGGTAGAGTCCCCCGTCGCTCGCAAGGCCGGCGAGGGTAGCGGCACGGAAGTCGAGGGTCGGCGCGGAGCCGCGGGTGCTGATATAGTCCATGACGGAAAAGCGCCTAGCGGCGCACCGTCACCGCTGCAAGCGGCGGCGCACCGCGATGATATAGATAATTAGCGCGATCGCCGCGAACAGGAACCATTGCACGGCGTAAGCGAGATGGTTGTTGGGCATGTCCGCCGCCGATGGCACCGCACTGGGCCGTAGTCCCACGGCGGGCTGGTCGGCGACCAGCATCGCGCGCGCCGGCACCGCACGGCCGGTCAGCCGCTCGATCAGGCTCGGCTGCTCGGGCCCCGGTACGATCGTGCCCTGAACCGCGCCGCCCGCCCATTTGGGCGGCGTGAAATCGTCGGCGATACCGATGTCGACCAGCACCCCCGGCCCCTCGGCGCCGGTGCGACAATCCGCAATCATGCGAATACCGCCTCCGCCCTCGCGATCGGTGCCGCTGCGCGGATCCCAGCGCACCGGTTCGAGACAGATAACGCTGCTTTTGCGATAGAGCATCGCGTCGGGAA
The DNA here is from genome assembly GCF_900185685.1 of Sphingopyxis sp. P1IMeth2. NCBI lineage: Bacteria > Pseudomonadati > Pseudomonadota > Alphaproteobacteria > Sphingomonadales > Sphingopyxidaceae > Sphingopyxis > Sphingopyxis sp. P1IMeth2. Next base: position 677,993 of record NZ_FYAT01000012.1, read on the forward strand.
CCGGCGGCAGCTTCGGATAAGTCACAGTCGCCGACATCGCCCCGTTGCGCTCGTAAAGCGCGATCAGCGCTTCCTTCTCTCCCTTGCGCTGCAACTGCCAGATGCCGAGCGCGATCATCGTCGCCACGGCGGCCAGAACCAGGATCGTCGGAATCACCGGCCAGCCGCGCGGCGGCGGCGCGGCGGCTTCGCCGGGCGAAGGAGCGTCAGACGTCGTCGTCATGCCGGTCCACCAGGCGCCCTTCCGCCGCCTTGCGCTGATGCTCGCTCGCGAGCAGCGCGGCCTTGCCAACCCGCAGGCCGTAGATGACTGCGGCGGCCGTTATCGGCACCCACAACAGCACATGCACCCACAGCGGCGGCTCGAATGCGAAATCGACGGCGATCGCCGCGGCAACGATCAGCGCACCGATGATCATGGTCAGAAACGCCGCCGGCCCGTCGCCGACATTATAGGTCGAATAGTCCAGTCCGCAGGCGCGGCAGCGCGGCGCGAATTTGGTCGGCCCGTCGAACAGCGTCGGCGCGCCGCATTCGGGGCAGAGACCGAAAAGGGCAGCGCGCCAGACCGGCGGCTGCCCCTTTTGATGCTGTTCGCTGTCCGGCAATTTAGTGCGCGGCGACCGGTGCGCCCCAGCCACCCCAGACATAGACGATGATGAAGAGGAACAGCCACACCACGTCGACGAAGTGCCAATACCAGGCAGCGGCTTCGAAACCGAAGTGCTGCGTCGGCGTGAAATGGCCCTTGTAGACGCGGACGAGGTTCACGATCAGGAAGATCGTGCCGACCAGAACGTGGAAACCGTGGAAGCCGGTCGCCATGAAAAAGGCCGAGGTATAGTTGATCGTGCCAAAGGGGAACGGCGCTTCGGCATATTCATAAGCCTGAATGCAGCTGAAGGTCAGGCCGAGGATGATGGTCAGCCACAGACCCTTCTTGAGCCCTTCGCGATCGCCGTGGATCAGCGCATGGTGCGCCCAGGTGATCGTCGTGCCCGAGCAGAGCAGGATCAGCGTGTTGAGCAGCGGCAGCGAGAAGGCGTCGATGACATGGATGCCCTTCGGCGGCCAGATCGACGCGGCAACGGCGCCTTCCTGCCCGAAGAGCGAGGTCACCGCACCGTCGACGATCTCGACCGGCGCCGGGAACAGCGAGAAATCGAACCAGGCCCAGAACCAACCGACGAAGAACATGACTTCCGATGCGATGAACAGGATCATGCCATAGCGCAGGTGCAGCTGAACGACCGGCGTATGATCGCCGGCATGCGCTTCCTTGATGACCTCGCCCCACCAGCTGAAGAAGGTGGCGATCACACCCATGAAACCGAGACCCAGCACCCATTTGCCGGCACCGCCGAAATGGTCGGCGTGCATCGCCATGACGAGGCCGAAGAACATCACCAGCGCGGCGACCGAGCCGAAAAGCGGCCAGACGCTGGGATTTACGAGGTGATAATCATGATGTTTGGCACCGGCCATGTCACAGTTCCCGTTTTTTGCCCCAGCGCGATGATCCCCATCATCTGCCGGTCCTTGGTAAGACTCTATTGGTTGCGGCCTTAGCTCGCCTTTTTGCCCTCGTCCACTGGGTAGAAGGTGTAGCTGAGGGTGATTTCCTGAATGTCGCGCGCGTCGGGATCGTCCTTGATCTTGGGATCGACGAAGAACAGCACCGGCATGCGGATCTGTTCGCCCGGCTTCAGCGTCTGCTGGGTGAAGCAGAAGCACTGGATCTTGGTAAAATATTTCCCCGCCTGGTCGGGCGTCACGTTGAAGGTCGCGGTGCCGGTGATCGGGTGCGGCGAATTATTCTGCGCGATGAAGATCGCCATGTCGCGCGCGCCGATGCTGACCGTATCGGTGGGATGTTCGGGATAGAATTTCCACGGCAGCTTGGGCGATACATTGGCATCGAAGCGCACCGAGACGGTGTCGCTCAGCACCTTCGGCGTCTCGGCCGCGGCGACCGGGTCGTAACGCTGCGTCGTGCCGCCAAAGCCGGTGACGCGGCAGAAAAGATTGTAGAGCGGCACCGCCGCGAAACCCAGCCCGACCATCGCTGCCGCGAGCAAGGCCGCGAGCGCCGCGGTGCGGCCATTTTTCCGGCGTGTCGCTTCGTCCGTCATGTCGGCACCACCATGCGCGCCATCGTAATGAAGAAAAAGAGGAAAGCGAGCCCGCCGAGGATCCAGCCCATCAGGTTGGCGCGCACGCGCTGGCGGCGGCGATATTCGGCTTCGTCGAACGGCTGTTGCGGATTTTCGTCGGTCATAGCGGCAACCAGTGATCGGCGACCACCGCGCCGAAGAGGATGAAGAGATAGGCGATGGAAAAGGCGAAGAGGCGCTTTTCGGGCTGCATCCGGTCGTCCGCGCCCGCACTGCGCAAGCCGACCTGCGCCGACAGCAGCACGAACAGCGCCGACAGGATCGTCGCCGTCCAGCCATAGAGCGCGCCCGTGTAGCCGAGCGGCCACGGCGCGATCGCCGCCGCTGCCATCACGATGGCATAGAACAGAATCTGGCGGCGCGTCGCGCGCTCGCCTGCGACCACCGGCATCATCGGAATTCCCGCTGCGGCATAGTCCGAGCGCACGAACAGCGCGAGCGCCCAGAAATGCGGCGGGGTCCAGAAGAAGATCAGCAGGAACAGCGCGATCGGCAGTGGTGCGACGCTGCCCGTCGCCGCGACCCAGCCGATCAGCGGCGGGAATGCCCCCGCCGCGCCGCCAATCACGATATTCTGCGGCGTCCGCGGCTTGAGCCACATTGTGTAGATGAAGACGTAGAATAGGATCGAGACGGTCAGCAGTACCGCCGCCTGCCAATTGGCGGCGAACAGCATGAGGAAGACCGAAAAGGCAGCGAGTCCGACGCCAAACTGCAACGCCGTCTGGCGGTCGAGACGACCGGCGGGCAGCGGGCGGTTCGCCGTCCGCTTCATTTTCGCGTCGATCGTCGCTTCATACCATTGGTTGAGCGCCCCCGATGCGCCTGCCCCGAGCGCGATCGCGAGGATCGACGAAAAGGCAAGTACGGGATGAACGCTGCCCGGTGCCGCGAGCAAACCGCACAGCGCGGTAAAGACGACGAGCGACATCACGCGCGGCTTGGTCAGCGCGAACAGGTCGCGCCAATCTGCGGGAAGCGACATCTCGCCGTGGGTCAGGCTCTGCGCCATGCTAACTCCAGGCCGGAAAGCGGGGCGCCCCCTGCCAAGGCTCTTAGCAGGGGGCGCAGCGCAATCAGGCGATACGCGGCAGTTCGTTGAACTGGTGGAACGGCGGCGGGCTCGACAGCGTCCATTCCAGCGTCGTCGCACCTTCGCCCCACGGGTTGTCGGCGGCCTTCTTGCCCGCGAACAGCGACCAGGCGATGTTCACGAAGAAGAAGATCATGCCCACGGCCATGATCACATAGCCGAACGACGAGATATAGTGCCAATAGGCGAAGGCTTCCGCATAGTCGGGATAGCGGCGCGGCATGCCCTGCTGGCCCAGGAAGTGCTGGGGGAAGAACAGGACGTTCACGCCGATGAAGAAGATCCAGAAGTGCAACTGTCCGAGGAACTCGTTGTACATCCGGCCCGACATCTTCGGGAACCAGTAATAGAAGCCCGCGAACAGCGAGAAGACCGCGCCGAGCGACAACACATAGTGGAAGTGCGCGACGACATAATAGGTGTCGTGCAGGTTGGTGTCGACGCCGCCATTGGCGAGCACGACGCCGGTCACGCCGCCCACGGTGAACATGAAGATGAAGCCGATCGCCCAGACCATCGGGGTCTTGAAGCTGATCGAACCGCCCCACATCGTCGCGATCCACGAAAAGATCTTGATGCCGGTCGGGACCGCGATGACCATCGTCGCGGCGGTGAAGTACATCTTCAGGTTCACGCTCATGCCGACGGTGAACATATGGTGCGCCCACACGATGAAGCCGACGACACCGATCGCGACCATGGCGTAGGCCATGCCAAGATAGCCGAACACCGGCTTGCGGCTGAAGGTCGAGATGATCTGGCTGACGATGCCGAAGCCCGGGAGGATCATAATGTATACTTCGGGGTGGCCGAAGAACCAGAAGAGGTGCTGATAGAGCAGCGGATCGCCGCCGCCCGTGGCGTCATAGAAGGTGGTGCCGAAGTTACGGTCGGTCAGCAGCATGGTGATCGCGGCGGCGAGGACCGGAAGCGCGAGCAACAGCAGGAAGGCGGTGACGAGCACCGACCAGACGAACAGCGGCATCTTGTGCAGGGTCATGCCCGGTGCACGCATGTTGAAGATCGTGGTGATGAAGTTGATCGCACCGAGGATCGATGCCGCACCCGCAAGATGGAGCGAGAAGATCGCCATGTCGACCGCCGGGCCGACCGACCCGCTGGTCGACAGCGGGGCATAGACGGTCCAGCCGGTGCCGGCGCCGAGGCCGCTGCCGCCGGGAACGAACATCGAGCCGCACAGCATGACGAACGCAACCGCCGTCAGCCAGAAGGACACGTTGTTCATGCGCGGGAAGGCCATGTCCGGCGCACCGATCATCAATGGCACGAACCAGTTGCCGAAGCCGCCGATCATCGCGGGCATGACCATGAAGAAGACCATGATCAGGCCGTGCGCGGTGATCATGACGTTCCAGAAATGCTTGCCCGCGGTCGCGTCCGCCGCGCCGCCGAGCATATGCGCCCAGCCCGGAAGATACTGGATGCCGGGTTCGGCGAGTTCGAGACGCATCATCCCCGAAAGCGCACCGCCGACGATGCCGGCGATGATCGCGAAGATCAGGTAGAGCGTGCCGATGTCCTTGTGGTTCGTCGACATGAACCAGCGGACAAAGAAGCTGGGCGTGTCATGGTCGTGGTCGTGCGCGTGGTCGTGGCCATGCGCCGGTGCAGTCGCTGCGATATCGGTCATCTGTCGGACCCCCTGATTAATTCTTGGCGGCCGGTGCGGCGGCGGACGCCGCAGCCGGAGCCGCTGTGGTCGTGTCGGCGGCGGGGACAGTCGTCGCCGGAATCGGGCCGGTCGGGGCCGGAGCGGCGGCAGCGGGCGCTGCCGCAGCGGCGGCCTGGGCGCCGTCGGGATTGCCGCCCTTCGAGCGGACCCACGCCTTCCACTTGTCCATCGGCAGCGCTTCGACCGCGATCGGCATGAAGCCGTGGTCAACACCGCACAGTTCCGAACACTGGCCGTAATAGACGCCGGGCTTGTCGACGGTGAACGTCGTTTCGTTGGCGCGGCCCGGAACCGCGTCCATCTTGGTCCACAGCGCGGGAACCGCGAAGCTGTGGATCACGTCCGCGCCGGTGATGATCAGCTTCACCTGCTTGCCGACGGGGACGACCATGCGATTGTCCACCGCGAGGTGATAAGGCTCGCCGGCGGCGACGGCCTTGTCTTCGGGCAGCATCTTCGAGACATATTCGCCGACACCCTGGTCGGGATAGGCATAGCCCCAATACCATTGATAGCCGGTGACCTTGATCGTCAGCGCATCCTTCTTCGGCGGCTCATATTGCGCCGCGAGCAGGCGGATCGACGGAACCGCGATCACCGCAAGGATAAGGACCGGGATCGCGGTCCAGATGATTTCTATGAACGTGTTGTGCGTCGTCTTCGACGGCACCGGATTGGCCGACGCGCGGTAGCGCACGACGACCCACAGCAGCAGGCCGAGCACCAGCAGCGAGATGAAGGTGATGACGGGCAGCAGCATATAATGGTTGAACCAGTAAGCGCGCTTGCCGATCGGGCTTTCCTGCTCCTGGAAGTTCCATCCGCCCTCGACCGGCTGACCGATGCCTGCGGTCGGCTTCATCGGCACATAGGTCGCATCGCCGGCCGGTACCGCAGCCTTGTTGCCGGCGGGAGCCGCCGCATCGCTGGTCGCCGCGGCCGGAGTCGCGTTCGTCGTCGCGGCCGGCGCCGCAGCGGGAGCTGCCGCCGGGGCCTGCGCCTGCACCGCGCCCACGGTGCCGAGCGACAAAGCCGCCGCAATTACAAGGGTTTTCAAGCTCTTCATAAGGATAGTGCCGCCCGTTGCCTGTTGCTGTTCTCGATCCCCCAACCTCTCCGTCTCGGCAGCCGGGCACAGGCCCGGACAGCCCGCGAACAGGCTGAAACTCGCCGGGGCTATAGACCCGCTTGCCGCTTGCCTCAAGCATCTCTAACACTATTTTGCAGCACGATAATCTTCGTGCCCGAAACCCGCTCATCCGACGCGGGCGACTTGATGGACAAAAGACCGAACCTCCCATGACCGACGACGAAATTCTGGCCGAGTTCCGTGCCGCAGAGGCGCTGCTGCAGGGGCATTTCCTGCTCTCTTCGGGGCGTCACAGCGAATATTATCTGCAATGCGCACGGGTGTTGATGGACACCGAACGCGCCGGACGGCTGGCGATCGCCCTCGCCGCCAAGCTGCCGCGCGACCTGCGCGCGGCGATCGACATGGTCGTTTCGCCCGCAATGGGCGGCGTCATCATCGGCCATGAAATGGGCCGCGCGCTCGGCAAGTCCGCGATCTTCGTCGAACGGCCGACCGGCACCTTCGAATTGCGCCGCGGCTTCGCGATCCCGGCCGGCGCCAAAATCCTGATGGTCGAGGATGTCGTAACCACCGGCCTGTCGTCGCGCGAAGCGATGGAGGCGGTCCGTGCTGCGGGTGGCGACGTGATCGCCGAAGCCGCCCTCGTCGATCGTTCGGCAGGCAGCGTCGACCTCGGCGTTCCCTTCTACCCGCTCGTCGCGATCAATTTTCCGACCTATGCCGAAGACGAACTGCCGCCCGAACTCGCTGCGACTCCCGCAGTGAAGCCGGGGAGCCGCGCGAATTGAGCGCGTCCTTCCCTCGGCGGCTACGCCTGGGCGTCAACATCGACCATGTCGCGACGATCCGCAACGCGCGCGGCGGCGACCATCCCGATCCGGTGCGCGCGGCCGAAATCGTCGCGTCGGTCGGCGGCGACGGCATCACCGCGCATCTGCGCGAAGACCGCCGCCACATCCGCGATGATGACCTCGCCCGCATCCAGGCCGCGACCGACCTGCCGCTCAACCTCGAAATGGCGGCGACCGACGAGATGCTGGCGATTGCGCTGCGCCATGCGCCGCACGCCGCCTGCATCGTACCCGAAAAGCGCGAGGAGCGCACGACCGAGGGCGGGCTCGACGCCGCCGGCCAGCACAACCATCTTGCCCCGATCGTGGCGCGCCTTTCCGACGCGGGAATCCGCGTCAGCCTGTTCATCGAACCCGACGCGCGCCAGATCGAGGCGGCGATGCGGCTGAAGGCCCCCGTCGTCGAATTCCACACCGGCCGCTATGCGCATGTGGAGGGCGAGGAACGCGCCGCCGAACTCCGCCGCCTCGCCGACGCCGCCGCACTGGCGTGGAAGAACGGGATCGAGCCGCACGCCGGCCATGGCCTGACTTATGACAATGTCATCCCTGTCGCTGCCATCCCGCAACTCGCCGAGCTCAACATCGGCCATTATCTGATCGGCGAGGCTATCTTCACCGGGCTCGAACCCGCGGTGCGCCGCATGCGCGACCTGATGGACGAGGCGCGCGGATGAAGAATTTCGTCATTGCGAGCGAAGCGAAGCAATCTCCAGCCCTCCGCCTTGCGCGAGGCCGATGGCTGGAGATTGCGGCGTCGCCTTCGGCTCCACGCAATGACGGCCTTTTGGGGTCGTCATGATCATCGGCCTGGGCTCCGATCTCTGCAGCATCGAACGCATTCAGGCTTCGCTCGACCGTTTCGGCGAGCGTTTCGAACTGCGCGTTTTCACCGAAGTCGAGCGGGCCAAGGCGGCCCGGCGGCCCTTCACCCGCGCCGGCACCTATGCGAAGCGCTTCGCCGCTAAGGAGGCTTTCTCCAAGGCCGTCGGCACCGGCTTCAAACGCGGCGTGTTCATGAAGGACATCGGCGTCGTCAATGCCCCTTCGGGCGCACCGACACTGGCCCTCACCGGCGGCGCCGCGGAGCGGCTCGCCGCGATGCTGCCCGACGGCCATAGCGCGCGCATCCACCTCACGCTCACCGATGACCATCCCTGGGCGCAGGCCTTCGTAATCATCGAAGCCATCAAGGATTGACCATGGCAAAGAACAAGACGGCAAAGAACAAGGCCGCGGACGAAGGCAGCATGCTCAAACTGCTGCGCGACATCGTCGTGATCCTGATCCTGGTGCTCGGCATCCATAGCTGCGTTGCCAAGCCCTTTTACATCCCGTCCGATTCGATGATGCCGATCCTGCGCAACGGCGACCGGCTGATCGTCAGCAAATATCCCTATGGCTGGTCCTACGCCTCGGTCAGCTTTCACCTCGCACCCAAGAAGCCGGGGCGCTGGTTCGGCAAGCTGCCCGAACGCGGCGACATCGTCGTGCTCGAACATCCCGTGACGCGCGTCGATTATATCAAGCGCGTCATCGGCCTGCCCGGCGACACGATCGAACTGCGTGGCGGCGCGCTGATCATCAACGGCAAGCCGATCAAGCGCGAGGTGCGGCCGATGCTGTCGGTGCCTGTCGATGCCAATATGCCGGGTTCGGACAGCAGCCTCGGCCGCTTCGTCACCCGCGACGCGGCCGGCAAGGCGGTGCTCGAATTGCCGATCGTGCGCGAGACGCTGCCCGGCGGAGCGACCTTCGACACGATCGACATGGGGCCAGGCTATCTGACCGATGATTACGGGCCGATCACGGTGCCCGCCGACCACCTGTTCCTGATGGGCGACAATCGCGACGGCAGTGCCGACAGCCGCGTGCCGGTCGACCGCAAGGGGCTTGGCGGCCCGGTGCCTTTCGACGCGATTGCCGGCCGGGCCGAGATCATCAGCTTTTCGACCGACGGTACCGCCGAATGGTATAACCCGCTGAGCTGGTTCGAGGCGCTGCGCCCCGGCCGCGCCGGAACCAATCTCCGGCCGGAGCGTCAGGCCAGCGAGAACTGAGGCGCAATAGCGGGGAAGCGAAGCGATGGCCGACAAGGAAACGCGGATCGAAGCCCCCGGCCCGACCGAGATCCGCAGCCAGCTCGTTCGTACCGAACTGCTCAAGGCCGGCGTTTGGCTCGGCGTCGCGCTGCTCGTCGGCGTCTGCGTCATCCTGATCCAGCCCATTCTGCTTATCTTTGCCGGGATCGTGATGGCGGCGATGCTCGATGGCGGCACCCGCCTCCTTGGCCGCGTGCTGCCGATAGGACGCGGCTGGCGCCTGCTGATCATCTGCCTGTCGCTCGTTGCATTTCTTGCCTGGACCGCGATGTTCGCAGGCTCGCAGATCGCCGATCAGGCGGCGACACTGCAAAAGGTGATCATGAGCCAGGTCGAGCGCGCCGCCAATTGGGCGAGCGAGCATGGCATGGGCACGATCGACATCGACACCAAGACGATCACCGAGAATCTCGCAGGCACCGTCGGGCGCGTTACCGCAGCGGTCGGGTCGGTGCTCGGCGCACTCACCAGCCTCGTCATGGTCGTCGTACTCGGCATCTTCATTGCGATCGAACCGCGACTCTATGAACGCGGCATCGCCTGGCTGCTGCCGATGAAGAACCGCGACGATTTCTACGTGACGACCGCGCGCATGGCCTTCACGCTGCGCCGCCTGATGGCGGGACGGCTGCTCGGCATGGCGGTCGAGGGTGTCGGCACCTGGCTTGCTTGCATGGCGGTGGGGATACCGATGGCGGCGCTCATGGGGCTGCTCACCGGCCTGCTTGCCTTCATCCCCAACATCGGTGCGATCGTGTCGGGGGTGCTGCTCGTCCTCGTGGGCTTTTCGGCGGGCACCGACACCGGCCTTTGGGCGATCGGCATCTATTTCTTCGTGCAGACCGTCGACGGCTATCTCATCGTCCCGATGGTCGCGAAGCAGACCGTCGACCTCGCCCCGGCGCTCGTCCTCGGCGCGCAGATCCTGCTCGGCACCTTGCTCGGTATCATGGGGCTGTTCCTCGCCGACCCGATCGTCGCGATGATCAAGGTCGCACTGGAGCGCGAGGCCGAGCGGAACGCGAGCGCCGCCCCCAAGAAAGCCGCCCCCAAGAAAAACGCGGCGGCGAGCACCTAGCTCACCGCCGCGTCTTAAAAACGGAAAATCCCGATCAGGGCTGCGGCGCGGCGCCCGACGCTCCGGGTGCGCCGCCGGGGGCGCCCTGCATCATCTGTTGCTGCTGCATCATCTGCTGCATCGCGCGCACTTCGGCTTCGCTGCGGAAGTCGATCAGCTCGATGTCGAAGTGCAAGGTGCTGTTCGCGGGGATCGGCCCGGCGGCGCGGTCGCCATAGCCCAGCGCCGGCGGAATCACGACCTTGTACTTGCCGCCCTTTTTCATGCGGGTCAGCGCATCGGCAAAGCCGGGGACGACCTGCGATACCTGGAGCGGCGCCTGTTCGTTCGAATCGAACACGGTGCCGTCGTCGAGCTTGCCTTCATATTTGATGAGGACGATGTCGGCCTTGGTCGGGCTCGGGCCGCTGCCTTCCTTGACGACCTCGAAGCCGATCCGCGGCGTGTGCGTCAGGGCGAACGCGACGCCGATGCCCAGCAGCGCGATCAGGCCGATCCACAGCAGCCACAGCCCGCCCTTGCTCACCGGGCGCAATGGAACCGTCGTTACGCTCATGCTCTTGTCCTTCCCCTGCCCGTTCGGGCGAAAACATCGGCGAAGCCTATAGGCGGTGCGGTGCGCGAGGGTCCAGCGAGAAGTTGCGCCGCCCCGCTCAGCCGGTTCCATAGAAGCGCACCAGCCGGTCGAGCGCCAGCGTCAAAACCAGCTTTCCCGATCGCGATGGCCACCCCAGCGCCTTTTCGGCGCCGCCGATCCCCTCGCCCGCACAAATCACGCCTCAGCGGAGGTCGGCCAACCCCGGCCCGACATGCTCCACCGCGGCGTGGAAGCGCCGATGCGCGTCGATGCGCGGCAGCGAGGCATCGGTGGCCCGGGCACCACCGCGGCTTTTCGACGGCGGCGCGGCGTCCCAGCGCATCGTCCCCCGTCCCGCCAGCCCTGCCCGCTCATAACCGGTCCGCAGCCGCTCGCGGGCGCGATACTGCGCGTCCGAGACCATCCCGCGCGCCGCGAGCCATGTCAGCGGACTTTCCGCGACATTGACGGTGACATGCCGCATCACCTGCGGCCCCGCCTTGCCGGGATCAACCCGATCGGGATGCAGGCGGGTTACGAAATGGCGCGTCGTCATGCGATTCTCCTGGCTGGGAGTGCCGGCTTGACATTGGAATATTTTGCAGGAAAGAAAAAACCGATTTGGTTATCGGAGGTTCGTCTTGATCAACAGCATCCGCGCCGTGCGCCGCGCCAAGGGACTAACGCTCGAAGAGGTTGCGCAGCGCTGCGACCCGCCGACGACCGCCCAGACGATCGGGCGCCTCGAAACGGGAACGCGCACCCTGTCGCTCGGCTGGATGAACCGCATCGCCAAGGCGCTCGGCGTCGATGCTGCCGATCTCGTCCAGCTGCCGCAGGATACCCAGCTTGCGATTACCGCGCTGCTCGGCGCCGATGGCGCCCACGCGCCGACGCGCGTCGAACAGGCGCTGACCGCGCGTCCGACCGAGGACATGATCGCGATGCGCGTCACCTCATCGATCGGCGACTATCGCGCGGGCGACGAGATATGGTGCCGCAAGGTCGAGGGCGACTGGACCAGCGCGCTCAACCGCGACCTGCTCGTGCCGCGCCCCGCGGGGCGTTACATTTTTGCGCGGCTGCTCAACGTCGATCGCGAAAAGCTGCACCTGCTGCCGCTTGGAGCCGGTCAGCGCCAGCAGGTGGTAAGCAACCCGCCATGGGCCGCGGTCGCGGTCCGCCTCATCCGGACGCTTTGATGGCGCGATGAGGCGGACATGAAGCCCCTCCGCATTCTGTCGGTCGCCACGCTCTTTCCAGATGCGGCGCGCCCCAATTTCGGCCTTTTCGTCGAAAAGAGCCTGCTTGCGCTCGCCGCGCAGCCGGGCGTCATGCTGACCATCGTCGCCCCCATCGGCCTTCCGCCCTTCCCGCTTTCGCTCCATCCACGATATCGGGCGCTGCGCGGATTGCCACAGCGCGAGGCGTGGCGGGGCCTCATCGTCCATCGGCCGCGCTTCACGCTGATTCCGAAATTCGGCGCAGCGCGCAATCCGGCGGCCATCGCGCGCGCCGTGCTGCCGATTGCGCGGCAAGGCAGCTTCGACGTCGTCGATGCCCAATTCTTCTATCCCGACGGCCCCGCCGCAATGAATATCGCGGACGCCCTCGGTATTCCCTTTTCGGTAAAGGCACGCGGCGCCGACATCAGCCATTTCGGCCACGATCCGGCGACCCGCCCGCAACTGCTCGCCGCCGCCGAACGCGCCGCCGGATTGCTTGCCGTGTCGGAGGCGATGCGCGGTGACATGGCGGCGATCGGCATCGATGCGGGCAAGACGATGGTCCACTATACGGGCATCGACACCATGCGCTTTCACCCCGGCGACCGCCCTGCCGCCCGGGCGGCGCTCGGCATGGGGGACGCGCCCGCCATCGCGACCGTCGGCGCGCTGATCCCCCGCAAGGGCCAGGCGCTCGTCATCGAAGCGCTGCCTGCCCTGCCGGGCGTCCATTACTGGCTGGCGGGTGCGGGCGAGGAGGAAGCGCGATATCGCGCACTGGCGCAGCGGATCGGCGTCGCCGACCGGGTTCACCTGATGGGGCCCGTCGCCAACGCCGACTTGCCGCAGCTCTATCGCGCGGTCGATGCCGTGGTGATGCCGTCGGTCAGCGAGGGGCTTGCCAATGCGTGGGTCGAGGCGCTCGCCTGCGGCACCCCGATCGTCATCAGCGATGCCGGCGGCGCGGCCGAACTCGTGACCTCGCCAGCGGCAGGGCGAATCGTCGAGCGCACACCAGCGGCGATCGCCGATGCGGTGCGCACGCTATTGGCGGCGCCCGCCGCGCCGGATGCGGTCGCGGCGAGCCTTGCTGACCGCTTCAACTGGGACCGCAACGGCCGCGAGCTCGCGGAGCATCTCCGTCGCTGCGCGGGCCGCTGAGCGATCAGACGACCGCGCCGTCGTCGTCCTCTTTGCTGGTCACGCGTTCGGCGCCCTGCGTCGCGGCGCTGGTCCGCGGGACGAAACTGTCGGGACCGACCTTCAGCCACACCAGAATCGGCGCCGACATGTAGATCGACGAATAGGTGCCGACGAAAATGCCGAGCAGCATTGCAGCGGTAAAGCCGAAGATCACGTCCGGCCCGACCCACAGCAGCACCGCGAGCGCGATCAGCATCGTGAAGCTCGTCATCACCGTGCGCGCCAGCGTCTCGTTGATGCTGAGGTCGAGCAGCGGGATGATCTCCATCTTGCGATATTTCTTCAGATTTTCGCGGATGCGGTCATAGACCACGATCGTATCGTTGAGCGAATAGCCGATGATCGTCAGCAGCGCGGCCACGATGTTGAGGTCGAACTGCATCTGCGTCAGCGCGAAGAAACCGAAGGTCAGCATGACGTCGTGGAACAGCGCGAACAGCGCGCCCACCCCGAACTGCCATTCGAAGCGGATCCAGATATAGATCGAAATCGCGATCATCGCGAGCGCGAGACTGAGCACGCCGGTACGCAGCAGCTCGCCCGAAACCTTGCCCGACACCGTTTCGACCGATCCGGTCTTGGCGGTCGGGAAGGCCTTGTGAATTCCGTCAACAAGCTGCTTGCCGGCCCGGTCGGCGGCCGCCTTGTCGCCTTCGGGCAGCGCGGTACGGATCGCCACCGCCTGATCGGATCCGAATTGCTGAATCGTGGCTTCGCCGAGGCCTATGTCGTTAACTTTTTCGCGGATCTCGTCGATCTTGGGCATGGTGCCCGAAAATTCGACGCGCACCGACTGGCCGCCGACGAAATCGACGCCAAGGTTCAGCCCGCGCACCGCGACGAGCGCGATCGATGCGACGATCATCAGGAAGCTGATCCCCATGGCGATGTTGCGCCACTTGAGGAAATGGATGTTGGTGTCTTCGGGGACGAGTTTCAGCAGACGCATGGGATCGGTCCCTCTATCAAATATTCAGCGACGCCGGACGCGTCTTGTGCACCCAGTGCGCGGCGAACATGCGGGTCACGGTAACTGCGGTGAAAACGCTGGTCACGATGCCGATGGTCAGCACAACCGCGAAGCCCTTGATCGGCCCGGTGCCGAACCAGAACATCAGCGCGGCGGCAATGACGTTGGTGATATTGGCGTCGAAAATCGCGCGACTGGCTTCCTTGTAGCCCAGCTCGACCGCCTGAAAAACGCGTCGCCCGCGTTTCAATTCTTCGCGGATACGTTCGTTGATCAGCACGTTGGCATCGACCGCGGCGCCGATCGTGAGTACGAATCCCGCGATACCGGGCAACGTCAGCGTCGCGTTGAAGGCGGCCATGATCGCGACGATCAGGAAGATGTTAAAGAAGAGCGCGACGTTCGCGTAGATGCCGAAGCGGCCATAGACGACGATCATGAACGCCAGCACCGCGACCGTCGCGATGATCCCGGCGATCGCGCCCTTGCGGATCGAATCGGCGCCGAGTTCGGGCGTCACCGTCCGCTCTTCGACGACGGCCATCTTGACGGGCAGTGCTCCCGATCGCAGCGAAATCGCCAGCGCATTTGCGCTTGCGACGGTGAAATTGCCCGAAATCTGCGCGCTACCGCCCAGGATCGGCTCGTTGATCGACGGCGCCGACAGCACCCGGCCGTCGAGCACCATGGCAAAGCGCTTGCCCACATTCTGCGCCGTCACCTTGGCGAAGGTCGCCGACCCACCCGAATCGAAGCGGATGGTGACGACCGGCAGGCCGCTCTGCGGATCATAGCTCTGCTTGGCGTCGATAAGCTGGTCGCCGCTGATCATGACCTGGCGGCGCAATACTTCGAACGGCACGCCATTGCCGGCGTCAGGCGAATAGGGAACGACCTCGCTGCCGACCGGGACGCGGCCCGCGGCGACTTCGTTGGGATCGGCATTGGCATCGACCATGCGGAATTCGAGCCGCGCGGTCTTGCCGATCAGATCCTTCAATTGCTGCGGGTCCTGAAGGCCCGGCACCTGCACGACGATCCGGTCGTCGCCCTGACGGATGATCGTCGGCTCGCGCGTGCCGAGCGCGTTGACGCGCTTGTCGATAATGTCGCGGGCGGTATCCATCGCACGGCTGATGGCCTGCGCCTGACCCGCCTTGGTCGGCGTCATCACGATGCGCGTCGTATCGACGACATCGATCGTCCAGTCGCGCTGGCCGGTCAGCCCCGCACCCTGCGTCTCGCGGAATAGCCGCTCGCGCGCTTCGTCGAGCTGCGCCTGATCGCGGACCAGAAAGCTGATCTTGCCGCCCGCGGTCGACAATTCGCCGATTGCGATATCGTCATCGGGTCCCCGCTCGCCGCGCATCGCGGTGCGCACGGTCTTTTCCATATTGGCAAGCTGCGTCTTCTGGAGATCGCCAAGATCGGCCTCGAGCAGCAAGTGGCTGCCCCCTGCAAGGTCGAGGCCCAGATTGACCTTCATCTGCGCGAAGGACGGCAGGCTTTCGAACTGCTTTTGGGGAAGGAAGCTGGGAATGGAAAAGATGACACCAAGCGCCAGGATGACGCTGATGCCAATGACTTTCCAGCGCGGGAAATCGAGCATGACGGGGTTCCGATGGTCTGAGCGGCGCCGGTTCCCCGACGCCGGCGCGTCAGTCGTTGGCGGGCTTGGCGCCCGGCTGGAGGACGTCGGAGATCGTCGACTTCACGATCTTGATCTTCACGCCCTGGGCGATTTCGACATCGGCGAAATCATCGTCGACGCGCGTCACCTTGCCGACAATCCCGCCGCCGGTGACGACCTGATCGCGCGGCTTCACCGATGCGATCTTGGCGCGATGCTCCTTCATGCGCACCTGTTGCGGACGGATGAGGAAGAACCAGAATACGACGAAGATCAAAAGATAGGGCACCAGCATGATGAAGCCGGCTGCCCCGCCCCCCGATCCGGCCGCCTGGGTCAGAAGCAATTGGGTCGACATGAATGAAAGACTTTCCGTTACCGTGGCGCGGCCTTTCCCCATGGAAGGACCGCGCAAAAATAAGCGCGGCGCCTATCACGCAGGGGCGTCCCGCGCAACCGTCGCTGCGCCCCTCCCCCACGGCAAGCTCCCCGCCAGATGGGGTCGACGACGGCGCGATCAAGCCCGCCGAAAGAAACACCGGCAAATGCCCATCGCCGCTTGCATCGCCAGCAAAGCCGCGCTAGGGGCCTCGCCTGCCCGAAAGGGCCGGTCGGGACGTAGCGCAGCCTGGTAGCGCATCACACTGGGGGTGTGGGGGTCGGAGGTTCGAATCCTCTCGTCCCGACCAAATTTACTGCAAAACCATATCGCAAAGCGCTCGCTGCATCTGCGCGCCATTGCTCCGCCCGTGGGAACCAGCGCGCACGGCCGCGAGTATGCGACGGTTATGCACCCCTCGCTTCGCCTCGTCGGACTCTTGGTCAACCTCCGTTCGGCAGTCGCCTTCCCCATCAAGGGCCAACCACTCAGGGCGATGGCGCGATGACCCGCGTGTCCGAGCCTTCGGTCACCCAGCACCGCGATCTGCGAACGGGGCGCCCGATCTGGCTCCGCCACCGTCGCCTCCCGCTTGCAATCAAAGGGCTTGCACGATCGCTGCGCTGCGACGTGGCGGTCGTCGGCGCCGGCATATCGGGCGCGCTGATTGCGGAGACGCTCAGCGACGCCGGGCTCGGCGTGGTGGTCGTGGATCGTCGCGGCCCCGCCGCAGGATCGACCGCCGCGTCAACCGCGATGCTGCAATATGAGATCGACCTCCCGCTCTCGCAAATGGCCCGGCGGATCGGCACGGAACGCGCAACGCGGATCTGGCGCCGCTCGCGGCTGGCGGTCGACGCCTTGCGCGAACGAACCGAACGCCTTGGTTTCGATGTCGGCGCTGCTACGCGCTCGACGCTGTATCTCGACGGCAATATTCTCGACCCGGCCGCGCTCGCCGTCGAAGCGGATGCCCGGCGCAATGCGGGTTTCGAGATCGAATATATCGGCCCTGCCGAGGTCGAGCGACGCTACGGGATCAGCAGGCGCCATGCGATCGTCGGGTACGGCAATTATTCGGCCGATCCGCGGCGCCTGGCCGCGGCCTATCTGCAGATCGCGCAGGAGCGCGGGATGCGCCTATACGCGCCTGCCGAGGTGATCGGCGTGGATAGCGACGACAGCGGCGTCCAGCTTCAGATCGACGGCGGGGCCACGATCACCGCGGCGCACGCCGTCTTCGCAACCGGCTACGAGATGCTGAAAGGCATCTCGAAAAAGGGAAATTACATTATGTCGACCTGGTCGATCGCGACGCGTCCGCAACCGCAGCGGATCTGGCGCGACGCGGCCATGATATGGGAGGCGTCCGACCCCTATCTCTACATTCGCACAACCCCTGACGGCTGCGTCATCTGCGGCGGGGAAGACGAGGATATTTCCGATGCGACGGCGCGCGACGCGAAGATTGCGGACAAGGCGAAAACGCTCGCCCGCAAGCTCGGGGCCCTGCTTCCCGCTATCGACCCCACGCCCGCTTATGCCTGGGCCGGAAGCTTCGGCAACAGTCCGCTCGGTATCCCGACGGTGGGACGCATACCGCGCATGCCCAATTGCTATGCGGCGATGGGCTATGGCGGCAACGGAATCACTTTTTCGATGATGGCGGCTCAAATCCTGCGCAGCACCATCTGCGGCGATCGCGATCCCGACGCCGACCTGTTCAGCTTTCACCGATCTTTCTGAACGCCAACACCTGCACCGCTTCACCGCCAACGGAAATATAATTGCGCATCCTCGGACCTTGGGCAACAAGGTCCTTCGTTCAAAAGGAGAATATGATGCGCCTTGCCGTTGCCCTGATGCTGCTGCCCGTCGTCCCGATCGCCGCCAACGCCCCGGCATTTGCGCAAACCGCGTCACAGACCCGAGCGCAGGATGCCGCGCTGTTGCAATTTCTCGATCAGGCTTTCGACGCGCGCCTGGCGCTCAGCCCGGAATCGCAAACGCAGCTTGGCCTCAAAACCAACTACGACCGGCTCGATGACTATAGCGATGCGGCAGCATTGCGGGAGCAGGCGCTGGCCGAAACGCAGCTCCAAGCCATGCACGCCCGCTTCAAGCCCGACCAGTTCGGTGAAAGCGCGCGAGTGAGCTATCGACTGTTCGAATATGAAGTCGAGCGCGGCCGCGAATCGCTTCGCTTCCGCAAACTGCGTTTTCCCGTGTCGACCAATGGCAGCCCCGCGGGCGACATCCCCGTTCTGCTGATCAACAATCACAAGATCGACAGCGTGGCAGACGCCGAAGCCTATATCGCACGACTGCGCGACACAGACCGCGTCATGCGCGAAGTCGCGGCGCGAATGCGCGACCAGGCGGCGGCGGGGATCATCCCCAACAAGGTCAATTTCGCTCCCGCCCGCGCTGATGCACTCAAAATCCTTGCCGGTGCCCCGTTCGACGGCGGCGGCGATTCAACGCTGATGGCCGACTTCCGCAAAAAAGTCAGCGCGCTCGATGCGCCGGTGGCGACGAAGGAAAAACTGCTCGCGGATGCCAGCGCGGCCCTCACCGGCCCCTTCAAGCATGGCTATGAGACATTGATCGCCGCGATCGACGAGATCGAACCCAAATCGACAGGCAATTTCGGTGCCTGGCACCTTCCCGATGGCGCGGCCTATTATGCGGACCGCCTCAAGAGCTCGACGACGACAAATCTTACCGCGGACGAGATTCACGCACTTGGCCTCGCACAAGTCGCGGCTATCCACAAAGAAATGGAAGCCGTGATGCGCGAGGTCGGCTTCAAGGGCACCCTCGCCGAATTTTTCGACAGCATCCGCACCGACCCCAAGTTCAAATATCCGAATACCGATGCGGGCCGCGAAACCTATCTGGCCGACGCGCGCGCCGTCATCTCCTCGGTAATGGAGGCCGCACCGCGCTATTTCCGCGTTCTGCCCAAGGCGCCGCTCGAAGTGCGGGCGGTCGAGAAATGGCGTGAGGGCACGGCGTCGACCGCCTTCTACAACCCGCCGTCGGCGGACGGGACGCGGCCTGGCATCTATTATGTCAATCTTGTCGACATGAACCAGACGCAGAAGGTGCAGGTCGCCGGGATCGCCGCGCATGAAGGGGCACCTGGCCATCATTTCCAGATCGCGCGCCAGCAAGAGCTGACCGGCATACCCAAATTCCGGAAATTCGGCGGTTATGGCGCCTATATGGAAGGCTGGGGCCTCTATTCGGAGCGGCTTGCGGACGAGATGGGCGTTTACAAGACGCCTTATGACCGCTTCGGCATGTTGTCGCTTCAGGTGTGGCGCGCGATCCGGCTGGTTCTGGACACCGGCATCCATTCGAAGCGCTGGACGCGCGAACAGGCCATCGCCTATTTCAAGGCCAACAGCTCGGTATCGGACACCGACATTGCGCGCGAAGTCGATCGCTATTTCAACTGGCCGGGCCAGGCGACGAGCTACATGGTCGGCCAGCTCAAGATCGCCGAACTTCGCAAACGCGCCGAAACCGAACTCGGCCCGCGTTTCGACATTCGCGACTTTCACGAGGCCGTTCTAAGCGAAGGCGCGCTGCCGCTCGACATCCTGGAAGAACAGGTCGAGCGCTACATCGCCGCGCACAAGCAATAGTCGCACCTCCCCGCGCGCCTCGCCTCACCGCGGCGCGTGGGGAACGGCGCCGGCGCCCGCGAACGACCATCAATGGCGCGCAAGGAACCTTGCGCTCGCTCCCGCATATCGAAGACGCATGTTTTCGATAACCTCCCCGACCGTTCGCGCTTGCGAGCGAACCGCGTGAACCGCCCCGCTCTGCCGCACCTGTCGCGCAAAGCGCGCGTGGCCCTTGTCGTCGCCGCGGGAGTGGTTCTTCTCGCCGCTTTGCTGCTCGCGACCTTTCCGGTGGGAATGCTGCGCGGGACGGCCGAGGCGCGCCTGAGCGAAAAATTCGGCGCGCCCGTTCATATCGGGGCGCTGGAGAGAAAGGATGTTTTCTCCTTCTCCCCCGAGATCGAAGCCCGCAGCGTCCGCATCGGGCAGCCCGCCTGGGCGGGACGCGGCGACATGGCGACGATAGGACGCCTGCGCATCCGTCTGCCCATCCTTAAGCTTCTGACCGGGACGATTGCGCCGCGCTCGATCGATATCGACGGGCTGTCGCTGGCGCTGGTGCGCGATGCCGAAGGGCGGAGCAATTGGGGTGGCCCTCGGCCCGGCGGTTCGGACAGTTCGCCGCCGCCTGCCATCGGCACCGTTCGGATAAATGAGGGCCGCTTTACGCTGAAGGATGCCAAGCGCCGCCTTGATATCGCCGGAACGATCGAAGCCAAGGACGCCAAAGGTCTCGCAATCGCCGCCGAAGGGCAATTCAACGGTGCCGCCGCGAAGCTTGGCGCGGCGGCGCGTTGGACCCCAGACGCCGATGGCCGCTGGCCCTTTTCCGCCGAACTGACGTCGGACCTGCTCCGGCTACGCGCGTCGGGCACGATGGCCGCCCCCCTCGACACCGCGCATATGACCATGCGGATGGCGGCGCGCGGTACCAGCCTCAAGCAACTCGACTATATTATCGAGGCGGGGCTGTTCGGTACCCAGGCGATCGACCTTGACGGCGCGGTGCGCCGCGACGGGACCGACTGGTTTATCGACAAGCTCGACGGGCGCATCGGTCGTTCGACGATTGCCGCCACCGCGAAGATACTGAAGCGCGACGGTCGCACCAGGATCGACGCCAGCATCGATGCGCCCCGGCTGGACTTCGACGATCTGGCCGACGACGCCGGACTTGCGGCAGCACGCGCGCAGGAAGCGCGCATCGGCCCGCGCATCTTTCCCGACACGCGGATCAATCTTGCGAAAATGGGGCCGACCGACGGTGTCATCCGCATCACGATCCATCAGTTGCTCGTGAAGGGCGGGTCGGTGTTCAAAAGCCTCAAGGGCCAGCTGTCGCTCGACCATCGGATATTGACGTTCGACAAGGCCGTCGCACAGCTTGGGCGCGGCACTATGAGCGGCCGGGTAAGGGTCGATTCCCGCGGCAAGGTTCCCCTGCTGACGACCGAATTGCGTATCGACGGAGCCAGCTTCGACGATTTTATCGGTCAGCCAGACATGATCCGCGGCCCCGTGCGCGGGCTGGTTCGGATTTCGGGACGCGGCGACACCGTCCGCCAGGCCTTCGCTTCGGGGAACGGGAAGATCGCGTTCGTTGCCAGTGGCGGCGCGATGAACCGCGCTGCGGCTTATGTGATGGCGCAGGATCTTGGCGGAGCGATCGGACAGAAACTAGGCGACGACGAGGCAATGACACCGATCCGGTGCGCGATCCTCGCCTTCTCGGCCAAGGACGGGCTGCTGACGCCCGCCCCGCTGGTCATCGACACCACCATCGCCCGGGCGCGCGGTCGCGGCCAGATAAATCTTGATGGCGAACGCATCGCGCTGGCCATGAATGGCGCGGGGAGCGAAAAGCCGGATCTCAAGCTCGTCGATCCGGTGAAGGTCGAGGGAACGCTCTCGCAGCCCACCATCGGTTTCGCGCCGCCCGGTAAGAAATCGGGCGGCGGGGTGTTCGGGGCTGTGACGCGGTCGATCGGCGCGGCGCTCGGTCTGCATAAGGACCCGCAGCGCGACGCGACGCTTCCCAAGCCCGGAACGGTCAACTGCCGCGCACTTGCCGCCGAGGCGCTACGCTAGGGTCAGGACTCCGGGTTCGGAACGCAACCCAACGGCGTACCAAGACGGCGAAGGAGCCAGACCATTTTGACCCTGCTGAGCGACGCGGCCCATTCGCGAGCTTCGTCGATTGAAAATGCCGGGTGAGCTCCCAAGATCAGTTCGACGGTTTTCTTCGTTCCGGCCCCAAGGCGCTTGAAGCGCCGCTGCTTTCTTTCATGTGCAGCGACAACGACAGACAGGCTCGGGACTTCCCGGTCGGCTAGCGCGCCCCCCTTGAGCCGCTCGATATGAGCGGAAGTCAGTTTCACGGGTTTGTCCATGATGACCTCGAAGGAATCGAGGCCATGGAACATTCGCAAGAATTCTCGGAAAAGATGTGTCCAAGCAGGTTCAAATCCGAGGTGATTTGCCCAGGCAACTCGCTTCTGGACGAAGATGTGTCGCCATTGGCAGCACTTCGACGAATGGCAGAAAACCGCCGGAAATGCTATGTTTGAAGATGATTCGGACTTGGTAGCGGAGGAGGGATTCACACGAAAAACATAAGATACTGATTTATAACAACGTTCTTGATCGTCGTGCCGATAATTCCGCTCAATCCACCCCCAATTTTACCCCTTCGCGACAGGCCGTGCCGAAATATCGACAGGCCGACATGCGCGATCCCTGCTACGCCCGAGAACGCGGCTGTTTACAGTGTGATCGCAGAAAGGACCGCAGACTATCGACAAACACCACGGTTGCACGGCCGACCTTGGCTGCCTCGATGTCGCCGGAAGCGATGAGCTGGTAGATCTTGGATTTGCTGAGCCCCGTCATCCGTACTGCGTCGGGAATGCGAACGCTTATCGGCCCAATCGGGGGCGCGTCGTCGCCATTCGTTGCAGGCTGCCGGGCCGACATCGGACTATTTCTTACGTGCCCGGCTGAACGAGCGGTCGCTCGCCAGGAAGCCGCTAAGCATGAATGGAATGAGGTCCGGTACGGACTCGCGTCGGCCGTAGGCCGCCTCATAGGCCTCGGCGTAGTCGTTCAGCGCTTCGATGAGATCCGGCATGACGTTGATCGTGATCTTAGCCGGCGTCCGATCGGGCAGCCTTGGCAGCTTCAAATCAGCCATGACGGCCTCCCCAGGGTCCGGGCAATATGATGTCTTTGTGCACGACCACCCGTAGCGGCCAGCCGGGACGCACGCGCAAGGTCGGCTGGATATTGAGATTGCGCGTGACGAGCTGATCGCCGGCGCGCGCGCCGCTCTGCTGCGCTGACTCGCGGATCGCCCGGACAAGGTCGCTTTCGGTGCTGCCGAAGCTCAATTCAGTGCCGACGCCCAGCAGTGTCGACAGGGCGACGCCCTTCAGAAGTTGCCAAGTATGCCGGTCGATCCGGTCGGACAGACCCGCATAGCCCTGCGTATCGGTCGCCGGCACATTGTCGATACGAATCGACGAGCCGTCGGGCAGGATAATCCGCTGCCAGACGACCAGCGCACGGCTCTGCCCAAACGCTACAACGCTGTCGTAGCTGCCGATCAGCCGCGATCCTTGCGGAATGAGCAGACCGCGCCCGGTCACACTGTCATAGACGTTCTCCGTGATCTGCGCGGTGACGAGCCCGGGAAGATCCGAGTTGAGCCCGGTTATGAGGCTCGCGGCAATGATGCTGCCGGCCTGCAAGGTCCAAGGCGATACGGACTGCGCCAGCGCGTGCGGATTGATGTCGTCGTCGCGATTGGCGTGGCCGACCAATTCGTTCTTGCGCCCCTGGGCGTTAGGATCTCGG
This sequence comes from Sphingopyxis sp. P1IMeth2, assembly GCF_900185685.1. NCBI lineage: Bacteria > Pseudomonadati > Pseudomonadota > Alphaproteobacteria > Sphingomonadales > Sphingopyxidaceae > Sphingopyxis > Sphingopyxis sp. P1IMeth2. The sequence continues at coordinate 701,546 of NZ_FYAT01000012.1, forward strand.
TCAGGGTCGAGGAGCGGCTTGGCAGTCTCGGCCGATGCTGGCGGAACACTTGCATCGGTAGTCACCGGTGCAGGGGCGGCGGCGCGACCGCCGCCCGCCAATTGCAGCATGACGCCAGACTCGCGTGCGGCCTTCTGCTCAGCGGCGATGCGCTGGCGCTCGGCTTCGGCTTCCTGCGCGGCCCGGCTCACCGCATCGGCAGCGGGGTCAGGGGGAACCATCCCGCCAAGCTGCCGCTGGCGCTCGAGGATCGGCCGCCCGAGATCACCGGGAAGCGGTAGCCCGAGCTTCGGCACGTCGCCATAGCTCGTCGGCGCGCCCGCGAGCGCATCAGGCGGCGCCTTCGCGCCAACCAGCTTTTCATCGCTTCGTGCGATCAGGCTCAGGGTCGCGGGCTTGAGCGCCAGCCAGGCGACGCCGATGATCGCGGTCGAGCCGGCGGCAGCGATGGCGACGATCGCACCGCGGCGAAAACGGGTGACGCGGCCCGGCGCCGCGCGCAGAACGAGCGTTTCGGGGTCGGCTTTGGGCGCCGCGATCGGCGCGGAAGAAGCGGTTGGATCGGTCACGCGCCCCTCCCGGCCTTGCGCTGCCGGCTCTTCGGCTGGGCGGCGGTGATACGGACAATCTGCTGTTTCTTGCCGCCAAGGCGCAGCTCGGCGACACCGAACAGGCGGTCGACCACATAATAGCGGCCGGCGACGCGATAGTTGACGAGCTGGGCCTCGCCATCCTCGCCAATCACGAACAGCGGGGGCGCCTCACCCACGGCGATCGCAGGCGAGAACTCGATGTAGGTCTGCCGCCCATCGTCGAACGCGCGCAGCGGCCGCCAGGCCGGCTTGTCGCCCGAGATCGCATAGTTGAAGTTGAGGCTTTCGACCGAGAGGCCCGACGCGATCGGCGTCGCCGCCACGGCTGCATCGCGCTGACGCCGGAGCGCGATCAGCTCGTCATGTGGATAGGTCCAGGAGATCGCCGCCATCGCGGTCGCGGGCGTGCTTTCGAGCTGGAGATGGTAGGTCCGGCGATCGGTAGCAATGACAAGGTTTGTGCGTAGGCCCGCCGAAAACGGCTTGACGAGGATGTGCACGCGCTTGCTTTCGCCGATGCCGCTGGTGGTATCGCCGACAGTCCAGCGCACGGTGTCGCCGGCGGCGACGGACACAATCGTTTCGCCCGGCTGCAAGGCAATGTCGGTGATGCGCTCGGGCGCGGCATAGAGCCGGTAGAGCACGCCTTCCGCCCAGGGATAGACCTGGACGGCATATATATATCCCGCGCTCGACGGCTCGCGCAGTGCCGCCCGGTTGGCGGCAGTGACGCGCGCGGTGGGTGACGCGGGTTCGCGGCTCTGCGCAGCGACGCCCATGGCAAGCGCCATCGCGCTCGCCGCCAGGATGAGGGCACGGATCATTGGTCGGTCCTTTCGGGGGATGGTGCGGCTGCGGGTTGAGCAAGGGTCGGATCGAGCGGCGAGCCCAGCGGAATGTCGGTGGGCGGCGCGACCGGGAGTGATTGTGCGGGATCGGGCACGGCCGATGGTTGCGGCGAAGGCGGCCGGTCCTGAGGCGTTTCCAGTTCGCGGCTCCAGTCGATCGCGTCAACATAGAGACCGAGCGGGTTTTTTCGGAGCACATCGGCCAAGCGCGGCGGCTTGATCTTCACCGTGAGCATCGCCGTCCAGCGTGACGTGCTGGCGAGGCTTCCCCGCTCATATTGCTGCTCGGTCCATTTGACCTGGAAGCTCGTATCCGACGCGCGGACGACGCTCGTCACCTGCACCGAAACCGTCTTGCGCCCGACATCGGCGAACGGATTGGAGGTGCGGGCATATTCGCCGAGGAACAGTGACGCACGTTCGGTCGCGAAATCATAGGCTGATAGCCAGTTTTCACGCATCAATACCGGATCGAGCGAGCGCGCTCGAACGCCGGTGATGAACCGGCCGAGGAACCATGCGATCTGCGGATCGGTCGGCCGATAGTCCTTGGCGGCAGGCGCGACGGCCTGTGCTTGCCCGAGTGCATCGACCTCGACCACATAGGGCACGACGCGGCTTTGCATCGATTGCCAGACCAGCGCGCCCGACAGACCAGTGGTCAGGAACAGGCCGCCGAAGGCCATCAGCCGCCAGTTCTTCGCCTGTGCGCGAGCCGAGCCGATACGCTCATCCCAAAGCTGGCCCGCTCGTTGGTAGGGTGTCTCGGGTTCGGGCGTTCGCCCATAGCGCTGCAATGCGCGTCGAAATTTCATCGCTCAGTCCCTTTCCTTGATGTCTGGAGTGGCGCCAGCGCCGCCGCGGTCGCCGCCCTGGATTGCGTGGATCGCCATCTGGCGGCGGTGGCGAGCATTCTGGCTGGCATGAAGCTTCTGCGCCCAGGCGGGTGTTCCTTCAGCTGCGCCTATCGGCGCGGCTGCGGGGGCGGCGCCGCCGGCACGGGTGCTTCCTGCTTCCCATGCGGCGCGCTGCCCACGATCGGCGGCAGCGCTAACGCCGAGACCGCCGCTCATCCGGTTGGCAGCCGCGCCGCGCATGGCGGTCGCAACGCCGCCGAGGCCCGCGCCGACGCTGGTCGAGCCCGAGGTTTCCTGCCCGAGCTTGTAGGCAGTGGATGCGGCAGACCCCATCGATGTACCGGCGCGGATCGCGCCGAGACCGGCCCCCGCGAGACCGCGTGCCGCGCCGACGGCGCCAGCGCCTGCCATCGCAAGACCTCCGCCGGCAAGCACGGTAGTGGCGATCACCGATCCGGCGCCGAGCTGCGGCGCGCCGGCGACGAGGCCGGATGCGATTCCCGGGCCGAAGATGGAGAGGCCAAAGATCGCGAGGCTCGCGAGCATCAGCGACACGGCCTGTTCGATCGACACCTCGTCGCCGGTGATCGCACTGGTGAAGTCGGCGAAATAGTTAGAGCCGATGCCGACGATGACCGCGAGCACCATGACCTTGATGCCCGAACTGACGACGTTCCCGAGCACCCGTTCGGCGAGGAACGACGTGCGGTTCCACAGCGCAAAGGGCACGAGCACGAAGCCGGCGAGCGAAGTAAGCTTGAATTCGAGGATTGTGATGAAAAGCTGGATCGCGAGGATGAAAAAGGCGGCGATGACGACGACCCAGGCGATCACCAGCACGGCGATCTCGATGAAATTGTCGAAGAAGGCGATCGGGCCAACCAACTCCTTCGCCTGCTCGAGGAGCGGCCATGCTGCCTCGAAGCCGGTCCCGGCCAGCTTGCCGGGTCGCAATAAATCGTCAGCCGTAATCGCGCTGCCCCCTGCGGTGAGGCCGAGGCCGGCGAAGCTGCGAAAGATGATATCGGACAGTGTCGAGAAGCTGTTGAGGATCAGGGCGAAGACGCCGACATAGAGGATCTTTTTGAGGAACTTGGCGATGACGTCGTCTTCGCCGCCGAGCGCCCAGAACAGCCCGGCGAGCGTGATGTCGATGCCGATCAGGATCGTGGTCAGGAAACCGACGTCACCGCCCAACAGGCCGAACCCGCTGTCGATGTAGGAGGCGAAGGCCTCCATGAACTGATCGATGACATTCAGGTCATCCATATGGGCGGGTTCCTGCTTGAAGTTGAAAGGTGTCGCGGGGACCGGCGGCCATGAGAGGGGCAAGCCCTACGGCCCCCGCGACGAGACAGGTTCGGACCCGGGGGGAGCTGGGGGCGCGGTCCTCGCCTGCCTCAGCTCATTGGCGTGGCGTGTAAGCCTTGCCGTCGCCGAGGAAGCGGCGCGTCGACTCGCGTGCCTCGCGCGCGATCTGGCCCCGCTGCGCCTGCTCGACCGATTCCGCCCGGAACTGCGCCGCCATCATTTGCTGAAGCTGGAGCTGCTGCTTGGCGGTGAGCGCGAGAAGCTGGTTCGTGGCCTGCTGCGCCTGAAGCGAGCCTTCCGCGCCCTGGCTGCGCGCGACGATGTCGGCGAGCGCCTGCGTGTCGCTCCGTACGTTGTCGACGATGCGGTTCTGGACCCCCATCGTCTGGCGAAACGCGGACATCGCGGTATCGAGTTGATCGCGTGCGCGAGCCACACGCTGATCGCGGCGGAACACCTGATCGAACTCCTGCGGGTAGAGCTGGCGGAAGCGCTCGTCGAGCTGATCGATGCGGAAGTCGACGCCCTGCGCCTGGCCCATGAGCTGGTCGATCTGCTGGAGGCGCTGGCGAAGCTCCTGAAGTTGCGGGAAATCGATCCGGGACAGGTTCTTGCCCTGGTTGATCAGCATCTGCGCTTCGTTCTGGAGACTCTGGATCTGGTTGTTGATCTGGGCAAGCGTGCGCGCGGCGGTGAGCAGGTTTTGCGAATAGTTCGATGGATCGAACACACTGAGCTGGGCCGCGACGGGCGTCGAGGTCAACGCGATGCCGATACCGAGCGAGCCGACGGCGCCGAGCGCGAGAGCGGAGAGGCACGCATATTTGCGGATAGGGATACGGGGCACGGGAAATTACTCCTTGTCTTCTGGGGGGCGGGCGGCAGGGTGACGCCCAAGCAGGTCGGCCGCCCAATCGAGGCCGGCTTGGGAGAGAAAGGTCGCGGCGAAGTCGGCCTGGCCCTTTTCGGCCAGCACCGCGTCTATGCGCTTCTGGCTGTCGGGATCGGACGCGCCGCACAACGCCAGCGCGATCGGGCCTAGCCCAAGCTCGAACAGCCGGTTGCCGCGCGCTGATTGCAGATAATATTGCCGCTTGGGCGTCGCGCGGCTGACCAGTTCGATCTGGCGCGCGTTGAGACCGAAGCGGACGTAGACCGTCTGGCCCTGCGGCTCGATCGCCCGATCATTGGGCAGCAAGATGCGCTGCGGACAGCTTTCGATGATGGCCGGCGCGATCGTGCTGTCGGCGATATCGGCTAGGCTCTGTGTCGCGAACACGACGCTGACGTTCTTCTTGCGCAGCACCTTCAGCCACTCACGGATGCGCGCGGCGAACAGCGGGTGGTCGAGGAACACCCAGGCTTCATCCAGTACGAGAAGCGTCGGCCGCCCGGTGAAGCGCTCCTCGAGACGATGGAACAGGTAGGTCAGCACGGGCGCAACGACGCCCGCCTGCCCCATCAGCGCTTCAGTCTCGAAGCACTGCACGTCGGCGATCGCTAGATCGTCTTCGGCGGCGTCGAGCAGGCGGCCGAACGATCCTTCGAGCGTATAGGGCGCGAGCGCCGATCGCAGCGGTGCCGATTGCAGCAGCAGCGACAGGCCGGTGAGCGTGCGTTCCTCGATCGGGGCGGTCGCGAGATTGGTGAGCGCCGACCAGACGGCCTCCTTGATCTCGGGTGTGACCAGTACTTTCTCATGGGCGAGCAGCGCGCCGATCCATTCGGTCGCCCAGGCGCGTGCGTTGGAGCGATCGATGTGGCGCAGCGGCTGGAAGGCGATCGTTCGCCCGCCCACGTCATCGGCATGACCGCTCTCACCGCCAAGCCCGAGCGCGTGATGCGCGCCGCCCATCGCCAGCACGGCCGCGCGCGCCGAAAATCCCTTGTCGAAGACATAGACCTGGGAGTCTGGATATCGCCGGAACTGAAGCGCGAGCATTGCGAGCAGCACCGACTTTCCGGCCCCGGTGGGTCCGACGATCAGCATATGACCGACGTCGCCGACATGCGTGCTGAGACGGAACGGCGTCGAGCCGCTGGTTTCCGCATAAAGCAGCGGCGGACCGTCGAGGTGCGGATTACGCGCCGGTCCTGCCCATACCGAGGACAGCGGCATGAGATGCGCGAGATTCAGGGTGTGGACGATCGGTTGCCGGACGTTCGCATAGACATGGCCCGGCAGGCTCGACAGCCACGCCTCGACCACATTCATGCCCTCGCGGATGCAGGTGAAGCCGAGCCCGTTGACGATGCGCTCGACCGCGCGGACCTTTTCCTCGACGCGGGCGCGGTCGATATCGGCAACGGTGATCGTCGTCGTCAGATAGCCGAACGCGACATGATCGCCGCCGAGCGCCTGCAAGGCGAGGTCGGCATCGACCACCTTGTTGTCGGCATCGCTGTCGAGAAGCTGGACCGGCTGGTTGTAGATGACTTCGCGCAGCAGCGCGGTGATCGACTTGCGCTTGTTGAACCACTGCCGCCGCAGGCGAGTGAGCGCTTTGGTTGCGTCGGTCTTGTCGAGCGCAATGAAGCGCGTCACCCAGCGATAGCCAAAATCCTCATGGTTGAGTCCGTCGAGGATGCCGGGACGGCTCGCGTTCGGAAATCCGAGGATGGTGAGCGTCCGCAGATGCTCGTCGCCGAGCATCGGTTCGAGCCCGCCGGTCAGCGGCGTGTCGGCGAGCAGCCCGTCCAGATAGATGGGCGTTTCGGGCACGGCGACGACATGGCGGCGCGCGGAGATCGCACCGTGGAGAAAGGTCAGCATTTCGCTGTCGCCGAGCGCGCGCACCTCGGGCATGAAGCCTCTGAACAGGTCAAGCGCACGATCCGTCTCGGCGATGAAGCCGGCAAGCGCTTGTCGCCAGTCGCGGCCCTTCGCGTCGTCGCTGCGCTCGATCAGCGCTCGGCCCGCCGTGTCCGCCTGATCGGGCGGAGGCAGGAGGGTGAGCGTCAGATAATAGCGGCTCTCGAAATGCGCGCCCGCGCTTTCGAACGCCGCGCGCCGTTCCTCATCGACCAGCCACGACGCCGCATCGGGAAAGCTGCTGTCGGGATAACCCAGCGCTTCGCGCCGCTCGGCCTCGAAATGGAGTGCCCAGCCCGAGCCGAAGCGCTTCAGGACATTGTTCGCCCGCGCGCAGGCGGCGACAAGCTCGGCTTCGGTGGCGGATTCTAGATCGGGGCCGCGGAACCTGAGGACGCGCAAAAAGCTGCCGTCCTTGTTGAGCACCACGCCGGGCGCGACAAGCGCCGCCCATGGAAGATGATCGGCGAGCCGGTCGGCCTTCTGACGGTATTCGCGCAGATTCAGCATGACAGATGCCCCTTCTGGCGAAGGTGGCGGACAAGGACCGGGGCGAAGTCGGGATCGCGCTTGGCGGCGAACACCGCGAGAGTGTGCCCGAACGCCCACATGGCCAGCCCGGCGATCCACTGCTGGAGACCGAGTCCGAGCGCGGCCGCGATCGTACCATTGACGATCGCGATCGCTCGCGGCGCCCCGCCAAGCAGGATCGGCTCGGCAAGCGCGCGGTGCATCGGCGCCTCGAACCCCTCGATATGGCTGGCGCCATAGGAATTTGGCGCGTTCACGAGATGAGCGCCCCGCCGCCGAAGCTGAAGAAGCTGAGGAAGAAGCTCGACGCCGCAAACGCGATCGACAGGCCGAAGATGATCTGGATGAGGCGCCGGAACCCGCCTGCCGTCTCGCCGAACGCGAGCGTCAAACCGGTGACGATGATGATGATCACCGCGACGATCTTGGCGACAGGACCCTGGACCGATTCGAGGACCTGCTGAAGCAGTTCCTCCCACGGCATGCCCGAGCCGGCGGCCTGCGCGGTGGCGGCGAGCGCAAGCCCGAGGCCGATGGCGGCGCCGGTGAGGAAGATGCTCCGACGATCGGGAATACGGGCAGGAATACGGGACAAGCGCATGGTCATTCTCCTTGGGGTTCGAGGGCGTGGTCGGGAGTAAGGTCGAGGACGGCGTAGCCGCCGTCGGGATCGAGGCCGGCGACGCGCGCGATCGTGTCGACGCGGCGCGCGAGGCCGCGCCCGGCGATGAACACGATCATGTCGATGGCGTCGGCGATCAGCCGGCGCGGAACGGTGACGACGCTTTCCTGCACGAGCTGCTCGAGCCGGTAGAGCGCCGACACTGCCGAATTGGCGTGGACGGTTGCGATGCCGCCCGGATGCCCGGTGTTCCAGGCTTTGAGCATGTCGAGCGCTTCGCGCCCGCGCACCTCGCCAACGACGATGCGATCGGGGCGGAGCCGCAATGTCGAGCGGACAAGATCAGCCATCGTGACGCCGCCGGCTCCGGCAGTGCCAATCGTACGCGTGCGCAGCCCCACCACGTCGGGCGCGGCGCATTGCAACTCACGCGTGTCTTCAATGATGATGACGCGTTCGTCGAGGTGCGCCATCTCGGCGAGCAGCGCGTTGGCAAGCGTCGTCTTGCCCGAACTGGTGCCACCCGCGACCAGGATGTTCTTGCGCTCGACCACGGCCATCGACAGCAGTCGCGCCGTGTCGGCGGGCATGATGCCGTCCCGCACATAGTCGAGCAAAGTGTAGATGCGCGCCGCGGGCTTGCGGATCGAGAAGCACGGCGCGAGGCTGACCGGCGGCAGGATACCCTCGAACCGCTCGCCCGCGCCTTCGCCGTGCGGTGGCAGCTCGGCTGACACGATCGGCGCATTGCCATGAACCTCTGTCCGTGCGTGGCTGGCAACCAGGCGGATGATCCGCTCGACCTGCGCGGGCTCATATTTGGTGCCGGTATCGATCCGGCCTTCGCCGAGTCGATCAAGGCGCAACACGCCGTCCGGGTTCACCATGATCTCGATGACCACCGGATCGGCCAGCGCTGCGGCGATGGTCGGCCCCATCGCGGTGCGCAGCATCGCGCGCCGACGCCCTGCGGAATTATCGGAGCCGAAAAGCGTGTCGCTCATCGCCCACCTCCATTGTCTTTCGCGGAGGCAGCAAGCGTGCGCTGGCCGCTGGCGAGCGCTTCGCCGACGCGGGCAATGAACGCCTCGAAGCGGTCTCGGCCGATCGCACGCGCCGCTTCGTCGGCTTCGGCCAAAGGGGCCTGCACCATCAGTTCATAGCGGATGAACAGCGCCAGGCTCTCGAGCAGCACATGCCCGTCACGCTCGACACGCCCCAGCGCGAGCGACATGCGATCGAGCCGCTGGCTGAACTTGTTCTCCAGCTCGCTCGCCGCCTGCCGGTTGAGCCAGGCGGTGAGCGCGTCGGTGAGGATCGCCGATTTGGACGCGCCGGGCTGGCTCGCCAGCGCCTCGAAGCGGTGGCTCAGATCTTCGGGCAGGAAGAGCTGGTAGCGGACGCGGTTGGGTTTGATCGCGGCCATTGTCAGAAGTCCGGCAGCATGTCGGCGCTGCGACCCTGATTGATCGCGTGAGCGCGGATCAGCGTGCCGGTGGCGCCGGCGCGGTCCATCGCGTGCTTGTCGGCGATCGTGTCGGTGTCGTCGCTGTCCAGGCCGAGCAGGTCGAGCTGCTTTGGCGGCTCGGGTTTTTTGGCGGGTTCTTCGCCGAGGCCGGGGTGGCGCTGCTGTTGCAAGCCGCCGTCCTCATCCGCCTTCGCATCGTCATCGGGCTTGCCGAGCCGGGTATCGGGCGCGCGGACCAGTCCGCTCCAGTCGTTGGGGCGTGCCTGCGGCCGGTCGGGATAGTCTCCGGGCGCGGGCTGCGGCGGCGGTGCGATCCGCTCGCGGAAATTGCGGTCCTCGTAATAGCGCAGCTTCCTCGCGCGGATCGGGGCCATGCCGGAGACAAGGACAAGCTCATCCTTGGGCGGGAGCTGCATCACCTCGCCGGTGGTCAGGAGTGGCCGGGCGGTCTCCTGCCGGCTGACCATGACGTGCGCCAGCCAGGGCGCGAGCCGGTGGCCGGCATAGTTGCGCATCGCGCGCTGTTCGGTGGCGATGCCGAGCGCGTCCGAAATCCGCCGCGCCGTGCGCTCGTCGTTGGTCGCAAACGCGACGCGGACATGGCAGTTGTCGAGGATCGAGTTGTGCTCGCCATAAGCCTTCTCGATCTGGTTCAAGGACTGCGCGATCAGGAAGGCGCGCACTCCATAGCCCGCGAGAAAGGCAAGACTGGTCTCGAAGAAGTCGAGCCGCCCCAATGCCGGGAACTCGTCGAGCATCATCAGGAGCTTGTGCTTGCCCGCCCTGGCGGGATCGGCATCGAGCTTTTCGGTGAGGCGGCGGCCGATCTGGTTGAGCACCAACCGCACCAGCGGCTTGGTGCGGCTGATGTCCGATGGCGGGATGACAAGGTAGAGCGAGACCGGATGGCCGGCCTCGACGAGATCGGCGATCCGCCAGTCGCAGCGCGATGTCACCGCGGCGACGGTCGGGTCGCGATAGAGCCCGAGAAACGACATTGCGGTGGAGAGGACGCCGCTGCGCTCGTTCTCGCTCTTGTTGAGCACCTCGCGCGCCGCCGAGGCGACGACGGGATGGATCTGCGGCGCATCCTTCGTGCCGAGGTGATTGGTGGTCATCATCCGCCGGAGCGTGGCGGTGAACGGCCGCTGCGGGTCCGACAGGAATGTGGCTACCCGTGCGAGCGTCTTTTCTTCCTCCGCATAAAGGACGTGGAGGATCGCGCCGACCAGGAGCGAATGGGAGGTTTTCTCCCAGTGGTTGCGCCGTTCGAGCGCGCCTTCGGGATCGACCAGGATGTCGGCGATGTTCTGGACGTCGCGGACCTCATGCTCGCCGCGCCGGACCTCCAGCAGCGGGTTGTATTTGGCGGAAGCGGGATCGGTCGGATTGAACAGCAGGACGTGGGAGAAGCGCGCGCGCCAGCCGGCGGTGAGCTGCCAGTTCTCGCCCTTGATGTCGTGAACCACGGCGCTGCCGGTCCAGCCAAGCAGTGTCGGTATGACCAGCCCGACGCCCTTGCCCGAACGGGTTGGCGCGAACGCCATGATATGTTCGGGGCCGTCATGCCGGAGATAGCGGCCGCGCGAGCGGCCCAGGAATACGCCGGCATCACCGTAAAGGCCGGCCCGCTCGATCTCGTTCGGCCTGGCCCAGCGCGCCGAACCATAGGTGGTGACGTGACGCGACTGCCGCGCGCGCCAGAGCGAGCCTGCGATCGCCGCGCCGCAGCCGATGAAACCGCTCGCGCCGGCGAGCGCGCCGGCCTTGTCGAAAACATGCGGCGCATAGGCATCGTAGTGATACCACCAGGGGAAGAGCGCCCAGGGACGATAGACCGGCGTGCTTCCAGCCATGAACCAGGCCGGACCAAGTTCGGGCTGGTAGGCGAGCATCGCCGCCGCCCATTGGGTCGCCGCCCAGAGGCCCGCGATCACGATTGCGAACACGACAAGGATCTGGCCGATGAGCAATTTGGTCGGGGTCACGTTGAAGCTCCCGCCCATACCGCCGGATGCGGTCGGGGCGCGGCTTCAAGACTCGGCTATGGGCCGCCCGAAATGAACGGAGCCGCTGGGGGCTGGTGGGTGACCGAAGGAGATCACTCGTCGGCGACTGACTCAATATTCCAGCTCTGTTCTTTTGATCGAGCTATGACCCGAGTTGATGATTCTGCCCTGTCGTTGTCCCTCGAGGTGGCACTGACCACCACACCGCACCGCCGATGACCCGCTACACCCTGCAAAAATCCGAGCTGCAAATTCGGGCTTGCGTGTCGGATTATCAGACATTATATCGCATTTAATGTAGTGAAATCGTGCGAGGCATGCATGGCGACAATCGCTCCTCCGCAGCCCGCGGCAACCGCGTTTCCCAAAGCCGACGCCATTAGGGCGTTGGTCGACGAACTGCTGCAAGTGGCCAGGGCTGAGGCACAGGTGCGCGGAATTGCCCTGCCTCCGGAAAACCCGAAGATCATCCAGGCGCCCGTGCCACTCGACTCCTTGTCCGTGGTCGACACGCTTTGCGCGGTGGAGCAGGTCCTCGACATCGAGCTTCGCGACAGCATCGTCCGCACCGGCGGCTACAATTCGATCGAGAAGGCGATTGACGACCTCCTCCCTAAGATCGAACGCGTCTGGGTTAAGAAGAAAGGGTCGAAGCCATGACCAATCTCGCACTCCGCCAGGAAGGCGACGAGCAGGAGCGGCGGCGCTTGGGCGACCGTCTGCGCGAAGCACGGAAATATCTCGGCCTCAAGCAGGAAGAAGTTGCTGCCTATCTCAAGATTCCCCGGACCGCGCTTACCGATATCGAGAATGGCCAGCGCCGCGTTGAAGCGATCGAACTGACGCGGCTTGCCCGTCTTTACCGCCAGTCGGTGGCCTATTTTACCGGCGAAGACGAGGCCTCCGCGAGCCTTCCCGCCGATGTCGCCCATCTGGCGCGACGCGTTGCGGCCTTGTCGACTGAGGACCGGGCCGAGCTGAGCCGGTTTGCCGAATATCTCCGCTCGCGGTCTGGCGGCGAACGGAGCTGATCGATGGCGTCGGATTATGCGAGCGCGGTTCGCGCTGGTACGATGGCAGCGGGCCGCCTGCATCGCGAACTCGATACGCGCGCACTGATCGAGACCCAAGGCGGCAGCGTCGATGTCTTCGGCGCGATCCATGCCGTGGGTCTACCCTTGCTGCTTCGTCCTCTGAAAGGCCTGCTCGGCGCCTATCTCAGCGCACCTGCTCCTGGCGTTCTCGTCACGACGGAACGACCGATGAGCATCCAGCGCTTCACGGCCGCGCACGAACTCGGGCATTTTTCGATGCGACACGAGCCGAGCCTCGACGATGAGAGCATCCTGCGCCGGATGCCGATGTCGCCCGAACCGGGAAACAACTTCGAGGAAACCGAAGCCGACGCCTTTGCGATCGCCTTCATGATGCCGAAATGGCTGGTGCTCGCGCACAGCGCGCGACAAGGATGGCAGATCGATCATTTCCGGCGCCCCAATGTCGTCTATCAGCTCTCGCTGCGGATCGGCGCCAGCTATGAGGCGACGTGCCGCACCCTGGTTCGCTACAATCTGATTTCGCCATCGGTGATGACCGACCTGCTCCGGACGCAGCCGCGCAGCCTGAAGGTCGATCTCCTCAAGGACTATCGGCCCGACAACTATCGCGGCGACGTCTGGCTGCTGACCGAGCGCGATGCCGGCTCGCGGATCGATGGCAGTCGCAATGATCTTTTCGTGCTGCAGCTCGAAGAACATAGCGGCGGTGGGTATCTCTGGGATCTCGACCAACTGATCGCCAGCGGCTTCGCCGTCGTTCGAGACGAGCGTGAGGCAATCGACGGCGATGGCATCGGTGGTCCCGTTGTCCGCCGTGTCACCGCGGCGCCCGATGCGCCGCGGCGCGGCCGCATGTCGCTCGACGAGCGGCGGCCGTGGCAGCCTGCGCCGGCCCTCACCAGCCTGACGCTCGATTTCGACCTCACCGGCCCGGAACAGACGGGCCTGTCGCGCGCCGAACGGCGGCACCTGCTCGAGGCCGCCTGACGCCCCATGATCGATATCGTCCGTGACCTTCGGCCGCTGTTCGGGCCTGCGCGCGATCAAGGCGCGCGGCCGACATGCCTCGCATTCGCCGCGAGCGACACCCACGCCGGGCTTCGCGACGGCTGGGCACCGCTGTCGTGTGAATTCGCCTTTTATGCCGCGCAGAAACGGGCGGGCAGACCGCCGACGAGCGGCGCACTGCTATCCACAATGCTGGACGCGCTACGGCTCGATGGCCAACCCGACGAGAAAGGCTGGCCGTATCTGGCAGCGGTTCCAGCCGATCATCGACTGTGGACGCCGCCGGCGACCGTTGGCCCGCTCTATGGCCGCAACGGACAGAGGGATGGAACCGACCTGTCATCCATCCTTGCCGCGCTGGATCGTGACACGCCGGTGCTCATGCTGACGATGCTGTCACGGTCTTTCTTCCAGCCGCGCGGTGATGGCGTCGTCGATCCGGCGAACGACGAACTCCCCGAGCCAGCGCAACGGCACGCGGTCGTCGCGGTCGGGCATGGAACCGTGGACGGCACCCCGGCCATTCTCATCCGCAACAGCTGGGGACCAGGTTGGGGCTTGGAAGGCCACGCCTGGCTTACTGAGCGCTTTCTAGCGCCGCGCCTTTTCGCCACGGCAAATTTGACGGAGGAAGTCGATGTATCTTCCCATACCGCCGCAGCCTGACTGCGTTGCTGGCTGGCGCGAGGCGGTCCGGCTCGTCGACCTCGCCACCGGACACCAGGCGCAGAATGTCGTCATCTCCGTGGCCGAGCCGACTGCGCGCGCAACACTCGCCGATCCCGTCGTGGCGGAAGTCGATGCCTTCCTTTCGGGCCATGGCAAGAAGCCCATCGAGACGGTCGCCAACACGATTTTTCCGGCAGCGCTGTACAGGCGCTACGGCGCGCCGCAATTCTTCGACCGGTTTCGCGACAACGTGCTGCCGAAGGTCCGGAGGTCGGGCGCTTGGTCGGGCTATTATTTCGAACGGATGATGGAATTGCCCCGCGCCGACGGCCAGCCAATCAATCAAATCTGGGGCATCGTCGAGCGCCTGCGCAACCCGAACGTCCGAGCGCTCAACAAATTCGAACTGCTGATCTTCGACCCCGCCCGCGACGTGAATGACTCGCCCTACGGCGGTCAGTGCCTGAGCTTTGCCAGTCTCAAGCTGATCGGCAAGGGCGACGATCGTCGCCTCGGCATGACCGCGCTCTACCGCAATCACTACTATATCGAAAAACTGCTCGGCAATCTGATCGGCCTCGGCCGTCTGCTCGAATTCATCGCCAAGGAAGGCGGGGTCGCGCTGGGTCCGCTCACGATCGTCTCGACCAACGCCACGGTCGACACCGCCAACTGGAACCGCGGCGATCTTAAGCAACTCTTTGAACGCTGCGATCAGGCGAGCGCACATCTCCGTGCTGCGGCGTGAGGCGCGCCCAACGGCAGTTCTAGCGGCTCATCGTTGTCATCCGCGACACCGTACAGGCTGAACATGCCCTCGATGAACTCGCGCTGCCCGCCGTAGCTCGGATGGCGGACCGCGGTGGTCGGAATGTCGAGACCGTCCAGCGCCAGGTGAGCGTCGCGCCCGATCGCGACGATCTGGCGGGGCCGGATCATTGACACGAGGGCTTGCAATATCGGCCAGGTCGCCTCGCGCTCGCTTCGCGTGTGGCATCGGTTCGACATCGGATCATCCGCTTCATGGGGATGGAACGGGAAAACGTTCCAGAGCATGACAGGCTGACCGATCCGCTCTAGCACACGCCAGACGATCGCCGCGGTGCGCTCCGCCACGGCGGGTCCCTGCGTCGCACGTTCAAATGCGATGCCGCCCATCAGCGTGCCGGCATGTCCGAGGTGAATTTCGTCGGTCAGCGGTACGCCCGTACGCCGCCCCCCGCGATAGCCGAGATCACGCGCGATCCAGATCGTTTCGACGCGATGATCAAGCGCCGCGGTGAGCAGCATTTCGAGATTGTCGCGGCGCCGGGCGGCGGCGTCGCTGCGGTCATGGACCGTGCAGCGATCGCGCCAGGGATTGAACACTGAGGGAAGTTCGGTCGCCGCCAGGGTGGACACAAAGGATTTCGGGGTCATGACGGCAATTCCTTGATACGCAGGCGGCGATTGGCGAAGTCGATCAGGACGCGGCCGCGCCGATGCTCCTGAAGGAAGCGGAAAGCCGTATAGCCCTGGAGGATCGCTTCCTCCCAAAGCCACAGCGGACAGCGTTCTGATTCGTAGCCGGCGACGAACTGGCGGACATGCTTCAGCATGTCCAGCGGAAGGCCACCGCGCTTCACGTTTTCAAAGTACCGGAGTTGCTGCGCTTGTCCGAAAATCCAGGAAGTTATGCCCTCTTCGATGAGAATCGCCCGAGCACCGTCTTCGGCGTCGTCGAGTTTCGGATCGCTCTTGCGCTTGAGACGGAGCAGCGCACGCAGCACTGGCGACCAGCCAAGCACCGCGACATAAGCGTAGTGAAAGACATCGTGGAAACGATAGTCGTCGGGTTCGAGCGCGTTGTCGGTGAGCCGGTCGCCGACATACACACCGCTTGAGCGTTGATACACGAATGTCTGCCCGCGAACGGTGCGTTCATAGACGTCGATCGCCATCCGCCGCGGCAATTGCTCTTCTGGGTCGAGCGCCGCATCGGTCGGCGCCGGATAGATGCGCTCGCGCGGCCAGCGATCGAAGATCTTGTGAAGATTCTTCACGGCGGCAGCCTCGATGGTAACACCGGATTCGTTTGCCGCCTGGATCAACCGGCGCATGACCGCGACCAGCCGGCCCGCGAGTGCTTCGCGGTCCTTCGCAAGACCGCCCGCCTGGAAATCGTTGATGAGCAGCCCAACGTCGCCTGCCAGCGCGAGCAGGCTATGCTCGAACTGCGGCATCGGTGCCTTGGCAAGCGGAATGTGCTGCGGCTGCAGCGCATGGAAACTGAGCGTTTCGTTGCCGCCCGTCTGCCATTGTCCGCCGTTTGTCGCCGCGGCGGCAGCGATGTCGCTGAGCGCCATGCGGCTGCGCCGTGCGATCGCCGCCAGATACCAAAGGACGTCACCAAGCTCTTCCGCGACGGCGTGAGCGTAACCCAGGTAGGAGGCATCGTCGCGCTGCTTTTTCTTGGCCTCACTGAGCAAGCTGCCGACTTCGCCGAAAAGGCCAAGCATCGAGAAGCCCAGTGCGCGGCCACCGCTGCGTTGATCAGTCCGCGCGGCCTGCTTCGCATAATCCGCAACAGTGAGAGCTTCGAAATCCTCGCTCATCGCCTGCCCTTCCGGCGATCCGATATCGCGTCTGCGGGGACGCTCACGCCATAGGCTTCAAGTGCCCGCAGTACGATCATCCGGATCGGCTCGCGGGAATCGAGCGACCGTTGACCGAGATCGCGTTTCGTAACGGCAGGAATCTGCACCTGAAGATGCTCGTCGCCGACATCGGTTTGCGCTGCGATATTTTTCATGAATCCATGAAAACATAATTTCATGAAAATAGAAAGCCCGAATCCTCCGGATCAGGAGACGCTCGGCCCGCTGCGCTGCCGCCCGAGTGTCCAGTTGATCCCGCCGTCGCGCATGATGCCCGAGACCGATTTACCGACATGGCGATCGAGAACAGAGCGCCACGGCACCAGCGTGAAATCGCGCGACCGTTCGATGAGCGCATGGCGACCACTCGTCATCTCGACTGCGCGCACGAGCCTGCCTTGAACAGCCTCCCCCTCTCTGGCCTCGGCGAACGGAACGCCTAACTTGTCGGAGAGCTGGCGGGCGACACGCAGCAATTCTCGCCGCTGGAGCGCGGCGAGCATCCCTCGCCGATAGACCGTCTGCCCATCCTGTTCGTCTGCAAGCTGTTCGGTGATCAGCCATTGCCGTCGCATCGCCTGCGCTGAACGAACCTCGTGCCCGAACCCAGCATCGCGCACTGGCACCGGCGCTTCGGCGACCAGCTCGCGATCGAGCCAGGTCGCGGCATCGGTTCCCGGTAATTTGTCGAGCGGGATCGCCGACAGGGTTTCAATGGCAACGGGGTGGTCGCGGAACTGCATGGCTTCGAACCTCTCGACCCTGGCGAGATGGTCCGGCGCGATGATCCAGCTTCCGTCGGGCTCGCGCTCGACGACGCCCGAGATTTTTCGCATCGCTTCAAGCCGCCGGACATGCGTTTCGGCGAAGCGTTCGCTGGCGGTCGGATCGTGCTTCAGATGGGCGTCGATCGAATAGCGCCCGCCGTTCGCCGCCGCGATCTCGTCGATCGTCCGATCGACGGCGCGAATGCCGCCCTCGCGTGGCGCGATCCGGACGATGGCATTTTCGGGGATCGTGTCGACCAGCTCGCCCTTGCCGATCTCGGCATAATGGGTGCGCCCGTCGATGCCGTCGACCAGCAGATAATGACGGTCTTCATGTTCGTCGGCGAGCCCGCGCATCACGACGCGGCCGATGATCGGCGTCGCCTCCTTCGCGACCGGGTCGTAGATGACGCGATCGACCGCAGCACGATCGAGCTTCCGCGCGGTCAGCTCGCGCTGCATGGTGCGGATGATGTCGCCGCGCTCGCCGATCTGGCGCAGTGTGTTCGCAAGGTCGGGCTCAAGCCGCCAGGTGCCGTTGCCGACATGCGAGGCGAGTCCCATGCGCCCGAGTTTCTGCAGGCGACCGACGCGAAGCGATTGCTGGAAGGGATCGCCATCGCTCGCGCTGACCAGCCGCGCGGTATCCATGTCGCGGATCAGCCGTCTGTCGATCGCGGTCAGCCGCTCGGCACCCGTATCGCTGCGAAGCCGCTCTTCGATTTCAAGGTCGGTGCGCGGCCCCAGGTCGAGGTTGACGATCTCGATCGCCCGCTGCCGGCTCCCGTGCGAGATATACTCGCGCGCGATCAGCAGATTCTCACCCCGATCGTTTACGCCGCGCACCACGATATGCGTGTGCGGATGGCCGGTATTGAAATGGTCGACCGCCACCCAATCGAGCTTTGTCCCAAGATCCTGCTCCATCTGCGTCATCAGCCGGCGCACGAACGGCTTCAAGTCGGGATACTGGTCGGCGTCCTCGGCCGACACGATGAACCGGAACTGGCGGCGGTCGCCGTCACACCGTTCGAGGAACGCCTTGCCATCGGCGACGTCGCTGTCGGGCGAGTAGAGCGCACCAGCCTCGCCCTCACGGGTCACGCCGTCGCGCTGAATATAGCGAAGGTGCGCCTTCGCACCGCCCATGCCTTTCCCGCCAAGGCCGACAGGCCGTATCTTGACGATCACGCGGCGCGACCGGAACGCGCCCAATCGGTCGCGCGATCTGAGCACCCGCGCAACACTCGCGCCGCGCCCGATCCGGCTGCCGTCGAAACGGCCGCGCCTGCCCGTTTTCATGCCGGCCCGCTTTGCCGCTTTCACGACGCGGCTCAGGTAGCGCTGCTCCTTGCCCCGGCCGCGCATCCGGCCCAGCTGCGGTTCGAACTCATCATCGCGCATAGCGGCGTCCTTCCATGCCGGAATGACGCTCCCCGCCGATAAGAATGGCGCGTCCTCGCCAGAGCGCAAGGAGTCTCGCGATTGGGATCGGAAAAGCCCAGAAAACCGCCACTCCTGGTAACCCTGTCTCGCACTCAAAGGGCGAGTCTCGCAAAAGCCTTCAAAAAACGATGTGCAGACAAACACTTACAAAATCGCGAGATTTTGCCTCTATCTTGCCATCGAGCCCGACTGCCACCTGCCGCCCCAGACGCCCGCTTTGCCTTCCCGCCTTCCCGATCAAAAAAGGGGAGCGGCGCCATGCGGCACCACTCCCGCGAACCTGCCCCTTCAACAGCGCATCGCCTTATTGCCAGCCTGCCTGTTCGGCCTGACGCAGCGCCCGATTGCACCGCTTCAGCCTCTTCTCAGCGGCCCTTAATTCGGCTTCGATCTGCCGCCGTTCTCCCGCGTCATCGCACCATGAAAGCTCCGCGCGAAGCTCCTCGATCTGTTGTTCAACCGACATCTCATCCTCCTGATACAAGCGAAAGATGAGCCATCGCCCGGCGGGGAGCGGGCGGGGTCAACCACCGCGCAGCGGCCGCGAAGCGGGCGACGGGGGAGCCGATTTTCTCGTCGCCGGAGTGGAGCGAAGCGGAACGCAGGTGGCGTGAAAATTGGGGGAACCGTCGATGGTTGAGGCGGTCCGTTCGCCGCCGGATACTCGGTGCTTGCTGAGCGGATTTCTTCCTCTCTGCAGGCCCGCAAGCGCGTTCCGGTGCAGGAAAAGGCCCACGCCAAGCCCTCAAGGCATGAGGAAAGCCCCGCGCCGGGTGACCGGCGCGGGGCCGATCCGGCTCAGTCGCCGGGGTTCCAGATAACGGCGAACGCGTCGTCGTCGTCCTGCCCGGCGGCGCGGCCGAGATTGGCGTAGAGGGTGCGGCCGCCAAGTTCGGGGGCCGACATGGCGAGGCGGACATATTCGCGCTGGCTCACCTCGCCGGTGCGGATCCAGCCGCCGCCCAGTTCGACGCCGTTCGACAGCACGCGGTAGTCGGGCTGGTCCCCGGTCTTACTGCGGTTGGGGATGATGGCGATCTCGGCATTGACCGAAAGCGTCTTCAAGGCGCCCCGGAACGAACCGTCGTTCTGGCGCTGGACATGACCGATTGAGGGCATTTCTCGTCTCCTTGCACATTCGCCCGACCCGATGCCGGGCGATGGGCGGACCGAAGGGACGGCCCTTGAGCGCGCTGCGAACCGCAGGCCGAAGCGAAGCGGAGGACCGGAAGCGCGGGGCTGATTTGGAGCGAAGCGGCCGCGAGGAGCGCCGCCAAAGCGGCGCGGGGAAATCAGTTCCGCGCGATGGTTTCGCGAGGCGCGCGGCCGTCCCAGGTCATGCGCCCAAGGAGCCGGCGACGGGTTGGTGAGACACGAAAGGACGAGATGCGCGCGCGGACAGGAAGCCCAGTCCGGCGTCTTTCCGGGAAGCCATGATTGCTTTCGCGGCCACGAGGCCGCGGCTATAGCCTCACGGCGATGAACGAAGGAACGACGATTGCGGGGCAGATCGAACGGCTGATCGTGCGGCTGGACGGCGCGGCGGTGTGCGATGCCTGCGTGACTGACCGGCTCAACCTGTCGGTTACCGCACAGGCCAATGTCGTCACCTGCGCGCTCAGCGGCACGCGCGGATTCGAGCGGCAGAAGGACGAATGCACGTTATGCGGAAGCGCCCGGACGGTGATCCGCCGCACCGCCCGGTAGGTCAGGCGGCAGGGGTTTTCGGCACGCGAGCGCGCAGTGCGGCGCGATTTGGGCTAGTTGCCGTCGCCCGCGAGCGCGCGCGACAGCGCCTCGTTGGTCGCGTCGATCTCGATGCGGTCTGCGAAAATCGCGCACCAGCCGCCACCGAACTCCCCGATGCGGGGCTTGGAACAGGTCATGGCCCATTCAAAGCCGATCGGCCCCTTGGCGAGCGTTTCGGGGCAACATCGCTGGATCACCACCGCGATGGCAGCGGCATCGAAATCGTCCATGCTGGCGAAACACACGATCCGCGCGGATGGATCGTCGGGGCAGGTTTCAGCGATGAAATCGGCTCCGATGGTGGGAAATTCGGGATCGTTGAACGCCTCGCGAAACCCGCTCCACCGCGCGTTCGCATCGTCCGGCGGAAAGGCTGCGAGCAGCGCCGCGCTCGGCGGATCGGGCGCGTCGTCATTCGCTAGCGCGTAGCCAGCGTTTGCGACTTCCTCGATCAGCGCGCACTCGGCGGCGGTGCAGCGAAAGGCGAAGCTGCCCTGAATCCAGATGTCAGCCATTGCTCGCCTCCTCCCGTTCGGGCGTGATGACAAGCGGGGGCACCGCGAAGTCGGCCGCATCGAAATGCGCGATGATCGCCGCATAGCTGCCCAATCGCTCGGCGGTGCAGCGCCCCATGAGGATATAGTCGTCCTCGTCGGCAGCGTAGCTTTGCGGTTCGCCGCTGCCGGTGAACACGGTGCGTTCCGCACCCCACTGGCAGGCATAGGCGCCCGACCAGCGCGCGAAGAAAAGCCCATGCGCGATGCAGAAGGCTTCGAGTCCCTCGAACCGCCCCCAGGCGACCTCGTGCGCCATGAGCGCCAAGGGCTCGCCCTCGGGCAGATCGCCGAGCGCGAAGGGTTCGCCGTCCCATTCGGTGGACAGCCCTTCGTTCGCGATGGCCTCGGCGAAGGCGGGAAGCTGGCTGGCGGGGAGCGTCCCGCCGATGGTGATGGATGCCGAAACACGGTCGGCCATGACAAGTCTCCTGTCTGAAATCCGCGCCGCGAGGGCCGCTTGCGGCCGAGCGGCGCGGCGATTTTATGGGGGACGGAACGGGCGGCGGGTGCGCCGCCGCCCGTCCAGTTTCATGCGGCTTCGCGCTCGGGCTGTTCCTGCGGCTCGGCCTTGGCAGGGGCCGGAAGCGCAATCACCGCGCCGGGGCCGGTCGGTTCCGGCTCGCGGTCGGGGCGCGCCGCGAGCACCTTGGCATGAGCCGCGACGGTGCCGACGCCGCCGCGCGCCGTATAGGTAGCGGGCGGGAACGCCATCCATTTCGGCACCCAACCCTCGACCTTGGGCCGCCCGTTCGCACCCTCCAGATGGTCGCGGACGATGCGCTTCAAGACCTTGCCCGGTTCCTTCGCATTGGCGGCGGCGACAGGTTCGCCCGCCACCTCGGCGACGATGCGGGTCAGCACCTCCTTGTCGCGGACACACTCGAAAAAGGCGTCGTCGGCCTGCCAGTAGCGGGCCATATCGACGCCGATCTCGCCGCCGACCGCCTCGATGGCGGCGCTGCCGCTGGCGAGCGTTTCGCCCATGACGATGACGATCACGTCCATTACGGCGCGGTCGGGCACGTCGAGCAAGCGCAGGAACACGCCGACCAGTCCGAAGTCGTCGCCGTTGCCGCCTGTGACGGTCGGTTCCTCGGGCGAGAAGCCGAGAAGGTCCAATACGGCGCGGCGCTTCGCGTCGAAGTCGGTTTCCGCGCGGCAAGTTTCGACGCTTTCGCGCACATCGTCGTTGCGCGCGGTCTGCGGCTCGGGCTTGACCGTCCACAGTGGCGACCCGACGATGACATGGGCGACCATCAAGCGCAGCGCGACCTTGGGATGACGGGTCAGCGAGGCGCGGACAGCGGCATGACGGTGCAGGTTGATATAGGTCTGCATCGTGCTCGTCACTTCGGGGCGCGGCACTTTGGGGCCGGTTTCGATTGCCTCGCCGCGTTCGAGCCGCTTGGCCTCCTTGCTCGTCACATAGCCTTCGTGGACCTCGACCTCGCCGCTTTCGCGCACATCTATATACACGCGCCCGCCCTTGCGCTTGGGTGCCTTGGCGAACTCATAGCGGTAGAAATATTCGCCGGGCGGGACGATCACCACGTCGAACCATCCGGCATCCAGATAGTCCTCCTTGCGCGCGTCGATTACGGCGTTCTGCGCGGTCCAGAACGCGTCGGCATCTGCAAAATAGCGGTCTTCGCCGAACAGATCGGCGACGATCGCAAGGCCGCTCGCATCGACGTCGAACAGGGCATGTTCGACCTTGATCGACTGCCCGCCGAACAGCCATGCCTTCAATTGCTGGCCGGTCGGGCAATAGGCGTCGTCATCGTCGTAGAGCGCCAGCCATGCCTTCTGCTGCTGCTTGCTCGCCAGCGTCAGATGCCGGACGGTCGCCGCGTTGATCTTCTCCTTGCGGTAAAGATCGCGGATGCGCGGAAGCAGGTTGCCGAGCGCTAGGATACGCTTCACGCCAAGCTCGGGAATGCCGAACGTCGCGGAGATATCCGCAATGTCGCGGCCCTCCTTGACCAGCCGTGCGAAGGTTTCCCATCGCGTCACCTCGTCGGGATCGAGCCGGGTGTTCTCGAGAAGCGATGCCTCGATGGCGTCGGCGTCGTCCCCGGCGTCGAGGATGGCGACGGGAAGCGGGCCGTGGTCGATGCCCTCGACAAGCGCGATGGCGTTCGCCGTCCAGCGCCGCCGCCCGGCGACGATTTCGTGGACGCCATTATCGTTGCCCGCCTGCGGGCGCACGATCAGCGGCACGATGACACCGCGCTTGCGGATCGAGGGCAGAATGTCGCCCACGTCCGGGGGCTTGGGTCCGTGCCGCATGTTCACCTTGGACGGAACCAGCTTGCTATGGTCGATAAAGTCGAGTTTCATTGGTCTGCTCCTTCTGGAGCGCCGGTCCCGTTTGTCTTGCTGGATGGGCGGGACCGGCACTCAATGCGGCGAAACGCGCCGCGCGTCATCCGGCCCCTCGATCATCAAGAGGCGGCGGAAGCTCGTTGCCGTTCCGGCTATCGGTGATGCGGCGAAGTTCGGCTTCGGCCAGAACGATTGCACCCATGCGCCGCGCGGTATCGGACCATAGCGAAAGCGGGGCCAGCGGCTCGAAATGCTCGTCGCGCTCGATGAACAGGCCGAAGGGCAAGCGGACGCCCGCAATCTCGGTAAGCGAGAACACGCCCATTTCCGGGCATCCGAACCCCAAGTCGGCGAGGCCGAACAGCGTGTCTCCATCGTCGTAAAGCTCGGTGGCGATCCACGTCGCCGCGCCGACCGGATTGAAGAATTTGACCACCGGGAACGGGTCGAACCGTTCGTCGCGCTGCTCGTGGAGGCGGCTGGCGCGCGCATTCGCGCGCAGCGCCGAAAGGATCGCATGGGGGAGCGTAATCATGCCGCTTCCCTCCCTTCGTCCTGCGTCTCGGCGTAGCGGGCAAGCAGCCAATCGGCGGCCTTGCTCGCCTGACTGGCCGCGCGAAAGATCGCGCGATTGTCCTCGCGCAGCACGTCGAGCCATGATGCCAGATAATCGGCGTGACGAACGGTCGGCACGATGCCGAGCGCGGCGCAAAGGAAGGCCGATCCCATCTCGGCGATCAATTCTTCGCGCGCATAGTCCTTGCTGCCGAACGCATTGCGCAGATTGCGATTGAGGCGCGACGGGTGGCCGCTGGCATGACAGAGTTCGTGCAGCGCCGTCCGGTAGAAATTGATCTGTTCGTGGAAGGCCGGTTGCGGGGGCACCTGCACATAGTCGGCGCTCGGGACATAGTAGGCCTTGTCCCCACCGATGCGGAAATCGACGCCCGATGCCGCAATGACCGCTTCGGCGATCGGCACGACTTGGCGTTCGGGAAGCGGTGCGGGGTCGGTGGCAAGGCCGGGGCGCAAGCCTTCGCACTGTGCGACGTTGAACACGGTGAAGCGTTTGAGGAACGGCACCGCGCGGGCTTCGCCGCCGGTCTGGCGCGCGCGTTCCTTCTCGGCTTCGGGGGTGAAGCGGTCGGCATAGACAACCCTTGTCCCGCGCTCGCCTTTCCTGACATTGCCGCCCGCCTCCAAGGCTTGGCGGAAGGTCAGCCACGATTGCGACGGATAGCCGTTCTCGATCACTGCTCCCCACAGGATCAGGACATTGACGCCGCTGTAATTGCGGCTGGTGAGCCCGTTGCGCGGGAGGCCGGGGGCGGCGGAGAAGCCTTGACCATTGGGGCGGCCCCAAGGCTGGACCCAAGGGAAGCGGCCCGCCTCAAGTTCGGAAACAATGCGGCCCGTCACCTCGTCGTAAAGATTGGCGCGCTCCGCCGGGGGCTGGCGTTTGCTGCCCTCTGCGCGCGCGCGTTGGCTGCCGGTCTGGTGCATGGCTATCCTCCAATGCCGCCCCAAAAACCCCAGGGCCTCCCCCGGAGCGGGGGTGGGCGGCGAATTGCGACCTGCCGGGCGCGGCCAGGAGGCGGTCCGCACCCGCAGGGCCGAAATGCAATGGAGGAGCCGGACCCGAGCGCAGTCGAAGGCCGGCTTGCGGGACGCCGGGCCGGGCCCAGAAGGGAGCGCCGCCCACCCGCGCGACGAGGGGAAGGCCCAACGAAAAATGCCGCCGCGCCGGTCAGGCGCGGCGACGACAGGCCGGAGCAAGGCTCCGGCATCCCGCCAGTCCGATCGTCACCTTTGGCCGGGACGCGCGAAGCGTGGCCCGGTGGAGCTTGGCGAACGGATGTGAGCCTAGCGGAATAGAGCGGCGGTCGCGCCGCAGGCGCGAGGCGCCTGAAAACCCGGATGCGTCAGGTCAGACCCTGCCGTCTTGAAGCACTCTCGTCGTGGTCGCCATGCGCGCGGTGACACGAGGAGCGAGCACTCGGCCCACTGGCCCCAACAGATCAACCGTGCAGCGGGGATCCGTTCGAACCGGTGCAAGCGGTCATCGCGGGCAACAGGCTCATCATGGCGGCACCGGCGATGATGATCGCGCCGACCGCCGCGGCGATGCCGGTCGCGGTCGGCCCCGCACCGCCGAGCTGCATCAGGCTGGAGACGACACTGCCGCCGGCGATCCCGGCGGGCACGGCGAAGAGAAGCGCGATCGCTCCGCGAAGCGGAACGGGCAACCGCGACGCGATGAGCATGCGTCCGATCAGCAAGACCGCGACGCCGACGACGAGGCCGAGAAGCAGACCGAGCAACGGCCCCAGTTCGCCACCCCCCGCCCACAGAAATGCGGCCGCACCGAGCCCGACCGGGAGTGCGAAGACGGCGAGCCGGAACATCGCCCAGGCGAAGAGGACGATGCCGGTGGCGGACAGGATCAGACCGAGCAACATCACGACCAACTCCATAGGCTCGGAACATAGCAGAAACACGATTCGGCATGAAGCCCCGATCGGCTCGCACTATGGGCGGTCTGGCGCGTTCTTCTCGGGCGACGTCGATCGCAGCGCGACGAACAGCGTGGCCGCACCGGCTTCGCTCCGGCCGGCAGGGGGCCGGTCGCCGATCGCGAAGAAGATGGCATTGACGGTACGCGGCGTTGCACTGGCGGCCGTGACAGCCGACCGGGAATTGACGGGCACTCCGGCGACGCTCGCGAGATAGGCGCGGGTCTCACCGGGCAGCGCGCGGCCGGTCCGCACGTGCTCGGCATAGCGTGCCGGTCCCGCGTTATAGGCTGCGAACAGTCCGGGATAACCGAAGCGGTCATACATCAGACGAAGATAGAGCGTCCCCGCCAATATGTTGTCGCGCGGGCTATGGGGATCACGTCCGAGCCCGAGCCGCGCGCGCATTTCGGACCAGGTGCCGGGCATGAGCTGCATCAGTCCCATCGCGCCGGCGTGGCTGGTAATCGGGCGCCCGTCCAGCACCGTGCGCCCGCCGCTCTCGGCGCGCATGACGCGCTCGATCCATTCTACCGGCACGCCGAAACGCGCCGAGGCTGCCTCGATATAGGGCCGCCAGTGAACGACCGACTGCGCGTCAGCCGGTGCCGCCGCCAGCAGCGCCAGGGCGGTGATGGCGACCCTCAGCCCAGCCACAGCAGTCGCACCTCGCCGATGACGTCGCCGCGCGATGTCGGTCCGAAATAACGCCCATCGAACGAATCCGGGCTGTCCATCAGCAGGAACAATGCGCCCGAACGCAACATCACGCAGCCATTCCACCACGGCATCGGACGGTCGCGGCCATCGGCTTCGCGGCGTTCGGCCACCGGGTGGCCGTTGACATAGATCTCCCGCCCGCGCGCACAGACGCGATCGCCGGGCGCGGCCGCGACGCGCTTGACCAGCGGGATATTGATCGGAATGTAGCGCCGCTCGGCGGCGAGCCGGCGCCAGCGGTCGGGCACCCGGACCAGCACCATGTCGCCCGATGCGATGTCCTGCCGTCCGCTGACGGCATAGAGACCGATCGGCGCGCTGGCCGATGCGTTCCAGACCAGCCACGGCGTTGGCGGCAGCGCGATCGTGGTCGCCAGCGCGGCCGCGCCGAGACCGATCAGCGCGGTGGGTTTAGCCGGCAGACGGGAGGGTAGCAGCCTAGCCATTGCCTCCCTCCCGCATGTTCGCGCGCGACCAGGCCTCGATATCGTCGATATGGTAGCGCCAGACGGTGCCATGCTTTCGGCACGGCGGGCCGCGCCGCTCCCGGCGCATCTTCTTGAGCGTGTCCCCCGCGAGACCGAGATGGAACGCGGCCTGCTTGGTTGTCAGAAACGGGCAATGCTCGCGTGCCCGCCGAGCGCGCTCCGCGGCCGACGACGCCGTGGCTCCACCGTCCACAGCGGATGAATCCGCCTCGATCCGTGTTCGCGCGCCGCCGCCTGCTTCGGGGTTTGGATCGTGTGTCATGAGTGCAGCGCCCGGTCCGACGAACCCGCGTTACCCGCCGATCAGGCCCGCACGCGCGGCTTCCTGTTCGGCGACATAGGCATCCAGCATGTCGGCCTGGCCGGGGAGCAGCGCGTCGATCGCAGGGAGGCCGTCGATATCGTCCCGGTGAAGCAGCACGGACGGGCACTGGCCTTCGACATTGCCGAGATTGGGGCGATGCTGGGCATAGCCGATGAGCGCGGCCAGATCGGGATCGAACGCTCGAGCGATGGCGGGCGGATAGACGAGATACTGATTCTCGAACGTCCGCAGCCATCCGAGGCAATAGGAGGTGATGACCGCGCGGCGCACATGATCGGACTGGTTAGCGCCGGCACCATGCAGGATCGATCCGAGGAACAGCAGCGCGGAGCCGGGTGGCATTTCGGCGGCGACCGGACGTGCATCGCCCGGTTGCGATGCCGCATCGTGATGGCTGCCCGGCCAGACCAGCGTCGCGCCACTCTCCAGCGTGAACGGATCGATCGGCCAGATGACGTTGATCTGATAGTGCATCCCGGTCTTGACGCCGCCCCAGAGATCCTGGTCGCGGTGCGGCACCTGCGCGAGCGCGCCGGGATGGATTTCGATCGCCTGGGTGAGGTTGAGAACGATACGATCGCACCATTCCCCGAGCACCGTTTCGGCGATACCGCGGATGATCGGGTGCAGCACAAGGCCGGCGATATGCCGTGAACGCCGCAACAACGCGCCAAAGCGCTTGGTGCGGGCTCCGTAGAATCCGCCTTCGCAAAAGGGCGTGGCGACGAAGCGCGGTGCGAGTTCGGCTTCGAGCGCGGTGATTAGCTCGGTCGGCACGGCGTTATCGACAATGACATAACCGTCGGCGAGCAGCATCGCGGCGAGGCGGGCGGGGTCGTGCATCGCCATTCCCTTCACGCGGCTCTTGCCGCCGCATCGGGAGTGATCGCACCCGGTACATAGATGCCGTTCGACGCCAGCAGCGCAGGCGTACCGGCGCAGATCTCGATGCGGAACGCTCCAAGGAACGCGCCATCGATGCGGCGCGCGGGGCCGAGCGGCGCTGCGCGCCAGCCCATCGCCAAAACCTCCTCGCGAAAAGCAGCGGTCACGACGCCGGTTAGCATGGTGATTCCGCTGCCGAGCGCATGATCGACCATCGCCGAGATGAGCCGGTTGCGGACACGCAGGCGTCCGGGGGCGCCCAATCGTTGCGGCAGGCAAAGTCGCGTAATCTCGCGAACCTGCTCCCCCCGGGGCGCATCGCACTCGCAGAGCGACGCGAAACGATCGGCGAGAAGATGTGCGCCCTCTGTCGATAGCAGCCGCATCGACCCCTGGTGAATGCAGCCATCGTCGGTGGCGATCAGATAGACCGCCTTGTCGCCGTCATAGCTGTCGATTTCATAGCGGCCGCCGACGACCGGAACATCCCAGCCCAGCAGATCGACGAACAGGGTCTTGCGGTCCTCGAACATCGAGGCGGCGCGCGCATCGGTAAGCGAGCACCCTTTGACAATATGGATCATGGCAGTAGCTCCCGTTCAAATTGAACAGTCGCGAAGGGAGCAGAGATGAAGGGCTCAAACAGTCGTCAATATTGAGGATGCGGCGATCCCGCTCAGAACCGCGGGACGATCTCCTCGATGCAGACGATTCCGCAGGCGAGCGCGATCGCCGGGAGCTGCGCGCGGGAATAGATTCCGAAATGTTCGCGCAGGTCACGCATGTAGGTGCGCACTGTCGTCGGGGCGATGTTCATCATGATCCCGATCTCGACGTCGCTCTTGCCCATCGCCGCCAAGCGAAAGCATTCGAGCCCCTTTGGGCTGAGATGGGGTAATTTCAGCGGGCGCGCCGGAAAGCCGTGCAAGCGCCGCGCCTCGGTAAACGCCTCGCTCGCCATCAGCGTCGCGATCCGGCAGATATGCGATGGCGGCAATTGCCCGTCGCGCGTTGCGAACGTACAGCATCCGGGCGGCTCGCCGGCGACGCCAATCGGAACGGTGAGGCCGTTGCGCAGGCCATGACGCGCGGCTTCGCGCACGATGCGCGCCTGTCGCCGCGTGAAGCCGCCCAGCAGTCGCTCCATTTCGTGCCAGCAGAACGCCCGGCTTGTCGAGCGCGCCGCGAGCAAGGCGGGATCGTCGCGGTAATAGCCTTCGGCGACGAAAACGTCGCCCCAGCTCTGGAAATTGTCCATGCGGAAATATCGCCCACCGGGCTGAAAGAAGGCCATGCTCTGGACGATCGCGAGCCATGGGAGGCCGAGCTGGCGTGCGGCGGCCTCGCTGCAACTGAACAGCTCGCGATCACTGTTCGCGCGCCTGGCCTGCTTAATATAGGCATCGAGGTCGCGAAACGGCACCGAGGGGCACTCCTTTCGACGCGCGCGTTGCGGGCGCGTCTATCGGGCGCGTGGTTCCAGCCCACGCGCGTGCAGCCCCCGATGATTTACTTGGTCTTGCTCGGCCGCCCCGTCGGCTTGTGCGGATGGCGCCGGAGCGTCACCGCCGGGCGCGCCAGTATCGCGCCGATTTCCAGTTCGTCGTCCGAAACGATCGAGATCGATATCCGGCCGGACAAGAGATAGACGGCATTAACGCCGAGTGCCTTCGCGAGCCGCTCCATTGCTTTCAGCGTCGGGCTCGACCGGCCATTTTCGATCGCACTCAGATAAGAGCTGCTCGTGCCCGCATCATGGGCGAGCGCTTCTTGCGTGATGCGCATCGCAAGCCGCAATTTCCTGAGATTCAAACTGAAGGACTTCGACGCATCCATAAGGGCGTAAGTTCACGCCCTGCGACCATTACTCCACACTGGATACAGGTTGGAGTTATTATCTATATTATTACGTTTTTACAAATATTTAAATGAGATTCCCGAACAACGCGCACTCAACTCTGATGCGGATTCTCAGGCGCGCCAAAAGACCGCATTCGGACGGTCGAATCGGTCGATGACCGAAGCCCTCACGCCAGGACATTGGCCGTGGACGCCGCAGTGGAAATCCCATCGGCGTCGTCACATCCGGGGCGAGCATTGATTTCAAGCGCCGAGCGAATCACGATGCGAACAACGTCCCGTGGACACGTCCGCAATCGCCGTTCCGGCGTGGCGTACAGGAATCATCGGATAGTTTGACGTGCCTGTGTGTCGTTGTCTCCTTTGATTTGAATGCAGCGCAGCGAAGCGGAGCGTCGCATTGGTTCATAGTTATGAAATCACCGTTCGTGTCGGGCCGCTGGCCGCCCACCATGCCAACCGACTACTCGCAACAGTCGGTTCTGGCGGTAATCCCGCAGCGGTCCGGTTTGCTCCAGCCCCGCCGAATTGTACTCGGATCTTCATGATGCAGCGGGATCGGTCCGGGGATCGGTAGTGACGAGCCCGAAAAACGTGGCGCCGGCATTGCCTGGAGGATATTGTCGATCTCCCGATAGACGCCTCGCGCTGCCATATGAGGATGGCGCGCCGCTTCGTCCGGATCAAGCACGGGGGCAAAGCAGGCATCGCTGCCTTCCAGCAGTGTGCGCCATTCTTCCCGTGTCCGCATGGCGAATATCTCGCTAAAACGCTGCTTGAGCTCGGGCCAGGCATCACGATCATAGCCGTCGTCAAAACTGCTATCGCCGGCCAACCCCAGCTTTTTGCAAAGCAGCGCATAGAACTTGGGCTCGAGTGATCCGACTGAGATGAAATTCCCGTCGGCGCACCGATAGGTCGAGTACCAGTGAGGGCCGTCAAGGATGCTGCAGCCGCGTATGCTGGCAACCTGGCCGGCGGCCTTCAGGCTCAGGAGCAAGTTCATCATGTGAGCGCTCCCATCGACGATCGCGGCGTCAACCACTTGCCCATTCCCGGTATCCCGCGCGTGCATTGCCGCTGCGAGGACGCCGATGGCCAAATAGAGCGCTCCACCCCCAATATCGCCTACCAGGCTTGGCGGCGCCATTGGCGGTTCACCGGGATGCCCAGCATACCAAAGGGCTCCTGACAGCGCGATATAGTTGATGTCATGGCCGGCCGCTTGGGCGAGAGGTCCCTGCTGCCCCCAACCCGTCATGCGACCGAATACAAGGCGGGGGTTACGCGCTAGGCAAACCTCGGGACCAAGGCCGAGCCTCTCCATCACCCCAGGCCGCATGCCTTCGATCAGTACATCGCCCCTTTGGACGAGATCCAGGACATGCGCGACGCCTTCGGGGGACTTCAGATCCAAGGCAATTACACGTTTCCCGCGGTTCACAATGGCGCCGCTGCCAAGATCGATATTTTCGGAGTTAGGGCTTACGCGTTCAATGACGACGACATCGGCGCCAAGGTCGGCCAACAGCATTCCGCAAAACGGCGCCGGGCCGATGCCCGCAATTTCGAGTATTTTGAGGCCTGCAAGCGGACCAGTTTTCGTCATTCAGGCATACCTGCGTCTGAGACCTTGGCGCTTTGATCCAGGCCGTTTCGCCGCTCCAGATTTCGAGACGGGTTGCAGTCGTGCTGGGCGGCAGTGTCGAAAGTAAGATTGGCAAAATGACCTTGATTCGCCTAATTCATTCTCTGGAGCAATTATTCCTGTGGGGCATGTCCATGCTCGATTCTCGCCTCAAGCATGCCGTCGCGGTTGGTCAGCTTCGTTCCTTCTCCAGGGCAGCGGATGCGGTTGGTGTCACGCAGTCGGCGGTGACCAAGAGTGTCGCTGAACTCGAACGGCATCTTGGCTATTCCCTTTTCCATCGGACCTCACGGGGCGCGATGCCGACAGAGGAGGGACGCGAATTTATTGATCGCGCAGCGCGCTTGCTTGCCGACGCAGCTGAACTACTCGGAGATACAGCCCGCCGCGCCGACGCCTATGCGGGCCCGCTTCGAATCGGACTGTTCCCAGGGTCAATCGACTGGTTGCTCACCCAACCTCTGGTTTCTTTGCTGCGGCGCCATCCGGCAGTGCGCGTCGAAGTCGTTTCGGGCAACAGCGAAAGGGGCGTGCGACTCCTGTCGCGCGGCGATATCGATGTCGCCTTTGGACTTGAAGCGGCCTTTGCACGCTGGCCGGAATTCAAGTGCGAGCGGGTCGCCTCGATCGAAATACTGCCTTTTGTGCGGAACAATCATCCCATTCTGGGGATAAACCCGACCAGCAAGGAGCCGCTGGTCCAGTTCGAATTCGTAGTGCCCTCATCTTCCGAACCCTACACATCGATCATTCAGCAGATGTACGAAAAAAGCGGTAAGCGTCCCGCTGACTGGATCCACATGACAGACTATTTTCAATTGGTTCGACGGATCGTTGCCACATCCGATGCTATCGGGATGGTTGCAAAACAGTTCACCGAGAACTCATGGTTTCGCGCCAATTTCGTGGCCTTGGAGGGAATCGGTTTATTCGATCCATTGACGCTTTGTTATGCTGTGCGTAGCCGCTGGCAGGTAAAACCGGCTGGCCGTGCGCTCGTCAGCCTTGTTCGTCAGGCATGGCGCACCGCATCATCGGATTAACGGCAAGGGGGCGGGGTGCGATCGGAAATCCGCTGCATCCGTCGCGATCAGCTAGAGCATTTCGCGCAGAAGTGGGAACCGGCTTTCCGGCAGGAAATGCTCTAGCAAATTGATCTTGGGCATTTTCCGAGTTGGCGGGTGATTCCACTCGCCTCGAAAATGGCCTAGAAGCTAATCGCCACTTCTCCGCCGATGACGCGCCCCCTGTTTAGCGGTGAAAGGCTTGCACCCGTGCCCCCGAAGGCCGCCGGCAAAGGTGTATCGCCGCCAATCGTCACCTCATTCAGGAGGTTTCGGCCATAGATGGAGAAGCGCCAGTGCTTGTTGTCGGTCGCCAATGTGAGGCTCGCATCGAGCATATCGGCGCCCTGAAGGAAGCCGACGTTGTTGTCGGTGAATGCCGCCTTGTCGCGATGCGTGAAGCTGACACGCGCCGTTGCTGTCCCCAATTCGCCAAGCTGCTGATCATAAGTCAGCCCCACGCCATAGGTCCATGGCGACAGCCTTGGCAATTTGAGCGCACGATCCACATCGTTGATGACGCCATCACCGCTGAGGTCGAACTGGACGTTGCGATACTGGCCATTCACGTAGCCGAGCTGACCCGAAATCACGAGGTTGGACAAAAGAAAAAACTGCCCCTCGGCCTCGACGCCTTTGATTGTGGCGTCGGCGGTGTTCCGTATGACCTGGCTGACGCCAAGCGGTCCGGGCAGGTTGATCTCGCGCTGCAGGTCCTTCATGCGATTGTAGAAGGCCGCCAGGTTGATCCGGTGGCGCCCGAATTGCTTCTTGGCGCCGAGTTCGAAACTGTCCTGGGTCTCTTGATTGAATGGCCCCGGCGGCACAGCGGGATCGGTGTTGCGCAAATTATATCCGCCGCTGCGGAACCCGCGCGTGTAAAGGCCATAAATCTGCGTGTCGTCATCCGGCTTCCACTGAAGGCCGATTTTCGGCGTAAACCCTCGCCATTTTGCCGCGTCGGCGAAATTGGTTGCACAGATCAGCGTGTCTAGATTGCAACCATTTGCGCGTAAGGCCGAGACCCGAACGGCTTTGCGTTCCCAACTATACCGCGCGCCGAGATTCAAGGTCAGCGTATCGGTGAAATGCCAGTCGGTCGAAGCAAAAATGCCCCATGTTGTCTGGTCTTGCGTACCCCCACCGGAAACGATCCGAGCACCGCCCAAAAGATTCCGCAGCTCGGCGTAACGAAGATCCTGGGAAAAATAGTATAGACCGGTTGTCAATTCGACGTCACCGAACCTTCCGGCATAACGAAGTTCGTCGCTGAGTTGATCCTGGTCGATTTCGAAAAAGGCATGAAAGAAGGACTGTGGTGTTCCATCGATATCAGCGCCCGCGGAGGATCGGAATTTCCGATAGCCAGCGATGTTGGTGAAGACGCCTTCGCCCAGACCGACATCGATGTTGGTTTCCACGATCGCCTGGTCCCATTTGGCATCATAGAAACCTGGGAAATTGATCGAAAACCTGAAGCTGTCGCGGGAAACAGCGCGTGACTCTGGACAGGGGCTCCATCGCTTTCGACATCGCCATGCTCATAGCGGAGATCCATTCGGAAGCGGTCGCCACCCTTGAGCGAAAGTGCCGGGCGAATGATAAGGTCATGTGATTTACCGAAGCTGCGATTGTCGAAGCGGTTGCGAAACCAGCCATTGTCGTCGCTGTAGTAGACGGCCAATTTGGCAGCCAAAACGTCATCGACGATAGGTCCGGTAACCGTGCCGCTTACGGTCTTTTTCAGTCCCGTTTCAATGGATAGCTTGGCTTTGGCTCCAAAATCGAAGCTGGGCCGCGTGGTCCGCACAACCACGGCACCGCCGGTAACGTTGCGACCGAAAAGCAAGCCTTGCGGTCCACGCAGAACTTCGATCCCCTCAAGGTCGAAGTTGTCCAGCACGACACCAGCGTTGATGCCGAGGTAAATACCGTCAGTGAAAACGCCTACGGTGGGGTCGATCGATGGGATCGTGCTGTTGATGCCGAGGCCCCGGATAGTGAAATTGGCATAGCCCGGTGCCGTACCCACATCCTCGAGCTGGACGTTGGGAACGTCGTAGCTCAGACTTTGAAGATTCTGGACGAACTTGGCATCCAGCTGCGCTTCACCAAAAGCCGTGACCGCCATCGGTACTTTCTGCACGCTTTCGCCATAGCCCTTTTTGGTGGCGGTAACGACAATGTCCTCAGCCAGCGCTTCCGTGGCGCTCCCGGTTTGGTCGTTCGCCTGGGGCGTTGCTTCCTGGGCAAATGCTGTTCCCGAGCACAACAACGCGGCAGAAGCCAATAGACATCCTCTCATGGCTGATCCTCTCTTCCCAGGAGATATTGTGTAGTTCATGCCGTTTGGCGGCATTTGAGGGCCGTCGTCCAATTCAATTCGCTGCAGAACTATTCCTGCTGCTCATCGATATCTGGCGGCAGCACGACGCCATCGGCAGCCCGACGGCCGCTCAAAAATATCATGGTAATTCATCGGGTTGATTACGCTCTCAGCGCCCGTTCTACCGCCTCAAGGCTGTCATTCAGCCCGAGCGGGTGCTCGGCATCCGTGAAGTCGACAATTCTACCCCAGTGCCGGGCGACATCATCGAGCGTGAACGCCCTGTCCGCTCCGAAGGCGTGCCCAAGCGCGCGCTCCCACCTAAGCTTGGCGATATAGCCGGCTCCAACTTCAAAAAGCCCTTTGGTTTCGCTGCAATTCTCGTGCGCAAGCCAACCGACCAATGGACTGATCGCTTCCGCTCTGAGATTGGCGAGAAACTCTTGTGGAAAGGCAGTCGCGGTCATACGCGATGCGGCGATTGGGGCGATCGTATTAACCTGGATGTTTCTGGACCGCCCCTCCTCCGCCAGCGCGTTCGCAAGCCCCAATATTCCGAGCTTGGCTGCGGCATAGTTGGCCTGACCGAAGTTGCCGTAGATTGCGGCTGCAGACGTGGTCATGACGATGCGGCCATAGCCCTTGTCGCGCAGTATCGGCCATGCTGCCTGCGTCACTGCCCGCGTCCCATTCAGATGGACCCGCTGAAGCAGTGTCCAGTCTTCGTCGGTCATTTTGTGGAAGCTCACATCGCGCAGGATGCCGGCATTGTTGATGACGACGTCAACGGTTCCGAAGTTGTCAACCGCGGCTTGGATGATCAGCGCGCCCTCCTCGACCGACGCATAATTTGCCACCGCCTGACCGCCCGTGGCTCGAATTTCGTCGACCACATTGTCAGCGGCTGTGGAGCAGCTGCCGCTCCCTTTCTCGTCGCCACCCAGATCATTCACCACCACCTTGGCTCCGCGCCCGCCAAACATCAGCGCGTACTGGCGCCCAAGTCCGCCTCCGGCTCCGGTCACAACCACTACCCTGCCATCGAAACGAAGCTCTTCGTCCATCGCTTGTCTGCCTCTTTTACCTGAGCGACGCATCTGCGCATTTGATCCTGTGCGAGTCAGGCACGCGGCTCCATTTCCGTCGACGCTGTCGTTTTCGTCTGAGCCTTACCGAAAGGCTTGAATGCCGGTCAGGGCGCGCGAAACAACAAGCTTTTGAATCTCCGTTGTGCCATCGGGGATGGGGCAAATGATCGCCTCACGCACCAGCCGCTCAACGATGAATTCGCGGGTGACGCCGTTGCCGCCATGGATCTGAAGCGCATCGCGCGTCGCTTCGATCGCCATTTCGGTGGCGTACCACTTGGCCATCGAGCATTCCGTCTCTGCGCGCGTGCCCGCCTGGACGAGGGATATTGCCCGGTGCGTCAACAGACGGGCTGCGTCGATCTTGGTCGCCATGATGGCGATCTTGTCGGCGATCAGCTGATGGCCGGCGATCTTCTTGCCATGCTGCGCGCGATCGCGAGCGTACGCGATCGCCTCATCCATTGCTCGCCGTGCGATGCCGATACTCCACATCGCCATATGGCAGCGGGCAATCTCGAACACTTGCAACGTATTGCGCAATCCATCGCCGACCCGGCCGATCGTGTTTGCCACCGGTACGCGGCAATCGGACAGGAATATCTGTGCAGTCGATTGGCCGTTGAGCGCCATCTTCTGGATATCGCGCACCTCATACTCACTCTCGTCACGATCGACCAGGATGTGAGTGACTTCATTTTCGCCAGTCTTGCACGTACAGATGAAGATGTCCGAGTAGGCTCCGTTGGTGATCCAGGTCTTTTCGCCATTGATGACCCAGAAATCGCCGTCTCGTACGGCGCGTGTCTTGATGGCGGCGA
The DNA here is from genome assembly GCF_900185685.1 of Sphingopyxis sp. P1IMeth2. NCBI lineage: Bacteria > Pseudomonadati > Pseudomonadota > Alphaproteobacteria > Sphingomonadales > Sphingopyxidaceae > Sphingopyxis > Sphingopyxis sp. P1IMeth2. Next base: position 738,550 of record NZ_FYAT01000012.1, read on the forward strand.
CGTCCGAGCCGACATCGGGCTCCGAGATGCCGAGCGAAACGAACTTCTCGGCCGCGACGAGGTCGGCAAGATAGCGTTGCTTGATCGTCTCCGGGGCGAAGCGGCGGATGAGTTCTGCGCCAACCGCGTTGATGAAGCCGGGTATGGCCACATCGAGCGAGGAATAGGCGATCTCCTCGAAAATGAGCAGATGAGTGAGCCATCCCATATCAAGCCCGCCCCATTGCTCCTGATGCGGTGCGGTAATATGGCCATAGCCGGTCAGTGCTTGAGTCCATTCCTTCATGAGCGGTTTGGGGATGAATCGCTCCCCATGCCGGCGGATTTCCGGCTCAAGCTTGTTGTCGAGAAAGCGGCGGACGGTTTCCACCGCCATGCGTTGTTCATCGGACAGCTCAAAGTTCATATCGTGACCCCGTGTTTCCCTAGGCGCGCTCTGACAACTACCGGCCCAGGATCGTGACGGCGACCACCGCCTCTTCCACCCCGATGACACCTCCGCCGTTCTGCGCGATCGCGAACCGGGCATTCGGAACCTGTCGATCTTCCGCCTCGCCGCGCAATTGCAGCGCAAGCTCGTAGATTTGGCCGAGCCCGGTGGCGCCGATCGGATGTCCCTTGCATTCAAGCCCGCCCGACGTGTTTACCGGAATACGCCCACCCAGCGCCGTCTCACCGCGCTCTGCCGCGAGTCCGCCCTCGCCAGGCGGCGTCAGGCCGAGCGCCTCGATTTCAATGATCTCGCCAACCGCCGTGGCGTCATGCACCTCCGCGACGCCAATATCTTCTGGCCCCACGCCGGCCATCGCATAGGCCCGGTTCGCCGCAAGGCGGCTGACATGGTGGTCATAATCAAAGGGATCGCGCGCGGCGCCGGTTTGCAGCACAGACGCCAGGATTCTTAGCGCCCTGTCCGGGGCTGCCGACAGTTTGCGCCGACCGGCTTCGCTGCAGATGATCGCAGCGGCGGCGCCGTCGCTGATCGGGGAGCACATCGGCAGTGTGAACGGGTAAACGATCGGAGGCGCAGCGAGTACACTTTCGACGGTATATGGGAGGCGATACTGGGCAAGCAGATTGCGCGTCGAATGCATGTGATTTTTCGCCGAGACGGCCGCGATTTGCGCTTGCGTCGAGCCGTAGGTCTTCATGTGCGCGCGTGCCATCGCGGCGTATACATCCATGAAAACGCTGTAAGGCTGACTCGATGTCGTTCCTTCCGGAACATCGACGCCATTGCCCATGGCCAGCAGCTGCGCGCGGCCCGACTCGGTTTCATGCACGTCCCAAGCGCCATCGAATGCACTGAACATGAGCGCCTTGTCGGGCGAGTACATCTTCTCCGCGCCGAGCGCGAGTACGACATCCGCTGCCCCCGATCGAACATAGGCGGCGGCCATGTGCAAGGCCGTGGAAGCCGTCGCACATGCGTTTTCGACATTCACCACGGGAACGCTTGAGATGCCCATCGCTCGCGCCACGATTTCGCCGCGGATCATGTCCTGGCCCTCCATATGCCCCTGGACGCAATTGCCGAAGAAGATGGCTTCGACATCGCCGGCGGTGCATCCTGCGTCGGAAAAGGCCTGCGACGAAGCTTCGGCGCAGAGCATTTTCAGGCTCTTGTCGAACTGTTTTCCGAACGGGGTCATCCCAACCCCCATGACGAATATGTCGGTCATTCGTTGATCCATTCTTCCAATGTGTTCCGCATCCGATCAGGTCTCACCGGTCGGAAAAATCGGGCTTCCGCTTCTCCCGGAATGCCGCCAGTCCTTCGACAATGTCGTTGGACAAGGCGTAAGCAGCCATGGTTTCGAGTTCCTGACGCAGCCCGACTTCGAGCGAGCTATCCTGCGCAGCGCGGACTAGCTGCTTCATGTAGGCGAGCCCTGGCCGGCTCTTTTCTGCAAGAGATTCTACCAGCGCTTGCGCTGCCGCAATGAGATCCTCGGGAGCAACCAGTTGGGTCACGAGTCCGGCTTCCTTCATCTCGGCAGCCGAGATGGTCCCGCCGGTCATCATCAGATGTTTCGCACGCGCTTCGCCGATCTTCCTAGGGAGTCGAACCGACCCTCCACCGCCGGGCAACAGGCCGTAATTTGCATGGGCGTCGCCAAATCTGGCCGGGTGCGCGGCAATGACGAGATCACAGCACAACACCAGTTCCAAGCCGCCGGCGAGCGTAAGGCCGTTGACCGCCGCAATTATCGGAAGGCGCGACGTCTCGATCCTGTTAAAAGCCTGACCGAGCGGCGGCAGAAACAGATTTAAGCGTTCGGCGAGAGTTTGTCCGCCTGTTCCATCGCCAATTGCGAGCAGATCCGCGCCAGCGCAAAACGCCCGTCCGGCGCCGGTAAGAATGCAAGCGCGCACCGTCGCATCTGCTTCCGCTGCCTCGATCGCTGCGGCGAGTTCCTCGGCCAAAGTCAACGACAGACTGTTCAACGCTGCCGGCCGGTTGAGGGTCACCCAAAGCGCTGGGCCGCGTTGCTCAACCAGGATGTATTCATAGTCCATTGCAGTCTCCCGCGCGCCGGCAGGCGGTCACCGGAATAGAGGATGTGGCTAGGATGGCTGCGTCGGTCATGCCCCCGAAATGCGCCGGTCCTGGCCCGCCCAATAGGGCTCTCGAAGCTTTGAACGAAGCACCTTTCCGACATTGCTCAACGGCAGTGGCTCGGCGGTAAAAACGACCTTGCTTGGCTTTTTTGCGGAGCCCAGACGCTGGCGCACCAAATCTATTATCTCGGTCTCCGTGATTTGTGCTCCGGGCTTGACACGCACCATTGCAAGCGGCGTTTCACCCCATTTTTCATGGGGCACGCCAAAGACCGCGACCTCGAGTACACCGGGATGGTCGGCAATTACGTTTTCGATTTCGGTGGGATAGATATTGAAGCCGCCTGACACGATCATGTCGTTGTTGCGATCGAGCAGATACAAAAATCCGTTTGTGTCGATCATGCCGACATCGCCGGTTTTGACCCAGCCATCTTCCATGCGCCGGGCGGTTTCCTCCGGATCGTTCCAGAATTCCTCCATCTGGCCATTTTCGAACCGTGCGACGATCTCGCCGGGCTCGTTTGGTCCCAGCACCTTTCCGTCCTCGTTACGGATTTCGATATCGGCGCCACTCATGGGACGTCCGACCGCCCGAATTGGGGCAGAACCTTCAAATTCGCCGAACCACTCGTTGGGCCCCATAGACGCGATGGGCAGGATTTCGGTCTGTCCATAGCCCGAATGAAGAACATGATTCCCGAATATCTGGCACGACTTGCGAAGCGTCGGCTCGGAGATCGGCGCTGAAGCACTCAGCAGAAACTTCAAATTCGGAAAGTGGCGGCCATATGCCCCGTCGTGATGCACTATGGCATTGAGCATGGTGGGGGCTACAAAGGCATGGCTGATCCGTTCCTGCTCGAGAGTGTCAAGAAAGGACGCTGGATCGAAGCCGTCCATCATCACGTTGCGGGCGCCGCAATACCAGGCCGGCACGAACAGGAAGCCCGATGCATGGGACAACGGGCCGACATGCAGAATGGCATCCCCTGGGGCCACTTGGGGGCCGATGCTGAAAAATGCGGCGGAGATCGTCATCCATGAACGGTGCCGATAGGCAACGCCCTTGGGTTTGCCCGTCGTGCCGCCGGTGTGGCGGATGACACAATAGTCCTCCGGCGCGACGACGGGATCAGGATCCCGGTCCGAGGCTGTCGCCAACCAATTCTCATAGTTGTGATCGCGGATAATGATCCGCTCAAGCGTCGGAGCTTGGGCATCCAGCCCCGCCAACTCCGAAGCCAATGCCTCATCGACCAGCGCCAACCGAGATCCGGTACTCGCGATCATATGGGCGTGCGCTTCACATCGGTTGCGCGCATAGAGAGGAACACGCGTATAGTTTCCAATGGCAGCCGCCAGTATGATGTCGGCGGCCTCGATGGAGTTCTTCTCCAGCGTAGCAATCCGGTCACCCGGTTGAAGGCCGCACTCCGCAAGAGCATTTGCGAGCTTCACGCCGCGCAACCAGGCTTCCGAGAAAGTCAACCGCCTGTGGCCGTGAACGAGAGCCTCTTGCTGGGCGAAATAACGTGCGGCGCGACGTATTTGCGTACGGACGTCCATCAGCCGCGCTCCTCTAAGGCGCTCGCCCACAATGGCGCAGTCGACACATAATAAACTGACATGCGATAGGCCTCTCCGGACTTCTTTTCGTAAGCATCTGTGTCTGCAGCATTGATCCAATCGTCCAATTCAATATTCTGCGATGCTATTCTTGCTGCTCATATTATCGTGCTGGATCATGTCGGCGGCTTTCTCGCCGATCATGATGCAGGTTGCATTGGTGTTGCCGTTGACGACTGATGGCATGATCGAGGCATCGGCCACGCGGATATTTGCGAGGCCGTGAACGCGCAGGCGGTTGTCGACCACCGCCATCTCGTCGGTGCCCATCTTGCATGTTCCCACCGGATGATAAGCATGATTGGCTTCTGCCCGGATATAGGCGTCGATCTCTTCATCAGTTTCAAGGTAGCGGTCAGGATAGAGAGGCCGTTTCATCATCGCCTTCATGCGATCCGAATGCAGGATCTCCTGCACGACACGGAAGGCATTGCGCAACGTCTTGAGGTCGTCGGGATGACTCAAGAGATTGAGGTCAATCTTGGGATCGGATTCGGGGTTTGAGTCATGTAAGGCAACCCAGCCGCGGCTCTTTGGGCGCCCAATATTGAGAATGATCGTATAGCCCCATTTCGTCATCAGCTTGTAGTCGCGCGCATGGTCGCGATAGGCGAGCGGCACGACATGGACCTGGCAGTCCGCCCGGTTCTGCCCCGGCGCGGATCGCAAGAAACCGCCTGCAGCCGTGGGCGGCGATGCCAGCCAGCTTTTCCTTTGCGTGAGATACTGGAATAGGTCTCGCACGGTCTTGAGCGCGCCAACGACATTGAGTGCGATCCCGAGCCGCTTCTTCGACTGGTAGACCAGCATCAGGTCAGGATGGTCGTGAAGATTCTGGCCGACACCGGGAATATCATGAATCACTTCGATTCCATGCTTCTCCAACTCATCACGCGGTCCGATACCGGAAAGCATCAACAGTTGGGGCGAATTATAGGCGCCGCCGCTGACAATGACTTCCTTTTCGCACGGGATCGTCTTCAACTGCCCGTCCTGGGAATACTCGACTGCCACCGCGCGGTTGCCCTCAAACCTGATACGATGGACGCGGGCATGTACTTCGACGCGGAGGTTGCCGCGCCTGCCCATCACCGGATCAAGGTAACACGCCTTCACGCTGGCGCGCTTCCCGTCCTTCACGGTAAACTGATAGATGCCGACACCTTCCTGGCTGGCACCATTGAAGTCCGGATTGGCTTGATGGTCCAGTCCAGTCGCCGCCTCGATGAAAGCATCATAGACATCGAATTCGCGCTTGCCGTTGGATACGTGAAGCGGTCCCGACGAGCCGTGAAACTCATCCTCACCGCGCTCATTATTCTCAGCCTTGCGGAAATAGGGCAGGACATCGTTGTAACCCCAGCCGTCGTTGCCGAGTTCGGCCCAGTGGTCGAAATCCGACCGGTCGCCGCGGATATAGACCATCCCGTTCATACCGCTCGATCCACCCAGCATCTTCCCGCGCGGATTGTAGAGGCGGCGGTCGTTGAGCGCCTTTGAAGGGTCGGTGTTGAACCGCCAGTTGAGCGTATTGATCCGATAGTCTTGGATCAGCGCCGCAAAAGCGCCGGGCGTGGACACAAGCGGCGAGGTGCCTGGGCCGCCTGCCTCGAGCAGGCAAACGGTGACATCGGGGTCCTCGGACAACCGGCTGGCGATAACGCCGCCCGACGACCCACCTCCAATAATTACATAGTCAGCCATTTGCTTCCCTTGTCATTCGACCCATGCTGGCGACCCGGCGTCATGCAACATGCCAGCATCAACCGCCGCAGCCACGTCAGAGGATCTTTTCGAAGATGTTGAGTAGTCCTTCGGTCTTGCTCGAATAGGGTGGCAGAAGTTGACCAAGCAGGCTGAGTTTCGGCTGAGAGAACACCGGCTTGTAATGAGTGAAGCGCTCGAAACTGGCGACGCCGGTATAGGCACCGATGCCGCTCTGTCCGATGCCACCGAAAGGCAGCCGGCGCTGGAAGACGTGCATGACCGTGCCGTTGAGAGTCACGCCGCCAGCGTGCGTTTCGGAAATGATCTTGCGCCGTTCCTCACTTTCGTCGCCAAAATAATAGAGCGCCAGCGGGCGCTCATGCCGGTTTACGTAGCGAATGAGCTCGTCTTCGGAGCGATATGGCATGATCGGCAGGATCGGTCCGAAAATCTCCTCCTGCATCATCGCCATGTCATCGGTAACGTCGAGAACCGCCAACGGCACGATCCGATGCCGTTCAGGAAGCGTTCCATCGCCGTTGTCCGAGAGGTTGAGCACCGTCGCGCCCTTGGCTTCGGCATCATCGAGCAAACCTTGGAGCCGCGCGAACTGTCGGTCATTGATGATACTGGTGAAATCGGGGTTGCTTGCCGCGTTGGGGTAGCATTTGGCAACCTGAGCGCGGAGTGCGGCGACGAAGCTTTCCATCTGATCGACATGGACGAAGGCATAGTCAGCGGCGATGCAGGTCTGGCCGGCGTTGAGCAGCTTGCCGAACACTAAGCTTTCACAGACTTGTGCAAGCGATGCACCCTTGCCCACGATGGCAGGGCATTTGCCGCCAAGTTCCAGAGTAACAGGTGTAAGGTTGGCAGCCGCCGCTTCATAGACTTTGCGGCCAACCGCGGGTGAACCGGTGAAGAGAATATGGTCGAAAGGTAGGGCCGTCATCGCCTGTGCCATGTCGGGCCCGCCCTGGACAATCGCGAATTCCTCTTCGGCGAAATACCGGCGCACAAGCCGCTCGCTGGCTTCGGCGGCGTTGGCGGAAACTTCGCTCGGCTTTGCGATCACGCGGTTGCCGGCCGCCAATGCACCGGCCGCGCCAACGAATATGGTGCCGAGCGGATAGTTCCACGTGCCGAGAACGCCCACCACACCTAGGGGCTGGGGGACCAGGCGCGATGAACCGGGAAGGCCGAAGATGTCAGTCTTCACCCGCCGCGGCCTCAGCCACGTCTTCAGATTGCGGCGCGCAAATTTAATTTCCGATATGCCAAGCATCAGGTCGAGCAGGATAGTCTCGTAGCGGGATCGAATGCCGAAATCGGCGGCAACGGCATCGACCAATTCGTCTCTGTGCTGCTCAAATATCCGGCCAAGGCGCCCGAGCAGGTCCATGCGTTCTTCGTAGCTGCGCGAAACCTGCTCACGCGTCCCTTCGCGTTGGGTCGCGAAAATTCGTTCCAGCTCAGTTCTGTTCCGAGACGCATCCACGTTAAATCGTCCGGAGGCGCGCTGGCCGCTCGGCGCTGCTCGCCTGGGCGGTGCTTTCAGCTGCGCCGATCTCAGTGATCACAGCGCGCTCGATTCTGTACGCCGTGCCGATGAATGAGGGACCGTTGCCGGTGGAACGCATCATGGATACTCCTCGGTCTGAAAGTCAGGTCGAAAAAATCGGGGGCAGCGGGCGGGAGAGGATGCCCGCCGCCCCCGTCGCAGCAGCGATCAGAACTTGACTGTCGCTTCGACGCCATAAGTGCGCGGCATGCCGCGGTTCAGATAATCGTAGCCGAACACGTTGAGGTTGAGGCCGTAGGTGTAGTAATATTTGTCGAACAGATTCTTCGCCCACAAGCTAACCGACATATTGTCGTGCGCATAGGTTAATCGCGCATTGGCGAGCCAGTAGCCCGGATTTGCGCATGTAATCGCCTTACCCGCGAGCGTTATGTTCGATCCCGCTGGGGGTGTATCGCACGGTGTCTGCCCATAATTCTTGAACGGATCAAAATAGTACTTGCCCATGTAGGACGCATCACCGCGCAAGGTCAGCTTGTTGGTGCCGTCATCGATCATATCCCAGTCGAATCCGGCCTGGAACGTAACCTCCGGCGCGTTCGGGAAGGGATTGCCGTTGACGTTCAATGTCGGGCTGGCCGGGTTTGCCGGATCGATCACATTGCCTTTGTACTTGCTGTTGAGATAGCCCAGCGAAGCATCGAAACGCAACGTATCGGCCACCTGCCAGGCGAGTTCGGCCTCGCCACCGAACAGGCGACCATTGGCGCTGCGCGTGAAGGTTGTAGCGCCGACCACCTGCGTTACTTGGTGATTCGAATACTCGTAGTAGAAGCCCGCGAGGTTAAGTTGGACGCGGCGATCGAACAGCCGGGTTTTGAGCCCCGCCTCATATGCATTCACCTTTTCAGGCTGGATATAATAGACTTGATTGACGCCCTGATAGGCAAGCCCGTTGAAGCTGCCGCTGCGGTAACCGCGACTGTACTGGAGATAGCCCATGATATCATCGGCGAACTCATAGCTGACATTGATACGGCCGGTTAGCCTGTTTGCCTTTTCGCGCTGCTCAAGCGGCGCGAGATTGGGGTTGTATGGATTGCTGTAGGGGATCAGGTTGACAACCGGCGTCGTACCGTCGAGCGCATAGAGGAAAGTGCTGCCGTTAAGGTAATTGACCTTATCCTGGGTGTAGCGTGCACCCACCGCCACGGTCAGCCGCTCGGTCGCTTTCCAGGTTACGTCGCCGTAGATCGCCTTCGAGGGGCGCGACACGTCAAAACGCTGTTCGCCGAGGATCGGGGTGAACGGAGGCGCGCCTGCCCCGGCGCAGCCCGCCGAAAAGCTACCCCCCATGCCGCCATTGCCCGTATTATTGATCGCGATGTCGGTCTGGAGTGCAATCAGCGAGCGTGCATCAAGGAAGCCGTTGGGATTGATCTCGATCGCGTCGCAGAATCCGGCATCGCCAGGCCCCAACGCCGGATTGGCGGCAAAGGCTGGGATATAGCGGATCGCGTCGGGCGTTCCGATTGCGGCGTTATTGTAGCTGCCCGGAAGACCGGCGCCAAGCAGCAGCGGCCTCAGCGCCCCGAAAAAGTCCGGGTAGTTGACCGTCTTGACCTTGTCCCTGCCATAATAAAGGCCGGCAATGATATCGAGGCGGTCGTTCGAATAGCTGAAACGCAGGTCCTGGTTGAAATTCTTGCTCGTCGACGTGTAGCCGATCGAGCAGAGATCGGCTGGGCCGCCATCGCAATCATCAGGATTGTTGATATAGTCGCCGGTGTCGTAGCCGGTAATCGAGGTGACGGAGAATTGGTCGCTGACATCCCATTTGATGTTGAGGGCTATCCCTTTCGACTTGCTGATGTTCTTACCTACCCGATCAACTGCGACCTCATTGTCACGCAGCAACCGCCCGCCTAGGAAAGGTTGCGGATCGTAACGCGAATAGCCGAGCGCATCCTGCCCGCCCGCGAGTTGACCACCTGCATAGGGCGCGGTGCCCCATGGATCGTCCTTCGCGGCATAGAGCTTCAAATTGATGTCGAGATCGGGATCGGGCCGGAAGCGGATCGAGATGCGACCGCCGATCGTATCGGTGGTCCCTAGGTCGCGCTCATTCCCAGGCAGTACATTGCGCTGCCAACCATCCCCTTTTGCAAAAGTACCGGCGACGCGGACGCCCAAGATGTCGGGAACCAGCGTCGCTTCAGCGGCGCCCTGCACCGTGAAAGTGTCGTAATTGGCATAGCCGGCGGTCAGATAGCCATTGGCCTCTCCCAGATCCGGCTTGCGCGTGAAGAAGCTGATCGCGCCACCCGTGGTGTTGCGACCGTAGAGTGTTCCTTGCGGTCCGCGCAGTACCTCGACCCGGTCGATGTCATAGAGTTGCAGGCCATGGCTCGCCCGGAAGCTCTGATAGACTTCATCGACATAGACGCCAACCGGCGACGCAGTGGAGGCGGAAAATTCGTTCGCCACTGAAATCCCGCGCAGCGAGAAATTCGGTTGGGTGCGACCATAGGGAGTGGTGACTTGCAGGCTGGGGATCGCGCCCATCAAGTCTGAGGTCTCCGTGATGCCGCGCGTGCGCAGCGTCTCGCCGCCTATGGCGGAAACGGCGGCTGGAACATCCTGCAAATTCTGTTCGCGCTTCTGCGCCGTGACGACGATTGTCTCAAGGCCACCTTCCTGCGCCTCGGGCTTTTCGCCCTGCGATGCAGCGTCCTGGGCATGTGCCGGCACTGCAAGCGCACACGCGATCGATAGCGCGGTGGCACAAAGCAAATTTGTCCTAAAGGCTGTGACCATGACTGTCCTCCCCACGGCATTTTTTGAGTTGGCGCCATTTGCCGCGCCTTGGGGCTCATCGTCCAATTCAATTTGTTGGCGAACTATTCCTCCCACTCATTGATTAAGGACTGATGAGCCTGCACCGCTGACGCTTCGTGGCGACGCAAATAACCCCATATATTTCATTGAATTAGTCACGCTGAGCGCGTCCATCGGGACGGATGCGCGCGTTCTGCTCGCCCCAATCGAGCCCTTCCAGACGATGTATCGGCGTAATTGGCGGTCCCGGCGGTTTCCCTTGTCGAGTTGCAAGGGGAATCAGCTATGATGAGATGTAGTGAGATACGGTTTCTTGGAGTTCATTCTACTATTCGCGGATGCATCTAAGTAGCTGATATTTCTAACAACTATGGCAGAAAACCGCGCCTCTAAATCGGCGGTTCTGACTTTTGAGGCTCATCGCGAAGCCGCCCGAAGGGGGCGTTGCCAATACGGCTGTCTCTGGTCGCTTGGTGGCAGGTGCTGGATGGGAGCGGAACAGCGCATGAATTGTGAGAACTCGATAGGATTCTTCTCGACATTCGACACTGCGGTTGCCGCGTCGATCACGTCGGCCCAGTCTTGGAGCATCCGCCTTCGCGGTGTGAGATAGAGCGCACTGTTGTAAGCGCCGCGCACCTCATCCTCGTCCTCGTGAGCGAGCGCCATCTCGATCCAATCCGGCTTGTAGCGTTCGGCTTCGTTCGCCCAGGTCGAGCCGAGCCCCCTAAACCCATGTACCGTCTGCCGATGGAGATACCCCATCCGATAACAGGCATAGATCATGGTGTTCTCGGAAATAGACTTTCCAGGCTTGGCTCCGGGAAAGAGGAACGCATCGTTCGTCGCCTGCAAGCGGCGCTGAACGATCATTGCGGCCTGGCGGGACAGCGGAACAAGATGCTCACGTTCCATCTTCATGCGCTCCGGCGACAGACGCCATAGCGGGTTCGGTCCATAGAGATCCTCGAACTCGTCCCTGGCCGCGAAGCGGGTTTCGCTGGTTCGGACCCATGTGAGCAAGGTGAACAGCAGCGCGTCACGGGTGATCTCGCGGCGGCGCGGCGTGTCCTCGCCGTCATAGGCGAAGATCGCTCGCACCAGCTTCGGAAACTCCGCGAGCGGCACGCGCGCCATGTGCCTGACGGGCGGCTTGGGCTTGAGCGCATCGTTGAGGCCGAGCGTCGGATCGATGGTCGCCCAGCCGCTCGCGATCGCGAAGCGATAGATCTGGCTGACGTTCTGCTTGAGGCGACGGGCGATATCGAGGGCGCCGCGCGCTTCGACCGCGCGGATCATCTCGAGAATCTCGGGCGGGTCGATTTCCGTGATCGGACGCTTCCCGATGACCGGAAAGACGTCGCGCTCCATCCGGTTGATGACGCGCAGGGCATGGGCCGAGTCCAGCCCTTCAATACGATTGGCGTGCCAGGCCCGCGCAATCTCTTCGAACAGCTTGAGCGCGGCCCTCTGCTTCTTCGCCCGCTTCCTGGCCTCGGCGGGGTCCTCACCCTGATCGAGCAGCCGCTTGGCTTCGGTCCGCTTCTCGCGGGCGATCGCCAGCGTGACGGTCGGATATTTGCCGAAGCTCAGCAGTTTTTCCTTGCCGTCGAAGCGGTATTTCAGGCGCCAGAGCTTCGATCCGTTCGGCTGGACGAGCAGGTGCAGGCCTTCTCCATCGGACAGCTTGTAGGGGCGCTGCCGCTTGGTGGCGTATTTGACCTCAAGTTCTTTCAAAGCCATCTGGGGGTATCGCCTGTTTTGGGGACAGCCGAAAAATACCCCCAAAATACCCCCAATCCAAATCGCCGTGGGTGGCCGCAGCCGGTCGCACCGGGACGCCGGCGTACGCAACGGGACGCGAAAAATATTTGATTTTCCTCGAAAAATGTCTGCCAGTGGCCTCAGTGGGTCACTGGTGGACAATCCGGGTTGGTAGCGGAGGAGGGACTCGAACCCCCGACACGCGGATTATGATTCCGCTGCTCTAACCTGCTGAGCTACTCCGCCCCGAAAGACCGCCCGTGGGCGAGCGGCGCCTATAGGATGCACCATGCGTCCGGTCAATATCATGCGCGCGGCCCGCGAAAATTCCTTGCGAATGCGGCCTCCCACGGGCCTCCGCGGTAGTGATGGGCCGCGATTCCGGTGATTTCGACCGGCCGCGGACGAAAGTTGCGCGCGAGGTCGGCAAGCAAGGCGCGCGCCTCGGCTGGAGAAACCTTGTTCTGCACCGTGACATGCAGACGCGGCGTCGCCTGATCCTGCGGCGTCAACAGTGCCGCAAAGCGATCGGCAATGCGCGCCCGGATCGCGATCAGGTCTGGGCTGTCGATCCGAAACGCAACCCCGCGCCCGAGCGAATAGACGGCCGACACGACGGCGCGCGGCGGCGGCGTATCAGCGGCGATGGCGCGGAACAGAGCCGCAAGTTCCTCGAGCAGCGACGGCGGCAGATGATGGAAAAGCGTGATATGCGCCGAGAGGTAATTGCGTTCGGGCGGGAAATGCGCGCGGCGCAGCGCATCGAAGTAGCGCTGATCGGCCGCGCCCATCGTTCCAGTGATAACGATGGGCGCGGCGCCAGCGACGCGAGCGGGAGGGGGGGTGTCCGCGCCGCCGCTTGCGAGATGGGATGGACGGTGAGCTCGGGAGGGGAGTTCGCTGTCGTCCATGGGACGCCCTTTCTCGGTGCAGCAGCCTCTGCGCCCAAGCGCGCCCGGCATCCAATCGATTAATTGGTTCAGAATGATCGCCCGAAACGATCAGGAAAAATCGCGGGCGCTTACAGGCTGTTCCAGAAATCGTGAAGCGCCGCCGCAACCGCGTGCGGCCGCTGGGCGATCGCCCAATGTCCCGCATCCCCTATGATCGTCAGCGGCATCGCCCAATTCGCCGCGAACCGCTGTGCCACCGAAAGCTCGACATAGGGGTCGCCCGCCCCCCAGACGAGCATCCCCGCGCGCGGCAGGCGGCCCAGGTCGAGCGCCCAGTCGTGCGCGAAGCTGAGCCCATGCGCCGAGCGATAGAGTGTCAGGATCGCGCGCCTCTTGTCCTTGAGCGCCCATTGCGCTGCTTCTTCCTGCGCAATGTCGGCCGGAACGCCCTGGCCGATCAGTCCGCGGGCAAGCGCGCCGGGACGGCTGATCGCCATGAAGGCTTCGCCAAGCAGCGGCGTGTTCCAGATGCGCGCGACCCGGTGACCGCGATAGTCGGGATCAATCACCGCATTGGAAACCGCCCAGCTCCGGATCAGGTCGGGGCGCAGCATCGCGACGCGCTGCGCGATCAGCGCCCCCCAGTCGTGACCGACGATATCGATGGGACCATGCTGGGCCGCCAGCGCCGCGGCCTCGCTGGTCGCCCAATCGGCATAGGCCTCCTTCGTCGCAGCGAAACCGGCGGGAAGCGGCCCGGTGAAGCCGGGAAGCGCAGGAACGGCAACCGGCGTATCACCCAGCGCCAGAGCATCCAGCAGCGGACTCCAGATCGCCGGACTGTCGGGAACGCCGTGCAGGAAAAGCTTTGCAGTCATTCCCCCGGTCATCGCTACATCTCCCCCCTGTCGCGGCGCAGTTCATACCATTTCTGCACATTGGCATTATGCTCGGACAAGGTGCGCGCAAAGACGTGGCCACCGTCGCCCTTCGCAACGAAATAGAGATACTCATTGGGCTCGGGGTCAAGCACTGCGGCGATCGACGCCTTGCCGGGATTGGCGATCGGCCCCTCGGGAAGCCCGGCCATGGCGTAGGTATTATAACCGTTCACCGCCTGGATTTCGGAGCGCAGGATGCGGCGACCGAGCGGCTTGCCCTTGGTGATCGGATAGATGATCGTCGGATCGGCCTGCAGACGCATCCCGATGGCGAGGCGATTGGTATAGACGCCGGCGACCGTGCGGCGTTCCGCCGCAACCCCGGTTTCCTTTTCGACGATCGACGCCAGCGTGATCGCTTCGTTGCGGTCCTTTGCCGCGGTGCGCGGGCTCCGCTTGGCCCAGAGCGCGTCGAAGGTCTTGGTCATCGCCGCCTGCATCCGCGCAACCACGGCTGCACGGCTCTCGCCGGTGGTAAAGGCATAGGTGTCGGGCAGCACGCTGCCCTCGGCGGGCACCGCGACCGTTCCCGTCAGGCGCGGCTCGGCCATCAGCCGCTCCCACACCATGATCGACGGCATGCCTTCGGGGACGGTCACGAATCGCTGGACGGTTCGGCCTTCCTGCATCATCCGCAGGATGTCGCCGGCGCCCATGCCCTTCTTCACCTCATATTCACCGGGCTTGATCGGAGCGTCGGAACCGAAGAGGCGCGCGCGGTTGCGAAAGCCGGAGGCCGAGGTTGCGCCCGCCTTTTCCAATATTTCGCCCGCTTTGGCGATGCTGGCACCGGGCGGAATAACGACCACGGTATCGCGCGGCGCGCCGCCGGAGCAGGCCGCAAGCAGCAGCGCGAGAAAGAATGTGAGGATTATCCGAGCCAAATTCCAACCTCACTTCTTTCGTCACCCTGAACTTGTTTCAGGGTCCACGGCCTGCCTCATCCATCGACGCAGCGCCAAAGGAGAGTGCGGGTCATGGATGCTGAAACAAGTTCAGCATGACGACATGGGTTAGTCGAGTGCCTTGACGATCACGCTCGCATTGGTGCCGCCGAAACCGAAGCTGTTGTTGAGCGCGGCCTTCACCGCGCGCTTCTTCGCCTTGTGCGGCACCAGGTCGACGCCCTCGGTCCCCTCGTCGGGATTGTCGAGGTTCAGCGTGGGCGGCACGATCTGGTCGCGGATCGCGAGGATGCAGAAGATCGTCTCGACCGCGCCGGCACCGCCGAGCAGATGGCCAATCGCCGATTTTGTCGAGCTCATCGATACATCGCCGATCGCGTCGCCGAACAGGCGCTTCACCGCGCCGAGTTCGATCGTGTCGGCCATCGTCGACGTGCCATGGGCGTTGATATAATCGATGTCGGCGGGCGTCATTCCCGCCTTCTTCAGCGCCATTTCCATCGACCGATAGGCGCCGAAACCGTCGGGGTGCGGCGCGGTGACATGATAGGCGTCGCCCGAAAGGCCATAGCCGACGACTTCGGCGTAGATCTTGGCGCCGCGCGCCTTGGCATGTTCATATTCCTCGAGCACGACGACGCCGGCGCCTTCGCCCATGACGAAGCCGTCGCGATCCTTGTCATAGGGGCGGCTCGCCTGTTCGGGGCGGTCGTTGTAGCTCATGTTGAGCGCGCGCGCCTGTGCAAAGCCTGCAATGCCTATCGGACAGATGGTCGATTCCGATCCGCCGGCGAGCATGATGTCGGCATCGCCATCCTTGATCATCCGCGCCGCGTCGCCGATCGAATGGGCGCCCGTCGAGCAGGCGGTGACGACCGCATGGTTCGGCCCCATCAGGCCGTATTTGATGCTGACCTGACCCGAAATCAGGTTGATGAGGCGGCCGTGGACGAAGTGCGGGCTGACACGGCCCGGCCCCTTTTCGGCGAGCAGCAGGCTTTCGCTCTCGATCCCCGGCAGGCCGCCGATGCCCGACCCGATAGAGCAGCCGGCGCGCAGCTTTGTCTCATCGTCCATCTCGGTCAGCCCGGCATCTTCGAGCGCCTGTCCGGCGGCGTCGATGCCATAGATGATGAAGGGATCGACCTGCCGCTGCACCTTGTGGTCGACGCGCTTGTTGGCGTCGAAGCCATATTCATGGTCGGCCGGCTTGACCTCGCACGCGATCGTGCATTTCTGGTCGGAGGCGTCGAAGCGGGTGATCGTTCCCGCGCCCGACTTCCCGGCAAGCAGATTGGCCCAACTGGTTTCGACGTCTCCGCCCAGCGGCGTCACCAATCCCAAACCCGTCACCACAACCCGGCGCATAGACTTTCCTTTCGTCGGTTCCGGCCCTTGCGGAACCCGGCATCATTCTTGTCGGGGCATGCCCATAAAAAAAGCTTCCCGGCCACTGCGCGCGAGCGCTCGGGACCGGGAAGCCGGAAACGCGTGGGCAGCGTCGCCGCCGCGTCCGGCTGTGCCGGACCGGACCGCTTTAGCCCTTGTTCGCTTCGATGTAGTCGATCGCGTCCTTGACGGTGGCGATCTTTTCCGCCGCGTCATCGGGAATTTCGACACCGAATTCTTCTTCGAACGCCATCACCAGTTCGACGATGTCGAGGCTGTCGGCGCCCAGATCGTCGATGAAGCTCGCTTCTTCGGTGACCTTGTCGGCTTCGACGCCCAGATGTTCGACGACGATCTTTTTAACCTTTTCGGCCGAATCGCTCATGCACAGTTCCTTTTTTCTGACTGTCTCGTGAATGTTGGGATTTGCCCTAGTGTCCGTCGGCGGGGCTGGCAAGAGGGCTGGCGCGTTGTGGGCGCCGAAGCTCGCATCAACCCGCCCTTTCCTGCCGCGCGGCGGGTGCAGACGCCTCCCCCTTTCGTCCCTTGGGCAACCACCGCATAAATAGGAAACGGCACCGCGGCCTTCAAGCGCCAGGCGCACCGTTCATCGCGCGACCGGCTGCGGTGCCACCACCCCCGATTCCCGCAGAGCCTGCGACGCACGCCGGATCACTTCGGGATTTATCATGAACTGGCGCAGCACCTTTTCGGGTGGCGCATCCTGCGGCTGGCGCGTGTAATCGAGCAGATGCCGCCACAGGCCGCGCGCTTCATCGACCTTTCCCTGCCGCGCAAAAACGATGGCCCGGACCATCGCATATTGCGGCTCCATGGTGCTGGGCGATGGCATATGATCGAGGACAGCCAGCGCGTCGTCCTGCCGCCCCTGCTGCGAATAGACGAAGGCGAGCGTGACCGCCGGGACGCCTGGCGCCGACGCGTCGAGCGCCAGCGACCGTTCGAGCAGCGCAATGCCCTCTAAGGGCTGGTCGCAGGCAATCTTGAACACTCCCTGGAATCCGGCCGTGTCGGCGTCATAGGGGTTGAGCCGTACCGCGGCATCGCCAATGCCAACGCCGCCGCGGCAATTGCCGCCATAATATTGTGCGCGCGCCATCGCGAAGGTCGCCGCCGCGGTTTCGGCGCCGCTGTCATAGGCCCGCTGTGCGAGCGAGACGGCTTCGGCATAGGCCTTGTCGCCCGCCGGTGTGCCGCGCAGCGGCTGCCAATCCCCGAAGCGGACGAGCGACAGCGCGGACAGCGCCGCGGCGTTGCGCGGATCGCGAAAGATCGTCGCGCGCAGGCAAGCATCGACCTTCTTCGCGGTGTCCTTGTTGCGCAACTGCCGCAGCCGGTTGAACTGCGCCAGGCACGGATAGCCGGGCGCAAAATTCTCCGGCTGCCGCGCCAACTGATCGCGAACGATCACGCCATAATCGCCAGCAATCTGGGCAATCGCAGGGTCGATCGCCTCGAATCCAGGCATCTGATCCTGGGTCAGGTGAAATTGCTGCGACCAGATGGTACGCTGATCGGAAACGCGGTTGAGGACCAGCGTGACATCGGCCGGCCCCGCGAGCGTGCGGACGAGCGAAACATCGAGGCGATAATCGGGGCGCTGAGCTGTATCGGGCTTGCCCGCCGACGCTGCACTGCGCAGATCGATGAGGTCGAAACGGCGCAAGCCGTCGCGCAGCCGCCCGTCGAGCGCGCGGGCCAGCGCGCGCGAAACGGGAGTGCTCCCCGATTGCGGAAGCGCAATCTCAAGCAGCGGCGGCGGCACCGCCGAAGGCGCGAACATCCGCTGCCAGTTGCCGGCAAGCCACCAACCGCCCGCCAGCATGGCAACCGCGACAATGACCAGCACCGTCCACCAGCGCGCCCGCGACGATGGCGCTCCAACGCCGGGATGACGCATTGACGTCACACCGGCCCCGCCCGCCTCCGCAGCCACCACCTCTTCGCCGACACCAGGGGTTACAGCGGCGCTACGTGCCGGCGGTGCGGTGCGGTGCTGCACCACGATCTCGTAGCTGCCCTGCGGCACGCGCAGGCGATGAACCCACGGCGTTTCAGCATAATAACGGTCGAGCAGATTGCGCAGGCGGCCCACCATCACGCGTGGATAGCTGTCGACCGCCGGGTCGAAATCGGCGTTACGTCCCAGCGCCTCGGTCGCGATCGCATAGGCCTTGGGGGCGCTGCGGCCGCCGCGAAGCCGGTGTTCGACCAGATATTGCAGCAGGCGTGACAAGACCGGCGAGCGCAGGAACAACTGGGACTCGCGGAGCCTCTCGAACTCCTCGGCGATGATCTGGTCGGTTTCGCCGGCCTCGAGTGTCTTGTTCGCTTTCGCGCGGTCCATGCAACCCTCTTATACCCTCTGGCGGGGTCTGTCCGCTAGATACGCAAATCGATGAATGCGGCCAGTCATATTTGTTTCAATGTAACGGTAACAGCCCGGATTGGCCATATTTCGCCGGGTTTAACCCGCCTCGGAGAGGTGAAAGAACAGGACGAAAAGATTAAGGAAATCCTAATTTTGGGCGACATGCCGCAACGTGACCCCATGTTACTGTCATCTTCCCCGTCGCCATGAGATCGTTCGATTGTCGTGATGCGCGCTTGCGCGGTCACGGCCCGGTTCGGGCTTTGCCTGCCGGGCAATTGAGGTTTCAGGATCGAAGCGCGCGAGCTGGTCCCTGGCGCACTCCGGTATATCCCGAGGCCTCATGAACAAGTGACTTCGCCGGGCGGGATTGTAGCCCCACCTGCACCTCGCCCGGCAAGTCCGCACTTACCCTATTCCGCAGAATGGTCGCTCCCAAGCGTCACGCCAGTGCGATCCAGATGGGGCCGTCGGCCGGAGTCTGCGCTCGTCGCGTCAGACTTCGCCGGCCTTGCAGGCGCCGGTTCGTTTGGCCGACATTTGCATCTTCATCGACATGCCCGCAGGCCCTTCGCCCTGCCCCGTACTCGCCATTTCCATCTCATAGCTGTCGCCGCTGTAGGTGCCCTTCATCGTCATGGTGCGCGGACCGGCTTCGCTGGTGCAGCTCATCTTCGCGTCGATCACGCCATGCGCCATCTCGAAATGATCATAGGTGCATTTGCCGCCCGAATTTTCCGCCATCCGCGCCTTCGGATCGCGCGCGTCCTCGGGGGTCAGGCAATTTTCGAAACTGTGTCCCTGTGCCAGCCGCGCCTTCATCTGCTCCTGCATCTGCGGCGGCAGTTTTTCCATTCCGGGCATCGTCATGTCGGTGATCTTCACCGTGCCGGCCCATTGGCCAGGCTTCATGAACTCGCCCGAAGCGACGGCATCGGCGACCTTGTTCTGCACCGATTCGACCGATTCATTCTTGGCCGACACGCCCTTGCCGCTGTCGCATGCGGACAGCCCGAGCAGCGCGCCCGTCACCAACAGAATATTGCGCTTGAACATCATCCAGACTCCCGCCGTTGCCGATGCGCGGCATCCTCACCATATTGGCAGCGATGGCAATTCAGATTCGCACCTCGCTCGACGAAATCGACACGGCGCAGAACTATGTGCCGCACCGTCCTGCCCGCCCCGACAAGGTGGAGGGCGGCAAGCGGTTCGAACTGGTCAGCGACTACTCCCCGGCGGGCGATCAGCCGACCGCGATCCGCGAGCTGGTCGATACCGCCAGGGAGGGCGAGCGCGATCAAGTGCTGCTCGGCGTCACGGGATCGGGCAAGACCTTCACCATGGCGAAGGTGATCGAGGAATTGCAGCGCCCGGCGCTGATCCTCGCCCCCAACAAGATTCTCGCGGCGCAGCTCTACGGCGAGTTCAAGAGCTTCTTTCCGAACAATGCGGTCGAATATTTCGTCAGCTATTACGACTATTACCAGCCCGAGGCCTATGTGCCGCGGTCCGACACCTATATCGAGAAGGAAAGCAGCGTAAACGAGGCGATCGACCGCATGCGCCACTCGGCGACGCGCGCGCTGCTCGAACGCGACGACGTGATCATCGTCGCCTCGGTGTCTTGCCTTTACGGCATCGGATCGGTCGAGACCTATTCGGCGATGATCTTCGACCTCAAGAAGGGGCAGGTCGTCGACAGCGGAGAGATTATCCGCAAGCTCGTCGCGCTCCAGTACAAGCGCAACGACCAGGCGTTTGCGCGCGGCAATTTCCGCGTCCGGGGCGACAGCCTCGAAATTTTCCCGTCGCACTATGAGGACATGGCGTGGCGTGTCAGCTTCTTCGGTGACGAGATCGAGGAGATCACCGAATTCGATCCGTTGACCGGCAAGAAGATCGCCAGCCTCAACTATGTGCGCGTCTATGCCAACAGCCACTATGTAACACCCGGTCCGACGCTGAAGCAGGCGACCGAAGCGATCCGCCACGAACTCGCCGAGCGGCTGAAGGAACTCGAAACCGAGGGCCGGCTGCTCGAAGCGCAGCGGCTCGAACAGCGGACAAATTTCGACCTCGAAATGATAGCCGCGACCGGAAGCTGTGCAGGGATCGAAAATTACAGCCGTTTCCTGACCGGCCGCCTGCCGGGCGAGCCGCCGCCGACCTTGTTCGAATATCTGCCCGACAATGCCTTGCTGTTCGTCGATGAAAGCCACCAGACGATTCCGCAGATCGGCGCAATGTCGAAGGGCGACCATCGCCGCAAGATCACTCTCGCCGAATATGGCTTTCGGCTGCCGTCCTGCATCGACAACCGGCCCTTGCGCTTCGCCGAATGGGACATGATGCGGCCCCAGACGGTCAGCGTGTCGGCAACCCCGGGGACGTGGGAAATGGACCGCACCCAGGGCGTTTTCGCCGAGCAGGTGATCCGCCCGACCGGGCTGATCGATCCGCCGGTCGAGATCAAGCCGGTCGAGGAGCAGGTCGACGATCTGATCGCGGAGGCGAAGAAAACTGCCGCGGCGGGCTATCGCACCCTCGTCACCACGCTCACCAAGCGCATGGCCGAGGATCTGACCGAGTTCCTCCACGAAGCGGGGCTGAAGGTCCGCTACATGCACAGCGACGTCGAAACGCTCGAGCGCATCGAGATCATTCGCGACCTCAGGCTCGGCGTGTTCGACGTGCTCGTCGGCATCAACCTCTTGCGCGAAGGCCTCGACATTCCCGAATGCGGGCTCGTCGCGATCCTCGACGCCGACAAGGAGGGGTTCCTGCGCAGCGAAACCAGCCTCGTTCAGACGATCGGCCGCGCCGCGCGCAACGTCGATGGCCGCGTCATCCTCTATGCCGACCGCATCACCGGCAGCATGGAACGCGCGCTGCGCGAAACCGACCGCCGCCGCGCCAAGCAACAGGCGTATAACGAAGAACACGGCATCACGCCGACGACGATCAAGCGCAACATCGGCGACATCATCGCGCATGTCGCGTCGAAGGATCAGGTCACCATCGACCTCGGCGACGACAAGCCGCAGCACATGGTCGGCCACAACCTCCGCGCCTATATCCAGGAGCTGGAAAAGAAGATGCGCGACGCCGCCGCCGACCTGGAATTCGAGGAAGCCGGTCGCCTGCGCGACGAAATCCGCCGCCTCGAAGCCGACGAACTCGGCCTGCCCGCGGACGAACAGGTCGCCCCGCGCGTCGGCCGCTCGAACGAGGGCAAGCCGGGTACGCGCAAGGGGCGCTTCGGGAAGCAGAGCAAGACGAAGTGGGGGCGTTAACGCCCCCTTCGACCAAAGCCCGATTGTAACCGACAAGTAGCCTTGTCTCCCCCTTACGCGCGGCCTAGCGTCCGCTCCGCAAACGGGGAGAATATCTATGAAAACGGGTCTGTCGCTGATCGCGCTGGCGCTTGCCGCTGCGGTTCCTGCCACGCTTGCCGCGCAGGACGCGCCGGCCGAAAAAGCCAAGCCGGAAAAGGCCGAGGACATCGTGCCGCAGGTGCACACGACGCGCCTTTCGGGCACGTTCGGCGGACAGAAGATCGGCTATGCCGCGACGATCGGCGAGACGATCCTCAAGAACAAGGATGGCGTGCCCGAAGCGACGATCGTCACCACCTCCTATATCAAGGAGCCGCGCGATCCGGGCCGCCCCGTGACTTTTCTGTTCAACGGCGGGCCCGGGTCGGGCACCGTCTGGTTGATGATGGGTGCGTTCGGGCCGAAGCGCGTCGCGATCCCCAGCGATGCCAAGGATGACGGCGCCCCGCCCTACCCCATCGTCGACAATCCTGATTCGCTGCTCGACGTGACCGACATCGTGTTCATCGATCCGCCGGGCACCGGCTTCTCGCACCTGATAGGCAAGGCCGATCCCAAGGATTATTACGGCGTGACGCAGGACGCGAAGGCCGTCGCCGAAGTCATCCGCCGCTGGCTCAACGACAATGGCCGCTGGAACAGCCCCAAATTCCTGGGCGGGGAAAGCTATGGCACCACGCGCTCGGCGGCGGTCGCGAACCAGTTGATGAATGTCACCTTCAACGATGTCGGCCTCAACGGCATCATCCTCATCTCGACCGTGCTCGATTTCGCGGCCGGGTCCGATACGCCGGGCAATGAACTCAGCTACATCACCAACCTTCCGTCGATGGCGACGACCGCCCTCTATCACGGCAAGGCGAGCGCGCCGTCGGTCGAACAATTCGCAGAAGAGGCGCGGCGGTGGGCGATCGGCCCCTATGCCGCGGCGCTGCTCAAGGGACAGAATCTGCAGGGCGAGGAACGCGCCGCGATCCGCCGCGAGCTTGCCCGCTTCACCGGCCTGTCCGAAACCTATCTCGAACAGGCGGATCTGCGCGTCACGCCCGGCCGCTTCTACAAGGAACTGCTGCGCGACCGCGGCCTGACCGTCGGCCGGCTCGACAGCCGCTACACGGGCAAGGACTATGACAATGCGGGCGAAGAGCCTGACAATGATCCCAGCTTCTATGGCATCGACGCGGGCTACACCGCCGCGATCAACAGCTGGGCGCGCGATACGCTGGGGTTCAAGACCGACCGCGAATATCAATCGATCAGCGGCATCGGCGGCCAGTGGGACTGGCGCATCGGAGGCCGCGACACCAATGCCTATCTCAACGTCGCGCCCTATATCGGGCAGGCGCTGCGCGAAAACAGCGGACTGCGAGTCTTTGTCGGTCAGGGCTATTATGATTTCGCGACGCCCTTTTTCGCCGCCGAATATTCGCTGTCGCGCACCGGCATCCCGCAGGACCGGATCGAATATAAATATTATGACGCCGGACACATGATGTATATTCGCGACGAGGATCGCCACAAATTGTCGTCGGACATCCGCGCGTTCATTCGCGCGCGGTAGGCAGGACGGGACGCGAAGAAGCGATAGCGTCGCACCGCGAAGGCAAGGCCAAAAACGGCCCCGCCTTCGCGGGGGCGACGCTTTATCGGCTTATCCGCGCCATCTAGCGCAGCACCCCGGCTGCCGCCTGTTTGCGCGCATAGACGAACAGCGCGATCAGGATGACCCAGATAACCGCAGTGAAGATCATCGGGAAGGTCCCGAACATCCGCATCAGGTCGCCATAATGCATGCCGAACTGGTAGATACAGCTGACGGCGAGCCCGACGAGCGATACCAGGAACGCCGTGACCGCATGGCGGCTGCGAACGAGCAGCAGAAGCGATCCGAGCACCGATCCCCAAACGCCGAGCGCCCATCCGGCGTTCGCCCAGACGGGAAAGCCTGTGAACCACGCCTGCTGCTCGGGCGTGAAAGCGGCCAGATAATCGGGATTCTGTATCTTGGTCATCACATAGTCCACCGCGCCGAAAGCGTTCCAGACGAGCGATACGGCCCCGACAACCCACAGGTGCCACGGCGTTTTGACGGCTACATTCATGTTGATCTCCCCCTCCAGAAAGATGGGGGCAGACTATCATCCATTCGCGCGCTGCACAATTGGTGATTTACGCGCGCAACACACCATGAACGCTTGGCAAATCCGTCGCGCTCTCCGATAGGCAGCGCATGTGTGTCGTCGCCCTTGCCCGCCGCGTCCATCCCGACTGGCCGCTGATCCTGATCGGCAACCGTGACGAGTTTCACGCCCGGCCGGCGGCGGCGCTCGCCGAATGGGACGATGGCAGCGGCATCGTTGCTGGGCGCGACCTGCAAGCCGGCGGGACGTGGCTCGGCGTGCATCGACCGAGCGGACGCGTCGTCGTGGTGACCAATGTCCGCGGCGCGATGCCGGATCTGGCGAAGGCATCGCGCGGCGCGCTGGTGGTCGACATGTTGCGCGGCGATGGGCGTTTCACCGATCCGTCCGAAGCCGATCTCGACCGGTTCAATGCCTTCAATCTGTTCGCCGCCGATGGACGTGCCCGCCTGCTCACCAACCGGCCGCAGCCGCTGATCGCGGCGCTGGCGGACGGCGTTCATGCCCTCGCCAACGAACCCGTCGACCACCCCTGCCCGCGCGCCGAACGGCTGCGCGCTGCACTGGCCGCCACGGTCGAGGCCGGCGCCGATCCCGAAGGGTTGCTCGATACGCTGACCGCCGAAGGAGGCCCGGCGCTGTTCCTGCGCGGCGAGGTCTACGGCACGCGCGCCTCGACGCTGGTCATGATCGGCGCGAGCGGCGATGCCCGCATGGTCGAGCGCCGATACGAAGCGGGCGGCCGCTCCGGTGGAACGACCGCCCTCGATTTTCGTATCGGCTGAGCCGCAAATCCTATTTAGGCGCGAGCACCATCAGCATCTGACGCCCTTCGGTGCGCGGATGCGCCTCGACCTTGGCGATCTCTGCCGTCATCTCCGCCACGCGCTGCAGCACGTTGAGGCCGAGCTGCGTATGGCTCATTTCGCGGCCGCGGAAGCGCATGGTCATCTTGACCTTGTCGCCTTCCTCGAGGAAGTCGAAGACCTTCTTCATCTTCACTTCGAAATCATGATCGTCGATGTTCGGACGCATCTTGATCTCTTTGATTTCCTGGGTCTTCTGCGTCTTGCGGGCCGCATTGGCCTTCTTCTGGGCTTCGTATTTATACTTGCCCACATCCAGGAACTTGCACACCGGCGGATCGGCGTTGGGGGATACTTCGACCAGATCGAGGCCGACTTCGGCCGCCTGTTCGATCGCTTCAGCAGTCAGCATTACGCCCAGATTTTCGCCTTCCTCGTCGATCACACGGACCTTGGGCGAGGCGATGAATTCATTGTATCGCGGGCCGTTCTTCGGCGGCATTGGCGCCAGCGGGCGGCGGGTCATGGGCGGGCGTATAGCTGTATCTCCTGTGTCGTTTCAGTTCGTATGCGCAGCGGGCGCGCAAACGCGCGCGCGGTGCACATATAATGAACATTGGCGCGGCGTAAAGGTTGCCGTGCGCAATTTGCGGGCGGTTTTCGTCCGACTGTGGCGGCTATGCCACGCCCGCTGCCCCTAGGATCCGGACCCTACCATTTGGCGGGTGCGGGGTCGATCACACGGAAGCCGCCCGCTCCCACCTCGCTGACCTCCAGCGCGCGGATCGCGATGCCGCGGTCGTTGAAGCGGAAGATGCCGTCGATGCCGCCGAATCCATCCGCCGCCATCAGGCGTCCGGCGGGAAAGTTGGTCCCCGGCTTCCAGTCACGCGCAATGCGCACCGTCAGCAGCACCGAATCATAGCCGAGGCTGGCCAGACGATAGGGCGCCTTGCCGAACCGTGTGCGATATTTGGTGGCAAGCTGGCCGTAGAGGCCATCTGAAACGCTGGCGAACCACGCACCGCGCATTGCCGGATTGCCGCCCAAGGTGGCATCGGTGTTCCACAATTCGGTGCCGAGGATCTGGCGCTGTCCCGCGCCCTTGATGATCGGAACCGCGCGCACCGCATTGCCGCCGACATCGGCGATCAGCACCGCGTCCATCGCACCGGCGCTCGCCAGACGGCGCGCCGCACCCGTCAACGCCGCGGCGCTGCGGTCATAGGTTTCGGTCGCGACGAGCGTTCCGCCCGCATTGGCGACCGCCGCCTTGAATGCCGCCATCGAACGCTCACCATAAAGATTCTTGGGGATCAGCGCGCCGAAGCGCTGCTGCCCCTTGGCGCGGGCAAAACTCACGACCCGCTCGACCGACTGGCCGGGGACGAAGCCCATGATGAAGACCCCGTTGCCCGCGACGCTGCTGTCGTTCGAAAAGCTGATGACGGGCACCTTCGCCGCCCGCGCGATCGGCGCCACTGCTGTCACATCCTCGCTGAGCAGCGGGCCGAGGATCAGCTTGTTGCCGTCGGCCACCGCCTGCTTCGCGGCCGCGGCGGCGCCCAGCGCGGTGTCATACGTCGTGATGCGGACCTTGTCGGCCTTGGTATCGAGCAGCGCCATCGTCGTCGCATTGGCGATCGCCATGCCGACATCGGCGTTGGTTCCCGTCTGCGGAACGAGCAGCGCGACGCGGTGGCGGTCGGTATCGGTCGGCAGGCCGGGGCCGACATTGTCGGCGGGCTTGTCGGGCGGCGGTGGGGTCGCCGGACCGCTGGTCTTCGGCACCACCTGGCATGCGGCGAGCAGCCCGCCAAGCGCCAGCGTCGCGATACCGCGCAGCAATTGCCGCCGCGGCGACGCATTCCCTTGGCGCTCGCGCGTCGTTTCTGCCATCTCTGACGCCATGCCGGATTCGACCATCTCTATATCTCCCTTGCCCGGTCTCTATATCGTCGCGACGCCCATCGGCAACCTTGGCGACATCACCCCGCGCGCCGCGGCGGTGCTTGCGCGCGCCGACGTGATCGCGGCGGAGGACACGCGCGTCACGGCAAAGCTGCTCGCACATCTGGGTTTGCGTGTTCCGATGACCCCCTATCACGATCATAGCGACGAACGCGCCCGTGCGGCGCTGGTTGCCCGGATGGCGGACGAAGTCGTCGTGTTGGTGTCCGACGCGGGAACCCCGCTGATTTCGGATCCCGGCTACAAGCTGGTGCGCGATGCGCGCGCGGCGGGACGGGCGATCACCACCCTGCCCGGCCCCTGCGCGGCGATCGCCGCCATCACCCTGTCGGGCCTGCCGAGCGATCGCTTTCTTTTTGCGGGCTTCCTGCCGAACAAGGCCAAGGCACGCGCCGACACGATCGCCGAATTCGCCGCTCTGCGCGCCACACTCGTCTTCTACGAAAGCGGGCCACGCCTCGCCGCGACCCTGACCGCGCTCGCCGCCGGCCTCGGCAATCGCGAGGCGGCGGTCGCGCGCGAAATCAGCAAATTATACGAAGAATGTGTCACCGGCTCGCTCGAAGATCTCGCCGCGCGCTACGCCGACGCACCGCCAAAAGGCGAAATCGTCGTGATGGTCGGCCCGCCCCAGGAGCAGGCCGTCGAAGCTGCCGACGACGCAGCGATCGACGCGGCGCTGCGCGATGCGCTGGACGAGCAGACGGTGGCCAAAGCCGCCAAGGCCGTCGCCAAGCGCTTCGGGCTTGACCGTCACGCAGTCTATGCGCGCGCGCTCGCGCTTAGGGATCGCGCTTGAACCGCGCCGCCGCCGAAACGCGCGGACGCCGGGACGAGCGGCGCGCCGCCTGGTGGCTGCGCCTGCATGGCTGGCGTATCCTGGGCGAACGGTTGCGCGTTCCCGCGGGCGAAGTCGATCTGGTGGCGCGGCGCGGCCGCCCCCTCGCTTTCGTCGAAGTGAAATGGCGCGACCACGCCGCCGACCTCGATATGGCGATCGACGAATTTCGCTTGCGCCGCGTCGCGGCAGCCGCAGAAATGCTCAGCGCGCGCTTTGCGCGACCCGATGATGATATTCGCATCGACGTGATGCTCCTTGCGCCGGGGCGCTTGCCTCGCCATCTGGTCCACGTCTGGCAGCCCTGAAGGAAGACGGAATGACCCTGCGCGCGGCGGTTCAAATGGACCCGATGGATGGCATCAATATAGGCGGTGACAGCAGTTTCGCGTTGATGCTGAAAGCGCTCGAACGCGGCTACACCCTCTATCACTACGATGTGCGCGGGCTGACCTGGGAGGCCGGACGGCTGACGACACGGGCGCACCCCGTGCTCGACGTCAAGCGCGAGACCAGCGCGCATTACCGCTTCGGCGATCCGGTGACGATCGACCTTGGTCGCGATGTCGATGTCGTGCTGATGCGGCAGGATCCGCCCTTCGACCTCGGCTATCTTACCGGCACCTGGTTGCTCGAACGCATTCGGGGCGAAACGCTGGTGGTCAATGATCCGGTTTCGGTGCGTAACGCGCCCGAAAAGGTCTTCGTGCTCGATTTCCCGCAATTCATGCCGCCGACGATGGTTACGCGCGATCTTGACGCGGTGAAGGATTTTCAGGCGCGCCACGGCGCCGTCGTCGTCAAGCCGCTGCACGGCAACGGCGGCAAGGCGGTGTTCCGTATCGACGCTGACGGCAGCAATCTGGGCGCGCTGGTCGAACTTTTCGGTCAGGTCTGGCCCGAACCCTTCATGGTCCAGCAATTCCTGCCCAGCGTGTCCAAAGGCGACAAGCGGATCGTTCTGGTCGACGGCGACGTGGCCGGCGCGATCAACCGCAAGCCCGGCGAAGGCGAATTCCGGTCGAACCTTGCCGTCGGCGGCTATGCCGAAGCGGCTGATTTGACGCCGCGCGAGCAGGAAATCTGCGCCGCGCTCGGCCCGCAGCTCAAGGAACGCGGCCTGATCTTCGTCGGTATCGATGTGATCGGCGGCGAATGGCTCACCGAAATCAACGTCACCTCGCCGACCGGGATCGTCGCGATCGACCGTTTCAACAACAGCGATACGGCCGGCATGATCTGGGATGCGATAGAACGCCGGATCGCTTGAGCCGCCACCGCGTTTGCCATCCATGACCGAATTCATCCTCGATCTAATTCAGGCGTGGGGATATTGGGGCATTGCCGTCCTGATGTTCCTCGAAAACGTCTTCCCGCCCGTCCCGTCCGAAGTCATCATGGGACTGGGCGGCATCGCGGTCGCGCAAGGGCGCTTCGACTTCTGGACCCTCGTCGCGGTCGCGGTCGCCGGCACCACTGCGGGCAATTGGGTGTGGTATGCGATCGGGCGCTGGATCGGCTACAAGCGGCTGAAGCCCTTTATCGACCGCCACGGCCGCTGGCTGACGCTCGACTGGCACGAGGTCGAGCGGCTGCACGCGGGCTTCGTCCGATATGGTCCGGGCATCGTCTTCGTCGCGCGCTTCATGCCCGTCGCGCGGACGATGGTTTCGCTGCCCGCGGGGATGGTCCATATGAATCAGGCGAAATTCCTGCTGTGGACCGCTGCCGGATCGACAATCTGGATCGCCGCGCTCGCCGGTGCGGGCAACTGGTTCGGCAAGCAGTTCGCCGATATCGAACAGTTCGTTGGCCCGCTCGCGCTCGTCGCGATCGGCTCGCTGGTCCTTCTCTACTTCTGGCGCGTCTTCACTTGGAAACCCAAGCACCGCCGCGACTAACCGGCGCGCGGGTGGGCGCTGCGATAGACGTCGAGCAGATGCGCGGCATCGACTGCGGTGTATATCTGCGTCGATGCCAGACTCGCATGGCCCAAGAGTTCCTGCAGGCTGCGCAAATCGGCCCCGCCCGCCAGCAGATGCGTTGCGAAGCTGTGGCGCAGCGCGTGCGGCGTCGTGCGCTCGGGCAGGCCGAGCGCGCGGCGCGCCTGCCGCACGCTGGCGCGCACCACACCCGGTTGCAGCGGCCCGCCGCGCGCGCCGACGAACAGCGGCGCATCCTTGCCCATCGGCCAGGGGCAGGCCGCAGCATAGCGTGCGACCGCCGCCGCGACCGCAGGCAGGATCGGCACGATCCGCGTCTTGCCGCGCTTGCCGGTCACGCGCAGCGTTTCACCGAGCGGCAGCGCTGCGCCCGATAGCGACAGCGCTTCTCCGATGCGCAGACCCGCGCCATAGAGCAGCAGCAGCAAGGCAAAATCGCGCGCGCCGACCCAGGCTTCGCGGGCATTGTCCTCGACATCCTGCGCAAGCTGCATCACCTCGGCCGGCGCGACCGGGCGCGGCAGTCCCTTTTTGACGCGCGGGCCGCGCATCTGCGGTACGCTGGCGTTCGACCCGCCGACGAAGCGCAGAAAGCTGCGCAGCGCCGACAATTCGCGCGCGGCCGAGGCATTGCCCAGCCCGTCGGCCCGGCGATCGGCAAGATAGGAGCGCAGATCGTTCGGGGTCAGGCCTTTCAGCATGCGCGCATCGACTGCCCCGCCGCGATGATGCGCCAGAAAGCCGCAAAAGCGCTCGGCGGTCGCAATATAGGCGCGCCGCGTATGGTCCGACCGGCGCTTTTCATCCGCCAGATGGGCGTCCCAGTCGCGGATCAGGAGGTCAACCAAAACCCACTCCGTTCGGGCTGAGCTTGTCGAAGCCCCGTCCCTTCTTTCAGCCTTCAAAAGAGAAGAACGGCCCTTCGACAAGCTCAGGGCAAACGGGCTTTGCAGTCGTCTAGCCTGTTCGCACCACCTCGGAAAGGATCGAGTCGAGCAGCAATATACCATCGTCGGTCACGCCCAGCCGGTCGCCGGCCTGCCGCATCAGCCCCTGCCCGATCAGCCGCGCCACCGCGGCGGCATCGACGAACGCGTCGCGCCCCAACCCGCTCCGTGCCTCGATCCGCGCCAGATCGATGCCCTCGCTCAGCCGCAGGCCCATCAGCATCGCCTCGGTCGCGCGTTCGTGCGGCGGCAGGTCGGTCTCGACCTTCAGGCCGTGGCCGTTGCGTTCGACCGCCGTGATGAAATTCTCGGGCTTCTTGTGGCGCTCGCTCGCCTGGGCAAGCCGCCGTCCATGCGCGCCAGGCCCGACCCCAGCATAATCGCCGTAGCGCCAATAGGTCAGATTATGGCGGCTTTCCTCGCCCGGCCGTGCATGGTTCGACACTTCGTAACGCGGCAGCCCCGCCGCGCGCGTCATCGCCTGCGTCGCGTCGAACAGGTCCGCGGCCGCATCGCCGTCGGGCAGGCGAAGCTCGCCCCTGGAAGCGAGCGTCGCGAAGCGCGTGCCGGGTTCGATGGTCAATTGATAGAGCGAAAGGTGCCCGGTGCCGAACCCCAGCGCATCGGCAAGTTCGCGCTCCCAATCGGCAAGCCCTTGCCCCGGCCGCGCGTAGATAAGGTCGAAGCTGGCTCGGCGGAAATGCGCCTGCGCTGCCGCAATCGCCCGTCGTGCCTCGTCGCCGCCGTGCGCGCGCCCCAGAAATTCAAGCACTTGCGGATCGAAGCTCTGAACCCCGATCGACACCCGATTGACCCCCGCAGCCGCAAGATCGGCGAAGGCGGCAACCTCGACCGAGTTCGGATTGGCCTCCAGCGTGATCTCGCAGTCGTCGGTCAGGCCCCACAGCGCCGCCGCCTCGGCGATCACCGCCGCCACCGTCGCAGGCGGCATCAGGCTGGGCGTGCCGCCTCCGAAGAAGATCGACGACACCCGCCGCCCCGGCAACAGCGCCGCCTCATGCCGCAAATCGGCAAGCAACGCATCGCGCCAGACCGCCTGATCGACGCTTTCGCGGACATGGCTGTTGAAGTCGCAATAGGGGCATTTGCTGACGCAAAAGGGCCAATGGACATACAGGGCGAGCGGTTCGGTCATACCAAGGAATATAGCGATGCCCATCTCACTTCGTCATGCTGAACTCGTTTCAGCATCCCTGGCCCGAGCTCGATTTTCGTGCGGTGTTCAAAGACAGGGGTGGCCCATGGACCCTGAAACAAGTTCAGGACGACGAAACTCGGGACGCCAGCGCTCTAAAACACCCCCGCCACCAGCTTCGCAAAAGCATCGGCCCGGTGGCTGATCGCATGTTTCTCGGCCGGATCGATCTCGGCATAAGTCAGGGACTTGCCAGTCGGCACGAAGACCGGATCATAACCGAACCCCAGCGTACCGCGCGGCGGCCAGGTCAGGCTGCCGCCTGCCCGCCCCTCGAAAATCTCGGCATGCCCGTCGGGCCAGGCGAGCGCCAGCGTGCAAACGAAACAGGCGCTGCGGTCGACGTCCGGTCCTTGCTCGGCGAGCAACCCCTCGACCTTGCCCATCGCCATATACCAGTCGCGGCCCTTTTCGCCCTCGAACCACTGCCGCTCGGCCCAGTCGGCCGTATAGACGCCGGGCCGCCCGCCCAGCGCCGCTACTTCTAGCCCGCTGTCATCCGCAAGCGCGGGATGACCCGAAGCCGACGCACTCGCATGCGCCTTCAACAACGCATTCTCGGCGAAGGTCGTCCCGGTTTCGGCGGGTTCGGGAAGGCCGAGGTCGCTCGCCGACACCGGTTCGATGCCATAAGGCAACAGCAGCGCGCGAATTTCGCGCACCTTGCCCGCATTATGGCTCGCGATGACGAGTTTGCCGGGAGCGAGCTGGCGCGTCATGTCAGCGTCCCACCGCCTTCGCCTGCGCCGCGAAAATCTCGCCGCAGCCGATGCGCGCGAGGCGGAGGAGGCGCAGCAGGCCTTCCTCGTCATAGGTCGCGCCTTCGGCGCTCGCCTGCACTTCGACGATCTGGCCCTTGCCGGTCAGCACGAAATTGCCGTCGGCTTCGGCGTTCGAATCCTCGTCATAATCGAGGTCAAGGACGGCGGCGCCCTGATACATGCCGCACGAAATCGCCGCGACCTTGTCCTCGATCGGATCTTCGGCAATCGCCTTGGCCGCGATCAGCTTGTCGACCGCGAGGCGCAGCGCGACCCACGCACCCGAGATCGACGCCGTGCGCGTGCCGCCGTCGGCCTGGATCACGTCGCAATCGATCACGATCTGGCGCTCGCCGAGCTTCTTCATATCGACGACGGCGCGCAAGCTGCGCCCGATAAGCCGCTGAATTTCCTGCGTCCGTCCCGACTGCTTTCCCTTCGCCGCCTCGCGGCTGCCGCGTGTGTGCGTCGCGCGGGGCAGCATGCCATATTCGGCGGTCACCCAGCCCTGGCCCTTGCCGCGCAGGAAGGGCGGCACCTTTTCCTCGACGCTGGCGGTGACAAGCACCTTGGTGTTGCCGAAGCTCACCAGCACGCTGCCTTCGGCGTGGATGGTGAATTCGGTTTCGATGGCGATGGGGCGCATCTGGTCGGGCGCGCGGCCGGAGGGTCGCATGATATTCCTTTCATCTTTGAAGGCGCGGCTCTTAGGCGCGCGCCGTCATCCACTCAACCGCATCTTGAAGAAATCGAGGATTTCGTCGCGCGCCTGCACCGTCGGCTGGCCTGCCTCGTCGATCAGGTGGATGGTGACGACGCTGTGCGGGTTCTTCATCGGACTGTCGGGGTTCGCCGCCTCGTCGGGCAGGACGCGGCCGACGAAGCGCTCGCCCAGCGCGTCCGCATACGCCGCAAAGCGCGCCGCTTTGCAGAACTTATCGCCCGCAAAGCGATAGGCGAGTACGGTCAGATCCTCGGCCTCCATCCGCGCCTTCACCGCCGCCAGTTCATCGGGTGCGATATGCATCCCCGCGGGATCATTCAGCGGCAGCGAAGGCTGCGCGAGCACCGGCGCCAGCACCGCGGGCTCAAGCATCATCGACAGCGCGAAATTGCCGGTGAAGCACATACCGATCGCCCCGACGCCCTTGCCGCCGCATTCTTCATGCGCCAGCGCCGCGAGCGCGCGCAGCCACCGCGTCGCGGGCGAGCTTTCATTCGCCTGAAAGGCGCGGAACTGGCGGCTGATGCAACCCCCGATCATCGTGAGCAGCGCGCCCGGCATGCGCGGCACGGCGCCGTCCTTCCCGAAGATATGCGGCATATAGACAGTGAAGCCCGCATCGCGGACCCAGCGCGCGAACCGCGCGACATGCGGGCTGATTCCCGGCATTTCGGTCATCACGATCACCGCCGGGCCGCCGCCCGTCACATAGACGAGCCGGTCGGTGCCGAGCAGGCGGATCATCCGCCGGTCGAAATCGTCGAGCGGATCGTCGCGATCGAGCGGTCGTGTGGTCATATTTCTCTCCCCCCCCCCCCGGTCGCCCCCTGGGTCTGGGCAAAGGCTAGGCAGAAGATGCGCCCGATGCACCTGTTTTCGTCGCGCGCTCGGCCCAATTTCGGTATCGCAATACGGTGAGGCGTCGTAGCGCCATTCGACTAGCGCCGCGAAGGGTGATAATCAGTCGCTTTGGTGGGAGATGCCTATGCTGCGCTGGTTGCGCGAACGCTATCTGCTCGTACTCGGGTCGATCTATATTTATAACGAACATCGTGGCTATACGGCGATCGACCGGGTTATCGAAGCGGTTCGCGCGCGGACGCCCGACGATCTGGCCTTGATCGCCGCGATCGAAAGCCACCGCGTCGACGAGCGCAAACATTATATGATGTTTCGCCGCTGGTTCGAACGGCGCGGTTCAATGCCGCTCGATGTGGATCGCACCTTCGGGCATATCGACCGCTTCGTCGAAATCATTTTTCGCACGCCGATCGACAAGCTCGATACGCAGGCGGTCATCGATCGCGACGAGTTGTTCGAACGCCTTTGCCGCGTTATCGCGCTGACCGAACGGCGCGGTTACAAACAGGTCGAAACCCTGCTGAAAAACCGTTTCGTGCTCGACGATCCGATCCTGACGCGGATTTTCCGGATCATCCACAAGGACGAACCGAGCCATTGGGCCCCCTATGAGGCGTGGCTCGTCGCGCACGGGCGCCGGCGCCCGCGCTGGTGGGAACGGGCGATCGATGCTTTCATCCATTCCGAATTGCTGTTCATCAAGCTGCCGTGGCTTTTCCTCAACCCCTGGGTGGGGCGCCGCACCGCCTGGCCCGATGCGCGCGATGATGAAGCCTATGGCGATCACCCGCTCCCCGCTCGCGCCCACGCTGCTGCATGACCGACTATAGCGGAGGGGTGGAACTGCCCGCCAACGGACAGGCTCCGGCGGGCGAAGCCGGGCTGGCGTCGCGCCTGTTCAATCGCCGCGTCGGCGGCATGCTGCTCAAGAACACGGCGGTCAGCAGCGCCGTCTTTCTGGTCGGGCTCGCCGTGCTCTGGGGCCTGGTGCAATGGGGCAGGATGCAGGCGGTCCCCGCGGCGGCGATCGGCTTTCTGACTTCGAACAGCCTGCACTATGCGCTCGGCCGTTCGTGGATATTTCGCGGCACCGATCGCGCCATCGGGTCGGGCTATCTGATCTTTCTGGTCAATGCGGGGGTGGGCATGGCGATCACCATCCTGCTCTTTGCCGCCTTGCTCAAATGGACCGCCATCCACTATCTCGTCGCCCGCGTGATCGTGTCCGTCTTTGCCGGGCTCGCGATGTTCGTGCTGAACGCGGTGCTCAATTTTCGACAGGTGTAAGGTGCGAATCGCGCTATTTACGGGAAATTACAATTATGTGCGCGAAGGCGCGAACCAGGCGCTCAACCGCCTTGTTGCGCATCTCGAGCAGCATGCGGGCGCCGCGGTACGGGTCTATTCCCCCGTCACCGACACGCCGGCGTTCGAACCGGCGGGCGACCTGGTCCCGGTGCCGTCGATCGCGCTGCCGGTGCGCAGCGAATTTCGGCTCGCGCTCGGCCTGCCCCGCGCGACCCGCCGCGACCTGACGCGGTTCGCTCCCGACGTCATCCATGTCGCGACCCCCGATATTCTCGGCACCCGCGCGCAGACCTTCGCCCTCGATCGCGGCACGCCGCTTGTCGTCAGCCTGCACACGCGGTTCGAAACCTATCTTGGCTATTACGGCCTCGACTGGCTGCGGCCGGTGGTCGACCGTCACATCCATCGTTTCTA
The DNA here is from genome assembly GCF_900185685.1 of Sphingopyxis sp. P1IMeth2. Lineage (NCBI taxonomy): Bacteria > Pseudomonadati > Pseudomonadota > Alphaproteobacteria > Sphingomonadales > Sphingopyxidaceae > Sphingopyxis > Sphingopyxis sp. P1IMeth2. The sequence continues at coordinate 774,360 of NZ_FYAT01000012.1, forward strand.
TCGCCGCGCCCATCATGTGCTCGCCCCAACTCCGGGCCTTGTCGACGAGATGCGCACGCTGCGCGGCGATGACCGAGTCAGCCTGTGGAGTCGCGGCGTCGATCGCGACCTTTTCTCGCCGTCGCATCGCAGTCTCGAATGGCGCCGCGCGCATGGAATCGCCGACGACCGGATCGTCATCCTCTTCTTCGGCCGCCTGGTGCTGGAAAAGGGCGTCGAGGAATATGTCGCGATATTGCGCGAATTGCTGTCCAGCCACCCAGTCACGCCGCTGGTGGTGGGCGCAGGACCGGCGGCCGAGGCCTTTGCTGCGCTCCCCTCCGCGGTGCTGACCGGTCATCTTGATGGGCAGGAACTCGCCCACGCGGTTGCCAGCGCCGACATCATGCTCAACCCGAGCACGACCGAAGCCTTTGGCAATGTCGTGCTCGAGGCGATGGCGTCGGGCATGCCCGTGGTCAGCGCCGACGCGCCGAGCGCGAGCGCGCTGATCGCGGAGGGCGAAACGGGTCATCTATGCGCGCCCGGCGACCGCCGCGCCTATTCGGACGCGCTCGTTCGGCTCATTGCGGACGGCGACGCGCGGCGCGCAATGGGCGCCGCCGCACGCGCAAGAAGCGCCGCCTTTTCCTGGCACGCCGCATCCGAAAGCGTCGCGCGCCTCTATCGCACGATCCTCGCGCCGCCTCGGCAGGCCCGGCCGGACGGCGACGGCGTCAGCGCCATCCTTGCCCCCGCCCCTTCGCATCCCTAAATCCATGCCATGACGACCCCGCCGATCACCGAATTGACGACGCGCGCGCGCGATGTGTTCCGGCTCGTCGTCGATGCCTATCTGGAAAATGGGCAGCCGGTCGGGTCGCGTACGCTTTCGAAGCTGGCGACGCTCAACCTGTCACCCGCGTCGATCCGCAATGTCATGCAGGATCTTGAAGAGCTCGGTCTGCTCGCGAGTCCGCACACCAGCGCCGGACGCCTGCCGACCGAACAGGGGCTGCGTCTGTTCGTTGACGGGATGATGCAGGTCGCCGAACCCTCGGCCGAGGATCGCGCGCAGATCGAGGCGAGCCTCGCCGAAGGCGGCCCGATCGAAAGCGCGCTGGCGCAGGCGACGGCCACGCTGTCCGGCCTCTCGGCCTGCGCTGGCCTTGTCCTCGTCCCCAAGCATGAACGCGTGCTCAAACAGGTTGCCTTCGTTCCGATGGCCGACCGTCAGGCGCTAGTTGTCCTCGTCGCGGGCGATGGATCGGTCGAAAACCGCGTCATCGACCTGCCCGCCGGATTGGTGCCGTCGGCGCTGGTCGAAGCAGGCAATTATATCTCGGCCATGCTCGGCGGCCTGACGCTGGCCGAGGCAATGGCGCGGGTGCGGCGCGAGATAGAGGACGAACGGATCGCGATCGACCGCGCCGCCGCCGATCTGGTCGCGCGCGGGCTGGCCATCTGGTCGGTCGACGGCGCCGATCGGCCGGTTCTGATCGTTCGCGGGCAGGCGAATCTGCTCGACGACAGCGCGGTCGGCGATCTCGACCGGGTGCGCCAGCTGCTCGACGAGCTCGAAACAAAGCAGGACATCGCCGGCCTGCTCGACAGCGCGCGCGAAGGCAGCGCGACGCGCATTTTCATCGGGTCGGAGAACAAGCTCTTTTCGCTGTCGGGATCGTCGGTTATCGCCGCGCCCTATCGCGGATCGGATGGACGGGTGGTCGGCGTCGTCGGGGTTATCGGCCCGACCCGCTTGAACTATGCGCGCATCGTTCCCATGGTGGATTTTACAGCACAATCGCTCTCAAGACTGATACGATAGGGTTATGACGAACATCGAAAACGAAACGCCGGTCGAAGACGGCCAGGCCCCGGAAACCGAAGCGGCAGCGACTGCCGAGGCCCCCGCGCAGGACGAAGCGGGCAAGCTCGCCGAACAACTCGCCGCGGTGCAGCAGGATCTGCTCTACGCGCGCGCCGAAACGCAGAATGTGCGCCGCCGCGCCGAAAAGGAAGTCGCCGACGCGCACGCCTATGCCGCGACCAAATTCGCGCGCGATATCCTGTCGGTCGCCGACAATCTCGGCCGCGCGCTCGCTTCGCTCAGCGAAGAACAGCGCGCCGACGAGGCGATCAAGCCGCTGCTCACGGGGCTCGAGGCGACCGAGCGCGAACTGATGAGCGTGTTCGAACGCCACGGCATCACGCGCATCGCCGCGATCGGCCTGCCGCTCGACCCGAACCAGCATCAGGCGATGCTCGAAATCCCCAGCGACAAGGACGCCGGCACGATCGTGCAGGAAATGCAGGCTGGCTATATGATGAAGGACCGCCTGCTGCGCCCCGCGATGGTGGGGGTCGCGAAGAAGGCGGAATAACCCCGCGTATAATTACAACGTGTTCCCCCGCGAAGGCGGGGGTCCATCGCCGACCGTTTCAGATTTGCGCCGTCAGAAGATGGGTCCCCGCCTTCGCGGGGACACACTATCGCGACGCGGGCACTCAGGCCGCCTTGCGCAGCTTCGCGAGCTTCTTCAGCACCATGTCGCGCTTCAGCCGCGACAGATGGTCGATGAAGAGAATACCTTCCAGATGGTCATGCTCGTGCTGGATGCACGTTGCCATCAGGCCGGTCATGCGCTCCTGGTGGTGCTTGCCGTCCACGTCCTGCCAATCGACCGTGACTTCGGCGGGACGCGTCACATCGGCATATTGTTCGGGGACCGACAGGCAGCCTTCCTGATAGACGCTATGCTCCTCGCTCTCGTCCGAAAAGACGGGATTGATGAAGACGCGGGGCTCGCGGATCACCTTCTTGCCTTCCTCGTCCTCGGGATCGGGTTCCTGAAGATCGATGACGAGAATGCGCTTCGGCACCCCGACCTGAATCGCCGCCAGCCCGATGCCGGGCGCGTCGTACATCGTCTCGAACATGTCGGCGACGAGCTGCTTCAGCTCGGCGTCGAACGTCTCGACGGGCTTTGAAATGACGCGCAACCGCGGATCGGGGGTCTCTATGATGGGTAGGATGGCCATGGGTGCGAGGTATGGATTGACGGCGCTTCCGTCAAGAGACCGGTCTCCGCGCCCTCAGCGCCTGCGCCAGCGTTCCCTCGTCGAGATAATCGAGTTCGCCGCCCACCGGCAAACCATGCGCGAGCTGCGTCAGCCGCACCGAATAGCCCTCCAGTCGCTCGGCGAGATAATGCGCCGTCGTCTGCCCCTCCAGCGTCGCGTTCATCGCGAGGACCACCTCGTCGATGCCGCCCGCGGCGACGCGCGCAACGAGCGCGTCGATGCTCAGATCCTGCGGCCGCACGCCTTCCAGCGCCGACAGGCGGCCACCCAGCACATGATATTTGCCGGGAAACAGCCGCGACTTGTCAAGCGCCCACAGGTCCGACACTTCCTCGACCACGCACAGGCTGCGCGGGTCGCGGCGCGGATCGGCGCAGATCGCGCAGGGGTCGCTGGTATCGACATTGCCGCAGATACCGCACGTCACCAGCCGCTCGGACACGGTCTGGAGCGCCGCGAGCAAGGGCGCGAAACTGCTCTCGCGCTTTTTCATCAGATGCAGCACCGCGCGCCGCGCCGACCGCGGGCCAAGGCCCGGGAGCCGGGCGAGTTGCTGGACGAGGGCTTCGATTTCGGTGGACGCCATGGGTAGGGTGGTAATGACCCACAGCGTGGCCCGCAACATTCGTCATTGTGAGCGCAGCGACAAAGCAATCTCCAGCCATCGACCTTGCACAACATCGCATCCTCCGCCAAAGGCGCTGCCCATGCGCATTGTCTTCATGGGAACGCCGCCGTTTGCGGTGCCGACGCTCGCCGCGCTCCACGCGGCGGGGCATGAGATCGTGGCGGTTTACACCCAGCCGCCGCGCCCGGCGCAGCGGGGCAAGAAACTTCGGCAGAGCGCGGTGCATCTCTGGGCGGAGGCGCACGGCCTGCCCGTCCGCACGCCGAAGAGCCTGCGGACCGAAGAAGCGCAGGGCGAATTCGCCGCGCTCGACCTCGATGTCGCGGTGGTCGCCGCCTACGGCCTCATTCTGCCGCAGGCGATCCTCGACGCGCCGCGCGAAGGCTGCCTCAACGTCCATGGCTCGATCCTGCCGCGCTGGCGCGGCGCGGCACCGGTACAGCGCGCGATTCTGGCGGGCGATAGCGAAACGGGCGTCACCATCATGCAGATGGATGCCGGGCTCGATACGGGCGGCATGCGCCTGATCGGCCGCACACCGGTCGCGGACAAGACCGCGGGCGAATTGACCGACGAACTCGCCGCAATGGGCGCGGCGCTGATGGTCAAGGTGCTGGCCGACCTGTCCGCCTGTCCGCCCGCGCCGCAGCCCGATGACGGCGCCACCTATGCCGCCAAGATCGACAAGAGCGAGGCGCGGCTCGATTTTCTGGTCAGCGCGACCCAGACCGAACGCCAGATACGGGCGTTCAACCCGGCACCCGGCGCCTTTTTCGAGCTGGAGGGCGAGCGGTACAAGATTCTCGCGGCCGATGTCGTGCATCCCGCCGACACCGTCGCCGGAGCCGCGCCCGGCGTCACGCTCGACGATACGCTGACCATCGCCTGCAACCCCGGCGCGATCCGCGCCACCCGGGTGCAGCGCGCGGGCAAGCCGGCAATGGATGCGGCCGAACTGCTGCGCGGTCGACCGATAGCTGCGGGGACGCGGCTGGCATGACCCGCTTCGCCCTCACCATCGAATATGACGGCCGCCCGTTCATGGGCTGGCAGCGCCAGTCGCATGGCCCCAGCGTTCAGCAGGCGATCGAGGAAGCCGTCACCCGCATCACCGCCGAAACGGCCCCCGTTCACGGCGCCGGGCGCACCGACGCCGGGGTCCATGCGATCGCGATGCGCGCGCATGTCGACATCGAAAAGGCCATCCAGCCCTTTCGCCTGATGGAAGCGCTGAACGCCCAGCTTCGCCCCGCGCCGGTGGCCATCCTTGCGTGCGAGACGGTCGCCGACGGCTGGCACGCGCGCTTTTCGTGCATCGGCCGCGCCTATGAATATCGCATCGTCAACCGCCGCGCGCCGCTGACCTGGGACAAGGGACTCGCCTGGCAATTTGCAAAGCCGCTCGACGCCGAAGCGATGCACGGCGCGGCGCAGGCGCTGGTGGGGCGGCACGATTTCACCACCTTCCGCTCGGTGCATTGCCAGGCCGAAAGCGCGGTGAAGACGATCGACCGCCTGTCGATCAGCCGCCATGGCGACGAAATCGTCATCGAAGCCGCGGCGCGCAGCTTCCTGCATCATCAGGTTCGATCGATGGTCGGCTGCCTCGCCCTCGTCGGCGAAGGCAAATGGTCGGCGCGCGACCTGAAAGCCGCGCTCGATGCCGCCGACCGGCAGGCTCTCGGCCTCAACGCACCGCCCGACGGCCTCTATTTCATCGAAGCAAGATATCCCTGACCCACGAAAAAGGGCGGCCCTTGCGGACCGCCCTCTTCACGTCTCGGCAGAAAGGCTCAGAGCGCCTTTTCAGCGTAATAGAGCGGCGCATGCTCGTTGAGGATCTGAAGGATCTTCGCCTGCGCGGTCTTTTCGTCGCTTTCTTCCATCGCGGCGAGTTCGCGCGCAAGGCGGCTCGACGCCGCTTCGAAGATCTGACGCTCTGAATAGCTCTGTTCGGGCTGATCGTCGGCGCGGAACAGGTCGCGGGTCACTTCGGCGATCGACACGAGGTCGCCCGAGTTGATCTTCGCTTCATATTCCTGGGCGCGGCGCGACCACATGGTGCGCTTCACCTTCGGCTTCGTGGTCAGGACCTGAAGCGCTTCCTTCAGCGTCTTGTCCGACGACAGCTTGCGCATCCCCACGCCCTCGGCCTTGTTGGTCGGGACGCGCAGGGTCATTTTCTCCTTTTCGAAGCGCAGGACATAAAGTTCGAGCTGCATGCCGGCGATTTCCGACTTCTGCAGTTCAATGACGCGCCCCACGCCATGTTTGGGATAAACGACATAGTCACCGACTTCAAAGACGAGCGTGTTTGCGGACATGCAGGTTCCTTTCATTTGCCCCGTCGGGACCGGAAAAGCGCGAAAAGGCCGGGTACGTCCGCCCTCGTCGGAGGGGGATCGAAGCAAGGCGGTCGGCGCTAGCCAGTCAAAGCGACAAGGGATATGGCTCCATAAGGACGCCGCAGGGTGCCTTTCCGGCGATGGAAAGAGGCAAGCTGTCGACGCGTTGATATTTATTATATCAGATTCGCAACAAAATTGCCACCCCGCACGGAAATCCGCGGGTCGGCGGCTTGACGCCCCCCAAAACGCGTTTCACCTTGAGACGGAAACACAGATGGGGATGCCAAGATGAAAGATCAAATCTGGTGGGTTACAGGGGCTTCGTCGGGTATCGGCGCGGCGCTGGCGCGCGGCCTTGCGGCGCGCGGCGCGCGGCTGATTCTGTCGGGTCGCAACGTCGCCGCGCTCGAAGCGGTGGCAAAGGATTGCGGCGCGGGCACGATGATCCTGCCCTTCGAGGCGACCGACTATGACGCGATTCCCGGGCTTGTCGAACAGGCCTGGGCCTGGGGCGGCCGCATCGACGGTCTCGTCAACAATGCCGGTATTTCGCAGCGCAGTCTGGCGGTCGAAACCGATTTTGCGGTCTATCAAAAGATCATCGCGGTCGACCTGCTTGCGCCGATTGCCCTCACCCAGGCGCTGCTTCCGCGCATGATCGCGGCCGGCGGCGGTCAGATCATCGCCATATCGAGTGTCGCGGGGGTTGCCGGCGTGCCGCTGCGCAGCGCCTATTCGGCGGCCAAGCACGGCATCATCGGCTATCATGACAGCGTCCGCGCCGAAAACGAGCATCTGGGGCTGAAGGTGCTGGTGGTCGAACCCGGATCGGTGCGCACCAACGTCAGCCGCAACGCGCTCAACGCCGACGGCAGCGTCCGCGGCGCGAGCGATGCGGCAATCGACAACGGCCTGTCGCCCGACGATGCTGCGGCACAGATGCTCGCCGCGGTCGATGCCGGAACGCGCGAACTGGTGGTCGCCGAAGGCCCCGAAGCCGCCATCGCCGCCCTGCGCCGTAGCGACCCGAACGCGCTGTTCGACCGGATGAACGCCATGGTGCAGGCAGGCTATGCCCAGCAGATGGGCGCCACGTCAGCGTCCTGAGCGGGGCTTGGCGGTCCAAGGCTGCCTACCCTTATAGCAACAATATGGCAGAGCAAAAAGCCCCGCCGGATCGCTCCGGCGGGGCCATTCTTTCACCCTGACGGGCGCGATGCTTACATCGCGTGTCCCGCCAGCGCCGCGAGCAGCAGCAGCGCGACGATGTTGGTGATCTTGATCATCGGGTTGACGGCCGGACCCGCGGTGTCCTTGTAGGGATCGCCGACAGTGTCGCCCGTCACGGCTGCCTTATGGGCTTCGCTGCCCTTGCCGCCATGATTGCCGTCCTCGATATATTTCTTGGCATTGTCCCATGCGCCGCCGCCCGAGGTCATCGAGAGCGCAACGAACAGGCCGCCGACGATCACGCCGAGCAGCAGGGCGCCGAGCGCGGCAAAGCCGTTCTCCTGGCCAGCAACCGCCGAGATCACGAAATAGACGACGATCGGCGCCAGCACCGGCAGCAGCGAGGGGATGATCATCTCCTTGATCGCCGCCTTGGTCACGAGGTCGACCGTGCGCGCATAGTTCGGCTTCGACGTGCCCGCCATGATGCCGGGATCGCCCGCGAACTGATCGCGCACATCCTTCACCACGTCCCCCGCCGCGCGGCCGACGGCGGTCATGCCCATCGCACCGAACAGATAGGGAAGCAGCGCGCCGAGCAGCAGCCCGACGATGACATAGGGGTTTTCGAGGCTGAAATTGACCGTCAGGCTCGGGAAGAATTCCCGAAGGTCGGTCGTATAGGCCGCGAACAGCACCAGCGCGGCGAGACCCGCCGAACCGATGGCATAGCCCTTGGTCACCGCCTTGGTGGTGTTGCCGACGGCGTCGAGCAGGTCGGTCTTTTCGCGCACGCTGTCGTCCAGCCCCGCCATTTCGGCGATGCCGCCCGCATTGTCCGTCACCGGGCCATAAGCGTCGAGCGCGACGACCATGCCGGCGAGCGCCAGCATCGCAGTCGCAGCATAGGCAATGCCGATCAGCCCCGCGAGTTGATAGGCGATGATAATGCCAGCAACGATGACCAGCGTCGGCAGCGCGGTGGCTTCGAGGCTGATCGCGAGGCCCTGGATCACGTTCGTGCCATGGCCCGTTTCCGAGGCCTTGGCGATCGACCGCACCGGACGGAAGCCCGTGCCGGTATAATATTCGGTGATCCAGATGATCAGGCCGGTGATGACCAGACCGAGCAGCGAGCAATAGAAAAGATCGCGCCCGGTAAAGTCGGTGCCGGTGACCGCCGTTTCCATCCCGCCCAGCGCGTGGCTGGTCGCGAACCAGATCGCGGGGACCGCGAGGATCGCCGAAACCAGGAAGCCCTTGTACATCGCGCCCATGACATTGTTCGACCCGCCGAGGCGGACGAAATAGGTGCCGATGATCGAGGTGATGATGCACACCCCGCCGATCAGCAGCGGCAGCGACATCAGGCCGGGCAGCAGATCGCCCGCCCCTTTCAGCAGCAGCGCGGTCAACACCATGGTGGCGCCGACGGTGACGACATAGGTTTCGAAAAGGTCGGCCGCCATGCCCGCGCAGTCGCCGACATTGTCACCGACGTTATCGGCGATGACCGCGGGGTTGCGAGGATCGTCCTCGGGGATGCCCGCTTCGACCTTGCCGACCAGGTCAGCGCCGACGTCGGCGGCCTTGGTAAAGATGCCGCCGCCGAGACGCGCGAAGATCGAAATCAGCGAAGCGCCGAAGGCCAGCGCGACGAGCCCGTCGACGACCGTGCGGTCATCGCCGCCCACCGTCTTGCCCATCTGGACCGTCAGCACCCAATAAAATACCGCAATCGCAAGCAGCGCGAGCCCGGCGACGAGAAGGCCGGTGATGGCACCGGCGCGAAAGGCGAGCGTCAGCCCGGCCTGCAGCCCCTTTTGCGCAGCGGCCGCGGTACGGACGTTCGCGCGTACCGAAATATTCATGCCGATGAATCCGGCGACACCGGACAGGACGGCGCCGATGACGAAACCCGTCCCCGAAACGGGTCCGAGTGCCCCCGCGACGATCACCGCGACGACGACGCCGACGATGGCGATGGTGCTGTATTGCCGTTTCAGATAAGCCTGCGCGCCTTCCTGAATGGCGGCGGCGATTTCCTGCATCTTGTCATTCCCCGCCGAGGCGCCGAGCACCTGCCGCGAGGTAATGAACCCATAGAGCACGGCCAATAGGCCGCACGCTATCGCGATCAAAACCGGATTCATGCGTGTCTGTTCCTTCCCCAATGAAGGGGGCGGACACAGGATAGCTGTCGAACGTCCGACTTATTGATGCCGGTTCGCTCTCTCCCCTGATGCGACCGCCCCAAATTCTGGACGCCGCGTTATGGGAAGAAACCTCGCCCTTTGGCAAGCCCGGTTTTTTCGCCCTTTTCCGCGCCTAGTGCGCGAAACCGAGACGCTCCGGCAGCGCGACGCGCTGCGCCCGGTGCGTCAGCAGCAATCCGGCGCCGACGGCGGCATGGCCGATCGCCGTCACGGCGACGCCTTCGGCGGCCGCATGCGCCCGGATTGCATCGGCTTGCCCCGAGTCCGCCGCGAAGAGCAATTGATAATCGTCGCCTGCCGTTGCCGCTGCGAGCCGCGTGTCGAGAACGTCGGGACGCACCGCGAGCAGCGCCGCCGACAGCGGCACCGCCTCCAGCATCAGCGCGATCTGGCAATCGCTTGCCGCCGCCATCCGCTCGGCGTCGATCAGCAGACCGTCGGAAACATCCATCATCGCATGGACATGCGGCGCAAGCGCCGCGCCCAGCTCCAGTTGCGGCAAGGGCCGGGCATAGGCGGCCATGCAGGTTGCGCCCGGTTCGATCTCGCCGAGCCGCATCGCGAGGCCGACGCCCGCATTGCCGATCGTCCCCGTCACCCAGATCTGATCGCCCGGCCTTACCCCGCTGCGCGCGGGCGCTCCGGTCGCGGGCGCGCGGCCGATTGCGGTCAGGCCGAAACTGCGCGGCGCGCCGGCGGGTGGGCGCACCGTGTCGCCGCCGAGCAACGGCACGTCGAACCGGCGCAGCACATCGTCCAGCCCCGCGACGAAGGCGGCGTCCCACGCCGCATCGCCCGACAGGCTATAGCCGAGCAGCACGCCGAGCGGCGCCGCGCCCTTCGCCGCAAGGTCCGACAGATTCACCGCAACCAGTTTCCACGCAATGTCCTGCGGCGTGTCGTCGGGCAGGAAATGGACGCCCTCGACGATCATGTCGTGCGTCAGCACAAGGTCGCCGAGCAGCGCCGTGTCATCGGCCAGCCCGCGCGCCGCAGGATCGGTCGCGACAGCGCGCAGACGGGCGATGAAATCGGCTTCGTTCATTGCGGCAAGCCTAGTGGATCATGGGCCGGCATAAAAGGGAGACATCGATCCTCCCTGTGGCGAAGCCATCGGGCGGTGGCAGCGCGAAGCGCTGACGGAGGGGCCATGACGCAAAGCTACCGCTCCTCCACCATACTTCGGACGGTCCCCCTCCCCTCCGCTGCGCGGCAGGGAGGATTTTCTATTTCGCGCGCACATCCTTGCCGATGGCATCGAGCAGGCCGTTGGCAAAACCCGCCTCGCGGCCGTCGAAAAAGGCTTTGGCGACATCGACATATTCGCTCACCACCGCGCCAACCGGCACATCGCCGCGCGCGATCAGTTCATAGGCGCCGGCGCGCAATATCGCCTTCATCGTGCGGTCGAGCCGGTCCATGGTCCAGCCGCTTGCCAACCGCGCCGTGATCGCCGCGTCGACCTCTACCGCCCGCGCCAGCGCGCCCTTCACGATATCGTCGAAGAAGGGAACGTCGGCTTCGGCATATTCGGCGTCCTCGATGATCGCGCCGATGCGGTGCTGGTGGAATTCATGGATCAGCTGCGCGACCGGGGTGCCTTCCATCTCGTGCTGATAGAGTGCCTGGACGGCGGCAAGGCGGGCGGCGGAGCGGGATTGGGCGCGTTTGTTCATGGCTTTTCGTTTCAGTTGAGGCGCTGGCTGACCGACAGCGCATGCGCGGGAAGTCCCTCGGCACCCGCAAGCGCGACCGCTGCGGGTCCGATGGCCGCAAGGCTCGCTTCGTCGAGCGCCAGGAAGCTGGTGCGTTTCATGAAATCGGTGACCGAAAGCCCGCTCGAAAAACGGGCGCGGCGGCCAGTCGGGAGGACGTGGTTGGGCCCGGCGACATAGTCTCCGATCGCCTCGGGCGTCTGACGGCCAAGGAAGACCGAGCCCGCGTGGCGCACGCGCGCGAACAGCGCGTCGGCCTCGGCGGGATCGACCGCGAGTTCCAGATGTTCGGGCGCCAGCCGGTCGCAGAGCGCGATCGCATCGGTCAGGTTCGGCACGACGATGATCGCGCCATTGTCGGCCCAGCTCGCCTGCATCGTCGCGGCGGTGCTCAGCGTCGGGATAATCGCGGCGACCGCGTCGGCGACCGCATCGGCAAAGGCGCTATCGTCGGTGAACAGGATCGACTGGCTCGTCGGGTCATGTTCGGCCTGGCTCAACAGGTCGGCGGCGATGACGTGCGGCGCGTTGCGGTTGTCGGCGACGACGACGATCTCGCTCGGCCCCGCGACCATGTCGATGCCAACGACGCCGTAAAGCTGGCGCTTCGCCTCGGCCACCCAGGCGTTGCCGGGGCCGGTGACGACATCGACCGGCGCGATCCGGCCGGTGCCATGGGCGAGCGCCGCGATCGCCTGCGCCCCGCCGATGCGCCAGATTTCGTCGACTCCGCCAATATGCGCCGCCGCCATCACGACGGGATTGGTTTCGCCGCCCGGCGTCGGCGTGACCATCACGATCCGCTCGACCCCCGCGACCTTGGCGGGCAGGATGTTCATCAGCACCGACGACGGATAGGCCGCGCGGCCGCCGGGAACATAGACGCCCGCGGCATCGACCGCACGCCAGCGCGCGCCGAGCCGGGCGCCGGCGGCATCGCGATAATCGCGGTCCTCGGGCAATTGCGCGGCGTGATAGGCCCGGATGCGCGTCGCCGCGAGGTCGAGCGCGCCCCGCAATTCGGGGGCCAGCGCCGCATAGGCCGCGGCGCAGTCCTCGGCGGTGATGCGCCAGCCGCTGCTGTCGAGGTCGAAGCGATCGAAGCGCGCGGTATAATCGGCCAGCGCCGCGTCGCCTTCGGCCTTTACCCGCGCGACAATCGCCGCGACATCGGCGGATACGTCCGACGCACTCTCGCGCCGGTCGTCGACCAGCGCGTCGAATGCGGCGGCAAAGCCGGGGTCGGAGGCGTCAAGCCGCCGCATCGCGGACGGCCTCGCGGAATTTCTCGACCAGCGCGGGCACCTCGGCCGAACGCAGCTTGAACGCCGCGCGATTGACGACGAGCCGCGCCGAAACCTCGCTGATGATCGTCTGTTCGGCGAGCGCGTTTTCGACCAGAGTCCGCCCCGTCGACACAAGGTCGACGATGTGCGAAGCCAGCCCCAGTTTCGGCGCAATCTCCATCGCACCGTTCAGCTTGATGCACTCGGCCTGAATCCCCTGCCCCTCGAACCAGCGGCGCGTCGTCGCGGGATATTTGGTCGCGACGCGGATATGGCTTTCGCCCAGCCCCGGCGGCGCGCTGCCCTCCGGCCCGGCGAGCGACAGACGGCAATGACCGATGCCGAGGTCGACCGGCGCATAGAGCTCCGAATAGTCGAACTCGTCGACGACGTCCGAACCCACGATGCCGAGCTGCGCGGCGCCGTGCGCCACGAAGGTCGCGACATCGAAGGCGCGCACGCGGATCAGCGAGATATGCGGCTGGTTCGTCCCGAACACGAGCGCGCGGCTCTTCTTGTCGAAGAAGTCGGCGGCCGGCTCGATGCCCACACGGGCGAGCAGCGGCAGCGCCTCGTCGAGGATGCGTCCCTTGGGGATGGCAAAGATGATCGGTTCGGGCATAAGCGAGGGCGCACATAAGCGCCAGTGGGAGAAAGGGCAATGAGCGAGCGGTACAAGTTCGTCGACATGAACGAAACCGGACCCGACGCCGTCCGCACCGCTTTTGCCAATCAGGTCGCCTATTGCCGCGCGGCCGAAGCGCCGATCACGGCGCGCATCGTCGCCGCTGTCGCAACGCTCCTCGACCGGCCCGAAACCGGCTTCGCACGCCGCATCGCCGACTGGCCCGGCGCGGCGCTTGCCGACGCACTGCCGCTGCGCGCCGCCGGCGGGCTCCATGCGCTGCACCTTTCGGGCGCCGCAGACGATCTCGCGCCAATCTATGCCGACGCCAACGACGTCAACGATGCCGTCATCGTGGCGGGCGTGGTGCGACGGCACGAGGCGGCGCTGCTGCCGTGGCTCGACGGTCCGCCGCAGACAAACGAGGCGGGCCGGTCGGCCAACTTCATCGCCGCAATGCTGTGGCTCGCCGATCAGGGCCTTCCTGCGCGTTTCGAGTGCCTCGAAATCGGATCGAGCGCGGGGATCAACCTGATGCTCGACCGTTATCATTACGACCTCGGCGGCGTCCAGGTCGGCCCCCAGCCCGGCGTCATGGCCTTCACCCCGGACTGGCAGGGCCGCCATCCGCCGCAGCATGCGATCGAAATCGTGTCGGCGAAGGGATGCGATGTCGCCCCCGTCGATCTGACCGATCCGGCGCAGGCACTACGTCTCAAAGCGTTCGTCTGGCCCGAACATGCCATTCGCTTCGCGCGAATCGAGGCGGCGATTGCTGCCGCCGAAGCGCGGCCGCCCGACCTCGTGCGCATGACCGCGGCCGATTTCGTCGAACAGGAATTGGCAAAGCCGCAGGCCGCGGGCACGACGCGCCTATTGATGCACTCGATCGTCTGGCAATATATCCCCGCCGACCAACAGGCGCGCATTACCGCCGCGATGGAAGCGGCGGGCGCACGAGCGACCGCGGACCGGCCGCTCGCCTGGGTCGCGCTGGAAGCGAATCGCACCGTTCACGGCCACGAACTTGTCGTGCGTCACTGGCCGGGCGGCGCGGCACCGGTGATGCTGGCGCGCGCGCACCCGCATGGCGCGTGGATCGAGTGGTTGGTGTAACCCCGCACTTTCCGTAAACGTAAAGTGATTGCGCGCGCCGCCGCGACGCGATAGGCATATCGCATGTTTTTCGGCTTCCTCGACGAGCTTCGCGCCGCGGGCATTCCCGCCAGCCTGAAAGAGCATTTGATGCTGCTGGAGGCGCTCGACCGCGAGGTGATCGATCGCAGTCCCGAGCAATTTTATTATCTCAGCCGCGCCATCTATGTGAAGGACGAAGGGCTGCTCGACCGCTTCGATCAGGTCTTCAATAAAGTCTTCAAGGGGCTGCTCACCGATTACGGTCAGAACCCCGTCGACATCCCCGAGGAATGGCTGAAGGCCGTTGCCGAGAAATATCTGACGCCCGAGGAGATGGAGGCGATCAAGGCGCTCGGCGACTGGGACGAGATCATGGAGACGCTGAAGAAGCGGCTCGAAGAACAGCAGAAGCGCCACCAGGGCGGCAACAAGTGGATCGGCACCGGCGGCACATCGCCCTTCGGCAATTCGGGCTATAATCCCGAAGGCGTGCGGATCGGCGGCGAAAGCAAGCACAAGCGCGCGCTGAAGGTGTGGGAAAAGCGCGAGTTCGCCAACCTCGACAACACCAAGGAACTCGGCACCCGCAACATCAAGATCGCGCTGCGCCGCCTGCGCAAATTCGCGCGCGAGGGCGCGGCCGACGAACTCGATATTCCCGGCACGATCGAAGGGACCGCGCGGCAGGGCTGGCTCGACATCCGTATGCGTCCCGAACGGCGCAACGCGGTCAAGCTGCTGCTTTTCCTAGACGTCGGCGGATCGATGGACCCGTTCATCAAGCTGTGCGAGGAATTGTTCAGCGCCGCGACGAGCGAATTCAAGAATCTCGAATTCTTCTATTTCCACAACTGCCCTTATGAGGGCGTGTGGAAGGACAACAAGCGCCGCTGGTCCGAACGCACGCCGATGTGGGATATCCTCCACAAATATGGCCACGACTACAAGCTGGTCTTCGTCGGCGATGCGTCGATGAGCGCTTATGAAATCACCCATCCGGGCGGCAGCGTCGAACATTTCAACGAAGAATCGGGCGCGGTGTGGATGCAGCGCATGACGCACGTCTATCCCGCCGCCGTGTGGCTGAACCCCGTTCCTTCGGCGCAATGGGGCTACACCCAGTCGGTGAAGCTGATCAAACAGTTGATGAACGACCGCATGTATCCGCTGACGCTGGCGGGGCTCGACGACGCGATGCGCGAACTGACGCGCAAGCATTGAGCCACGGTTTTCTTTAATCGTCATTGCGAGGGCCGAAGGCCCGTGGCAATCCGGAGCCTGCGTCAACCGCCCTGGATTGCTTCGCTCCGCTCGCAATGAAGAGAAACAAGGCTCCGAATGATCGATCTCCCTCTCGTTACAATCCTTCTGCTCACCGGCTTCATCAACCTGATCGGTGCGCTGGCCTATGCCGCCCGCATCGCCGGCGTGCGGACGCGGCGGATCGCGATGTCGTTCGCGCTGTTCAACATCCTCGTGCTCTTTTCGCGCACCTCGAACAGTTTTCTGGGGCCGTTCCTCGCGAAGCGGATCGAAACGCGCATCCATGACGGCAGCGGCGCCTCGCTGTTCCTCGACATGCAATTGGTGCTGGCGGCGGCAAGCGTCGCGACGCTGCTCGGCATCCTGCTCGTTCCCACCGGCCAGCGCATGTTCGCCGCGGCGATCGGCTGGTACCAGAACAACCGCTCGACGACGCGGCTCGCGATGAAGGCCGTCAGCCCGAGCGGCCTGCGCACGATGCGCCAGTCGCTTCGTGTGCCCAGCCTTGGTCACCTCAAAGCCTGGCGCATGCCCAAGGGGATCGGCTGGGGGGTCCTGATCGCCAACTGCCTCGCGCAATCGCTCCTCGCGGTCGGCGTCGTCGCGTCGCTTTATGCGGGCTATCTCGCCCCCGAATTCCGCGTTACCGCTTCGCAGCTTTCGGCACTCATCAACGGCTTCGCGACGATCCTGCTCTTCGCCTTCATCGACCCGCAGCTGTCGGTGATGACCGACGACGCGGTCGAGGGCAAAGTCGACGAGGGCGATTTCCGCCGCGCGATCACCTTCATCTCGCTGAGCCGGCTCGCCGGCACGATCCTCGCGCAGGCGCTGTTGCTGCCCGCCGCGACGCTGATCGCTTACGTTTCCGTGCATGTCTGACGCGCCGATGCGGCACAGCCGCTTTCACGCCGTCCGCACGCGGCTGGAGGCGATGGCGGTCGAGCCCGGGCCGCGCGGCTGGTTTCTCGAATTTCTGGTGTTCGGCTTCAAACAGGGCTGGGCGTGCCTGTTCGGCGCGCTGATGCTCGCGCTTTTGCTCGGCACCCATCTATTCTGGCCCGCCAGCGCGCCGGTCCACCGCTATGACGCGATCACCATCGGCGCGGTGCTGACCCAGCTCGGCATGCTCGCGTTCCGGCTCGAGACACCGCGGGAAGCGATCGTTATCCTGATCTTCCACATCGTCGGCACCGTCATGGAGCTGTTCAAGACCGCCGCGGGGTCATGGCAATATCCGGAAGGCAGCCTGCTCCACATCGGTGCGGTACCGCTGTTTTCAGGCTTCATGTACGCCGCGGTCGGCAGCTATATCGCGCGCGTCTGGCGCATCTTCGATTTCCGCTACACCGGCTATCCGCCGATGTGGACGAGTTACGCGCTTGCGGCCGCGATCTATGTCAACTTCTTCGCGCACCACTGGCTGCCCGACATCCGCTGGCTTTTGTTCGCCGTCACCGCGCTTCTCTTCTGGCGTTGTCAGGTGTGGTTCCGCCCGCTCCACATCCACCGCCGCATGCCGCTGCTCGTCGGCTGGGGCCTTGTCGCGCTGTTTATCTGGTTCGCGGAGAATATCGGCACCTTCGCGCGCGCCTGGACCTATCCCAGCCAGGCCGATGGCTGGCACATGGTGGGGTTCGAGAAGCTGGGCAGCTGGTATCTGCTGATGATCATCAGCTTCGTACTGGTCAGTCTGGTGCAGCAACCGAAGGGGCCGGATCAACCAAACGGCTGATCGATCGAGGGCGGCGGCTCGCTGAACCATTTCGGGCCGCTGTCGGTCATGTAGAAGCAATCTTCCAGCCGGATACCGAACTCGCCGGGAATATAGATGCCGGGTTCGTTCGAAAAGCACATGCCCGCCGCCAGCTTCGTGGTTTCGCCGCGCACCAGATTGACCGGCTCATGTCCGTCGAGGCCGATCCCGTGGCCGGTGCGATGCGAGGTGCCGGGCAGGCGATAGCCCGGCCCCCAGCCGAGCTTCTGGTAATAGGCGCGCACCGCATCGTCGACCGTTCCCGCCGCCGCACCGATTTGCGCCGCGGCGAAGGCGACGTCCTGCCCCTTGCGCATTTCGTCCCACACCTGCCGCTGGCGCGGGCTTGCCTTGCCGTAGACGAAGCTGCGCGAGATGTCGGACTGATAGCCGTGCACGGTCGCGCCGCAGTCCATCAGCACCACCTCGCCCGCCTTCACCGCCTGCGGCTTGCCCGATCCGTGCGGATAGGCGCTTGCTTCGCCGAGCAGGATCAGCTCGAATTCGCTGTTGCCGCCCAGCGCACGCGTCGCGGCGCGCATGATCGCGCCAATGTCGGCCGGGGCCATCCCCGCCTCGATCCGCGGCGCGGTGTGGCGATAGGCAGCGATGGTTATGTCGCTCGCGACCTGCATCAGCGCGAGTTCGGCCGCCGACTTGATCATGCGGCAACCGCGCACGACCGGCGCACCATTGACGACGCGCGCCTCCGGCATTGCCTTTTGCAGCGCGTCGACCGCGAAATAGCGCACCGTCTCCTCGACGCCGATCCTGCCCTTGGCAAGTCCGCGCTTCGCCAGCCAGTCTGAAACGAAGCGCAGCGGATTTTCATCCTCGTTCCAGGTCAGCACATCGGCCGGAACGCCCAGGCTTTCGCTCACCGACGGTTCCTCGAAGAAGGGCGTGACGATCGCCACTTCGCCCTCGCGCGTCAGCACCGCGGCCGTCAGCCGCTCGCTCCGCCACCATTCGACCCCGGTGAAATAGATGAGGCTCGACCCCGGCTCGATCAGCAGCGCGCCGATATCGTTCGCGCGCAGCAACGCCGCCGCCTTCGCAATCCGCGTCTTGCGTTCGTCGGCACCGATCGGGACGGCCTTTGCCGCGAGGTTGGGGAGGCCCGCGGTGTCGGCAGCGAGCGCGGAAATCGGCACACTCGCCGCCAATCCGGTCAGCGCCGCCGTACCCAGAAATTGCCGCCGCTGCATCGCCATCCCCTTATCCCTGGTAAATCAGCAAATCCGCAATCTCGTCACGCCACGCCGCCTCGTCGGGCAGCGCCAGCGCGTCGAGGTCGCCCGGCGCTGCCGCCGCATCATCGACCCACTCGCGCAAGTCGGACCCGCCGTTGATCACGTCGATCGCAAGCACATCGTCGGTATATTCATATTTGAAATCCTTGCCGCGCCAGATCGGATAATCGGGATAGAGCGCGCGGATCGCCTTGAAGCCCAGCGCCTGCACGCGCCACGGGCGGAACGTCGCATGGTCGTACCACGGCCCGTCAGCGTGGATATGGATGCCGCTGTTGAGCTGTCCCTTATGCTTGTGAAAGGTCGGCTCGAACCAGATGTCGCGCAGTTTGCAGCCCGTCAGCCATTCGGGGGCGAGCCGGTGCATCTCGGCGATCACCGCCCGCGCATCGATGTCGGGCGCGCCGAAGAGTTCGAGCGGGCGCGTCGTCCCCCGCCCCTCGCTGAGCGTCGCGCCCTCGACCATCACCGTCCCGGCATAGGCGCGCGCCATGTTGACGTTCGGCGCATTGGGACTGGGGTTGATCCAAGCGCGGTCAGCGGGCCAGCCGAAACCCTGACCATCGGGCTGCCACCCCTCCATCGCGATGACACGATAGTCGACGTCGAGGCCGAAGTGGCGAAGGAACCAGTGCCCCATTTCGCCCAGCGTCAACCCGTGGCGCATCGCCATCGGCCCCGCACCGACGAAGCTTTCCCACCCGGCGCGCAGCAGCGTGCCTTCGACCGGGCGCCCCGCGGGATTGGGCCGGTCGAGCACCCATACCGCCTTGCCGTGCGCCGCCGCTGCCTCGAGGATGTAGAGCAAGGTGGTGACATAGGTGTAGATGCGGCAACCCAGATCCTGAAGATCGACGAGCATCACGTCGAACGTGTGCATCGCCTGCCCGGTCGGCCGCCGCACTTCGCCGTAGAGGCTGAACACCGGCATGCCGTAGGTCGGATCGGTGAAGTCGGGCGACTCCATCATATTGTCCTGCAGGTCGCCGCGCACACCATGTTGCGGCCCGAACACCGCGGTGACATTCACCCCCGCCGCGACCAGCGCGTCGATGCTGTGCGTCAGGTCAGCCGTCACCGACGCGGGATGCGCGAGCAGCGCGACGCGGCGCCCCTCGAGCGGTTTGCGAAGCGCCGGATCGGCGAGCAGGCGGTCGATGCCAAATGTCACGGTCATGCTGCGCCGGGTGCCCCAAGCGTCAGTTGAAAGCAATCGGGATGATGGAAGTCGGGCTTGCCGGGCGGGTGCCGCAGTGCCCAATAGCTTTTGGTGCCGTCCAGTTCCTCGATCACCGCCGACAGCGCGAGCTTGCTGCCGCGATCGGGATAGATGCCCGGTTCGATGCGCAGGATATAGAGCGCGCCGCCGCGCTCGCACGTCATGTCCCACGGCGCCAGATCGTCGCTTTTCAAAAGCGAGCGATAATCGTCAAACTGATAACAGGCCCAGCGGCCATCGGGCGCATAGTTGAACTCGGTATAGTCGGGCTGCCCCTCTTCGGTCAGAAACGCCTCGAAGCAGCTGCTCTGCCATAGCCCGTCGGTCGCCGTGTCGGCGATGACGAGCTGTCCTTCGCAGGGCGGCAGCACCAAGGCGCCGATATCGCCCTCGACCCCGAAGCGCAGCGAAAAACCGTCTTCGAACGACAGCGCCACCTCAGCCCACACCGCGCGCACCGCTTTCGCGGGCGTCCCGGGGTGGCAGATCAGCTGTGTGCGCATGCTATCCAAATCGCAAACCCCATGCTAAGCGCCCCCCGCTTTCAATGAGGCCGCCATGACGAACTATAAATCCGACCTGCTGCGCCTGCTCGACGAGCGAGGCTATATCCATCAGATGACCGACGCGGAAGGGCTCGATGCGCTTGCCGCCAAACAGGTCGTCCCGGGATATATCGGCTTCGACGCGACGGCGCCCAGCCTGCATGTCGGAAGTCTCGTCCAGATCATGATGCTGCGCCGCCTGCAGCAGACGGGGCACAAGCCGGTCGTGCTGATGGGCGGCGGGACGACGCGGATCGGCGATCCCACGGGGCGCGACGAGAGCCGCAAGATGCTGTCGGACGAAACGATCGCCGCGAACATCGCATCGATCCGCACGATCTTCGAACCCTTTCTGATCTTCGGCGACGGCCCGACCGACGCGGTGATGGTCGACAATCAGGACTGGCTGGGCAAGCTCGGTTATATCGAGCTGCTTCAGGAAGTCGGCACGCATTTCACGATCAATCGCATGCTGACCTTCGATTCGGTCAAGCTGCGCCTCGAACGCGAACAGCCGATGACCTTCCTCGAATTCAACTACATGATCCTTCAGGGGTACGACTTCCGCCATCTGTCGAAGGCGATGGACGTGCGGCTCCAGATGGGCGGATCGGACCAGTGGGGCAATATCGTCAACGGCATGGAACTCGGTCGTCGCATGGACGGCGCCGAACTCTTTGGGCTGACGACTCCGCTGCTGACCACCGCCGCGGGGGCCAAAATGGGCAAAACCGCCGCCGGCGCCGTCTGGTTAAATGCCGATCAACTGTCCCATTTTGACTATTGGCAATATTGGCGCAACTGCGACGACCGCGACGTCGGCCGCTTCCTGAAGCTGTTCACCGACCTTCCGCTTGCCGAGATCGCGCGGCTCGAAGCGCTCGAAGGCGCCGAGATCAACGAAGCGAAAAAGATCCTCGCCAACGAAGCGACCGCGCTGTGCCGCGGCGCCGATGCGGCGAAGGCTGCGGCGGAAACCGCGACGCAAACCTTTGAAAAGGGCCACATCGGCGGCGACCTGCCGCGCGTTTCGGCCCCGGCCGAAGGGATCGGCATCCTGAACGCGCTGCGCGAAATGGGTTTTGCGGCGTCGAACAAGGAGGCGCGCCGCAAGCTCGACGAGGGGGCGGTGAAGGTCGACGGCACGGTGATCCGCGACCCGCATTATCTGGTCGTGCCCGGCGAAAACGACGTGCCGGTCAGCCTGGGGACAAAGAAGCACGGGCTCGTCACGCGCTGAATCCGCAAAAAAGCGTTTACGGATTCTTCAGCAATCGCGATGATCTTCTCCGGCAAACCACAAAGGTCCGGGACGTATGCGTAAGATTGACACGAGCAAAGCCCACTATGTCGGGCTCGACCAGCGAATTGCTCCGCGCAGCGACGTTTACTGTCGCCTGCCTTTCGTGCTGCCCGACGGGCGGCAGGAAATGTGCACCTGCGTCAACATCAGCGCCGACGGCTTGCTGATGCGCTACGAACGCGGGCTGGAGCCAGGCGATCTGGTCGTGTTCCGCATGCCCATCATCGGCCGCACGGCGGCAAAGGTCGTCTGGTCGCTCGGCGGCAAGACCGGTGTGCAGTTCGAAAAATCGATCACCGCCGAAGATTATCTGCCGATGATCCGCGCCATGGGCGCCCGCGGCGACGTAAACTAGCGCTTCCCGATCGCGGCGCCCCCTCGCAGGCGGGGGCCGTTGGAGACCTGTCTCTCCGTCGTTGCGTAAACTGCCAGCGGCCCCCGCCTGCGCGGGGGCGACGCTTGCTCACCCACTCCGCAGCAGCGGCACCGCCGCATCGCGCTCGAACAGATACAGGCAAAGCCGCACCGCTTCGCCGCGCGCGCCTTCCATTCCGCCGTCGCGTTCGACGAACAGCCGCGCATCGTCATGCGCCACCGGCAAGAGGCGAACGAGCTGTTCGGGCGTCGCCAAACGATAGTCAGCATCGCCCGACTGCTTGAGCCCCAGCAATTCGCCGCCGCCGCGCAGCTCCAGGTCCTTTTCGGCGATCACGAAGCCATCGTTCGTGTCGCGCATCAACGCGAGCCGCTCGCGCGCCGTTTCGGACAGAGTCTGCGATCGCAGCAGCAGGCACACCGATTTCGCCGTTCCGCGTCCGACGCGGCCGCGGAGCTGGTGGAGCTGGGCCAGCCCGAAGCGGTCCGCATGCTCGACGATCATCAGGCTGGCGGCGGGGACATTGACCCCGACCTCGATCACCGTCGTCGCAACGAGAACGCCGATCTCGCCCGCCTCGAACCGTGCCATGACGTCATCCTTGTCCGGCCCTTTCATGCGGCCATGGACCAGCCCGACGCGCGCCTCGCCGAACCGGGCGCGGAGCAGCGCGGCGCGATCTTCGGCCGCCGCCAGTTCGCTCGCCTCGCTCTCGGCCACCAGCGGGCACACCCAATAGGCCTGCGCACCGCTCGCCAGATGCCGGGCCAGGCCGTCGATCACTTCGTCGAGCCGGTCGACCGACACGACGCGCGTATCGACGGGCGTCCGCCCGGGCGGCATTTCGTCGAGCCGCGACACGTCCATCTCGCCATGGTTGGCGAGCAGCAGCGTGCGGGGGATCGGCGTGGCGGTCATGACCAGCAGATGCGGCGGACGCGCCGCCTTGTTCGTCAGCATCAGTCGCTGGGCCACGCCGAAACGATGCTGTTCGTCGACCACGACGAGCGACAGATCGCGGTAGTTTACCGCGTCCTGAAAGATCGCATGCGTTCCGACCAATATGTCGATGCTGCCGTCGGCAAGCCCCATCAGCGTCGATTCGCGCGCCCGTCCCTTGTCGCGGCCGGTCAGGATGGCGAGATTGACGGGCAGCCCGGCGAGCATTGATTGCAAGGTCGCGTAATGCTGGCGGGCCAGAATCTCGGTCGGCGCGAGCAGCGCCGCCTGCGTTCCCGCTTCTACCGCCGTCAGCATCGCGCGCAGCGCGACAAGCGTCTTGCCCGATCCGACATCGCCCTGCAGCATGCGCAGCATCGGCGTGTCCTGCGCCATGTCGCCGGCGATCTCGCGCCCGACGCGCTCCTGCGCGCCGGTCAGGCCAAACGGCAGCCTTAGCGCATCGACCAATCGCCCGTCGCCGCGCACCGCCCTCCCCCGCCGATTGCGCAATCCCTGCCGGATCAGCATCAGCGCGACCTGACTGGCGAATATTTCGTCGTAGGCGAGCCGGTCGCGCGCCGCTTCGTCGCGCGGGCTGGCGTGGGCGCGTTCCATCGCATCGTGCCACGCCGGCCAGTTGCGGCTCGCCAGCAGCGGCGCGTCGATCCATTCGGCAAGTTCGGGTCGCCGCTCGAGCGCCACCGCCGCCAGCTGCGACAGCCGCGCATTGGTCAGCCCTTCGGTCAGCGGATAGACGGGTTCATGTTCCGCAATCCCGGCTTCGTCCCCCGGTTCGGCGACATGGTCGGGGTGCACGATCTGGCGCATATCGCCATAAAGATCGAGCCGCCCCGACACCCGGCGCTTCTCCCCCAGGGGGAACAGTTTGCGCGCCAGACCCGACGTTCGCCCGAAATAGACCAGCCGCACATGGTCGCCCGCAGCGTCGAACGCCTCGACGCCGAAGGGCGCCCGCGGCGATCGGCCGGGGCGGTAATCCTGCGCGGTCAGATCGACGATGATCGTCTGTCCCGCCTGCGCCTGATCGAGCCGGTCGACGGGCACGCGCGAAATCAGGCCGGTCGGCAGATGGAACAGCACATCGACAACGCGCTCGAGCCCCAGCCGCGTCAGCGGCTTGGCAAGCTGCGGACCGACACCCTTGAGGTCGGTCAGCGCGGCAAAGAGCGGGTTGAGGATTTCGGGTCGCATGGCTAGGGCGTGTCTAGCCTCGTCTTTCCGTTCGTGTCGAGCGAAGGAAACCCAACCTCTCTTCCGTTTGTGCTGAGCTTGTCGAAGCACCGCCCTTATTTCCAGCGGCGGAAAGAGAGAACAGCCCTTCGACAAGCTCAGGGCGAACGGTGAGTGGGGGCGATGTCCGTTTTCACTTCATCGCTTGCGCGATTAAAAGGCCCGCCATGCAAGACCGCCTCAAACGCCTGAAATTCCGTGCCTGGCACCGCGGCACGCGCGAGGCCGACTATATGATCGGCGGCTTCTTCGATCGCTATTCGGCGGCGTGGGGCGAAGACGAAATCGCGTGGTTCGAAGCCGTCGTCGAAGAAGATGACGTCGACATCATGGCGTGGGCGCTCGGCACCGGGCACCCGCCCGCGCATCTCGACCGTCCGGCAATGATCGCCGCGATGCGCCAGCTGGACTATATTCCGCTGCCATGACCCGTCCCTCCGCCGACATTTTCGCCGCCATCGCGTCGGCGTCGGCACCGCTGACGCTCGCGCGCACCGCAGACGGCTTCCTGCCGCTGCTGCTCGCCGATCTGGCGCGCGCCAGCGACAAGCGGCTCGTCTATGTCGCGACCGACGATACCGCGATGCAGGCGGTCGCCGATGCCGCGCCTTTCTTTGCGCCCGACCTTGTCATCCATCGCTTTCCCGCCTGGGACTGCCTGCCCTATGACCGCGCCGGGCCGTCGATGCGCGTCAGCGCCGACCGGCTCGCCACGCTGTCGGCGGTGCAGGCGCCGCCGAAGCGCGGCGAACTGATCCTGACCACCGTCGCCGCGATCACCCAGCGCACCCTCACGCCCTTCCGCATCCGCCAGCTCGCGACCACGCTCGCACCAGGGCAGCGGATCGATCGCGACGCGCTTGCCGAACTGCTCGTCGCCAACGGGTTCAACCGCGTCGATACCGTCGCCGATCAGGGCGAATTCGCGGTGCGCGGCAGCCTCGTCGACCTTTTCCCCGCCGGCGAGGACGCGGGGCTGCGCGTCGACTTCTTTGGCGACGAGATCGAGAGTATTCGCCGCTTCGATCCCGCCGACCAGCGCAGTCTTGGCCCCGCCAAGTCGCTGCAACTGCTTCCTGCGGCCGAAACGCTGCTCGATCAGGACACGATCAAGCGCTTCCGGTCGAGCTACCGCGAGATGTTCGGCGCGCAGGCAACCGGCGATCCGCTCTACCAGGCGGTCAGCGAGGGCCGGCGGCAGGCTGGGATGGACCATTGGCTGCCGCTGTTCGAGGAACGGCTGGCGACACTGTTCGATCATATCGACGCCGCAACCCCGGTGCTGCGCGGCCACCGCACCGACGCGACGGCGGAGACGCGCTTCGATGCGATCACCGACTATCATGCAAACCGCGTTGCGGCCGAGCGCGAGCAGGCGGGCAGCTATCGCCCGCTCGCCCCCGACACGCTTTACCTGACCTCGAGCGAGTGGGCGGCTGCCGAGCGCGACCGGCCGGTACATGTCGTCTCCCCCTTCGATGTCCCGCCCGCGCCGAACGTCATCGATCTCGAAAGCTTTGCCGCCCGCGATTTCACGCCCGAGCGCGCGGCCGACCTGAACGTCTATGACAAGGTCGCCGACCATCTGTCGGACGAACGCCGCAAGGGCCGCCGGACGATTATCGCCAGCTATTCGGCGGGCGCGCGCGACCGCTTGTCGGGGCTGCTCAGGGACCATGGCGTCAGCGCGCTTGCCTCCGCCGACAGCTGGCAGGAAGCACTCGGCACCGCTTCGGCCGATGCCGGCGGCGCGACCGCAATGGTCGTTCTTCCGCTCGACCACGGCTTCGCGAGCGACGCGATCAGCCTGCTCACCGAGCAGGATATTCTCGGCGAAAGGCTGGTACGTCGTCAAAAGCGCCGCAAAAGCGCCGACGCCTTCCTCGCCGAACTCGCGACGCTCAGCGTCGGCGATCTCGTCGTCCACCTCGATCATGGCATCGGCCGCTACGAAGGGCTGACGTCGATCCCGGTCGGGAAAAGCCCGCACGATTGCGTCGCGCTCACTTATGCGGGCGGCGACAAGCTCTACGTCCCCGTTGAAAATCTGGACGTCCTCTCGCGCTACGGCGGCGAGAGCGACGGGGTTGCGCTCGACAAGCTCGGCGGCGAGGCATGGCAGCGCCGCAAGGCGCGGATGAAAGAGCGCATCCGCGAAATCGCTGGCGAACTGCTCGCGACCGCGGCGCAGCGCGCGCTCCGCCCCGGCGAAGTGCTGGCGCAGGACGCCGCTTATCCCGCTTTCGCCGACCGTTTCCCCTACCAGGAAACCGACGATCAGGACCGCGCGATCGGCGACGTGCTGGAGGATATGGCGTCGGGCCGCCCGATGGACCGGCTCGTCTGCGGCGACGTCGGTTTCGGCAAGACCGAGGTTGCGCTCCGCGCCGCCTTCGTCGCGGCGATGGCGGGGGTGCAGGTCGCGGTGGTCGTGCCGACGACCTTACTCGCGCGCCAGCATTACACGAACTTCGTCGAGCGTTTCAAAGGCTTCCCTGTCAACATCGGCCGCCTGTCGCGTCTCGTGCCCGCGGGCGAAGCGCAGAAAACGCGCGACGGCCTCGCCAGCGGGCAAATCGATATCGTCGTAGGCACCCACGCGGTGATCGCGAAATCGGTGGAATTCCGTAATCTCGGCCTCGTCATCGTCGACGAGGAGCAGCGTTTCGGCGTCGTCCACAAGGAACGGCTGAAGCAGCTCAAGGCCGACGTCCATGTGCTGACGCTGACGGCGACGCCGATCCCGCGCACCTTGCAGATGGCGATGTCGGGGCTGCGCGAACTCAGCGTCATCCAGACGCCCCCGGTCGACCGTCTGGCGGTGCGCACCTATGTCGCGCCGTGGGATCCGGTGGTGATCCGCGAAGCGCTGCTGCGCGAGCATGACCGCGGCGGCCAAAGCTTCTTCGTCACCCCGCGCATTAAGGATCTGCCCGACATCGAGGAGTTCCTGCGCACCCGCGTCCCCGAAATCAAATATGTCGTCGCGCACGGCCAGATGGCGCCCGGCGAAGTCGAAGAGCGCATGAGCGCCTTCTACGATCGCAAATATGACGTGCTCGTATCGACCACGATCGTCGAAAGCGGCCTCGACATTCCGAGCGCCAACACCTTGATCGTGCACCGCGCCGACCGTTTCGGCCTTGCCCAGCTTTACCAGCTCCGCGGCCGCGTCGGCCGGTCGAAGACGCGCGCCTACGCGTACCTCACGACGCCCGAGGGCGGCGCGATCACCGACACCGCCGAAAAGCGGCTCAAGCTGCTCGGCGATCTCGACACCTTGGGGGCCGGCTTCCAGCTTGCCAGTCACGACCTCGACATTCGCGGCGCCGGCAATCTCGTCGGCGACGAACAGTCGGGACATATTCGCGAGGTCGGATTCGAACTCTATCAATCGATGCTCGAAGAGGCGATCCTCGTCGCCAAAGCCGAAGGTGCCGGCGTCGCACCGCCGCGCGAGGCCTTGTCGCCCGTTATCACGGTCGATGCGCCGATCCTTATCCCTGAAGATTATGTACCCGACCTGCCGCTACGCATGGCGCTCTATCGCCGCCTCAACGAGGCCGAGGACCGTACCGGGCTCGACGGTTTCGCGGCCGAGATGATCGACCGCTTCGGCCCGCTGCCGCCCGAAACCGCGAACCTCATCCAGCTCATGGAGATCAAGGCGAACGCGAGGGCGGCTGGCATCGCCAAGCTCGACGTCGGCACCAAGGGCGCCCTCGTCAGCTTCCACGGCGACCAGTTCGCCAATGTCCCCGGTCTGATCGCCTATGTCGAGCGGCTGAAGGGTCGCGCGCGCATCCGGCCCGACAACAAGCTGTCGGTGAGCGGCGACTGGGTCAGCGCGGGCGCGCGGCTCAACGGCGCACTGCAACTGTCGAAAGGTTTGGGGAAACTCGCACGGCAGGCGAGCTAAGACGGCCGCTATTGCGGACTTATTCCATCAGCCCCGGCAGTTCGCTTCCCGGCACCGGCCCCGACTTCAGAAAGCCCTGCCAGGTCGCAACGCCCAGTTCGCGCAGCCGCTCGAGTTGGCGTTCGTTCTCGACCCCTTCGGCGACGACGAGCAATCCAAGCGCACGCGCAAGGTCCACGATCGCGCGTACCACGATGCGGTCGCGGTCGCTGCCGTCGATCGTGCGCGTGAAGCCATTGTCGATCTTCAGATAGTCGATCGGCAGCCTGGCGAGCAGCGACAGGCTGGAATAGCCCGTTCCGAAATCGTCGATCGCGATTGCGCAGCCAAGCGCCCGGATTTGGGCAAGCTGTGCCGCTGCGCTGGCCGGATCGCTGAGCATTGCCTGTTCGGTGAGTTCGAGCGTCAGCCGGTCGGGATCGACACCAGTGGCCTTGACCATCGCCGCGAAACGGTCGGCGAAATCGGGATCGCCGAGGTCGGCGGCGGTGATGTTGAGCGACACGCGAAGCTTGCCGAGCGCCCGCGGCCAGCCGGCGATCTCGGCCAGCGCGACGCGATGCGCATGTTCGGTAAGCTCGCGTTCCATGCGCGCCGCGCGCGCTGCGGTAACCAGCGGTCCGGCGCCGAGCAGGCCGAGTTCGGGATGTTGCCAGCGCAGCAGCGCCTCGACCCCGATCATCGCTCCCGTCGCGACCTCATATTGCGGCTGATAGAAGATTGCGACCTCGTCATTGGCGAGCGCCGACTTGACCATCACACCGTCGCGCGCCGACGCGGGACGTGCGAGCTGGTCGGCAGCGGCGCGAAGCTGCTCCTCGACGGGCTCGTCGCGCGTG
Organism: Sphingopyxis sp. P1IMeth2; assembly: GCF_900185685.1. Taxonomy (NCBI): domain Bacteria; kingdom Pseudomonadati; phylum Pseudomonadota; class Alphaproteobacteria; order Sphingomonadales; family Sphingopyxidaceae; genus Sphingopyxis; species Sphingopyxis sp. P1IMeth2. Next base: position 803,214 of record NZ_FYAT01000012.1, read on the forward strand.
ATCAGCGCCGTAACGATGCGAATCGCAAGCCGGCCATTCGGATCGCCGACCATCGGTTCGGCCAGCGCGACGTGCAAAGCCCGCTCCTGCGCGCGCAGCGCTCCGAGCGATAAGGGCACCGCAGGCACGATCAGGAAGCGCGGCCCCTCGAGCCGGCCGACGAACGAGCCATGACCGAATTCGTCAGCGGCAAAGGTTTCGAGCCGGCGCGCGACTTCGTCGAGCAGCGCGTTTCCGGTCTCGGTACCGGCGCTATGGTTGATTCGGGCGAGCTGGTCGACCTGGACCAGAATGACGCCCGCGTCGGCGCCGTGCCGACCGTGGAGATTTTCAAGGTGCCGAACGCTTTGTGCGTTCGTGTCAACTGTGCGATTCATTGGCGCCCCCTAGCAGGCTTTGCTTGCCAATCTCTTCCCTTTTGCACCATCATTCAGGCGATGGCCGCAAATTCCGCCCCGCCTGTCGCTCCACTCACCGACGGTCACGGTCGGCGCATCACCTATTTGCGCCTGTCCGTTACCGATCGCTGCGACCTCAGATGTCGGTATTGTATGGCCGAGGAGATGCAGTTCCTGCCTCGATCCGCGGTCCTCAATATAGAAGAAATGGGCGTACTTGCCGAACGCTTTGTTGCGCGCGGCGTCCGCCGTATCCGCCTCACCGGCGGCGAACCGCTCGTACGGCGCGGAATCGATCTGCTCGCGGCGCAACTGGGCGCGCTCATCGGCCGCGGGCTCGACGAACTGACGCTGACCACCAACGGCATGCGGCTGGCCGACCATGCTTCGATGCTTGTCGAAGCGGGGATTCGCCGCGTCAACGTCAGTCTCGACACGCTCGACCCCGACGCCTTTCGCCTCATTACGCGCGTCGGCGAACTCGCTACGGCGCTGCGTGGCATCGCCGCAGCCCGGGCCGCCGGGTTGGCGGTGAAGATCAACATGGTCGCGCTGGCAGGGCTCAACGAAGACCAGCTTCTGCCGATGCTCGACTGGTGCGCCAACGAGGGCTGCGATCTGACCCTCATCGAGACCATGCCGCTGGGCGAGGTCGCCGATGAGCGCAGCGATCATTATATTCCGCTCCACCATTTCATCGCGCCGCTGCGCGCCGATCGCGCCATCTTTCCGGTCGATCGCCACACCGGCGGCCCGGCGCGCTATTTCGGGATCGAGGACAGCCCGGTCACGCTCGGCCTGATCACCCCGCTCAGCGATAATTTCTGCACCAGTTGCAACCGTATCCGCCTGACGGTGGAGGGGCGCATCTATATGTGCCTCGGCCAGGACGACCATGTCGACCTGCGCGCGGCGCTGCGTGAAGGGGGCGATGTCGATGGCTTGATTGATGCCGCATTGGCTGGCAAACCCCGCGCGCATGACTTTCAGATCGAACGAAAGTCCACACCGGCGGTCGCGCGTCATATGAGTGCAACGGGCGGTTAGATCACGCCCCAGGGGGACCAGATGCAACGCAAGATCGCGCTCGTCGCGTCGAATGCGCCCGTGGCGATGGAGGCGGAGGCCGAGCTTCGCCCGCTTTACGATTTCGTCGACCTTGGCGAAGCCGACCTGCTCATCGTGCTCGGCGGCGACGGCTTCCTGCTGCACATGCTGCACCAGCTTCTCGATCAGCGGCGCAGTTTGCCCGTGTTCGGGATGAACCGCGGCACCATCGGCTTCCTGATGAACGAATTTCGCGTCGAAGGGCTGATCGACCGTATCGCGAGCGCCCGCCCCTTCCTGATCCACCCGCTGCAGGGCGATATCACCACGATCAGCGGCGAACGGCACATCCTGCCGGCGATCAACGAAATTTCGCTGCTGCGCGAAACGCGGCAGGCCGCGAAGCTTGAGGTGCTGATCAACGAAAAGCAGATGCTCGAGGAACTTGCCTGCGACGGCGTGCTCGTCGCGACCCCCGCGGGTTCGACCGCCTATAATCTGTCGGCGAACGGCCCTATCCTGCCGCTCGAATCCGAAATGCTCGCGCTGACCCCGATCAGCCCGTTCCGCCCGCGACGCTGGCGCGGCGCGCTGGTTCCCGAATCGACGCGCATCCGTTTCAACGTCCGCGAAGCCGCCAAGCGGCCCGTCAGTGCGGTCGCCGACCAACGCGAAATCCGCGACGTGAAGACCGTGCTCGTCACCACCGATCGCAGCCGGCCGCTCACGCTGCTCTTCGATCCCGATCAGGGGCTCGACGAACGTATCGCGATGGAACAATTCATCGTTTGACTGCTTGCGCGGCCGCCGGGCGCGGCTAGCATCGCCCTTCACATGAATGGGGGAATTTCATGCGTCTGACCATGCTTGCTCTTTTGCCATTGCTCGCGTCGCAGCCGGCCTTCGCCGAATCGTGGCGGCTTGCCGCCTATTCCAGCAACGCGCCGCAGCTTGTCTATCTCGTCGATATCGATTCGGTGCAGCGGTCGGGCACCACCGTCACCTTTCGCCAGCAGACGCTCTACGAAAGCACGACCGATGCGCGCGATTTCGACCGCACGATGACCACGCGGCAGGCCGACTGTGGTTCGAACACGTCATTCATGCGCGACAGCAGCTTTTACGTCGCCGGCAAATATCTGGATACCGAAGCGGGGCCGTCGGACACGACCACCGCGCAGTCGGGATCGGTGCTGCGGCAGTTGGTCGATACGGTCTGCGGCCGCTCGGACTATTTCTCGCTTATCCTCCCGACGCCCGAAAGCTGGGTGCGCGAAAAATTTCGGACGGGCTTCTGAACGATCCGTAAAAATTGCCGTACAACCCCCTTGCAAAATGATCCGCATGGCGGCAAAGGGGCCGCCTTGCCCGCCTCGGCGGGCTGCTCCTCGGTAGCTCAGCGGTAGAGCAATCGACTGTTAATCGATCGGTCGTAGGTTCGAATCCTACCCGGGGAGCCAAATATAGCATCTAAGATATTGAATTTAGATGTTTTTCAGAGCGGTCACCAAGTTGGCCCCACATCCATCCCCACAAAATAAACTTGCTGCGTCCTACCCCGCCGCCTAGATTATTGTTGCCTCGCGACTGGGACCGATCTTTCAATCGCCTTGGAAAATCCGATTCTGATCCCGAACGAATTTTCTCTCGCTAATCTGCGACTCATCCAGGGGATCTCGTCCCGCCTCTTCTCACTGAGTTCTTCAGCCATCCATCCAGTTGATCGTTCGAGCGGACGGCTGCGGCCGGGTCTGCCGATTCTCTACCAACAAATAGCATGCAATTCGATCGAGCTGCGGCGCTGCCAATTGGAGCGATATGAGATTGAGAAACGCTCACGATCGGATTTGAAGCTATCATTCGTGTGGGGACCAAGTCTGCTTGGTATTGTTTAGGGCCAATGGATATTGCCCCATAGCTGGGGCGGCAGGTCGATTTCCGAGTTTTCAAAATATTGAAATATCTGATTTTTATTCCCCATTTTTGGCTCGTTCGCCAAAATGATGCGCGGCAAAGTGCGCGAAGTGAGCGCCGGGAAAGACAAACTCCGGAAGCATGACCGCGAAGAACCCGACTTCGATTCGATCAACTTGGTTATGCGCACCTGAGCTGACCGTGCTGAAGGCTATGGCAAGCGGCTCGCATCCGATGTCTGACCAAACCCTGCACTGTGGCAATCACACCTGAGGGACCAGGCTACGGGTTTCTCCTGCACATATATCGATGGCGGCGATCCAACCTAGGTGCGACCAATCTAGCGGCGACCCGTAACCTTTCGGCCGCTTGCAACGAACCACTTTGTAAGGATCGGCTCTGTCCAGCCGACTGCATTCTGGCGCTATCCGCGCAGAGGGAAGCCAGCGCACCGCAAAGTGCGCGCTGAGTGGGGGAACGGCAATGAACGCAATATTGAAGCTCTATGACCGTGCGGTGTTGGCGGTTAGCGGGTGCAAGCCCGAGAACCTGATGTTGCTGTTCACGCGCCTAGTGCTTGCGGGCGTATTCTGGCGATCGGGCCGCACCAAGGTCGAAGAGGGAAGCTGGCTTTCGATCAGCGACTCCACCTATTTCCTCTTTCAGGAGGAATATTCGGGCGTTCCCCTGCCCAGCGAGTTCGCGGCATTGGCGGCGACGATGGCGGAACATCTGTTCCCGGTCCTTTTGGTGCTCGGTCTGTTTACGCGGCTGTCGGTGCTGGCGCTGCTTGGCATGACCGCCGTTATCCAGATCTTTGTCTATCCCGACGCTTGGTGGCCGGTGCATTCATTGTGGGTCGCGCTGGCGCTCATGTTGATCATCCGCGGCGGCGGCACGATCGCGCTCGACTCTCCAGTGGCCAGGGCATCGCGCCGGTGATCGCCGATGAGCCGACTATGGCGCGATTGATGGCGATGTCGCAGCGGGGCGACCGGCGCGCTTATTCCGCGCTGCTCGCCGAATGCTGCCGGTGGTTGAAGCGCTATTATGTCCGGCGCATCGCGCCACCCTATCTCGACGATCTCGTGCAGGACACCTTGCTGTCGTTGCACCGCAAGCGCGAAAGCTATGATCCGGCGAGGCCATTTCTGCCATGGCTTGCCGCGATAGCGCGCTATCGGTGGGTCGATCACCTGCACAAGATCTATAAGGCCGACGAAGTTACGTTCGACGAAGGCTTCGCGGGCGATGATCACGAACCTGATATTGCCGCCCGGATCAGCATCGAACGGCTCTTGTCGTATCTCACGCCGTCGCAAGCACGCGCCATTGAGCTGGTCAAGATCGAAGGCCTGTCGATCAGCGAGGCGGCATCGGCAACCGGCCAGTCGGAATCGCTGGTCAAAGTCAATATCCACCGCGGCCTCAAGCGGCTGGCGGCCATGATCGAGAAAGAATAGCAATGCGCAAAGCCGACAACATCGTGATTTCCGAACTGGTCGGCGACCTGAGGCCGATTCGTCCGCTTGGCTTTGCCCGCGGAGTTGGGCTGGCAATCGCCAGTGGAGGGTTTGCAGTTGCCGCGGTGGTCGCGATCGCGGGGCTACGGCCGGACGTCGCGGGCGGATCGCTCAATGCGCTGTTCCTGATCTCGGCGGGCCTGTTCCTGATGCTTGGTATCGCCTCGTCAGTCACCGTGATCATGATGAGCCGTCCGCAAGTCGGCGCGAACCACGATGGTTGGGCGTGGCCGGTCGCGATGGCGGCGCTACTTCTATTCAGCGCCCTGTTGATGAGCGTTGGTAACGCCGATCGCGCGCTCGCCGCGTCCGCGCCCCAACATGGCATCGACTGCCTTGCTTGCGGTATCGGGCTAGGGTTGATCAGCGGCGCGGCGCTCACCCTCTGGCTGCGCCGCGGCGCCGCTACCTCCCTAACCCTTGCTGGTCTGCTCACGGGAATCGCCGCGGGAAGCTTCGGAATTTTCGCCTATTCGTTCCACTGCCCGATCAGCAACATCTTTCATGTCGGCCTCTGGCATAGCCTTGTGGTCGTTGCGAGCGCCGGAATCGGCCGACTGGTCGTGCCGCCGCTGATCCGCTGGTAAATCGAATGAACGGCGAAACATAGGGTCCCCGGCCGACGCGCAGGCCGGCGACCCGGTTGGCCATTACGAAATCCCGAGGCTGGCGATTTTCTCGTCGAGATCGATCGGGCGCGAGGCCAATATATCATTGCCGGACTCGCAATATGTGACGCCGCCCGAAGCGGCAGCGATCACCGCCAGCCTGGCATCGCGCTCGCGCAGCATGCCCGCGATCTCGTCACGGTACAGCGCGACCATCGCGGTCAGGAACCGGTTGACGGCAGCATCCTCTGGGGTTCGGTCGACGCTGTAGCGGGGCAGATGCTCGATCACCACCTCGGCGGAATAAAGGAATTCGTCGGTCACCCAGCGATTGGTCGCGAACCAGCCGATCGGGATCCCCTGTCCATCGATCGACAGCCCCGCCACATGCGCGACATGGGCGGCGGCATCTTCGCCTTCCGGAGGCTGAGCAATCGGACGGGCCGAGGGGTCGATCTGGGTGCGGTGCAGGAAGAGATGAAAATGCCCGTGCTCGCGCTCGTCGCGCTCGCCGGGCGGGTGGACATGATAATACCAGCGCGAGCGGGTGATCGCGTCGCGTGCGTCATCGTCCGGGTAATGCGCCCACCAATGGACGTCGACATCGGGCAGTACGCGCAGCATCAGCGGCCGCGCTTCGCGCGCCATCTCGACAATCGTGTCGATCACGACGGTCGCGGCATCGATCGGTTCCATATCTACCCCTTCGACAACTGCTTGTCGGAATAGCGCCCTGTCGACAGATTATCACCAGCCCGCGGCGCACTGCTACCGAAGGCGCGGGACATTCAGCGGACCGTGCTGGTCTCACGCACGTGCAATCCCGGGTCAGCGTCGGGTGTGCGTCCTACGCGGGAAAGCGGCGACAACCCTTCGGGCGGTCGCCGCTTCCGCATCGCACTTCCTGGGTGGGCGAGACTTTGTTGCTCGCCGAGCCGTCCCGCGGAGTGACGAACGCTGCTATTTCTTTGCCGCACAAGGCTTGGCGACGCAGGGTTTGGCACCGCAATCCTTCGCCGCGCACGGCTTCGCAGCACATTCCTTGGCGGCGCACGGCGCGGCGGCACAGGGTTTCGCTTTGCAATCGCTCGCTGCGCACGGCGCCGCCGAGCAATTATCCACCATGCTGCCATCGTCGGCAAGCTCGGCCGTCGCCGCAGCGGGCTGCTCGGCAGGTTCGCCGCTTGAGCAGGCAGTGGTGGCCATCGCGAGCCCGCCGGCTACCGCCAGCATCGATGCGAATTTTGTTGTTTTCATTTATTTGCTCCCTGTCATTTGGGCTGGAAAGCGGCTGCGGCAGCGCCCCTAGGCCGCATCCGAAACGCCGAGCCTCGGGCCGGGCGAATGGCCATGATCTGCCAAAGCCCTGCGCGCACGAACCGCGACCGGCGGATCGAAGCGGCGCCCGCCCGGTCGGCCTTGGCTCGTCTCGGTTCAGGTTCGCGCGCAAAGCTGGCACGGTTACAGTCGCCGAATATTTTCCAGATCATTGTGAAGTCCGGCGGACGGGAGCATTGTCCGACATGCGGTAGGCCGCGCCACCTGGGAGAAGGCTGAGAGGTGACGCGGCGCGGCCGAATTGGGACGATCCGGCCTCACCCCCGGTTCGCGGTCGGGGCGCATCCGGTTACAGACACATAATATTGCCAGCCGAGCCCCTAGGTCAGCATTGTCTTGAACGGTCATTCCATATAAGGACACGGCCCGACGGGCACGGTGGCCACCGGCGCTCGCATGAGATGGCGGAGCGTGGCAATGACGGGCTTAATTGCATATTCACTGGACGGGGCGCGTATCGACGTGGCTGCAGTCCATGCGCTGCTGACCACCGCCTATTGGTCGCTCGGCATCCCGATCGAGACGGTCGCGAAGGCGGTTGCGCACTCATGCTGCGCGGGCGCCTATGACGGCGAAGGCAGGCTGGTCGGCTTCGCCCGCCTCGTTACCGACGAGGCCACTTTCGCCTATCTGTGCGATGTCGTCGTCGATCCGGCCATGCGCGGGCGCGGCGTAGGCAAGGCCTTGGTCGCCTTGCTTCTGGGCCAGGAGTTCATTGCCGGATTGCGCCGCATCGTGCTCGCCACGCGAGACGCCCACGGCCTCTACGAACCCTTCCGTTTCCGGAGCCTGTCGGCCCCGTCCTCGTTCATGGAAATCGTGCGGCCCGCGATTTATGACGCCGACCAATCTCACCGAACAGCGGCCGCACAATAGTCTTGACCGTTCGTTCCAAACAATCTATTGCGCACCCATGCCCTGGGAAAAGCGATTCGATGTAGGCGAGACACTGACCCGTGCGATGTACGCGTTCTGGACGCGCGGCTATGAGGCGACCTCGATGCAGGATCTCGTTACTGCGACGGGCGTCAACCGGGCGAGCCTCTATGCGACCTATGGCGACAAGCGAGAGCTGTTCCTCGCCGCACTCCGGAAATATGACGGCGAGATCCGCGGCCAGACGCTGCAGGAGCTCGCGCGTGTCCACGCGCCCGCCGAGGCTATCGGTGCCCTATTTGATAAGTTCATCGCTCAGACCGCGGTCCCTGGCAACAATTGGGGCTGCTTTCTCATCAACACCGCGCTCGAACTCGCCGCGCATGACGCGGAAATCGCCGAATTGGTCAATGCGGCGCAGGACGAGATCGAAGCCTTTTTCCTCGCCATGATCCGCAAGGGCCAGGCGAGCGGCGCGTTCGACCTCGACCGCGACGCGGCGCTGCTCGCGCATCAGGCGCTCGCGTCCTTGCTCGGCCTGCTCGTAATGATCCGCAGCCGCCCCGAGCAAAAATATCTCGACGCTGTTCGCGACGGCGTCCTTCGATCGCTTAGCTAAGCCCCTTTTTTTGCCCAATATGGAACGATTGTTCCATACAAACTGAAAGGAAAAACGCATGCCCCTCGTCCAGATTACCGGTGTTGGCGACTATCTGACGCTCGACCAGAAGCAGGATCTCATCCGCCGCGTGACCGACGCAGTGGTGGCCGTCGAAGGCGAAGGCCTGCGCGGCGTCACCTGGGTGACGATCGCCGACATCCAGCCCGGCGCCTGGGGCGTCGGCGGCACCCCCGTCACGGCCGACGAGCTGCGCGCGATGGCCGCAACGCCAGCAGCAGCCTGACATCGTTCCGAGAAAGGACCATAAATGACCGAGACATTCCGAACCACGCTGCCGCTGCGGCGCGCCGACGATGCCGATCCCGCCGTGAGCGGCCCCCTCCAAAGCGCGCAAAAAGCCATGGGCATGGTGCCTAACATGTACGCCGCGATGGCGAATCTTCCCGCTTTGCTCGAAAGCTATAATTTCGCCTACGGCAAGTTCCGCAGCGAAGGCGGGTTTACCCCCGTCGAGCAGGAAGTCGTGCTGCTGGCGATCAGCCGCGTCAACGAGTGCCATTATTGCGTCGCCGCACACAGCTTTGTCGCCGACGCCATGTCGAAGGTGCCGACCGAGGTGACCGACGCAATCCGCGCCGATCAGCCGATCGCCGACGCAAAGCTCGAGACACTTCGCCGTTTTGCCGCCACGATGACCGAAAGCCGCGGCAATCCGTCGCCGCCCGAAGCCGAGGCGTTTCTCGCTGCGGGATATGAGGAAACCCACATCCTCGGCATCATCCTCGCGCTGAGCGCGAAGATCATCTCAAACTACAGCAATCACATCTTCCACACCGAAGTCGACCCCGCCTTCGCGGGCCGCGCCTGGACGCCGCCCGCCTGAGTCGGGTCGTCTGCCTTCCGGCATCGGCCCGTTCGCAAACAGCCCCCAAAGCCGTGCGAACGAGCCGTAACGCCGGCGGAACCCCATCGCCGCCGGGTCGCATTCAGCGGCGGTGGGGGTTCTTGGCGAAATGTCTCGCCGACCAGTCCGGTGCGGGCGTTTCGGCGCATCAAAAGCCGACCCGCGTGCAAATAAACCCGACCGAAGAGAGGATATTCCATGCTAAAGAAGATCGCGCTCAGCCTGTCGGTCGCAACTTTCGGCGTTGTCGTGCCGTTGCTCGAAATCAACGCCACCCATGTCTTCAACCCCATGTGGCCCGGCCATGCGCGCCTGCATGAAGTCTGGCAGCTCGGCACCAACAGCATGATTGCCCTCGTCTGCCTGTGGCTCGCCTGGCGGCGCGCCGACATTCGCAGTGCAGCGGCGCTGGGGCTGATCGTAGTGCTGGGCTTTCTCGCCGCCTTTGTGCTTGGCCCGACCTATGGCGGTTCGATGCGACACAGCGATGGCAGTGAATTGACAATCGCGGGCGTCAATGCCGCGGTGATCGTCATGGTTGCTGCCGCCGCCGTGCTTGGGCTGTTGTGGGCGCGGCCCGCCGCGCCCCGCCGTTTGCAATAAGACCGGCGGCGAGTGCAGCGCACCGGCGCGGCGTGCTATGCCGGCCCCGACTCCAGCCCCCATTTCTCGGCCAGTAATGAATAGCTGCGTTCCGCCGCATGGGCGCCGGACGCGATTTCGCCCTGCGCCAGTCGCGCCACGCGCGCCGCGCGCTCGGCCTTGCCCTCGGCGAGCGGGTCGATACGGACGCCCGCGCCCTCGACGATGCGGTTCATGAAATTGAACAGCGCGCAGACGCTGATCGCTGCAAACAACGCATCCTCGCTCCAGCCCGCAGCATAAACCGCTGCTGCGTCGCGAGCTCCGATCTTGGCAGGCTCGCGGGTGAGCTTGGCGACAAAGGCGAGGAGCGGCTTGAGCGCCGGATCGATCGCGGCGGCCTCGACATCGTGCAGCAGGCTTTCGAACAATGCCGGGTCGATGCCGAAAGCTTCGGCGGCGAGCACGTGCGAGCCATGGCAATAGGTACACGCGTTGAGTCCCGACACATAGGCCGCGATCAGTTCGCGGGTCGCGACCGTCAGCGGCGAGCGGTCGCGCAAAATATCGTCATGATAGGCAAGGAGCGCCGGAACGCCCTTGGCGAATCGACGGAACACCTCGGCGAGCTGGGCGTCGTCCGGGAGCGAGGGAAATATGGACATGCTATTTTCCTAACGAAACATGCGCCAGGCGGTCACCGATCGCTGAACGACAGTGATCAGGCAAAGCGCGGCGTAAATTGCGGCGATCGGGAGAAAATGCTGGGGCATCAGGCACATCAGCACGAAGCAGGCGATCGTCTCCGCCCCCTCAGCGAGGCCGGTGCTGTAGAAAAAACTCTTACGGCCATGCGCCGCAGTCTCGACGCCGCGTTTCGCGGCGAGCGTCGCATAGGCAAGAAAGCTTGTACCGGTGAGCGCGAAAGACCCGACCAGCAGCAAGGCAGCGAAGCTGTTGTGCGGCGTCGCCACCGCAAACCCTACCGGGACCGCGACATAGAAGACGAAATCGGCGACGATATCGAGATAGCCGCCGAAATCAGTCAACCCTGTCGCGCGCGCGACCGCGCCATCGAGCCCGTCGAGCAGGCGATTGAGGAGAATAAGCGCGAGCCCTGTCGCGTATAGGCCGTCGGCGATGGCAGCCGCGGCCGCGAGTCCCGCGAACATACCGGCAAGGGTCACCGCATCGGCGCCAATCCCCCAGGCGGCGAGCCGGCGTCCCGCCGCATTCAACGGCGGATTGATCAGGGGACGAAGACGGGCATCGAACATCGCTTTACGCCCAGGTCACGAGGCCGATGACCGCCCCGGTCATCGCCGATGCCATATTGCCTGCGACCCAGCTTTTCATCCCGAGCTCGGCAACATCGCGGCGGCGCGCCGGCGCCAGTGTCGCGACGGTCGAGACCAGGAGGCCGACGCTCGCGAGATTGGCGACCCCGCTCAGCGCGTAGGTTGTGATCAGCAGGCTGCGCGGATCGAGCGTTCCCGCGGGCATGGCGGCAAGGCCGAGATAGGCCACATATTCGTTGAGGACCGCCTTGGTCCCCATCAGCCCGCCCGCAGCGGGCGCCTGGTCCCAGGGAACGCCGATCGCCCACATCACGGGCGCAAACAGCCAGCCGAACAGGCGCTGGAGCGTCAGCGGTGCCCCATTAGCCGGCGGCAGCAGCGCGAGCAGCTGGTCGGCGAGATTGACGAGCGCGAAGACGACGATAATGATACCGATCACCGCGAGGACGAGCTGCACGCCCTCCATGGTGCCGCGGATGACCGCATCCATGCTGCTCTCATAGGCAAGGTCGGGCTCGGCGGCATCGGCGCCCAGCGATCCGTCGCCCGGCACCATGATCCGGGCGACCAGCACCGCGGCGGGAAGCGAAATGAGGGAGGCGACGATCATGTGGCCGACCGCATTCGGCACCGTCTTCGCCAGGGTTGTCGCATAGAGGATGAGGATCGCGCCCGAGATCGTCGCCATGATCATCACCATGATCATGAATAGTTCGGCGCGGCTCATCCGATCGAACCAGGCGCGCAGCACAAGCGGCGATTCGACGACGCCGAGGAAGATGGTGGCGCCGCCGCCAAGGCCGACGACCCCGCTGACCCCAAGCGACTTGCGCAGCGCCCATGACAGTCCGCGAACCAGCGCGCGCAGCACGCCCCAGTGCCAGAGCAACGCCGAGATCGCCGAAAAGACGATGATCAGCGGCAGGATCTGGAAGGCGATGACGACCGGCGGCTCGGCGCCGGGCTTGAGCAGGAAGGGAATCGGGGCGCCGCCGGTATAACCGAACATATAACTCGATCCGACAAGCGTCGCCTTCTCGATGGCCGCCACCGCGCCATTGGCAAAACCGACAAGGGTCCAGACGAAGGGGATGCGGGTCACCGCGAAGGCGATGGCGAGCTGGAGCAGCAGCGCGCCGCCGATCCAGCGCCAACCGGGCCGGGCGCGGCGATCCTCGGAGAGGAGCCAGGCGACCAGCAGGATCGCCGTCAGGCCGACAAGTCCTTGAAGGTTTGCGAGCCACGCCATCCGCCTATTCCTCCCCTAGAATTTCCATGCCGCGCCGAACTGCAACTGGCGCGGCGACCCGGCATTGCGCTGTACGAAGGGTGCCCCGCCTCCGAACTGCACCTGATTGGACGTTGTCGCGGCATTCGCAAAGCCCGATTCATTATTGGCGTTGAAGAGGTTGAAAACATCGGCGCTAAGTTCGATCCGGCCGTCGAAGGCCGGAACCGTATAGCGCACCCCGACATCGACCGTCGCCGACCAAGGCAAGCGCGCCGAATTGCGCGCGGCGCCGGGATAACGGTCCGAGTTGCCGACGAAATTCTCGCCGAACGAGGCGCCGTCGCCGTTGAGATCCTGCGTCCCGAAGATCCGCGCGTCGGGGACGAGGTTCACCGGCTGGCCGGATTGGAAAAGGCCGGCGATGCTCAATGTCAGACCCTCAACCGGATAGAGATAGCCAACTGCCGAGATGACGTGGCGGCGGTCGTTTGCCGACGGTCCCCATTCGGCCGAGAAGTCATTCGAATTGGAGGCCCGGAAGTTGATGTCGTCGGTATCGTTGCTGAGCTTCGACAAGGTATAAGATAAGCGGAACGCGTAAGCATCGCTGCCGCGAGCCTTGGCGAGCTGCAGGATCAATGCCTTATATTCAGACTCGCCCGCCGTTTCCGATACGGTGATCTGGCGCGCGCCACCGGGCACGAGCGCCACCGGCCGCGTCGCGTCGGCGGTCGCCTGCGAGCGAACAAGACCGAGCGCCTCCGCGAGCGCGAACCGCGCCGCATTGTCAGCCTGCGCCCGCAGCAACGCGATATTTGCGTCGGTCAGATTGGCGAGACTTGGCGTGAAGGGCGCGGGCGCGTTGAGGTCGCGGAGCCGGGCGAGATTGTGCGTGCGGCTATAGATGACATCGGCGCTCAGGGTCAGCATGTCGTTCGCCTGATATTGATAGCCGCCGCTCAGCTGGAGACTCCACGGGCTGCGATAACCGGTCGGGCTGAGGATGCGCGCTTCGCCAAGGATCGCGGTTCCGCGCAACCCCTGAACCTCTGCCGGGGTCGGGCAGGCCGTGACGATCGCACAGGGCGGCGACACGCCAAGATTGCCGTCGAAGGTCAACGCGGACAGATTGGTACCCGCCGGAATCAAGCCATGCGCCTGTAGTGACTCCAGCTGGGTCAGGAAGCCCGCCGAGGTTGTATTGCGCTGGAGCGCGTCCGAAATCACGGCATAGGAGAGCTTGCCGGTGAAGACGCCCGCGCCGAAGCGCAATGTCGAGCGCGCATCGGGCCGGTAGTTCAGCGCAAAGCGCGGCGCGACATTGTCATAATCGCCGCCGCCGCTGCCCTTGGCGGTCAGGCTGTCATAGTCCCAGCGCACGCCAAGGGTGGCGGTGAGGCGCGGCGACAATTGCCACTCATCCTCGACATAGAAGGTGATTTGGGTCTGACCGGTGCCGAAAGACTGCGGTCTGAGCTCGACCGAATAATTGGCGACCGCGGGATCGAGCGCGAGAACATCGTCCGCCGAAAGCGCGAGCCCCTTTCCACCCGCTGCAAGCCCGGCAAGCTGTGCAGCTGTGAGGTCGACGGTGTAGTTGCCGTCGGGATTGCCGCCCCCGAGCAGCGAAAAATCGGAATGGATGAGGTCCGCGCCGAAGCGCAAGCGATGGTTGCCGAGCCGCCGCTGCAAGCGGTGCGACGTCTGCCAGCTCTCCTCGACATCGTCGAAGACAAAACCCGGGTGGCCGACGACGCCGACCGTGAGTCCGCTCGGGTCGCGGATGGTGACCTGCGGTCCCGCGGGACCCTTCGGCTTGCCGTAATTCCAGCGGAAGCGGCTGAACTGGAGCGCGCCGTCATAGCTCCAGACATCGCCCGAATAGCTCGCGGTCGCCGCGACCAGGGTCGAGAAGCGGTCCTGGTCCGACCCCGCCGACGGAAAGGTGACATTGCCGCCGCCGAGCGCCCCCCCGGGGCGATCGATTGTAACGCGGCCGACATTGGCGCGCAGCCCGGCCGTCCAGTCGTCGGTCATGCGGTGATCGAGACGCAACGAACCGAGGTAGAATTGATTGTTGCCGGTCACATTGGCGACGGTGCCGAGCGCCGGAGCATCGACGATCTGGACATTGCGATCGCGCGTATATTCGAAATTGGCGTAAAAAAAGGTACGGTCGCGCGCGATCGGTCCGCCAAGGCTCGCACCGGCCTGATAACGCTCGAAGCTTTCACCGACCGCGTTGCCCGAAAGGTCGCGGCGCGGAAAGGGCGAGCGGGCATCGAACGGACGCCCCGGCCGTACCAGCGCATAGGCTTCGCCATGATAATTATTGGTGCCCGATGGTGTCGTATAGTTGACGATGCCGTTGGCGGTGCGGCCATAGGCCGCCGAATAGCTGTTCGCGAGCACGGTCACTTCGCGCGTGAAGCCGAGCGGCACCGGGAATTTGATCCCGCCGAGGAAATTCTCGTTATTGTCGAGGCCGTCGATCAGATAATTGGTGTCGAGGCCGTTCGATCCGTTGATCGAGATCGACGGCGCTTCGGGGAAGAAGCCGGTCGACGGGACGACCCCCGGCAGCCGGACGACGGCGCCGAGCACGTCGCGCCCCTCGATCGGCAGCGCGGCAAGCTCCTCTTCGCCGAGCGATGCCGACACCTCGGCGTTGACGCTGTTGAGTGCGGTGATGCCGCGCTTGCCGGTGACGACGATCGCGGTCCCGGCGGGAGCAAGCCGCAACGTCACGCTGCTCGAAAAATTGGCACGTAACGAAAGTCGCGCGGGCTCCGCTGACTCAAAGCGCTCGCTTGCCAGCGCCGACACGCGATATTCGCCGGCGGTGGTCAGTCCTTCGATCCGCGCCAGTCCCTGTGCGTCGCTTCGCACAATGCGGCGCAAGCCGATGCCCGGGTTCTCGACCAGGACGTCGATATCCGCCAATGGGCGCCCGTCGTCGGCGACCACGGCAATCTGGATGCCGGCCTGCTGTGCGGCGGCGGGCAGCGCAAGGCCGATTGCAAGGACCGATGCGATTGCACCGGCCGAGAGACGCGGGAAGAGGGTCAAGTTTCACTCCATGGACAAGGCGCCGTTGCGCATTTTTCTGATTGGTCGCCTCTTGGTCGCCGTGCGGCGCCATTACTTACAGTCGCTGCAACGCCGATTTGGGCGACGTCCTGTAACCGGCGCGCGGCCCCGGGCGTATTGATGACGAAGGAGATGCGTATATGTCGCCCATCTGGCCCGCGCTTGGAATTCTGCTCGCCGCAACCCCGGGCGCCGTGAGCGCGGCTTCCGCAAGCCCCACGGCCTTCGACGCGGTCCGATTCACCGAGGCGCAACGCAAAGGACGAACCATCGTCGTCGAAACCTATGCGCCCTGGTGCTTGCCATGCCGCGTGCGCGGCCCCGTCCTGTCGGGGCTGCTGCAGCGCGAACGGTACCGCGACACCCTCTTCTTGCGCATCAGCGAAAAGACGGCCGATGCCGATTGGAAACGGATCGGCGCAAAGCGCTATGGCATGCTCCACATCTACAAAGGCTCGCTGCGCGTCGCGGCAAGCGCCGCGACGCGCAAGGACGAGATTGTGGCGATGCTCGAACGCGCCCGCTAGCCGCGCCGCGCCAGCATGCGATCGAGCGCAATCCGGTCTTCGTCGCGAAAAGCGAGCAGCACGAGGGTCGCGCCGGCGACCGCGAGGGAGGGAAAGAAAAGGACCTGGCTGCTGTCACGATCGAGGAGCCAGAGACCGAGGGGGTCGAGCAGATATTTCCATATCGAGAGCGCCCCCGTCACCAGAATGACCGCCTGCGCTGTATAGGCGAACCGGCGGAACAGCCCGAGAATCGTGAGCAATCCGACAACGAGCAGGATCGCGCCCCAGACGAGCTGGATCGTATCGCTGGCGCCGAGCCCGGCATAATATTTGACGCTGACGCCCGCGCCTTTGTCGGGGCTGGCGAGGCGGATCATGCCCCACACTACGAGCAGCAATCCGGTTCCGATCCGGAGCAAGAGCAGCGATTGGGCTTTCATCGGTCGTCCTTCTTTTCAGAACTGAGCGCGCGCCTTCGCGCGCTTGGGCGGGGGCCGGATAGCCGGCTCCCGCCCGCCTAGCGTCTTAGCAGCACGGCAAACCGCAGCACGCGGCAAGCGCGCAGCAAGCCTGGACAACGGTCGCGGGAGCCGCCGCGTGAGCGGTCCCCGAAGACAGCAGCGCCGTAGCGGCGAGAAGTTTTGCAGCAAATTTCATTTCAATTCTCCTGATATCGATTTGTTGAAGTCGGATATCGCGAAGCCGCGCGGCGGGGGAACGGGTGGATTTCGCGTCCAGGAGTTCAAGCGAAGCGCCACATGGCGCTCGGTGAAGGCGAGTGGCGCCGGCGCGTCCGGTTGTGGGTTTGCGGAGAGAACCGCGGCCGAACAGGCGCGCTTGCACGCCATCGAGGCTTGCTCACAGCCGTCAGGCAGAGGGCAGTCGGTTTCACAGCATCGCGCGCTGGATACCGCATCAAAACCGCTTGCGGCCGTCACGGTAGCGGTCATGCCCGCAAGCAGGATCAGCAAAGGGAAAAACAGGCCGCGCATCTTTGCAGGTTCGAAGCCTTTTCCCGCACGGTTACACCGCTGCGACAATTTCCCGTCAGGCCTCATCCACGCCGCCAGTCGTGATAGCGCCCGACCAGCTTGAGGAGGCGCTCAGGCGCATGCGCCCGCTTCCACTCGCCCGCGGCATATTTGTTCGCTTCGGCCATCGTCGGATAGGTGTGGATAGTCCCGAGAATCTTTCCGAGGCCCAGACCATGCTTCATGGCGAGCACATATTCGGCGAGCAGTTCGCCGGCATGTTCCCCGACGATCGTGACCCCGAGGATCCGGTCCTTGCCCGGCGGGGTCAGGACCTTGACGAAGCCCGTGGTCGCCGAGTCCGCGATCGCACGGTCGAGTTCGTGGAGCGGATAGCGCGTGACTTCGACCGCAACGCCCTTTTCGATCGCCTCGGCCTCGCTGAGCCCGACGCGAGCGACTTCGGGGTCGATGAAGGTCGTCCACGGGATGACGCGATAATCGGCCTTGAAGCGCCGGAACTGGCCGAACAGCGCGTTGACGCTGGCGTACCAGGCCTGGTGCGCCGCGCTGTGCGTGAATTGATAGGGCCCGGCGACGTCGCCCGCGGCATAGATATTGGGATAAACGGTCGCGAGATATTCGTCGGTGACTACGGTGCGCTGCGTTTCGATGACGAGATCCTCAAGCCCATAGCCCGACAATCGTGCCTTGCGCCCGACCGCGACGATCAGCGCGTCGAATGCGATCGCGCGTTCGCCGCCGGCATGGCGAACGATCAGGTGCCGATCGCTCTCGGTCCCTTCGACGCGCAGCGCCTCATGCCCGGTCAGGACCTCGACGCCGGCGCCTTCGAGCGCATCGCGCGCCAGCTCGGACACCTCCTCGTCCTCGCGCGGCAGCAGGCGAGCGCCACGTTCGACTTGCGAGACGTCGGCACCGAGCCTCGCGAAAGCCTGCGAGAGTTCCGAGCCGATTGGCCCGCCGCCCAGGATGATGATCCGCTGCGGCATGGTGTCGCGCGCAGCAAATTCCTCCCACAGCGTATCGCTGGTCAGATACCCTGAGTCGGCAAGCCCAGGCAGATCGGGGACGACCGGCTCCGCCCCAGCTGCGATGACGATCGCCCGCGTCGTGAGCCGCTGGATTTTGCCGTCATTGCGCGCGATTTCGACCGTCCAGGGATCGACGATCCGGGCATAGCCTTGCACCACGTCGACCCCAAGCTCGGTATAGCGCTCCACGCTGTCGTGCGGCTCGATCGCTGCGATGATGTCGTGGATGCGCTTCATCACCGAGCGGAAACGGATCTGCGGCGACGCCGACACAAGTCCGTAACGGTCCGCATGCCGCATCTGCTCGGCAATGCGCGCCGACTTGATCAGCGCCTTCGACGGCACGCAGCCATAGTTAAGGCAATCGCCGCCCATTTTTGACGCCTCGACGAGCGTCACCTTCGCCTTCACCGTCGCCGCGATATAGGAGGATACCAGTCCCGCCGCGCCGGCGCCGATCACGACGAGATTGCGATCGAAGCGGCGAGGGCGGTTGAAGCGCGCGTAGACGCGGCGACGCTTGATCGTCGCCATGATCCACTTGCCGATCCAGGGCAGCAGGCCGAGCGCGGCGAAGGAGGCGAGCAGGCCCGGCGAGGCAATGTCGGACAGCGCATCGATGCGCGCGAGCTGGGTGCCTGCATTCACATAGATGATGGTCCCGAGGAACATGCCGAGCTGGCTGACCCAGAAATAGGTAAAAGTGCGGATCGGCGTCAGCCCCATCAGCAGATTGACCGCGAAGAAAGGAAAGACCGGCACGAGCCGCAGCGAGAACAGATAGAAGGCGCCGTCACGGGCGATGCCCTCATTGACGCGCCGTAGCCGGTCGCCGAAGCGGGCCTGGACGGCGTCGCGGAACAGATAGCGCGAGGCGAGGAACGCGAACGTCGCGCCGATCGTCGAGGCAACGGAGACGATCAGCGTCCCCCAGTAGAGACCGAAGATCGCCCCTGCGGCGAGCGTCAATATCGCCGCGCCGGGGACCGAAAGTGCTGTCAGCACGACATAAACAAGAAAGAATAGCCCCGCCACGAGCAGCGGGTTGGCGCGAAAATAGCCGTCGATCGCCGACTGCTGCGATTTCAGGGCTTCGAGCGTCAGCCAGTCGCCGAGGTCGAAGTGCACCCATGCGGCAAGCGCCAGCGCGAGCAACAGCAGCAGGACGAAACGCTTGTTCATGATCTTCCTTCCGGCGGGAGGCCTTTGGCGAGATTGGTCGCGGGGCTCAGCAAAAACTTACACGCCATGATCATCCTCTTTCGCCGCGAGGCGCTTCGCGGCCTCGCCAAGGAGCGGGAGCTGCCGTTCGAAATTGGCGCAGTGGCGGCACATGCCCGCGTGCAGCCGCAGCTTCATGCGCTCCGAAAAGCTGAGATCGCGCTCGCGGCGCTGCGACATCAGGAATGTCGTATCGTGGCAATTGAGTATCATCGCACTGCCTCCGCAAACCAGTGATGCTGCAGACAGGCGCGCAGCGCGAGCCGCGCGCGGTGCAGGATGACATGGATATTCCCGCTGGTGAGCCCGAGCTCGTCGCAAATTTCGTCGGTGGCAAGTTCGACCACCTCGCGCATCAAGAAAACCTGCCCCTGCTGGGCGGGCAGGCGATTGAGGCAGGCGTCGAAGATGGCGAGGAACTGGTCGCTGTGCAGCCCGGCCTCGGGATCTTCCCATGCCGCGGGACGCGCTGCTTCGCGCCACATGCCGCGCTCGTCGAACAGCGCCGGAAGCGTGCCGCCTTCCTCCTCGGACGCCATCTCGCTTGCCCCGAGCGGCCGGCGTCGGCGCTGGCGCAAGAGGTCGGCGATCTTGTTCTTCAGAATCGCGATCACCCAGGTCTTGAGCGCCGCCTCGCCGCGAAATTGATCACCGTTGCGCAGCGCCGCGGCGAGTGCTTCCTGTACGGCATCCTCGGCCTCGTCGTCGCCGCCGAGCTGGAGACGCGCGAAGCGAAGCAGGTCGCCGCGCACGCGCGCCACAAACGCCGGATCGATCGGCGGTGACGATGGACGCGGTTGCGGCGGGCGCCTCATTCAGCCCTCCATCGCCTGGCAAACGCGCGCCGCACTGTAACTGGCGACGAGGAACGGCACCGCATAGTTGAGCGCAAGACGCGGCCAATCGATGCCGACGCCAGTCCAGATCGCAGAGCCCTGGTTGATGGCATTGAGGATGGTGCCGACGACGGCGGACACGCGCAGGGCATTGGCGATCACGGGGCGCGTGATCATATGTTGAAGCAAAGCCGCCACCCCCTTCATGAGCGAAACTGCCCGAACCCGGCGTAGCGCTCGACGAAGCGGCGGTCGATCCAATCCTTGAGCCGCCAGACCAGATGTCCCCCGGCGGTCAGTTTTCCCCATGACAGGATGGCGCGCCTGTCGCCGGTCGCCAGCAGGTAAAGCGTTCGACGCCGCGGGATATAGTCTTGCATCGGCGTACCGGCGAGCGCCGCTTTCAAATTGGCGGCGATCACCGGACCGGCCTTCACCGCATGGACCCCCGAGCGCTCGACGCGGCGGTCACTTCGCGAAACAATGTCGCCCGCCGCGAAGATGTCGGGGTGCGACACGCTCCGAAGGTCCGAACCGACCGCAACAAATCCGCCCTCGCGCACCGCGAGACCGGTATCGGCGATCCAGTCGGGGGGGCGGCTTCCGGTCGCCGCGATCACCGCGTCGCAAGCCAGCATCGTCCCGTCGGGCAGCCTCAGGCCGTCGGGCGCGCCTGCCGCATGTCCCTCGTGGAAAACAATACCGCGAGCGCGAAGGACGTCGCCTGCCCGGCGGCGGACCGTCTCGCTGTGGCCGGCAAGCAAAGCGTCGCGCGGCGCAACCAATATCACTTTGGTCGTTCCGCCGATCTGGCGGCGCAGCGACCGTTCGGCGGCGAGCGCAAGTTCGACCCCCGCGGCGCCGCCGCCAACCACCGCGACGCGCGTCAGCGTGCGCCCTTGTCGTCCCGCCACAAAGGCTTCCCAACGGGCCATGAAAGGCAGGACGGGACGGACCGGCAGCAGGCGATCACCAAGCGCCGCCAGATGCGAAACATCGCTTTCGCCGCCGGTGGCAAGCGACAGCAGATCGAAGCCGAGGCGCACTCCGGTCGAAAGCTCGAGGAGATGCCGTTCGCGATCGAGACCGACGACGTCGGCGATCACCAGCCGCGCACCGGCCAGCCGCGCGAGCGGTTCAAGATCGATCGTCAGCGCCTCTGCTGGGTAATCCCCGGCGATCCAGCCGGGGAGCATGCCCGAATAAGCCGTCTGGCGATGCGACGTCACGAGCCAGCGCTCGGTGCCCTCGGGCGGCGCACCGATCCAGTCGGCGAGCACCGCAAGATGGGCATGACCGCCACCTGCGAGGACTATCCTTATTGTCATTCCACTTGCCGCCCCTTGCCTTCATTTCCTCGTCACATGCCTTGGTCGCGGCGCACAGCGATATCTTACACGGGAGGCCAAAGATTCTTGCCGGCACCCCAAGCGCGGGTCGCGCGGCTTGGATGCTGGCAGTCATATCCCGGACGGGGGACGGGAGACGTCGCGGGGCGCGGCGACCGGCAGGGGGGATGGGACCGGCTACGCTGCAAATGTCTGCCAGCATCCGCGGCGACCCAGGGCTCCCCTGGGGGTGACGGCTGCCGGATGCGAGGGCTTCGAATGACCCATTTGGAACCTACGGGCGGCAGTCAGTTTGGCCGTTCGCACGCAGGCTGCTCCCGGCACATGCTGATATCCTATTCGCCCCCGGGACGGCGCCGGTTACAATCACCCGTCATTTAATTGGCGTCGAGGCGCCAGGGCTGGCATGGAAATCGGCGTTGACGGCGCGAGGCCGCAATTCGGGGAGGAATGGACCGTGGCGAGATCGAAATGGGCGAATCGGATCGGCCGGTTTTCGCTGGCGCTTGCCGCCGCATCGCTGCTCATCGCCGCGACCGGTCTGACGCTGGCGCGCTACGATCTGATTGCGAAAATGCCCGGCTTTCTCTCGCTGCTCGCCGGCGCCGCGCTCGCGCTCGCGGCCGCCGTTGCGGCGCTTGCCGCGTTGCTGTTGGGATGGCGACAGCCGTCAGCAAGTCGCCGCGCCGCCTCTGCGGCCCTGTTGCTTTCGCTGCCCTTCGTTCTGTTTATCGCCTCGCGGCCCCTCGTGGCACGCGATGTCCCGCCGATCCACGATGTAACGACCGATCTCGCGGAGCCGCCGCAGTTCCGGAGCTTGCCGCTGCGCCCCGACAATCTCGCCGGGACAGGCAGCCTCGCGGCATGGCGCCGCATCCACGCCGCCGGCTATCCCGACATCCAGCCGGTCACGATCCCGCGTCCCGCTGGCGATGTCTTGTCTGATGCCCGCAAGCTCGCGGCCGCACGCGGCTGGGACATCGCGCGCTTTGATGTCACGGCCGGCGCGCTCGAAGCGACCGCCAGCACCTCATATATCCGATTCAAGGACGATGTGGTCGTGCGCGTCCGGCCAAGCGCCGACGGCACGCGAAGCATCGTGGACATGCGGTCGGTGAGCCGGGTCGGGATCAGCGACTTCGGCGTCAATGCGAAGCGAATTCGCGAATTTCTGGACGATCTCGCCGCTCGCTAGTCGGAACTTTCCGTCGCGGCTGCGGCGAGAAGCTGGATTGCGATTGCCTTTGCTTCGCGCGCGGGTTGTCGGTCGTGGACCATTGTCGCCAGTGCGACCGCCCCCTCCTTGAGCAAGGCGAGTTGCCGTCCGATCGCGTCGGGGTCGCGCAAACCAGCGCGCGCCGCAATCGCCGAAAAATGATCGGAAAGGCGCACGACATGATCGCTTGCCTCGCGATTGATCGGGTGTTTGACGTCCTGATATTCCGAACTCGCTTTGGCGAACATGCAGCCCTGGAAACCGGGTTCGTGGAACCATTCGTCCAACGCGTCGAAGATCGCGACCAGCTGATCGCGTGGATCGGAAGCCAGCTCCTCGATCCGCCGGAATAGCCAGCCGCGAATATGGGCGTCGCGCAACCGTAGCGTCGCGACAATCAGATCCTCCTTGGTCCGGAAATGCTTGTAGATCGACGTCTTCGAGACGCCGGTTTCGGCGACGAGGCGGTCCATTCCCGTCGCCTGGAAGCCGTGGCGGTAGAAGGCATCTGTCGCTTTTTCGACCAGTTCGTCGCGTTTCGTCGGTCGCATCCCATTCGCTCCGTTCACAGGCCGCACCGGGCGCCGTACTTTTTTGTTCGCCCATACAAGGCGTTGCGTCTTCGCAACCAGTCCACCCCCAAGTCATCGCTTGACAGGGTTTACCGATCGGTACAGTTAGTATGTACCGATCGGTAAACCCTGTACCTGTTCGCTGGTGCAATGCCAAGCTTTGAAAGGATTTTTCCAAATGATCTCTCGCATTCCGCGACGACTCGGGCACGCATTTCTGATCGGAGCCGCAGCGCTAACCGCCGCGCTGCCCGCGACTGTGCCCGCCTACGCAGACGGGCTGCCCGATCCGGGATTCACCATTGTCGCCGGCGCGACGGCGCTGGTCGTCACCGACCCCCAGAACGATTTTCTAAGTCCCTCGGGTGTAGCCTGGGGCGTCGTCGGCAAAAATGTCGAAGCGAACGGAACGATAGGCCACATCGACCGCTTGTTCGCCGCGTCCAAGGCCAGCGGCGTGCCGGTGTTCGTCTCCCCGCATTATTATTATCCGCACGACCATGGCTGGCGCTTCGAGGGCGCGCTTGAGGCCTTGATGCACAAGATCGGGATGTTCGACCGCAAGGGGCCGCTTGTCACTACGGCTTTCGAAGGATCGGGCGCCGATTGGCTGGCCCAGTACAAGCCCTACATCGAAGACGGGCATACGGTGGTCACCAGTCCGCACAAGGTTTTCGGGCCTGAGACCAACGATCTGGTTCTCCAGCTTCGCAAGCGCGGCATCAGCAAGGTCATTCTCGCCGGCATGTCGGCCAATCTGTGCACCGAATCGCATATGCGTGAGCTTGTCGAGCAGGGCTTCGAGGTCATGGTGGTGTCCGACGCCACTGCGGCGGCGCAGCTTCCGGGTCTCGACGGTTACGCCGCCGCGCTCACCAATTTCCGCATGATCGCCAGCCATGTCGCCGACACCGATACGACGGTCGCCGCAATTCAAGCTGCCGCCGCCCACTGAGCCACCCCCGGACGGGCGGCGCCCCGATCGGGGCCGCCGCCCGCCCAACGAAGACGATGATCATGACCGAGACGACTGCTTTCCAGTTCACGCGTGAGAGCGCAATCGCGAAAGTTCGGGCGGCCGAGGACGCATGGAACGGTCAGAACCCCGAACGGATCGCACTGGCCTATTCGCAGGACAGCGTATGGCGCAACCGCTCGGAGTTCCTCCGCGGACGCGAGGCGATCATCGCCTTCCTGCGCCGCAAATGGGCGCGCGAACTGGACTATCGCTTGATTAAGGAGATCTGGGCGTTCGAAGCGGACCGCATTGCGGTGCGCTTCGCCTATGAATGGCACGACGCGACGGGCACCTGGTTCCGTTCCTATGGTAATGAGAACTGGGAATTTGGCGCCGACGGGCTGATGCGGCGCCGCATCGCCAGCATCAATGATTTACCGATCCGCGAATCCGACCGGCTTTTCCACTGGCCGTCGGGCGCTCGTCCGATCGGGTACCCAAGCCTTTCCCAGCTCGAACTGTAGTCGCCTGACGTCCAGGACCAGGATTCGCACGCATCGTCACTGGGGCGGCGAGGAAATGCTGGTCCTTGAGGATATTTTTGAGGACGAGCATAAAATCTATCCGGCGGGGAGCTGGATCCGCAGCCCGCACGGATCGGAGCATAATCCGTTCGGCCGCGCCAGATGAGTGCTCTGTGTGAAAAAGCACCTGTCGCCCAAGGGCGGTTGAAGATCTGTGCCGTGACCCGAATCTTGGACGTTAGGTTTCGGGCTCTGCGGTGTCCAGCAAGTCATCGGCGAGGTCTGTGATCAGCCGGCGAAACGGCGCCGCCGTCCCAAGGCCGCGCGCAAGAACGAGACTTCCCTGGATCAATGCCACCACCCGTTCGGCCCTCAGCCGGGCCTCATGCTTCTCAGCACCTGCTTCTAAGGCCACTTTGGCCAATGCGTCGATAAATGCCTCGAACAGTGCGCGGATTGCGCTGCCGAACGTCCCGCTCGTGCCGATGGGTGCCGAGAGCATGTTGAGGAGACAGGATTTTCGGCCGGCATCATAAAATTGGTCGAGTTGTCTCGTCATGGACTCAAGGCGCTCGCGCGGCGACCCTGGCCCGCCTAGGGGGACGATGATATGTTCGCTAAGCCAACGCCCGGCTTCGGCAAGTACCTCGGCGCCCATCTCTTCCTTGCCTCGCGGAAAGCGATGATAGAGGCTCGCCTTCTTCAAGCCGGTCGATTTCGACAGGAGCGCAAGCGACGCTCCTTCATACCCGACGTCTCGAAAAGTCGTGCCCAGCCGCGCCAGCAATTCATCACCTTCGACCAGCGCTCTACGTGCCATAGCTCACATTTCTCATATTTACCGAATGATCGGTTTAATATCTTGACGAGTCCCTGTCCAGTCTCTAGCGGCTTATTTACCGATCGTTCGGTAAATATCTCTCGATAGGAGTTTGCATGACCAAGACCGCCATTATCATCTACGCTGACCCCAAGAGCGGGGCCGACGAGGCGCTCGGCCGCCTCTTCAATGCGCTTTTCCTCGCATATGAGCTCAAGGAGAAGCAGCAAGAGGTTGCGATCATCTTCCAGGGCGCGGGGACGCGCTGGCCCGCCGAACTGGTCAAGCCCGACCATCCGGGGCACGCGCTTTATGGTGCGGTGAGCGGCCTGATCGCCGGAGTTTGCGGCGGCTGCGCCGACGTGTTCGGGGCTACCGAGGATGCGCGAAAGACCGGGCTGAAACTGGATTATGAAAAAGCCATCCCCGGCACACCGGGCATCCTCGATGTGTCGACCTATCTCGACCAGGGCTATGGCCTTGTGACTTTCTGACAAATTGCCCGGCGCCCACCATGGGATATCCCGCGGCGGGCGCCGGACCACTCACAGGAGCAAAACCATATGGATACCGCACGCCCGAACAGCGACATCGCCTTCACGGCGAAAGTGAAGGAATTTCAGGCCAAGAACGGCTCGCGCGAATCCTATGCAAAAATGGAAGCGCGTGGCGGCTGGAACGACCGGATAACGCCGCAGCTTGCCGAGTTCATCGCGCAGCGCAACAGCTTCTACATCGCAACTGTGAACGCGGACGGCCAGCCTTACATCCAGCACCGCGGCGGTCCGCGGGGATTCTTGAAGCCTCTCGACGACCGAACCCTTGCAATGGCTGATTTCCGAGGCAATCGCCAGTTCATCTCTCAGGGCAACCTCGCCGAGAGTAGTAAGGCCTTCATATTCCTGATGGACTATGCCAATCGCCGCCGGATCAAGATTTGGGGCGACGCGTGGATGGTTGAAGGTGACGCCGCACTGATCGAAACGGTCATGCCTGCCGATTACGCCGCCGTTCCCGAACGTGTCCTGCTGTTCAAAATCGCGGCATGGGATCCCAACTGTCCGCAGCACATCCCGCGCAAGTTTGAGGCCGACGAAGTGGAGGCCCTGCTGGCCGAGCGCGACAGAAGGATTGTCGATCTTGAAACCAGATTGGCGATGCTCAAGGGCTGAGCTGTGAAGCGCAATGAGGACCCGACGCTCAAAGAGCGTGGCTGCCGACTATCGAAATGACGCGAACTGGATCTCGTCAATTGTGGAATTTTTTGCCGCTGCGCGAACGGCGTAGGATAGGAGTCAACGACGATGTAAAGCAGCCCAGCAAGGGCTGCATCTGATTGAACGCAGGCTGCCGTCGGCCGACCTTCCCTATCCCTTCGACTGAGGAGGCGAACGATGAAAGAGCGTATCCCGATTGGCCCGATCAGCCCGCTGGGCCAGCATCTGATCGACGAAATGACCAAGCGGAGCTTCTCGAAGGAGACGCAGCGCAACTATTTTCGCGGCGTCGGACGGTTTGCAACCTGGCACGGGCACTCGCCCCATGCCGCGAGCGCTGAAGATATTTGGCAGCTCCAGATCGAAAAGCAACGGGCGGGCGTCTCGGCGCGCGGCAATTCTTCATCAACGCCCTCGACCGCCTCGACCTCGCGCGCAATCTCGTCCAAGATGGTTCGCAATTACCTCTTGGTTTTGATCATAGCCGAGGTATGACAGCTGCTCGATGCGACGCGCTCCCTCAAGCCCCTAGCTGCGCTGTCGATCGCCTATGCTGGCGGGCTGCGCGTCGTTGAGCCGGCGGTGCTCGAGGTCACCGATATCGACTGCAGCGAACGCTGCTGCGGATCGCCGATAATGGCCGTGAAATGCTCACCCATCCGGTCACAATGGCATCGGTAGTCCCACTCGCCCGAGCGCGGAGCCAGCGCGCGCCGGTCTCATGACAGGATGATCGGCTGAGCTTCGCCTCCGACAGAGTCCTCCGCGAGGGTCTGGTCGAGGAAGTCAAGGGTAGCCGCCATGACTTCGCCCGCCCCGAGAACCCGGTTGTGGCCATAGCCGCCTGTCCTGATGATCCTGCAGTCGGGCCATACGGCTGCGATCCGCTCGGCATCGCTGGCCTGAACCATCGTGTCGTCCCTATCGTAGATCGCCAGCAATCTTGCTGTCTCATCGCGCTGCCACGCCAGCCCAGCTTCGAGCGCATCCCATTCACAGGCGAACTCCTGCGCCAGCATCGGTTTGACCGCGTCGACGGCATCCTCACCCGCCCCCATTGCGCGAAACCTGTTGAGCGGAACGTAGGGAGTAAAAGGTGCGGCAATGGTGATGAATGCCTTCCCCGACAAGCCATGCGTCCTGCGGGCGGAAAGCATAGCTAGCGCCGCCGCTGAGTGCGCGACCCAGGCGGCGGGCATTGCGCCAAGGTGATCGGCAAGGGCGCGGGCATCAATCATAAAGCGGTCGAACCCCAGCTCCGCCGGGGCGGCCTCGCCATGATTGCCGAAATCCATGACCAAGGCTTGATAGCCCGCGATCGCGAGGTGCATTGCCATCCGGTAAAGCTGGGTACCCTGCCCTCCCCAGCCATGCATCAATGCTATCAGCGGGCCGCCTTCGTGCCCGAACAGACGTGCGCTAAGCGAACCACCCGGCCCGAAACGGATCGGGCGGGATCGTTCCAGCGCCGCTTCATCTTCGGCTCGGAGCGCCAGCTTGACGGGTGGCTGCGCGCGCATAGCGTGATAGAATGCCAACGCCTGCGCGTGCGCGGTCTGGTCTTTTGCCGACAGATTCATAATCACTCCAAATGCCATTGTCTGGTGTCCGGAGCCGCCGCGACCCGAAGGACTGCAGCAGCGCCCCGCGATAGCGGCTCCGGACATAGTTACACGGTCGGCATGAGCCGTTCGCGGGCAGCTGTTCTGATCGCCTCGACGACGCCTGAGCGCATCCGGCGCTTGGTCGATGCGTGGGCGGCCATGTCGATCGTGCCGAGCTGGGCGATGGACTGTTCAAGAAGGGCGTCAACACCGTCGGGCTCCATCAGAAGATCGAAGAATCCGGCATCAAGCGCGCTTTCTGGAGACAGCATCTGTCCCAGCGCGGCTGACCAGTGGAAATGGGACGGCGTGAGGCGATATTCGGCAAGCCGCAGAGCGAAATCCGGCACGGGAATGCCGATTGCAACCTCATTCATGCCGACGAGGTAGTCGCCGGTGACGCCGATCCTGAAGTCTGATGCAAGCAGCGGGAACGCCCCCATCGGATAGGCATGGCCAGCACATAGGCCGATTACCGGAAACGGATGTTCCAGCAGGGAGAGAATTGCTTGGACCCCAGTCTCTAACAGCGCACGACTCGCCTCGCGGTCACCGCTCGCGAGCGGTTTTACGTCGAACCCGGCAGAAAAGACCTTTTCACGGCCGGATCTGAGCAGGATCATCGCCTCGTCGTCTCGGGCGCGCTCAACCATATGGCAGAATTCGGTCAGCAGGGCCGCCGTCATCACGTTCACCTTGCCATCATCGATCGTGATGGTGGCAAGGTTCTGATCGAGAACATAGCTTAGTGCGTTATCCATAGGCGTACTCCTGCAACGGCAGCAGAGTGCGCGCATCAATTAGACCAGTCAATATATTTTTCGATAGTATGTGGACTTGACCTTACGGCATTTGCTGGTCACGCTTGTCAGCCAATCCGATAGCTATCCGGAGAAAATGGAATGGCCGCAAAGGCAAAGCATCGCCAACCGATTATCGACGCGGCCGTCACGCTATTCCGCCAGCGGGGCTATGCCGCTACCGGGCTTAACGATCTGGTCGAAGCCAGCGGCTCCCCAAAGGGGTCGATGTACCACTACTTTCCCGAGGGCAAGCCTTCGATCGCTGTGGCTGCGGTTGAAGAGGCTGGTCGCCGTGTCGTGGAGACCATAGAAGCAGTCGCAGCGCGGACCTCGTCCACCGCAGAATTGCTGCTGGAACATGCTGCGCTGTTGAGTGGCTGGATGGAAAAATCTGGTTTCTGTGATGGCTGCCCGATAACCACTGTTTTGCTCGAACTTGCTCCGGACGACCGGGCTGTCACCAATGCCGGACGTCATGCGTTCGAAGCTCGCCTCCGCGTCTTACGCGCCAGCCTCATTGATGAGGGGTTTGATGCCAAGCGTGCCGAAGCACTGGCGCTGGTATGCACCAATGCCATTCAGGGAAGTCTTGTGATGGCGCGGGTTGAATGCAGCCGCAGACCCATCGAACAAACGGCAGCCGAGCTCGGTCGACTGCTTAAAGCGGCGCGTAGCAATGGTTCGGACGGTGAAGCCCTAATCTGATCAATCACGGCGACACGCTTTAAAAATATATTGACTGGTCTAATTCACGTCGGCAAGTTGAGCTGATGACAGTCTTAGCGCTCGAAACGCGCCAACTAACGCGCAGGTTCGGCTCTCGAATTGCCGTCGACGAGCTTGAACTGACCGTGCCGCAGGGCGCGATCTACGGTTTCCTTGGACCCAACGGTTCGGGAAAGACCACCACGATCCGCATGATCCTGGGCCTGCTTAGGCCAGACTCAGGGACGATTACCGTCAACGGCATTCATGCGCAGGCAGATCGGCGGAGCGCGGCAGCACAGATTGGTGCCATACTCGAAGCCGGGTCGTTCTATCCCAACATTTCCGGACGCCAGAACCTGCTGCTGACAACTCGCTTGCTTGGCCACAAGGATAGCGAAGTCACGAGGGTACTGCGGATTGTCGAAATGGAAGCACACGCGGGTCGGCGCGTGCGGGAATATTCGCTGGGGATGCGCCAGCGTCTCGGGATTGCCCGTGCTCTGATTGGCGGCCCGGCTTTGCTGGTTTTGGATGAGCCTACCAACGGCCTCGATCCGGACGGCATTATCGATATGCGCCGGTTTCTCGGGCGCCTGCCCGGCGAGACTGGCGCCACTATTTTCCTGTCGAGCCATCTCCTCGCCGAAGTCGAGCAGATTGCGACCCATCTCGGGATCCTGAGCGGAGGTCATATGGTGGCACAAGGAGCGCTTTCAGACTTGCAGAACAGCGCGCCCGCAACGTGTGTGATCAGGACTGAAGATGAACCGGGGGCTGCGCATATCATCGCCAGCCACGGATTTGAGGCCGTATCCCGTCAGCCGAATATCTTCAGAATGCCGCCAGCCGCAGGCCAGCCACCGGAACGCCTGCTCGCTAGGCTGAATGCCGATCTGGTTTCCCAGAGAGTTGGTGTGTTTGCCTTGGCGCAGCAACCGGCCAGCCTTGAGGCCTTCTACCG
This sequence comes from Sphingopyxis sp. P1IMeth2, assembly GCF_900185685.1. NCBI lineage: Bacteria > Pseudomonadati > Pseudomonadota > Alphaproteobacteria > Sphingomonadales > Sphingopyxidaceae > Sphingopyxis > Sphingopyxis sp. P1IMeth2. The sequence goes on from NZ_FYAT01000012.1 coordinate 833,969, forward strand.
GCAGCGGACCGGTGCGTATCAGCCGGGAGTATATGATGCCGACAACGACTAGGGCATTGTTGACCGCTACGATTGGCGAGTTTGCTAAGCTCTCCCGTACGCTAGCGATGGTGCTCATTTTCGCTGCACCGGCTCTGATCGCGGTCTTCAGTCTCGCCAACCAGCTGCGAACCAAGCAGCCCACCGACTGGATGATGTGGATGAGCGGGGCGGCGTCGATCTGGGCCTATTTCATGCTGCCCATGGCGCTCGCCGCCTTGTCGGCATTAATGGCCAATATGGAGCATTCGGTGCGGATGTGGGACCATTTGCGCGCTTTGCCGACAGCCCGCTGGGTGCATTATGCGGCCAAGGCAATCTGCCTCCTTGTCATTCTCGCCTTCATGACTGCTGCTGTGCCGACGATGGTATGGGCCGCGCTCAACGCGGGAACGATGATCGATCCGCGTGCAGCGCCATCGGGCATTCTGGCGGTCCATGACGTCGCTTTGGTCAGCGTCAGATTGCTCGCCGCCTCGCTGCTACTCGCAGCCATCCAGCTATGGGTTGCGCTGCGTTTCGCCAGCTTCGTCCCTACAATCGTTGTGGGTATCGCAGGGACATTCTTCGCCGTGGTCGCGCCCTCGGCAAAGATCGGAATCTATTCGCCCTGGCAAATTCCTCTCAACGCGATCGGTGGCGATCCGGAGCGAGCGGGTTTTGCGCTGACCTTTGGCGCTACCGTGGGTGCGGCGGTGTTGATCACGGCCATTATCCACCTCGCTCGAAGAGACGTGATGTGACGATGCAGGAGCGCCAGCTTCGCGCGGGTTCGACCGCCGTCCGTGTGCGGACTGCGACATTCATCGGCGTAACATTTTCCGCTTCGTGGCTTTTCTGGTTCGTTGCGTCGCCCGCCGCCCAAGGACAACAGACCATTCTGCTGGCAACGATCTACATGTTTGGCCCGCTGGTCGGCGCGCTGGTGACTGCACGGGCTTTCGATCGAGACCGGACCGCTGCCATGATCGGGTGGCGCTGGCGATTCAGCCGGTGGTGGATAGTGGGATGGCTGCTAGCGGGCGCGCTTGCGCTTGGCGCTGCCTTGGCGAGTAGCTTGCTTCCTGGCGTCACTCTGCAATCGGCGAGTGAGGGCGCGTTGGCCGCCGTGCAGGCCAGTGGTGCCGAAATCCGCCCCGAACTTGCCGAGGACCTCCCCTCATTCCCGATTTTGGTTGTGCTGGCCCTGCTCGGAGGGATCATCCCCAACGCGATCGCCGGATTTGGCGAGGAGGCTGGTTGGCGCGGCTACCTGTGGTCAGTGGTACGCCATATGGGCTTTTGGAAAGCCAGCCTGCTTGTCGGCACGATCTGGGGCCTGTGGCACGCGCCGCTCATCATCGCAGGCCACAACTACGGCGCTGGCTACTGGGGTTTCCCGTGGACCGGAGTTCTGATGATGACCTCCTTCTGCATCGCGCTGTCGCCTGTCATGGGGTTCCTGCGCGATCGAACCGGTTCGGCAATTCCCGCCGCAATCTTTCATGGCACCATCAATTCGATGTCGGGGATATCACTGTTCCTCCTCGATGGTGCGAACATATGGTCGCTCGGTATCATCGGCTTTCCCGGTCTTGCCATATTGGCGGTGGTCACCGCTGGGCTGCTGCTGTTGCGGAACGATCAGGCAAGGTCGCAGGGCGATTAGCGGCTGACCGTCTGAACGCGCACGATTTCCTCGTTCAATCGCACCCGACACGTGGGAACTCGCGATCCGTGCCGAGAACCTGTTCGACAAGAGGTATTACAACGAGTTTATCTACGGAATCTTCGACACGCCGGACGCCTCGGGCAATTGTGATCGCTGCCATCTGGGTGCGCCCGGTACGCCGCGAAGGATCCTGGGTTCAGCCAAGGTGAGGTTTTAGCAAAGCATCGACGCTCGGCCAGCGGTGAAAGCGCGGTTCTGGCTAGATGTCCATGTCGATCCGCAGCAAACGGGGCAGCTGCCGGGCAACTTGCCGTCGAGGCGCTGTTGCCCGGGTAAAAACGTCAGGCGACCCCAGCCGGCGTCAACTCCAAGCCGCGACGCCGACCAAGGCCAGAAGCGCCCCAAACAACAATCCGCCGGTCGCCGCCCAGGTCACCCACAAGTCCTGCTCGTCGGTCGAGCGGCGCTGCTTGATCATGCCCTCGACGCGGCCGAGCATGCGCGCCAGCGTGTCGCGTGCCTCACCGATCGATTTCGCGTCATCGGCTCGGTAACTCATGATAGCTTCGTGGATTTCCACGGTGATCGTTTGCGGCGTGAGCCGCATGGCCGGCTTGGCGTTGATGCTCTCGATCTGCTTTTCCATCTCGCCGAGACGGGAGGCGATATCGCGCAGCGTAGGCAAGTAGTCGGGGAGCTTTTCCTTTGCCGCCGTGAGGCCTTCGATCGCGGTTCGCTGCAGGGAGATCTCACGGCGCAGCTCTTCGAAGGCCTTGGCGGCGTCGGTGGCGGGAGGGGTGCGGACAGGTTTCTGGGTCATGGCCGCATGTTACATCGATATCCCCATGCCGCGTCCACGGCCGAGATATTGCTGGAGATCCTGAGACAGCGTTTTTCCTCTCACAGCGTCCAGCCCGAGCTGCGCGCGGCGATTCTGGAGCAGCGACTCGAGCTGCGGGTCGCGGTGCAGGCTCTTCGCCATGTCGTTGAGGTTGGCGCGCGCCGCATCGCGCGCGGCATAGGTCGGAGCCTTGCGCGCCTGGGCACTCTCCTTCTGCCACGAGGCTACGAACAGCTCGGCGCGCTTCTCGAGCTCGGCGGCAAGCCGCTTTTCTGCAGCCGCCTGCCGCGCCTGATCGCGCGCCGCGCGGTCGGCGGCTGCCCGCTCGGCCGCACGCTCGGCGGCGCGGGCCGCAACTGCGCCGTCCATCGCTGCGATCGCGCCCGCGGTGCGCCCTGCCGCTACCTCGCTGGTCAGCTTGTAGCTTTTCCCGAACGCTTCGCGCAGATCGTTCGCGCCGCCGGGGCGCAGTGCATCGAGTTCGCTGTACGCCTTTTTATAGGCATCGAGCTCGTGCGGCAGTTCCTTCCCGCCGGCGCGCCGCACGTCGACGATCTCCTTCGTCACCCGCGCAAAGCACTCAACTGCCTTGTCGAGGGGAGAGCGTGTCGGGGCGGACTCAAGAGCGCTAGCCCTGATCTTCACCTCGGGGAGGCGGGCATCGCGCCGCAGCGCCGACGCTGGCTCTTCGAGTGCCTTGCGCGAGACTGTGAGCTTAAGCCCGTCGAACATGGAGCGCTTCGGCTCGGCGGCCTTTGTCGCCGCTGCCACCTTGTAATCGCTCGCCATATCCTTGCCTCGTTCGCGCGATGCGGCACGGACGAGCTTGTTCTGGTTCGCAAAATCATCGCGGCCGTAGTAAAGACCAACCTGCTCGCGGTGCCTGGACAGCGCGACGTACGTCGAGTGGCTGTCTACCCCCGGCGTCGCGAGCACCTGCACCCGGTCGACGGTCATGCCCTGCGCCTTATGGATCGTCGCCGCATAGCCATGATCGACATGGGCATAATCCTTGAGGTCGAACGTCACGCGTCGCCCATCATCCATCGTCACCGCCATGCGCGCCGGGCTCACGCTCTCGACGCTGCCGAGCGAGCCATTCTTCACGCCAAGCTCGCGCTCATTCTTCAGGAACATGATGCGGTCGCCCGATGCAAAGGCGCGCTCGCCGCGCTCGACGGTTAGCGCGACCTCATTGTCGAGCGCTCCGCCCGCCTTCAGCCGCTCGCGCACCGCCTCGTTGAGCTGCTCGCGCTCGTCGTTGGTGTGGGTGAGGATCATCCGGCTCGCACCCGGATGCGCCTGCCGATCGCGATCCCAGGCATCGACCAGCTCGGCGCGCGCCGCCTCGCGCGTGTCGGCGGCGTGGACATGTCCCGCCTCGGCATAGCGACCGATCGCCGCGCCCGTCCGCACGGTGGCAAGCTCGCGCGTCGCCTCGCGCTGCCACGCTTCCTGCTGGCGGCGGATGTCCATGATTTCGACGGCGCCGTGACGCTCGGCCGCAGAGCGGAACGCCGCACCCGCCTCGATCGCCTGCAACTGCTGCGGATCGCCGACAAGAACGACTTTCGCGCCCTGCCGTTCGGCCTCGGACACGACACGCTCGAGCTGTCGCGTGCCGACCATCCCGGCCTCGTCGATGACGAGGATATGTTTGTCGGTCAGCCGATCGCGATCATTGGCCCACTGATGTTCGAGACTGGCGAGCGTGCGCGAGCCGATGCCCGAGCCCTGTTCGAGTCCTTCGGCGGCGATGCCCGACAGAGCGGCGCCTTGCACCTTATAGCCCGCCGCTTCCCATGCCTCGCGTGCCACCCCGAGCATCGCGCTCTTGCCCGTTCCGGCATAGCCGATGACATTGCTGATCCCGCGCGCGCTGGTGACATGTTCGAGTGCGCCGCGCTGTTCCACTGACAGGTCTAGGCCGCGTGCCGACGAGCGCGCCAGTGCCCGTTCGCGATGACGGTCGGGAACGCCATGATTGCGGCGCGCGTCGAGCGTTGCGGTGGCGCGCTCGAGCCGCTGCTCGGTCTCGATCATCGCCCGCGACGTGAACCGTTCGTCGCCGCGCCCGTCCTTGCCGAGCGCGATCAGGTCGGGTGATGTTTTGACCGCTCCCATCACGGCGTCGAACTGCTCCTTGCCGTCGCTGTGGCGGTGCGCGAACCTCGCAAGGTCGCGGGTGGTGAAGGTCGCCTGGCGATGGGTGATCGCGTCGAGCGCGATCGATGGATTGGCGAGGATCTTCTCGCCGTTCGATCGGGCGATCTCAATGTGCTCGGCGAGCCGGTCAGCCTCCAGCCCTTCGGCTGCCATCCGCGATGCCGCGGGACCGATCTTGTGCTGGGGTTCAAGGTCGATCCCCTGCGCTTCGAGACTGCGATGATCGATGCGCGCATCGATATCGAGCGCGGCGAGTCGTTCATTGACATGGTCGGCCCAGGCTTCGCGCCAGTGGGTCAAGAGCTCGGTGCGGTTCCAGTCGCGGACCTTCGCGCCGAACTCGGCCGCTCCATCCTCGCCGATCCGGATCTCGCGCATCGTCAGCATCACATGCGCGTGCGGCCGCGCGAGCCCGTCGGCGCCAATGTCCCAATGGACATTGAGGTCGGCGATCATGCCGCGTGTCACAAACTCGGTCTGAACGAAGTCACGGGCAAGCTCGATCCCCTGCCCCTCGGTCATCTCGCGCGGGATCGCGAACTCGATTTCGCGCGCGAGCTGCGCGTCCTTGCGTATCTCCGCCGCCTCGACATCGTTCCAGAGCTTTTCGCGGTCGCGCCACTCTTCGGGCGCGCCCTCGGGCAGCAGCACTTCGCTGTGAACGACACCCGTCTTGTTCGAGAAGTCGTGGGCACGGCCGAGCCGCTCGTCGTGCAGCCGGTCGGCCGAGCGATAGGCCGCCGCGGCGACCGCGCTGCTGCCGGCGGCGCGGGAAATGACTTTTGCCGAGAAATGGTAGATCGCCATAGCGGCATACCATTTACAGCAAAACGAGCACGTCGGCACGACGTATAAGCGCGCCCTCACACGATTTCATCGCGCTCGGGATCACAAAGTCTCGGGAGATTTCAGCTGCTTGAACGCAGATGTGACTCGGCATAGCTGGATTGTCCGACCCTCACGAACGGAAGGACGAACGATGCGCAAACCCCGTGATTATGACGCCGAACTCCAGGCGCTCACCGACAAGGCCAAGGCACTCAAGACGAAGAAGCAAGGCCAGCTCGGCGAGCTGGTGATTGCGACCGGCGCCGACGATCTATCGATCGAACAGCTTGCCGGCGCACTGCTCGATGCTGTCGGCGCCGACGCCGCGCGAAAGGAGACGTGGCGCAAGAGCGGCGCGGCCTTCTTTCGCGGGGGCCGCGCCCGCGCTGGCAAAGGCACTGGCCGGAACGCGGGCAGCGCTGCGGCGATCGGTGCAGACGCGCAATCGCCTGCAAGCCAAGCGGGCGCGGAATGACACGCGGGCGTGGCAGGTGAAGCGCCGCGAGCGCACGCGCCAGCTGATCGAGTTAGGCGGGCTGATCGCCAAGGCCGATCTGATCGAGCTGACCGGCGACGATCGCGCGGTCATTCTCGGGCTGCTGGTTGAGGCGGCGGCGACGCTGCGCGGCAAAGCGCGCGAGCGGCAGCTGTTGCTATGGCGCCGACGCGGGAAGCGCGCGTTCGCCGATGGCGTCAGCGCCGATGCGACGTCGAGACCTTGACCGAGCTGCAAAGACCGCAGGGCCGCTTCTCGCGGACGTAACCGCTCGCACCGCCGAGGCCGCGTGTCACGACATTGGCCTGCGAGCGCACGGACAGATTGAGCCGGTCGGTAATGCAGTCATCGCAAATCGCGATGCCGTCGAGGCGCTGGATCAGCGCCTCGATCTGCGCGGCGATGGTCATTTTGCCTTCGCACGGCCTCGCGCGGCAGGCTTGCGGCCGCCGCCGCGACCCTTGGTGCCGAGACCGATCTGCTTGGCAAGCTCGCGGCGTTTTTCGGCATAATTGGGCGCGACCATTGGATAGTCCTTCGGCAGGTTCCACTTCGCCCGATATTCATCGGGCGTCATGCCGAAGTTGGTCTTCAGGTAGCGGCGCAGCATGGTGAGCTTTTTGCCGTCCTCGAGGCAGACAAGATAGTCGGGCTTGACCGACGCGCGTATCGACACCGCGGGCTGTTGCGGTTCGGGTTCGGGCTGTGTCCCGGAAGCAAGACCCGCAAGCGCCTCGTGCACCGACCGAATGACGAGCGGGATATCCGAGATGGCGACGCTGTTGTTGCTGACATGGGCGGCGACAATATCGGCGGTCAGTGTGACCAGCGCTTCGGTATCTTCCATTTTGATCTCTCCCTATTCTGCGGGGCGGTCGGCGCTGCCGAGCGCCGCGATTTGATCGCGGCAAATCGTTTCCACAAGGCCTTCGAGCACGGCGACGCGGTCGCCGATCCAGTTCAGCTCCTCGGCCGTGATCTTGTAGTGCGGCGAGTAGCGCGCGTTGACATAAGCGAGCCGCAACAGCTCGAAGCAGCGGCGGCTGAATTTGTCATGGCGCGGCCAGGCTTCGATCAGCGCGGGCGCGATCTGCTCGCACTGCGAGCGTAGGAAATTCAGCCGATGCGACTTGGGGCTGTAGAGTGACAGAACGAGCAAGGTACAGTGGTAGAGCCGTTCTGTCGCCTGATGGTAGTTGAAGGCCGCCTCATTGAAGTTGCCGCGCTCAACCAGAAACTTTGCGGAAGCAGCAAATGCTGTCGCGCTTTCGAGCCAGCTTTCAAAATGCTTCTGTGCCTCAATCCGCGCTTCATCAGCGGGCAGATTGCGCGGCTGCGCGAACTCATATCCCTCGGCCTCGTAGAGCGCGATGCCCTGCTCGACGATATCGATGAAGAAGGGCCGTCCGCGCTCGAGCTGGGCGTTTACGTCGTTCAACGAGTGAACGATGAAGCTCACCGGAGCGGTGAGGCTGTGGCTGATCGTGACCTCGCGCATGAGCCGGTCTTCGGCCGCCGACCAATGCTCGAATTCGGTCAACCGCTCGTAATTGACGACCACAAGGATGTCATAGTCGGACTGGTAGCCACCGACCGGATCGTCGACCCAGTCGCCGCGTGCATAGCTGCCGTAAAGGACGATCTTGAAGATGCGGCCTTTGCGGTTCCAGTCCTGCGTCCCGCGCGCATGCGCGGTCTCGAACTCCTCGAACAGGATGCGCACGACATCGGCCAGTTCGCGCTGCTTGGATGCGGGAAGATGATCGAGGCCGGTTCGCATTCTTCTCACCCTGAAATGCGTACGCCCGGATTACAAGCGCCATCCGGGCGTACGCCGATCAAAACCACGGCCAGACCAGTTGCGGGAAGCGCGCATGAAGGCAGCGCGACCACATAAGAAGGGCCTCAGCGAAGTCGGCTATCACCTGTTCGATGGTGATGCCATGCCGCACCGCCAATTCCTCATAGGGGGTTTGATCGAACCGCACCGACAGGAAAATATCGCCCTGCCGCGCGGTCATCTTGCGGGGCGCGATGACCATCCGACGCTCGACATCCGCGATGGTGACGGTGGACAAATCGCGGCGCCTCATCGTCCGCCTCCCGCAAAGGCTATTAGATAGTCGCTCGCCTTGCTAGCCTGACTCGCGGCGCGAAAGATCGCCTTGTCGTCATCGCGCAACACCGACAGCCATGACGCGATGTAATCAGTATGGCGCACGGTCGGAGCGATCCCAAGCGAAGCACAGGTGAACGCCGCTGCCATCTCGGCGACCAGCTCCTCCTTGGCGTATGCCTCCGACCCGAACGCGCCCTTCTGGTCACGGCCCAAACGGCTGCCATGACCGGTCCAATGACCAAGCTCGTGCAGCGCGGTGCGATACCAGTTGACCGGTTCGTGAAACGCCGCCTGCGGCGGCACCTGCACAAAGTCATGGGAAGGGCTGTAGAAGGCTTCACCGCCGCCGATTTGGAAGCGTGCGCCGCTCGCCGCAATCAGCGCGTCGGCCTCGGCGATGGCAAGCACCGGATCGGGGCCGACCATCGGGGCGTCAAAGTCTTCGGGCAGTCCCTCGCACTGATCGACGTTGAACACGACAAAGCGTTTGAGGAACGCCACTTGCCGTGCCTCGCGATCCTCACCCCGCGCGGCCTCGGCTTCGGTCTTGGGGGTGAAGCGGTCGGCGTAGCAGATGACGGTGCCCTTCTCGCCGCGCCGGACATTACCACCCGCCGCCTCGGCCTGCCGGTAGGTCAGCCAGCGCTGCGAGGCATAGCCCTTGGCAATGCCCTCGGCCCAAAGTAGCAGCACATTGATCCCTGAATAGCGCCGAGCGGTTCCCGCGTTCTGCGGCATCGTGCATCCACACGCGGCGCTATCCCAAGGCTGCACCCAAGGCAGCCGTCCCTCTTCCAGCTCCGCGATGATCCGGCTCGTAACCTCGGTGTAGAGGCTGGCCCGTTCCTGTCTTTCCGCACGCATGTCCCTTCTCCTTCCAGCCACCGCACCCCGGCCCGGAAGGGGGCGGGGTGGGCGGCAGGAGGGAGCCGGCAGACCCGCGAGATCGGCCGGGCTGCACCCGAAGGGCCGGAACGCAAGAGGAGGACCCGCGGCACGCGGGTTGCGGCCCGGGCGGGCGGGGCTAGAGGCGAGTGACGCCCACCCTGCCCCCGCCGTGCCGGGACAGACCGACGCCGCCGCGAGAGCGGCGACCGCGTGCGCGCCAGCGGCGCACCACCGGACACGAATCGGACGACGCTCGCGCCGCCCGCGGCGCGTCCTTCGCAGCGCGACTGTCGCAGACAGTCTCAATCGCAAGGCGGCGCGAAATTATCTGCCGCGAGATGCATTTTTATTCTCACACGCGGCAATTGGACAAACTTTCCCACAGTTCGACAGAGTAGGCCAGACTATGACGACGCCAATTAGAGGCGCCATTTCATGAAGTTGACGAACCGGAATTCCTTCCCATTCTCATTTGCGGGGCAACATTTCGAACCAGTAAATGAAGGAACTGTCCATGGCGTTTCAATCTCCCCTCCGTCTCATGCGGCTCAATGAAGTGCTCGATCTGACCGGCCTCAGCCGCGCCACTCTCTACCGCAAGATCGCGGTGGGCACCTTCCCACCACAGCACAAGATCGCGACGCGCTGCTGCGGCTGGCGCGTCGGCGAGGTCGATGTCTGGCTGCGCAACCCGATGACCTTCACTCTCGCTGACCTCGATCGCAACAAGGGCCAAGACCGCAGCCCTGTCTGAATGCCGCACGGCAAAGCCCCGCGCCGCAGCTGCGGCGCGGGGTGGGGCGGCATCGCGCCTCAGTTTTCGGGATTCCAGATGATCGCATAAGCGTCGTCGCTGTCCTGGCCGGCGGCGCGGCCGAGGTTGGCATAGATGCGCCGCGGCCCGAACTCGGGGGCGGCGAGGGTCAGCGACACGAACGGCTTGCCTGACGCTTCGCCGATGCGGACCCAGCCGGCCCCGATCTCGACGCCTTCGGACCAGACCCGGTAGTCGGGCTGGACGTCGCCGGCCTTCGAGGGGTTGGGGCGGATCTCGATCGCGGCGCGGATCGAGAGGGTCTTCAATTGGCCGACAAAGCCTTTTTCGATGCTGCCGTTCACAAAGCCGATAGCTGCCATGGGTCTTCTCCTTCACTGTGCCGGGGGACCATCCCTGCGGCATGGGCGGACCGGAGACCGGCGCAAAAGGCGCCCCGCGAACCCGCAAGGGCCGCAGCGAAGCGGAGGAGTGCGGCGGCGCGATTATTTGAAGCGCAGCGGCCGCGAGGAGCGTGCGCAGCACGCGGGGACATAATCGCGCCGCCGCACTTTTGCGGGGCGCCGCGCCGGTCCAGGTCAGATCGCCCGTCGCCGGGGATGGTGCTGTGGTGCAGGGGGAAGGCGCCAGTCGCTCGGTGATGGGGCCACGCTCGATAAAGCGAAAGCTGGGCGCGAAGCCTCGTGCCGTGTCCCACCCGACCTATGGATCGCCACCCCCAAAAGTGAAGTCCATGCCGCTCGGCGTCCGACCGTCGTCAGATCGCCGCCTGTCGCACTCGGCGCGCTGCGATAAATCGCTCGCCCGTCGCAACCAAATCACAGCTCCCGGATTGGGTGCACGGATCATCCTTCCGCAGCGATCATCCGGCAGGCCAGGCGATTGCGACTCCCGCCTGGGGCCGGTTGTAGCGGGGATGTCCCCTCCCCCCCTTTGTGGCGGCGCGGGCCTCGGCTCGCGCCGCCGATTTTTTTGGAAAAGGCCGCTGCACGGGGGAGCTCCCACGCAGCGACCCCCGCTCCAGACAAGACGCCGCGCCGACCGTCAAGGTCGGCGCGTCATTTTCAGGCGCCGGTACTCGCTCCAGTGCGCGGCGATCGGGATCGATGCCGGACCTTGCACAAGAAAGGCGGGCGACCGCAGTCGCCCGCCCTCCCCCTCATGCCGCCAGCGGCGTGTCGTATGCGGCTTCCTCGCTGTCCGGCTCGCTACAAGCGGTAGCGGGCACCGGTTCCGGTTCGGTGGTAGGCGCGCTCAGCGCGTGACGCACCCGTCCTGCCATCTTCACACTGCCGACCCCGCCGCGCGCCGTGTAAGCGGTCGGCGGGAACGCCATCCACTTCGGCACCCACGGCTCGGCCTTGGTGCGGCCATTGGCGCCGGCAAGGCTGTCGGCGATGATCGACTTGAGCGCCTTGGCCTTCTCACCGGCGTTCGCTGCCGCGACCTCGGCGCCCGCAACCTCGCGGGTGATGGCGAGCAGCACTTCGCGGTCGCGCAGCTGGTCGAAGAAGGCCGCGTCGGCTTGCCAATGCTGCATCATGTCGGTGCCAAGCTGAACCCCGATCATCTCGACCGCCTCGCTTCCCGCCTGCAAAGTCTCGCCCATGACGATCGCCACGATCTCCAGCACCACCGGATCGGGCAGGTCGAGCAGACGCTCGAACAGCGGCGCAAAAGGGGGACGGTGGAGCGGCCTTCCGGTGACGGTCGGGGTATCTTCGTCGAACCCCAGCACTGCCAGCACCGCGCGGCGCTTGATGTCGAAGGTGGTCTCGGCGGGACAAGTCTCGACGCTCTCGGCGATATCCTCCTTCGGCGCCCGCTGGCTCTCGATATCGACCCGCCACAGGTCCGCGCCCGCGATGACATGCGCAAGCATCGCGCGCAGCGCAACGCCGCCATGGCTCGCCAGATCGGCGCGCACAGCGGCATGGCGGTGCAGGTCGATATAGGCGTTGAGCGGACCCGACACCTCGGGACGCGCGGGCTTCACTGCGGGCGTGTTCCCGTCGTCACTGCCGCCGCCGCCCGCCAGCCGCTTCGCTTCCTTGGCAGTCACATAGCCCTCGTGGAAGCTGACTTCGCCACTGTCGCGCACCTCGACAAAGATGCGACCGCCCTTGCGCTTGCCCGCATGAACATGATCCCACGACCGGAACCAGTCGCCGCGCGGCATGACGACAACGTCGGACCATCCGGCTTCGAGATAGTCGGCCTTGCGCGCTTCGATGGCGGCCAGCTGCGCCGACCAGAAAGCATCGCTGTCTGCAAAGAAGCTGTCCTCGCCGAACAGGTCGGACACGATGGCGAGCTTCGTTTCCTCGACATCGAACAGCGCATGGCGAACCGGAATGGCGGTGCCGCCAAACAGCCATGCTTTGAGCTGATGGCCGGTCGGACAATAGGCGCTCTCGTCGTCGAACAGCGCCAGCCATGCCTTCTGCTGGCTTTTGGAAGCCAAGGTCAGATAGCGCACCGTGCCCGCATCGATCTCGCCACGCCGGTAGAGGGAGCGAATGCGCGGGAGCAGGTTGCCGAGCGCGAGGATGCGCTTCACTGCCGACGGCTCGAACCCGAAGCTGTCGGCGACCTCGTCGACCGACCGGCCCGCCTTCACCAAGGCAACAAACGCTTCCCACTGGCTGACTTCGTCGGGCTGAACGCGGGCGAGGTTTTCCAGCATCGACGCTTCGAGCGCGTCGGCATCATCGCCTTCATCGAGGATCGCGCAAGGGATGGGCTTAACCGCCCCACCCTCGCGCGCCACGACGCCGACGGCGGTAAATCGCCGACGTCCCGCGACGATCTCGTAATGGCCTGCGGCGCAATTGGGGCGCACGAGCAGCGGAACCAGCACCCCGCGCGCGCGAACGCTGGGGAGCAGGTCGGACACATCGGGGTCTTTGCCCTTCCCGCGCATGTTGGTCGCCGCAATCGACAGATGGTCCACATCGATAAAATCGAGTTTCATGATCTCTTCCTTTCCTTTCACCACACCCGGCCCCGGACGGCGGGGCGGGCGGCGAGGAAAGGCGACGGGACCGCGCCAAAGGACGGCGCGCACCCGAGAGGGCCGCAATGAAATGGAGGAGCCGACGCGCAGCGACGGCTTGCGCACCGGCCGAGCGGTCCCACAGCCGTGCGCCGAACGACACGCTGTCCGTGGCCGGCTCAAGCGCAACGCCGCCGCGCGTCAGCGCGGCGTCATCATTGGAGAACAGACGCGCCCTTGTCGCAGCCGCCGGCGCCGCGGCGGGCGCGGACCGGTGGCGGGTCGGGCGTGGCAACGCCGCGCCCCGGAGCAGCGCCCTGCGCTGCATGCCCGCCGCAAGGGCCGCGCGCCCGCGGCGCCAAGAAGCGAGACAAGAGCGCTGCGCGGCCAACCGTACAAACGCGCGACCTCTGGCGGCGCCTGCCGCCGCCAGGGTGCGCTCATTTAAGGCCGCGCTCCTTAGCAGCCACAATTGTCTGATTTTTCCCTGCACGGTTCGCCGACGTAGTTTTTGGCGACGCCGACGTGACAAAGGCTCCCCAGTCCGACATCAACTGCATTCTGAGCACCTTCAGGTCACTTCGTAGATATGCCTTTTCCACCGCGGTACCGACGCTGTGAGCGAGCGCCATTTCTGGAACCATCGCTGGAACGTGAGGCATTTTTTCGGCAGCCCAGTCTCTAAAGCTGGACCTGAAGCCATGAACGGTCTCTGATCTTCCAGCGAGCTTCATCATTTTGGACAAGCTCATATCAGCTAGCATCTTGCCATGAAATGATGGAAAGATCAGACCTTCATCGCTGAATCGTACTCTTGCCAATTTGAGAACGTCGACTGCATGCTGGCTAAGCATAACAACATGGGGCTCGCCCGATTTCATTATCGACGCGGCTCGCCGCCACTCTCGTGCCTTGAGATCGATCTGATTCCAAGTAGCCTTTCTGACTTCCCCGCTCCTGGCAGCGGTCAAGATTGTGAACATCAACGCCAAACGGGCGGGTGATGCATCTTTCACTCGCTCCGCGGCATAAAATCCCGGCAACTCCGGGAATGGAACCGCCGAATATCCTTTGGATTTTGGCTGTTTGGCTAGACCACGACTAAGATCGGCAAGCTCGGGCAAGGGCGCAGTGCGCCATCCGTGCGACTTGGCGAAAGCCAGAACTTGGAGAATACGGTGCCGGACTTTCCGGGCGATCTGAGGCTTTGCGGTCCATATCGGCCCCAGCGCGGCCAAAATCTGGGCAGTTTCAATATCGCCTACGCGCTTCCTACCGAGCAGGGGGACGACATGGAGGTCTAGCGATGACCTAAATTGGAGAGCCGTTTTCTCGGACCATCCCTTGCCAAGCTCCGTATACGCAAGGTCGGCGGCCTCTTGGAAGGTCACGATACGGATCTTCCCGCGGTCGCGTTCCGCGATCGCGTCGTCGCCCAGCCGCGCAATTCGACGTAATCGAGAAGCGGAGTCTCGAGCCTCAGCCAGACTTACATCGTCGACTGAACCCAAACCAATATCCTGCCGCCGACCTTGATGCTGCACACGTAAAATCCATGACCGGGACCCGCTAGGCTTTACGCGCAGATAGAGGCCTTTCCCGTCACCGTATGTGCCAGGGCGGGCATTTTTTACCTTTAGAGATGTCAAATTCGCCATGTGAAGCCATCATTTCTGTCCCCACATTTGTCCCCACACCGAGGCTGCGCTGTAAGGAAACGCAATGCAACGTAGCGAGAGAATTATATCATAAAATCAGATACTAATCTATAGACATTAAACTTTGCTGAGACGCCGTAGATTGGCAAAAAAATGGCTACCCGGGGAGCCATTCACTTAAATCGCTGAAGCGGAACGCCGAACCGGACGACAAGCCGATGTTCGTCCAGTATCGCGCCTCCAGAGGCGACGCCTATCGGGACTGCCGACGAAATTCCTGCGGCGTCATGCCGGTGTCGGCCTTGAAGGCTCGGTTGAACGGGCCGATCGAACCAAATCCGCAATCCAGCGCAATCGTCAGGATCGGCAAGTGGGCGAGCGCCGGATCGACCAGGCGGCGCTTTGCCTCTTCGATGCGGTAGCCGTTCACCATCTGATTGAAATTGGGGTAGCCAAGCGCACCGGTAATGCACTGGGTCACCTTATATTCGGGCTCACCCGTGAGCCGTGCCAGGTCGGCAACGCGCAGATCAGCCTCGGCGTAGAGGCTGTTCTCGCGCATGAGCGTGATCAACTGCGCTTCAAGCCGGGGGTCCGACGCAACGGGTTTCCGCGAAGCGCGCGCCTTCGGATCGACGAGCGGATGCCGTTTCCGATGGCCGAGGGCCAACCCATAGCCGAATACCGCCGCGATCGCGCAAACGACCTTGACCGGAATGCTGAGTTGGGATGCGGCCGACCCGTCGGGCGCCCCGTCGACGGCCAGGACCGCCACCGCCAATATGGCTGCGTAGATGCCTGAATACAGGATGCGGAAGCGCCGTTCGGATTTGTCGCTTTGCGCGCGCAGATCGAGCAACGGTTCGGCCACCGCCATAAGCAGCATGGCGGAACTCCCCAATCTGGCAAGATTATCCAGGATCCTGAGAGGCATGCCGTCTGCCGGCACCAGCGATGTCACAGCGGACGCGATCATCACCATCAGCACCGCGGCGACCGGCCACCAGTCGCCTCGCGACGGAGATTCGCACCGGAAAAGCGACCGGGTTGCCAGCCACGACCATCCGCATGTCGCATTACCCAGGATCGCAACCGCGTCGACGGCCATACCCAGCCGCGATGCCAGCACGGACTTGAGGCAGAATGCGAGCGACGCACAACAAAAGGCCGCGCCGTAGAGAAGCGAAAGGTCGATCCTCATCGGGTCCGGTCGCTGCGAACGAATGCCAGGCTGCAAAATCGACGCCATCAACGCAGAACCCTTAAAGACTCCGGACAGAAACCACGACGCTCACCGGATCGGTTGGCCTCGCATGCCCCCCATCGGCAATCGCACCCTGCAACAAGTAAACCGCGGGGGGCGATCGGCAAGCATATTCGGCGGCCCGCTGGCCCGTGCGGCGGATCCGATGGCCGAAATTTCATCGGCAATGTGAGGCAATCGACGCAAAAAAACATCGCCGAATTCCAAACCGGCAAGACTAGCGGCGCCAAAATGACCGATCCGGCGGGTGGCCCGAGCGGAAACGGGGACGAAGGAGAGATGGCCGACCGGCCCGCCTCTTTGCAACGACCCGACGATCCGTGGCCGCCCATATTTTGGACTTAACAAGGTCATGCGATGAAGAGTCTCACGGACATCCCGGTCCCTACCCGCCTCAAACTGTCGACGCTCTGGACAGCAACAATGTTCTGCTATGTCTATGGCGACTATTTCGGCCTCTATACCGATAACAAGCTGGCATCGATGGCGCAGGGAAACATCGGGCCGCTTGGACCCGCAACCCCTGGAACGCTGGTTGCCGTTTCGCTGATGATGGCGATCCCCGCGCTGCTGATCGCGGCGACGCTCTATCTCCCGGCAGCAATTTGCCGCTGGAGCAATATCGTCTTCGGCCTTTTGTATACCGCTATCATGGCGATGACGCTGCCGGGTGCCGCGCCATTCTACATCACTCTGGCGATCATCGAGATGGCGCTCACCGCCTCGATCGTCATCGCCGCCTGGACGTGGACTACCACCGAAGGAGGCCCGGAATGAGCGCGGACGCTTCGCATGCCCGCCTCGCCGGATTCCTGTATCTGGGAACGATAGGCTTTGGCGTTTACGCAGAAGTCGTCGCCCGCGGCGCCTTGATCGTGCGCGGCGATCCCGCCGCAACCGCACAGGCCATTTTCGCATCGGGATCGACATTCCGGCTCGGGATGATCGCCGATCTCGCGATGCTGGGTTGCTATATCGGCGTCACCATTCTCCTGCATGGCATCTTCCGCAAGGGAGCGCCGCGGGTCTCGGCCATAGCCGCTTCTTTCAGCCTGATCGGCATCGCGATGCTCGCATGCGATACGCTGCTGTCGGCGATGATTTTGCGGCTCCCGGATTTGGGGCAGCCGTCATCCTCGCTCGCCGATTGGGTGTATCTGCTGCTGCGCGTCCATGGCGACGGCTACAAGATCAGCCTTGTTTTCTTCGGCGCTTATTGCCTGCTCCTTGGCTGGCTCATTTGGCACGGACGCGCGATGCCAAGAGCCATCGGCCTTCTCGTTGCTGCGGCGGGCGCATGCAATCTCGTCAACAGCCTCGCCTGGCTCGGAGCGCCGCTCCGGGCGGCGCAGCTTCCGCAATATTTCACCCTGCCCACTCTGCTCGGCGAACTGGCGCTCGCACTGTGGTTGCTGGCGTTCGGCATTCGCGAGCGCGAGGCGTAATATGTGAACACAGAGCGAAGCCGTTCTGCCCGAGCAAGGCCGATGAGCGCTCCCGACAAGCGAGGCGAATTCGGGCGCGATCGAAATACGCCTTGCGAAAAGCCGTACGCGGCGTCGCTCCGCGACGCCCTTCGAACCAGGGAGAATTCCAAATTGCTCATTGTCGTCGCAGCCGACGGTCATGCGGTTGCGCAAATTCGGGCTCTGGCGTCGGCCTGCCTCGAAATCGACGATCGTACCAATGCCGACGCCTGTCCCGAGATATCGCCGGTCGAGTCGAACATGAGGGGATTGCGGGACGGTCTGACGCAAAGGCAATTCGAAATCGCCCTGGGCGTCATGCGCGGCCTGTCGAACAAAGGCATCGGCCGCGAACTCGGTATTTCGCATTTTACCGTCCGCAACCATTTGTCGCGGATATTGCTGCTCCTTGGCCTTTCTTCCCGCCAGGAGCTCGGCGACTATCTTCGCGCGCGGCTAATTCAGCCGACGTAGCGGCCCATCGGCTGGATCACGTAACGCGCCCCGACTTGGCGCCACGGCATGAAGTTATAGGCGAGCAGCATCCCGATGCGGTTTTGGAAAAGCGCTTCGATATCATGCGTCCATTTGCCCGCGAGCCACACCCGAAAGGCGATCAGCAGAAGCCAGATCGTCTTCCACCCGACCTCTATTATGTCGCGCGATCGGCCCCGAATGATATCCGGAAAATGGTCGCGCTTGCCTGCCATTTTGCAGCTCCGTCGAGCCCGCCTATTTCGCTGCCCGGTAAAATTTTGCATTGGCGGGCAAGCGATTGGCAGAGCAAAAGGTCCATGCGTCGCCCACCCCAACAAGCTCAAACGATTGGGGTCCGGTGATCCTGTAATCCTGTGTGGCGGGCATCGGCCGTCCATCGATGTCGGGGCAGCTCTCGGTTTGCCGAAAGGCGTTTGTGCTCGTCATCTTCAGGCTGGTGAACTTGCAGCTGTTGCCGCGCTGGACGATCCGGTCCTCGGCTAGATAAATCGCGATGTCGGCGAAGGGCTTTTCGCAGGTTGAGATGCGCGCATCGACATAATAGCCGACCGGCAGCGGCAGAATGCGCGACTGGCCCGGACCTGCCGCTCCCCCAGCATTGGCCACAGCACCGCGTGGGCATTGTTTCTCCAGCGTTCGGATCGCCGCCGTCGATCCGGCAAGCGAAAGCGCCGTCAATTCGGTCCATTCATCGCCGCCGTCATAGCTTGCATAGAGCGAAAGGTCGCTGTCGGCGCCCATCAGCAGGCCGCGGGCGACGGGATCGAGCGCGCCGCTGAAATCGGGCTTTCCGGCTTCGGGGCTCAGGCTTTGCGTCGCCTCGCTGCCTTCGCCGGCGCTTCGAAAGCCGATCAGCAGGGGCTTGCCCGGCGGGGGCAGGTGCAGCCCCTTGGCCGGCACGATCGTCATCGCCACGCCGCCGCCCGGTTGGCAACGAAGCCCCACCGCGGTGAATTCGGGATGCCCCGTTACCGCGGCGACGGTGCCGGCACCGCCTCCTGCGACCTGCCAGCGCGCGCTGTGAAGGGCGGGCGGCGGCCCGGCGTCTTCACCGGTTGACGCCGACAGGTCGGCATCGGTGCCGCGGCGCCGTTCAACCACCGCCCATTTGCGTCCATCCCACCGCAGGACTTCCAGGCACATATCCGCCCCGACGCTTCCGCACACCGTCCCGTGAACCGAAAGGCCCAGCCCGGTGCGCCCCTTTCCGTCGAGCTTCACCGCCTGCCAGTCCCGGACATTATCGTTGAAGATTTCGCGATAGCCGTTGCGGTCGGACCCGAAGATGGCAATCATGCATCCGGCGGTGCCGCAATAGGCCGAATAGCCGGCGTTGGAGCATCGCGCACTGCTGTAATCCACCACCCAGTCGGGCTTTCCGTCGCCCGTCACCTCGGTCTCGACCGCGAAATGCGCGCGATCGGGAATGAATTTGCCGCCTTCGGCGCGGCATTCCTGTTTCAGACTGTCATAGAGCGCCTGCACCTCGCGCGGCCAGACCTTTGGCGTCGCCGCGGGTTGCGACTGAACGAGCGCGAGCAGCGGCAGCAGCATCGACGATGCCGTCATCAACGGGCGGATCATGGACGCCCCTCCGCCGTCATAACGCAACGATGGCCAGAATGTGCCCGCATGATCGCTCCCTCTCTATCGACCCGGCCCTTCCGCCAGGTGTCGCCAGAGAGCTAGCGAGCGCGATGCCGCAAAGTCTTCACGCCGTTCTAAAGATTATCTCAAGCCAGACCGGCCTTGCGCTCCAGCCTTACCCGCGCAATTGGGCGCGCAGCCGTTGCAACCGCTGTTTGAGTTCGGGATCTTCCGACGCCTTTGCCGCAGCCTCGGCCGTATCGAGCAGCGTACCGGCCTTGGCACGGTCGCCCAGCCCCAGCATCGTCTCGGCCCGCGCCGCGGCCAGTGTCGCGGCGAAATCGGGCCGCCCGGTCAATTCTGCAACCTTGGTTGCATCGACAAGCGAAAAGCTGCGCTGCGCTTGGATGAAGCGATGGTTCGCAAGTTCGCACTCGCCCAGATAGAATTGAATCGCATGGGTCAGCCCGTAATCGGCGCCGAATGCCTGGCGGGCCTTTGCCGCCGCATCCGCCAGGATGGGCAAGGCATCGCGGCGCCGGTTCGTCTGACAGAGAGCCGACGCATAGTCATTCTGGCCGACAAGCGCCTGATGGGACAGCGCTCCGGCCTGCGTGGCCGCCCCCTCCCAGACCCGCTTCGCCTCCACCGCGGCCTCGCCATAGCGTCCGAGGGCGGCGAGGCTTTCGAACCGCGTCGAATGCATCGCCAGCGTGAAGCGATGATCGGGACCGAAGCGCCGTTCGAGCGCGGCTATCAGCGGACCGCTTTCGCGCAGCGCGCGCTCATGTTCGCCGAGCATAGACAGCGCCGTCACCCAGTGCTGCCGCGTCACAAGCGTGTCCGGATTGTCCGCTCCACGTATCCGGGTCGAGTCGGCGACGATAGCCCGCGCCACCGGTTCCGCCTCTTTAACCTTGCCCTCGCGTAGCATCACCAGCGCCAGCGAAGACCGCGCTTTCAGCAGTTGGGTCGGCGAAACGCGCGCGCCCGGCGCCGAACCGATCGCGACCGCACGGCGTATCGCGCGCTCGGCCCGCTCGATGTCGGCGGTGTAGGCATAAGCCCCCTCCGACTGCGCCAGCGCGAAGCCGATACGCCCGCTTTTCGCCCGGTCGCCGAGCGCCTTTTGCTCTTTGGCGATGGCGGCCCCTGCCGCCTCCAACCGTCCAGGCTGGCCCGAAGTTGCGTCCATATGGATGCTGCCGAGCCGGCCCAGGACGGCATCCTCGCTGTCGGCTTCCCCGGCCTTGCCGAACAGCGTGGCGGCGCGCGCATATTCGGTGCGGGCGGTGTCGAAATCGCTGCGCTGATAAAAGGCGCGCGCGACCGCGAGATGGAGCCGCGCGGCGGTGCCCGGCGAGCGGGCATAACGCGCGTCGATATTCGCGCTCGCGCGCTTCATCGCCTCGATGACCGTTTCGTCGGTGCTCGACTTCGCCGGATCGGGGCTGGACAGCACATCTTCGGCGATGAAGGCATAGCTGGTCTCGGCCTGATCGCGTGCGTCCAGTGCCGCACCGCGCTGATGCCAGGCATAGGCCGCCAGCGCGCTCGACGCGATAAAGCCGCCCGCGAGGCTCGCGATGGCGGCGCGGATCCAAGGACGCCGCGCGGCTTGTTTTTCCTCGAACCGCCGCGCTTCTTCGGCGGCCGCCGCCCGCCGCGCCGCCGCCGATGCGTCGGCTCGCCGACGGTCGATCGTCTCGAGCCGGTCGGCGAGATCGGCGGCGCTGGCCAAGCGGAGCGCCGGATCGCCCTCGGCCGCGGCCAAAATGTCCGAGCGTAGTACGGGATCGGCGATGCGGCCTTCCCAGCCGGGCGCCAGCGACGCCGAAAAATCGCCGACCACGAGCTGATAGAGGATCATTCCCAGCGCATAGATATCGCTTTTCGCCGTCGGCATCGCATCGCCGGTCAGCTCGGGCGCGCGATAGGCAAGCGTTCCCGACCGCGGTTCGTCGCGCGCCAGATCGGGGTCGAGCGATCCCGGATCGGTGATTTGAAAGCTGGCGAGCAGGCTATCGTCGAGGAGGCGCCCGCTACCGAAATCGGCCAGCCGGATCGTTTCGCCGCCGTCCTCGGTCGCGATCAGGATATTCGCGGGTTTCAGATCCTTATGCAGCACGCCCAGATCGTGCATCCGCGCGACCGCGCGCGCGATCATCGCCGCGACCGCAATGCGCGTCTCGACCGCAATCTCCGCCAGCCCGCCCCGCTCGGACGCCCACGCCGTCAGATCGCGGCCGCCATAGCTATATTCGAGGAAGAAGGGCGACGCGTCGAAATTCCATTCGAGCAGCGCGGGAAGCGGGGCCGATTTGCCGAGTCCGGCAAAGAGCAGCCGAGTCAGCGCCGCTTCGCGTTTCAGACTACGCAGCCGGTCAGGCGCATCGGCGAATTTGAAGACGCGCGTCTCGCCGGTCTTGTCATGGCGCGCCAGCCAGACATCATCAGCGCCGCTATCGCCAAGCGCTTCGACCAGCCGCCATTGCCGGCGGCCGGGGACCGCGTCGCCGGCGGCAAAAGCAAAGCGCGGCGCCAGCGGGGACTCGACGCTTTCGATCGCAACCGGCGCGGCGAGCTTGTATCCGACCCGCGGCACCGTCTCGACAATCTGCTCGCGCGTTTCGCCGAGCGCCTTGCGCAATTTCGATATGGCCGTGGTCAGCGACCCCTCGACCACGGTGACGCCCGGCCACACCGCATCGAAGATCTCATCCTTCGTCACGACCTCGCCCGCGCGCAGAAGCAGCTCGTGCAGCACTTCGAGCGGCTTGCCCTCGAGCGTTACGGCATGACCATCGACACGCAGCGTCCAGCTGGCTTCGTCGAACTCCGCCCCCGCGAACTTCCAGAGCCTGCGCCTCCGTCGGGAAGAGCTTGATTGCGTCATGGCGACCCCCTGTTCGGTCAACTTTAGAAATTCTTTAGAGTAGCTTCAAGACTTTGAGGACCCACCAAAATAGCCCGTTCGTCACGCGAGGCATCCTTCGCAGGTGCTTCCGCTTTTCAAGCGTCCGGTGCGCGGTCCCACGGGTTCGTCCGCCGGCCTTTTCGGGGGCGGTATATGAAGGGAAAGATACTCGGGTTCGATGAGGCGACCGGCAAGGGCGCGATATCGGCGGACGATGGCACGCGCCACAAATTCGATCGCGCCGATTGGCGCGGCGGCGACAAGCCACCGATGCCCGGGCTCGTCGTCGACTTCGAAAGCGAAAACGGCGGTGCGCGCGAAATCTATCCCGTCGGCGGTTCCGCGATGGCCGCGCTCGGCACGATCGGGGCCGACCTGGGCGCGCTGACCGAGTCCGAACAAGGGGCGCGGATCGCCGCGTTGATGACCCGCTCGCTTGCGGTTCCGCTGGCGCTTCTCGTTCTCCTTGCCTGTTTCCTCTCCGCGCTCACCTCGCCGGTTCAGAGCGCGACGCTGATCGGCCTTGGCAATGCGATGGACGATCTGGGCCGCGTTGCCGCAGCGCAGGAAATGCTCGGCGGCGGCAAATCAGGCTTCGACACCGTCCAGACGCTGCTCATCCTGCGCTTCGCCGCGCCGATCGCCGCGCTGTGGCTGATCTGGGCCGCATGGTCCGGCAAGTCCGAACGGCTGCCCATGCTGGTCACCGGCGCCGCGTCGATCGTTGCGGCGCTGATGGTCGTCATGCTTCGTTCGGCGATCCTGTCGATGGTCCCCGATTTCGTCCGCGACCGGATGGCCGACGGGATCAGCCTCGGCATCGGCACATGGCTGCTGCTGCTCGCCGGCGCGGCCCTGATTGCCGCCGGACTCGGAAAGCTGCGCAACCCGCTCGCAAAGGACTGATACGATGCCTCACGCCAAGAAATTCCTGGTTGCCGCCGCCGCATTGTCGCTCGCTGGCTGCGGCGGCGGCGATCCCAAGCCGTCTGAAACGCGCGACCTGGCCGCGGGCGAAGGTCCGTCGGGTGCGATGACCTATTATGGCAAGAAGATCGAGGTCGATTGCGGCGGCACCGTGATACCGCCGCGCCCCGAAGGAAGCGCGGTCGACGATCTGCGCGGCCTCCGGCTCGGCGTCCCGCTCGATACCGCAGTCCGCTTCGTCCAATGCCCCGACGGCAAGGAGGCGGACAGCATCCTCCTCGAAGGTGACGGTCCGCAACTGTCGCGCGATCAGGCCGGCCTCAAGATCCGCAGCTTCGTGCGCGTCGCCACGGGCCAGCACAAGGCGCGGTGGAGCTCGACCGATGTGCTGAACTATGACCCGCGCAACCGGCTGGAGCAGGTCGATGCCGAATGGAGCCTCTATGCCGACGGTATGCCGGGGCAGGAGAAGCTTTATGCATTGTGGCTGACCCAGCCCTTCCAAAAGGGCGGCGAGCCGACGATCGCTTCTCAGCAGGCGGCGCTTGAACAGAAATATGGCAAGCCGTCGCTCACCGGCGATCGCGGCGAGATGTTCTGGCTGCGCGGTCCCGATGGCAAGCCGCTACCCGAATTCGACCGCGAAAAGCTGCGCGAATGCAGCGCCGGCATATCGATCTACGGGACGCAGATGAACTGGCGCCCCGACTGCGGGTTGACCATCGTCGCGATGATCGAGCCGGCCTATGGCAATCCGCAACTGGCGCAGGTCGTTCGTGTCGCGATGATCGATGCCGCCGCCTATTATGATTATGAGGTCAACCGCTTCCCGCAAGAGCGCGATGCGTACCGCGCGTCGCAAGCCGCCGATGCCGGCGCCAACCAGGGAGGCAAATTCTGATGCGCCGGATATTTCTGACATCGGTCGCGGCGCTTTGCATCACGCTCACCGCAAGCGGGTGCGGCGACAAGCAGGCCGCGGGCGGCACGGACGGAGGCACCGCGACTTCGGCTTCCAGCCAGTCGGTGACCGCTGCTGCCCAGCCCGCCCAACCTGCCGCCGCACCGCCGGAAAAATGCGACAGCTACACCGACGACCTCACCGATCGCGACTGGGCGATCATCTATTATGCGATGACCGGCCTTGCCCCACCGCGCGAAAAATGGGCGGACGAGGCATTGTCCGGCCTCGACCGGGGCCTCGGCGCCGAGGAGGCATGGAAGCGCGCGAACGCGCAGGTTGATACGCAGTGGAATGCGATCAAGGACGTCCGCTGCGTCACCCTGCGCACCCGCGCCGATCCCAAGGACTATGACCCCGGCCTCGGCGGCATCCCGCTAGGTGCCTTCGCACCCGACGCCTTCTATCCCTTCCGCGACGGCGCGATGCAGATCGCGCTCAAGTTCCGCAACGCGGACAAGGCGCGCGTATGGAAAATGTCCGCCGACAAGGCTGCGGCGCTCAAGGCCGACAGCTGGCTCGGCAATCTCGGCCTCGTCATCCGGGCCCGCCTCGTCGCTTCGCGACCCAGCGGCAACGGCGGCACGATCGAGGCCGAGGTTGTCGGGTTCGATCTGGAGCCTTCCGAATATAGCCGGATCGCCCGCGAAACCGTGACGGTGCAGCCATGAGCCGCGGCCTTTGCATCGCCTTCGGCGCGCTGCTGCTGCTTATGGTTGCGGAACCGGCATCGGCGCAGCAATCGGGCGTTGCGGCGACGCTCGAAAGCGGCGGCCAGACAAGCGGCTGCGTCGAATGGAGTCACCAGACGATCGCCAAGCCGGGGCACAAGAGCCCCGACCAGAAACTCGTCTACTTCCGGTTCGTCAACAAATGCGGACGCGAAGTCAGCGTCGTGCTGGTCAGCCAGACCGATGGCTATGCGGGGCGCGTCAGCGATCATGGGAGTATCACGCTGGCGCCGGGGCAGTCCTATGGCGACGCAAAGACGATCCGTAACTATCTGTTTTTCAATCCGCCGAGCGATAATTTCCTTAACTTCTGGGTGTTCCAGTCGGACGGCCGCTACAATGCCGCCCTCATGCCGAACATGAGCCGCTGCATCCCCGGCTTCCAGCCCGTGCGCAACAGCAAGCGCCAATATCCCGCCTGCCCTCCCCATTTCCGCTATTCGCAGGGATGACCCTTATGCGCCATCTTGCCGTCCTGACCCTCACCGGCCTTTGCACCGTGCTGACCGCGGCCGCACCGGCGGACGCGCAAACCGCATCGCCCCCCGCGACGCAGCGCGCCGACATCGAAACGCTGCAGCGCCTGTATAATGAACGCTTCGTCGCGACACCCTTTGCGGGATTATATCAGATCGATCGCCCCATCCCCTATTCGCCGCGCGAAACCGCGCCGATACTGGTGACGCGCGATGGCGAATACAGCTTCAACAACGGCAAGCTCGGCGCGCAGCAGGGCGACACGGGGGCGCCGCTTTCGGGGTCCGAATGGGGCGCGCTGGTGCTGCGCTGGCGCGACCAGATCCGCTATTCGGATCTGATCCAGCAGGGCGGAAACGGCCCGCTCCGCATGCTGCTTCTGTCCGCCTATGACTGTCCCTTTTCAAAGAAGCTGGAGGCCGCCCTTGCCGCCGCCGGGACGCGCTATGCCATCATACCCAGCACGATCGGAACCGCGAACAAGCCCTTCCTGCCCGACATCTGGTGCAGTCCCGATCGCGCCGCGACTTGGCGGCGCGCCATCAGCACCGGCGCCCTCCCGCCGCGGGCATCGCGAAGCTGTCGCTACGACCGTCGCTATTTCGAGACGTTGAGCGGCATGTTCGGGGGATCCAAGCCGACGGCGCTGTTCGCCGACGGCACGATCGTCGCGTCGCCCAGCCCCGCCTTCGTGAAGCAAAAGCTGGCAACGCTGTCCCGCCAAGGCATCGCCTTTTAGGGTCGGGGCCCAGCGCAGACGAGGCGGCAGGAGGGCGCGCTTCGGACCGCCCCCTCCTTCCCGTGCCAGGCTAGAATTCGCCGGCGATGCCGACGCGCGCCGCCGTATTCCGGCTCCCCGCATAGGAAACGCCTGCCGTGAAGGCGAAGGGGTTGTCAGTGCCGAACCGGTGCGCGATCGATGCGCCCACCGCCTGCTCACCGCGGAAGGTGGCGAGGTTGAAGGTGTAGCTTGTCTTGCCCGGTTCCGACGGCATCGGTGCGGGGACGAGCGCGACCGCGGCCGCAGTTCCGCGCTGTGCATCGCGGCGGTCGCGATCGGTGATCGCATAGAGGTCGCTGATCTGTGCGCTGTGCGTCGCGGCAAGCGACTGGAGCGCCGGAAGCGCTGATCCGGCCATGCTTTCCAGCGACATCAGACGATTGTCCTGCACGCTGTTTACCGTCTGAATCGCCGCAATCTGGCTGTCCTGCGCCATATTCTGCGACACGGAGGCATCGGCGGTGGTCTGCGCCGCCGCAGCGGCGGTCGCGACCGTCTGGACCTGACCGACGTTCGCCGCATCGGTCGCCGCGGTGCCCGCCGCGACGTTCACGATACGCCGCTGAAAGCCCGCCGAGCCGACCGAGACGGTATTCGCTTCATCGGCAACCGAACTGGAGCCGATCGCAACCGAGTCTGCACCCGACGCTTTCGCGTTCACGCCCAGCGCGGTCGCCCCGAGGGCCGTGGTCTGACTGTTCACGCCCAAGGCGACCGAATAGCCGCCATTGGCGAAAGCCCCGGACCCCGTCGCCGTGTCGCCCTCCTTGATCGCGCGCGCGCCATAGCCGGTGGCAGTCGAGAAATCGCCCCCGGCAGCGGCGCCCTGGCCGAAAGCGGCGCTTGCAAGGCCGCTGGCAAGGCTGTCGCGACCGACAGCGGTCGCGTTTTGCCCGCCTGCCGCGGCGTTGGCGCCGATCGCCACCGATGCCGGCGACGCGATCGTGTCACCACCAATGGCGATGCTGCCATCGGCCAGCGCATTCGCATTGTTGCCGATAGCGATGGCCGACAAGCCAAAGGCGTTGGAGGCGTTGCCCAAGGCGACAGCGCCGTCGCCGATCGCCTGATTGTCAGCGCCGATCGCCACGGCGCCGGTCCCGGTCGCGACATTCGGATCGCCGATCGCAACGGCGCCGTTGCCGGTTGCAGTCTGTCCCTGTCCCAGCGCGACGGCGCCATTGCCGCTTGCGCTGCTGCCGTCGCTTTGCAGGCTGCTATCGCCGCTGGTGCCGCTGCGCACCGCCGAATTGGCGATCGCGGTCAGCGCCGCGGCACCCATGGCGGTATTCAATTGCCCCACATTGACGGCGTCGGACACCAGCGTCCCTGGCGCGACATTGGTGATCTGGCGCTGCAGGCCGGCGTTGCCGACCGATACGGTCGCGCCGCGGTCAGCGACCGATCCCCAGCCCAGCGCAACCGACTGGTCCGCGGTCGCGCTGCTGCCCGTGCCGATGGCGGTCGAGCGCGTTTCTTCGGCAGCGGCGATAAAGCCGACCGCCATGGCTTCGTTGGCCGTCGCCTTGGCCCCGCTTCCATAGGCGGTGGTTCCCGGCGCCGAAGCTTCGGCGCCAAGCCCGCACTCGAGCGTATTTTCGGGGTCGTCAGGCGTGCCGAGAATGCCATCGGCCCCAGCGTTCTGAACGCACGGGACAGTCGCCTGTGCGTAGGCGTTCGGCGTGGCGCCGACGGCAGCAAGGATCGCAAGGGGCGCGGTCGCGCCAATGAGGGTGGTCATCCGTTTCATATCGATCTTTCCTTATGGATCGGCGCAATACCGATCGGTTTCCGGGCGACCCCTCGCGACGACCTTTGGTGGCGCCTTGTTTGCGGTCACCTCGTCGACGCCGCTGAACGCGGCGCCGCGGGTGCAGCATTTGGAAAGACGGGAATGGTCACCCGATCCGGACAGGCGTCGCCTCCGAAAAAGAGGAAATTATCTCGCCGACCGCAAATAAATCAGGCATCTAGGGTGCGTGTTACATGGCGCGTCATGCGGGGAGATGGGCGATCAACGAGGAACCGGGTCGTGCGGGCAGCATCGACGGCGACGCCGACGCGCTCATCGCCACGCTGTATGACGAGCTCAAGATCATCGCGCGCCGCGAACATTATCGCGCGGGCGGCGGACAGACGCTTCAGACGACGGCGCTGGTTTCGGAAGCCTATCTCAAACTCAGCAAGCGCAACAATTGGGAGAGCGAACGGCATTTTCTCGGCTGCGCCGCAACCGCCATCCGCCATATACTGATCGACGCCGCCCGCGCCCGCATGACGGCGAAGCGTGGCGCTCCCGACTATGCCTTTACCGAAAGCCTCGATTCGCTCGCCGCGGCGGCGCCCGAGGACGATGATGTCGTGCGGCTGGGTGAGGCGTTGCAACGGCTCGCGCGCCTCGACCCCAATCTTGCGCAGCTGATCGACTGCCGCTTCTTCGCCGGGATGACCGAGGAGGAGACCGCAAAGGTCCTGGGCGTCAGCGACCGGACGGTACGCCGCTGGTGGCTCCAGGCGCGCGCCTGGGTGCACAAGGAAATGGACGCGGGCTAGCTGGTCAAGCGCCGGCGCAATGCCGCAAAGGATTTGAGATAGGATTCGCCCGGCGCGCCGAGCGTCCTGAATATCTGCTCCGACCGGTCGGCCTCGCGCCGCGCCTCGGCTATCCGCCCCTGTTTCAGACGGATGATCGCCCACGTCCGCGCCGCAATGCCCTGCGGCAGGCCGACCGGTCCCATCGCGTCGATCCGCAGCGCAGCTTCGGCAAGCAGCGCTTCGGCCCGTCCGGTGTCGTCCGCCTCGGCCAACGCTTCGGCAAGGCCCAGCGTGATGACGAGCGTCGGCACCGCGTCGGGGCCGAGATCGTCGATCGCCATCGGCCGCGCTTCGCCAAGGACGTCGCGCGCCGCGGCGAATTTGCCCAGCGCCAGTTCGGCGCGCCCAAGTTGCAACAGATCGACCGCCAACGCCGCCGATTTGCCGAACACCGCGCGGCGCCGGTCGGCAACGCTGCGAAACAGGCGTTCGGCCTCGGCGAGCCGGTCGAGCTTCATCAGCCGCACGCCTTTCAACTGCTCGATCGCCAGGCCCTGCGCGCTGCCCTGTTGCCCCGTCCGCGCGAGCGCCGCGTCGGCGGCGGCAAAGACCGCGGGCATCGCATCGAGCCGGTTCGCCTCGACCATATAGACAAGCAGGTTATTGTAGCGGGTCAGCAGTTCGCGATGATCCTCGGCATAGACGCGGTCGGCGTCGGGCAGGCTCGATTGCAGCAGCCGGATGGCGGTGTCGTAATCGCCCTTGCGCCGGGCGAGCTGCGCCCGGCCGCTCATGCTTTCCAGCCGTTCCTTGCGGAAACGCGCCGGGTCGGCAGCAAAGACGGCGTCGGCCGAATCGAGCAGCGGCGCCATGTCGTCGGTCCGCCCCATTGCGGCGGCGGTCGAGGCGAGGCGAAGCTTGATTTCTGCGGTCGCCACCGGATCGCCTGCGCCGATCCCGCGCGCAAGCGCCTGGCTGAGCAGCGCGTCGGCGCCCGCCGCGTCTTCCAGATTGACGTACAGATCGGCGAGCGTCGTAATCAGCGTTGCCGATTTGGCGCTCCTGTCGACCGACGCGACAAGCTGCGCCGCCGTCTGATCGAGCATCTGTTTGACTGTGGCCTCTTCACCCACCGCGCTGCTGGCAGTGTCGCGAAACATGACGGTCAGCATGCGGTTGATCGATTCCGATCGCCGCGCTTCGGCCAATGCGACATCGCGCTCGATCGCCGTCTGGCGCGCCTGCCACGCCGCCGCACCGCCGCCCGCCACGATAGCGAGGAGCGCGGCGGCTGCCGCTGTTGTCGCGACGCGGTGTCGGCGCAAGTAGCGCCCGATCGTATAACCCGCCGAACCCGAGCGCGCCGTAACGGGGCGCAGGGCCATATGGCTGCGGACATCGTCGACCAGATCGCCGACGCCGCGATAACGATCCTGCGGCGCGCGGCGCATCGCCTTGAGCACGATCGCGTCGAGATCCCCCACGACCTCGCGCCGCCCGAAGGGAAAGCCAGGTGGCACTAGCGCACTCGGCAAGGGCGGATCGTCGTTCAGAATACGCCGGATCACCGACGGCAGCGCCGATCCCGGCTCGCGCCACGGGCTGCGACCGGTGAGCAGTTCGAACAACAAGACACCCAGCGCGTAGACGTCGGTCGCGACAGTGGGCGCGGCATTGCCGAGCTGTTCGGGCGCGGCATAATCGGGGGTCATCAGCGCGACCGTGGTTAGTGCCTCGCCCTCGCCTTCGATCTCCACAAGGCGCGCAATTCCGAAATCGAGCAGCCGCGCGCGGCCGTCGCCGTCGACCAATATGTTCGACGGCTTGAGGTCGCGGTGGACGATCAGGTGGCCGTGCGCATAGGCCACCGCTTCACAGACATCGCAAAACAGCCGCAATCGCGTCGCAAGATTGGCGCCATGGGTCCGGCACCACGCGTCGATCGGCTCGCCGGTCACATATTCCATCGCCATATAAGGCCGCCCGTCGGGGGTGACCCCGCCGTCGATCAGCCGGGCAATCCCCGGATGCTCGAGCCCGGCAAGCAGGCGGCGCTCGCGATCGAACAACTCGCTGTGCGCGGCCGCTTCGGGGCGCAGCAGCTTGATCGCCACCTGTTGGTCGAACATCCTGTCGCTGCGGTGCGCGGCGTAGACCTCGCCCATCCCGCCGCGCCCGATCAGGTGGTCGATGGTGAAACCGCCGATGATGGCGCCTTCGGCAAGCGAGCTGTACGCGCGGCGCGGGGCGGTTTCGAACGACGACGGCGCCGCACCGTCCAATATCCCCGAATGGCGCGAGGCGGCGAGCAACGACCGTAGCTGACCGGCGATGAAGTCATCCTCCGCCGCCAGCCGACCGTCCTGGGCCGCCGGGTCGAGATCGATCAGTTCGGCGAACAGGGACTGGATATGGCTCCATTCGGACCGGCTCGGCTGCCGCACCATATCGCCCCTCCCCTGGCGCATCATCGCACCTCGGTGCGAACCAGCACCGCTGCGCGCCGGCAGTCAAGCACCAAGTTTATGCGCGAGCGCGACGGCCTGCTCCTTCGACGCATCGCTGGCCGGCACCGTGATGATCGCGAATTTATCCTCGCCGACGAAGACATTGAGCGATTTGGTCATCGCGGCCCAAAAGGCCGCCTTGCCAAGCCCGCCGACCGTCTCGACATGACCGCCGAACCCCTTGAGCGTCTGCTCCAGGCCATTGCGGGTCAGGTTGATCGAACCTTCGCTATTGTCGCCGATCGGCGACCAGCGGAGCATCAAGGCGGCCGAACCGCCATCGGCAAGCTGATAGCTGCACTCGGAGGTGACCGCGGTCGCGCCATCGCTTTGGCTGACATTGCCCAGCCGGGTTTCGGTGACCGCCTGTCCGAGGATCGCCGCCATCGCCGCCTTGTCGACTACGGCGCAGGCGTCGGCGGCATTCCAGTCGGGCGGCGGCGCCGTCCCGCTCTTCGCCGCAGCCGACGAAGCCGTACCCGCGCCATCGCCCTTGTCCGCCGCTTCGCCCCCACATCCTGCAAGCGTCAGCGACGCCGCGACGGCAGCCAGCATGATCGATCTGCTCATCCCCTAAATCCTTTCATTCGCAAATGATGTCAGCGGCACGCGCCGGGCCGGTTCGCCCGCCGGTCCGCGCTCATATAGGTTGCATAGCCAAGGCGGTCGGACTCGGTGAGACCGCGCGCAAAGCCAATCAGCTTGCCGCCGTCGGGGGTCAGCCCGAAATAGCCGCGCATCCGCCGCAGCGCCC
Source organism: Sphingopyxis sp. P1IMeth2 (assembly GCF_900185685.1). Classification (NCBI taxonomy): domain Bacteria; kingdom Pseudomonadati; phylum Pseudomonadota; class Alphaproteobacteria; order Sphingomonadales; family Sphingopyxidaceae; genus Sphingopyxis; species Sphingopyxis sp. P1IMeth2. The sequence goes on from NZ_FYAT01000012.1 coordinate 865,830, forward strand.
CGTCGGGGCCCGTCTCCACCATGTCGAGCGTCAACACCCGGCCGTCGATGTGGCCGGTAACGCGCCCCGCCTGATATTCGTAACAGCCGGTTACCGTATTGCCGCTCTGCGTCAGGTTGAGCGTCCCCCAGCCGCCCCATCCTTCATAGCGTCCGGTGACATCCGGCAAGGTCGCCGTTGCGGTGAGCGGACGGCCATAGCCGTGAAAGCCGGTGAAGCCGGCATAATCATCGCCATAATTGCTCGCGATCGTCAGCCGCACCCAGCGGCCGACGGGGCGATGTTCGGGGTCGAAGCCGAAGCTCTGACCATCCTTCTTCATCTTCAGATCAGCGGCCAGGATCGGCACGAAGCCACTGCGCGCCGATGTGTCGGACAGTTCGACGCGGATCGCCCGAGGCGACTTTTCGTCGCGATTGAGAAAGGCGGTGTCAAAGGCGATGCGCGACAGTTCGGTTCGCTCCGCCAGTTCGAGCACGAACACGGCGGGCCGCCCCGCTTCGCCCGTCCAGTCGGTCGTAGCCGATCCGTCGATCAGGTTGAGCGGGCTGCTGTCCATCGCCGTAAATTCGGCGTCGTCCGGAACCTGCACCAGCCGCGCGCCTTGCGAAAAGGCGAACAGGTCACTCGCTGGACCCGTTTGGGCGGCAACGGGCGCGGCGAGCGCAAGCGCGAAAATCATTGCTCCAAGATATCTCATTTCTTCTGCTTCCTTTTCTTTGCGGTTTCGACAACCGCGCGCAGCAGCGGCGAAACGCCGCCGGCGACCGGCGCCTCGATACCCACGGCACCGGTTAGCGGATCGATCCGGTCGCCGATCCGGTGAAACGCATCCTCGGCATCGACCGCTTCCGCGTCGCGTTTCTCACCCAGCAAATCGCGCCCCGCCGCACCGGCGCCCAGATCGCCGAAGCGCCGCCGCGCCGCCGCCTGACCGACCGGGTCGCTGCCAGCCGACCAGCCCTCTTCTTCGGGGCGGTCGGGCGCCCCCGCCTTGGCCGCACCATCCGAATTGCCTTCCGGCGGCGCGTCCCGATTGCTCCGATCCGATCCGCCATTGTCGTTGGCGTTGCTGTCGTTGCTGGCCGAGCGATCTTCGCTATCGGCGCCCGACTTGTCCTTCTGGCTGTTCGGGGCTTCGCGTCCGGAGTTGTTTGCCGGCGCCTCATTCTGGTTTCGATCGACCGACCTGTCCGATCCCGAGCCCCCCGAATTGCCCCGCGCGGGAAGATTCCTCGCCGACCCGCCGGTGGTGTCGCGGCCGCCGCCTGCATTTCCATTCTCGGCAGGACCACCGTTCGAGCGCCGGTTGCCGTTGCCATTGGCGTTTTCGGACCGACCGCCGCTAGCGCCGCCGAAGGAGTTGAGTGCGCCCTCGATCCCGGTGCTGCCCGAATTGGTGCCGCCCTGCGCCGAGTTGCCGCCGCTGCCACCGTTGCTGTTGCCGCCCAGCCCGGCCGCCGAATTGAGCAGACCGGCGCTAGCCCCCAAATTGCCGTCGCCGGCAGAATTGCGGCCGGAACCGCCGGTGGGTCCACCATTGCCATTATCGGGCATGACGACCGCGCGATCATAGCCGCGCTCGACATCGGCGGCCGACGCCCCGCCGGCACTGCCAAGACGGGATTGGGGCGCGCCCGCGGCTCCGCTGCGCGGCCCGCCCGCGCCCGGCAAAGCCCGACCCGAACCGTTGCCCAAGGCTGCGGCATCCCGATTGCCATCGCGTGCGTCCAAATCTGCGGAAAGTTCCGGCGTCTGCCCGCTCCCCGCGCGCGCAGCTCGATTGGAGCCTTGCAAAATCCTAGTCGGCTGTGCCGCGACGGTGGGGACGCCACTTGCCCGGCGCGGCGCCACCACCGGCCCGTTCGGAGAGCTCGCCTGCGCCGATTCAACTTCGGGTGGCTCGCTCGCTGCGGCGAATTGTGCGCGGCATTCGGGCGCCGAACCAAGCACGGCAACCAATGCCAATGCGGTCCAATAACCCGGCCTTACCCCGTTCTGCATCGTCTTCCTCCCATCCCGTCCTCTTGTCGGACCGGCGGCACAAGGCATGCGCAGCGATCCGACAAACCGTTAGACGAGACGGCGATGCAAAAGCGGACATGGGCCGCGGAGATCGATGCCCGGTCCGCCCCGTGCCACGCGACGTTTCATCAACGGAAGCGCACGGGTTAGGCCCGTGCCGCGGTGGTAAGGAGTAGGACAAGCGTTGCGTCCGCAGACGGCGAGGCTCTCGATCGGCGCGGCGCTTATCGGCATCGCGCGCCGCCTTCACGATAAAGCCGCTTGCTCCGCTCGCTTTCCCCGATACGATCCCGCGGATTGCCCGAGGCAGGAGCCGACGATGAGTTTGCAGTCCGCGGCGCTGCTGGCGCTGGCCATGATCCTGCTGTTGTTCGTCATTGCGGCGCTCGTCGAGACGCGTGGTGCGGCGCTCGCGCGGCGTCCCGCCCTGCGCCACCGTGCCTATACGCTGGCGCTCGGCGTCTATTGCACGAGTTGGACCTTCTATGGTGCGGTCGGCAGCGCGGTGCGCGACGGGTGGAGCTATTTGCCCATCTATGCGGCGCCGATGCTGCTGCTGCTCGCCGCGCCGCGCTTTCTGCGTCGCCTGTCGGAAGCGGTCCACGAGGAGCAGGCAACGACCGTATCGGACTTCATCGCTGCGCGCTTCGGCCACGATGTCGTCGTCGCGCGGCTGGTGACGGTGATCGCGCTGCTCGGCACCATTCCCTATATCGCGTTGCAGCTTCGCTCAATCGGCGCCGCGCTCAGCATCGTGTCGGGCGCCGAAGTCGCGGCGCAGGCGATGCTGGTCGCGGCACCGCTGCTGGCGCTGTTCGCAATCCTGTTCGGGGCGCGGCGGTTCGAACTCGCGGGTCGCAGCGAAGGGCTGCTCTACGCGATCGGCCTTGAATCGGCGATCAAGCTGCTTGCGCTCGTCGCGGTCGCGGGCGTGGCGTTGGCCGTACTCGCCGCCACCCCGCCGCAACGCGTGATCGAGGGCTTTTCGGCGCTGCAATCGCGGTTCGAGCCGCAAGGACTGACGCTCAATGTCGCGATCATCTTCCTGATCGCGATGCCCGCCATCCTGTCCTTGCCGCGGCAATTCTACATGGGACTGGTCGAAGCGCGCCAGCCCGACGATCTCGTGCGTGCCCGCTTCGGCCTTGCCGCCTATCTCGGCACGATGGCGATCGTCGTCCTGCCGATCGCACTCGCGGGGTTGACCGTGCTTGGCCCGGCGATCGCCCCGGACGTCTATGTGCTCGAACTGCCCGCGGCCGAAGGCTTCGGCTTCGTTCTCGCAGCGGCGTTGCTCGGCGGGGTCAGCGCGGCGGCGTCGATGGCGATCGTCGATTCGACCGCGCTGGCGACGATGGTATCGAACGACCTTGTCTTCCCGACGCTGATGCGCGCGCCGGCGACGACCGAATCGGGGGCGATCGGGCGGCGGATGCTGACGATCCGGCGGCTGTCGATCCTTGCGATCCTGACAATGGGACTCGTTTGGGCTCTGCTCGTTTCGGCACAGGATTCGCTCGCCTCCATCGGCCTCATCGCCTTTGCCGCCATGGCGCAGTTCACCCCGCATCTCATCCTCGCGGCAACCGGCAAGGGCCGCGATTCACTCGCGGCACGCGCCAGCCTTTCGGTGGGATTGGCGCTCTGGCTCTACACGCTCGCATTGCCGCCGGTCGTCCCGACAGCGTGGCTCGACGCGCTGGCGGGGACCGCTATCGATCCGCTGCGCCTGCTCGGGATCGGCGGCGCCGCGCCACTCTCGCACGGCGTCATCTGGAGCGTCGGCGCCAATCTGATCGTCTATACCGCGATCGCCGCGCGCAAGGTGCAAACGCCGCCGCTGCCGCGCTTCGTCCGCGCGCAGCGGCCGATCACCAACCTCGCCGATCTTGCGCAGCTCACCGGAAGCTTCGTCGGCGAGGAACAGGCGGGCAAGGCCTTTCCGGGCGCCGATCGCAGCCATCCGGTGGACCGGCAGGCGGCACAGCGCGCCCGCGAACTGATCGCGCAGGTCGTGGGTGCCTCTTCGGCACGCGCGCTCGTCGCCTCTGCGCTCGCGGGCGGCCAGCTCAGCTTCCACGAAGTCACGCGGCTGCTCGACGAAGGGGGTCAGAGCCTGCGCTTTTCGCGCCGGCTGCTCGCCGCGACCTTCGAAAATGTCGGCGCCGGAATTAGCGTCGTTGATGCCGACCTCAACCTCGTCGCATGGAACAGCCGCTATCTTGAACTGTTCAACTATCCTCCCGGTCTGGTTCGCGTCGGCGTACCCGTCGCCGATCTCATCCGGCATAATGCCGAACAGGGCGATTTCGGACCGGGCGATGTAGCACATCATGTCGAAAAGCGGCTCGAACATCTGCGCCGCGGGCAGGAACACAGCGTCGAACGGCACCGCAACGACGGCCGCGTCATCAAGATCGTCGGCGGATCGATGCCCGGCGGCGGCTATGTCATGTCCTTCACCGACATCAGCGAAGAAGCCCGGATGCGCGAAGAATTGCGCCGCACGCTCGAGGAGCTCGAACAGCGGGTCACCGATCGCACGCGCGAGCTCAGCGATGCCAACCGCCGCCTCGCGCGGACCGATCAGGACAAGACGCGCTTTCTCGCTGCGGCGAGCCATGATCTTCTGCAGCCGCTCCATGCCGCGCGGCTGTTTACCGCCGCGCTCGGGCGCGATGCGAGCGCGGCGCAGCACGACCTGATCGGCCGCGTCGAAAGCGCGCTGGTGGCGGCGGAAGACCTGCTACGCTCGCTGCTCGATATCAGCCGGCTCGACGCAGGCGGGGTGACGCCCGAACCCGCAGCCATCGCGCTTGCGCCGTTTCTGGGCGATCTCGCCGAAACCTTCCGTCCGATGGCGGAAGCCAAGGGCCTCCGACTACGCATCGGCGCGATGCCGGGCACCGTCGAAAGCGACGCCGGGCTGCTCCGATCGGTGATGCAGAATTTCATCGGCAATGCGGTGCGCTACACCGCGCGCGGCGGCGTCCTTATCGGTGTAAGGCGGCGCGGCGCCGATTGGCGGATCGACGTCATCGACACCGGCGTCGGCATCGCCGAGGCACAGATCGAGGATATATTCTCCGAATTCGTGCGGCTCGGCGAGGTGGAGGTCGAGGGTCTTGGGCTCGGCCTTGCCCTCGTGCGCCGCATCGTGCGGCTGCTCGGCGGGCGGATCGAGGTGCGATCGGCGCCCGGTCGCGGCAGCCGCTTCAGCCTCTATCTGCCGGCCGCCGAGTCCGGCGAAGCGCCGACCGCGTTCCCGAAGATCGCAGCGACGGGAGACCGGGCGCCGCAGTCGCTGCGCGTTCTGGCGGTCGATAATGACGAGCGCATCGTCGAGGCGAGCCTCGCCCTGCTCGCGCGCATGGGCCACGATGCGGTTGGCGCGCGCGGGCCGGGCGATGCTCTCTCAGCGCCGGGACGTTTCGATGCAGCACTCGTCGATTATCAGCTGGATGACGGCGCCAACGGGCTCGACCTGATCGCGCAGCTGCAGATGCAGCACCCCGGTCTCCCAGCGCTTCTGGTGACGGCGGAAAATGGCGCTGCCATGCGCGCCCGCGCGGCCGAACTGGGGGTGACGATCCTTGCCAAACCCGTCGCGGCGGGCGCGATCGAGGGTTTTCTGACGGCGCTGTCAGTGCGCGAGATCGAGCCCGAGTGACCGCGCGACAAGGGCCGCCTGGGTGCGGTTGCGAACGTCGAGCTTGCGCATGATCGCGGTCATATGCGCCTTCACCGTCGCCTCGCTGATTCCCAGATTATGGGCGATCTGCTTGTTGAGCTGGCCGCCGAGCACGGCGAGCAGGACCTTGAGCTGAGTCGGGGTCAGACTGGCGACGGTTTCGCGAATCTCGTCGGTGGCCGAATCCGGCGCGGGGGAACGCGGCGCCGACCGGCGGCCGATCGCTGCCGCAACCGCCGCCTCGATCGCGCCAAGGTCGCTGCCCTTGTGCAGAAAACCGATCGCGCCGAATGCCCGCGCCTCATCGGCAGCCGCCGCGCCTTCGGCGCTCGATACGACGAGGATCGGAACGTCGGGACATTCGGCGTGAAGCAGCGCAATCCCCGAATAGCAGGTCGCGCCGGGCATTTTGAGATCGAGCAGGATCAGCCGGAGATCGGGCGCGGCGGTGGCCGCGGCGACCGCTGTGGCGAGCGTTCCGGCCTCCGCAATCGCGGCCTCGGGCAATATTTTTTCGACCGCCAGGCGCAGCGCCTGACGAAAAAGCGGATGGTCGTCCGCAACGAGGACGGTTCCCGTCACGCCTCCGCCAGCAAGGGCCGATGCGCGAGCAGATGATCGACCACCGTGGGGTCGGCGAGGGTCGATGTGTCGCCCAGATTGCTCACGTCATTCTCCCCGATCTTGCGCAGGATACGCCGCATGATCTTGCCCGAACGCGTCTTCGGCAGCGATGGCGCGAACTGGATGACGTCGGGCGTCGCGATCGGGCCGATTTCGTGGCGCACCCATTGGACCAGCTCCTTGCGCAGCGCCTGGTCGGGTTCGACCTCGGCGTTCGTGGTGACGAAAGCATAGATGCCCTGCCCCTTGATGTCATGTGGCATGCCGACGACCGCTGCTTCGGCGACCTTGGGATGCGCGACGAGCGCGCTTTCGATCTCGGCGGTGCCCATGCGGTGACCCGACACGTTGATGACATCGTCGATACGGCCGGTAATCCAGTAATAGCCGTCGGCATCGCGGCGGCAGCCGTCGCCGGTGAAATAGCGGCCCTTGAAGGTCGTGAAATAGGTCTGGAAAAAGCGCGCATGGTCGCCCCAGACGGAGCGCATCTGCCCCGGCCAACTGTCGGTGATGACAAGGCAGCCTTCACCGGCCCCTTCGATAACGACGCCATCATTGTCGACCAGGGCCGGCTGAACGCCAAAAAAGGGCCGCGTCGCCGAACCGGGCTTGAGCGCGGTGGCGCCAGGGAGCGGGCTGATCATCACGCCGCCGGTTTCGGTCTGCCACCAGGTATCGACGATCGGACAGCGCCCATCGCCCACGACCTTGTGATACCATTCCCACGCCTCGGGATTGATCGGCTCGCCGACGCTGCCGAGCAGGCGCAGTGTCTTGCGGCTGGTCTTCGTCACCCAATCGTCGCCTTCGCGCATCAGCGCGCGCAGCGCGGTCGGCGCGCCATAGAAAATCTCCACCCCGAACTTGTCGACGATCTGCCAGAAACGCGACGGATCGGGAAAATTGGGCACCCCTTCGAACATCACCGTCGTGGCGCCGTTCATCAGCGGACCATAGACGACATAGCTATGCCCGGTGACCCAGCCGATGTCGGCGGCGCACCAATATATCTGCCCCGGCCGGTAATCGAAGACATAGCGGTGCGTGACCGCTGCCCAGACTGCATAGCCGCCGGTGGTATGCAGCACGCCCTTGGGCTTGCCCGTCGATCCCGAGGTATAGAGGATGAACAACGGATCTTCGGCGTTCATTTCCTCGGCCGGACAATCGTCGCTTTGCGCGGCGACCGCCATGTGCCAGTCGATGTCGCGGCCCTCCACCATCGGAACATCCGCGCCGGTACGCCGCAACATGATAACGCGCTCGACGCCGGGGCAATGGGCCAGCGCTTCGTCGACATTGGCCTTGAGCGGCACATGCTTGCCGCCGCGCAGCCCTTCGTCGGCGGTCAGCACGATGCGGCTGTCGCAGTCGGTGATGCGCCCGGCGAGCGCATCGGGCGAAAAGCCGGCAAAGACGATCGAATGGATCGCGCCGATCCGCGTGCAGGCAAGCATTGCCACCGCAGCCTCGGGCACCATCGGCAGATAGATGGTCACGCGATCGCCGCGCTGCACCCCCTGCGCTTTGAGCAAATTAGCGAAGCGGCAGACGTCGGCGTGCAGTTCGCGATAGCTGATCGCGCGATGCGCATCGGCCGGATCGTCGGGTTCCCAGAGGATCGCGATCGCGTCGCCGCGTTCGGCAAGATGGCGGTCGAGCGCATTGGCCGAGAGATTGAGCGTACCGCCGGAGAACCAGGCGATGCCGAAATCGCTTTCGTCAAAGCTCGTCTCCTTGACGTGGGTAAAGGGGCGCATCCAGTCGATGCACTTCGCCTGATCGCGCCAGAAGGCATCGGGCTGCTCGACCGATTGCCGATACATCGCATGATAGCTGGCGTCATCGACCAGCGCATCGGCCGCCCAGGCGGACGGCACCGGATAAATCGTCTCTCCCATCGCTTGCTCCTTTTGGTCCGCGTGGACTTTTGCCGGTCTGCCTAGCGCAAACATCGCCTGCCGCGCTGTTAGACAAAGGTCGTAGGTCTACGACCATCGTCCGGATGGCGCCGCGATGGCGCGCGCCGCACTCTGCCCCGATCCCGAGGTGAACATCGGGAACAGGGAGACGTCAGATGCAAAGGCGAAATACACCCCTCCATCTTTTGCTGGCCGCCACCGCGCTCGTCGCGCCGGGGACGGCCTTTGCCCAATCGACGCCGCGCGAAGCCGAGCTCGAGGCCCGGCTGGCGAAGCTCGAGGCCGAAATGCAGAGCCTGCGCGCCGATCTTGCGAGCGCGCGCAGCGATCAGGCAGCGACCGCCGCCGTCGCGCAAGAAGCCGCCGCGAAGAGCGACGCCGCGGCCACGAAGGTCGCGGCACTGCAGCCGCAGCCAGCGCAAGCGGCGCCCGCCGACGGTTTCCGTTCGGGCGCAACGACGATCAAGATCGGCGGCTTCATCAAGCTTACCGCGACGAACAGCCGGTTCAGCGAAGGCGAAGTGGCGACCAACTCGCTCGGCCGCGATTTCTATCTGCCGCAATCGATCCCGGTCGGATCTGGTCCGGCCGCCCGCGTGCAGGATTTCAGCGCCAAACAATCGCGGCTGTGGCTCAACCTGTCGACCGATGTCGCGGGCCATGCGGTGAAGGGCTATGTCGAAACCGACTTTCAGACATCGCCGGGCACGCAGGGGTCTCAGCGCACGACCAATGGCTATAATCTGGCGCTGCGGCGCGCCTATATCCAGGTCGACAAATTCACCTTCGGGCAGGACTGGTCGACCTTCCAATATGTCGGCGCGCTGCCCGAAAGCACCGATTTCGTTGGCGCGACCGAAGGCACGGTGTTCGTCCGCCAGCCGCTTGTCCGCTACTCGGCGCCGCTCGGTGGCGGCGTGACGCTCCATGCATCAATTGAAAATGCGGAGTCGGGAACCGCCACCCTCGGCGCCCCGGCGCTGGCCGAAAACGGCGACGACAGCATCCCCGACTTCGCGGCGCGGATCGCCTATGCAGGCAAGCTTGGCGAATTGTCGCTCGCGGGCCTCGCGCGCGAAGTGCGCGTTGCCACTGCCGGCGTCTCGGCAAAGAATTTCGGCTGGGGCGTCAGCGCCGCGGGCAAAATCTATCTTGCCGCCGACAAGGGCAGCGATATCCGCTTCATGGCGACCTACGGCAGCAATGCCGGCCGCTATATCGGCCTCAACTTCGCGCCCGATTCGGTGTTCGACCCGGCGACCGGCACCCTTGCCGATGTCCGCGAGTTCGCCGCGCTCGCGGCGGTGCGCCTCGCCGTGGCGCCGCAGCTCCGGGTCAACCTGATGGGTAGCTACCAGAATGTCGACTATGCGGGTTCGACCCCGCTCGCGACCCTGTCGGGGTTCAACGACAAGGCGTGGAGCGCGGCCGCCAACCTTTTCTGGTCACCGGTCAAGAGCATCGACCTTGGCATCGAATATCGCCACGGTGAGCGCGAAATCGTGAGCGGTGCCAAGGGCCAGCTCGACCGCTTTGAATTTGCCGCAAAATATAGTTTCTAAACCGAACAGGGACAGGGAGAGGTTTCATGGCAACGGCATATGACCATTTGCCCAAGCATCACGAGGCGACGCAGAGCGAAAAGCTCGTCATCACCGCCTCGTCGCTGGGCACCGTTTTCGAATGGTATGATTTTTATCTCTACGGCCTTCTGGCCACGATCATATCGGCGCAATTCTTTTCGGGCGTCAACGAAACGACCGGCTTTATCTTCGCGCTGGCGGCCTTTGCCGCAGGCTTTGCGGTGCGTCCCTTCGGGGCTCTGGTGTTCGGGCGGATCGGCGATCTCGTCGGCCGCAAGAACACCTTTCTGGTGACGATGGGCTTGATGGGCCTTTCGACGTTCGTCGTCGGCCTTCTTCCCTCCTATGCCACGATCGGCGTGGCAGCGCCCATCATGCTCATCGTCATGCGGCTGGTACAGGGCCTCGCGCTCGGCGGCGAATATGGCGGCGCGGCGACCTATGTCGCCGAACATGCGCCCAACAACCGGCGCGGGCTGTACACCAGCTTCATCCAGACGACCGCGACGCTCGGCCTGTTCGCGGCGCTGCTCGTCGTCATCGGCACGCGCACGCTGATCGGCGAAGAAGCGTTCAAGGACTGGGGATGGCGCGTGCCCTTCCTTGTTTCGATCATCCTGCTCGCGGTGTCGATGTGGATCCGCATGCAGCTTTCCGAGAGCCCGGTCTTTCAGAAGATGAAAGATGAAGGCACGACCTCGAAGGCGCCGCTGACCGAAGCGTTTGGTCAGTGGAAGAATGCCAAATGGGTTCTCGTCGCGCTGCTCGGCGCGGTCGCCGGCCAGGCGGTGGTCTGGTACACCGGCCAGTTCTACGCGATGTTCTTCCTTGAAAAGATGCTTCTCGTCGATGGTGCGACGACCAATATCCTGATCGCAATCGCGTTGGCGATCGGTACGCCCTTCTTCATCTTCTTCGGCTGGCTGTCGGACAAGATCGGGCGCAAGCCGATCATCCTGGTGGGTTGCGCGCTCGCGGTGGTGACCTATTTCCCCGCCTTCCACGCGCTGTCCGAAGCCGCGAACCCGGCGCTTGCCCGGGCCGAGGCTTCGGCGCCGGTGACGGTGGTGACGAACGACGCCGACTGTTCGTTGCAGTTCGACCCCGTCGGCAAGAACAAGTTCGATGCCAAGAGCTGCGACATCGCCAAGGCCTTCCTCGCCAAAAACGCGATCGGCTATGCGAACGTCGCCGCGCCGGCAGGCAGCGTCGCGGTCGTCCGCATCGGCGCCGAAAGCTTTACCGCTCCCGATCCCGCCAAGATAACGGGCGACGAACGCAAGGCGGCGATCACCGCCTTTCAGGGGCAGATCAAGGATGCGCTGACCAAGGCAGGCTATCCGGCAAAGGCCGACCCGGATGCGATCAACAAGCCGATGGTCATCGCCATCCTGACCTATCTCGTCCTTCTCGTGACGATGGTCTACGGCCCGATCGCGGCCATGCTGGTGGAATTGTTCCCGACCCGCATCCGCTACACCTCGATGTCGCTGCCCTATCATATCGGCAACGGCTGGTTCGGCGGCTTCCTGCCGACGACGGCCTTTGCGATGGTCGCGGCAACGGGGGATATCTACTACGGCCTCTGGTATCCGATCGTCATCGCCGCGCTGACGGTGATCGTGGGGCTATTGTTCCTGCCCGAAACCTTCCGCCGCAATATCGACGCATAGGCAGGTTTTTCGGCACGGACCGGGGAGGATGGCGGGTCGCGCATCCTCCCCGGATTCTTCGCTCTCTATTTTTCGGGGCTTTGCGCTGGATCAAGGCATGATTGGACGCCGGGGCGCAAGAGGCACAGGCTCTTGAACGAAAGGCTCTCTCCCATGGACACGACGCTTCTGCTTCCTACCCGTTCCGGCATCGACGTGCTGGTGCGCCCCGCCACAGAAGCCGACGAGGCGGCGCTCGTCGATTTCTTCGACCGCGTCAGCGACGAGGACCGGCGCTTCCGCTTCTTTTCGGCCGGCGCCCACGTCAACCATCGCCAGCTCGAACCACTGATCCACGCCGACCATTATCGCAGCGAAAGCTTCCTCGGCTTCGACGCGGCGAGCGGCAAGTTGATCGGATCGGCGCTGCTCGCCTGTGACGCAGCGATGGATACCGCCGAAATCGCGGTGTCGGTGTGCAGCGACTATCGCGGCAAGGGGGTCGGCTGGGCGCTGCTCGATTTCGTCAGCCGCGAGGCCGAACGGCGCGGCGTCCGGCGCGCGATCGCGATCGAGGCGCGCGAAAATCACGCTGCCATCGAACTCGAGCGCGAAAAGGGCTTCGCTCCCGAAGCGTTCGATGGCGACCCGACGCTGGTGGTTCTTGCCAAGACATTTCGATAAAGGACGACAGATGAGCGACGCCTACCGGCAGGCCTGGACCGACAGCATCACCGACCGCGACGCCTTTTGGGGCGCCGCCGCGCGGGCGATCGACTGGGTGACGCCGCCGCAGCGCATCCATGATGCCGATGCGGGCTGGTTTGCCGGGGGCACGCTCAACACCGCCGCCAATTGCCTCGACCGTCATGTCGCAGCGGGGCGCGGCGATGCGCCGGCGCTCGTCTATGACAGTCCGGTCACCGGGCAGGTGCGCCGGTTCACCTATGCGCAATTGCTCGAAGAAAGCGGCTGCGTCGCGGCGATGCTCAAGCGGCTGGGCGTCGGCAAGGGCGACCGCGTCGTCATCTACATGCCGATGATCCCCGAAACGGTGTTTGCGATGCTCGCCTGCGCCCGCATCGGCGCGATCCACTCGGTCGTTTTCGGCGGTTTTGCCGCGCTCGAACTTGCCAAGCGCATCGACGATGCCGCGCCGCGCCTGATCCTGACGGCCTCGTGCGGGATCGAGGGGGGCCGTCTGATCGCCTACAAGCCGATGGTCGATGAGGCCCTCGCGCTTGCCAATCACCAGGTCGAGCATGTCGTGCTCGTCCAGCGCGATGCGCTTGCCGCCGATCTCCAGCCGCCGCGCGATATCGACTGGATGACGCTGCGCAGCGAATGTGCCGGCGATCCGATACCCGAACCCACGGTCATGGCGGCAAACGATCCGCTTTATATCCTTTACACGTCGGGGACGACGGGCACGCCCAAGGGGGTGGTGCGCGAACATGGCGGACATGCCGTTGCGCTCGCCTGGTCGATGGCGAATATCTATGGCATCGGCGCGGGCGATTGTTTCTGGGCGGCATCCGACGTCGGCTGGGTCGTCGGCCACAGCTATATCGTTTACGCCCCGCTCCTCGTCGGTGCGACGACGATCCTGTTCGAAGGCAAGCCCGTCGGCACCCCCGATCCTGGCACCTTCTGGCGCACGATCGTCCGGCACGGGGTCAAGACCTTCTTCACCGCGCCGACCGCGATCCGCGCGATCCGCAAGGAAGACCCCGACGCCGGCTTTCTGGCCGACATCGGAACCGGCGATCTCGAAGCCGTCTTCCTGGCCGGCGAACGCGCCGATCCCGACACCATCGCCTGGCTGGAGGAAAAGACCGGCCTTCCGGTGATCGACCATTGGTGGCAGACCGAACTCGGCTGGCCCGCGATCGCCAGTTGCTTCGCGCTCGGCGACCTGCGCCGCAAGCGCGGGAGCGCCGGCTTTCCGGTACCGGGCTATGAATTCGTCGTGCTCGGCGAGGACGGCCAGCCGGTCCCCGAAGGGCAGAGCGGATCGATCACGATCAAGGCTCCCCTTGCCCCCGGCGCCTTTCGCACCCTGTGGAACAATCCGGCGGGCTTTGCGCGCAACTTCGAAAGCTTCCCCGGCTATTATGAGACGGGGGATGCGGGCCATTTCGATGCCGACGGTTTCCTCCACATCATGGGCCGCACCGACGATATCATCAATGTCGCCGGCCACCGCCTATCGACAGGTCAGATGGAACAGATCGTCGCGCAGCAGGACGGCATCGCCGAATGCGCGGTCATCGGCGCCGACGATGCGATCAAGGGGATGATCCCCGTCGCCTTCGTTGTTCCGCGTGCCGGCGCCGCCGATCCCGATACGCTGGTGCGCACCGTCATCGCCGCGGTGCGCGCCGAATTGGGCGCGGTCGCGGCGCTCAAGACCGCCTATGTCGTGCCGCAGCTTCCCAAGACCCGGTCGGGAAAGATCCTGCGCAACCTGCTGCGCAGCATCGTCAACGGCCAGCATGTCGAATGCCCGCCGACGATCGAGGATCCGGGGGTGCCCACGATCATCCGCGCAGCGGTCGCGGCGCGGTCAGCGCTCTGACATTGGTGGAAGGCCGTTTCGTTTGGCGCTGATACGGCGGCCGGGCAGAAATGGCCGCTATCATCGTCAAGCATCGCCCCCGCAGGCGCACGAAATCGCCGGAAACAGTTTCTTCGCAAGGACGCTTGTCTTCGCCCCGGCACGCTGATAGAGGCGCCCATCGTTGCCGCTTTAGCTCAGTTGGTAGAGCACATCATTCGTAATGATGGGGTCACAGGTTCGAGTCCTGTAAGCGGCACCACTCTCCTCCCAAGGCAAACCCGACACGTGCGGCTGAAGGGTCTTTTGCGTGGGTGCTTGATCGGGTCCTGTTTGGGACGATTTCAGCAGCATCGCGCTAGAGCTGGCCACATACCCTTTGAGTCTGGCAACCAAGTCCGAGACACGCTGGAAGATGGAGCCCCCGGGGCTCTCTTTCTGTGAACTCGGTGATGGAGGTTGTCTTAATTTCCTAACCAATCCGCTGCGAGCTCGCCCCGGTGCCCTTCCGGCGCCAGCGCGGCGCGGAGGGCTTCGAGCAGCGGGGGCAGCGCCTGCGTGAAGGCGTATGGCGGGTTGATGATGAAAAGGCCCGCGCCGTTGTAGATGCCCGGCTGATCGGCATCGTACAGCCAATGCTCGACCCACAGGAATTTCGGGATGCCCAGCCGCCTCAGCTGCTGCTTCCATCGCACGTGCGCCGCGCGGTCTTTCAGCGGATACCAGATCACGGTTACGCCGTGCGCCCATTTGCGGTGAGCGGCAGCAAGAGTGGCTGCGATACGGGCGCGCTCATCCGTCTGCTCATAGGGCGGATCGACCACCACCACACCGCGTGACGTTCGGGTCGGCAGCATTGCGAGCCACAACTCATAGGCGTCGCGCTCATGCACGGCCGCGGATGTGCCGCGCATCGCGCTGCGCAGGGCCGCGGCGTCTTCGGCATGCTTTTCGTTGAGGATCAGAAAATCCTGGGGCCGCAACAGCTGCTCCAGAATGCGCGGCGAGCCGGGGTAGAGGTGCGGCTCACCCCCGGCATTCACGGCCTGTACCGCGGCGCGGTAATCGTCGAGCAAGGAGTTCGCGTCGGCAAAGGCCCGCAGCACACCCTGCGCAGCCTCCCCGGTGCGCTGCGCCTGATCGCCCTTGAGATCGTACAGCCCGCATCCGGAATGGGTGTCGATCAGGGTCAGCGCGCCGGGCTTTTGCTGCAAGGCCCGCACGAGAGCGATAAGCAGGCAATGCTTCACGACATCGGCGCTGTTGCCGGCATGGAAGGAATGACGATAATTCATCAGAATTCAGAGCTCATCGATCTGTCTTTGCATGAAGTTCTGCGCGCGGCGGCCGACCGCGAAACGAGTGACGCAATCGATATGGGCCCCATATAACGTCGGACGGAAAGCATCAAAGCGCTTCTGGGCAAGATCTCAAGCCCGCGCCGGCGCAAATGGTCCTTGCTGTCGGGTACTTTGACCGCCGACACGCGGGAAACAGCAAATGGCACAAAATTGAGCGTCATACTCACGCATAGCGCATTCCATCGTCACACAGACGGGTGAGAAAAACGCTGGGTTTTGCAGTTACTTCTGGCCGAGCCTGTCCGTAACGCAGTCATCGCAGATTGCGACGCCTTCGAGGCGCTGGATCAGCGCCTCGATCTGGGTGGCTATTGTCGATCGGCGTGGCAAGGATCAGCCGGCCTTCGTCATCGCTGTCTCGAGCGCAGCAATCCGTTCCGAACAAACGGCATGCACAGCGCGGCCCAATTCTTCGACGCGTTCGCCGAGCCAGCGCAGTTCCTCTTCGGTGATTTTATAGTGCTTCGAGTAGCGCGCCTTCACATAGGCTTCCTTGAGCTTCTCGAAGCGCGAACGGTCGGCCTTCATCTCGCGCGGCCAGGCATCGACGAGGCGCATGTCGATGCGCTCGGCCTGGGTACGCAGGAACCCGAGGTTGTGAACGTGCGGCGAGTAGAACGTGCAGACCAGAAGGACGCAGTGATAAAGTCGTTCAGCTGCCTGGTGCAGAATGAATGCTGCGTCGCGCAATTCATTCTGTGAGACGAAGAAGTGGAAGCCCTTTTGAGCGCTGGCCGCCAGCGGCATCCACTCGTCAAAATACTCCTGCGCCATGGCCAGCGCCTGCTGCGGCGTCTTGGGTTTCGGGGTGTGGAGTGGCTTGTCGTCACTCTCGTAGAGGGCGATCCCGTCGCGCGCGACGTCCATGAAAAAATAGCGCCCGTGCGCGAGCCCGTCGTTCACTTCCTGCAGGGTGTGAACGATGAAGTTCACCGGGGTCTTGAGGGTCTGGTCGATCAAAAGCTCCCGGGCGAACCGGTCGTCGAGCTTCGACCAGACATCGACCTTGTCGATGAGCCGCTTGTCGCTGACGATGATGAGCAGGTCGAAGTCCGAGCGATAGCCTTTGGCGGTATGCGGCTCATCGACCCAGCCGCCGCGCGCATAGCTGCCGTAGAGGATGATCTTGTCGATGCGTCCCTTCTTCTTCCAGCTCATCGTCGCGAGCGCGATGCTGTCGGCAAATTCCTCGAAGATGATTGCCTTCACGCGCTCGAGTTCGCGCTGCTTGGCGGCCGGAAGATGATCAAGGTCGGTACGCATGATGATTATCACCCTGTAATCGCGCGGGCCGGATGGCAAGCGCCATCCGGCCCGCGCGCCTTCCTAGAGCCCGAATCGCCACCACCATGGATCCTTTTCGTCCATGGCGATCATGAGGACGCGAAGGGCACCTGCAAAATGCCATTCGACATCGGCAACCGTGATGCCGAACCGGGCGGCGATTTCGGAATAGCCGAGTTCCTCGACACGGATCGCGAGGAAGACCTTGCGGTCCATCTCCTCCATCCGATCGACGGCGCGCTCGGCGCGCCACAGGCGAAGCCGGTCTTCGCGGGAATCCCGGGGCGGTTCAAGGTGACCCCAATGACCGCGCGAACCCGGCCCAAATATTCGCTCTTAAGCGAAGCCGCGGACTATGTGGACGCGGGTGCTCGCAAAAGGGCTTCGGCGCTCAAAGCCCAAAGTCGGAGGGACGAAACCTAAACCGATCTTCCGACGGAAAAGCGCGAAGAGCGATCAACTCGCCTTGCTCATAGCGAATATGCCAAGTTTGGGCATTGCGGGGCGCTGGATCACGAAAGACCGATGGATCCAGCAGGGCCACGTTCGCGCGATGCTGAGGATCTCTAACGGACACATAGCGAATAGCCTGCGCGTCAATCTCTCGCGCTTCAGACGCAAATTGCTGGCAAGCGGAATAGTCGTCCCGCGCCATCCACTGCGACGCGCCCGCAACAAATGGATCTGCGCACAAGTCGAGCAACCGATCGATCGCAACCGAGACATTGATTGCCGAGTGTTCAACGGTCGTGTTCGGCGGCTGGAATCCGGGCGACCGGGAGTAGAAGCGCAGCCGCCAATAGGCTGTCTCGGCGATCGCGGCACCAATTGACTCTGCGGCGTAGAAAATGCCGGGCTTCTCGCCGGCGCGGCGAAATCTTGAACTACTCTTGTGACCGTAGCGAAACGGCGTCGCGAGCAGGTAGTGAAGGTGTCTCGCCGTCACCGGCAAGGTCGGCTTTACTTCTTCCACCAGCTGTTCGAGCAACGCTTGATCGTCGGAGCCAGCAGCCAGGCGGTTAGTCGAAATCCGATGTTGCGCCTCGACGATCCGCCACAGCTTTCCACTGTAGGAGCGAAAATGCTCTGGCTTCGGCGTTCGCTCAAACGCGGGCGCGGTAATCATCGACATAGTCGGCCACGTCGTTCAGACCGCGGATGGAGCGGATCAGATCGATCGGTCTGCCGCCAAGATCCAAGTTTTCCGACTTCAACCAAGACGTCGACGCCGCATCGTCGCTTCCCATGAGCGCATCGAGGCTGCGAAAAAGCCGGACGAGATACTGCCCAAGTTCGAACGCCTTCTCGGCTCGCTGAAGTTGATAACTGCCGGAACGAAGCCGCGAGGCCGTTGCCGCGGAAATACCGACCACTGAGCCCAACTGCTCGTTCGTCAGCTTCCAGCACGTCGCCACACGCGCTACCGCTTCCGAGAGAACTCGTCCCTGATCCGCTTGGGAGGCTGGCCGCGTCGCCATTAAATTCTCCAGAATGAAATTCTGCATTTCCATTCATAAGAACAAACTTCGGATTTTGCAAGTGGGCGCGTTTCATTTGGCGGTTAGGGCCGAGATTTGGGCTTCATCAGACGCGCAAGGCGTCGAGATAATCGCTCCGCCACTGATGCATTGCTACCCGTTCATCCCAATAGCGCCCTCGGTTAGGCGACACTGAATCACGTTCCTTAGGAGTTCGGAGCCGCTGCGGCGCCTGATGCAGGTTTGTCAGTGCTTGAAACAATGCTCTCGATGCCAGGCAAGGAAGGCCGGATGCGGGCGCTCTAGCGGTCGCTGTGGTGGGATGGCGAAGCCGGTCCTGTTGATCAGAGAGCGGATGCTGTCGGGGTCGTTCGCCTGCCGACTGACGAGAATCTCAAGGTCGTCATTCAATCCGATCAGGCCCCTATCGAACATCCAGTGGACAGTTCCTGAAAGGGCAATCCCATTGGTCACGATGTCCGGCCCGCCACGATCCACGGGCCGGATGTGGGCGGCCTCGACCTCAGCGCGGCCGCCGCCATTGATCAACTTCAGCCCGGTTACGGCGCAGCGGGCATCATAGGCCTCGACAACACGACGGCGGAACAGGCGGTCACGGACCAGTCGTGAACCGAGATTTGCCGCGCGGTCCCGTTCGATCTCGAACTGGAACGGTGAGCGCTCCTCGCGCAGCAGGTGCTCGGGCGTCTCATCGATCCTCGGCAGGAAGCTGTCATCTTCCACGAGGCCAAGGTCGATGATGCGGTTGAAGTCCTCGATGGATAGGGGCCGAACTGCGGATTGGGCGCGTCCCGAAATCTTGCCCTGCTCGTTGAGAACTCCGCGTTCGACTAGCCCCAGGGGACCGTTGAACGGGACCGGGTTGGGGAAGTCCAGGTAGGTTCCGGGTTCGATCATGGCGAGATACATGTCCCTGGCGGTCGGGTCCGGCACGACATGAGCTACTTTGGCCACCGCGAAGTATCCGCGCGTGTCGCGGATCTTGCTTGGCTCGTAATAGATGATCCAATGGCCAATGCAGGCGCTGACACGGGTCAGGTATTGGCGCGGGAACTGATACTGCTCCGCCGGGCTGTCGTCGTAGATCGAGTCGGTGCGATGAACGAAGATGCCTTTGGTCATGACGCTCCCGCTTCCCTGTCAGCAGAATAGGCGCTTGCGCCTATCGTCGGTACGTCGTCCGTAGGCATTTCAGCGGTGTCGGGCAGGCCTTCTTTTTCGGCGTGCCCCCTGACTTCTGTTGCCCGCTCCTCGATCTCTTTTGCGAAGACCTCCAGCATCGGCGAACCTACTGGCATAGCTGCCACCTCCTCGACCGCTGCGGGCAATTCGCGCAGCAACCGTGCCGTCACCTGCTCCACCCTCTGCACCGTACCCCGCGCTGCCAGGCCTGCGGCGTCGGCCATGCGCCGCCAGTGGCGACCGTAGATGTGGCGGCCGCGGCGCTGCTCGCCGATCGCTTGGGCGTGGTTCTGGGTGATGTTGGTCCAGGCGAGGCCCGACATCACGTCGTAGAGCGGGGCAAGCTGCGGGGCACCTGGGCCGAGCAGGATCGAGTAGTTTTTCGCGTGGGAGTCCACGTTGCCGATGGCGATATTGAAGATCACGGCGTCCAGCAGCCGGGTGATGTCGCGCGCCGTCATATGCTGGCGGACAACCGCGAACATGTCGGCGAGCAAGGGGCCGCGCGTTCCGGTGCCGTTGAATTCATACTTGGCGGCAGGCGGGCGGCCGAGTGCCTGACAGAAATCCTCCTGATGCAGGCGGCGCACGTTGTTGCCAGTACCCGTCCGGTCATAGCGCTCGACCAGCAGGTAGCTGCGTTCCCCTGCAACGCCCGTTGTCACCGGCGCGACATTGAGGCCGATGCGGCGGGCGAGATGCATGCAAAGCGCTTCATTCTGGACGCTGCCGGGTAGGCGTCGATTGTCGGGCTTTAGGATATGGGTGGATGGCGCGCCGTTGATCGGCACCGCAATCTGGCCGTCGATAAAAGCCATCGGCAGCTTCTCCTGCGCGCCGGCAAGGCTCATCGAGACGCCGTCCTCGCCGACCAGGAATGGCCGCGCTGGCAGTTCCTCGATGATCCGCTCCAGTGCGTCGGCATCCGGGATTGTGCGATAGCCGGGCTCGCCGCGCGGCTGCGGCGGCGCGATGCTGAGCGCGCCTGCCAGATCGTTGCCGGTCTGCGCCATCAGCCCGAGGGCGTCCTCCGGCGCTGCACCGAGCGCGCGCGCCATGGCGCGCAGCGGTTCGCCCTCCGGCAGGAGGTTCATCAGCCAGGGAAGGACTTGGCCCCCTTCATAGGGCTGTGGCCGGATCGGCATGGCCAGCGAGACAGGGAAGCTGTCAGCGGATGAACTCCAGGCATCCGCATAGGCAAGGCGGGTTGCCTGCGCGTCGGCGCTGATCGTGGCGACCAGGCGGTCTCCGTAATGTACCCGAAGGTCCACCGTCAGGCCTGCGAAAAGCCGGTTGCGGTGAGCCGCAGGCCGACTGCCTTGGCTGCGGCGAGAGCCTTGCCGAGATGCGCGGTGGGCTTCCCAGCTTCCAGATCGACGATGAAGCGTTCGCCGCTATTGATGGTGAGCGCCAACTCCCGCTGGGTAAGACCAAGGGCCTTGCGGGCCGAGGCGACGGCTGCGCCGAATTCGGTTGCGTTGTCGATCACGTCATTCTTACCGAACGGGAAGATTGCATATGTACTCTACGGTTTCAAATCCATTTCTTCCCGATCGGGAAGGATGTGCTCCAATTCGACGGTTAATCCGGAAAATCTTACCGATCGGTAAGTGACTTAGTAGCTTGAGCGGACGTTCTGCGCTATAGGGTATTGTCGAAGTCCGGGCTCTATCCATGTCGATCGCCAGCACTCAATACGACGATCACGAAAAGCTAGCTATGGCGCGGGCTGCCCCCCAGCGCGGCTGTCGCTCGCTTTTCTCCAAAGCGATAGTCGACCCGCCTGCATCGCTGACCGGCCCTGGTGACCAGCAGGTACAGGCCTCTGCCGTTGGAGAGCTTGTAGGGCTTGTCGCGCGCAACTGCCTTTCGGACTGCCAAATCGGCAAGCATGAAGCCACCTTTTTGCCGGTTTCGATACCGTCAAAAATGCCGTCGGATACCGTCAATCGCAACGATTTCAGCCGGATGCCGGTGGACGCCAGATCCGTGAAAACCTTTGATTTCATGGATTTTTCCGGACGCTTGCGGATGCGTCCGAAAAGAAAAATGGTGCCAGAAGAGGAACTGAACTGGGCATCAAAGCGGCGGAAATCCGATGCAATCAACAACGAGATACCGCTGAAACCATCATAGAAACCATCACAAAATTTGGCAAGGGCTGGACGATATCGGAAGCCGATTTTTGGTTGCAAATTCGCTCGCGATCGCAGTCGCAGCTTTTCAAGCTCGCCGGCAGAAAAATCGCCGACCGAGTAATCATTTTATGAGCGTCGAATTCGAGCTGGCAACTTGCTAGCTATTGCGGCCCAGTCCTGTTGACGAGGCCAATAAGGTCGAGACCACGCGTTCGAGTTCGGCCAGTGCGGCAATTGCCCCCATTCCCAAGAACGACCGCGCGCGCCCGGCGCTGGCCAACGGGCCGCCTTGCGCCGATCGCCTCAGAGAGTTGCCGCACATCCGCCAAAGGACGACAAATGGAGGCTTTGAGCGTCGATCATAACGGTCGAGTTCGCGCCTCGCGCTGTCGCCCGGGTCGTCTTGCAACTATGTACGGTGCCCTTCCGACCAGGCCAAAACAAATCCCATAGCTCAATCCCAGAGCCCACGCGGGTTCCCCCATCAGAGGCTTTCGTACGCTAAAGCGCCCGAGCCCTTCGCGTTAGGATGTGGATTAGCGCCAGAATGGGGCTCTGACTCACTTTTGGTGCAAGTGCGTTGATAGTGGCGAGTTTTTCCCCGAAGGAGGAGATCGCCATGCATGGGAGAGGTTTTCGCGAAGCCATTGCGCCAACAGGATTGGTGATCGACAAGGTCGAGTATGCCGCCGATCAGATACGGATCACCCGGCGATCCCGATTTCGAGTTTCGATTTACCCGAACTGCTGCCGCCCATCTGCGCGTGTCCACAGTCGATATCACTGTACACTCGCCGATCTACTCTCTCATGGCCGACCGGTTCGGATTACTCTTGTCGCCCGGCGTTTTCGCTGCGCCACATCCCGCTGCACCACGCGGATCTTCGTTGAACGCTTTCCTCCAGATGTGACTGCAACATTTGCCCGGCGTACGGCCCGCCTGGATTCTATCGTACATCACCTTAGGCTGGCGCTGGGTGGGCGTCCGGCGGCCAGCTTGGCGCGCCGCCTTGAGGTGTTCATCGGCGCGGGCAAGCGGCGGGAGTGGCCGCCCGAGGTGGAGGCCTCGATTGTCGCGGAGTGCTATTCGGGCCGCAAGGGCGTCAGTCCTGTGGCGCGCCGGCATGGGCTGGATCCCTCGCAGCTATACGCCTGGCGGCGGGATTTGCGTAAACAGCTTGAGGCCGAGGGTGTGATCCTGCCATCGGCACATTCGGAAGATCGGCGAGGATGTGGCCGAGCGCCTCGATGTGGTGCCGACCACCTTCCGCGTCCTGGTCACCCGGCGGCCGCGTTATGGCTGCCGTTCGTGCGAGAGCGCGATCGTGCAGGCTCCGGCGCCAGCGCGGATCATCGAGGGCGGTACTCCCACCGAGGCACTGATCGCCCAGGTGCTGGTATCCAAGTATGCCGATCACCTGCCGCTTTACCGGCAGGCCCAGATATACGCCCGGCAGGGCATCCGGCTCGACCGATCCACTTTGGCCGACTGGGTCGGGCGAGCGGCCTGGTATCTGCGCCCCTTGCGTGACCACATTCTCGACGAGCTACGACGATCCGAGCGGTTGTTCGCCGACGAGATAACCGCCCCGGTCCTCGATCCGGGCGCGGGCCGACCAAGACAGGACAGCTCTGGGCCTATGCTCGCGATGATCGACCATGGGGCGGCTGCGATCCGCCGATCGTTGCCTATGTCTATGCGCCAGATCGCAAGGCAAAACGCCCTCACACGCACCTTGGTGATTTCGCGGGCATCCTGCAGGTCGATGGCTATGGCGGCTACGCCGCGCTCGCCCGGCGGCGCCAGCAGATCCGGCTCGCTTTCTGCTGGGCGCACGTCCGCCGCAAGTTCTACGAACTGGCCGACACGTCGCCGGTCGCCACCGAAGTGCTGCGCCGCATTGCCTTGCTCTATGGTGTCGAGGACGAGGTGCGCGGTTCACCCGCCGAGCAACGCTGTGCCGCTCGGACCGAACGCAGCCGCGTCATCGTCGGTGATCTTCATCAATATCTTGCCGCCCCTGGCCGCCAAGTCAGCGCCAAGAGCAAGCTCGGCGAGGCGATCCGCTATGCGCTCACCCGCTGGGATGGACTGTCCCGGTTCATCGACGACGGCCGCATCGAGCTCGACTCCAATACCGTCGAACGCTCGATCCGCCCCCTCGCATTGAATCGCAAAGATGCCCTGTTTGCCGGTTCCGACGAAGGCGGCGACAACTGGGCGGTGATCGCCACGCTCATCGAAAACTGCAAGATCAGCGGCGTCAACCCGCACGGGTGGATGACCCAGACCCTCGTGAAACTTGCCAACGGTCATCCCGCCAACAATCTCGCCCAACTCATGCCATGGTCCACCGTGGCCTGAAAACACCGGTTACATGCTTTCGCTGCTTGGCACTGTTTCGCCTTCCCGTTCTATCTGGTGCGGCGCGAACGATGGCTTGAACGCCGCAACGGCATGGCCGGCGAACGCTGAGTGGCAGCTCCCTTTCCCGGCAGGCAAGGTCTGGCAAGCACCGCACCTGCGGGAACCCGGGGCGAAGGACAACCAGGATCAGGCTGCAAGTGGCGGTGCAGTGTGCGTATCCCAAAGGGCAAGAATGCTGCGGAGTGCGGTTACAAAGGCCAAAGGCTGATCGAGCATCAGATGGTGACGGGCTTCAGGCACCGCGATGATCGGAATGTCACCTCCACCCAGCTCGCGGACGTATTCGGCCGATTCCGGGGTGAAGAGTTGGCTCATACCGCCGTGCACGATGGCCTTCCGGCCCGGTGCCTGCACCAGACGCTCGCCCATGGTGAGCCATTCGTTGGGCTTGTTGCTCCTCCGAAAGACCTCGGTTGAAAACTTCCACGTCCACTCGTCTCCATCCTGTCGCAGGGAATGATAGGCCATGTAGTCCAGAAGGAATGGCTCGCCGACCGGCTGGGGCGGGGAAAGGATGTACCGCTTACGTGCCGTTTCATAGCAAGGATAACGCTTGCTGGGCTTGTCCGGATCGCCGGAACCAGGGCTTGACCGCCTGAGGTTCCAGTACTCTTCCAGGAGAGCGGGCCGCATGATCATGAGATCGCAAACCACCACTCCGGCAAAGGCCTCGGGCCACTGGGTCACGGCTGTCAGGGCTGCGCCCGACCCGAAGCTGTGCGCGATGATTGTCGGCTTTTGGCCATCCGCAAACATATTCAGCGCCTCGGCAATCTCGCGAAACTCGCCCCCTCTCGCCAAGAGGTCGGCGCGACCACGCATGTCGCTGTCGCCCATGCCGGCCAGATCAAACGCCACCACGTCATAATCTTCTGCCAGAAACGGTGCAATGAAGGCAAAGCAGCGCGCATGTGCCAGAAAGCCATGGGTCATCAATACCTTGGGCTTGCTGGGGTCACCCCAGCGGAAATAGTGCGCCTTGGCCCCATCTATTTCCACATAACCTTCTTCGCGGGGCACCTTGAGCGCCGACACGAACCATTCGGGCAGATGTGAGCCGTCGCCAGCCCAAACAGGATCAATGTCCACTGGAAAGTCACTTATTCTGAACATCTCATTCATCAGGTTGCGCTGTCCTTGTTCGCTGGTGTGCTGGCGGCAAAGCCGCGGTAGGCATCGCGTGCCACATCGCCGCAAATCGCAGCATAGGTCGACACGCTTGGAAAATTGATGAGTTGGCGCTTCTTACCCGGGATGTTTGCGCCCATGTACCAGGAGTCCGCTTCGGGAAAGAGCGTCATAGCGCCAACCTGAGCGACCATTTCGGTCCAGTCCGCCTCTGCTTGCGGATCGGCGTCGAAAAGATCGTAACCGTTGTTTCGCAGCCAGACCATGAAATCGCAGATCCAGTCGCCCTGCATTTCCGCGCTTGTCGGGCCGTTGGAAAAACCCGAGGGGCTCAGGGGTCCGTAAGCGAACAGCATGTTGGGGAAACCCGATACCGCCATTCCCAGATAGGCGCGCAGCCCGTTGTCCCAAGCTTGCGACAGTAACAGGCCGCCCCTGCCGGTGATGTTCATGTCGATCAACCCGCCCCGCCCCGCGTCGAAGCCGGTGGCGAAAACGATGAGATCGCATTCGACCTCGCCGTCTGCGGTTGTGATTGCGTGCAGCCCGACACGGGTGATCGGGTTTGCCTTCAGATCAACCAGCGCAACATTGTCCTGCGCGAAAATCTCGTAATATCCCTGTTCCAGCGAAGGTCGCTTCGTGCCGAACGGATGCGGCGGTTCGGATGGGGCGAGTTTCTCGGCCAGATCGGGATCGGCGATCCGCGCGCGAACCTTGTCGCGCCAGAAATCGTAGGCGTGGCGATTGGCTGCGCGATTGGTAAGCAAGTCGGCGAAGTTGTGGTACCAGAACCTCAATCCGCCTCGCTGCCATAAATCTTCGAAGTGGGCATTGCGCTCAATCTCGTCGACTTCGAGCGCCGAGACTTCAAGTGACTGGCTTTCAAATCCTCCGCTCGTCTGCCTGCGCTGTTCGAAAAGGGCAGGATAGCTGTGCTTTTCGCGTTCCTGATCCTCCCGCGTCAGCCGCTCCTGCCGCATCGGCAGGGCCAGGATCGGGGTTCTTTGGAACAGGATCAGCGCTTCAGCCCGCTTGGCTGCTTCTTGGGCGACCTGCACACCGCTCGCTCCGGTTCCGATCAGGGCAACTTTGCGCCCATCGAGATCAATACCCTCCTGCGACCAGCGCGCCGTGTGGCACCATTCGCCCTCGAAATCCTCAATGCCCGGAATGTCGGGGATATACGGCTTCGACGCAAAACCGAGGGCTGGGAGCAAGAAGCGTGTCGATACGGATTGCCCGCCCTCAAGCTGTAGATTCCATAGTCCCCGCCCTGCATCAAAATCGGCGCTTTCGACCCTCGATCCCATCCGCATCAGCGGCCAAAGGTTCAGCGTATCGCAGACATGGCGGAAATAGGCCCTGAGTTCTTCCCAGCCGGGAAAGCGCTCACTCCAAGTCCATGTCCGCCACACTTCGGGGATCGAGAATTCATAGAGCGGAATCTGCGAATCCACGCGTGCGCCGGGATAGCAATTCCAGTGCCAGATGCCGCCCGGATCGGTCGCAGCATCGACCAGCAGCACGTTGAACCCGGCGTCCCGCAACTTGTGGAGCAAGTAGATCCCGCTGAAGCCAGCACCGATGATCACAGCGTCATAATCGGGCGAAGTCTGATTCGTCATGAAGCGGCAGTCAGGCTCTCGGCAATTGCCTTCGCCGTTGCATAGTCGGCCTTGCCGTTCGATGCGCGCAGGGGGATCTTCGTTGGATATATGGCCTTCGGTGTTTTGTAGCCTGCCAACTGCCCCCGCACATGATCCTTGACGGCTTGCTCGTCGAACGCAACGTCGCCGCTGAGGTGGACGACGGCGGTGACGGCCTGACCCCATTTTTCGTTTGGCACGTCCACGACCAGCGCGTCACCAATCGCGGGATGGGTCTTGAGAATCTCCTCGACTTCCTCGGGGTAAACTTTCTCGCCAGCAGTGTTGATGCAAACGCTGCCACGGCCCAGCAAGGTCAGGCTGCCATCGGCCTCGACCGTGCACCAGTCGCCCGGAATCGAATAGCGGACCCCATCGATTGTGCGGAAGGTCTTGGCGGATTTCTCGGGATCCTTGTAATAACCCGCTGGGATCGCACCCATGAGGGCGATAAATCCCGGTACGCCGCTTCCCGGCGTCACTTTCTGGTCGTTTTCATCAAAGACATGACAGAATTCGCCAATCGCAAATTTCGCGGTGTTGGTGCCCCCTTGCGCGGTTGTGATGGAGCGGCCGAAGCCGAGCCCTTCGGAAGCGCCGAAGCTGTCCATCAGCACCACCTGGGGGATATGCTTGCACAGCCCAGCCTTGACTTCCTTGCTCCACATCACGCCGGATGAAACGATGGTGACGAGGCTGCTGGTATCCCAGCGGCCGGGATTCCGGTCCAGCGCCTGCAGCATTGGCTTGGCAAAGGCATCGCCCACAATTGCGATGCTTTGCACCTTATGCTTATCAACTGTTTCCCACAACTCCGTCGCATCGAAGGACGAGTCTGCGAGTGTAACGATGGCGCCGCCCGACATAAGTGTGCCGATCGCGGTGATGAAGCCGGTCCCGTGCATCATCGGGCAGGATGGCAGGGTGCGGTTGCCGGGCCCTTGACTTGTGATCAACGCGACGTGTTCTTCGAGTGTCTGAGGAACGGGGGCGAGCAGCTTCTGGGCCTCGAGCTGTGCTTTGCGCATTTGGTCGTGATGCCACATCACGCCCTTGGGCATGCCCGTCGTGCCGCCGGTATAGATGAAGAGCTGATCTTCGGGAGAGCGCACTATGCCGAGCGCCGATCCGTCGCCTTCTTGCGCGAGTGTTTCGTAAGGGATCGCAAAAGGCGCGATTTGCGAAGCCTCGCCAATTTCCACAAAGGTGTGAACCTTCTCGAGCCGATCCTTGAGCTCGACGATACAGTCGCGGAATTCCGAGCTGTAGACGATCACTTCGCTATCGGAATCGTCGAAGATATAGAAGACCTCCTCGGCGACATAGCGGTAATTGATGTTCACATGGATCAGGCGCCCCTTGAAGCAGGCTGCCATCAACTCGCCATATTCGGGTCGGTTGCGCATATAAAAGGCAACCTTGGCCCCATTGCCGGCTCCGCGCTGCCGGAGCGCGCGGGCAACATTGTTCGAACGTCCCGACATTTCGGGCCAGGTGATGATCCGGTCGCCGTGTATCAGGGCCGGCGCATCCTTTGGCATGACGGGCTCGATAGCGTCGAGAATGTCGCCGAGATTCCAGTCGATCACATTAGTTCCCCTCTCCGAACGGGGTGGCGGCTTTGGCGCACTTCCCTTGGAAGAAACATCACGCAGCTTTGGTCCAGCCCTGAAGTGCCGCAGCCTCCGCCCGGACCGCTTCTGGCCCACCCAGAACCTGCCGGTCGAATCCGATCCGTTTGAACCAGTAATGCAGGCCAAGCAGGTCGGTGAATCCCATTCCGCCGTGCACTTCGGTGGAAGTGCGTGCGACAAATCGATAGACCTCGGCCGTGTGCGATTTGGCATGGCAGGCAAGCAGTGATGCCTCATTCGGCACCGCGTCGAAGGCGTGGGCGGCGTACCAGACGAGCGAACGGCACGGTTCATGCCGCGCGGCCATCTCGGCGCACATATGCTTTACGGCCTGGAAACTACCGATCAGGCGGCCGAACTGTTCGCGCTGACCAGCATAATCGACAGCCCTTTCGATCATGGCCTGACCTGCGCCAAGGCTGTCTGCGGCGAGGATCACGCGGCCCGCATCGCGCAGCCGGGCCACTGTAGCTCCGCCATCGTCAGCCAGTGGTTCCGCTTCGTCCCCGTCAAACCGCAATTCCCCGACGCTACGGGTGCGATCGATGGTCGTCAACGCGATAGCTTCCAGCCCGGACGCCTTGGCACCGACAAGGTGCAGCCTGCCACCGGAATCGGCGACGACGTAGGCATCAGCTCCTTCGAAATCGAGCGCGAACAGGGCGGTGCCGTTGAGCTTCCCGCCGGCAGAGGAAACTCCCGCGCCGTCGCGCACCTCGATCGTCTCGGAAATCGCGACACCGACACGCGCCTCGCCGCTCGCTATCTTTGGCAGCCAGTGGGCCTTTTGCTCCTCGTTGCCAGCTTCGCGCAAGGCGATCGGTGCGAGAACCTGACTGGCGAGAAACGGCACCGGTGCGACCGCATAGCCAAGCTGTTCCGCCACCACCGCCGCGTCGAGCAAGGTCATGCCGAGCCCGCCATGCTCTTCGGGGACGAGCATTCCGGCAACGCCCAGATCGTGGAGGGCGCGCAACACCTGGTCGCTCAACGGATTGTCCCGCTCCGCACATTCGCGGACGTGACTGAGCGGGCTGGTATCGGCGAGGCACCGCGAAACGGCGTCGCGCAACATCTGCTGGTCCTGCGAAAGTCCAAAGTCCATCAGTCTGCTCCCTGCTTCTGTCGCGCCATGTCCGCGGGGTTCGGCTCACGTGGCATTTCAAGGCCGCGTTCGGCGATGATGTTCTTCTGGATCTGAGCGGTCCCGCCGCCGATGATGAGACCGAGTTGGAACATATAGTTCCATTGCCACGCCCCGCCGTCCCGCTCACGCGGGCTGTGGTGATAGAGTATGCCCAGTTCGCCCATGGCGTCGATTGCCAGCGCGGATATCTGGTGAGCGAGTTCACAGCTTTGCAACTTGACGATCAGCTTCGCCATGCCGCCCGGCTCTCCCCTAAGGCTGTTCGAAAGGATGCGCATCCCATTGTATTTCATCGCCGCTACTTCGGCCTGAAGTGCCACTAGCCGGTCGCGCAGTACCGGATTGTCGATCGCGCGACCCTGGCCCAAACGCTCTTCCTGCATCAGTGCGATCAGCGCCTGCAGCCGGTTTTCGAGCGCGTCGGGATCGCCCAGCATTCCGCGCTCATGGCCTAGGGTTGCGTTCGCGACGAACCAGCCCTGGCCCCGCTGGCCGACGATCTGGTGCATGGGGACGCGCACATCGGTGAAGAACGTCTCGTTGAACTCGGCGTGACCGGTCATCGTCTTCAAGGGGCGAACCTCGATGCCCTGCGTGTCCATCGAAAAGATCAGGTAGGAAATGCCGCCATGTTTGGGTGCGTCAGGTTCGGTCCTGACCAGGCAAAAGATCATGTCGGCCTGCTTGGCGGTGCTGGTCCAGATCTTCTGGCCATTGATAACAAATTCGCCGTTTTCGATGTGCGCGCTGGTCTTGAGGTTGGCTAGGTCCGACCCGGCACCGGGTTCGGAATAGCCCTGGCACCATACGATATCGCCTTTCAACGTGGGTTCGATCCAGCGCCGTTTCTGTTCCTCGGTGCCGAGTTCAAGCAGGGTCGGCACGAACATCGAGATTCCCTGATTAGAAAGCCCGCCCGGCACCCTGGCCCGCGCAAATTCCTCTGCGATGATGCGCGATTGGAGAATGTCCGGCTCCGCTCCATAGCCTCCATACTCCTGCGGGATCGTTCGCGCGGTATACCCATGCTCGATCAACAGCTTCTGCCATTCGACTGCCTTGGACGAAGGTCGGGCCGCCCGGTCAGCAGAAGGCGGCGCGAGATGGCGGTGCGCTTCGATGAAAGCCCGCACTTGCTTGCGGAAGACATCGTATTCGGGCCCGTAATCAAGATCCATGACGCTTCTAACTTTCACGCAGGCGGAAAACAGGAAGGCGGAAGTCCTCACCGATCAATTCGAATTCCACTTCCACCGGAAGGTCGAGCGCTAGGCGCTCGTGATCGCAACCAATCAGGCGCGTGGCCATGCGTACGCCCTCTTCCAATTCCACCACCGCCGCCACGAAGGGAATTTCGTCGGCAAAAGCCGGGTGGAGGGCCTGGTGGGTAACGGTCCAGGAAAACAGCGTGCCCTTGCCACTGCTGCGTTCCCAGGAGAATTCCGGCGAGCCGCACTTTGCGCACATATAGCGCGGTAGGTGGCGGAAGCAGCCGCAGCCGCCGCAGCGCTGGAAATAGAGATTGCCGTCTTGGCACCGCTTCCAGAATTCCTGCTCAACCGGGTCTTGCGGGCGAGGTCGCGGTTTGGGCGGCGCAACCTGCGCGGAGGGCCGCATTTTGGGAGGCAGATCGCTCTCGCTGCTCATGCAAACCTCCTGAGAATGGCAATGCTTCCATCGCCAAGGTCACCCCAGCCGGTCACAAGACCAGTTTGGGCTCCCAGCACCTGGCGCTCGCCGCAGTCGTGACGAAGCTGGCGCACTGCCTCGACCACGTGGTTGAGTCCCCAGACATGCGCCTCACTGAGCAAGCCGCCATGGGTGTTGATCGGATAGCGGCCACCCAGCTCAATCTGGCCATTGGCGACGAATTCGAACTGTGCACCCGGTTCGCAATAGCCCATCGCTTCCAGTTGCAGCAGAACGACATAGGTAAAGCAGTCGTAAATCTGCAGGAAATCCATGTCCTCGCGCTTGACGCCCGCCATGTCGAAAGCGCGCGGGGCAGCATAGCTGAGGCCAATCTTGAAGGGATCGGGCCGCGAGGGGATGTCGTCGGCGGGATAGGGGTGGCCTTCCGCGGCACCGGCGATGCTGACGGGCACATGCGGCATATCCCTGGCCCGATCCATTCGCGATATGACTACCGCGCAGGCGCCATCGGTTTCAAGGCAGCAATCGTAAAGGCGGAAGGGCTCGGATATCCAGCGCGCCGAATGATAGGTTTCCGCGTCGAGTTCGCGCCCATAGGTAAAGGCGCGCGGATTCAACTGCGCGTGACGCCGGCAGGCTAGCGCTACCGCTGCCATCGCATCCGCGCCCACGCCGTAAAGCTTCGAGTGACGGGTCGCCAGCCAAGCATACATCTGCACCGGCAGGAACACACCATAGGGGATGTAATAGCCCTGGATGGTATTGGTCAGCGTGTTCATGTTCATCGCCCGAGTGGGCGGGGCACCCGGCTTGGGCCTGAGGGCGGAATAGCCGTTCCAACCGAGCGTCACCAGCACGTGATCGCAAAGCCCGCTGGCGATCGCCATTGCCGCGTTCTGCAGCGCCGTCGTCGGGCTGGCGCCGCCCATGTGAACGGTGGCCGCATAGCGCAGCACATCAATGCCGAGATTGGCGGCCATTTCCTCCGAGGTCGTATAGATCGGCGGCGGCACCATGCCGTCGATGTCGCAAGGTTTCAGCCCGGCATCTGAGATTGCGCGGCGCGAGGCTTCCAGCATCATGTCCACCGCGGTCCGTTCGGTGCCCTTGACGAATGCGGTTTCGCCCACACCGGTTATGGCGGCCTTGTCGGCAAAGGATAAGGTCTGCGAAGCGTTCATACAGCGTACCCGTCTTGCCGCAATTCAGGAATAGAATCTGGCATCGGCCAGCGCCCTTTCGGCCCCTTCGACAAGATCGCGCATGACCTCTGCCGCTGGACGGATCGAATGGATCAATCCAATTCCCTGCCCCGCGAAGCCGGGCATGATATCCTTGCGCTGAGCCTTTATGCCCGAAGCCATGACCGGCCCTGAAATCATCGACTGGTAAGGCATCGGAAGCGGCTCCTTGCCCGCCGCAACCCAAGCATCGGCCCATTTGTTGCGGATCATGCGCGCAGGCTTGCCGGTCAACGAACGGCTAACGACGGTATCTGCATCGCCGCCGTCGGTTATTGCTTCCTTTTGGAACCGTTCAATCCCTGCCTCTTCGGTTGCCAGGAACGCCGTTCCGACCCACGCGCCCAGAGCGCCCAGCATCATCGCTGCGGCGACTCCGCGGCCATCGGAGATTCCACCTGCTCCGATCACGGGAACCCGATCGCCCACCGCGTCGACTACCTGCGGAATCAGCGAGAAGGTTCCGATCGGGGAGTTGTGCCCGCCGCCATCGTGGCCCTGCGCCACAATCATGTCGATGCCGGAATCGACCACCTGCTGGGCGTGCTTGACCTTGCCGATCACCGCCATGACCCTGGTGCCATTGGAATGAAGGCGGTCCATCCACGGTCCGGGATTGCCGAGGCCGGCGGCATAGACTGGCACCTTTTCCTCGATTACCACTTCCATCTGCGCCTCGAAAAACTCCCGCGTGAACAGCTGCGGACCGCCCTTGCCCATTTCCGGCGCGCCAGCCGCGCGCATGGCCATTGCGGCATCCACTTCGGGCAGATCCTCGCGTTCCATGAAATCGCGGGTGAACTGCTGATATTCGCCAAGCAGTGCCATCGGGTTTTCGAGCGAGGCGCCGCTCTGCGGTGCCGAACCGCGCCTGACGGAGGCAGGCAGAAGGGTGTCGACCCCAAATGGCTTATCGGTCAGTTCGCGGGTCTGGCGGATCCAGCTGCGCAACTGGTCTGGCGAGCAGGCCGCAGCGCCAAGAACGCCAAGTCCCCCGGCATTCGATACTGCGGCCGCGAGCGCGGGGACACTCGCCCCGCCCATTCCGGCCAGAAGGATCGGGTATTCGATCCCGAGAATTTCGCATATGCGGCTCTTGAGTGCCATCGTAATACCCTCTCCATCCAGCGCCACCCACCGGCGCCCGTTTTTTACGTCTGTCCCCACCTGACCTTCTGGGACACAAGCTCAGGGCTTCTCTGTGCGAGATAGGAGGCGGAGCCCGCCACGAGACGCGCCATAGCCTGCCGCGCTCCTTCGGCATCGCCCTTGCGCACAGCTTCAAGGACGCGGCGCAAGAAACGCAACTGGACCGCACGCTCTTGCGCCGAATACCCCAGCGAGAGCGAGAATTCGCGGGTAAGCATATGCAACGCGGAAGTCAGAAGGCCGAAAAGCGGATTGCCGCTGGCCCAGCCGAGCATATCGTGAAAACGGCGATTCAGTTCCTCGAACTGGCTGCTCGCTTCGTTTCGCTCCAGCTCTTTGAGGCAATCGGCAAGTGCGCTCAGATCACCCGTGGTCGCGCGCTGGGCGGCATAGGCTGCAACATCCGCCGCAATCGCTTCGCGCAATTCGAGCAAGCCCCTCAAGTCCGCCTCCATGAAATGCAGGATCAGCGAGAGGCTGTTTGCGAAATCGCCAGTCTGCGGGCGAGCGACCACCGGCCCGCCACCGCGACCTAGTTGAAGATGGATAACGCCTTGGAGTTCAAGGAAGCGAAGCGCTTCGCGCAAGGTCGCTCGGGCGACATCGTATCGCGCAAGCATTTCGTCCTCGCGCGCCAACCTGTCGCCCGCAACATGCGCCCCGGCTTCGATATCGCGTACGATGTCCTGCGCAAGCGTGAGCGCACGCTTGGCCTTCCTCGAATCATCGACCTTCGGTTGCATCACTGGGAATCGCTCCTCTGATAAAACCTTATAAGAGTTTATCGGATGGCATGTCCAGCATCAGTCTATGAAGTTTGCAGTGCGGTCAAATGTCGCAACAATCCTTATAAGCTTTATTGACCACACCCTGCGAAACATCTACCTGTTTGATAGCAAGGTGAGTCTGCTTGCCTGGGATGGAGGACGAGACATGAGCATCGACACGATGGAGCTGGATACTGCCGGAAAAGTTGCAGCCATTCCGATCGACGAAATTGATGTCGCACGGCCGAGTCTTTTTCAGCAGGACACGATCGGCCTGTATTTCGACCGGCTGCGCAAAGAGGAGCCGGTCCACTATTGCCGCGAAAGCTATGTTGGGCCTTACTGGTCGATCACCAAGTTCGACGATATCATGGCTGTCGACACCAACCACAAAGTCTTTTCGTCGGAGGCAAAGCTCGGCGGTATCGCCATTCAGGACATGCATTCGGTGGAAGGCGCGCTCGAACTTGAAATGTTCATCGCTATGGATCCTCCAAAGCACGACCAGCAACGCAAGGCCGTCACCCCCGCTGTAGCGCCGTCCAACTTGCTGTTGCTCGAACCGACAATCCGCGAACGAGCGTGTCAGATTCTCGATGATCTGCCGATAGGCGAGGAATTTGATTGGGTTGACAAGGTCTCAGTTGAATTGACCACGATGACCCTTGCTACCCTATTCGATTTCCCGTGGGAGGAACGCCGCAAGCTCACGCGCTGGTCCGACGTCACAACGGCCGCCCCTGAAACCGGCATCGTCGAATCGTACGAAGCGAGGCGTGAAGAACTCATCGAGTGCGCGATGTATTTCAAAGGACTGTGGGAGCAGCGCATCAACGAAGAACCGAAGAACGATCTGATTTCCATAATGGCGCATTCCCCGGCGACACGGGATATGCCCTTCCTCGAATTTCTGGGTAACCTGCTGCTGCTGATCGTGGGCGGCAACGACACCACGCGCAATTCGATAAGCGGCGGTGTGCTGGCGCTCAATCAGAACCCCGATGAATATCGCAAACTGAATGACGACCCTTCGTTGATCGCCAGCATGGTGCCGGAAATCATCCGCTGGCAGACGCCGCTGACTCACATGCGCCGCACTGCGCTGCAGGACTGGGAGATTGGCGGCAAGCAGATCAAGAAGGGCGACAAGGTCGTGATGTGGTACCTGTCGGGCAACCGCGACGAAACGGTCATCGACCGGGCTGACCGGTTCATCATCGACCGCAAGAATCCGCGCCATCACCTGTCATTCGGTTATGGCATCCATCGATGCATGGGTAACAGGCTGGCAGAACTGCAGTTGCGGATCATCTGGGAAGAAATTCACAAGCGGTTCGCCAAGGTCGAAGTGACCGGCGAGCCCGAGCGCCTTTTCTCAAACCTTGTGCGCGGGATCACCAATCTGCCGGTGCGGCTGCACGCGCGCTGATTTGCTGAAGCAGAAATACGGAGTGTATGATGGTCAAAGTGACGTTCGTATCCAGCGATGGAACGCGGCGGGAAGTCGAAATTGCCGAGGGCGAAACCGCACGCGAGGCGGCGCTCTTCAATGATGTACCGGGCATCGACGGCGATTGCGGCGGTGTCTGCGCCTGTGCGACCTGCCATGTCCATGTCGATCCGGCCTGGATCGACAGGGTTGGTCGCCTGGTCGAAGGGGCAGCGGAGGCAGAGCTTCTGCAATTTGCCGAAGGTGCCAACGAATACAGTCGCCTCGCCTGCCAGATACCCATGGTGGAAGGAGTGGAAGGTTTGATTTTGCACGTTCCCGAGCAGCAATACTGACCAGACAGAGCGCAGCCCTGTCGTGCGCGTGCGGCGTCGCAAATTCAGTTTTGAACGGAGGTTTCAGTGCCAACTCAGCTAGAACCTGATGTCTAGACGAGCGAAGACGCATTTCGCACCGAAATGCGGCAATTCCTCGCCGCCCATTTCCCTGACGAATTAAGGGGCGCGGGCAATATGCTGGCCGGGCCCATTGGCAGCTTCGGCTTGTGGATCATCCTGGCCGACGCGCATCCGGAAGCTTCGAGGGACAGCTCCAGCGTGTCGGTGACATCCCCGGCCCGCATGGTGGTACACAGCTTCCAAAGGATGACATAACGGGAGAAGTCGTCGAGCACGGTCGACAGGTACACCAAGCCCCAGCCGATGATCTTGAAGTAGGTGAAGTCGGTCTGCCACATCTCGTTCGACCGCGTCGTCTTGGTGTGGAACCCGTCGGCGGCCTTGATCACGATGAAGGCCGGACTGGCGATCAGGTCATGGGCTTTCAACATACGGTAAACCGTGGCTTCCGACACGAAGTAGCGCTTCTCGTCGGTGAAGCGCACCGCGAGCTCGCGGGGTGACAGGTCGGTTGTATCCAACGCCATGTCGATGATCTGCTGCTGGATATCATCGCAGATGCGGTTCCACACCCGCCTCGGGGCCGATGGCCGATCCTCCAGCGCCTCCGGCCCGCGCTCGAGGTAGCGGTCGTACCAGCGTTAGAAGGTCCGGCGCGGGATGCCCAACTGCTCCAGCGTGCGCTTGGCCGGCAGGTGCGACTGCTCGACGATCCGAATGATCTCCAGCTTCTCGGATGCGGGTTACCTCATTCGTCGTCGGCCCTATCCGCGATCATGCTTTTTTTGAGCAACCGGTTTTCCAGCGTCAGATTGGCCACGCATTCCTTAAGGGCACGGGCTTCGCGGCGCAGGTCGTGCACCTCGCCGGTGGTCGCGGCACGGGCGGTGTCGCCCGCCAAGCGCCGCTTGCCCGCCTCCATGAACTCCTTCGACCACGTGTAATACAAGCTCTGGGCGATGACATCCTTGCAGCACAGCTCGGCGATGCTGTCCTCGCCGCGCAGGCCTTCCAGCACGATCCTGATTTTGTCCTCTGCAGAGAAGTGCCGGCGCGTCGCACGCCGTATGTCCTTCACCAGCCGCTCAGCAGGGGCCTTCGGCGCCGATTTTTTCAAGGAGGATTGGGCTTCATCCTCGTTCCTTAGTCACTACGACGAAGCCCAAATCCTCCTTAAATCACAACCTCAAATCTGTGCCATTGGTGCTGACGGCGGACAGCACCGGCAATCCGCCCTCACATGAAGCGCTCGGGTTGAGCCATGTCGGTCTCCACGCAGAGGTTCGTTTCTTGGTAGACAACTCGTTGCACGAAATAGCTCGTCGGTCAATTGGCGCTGGCACGCGAAGCCAAGAGCGGCCCGCCTCGCGGGAGGGCGCTCACCGCCGAACGATTGCCGGCTCGATCGGACTATTCTGCAACACGGCGGGAGGCAGGTAGGGCTCCGTGCCGCGATATTCGCAATTAGTTAGCCGTCAGTGCTGGCAACCTGATGCAGCGGGGGCAGAACGGCCGCGGCGCGCCGCCTCAGACGCGAGCGGTGCCAGTTGGGGATATCGGCTTGCTGACGATGAATGGCGTCGGCCATTTCAAATCTTCCACGGCTCCTATCGAGGAGGCATGTCTTCCGATCCGCTTTCGAGATTGCCGGACATTTTCGTCAGCAATGAGCGCATCGCGCGTATCTCAGTTGGGGAAATCATATGGAGCAGTCGCGCGTAGATCATGTCGGCTTCGGCGCGCAGCTGAGGCAGGATTTCGATCGCTCGGGGCAAAAGATGAAGTTCCCAGACGCGCCGGTCGCCCTTGGCAGCGCGCCGTTCCGCGAGCACCATTCTTTCCAGCTGGTCGACAACATGGCCAACGCTGGCACGCTCCAGTTCGAGGCATTTGGAGAGGTCGGTTTGGGTCATGCCCGGGGTCCGATAGATATAGACGAGCGCGCGCCACTGGGTTCGCGTCAATCCGAAGCGCGCCGTTGAGGCATCAAACTTCCGACGCAGTTTGCGGGGCACTTCCTCGATGAGAAAGACAAACTCGTCTGAGGCCGTCAGAAGACTTTTCGCGGGAGAGATGCCGCTTGTATTGCGAGGTTCAACCATCGTCATGGACTGTAGAGCCAACATCATATTCTGAAAACCCTTTACTGTAAGATATGATATAGTATGATCGTGGAATGATTGATCAGTCGATCACGCTTGCCGGGAAAGCGGGCCATGAAATCGCAGCGTCGGTTGATGGCCCGGAACTCGGATTACCGGTAATCCTCGCGCACGGCGGCGGACAGACCCGAAGGGCATGGAGGGCGGTAGCCCACCGGCTCGCGAGCCATGGTTTCCGGACCATCGCAGTCGATATGCGCGGGCACGGCGAGAGTGCATGGGCCAGCGACGGAGCCTATGATATCTCCGATTTTGCGGCCGATCTCGTCGAGATCGCTGCGGCGACGGCGAGCAAACCGGCGCTGATTGGCGCGTCTCTTGGTGGCCTGGCCGGGATCATCGCCGAGGGAAAATGCGCACCGGGAAGTTTCGGATCGCTGACGCTGGTCGACGTCACACCTCAGATGGAACCGAGCGGCGTCGCCCGCGTGGTCGGTTTCATGGCGGCGCATGCGCGCGATGGTTTTGCGTCGGTGGAAGAGGCCGCACAGGTCATTGCCGACTATCTGCCCCATCGCCCCAGCCGGAAGGCTTCGGCCGGGCTAGCACACTATCTGCGCCGCAAGGACGATGAACGCTTCTATTGGCACTGGGACCCCGCCTTCATCGAAAGAGTGACGCAGCAGGGCGGCGGCGT
This sequence comes from Sphingopyxis sp. P1IMeth2, assembly GCF_900185685.1. Taxonomy (NCBI): domain Bacteria; kingdom Pseudomonadati; phylum Pseudomonadota; class Alphaproteobacteria; order Sphingomonadales; family Sphingopyxidaceae; genus Sphingopyxis; species Sphingopyxis sp. P1IMeth2. Next base: position 904,794 of record NZ_FYAT01000012.1, read on the forward strand.
TTCCAGCGACCATGGCCGCACCGAGCTCAGCGCGGCCGCTGCCTGCTTGACCTTGCCGGTGCATCTGATCCGCGGCGGGTCAAGCGATCTCGTCTCGCTGGAAGCCGTCAAGCATTTCCAGGGCCTTGTCCCTCATATGGCGTATAGCGACATTGCGAATGCGACTCATATGGTGGTGGGGGACGAGAACGACGCTTTCGGGCAATCGATCCTAGAGTTTTTGCTCGGCATCCATGAAGCGGAAATGAAATCATGAATGCCCCCGCCGTCCCGGGGCTTGAGGAATTACGTGACCTATTGGCGCTGGCCCCTTTTCACCGCTGGCTCGGGCTCAGCATCGCTGAGGTCGGCGCCAACGAGTTGGTGATCTCCATGCCTTGGCGAGACGAAATCATCTCAAATCCGACGGTCGGCGCGGCGCATGGTGGCATCGTATCGGCTTTGATCGATCTGACCGGCCTCTATACGATCATCGCGATGGGGGGTGCTGCGCGGGCGACGGCGGACCTCCATGTGGATTTTCACCGACCGGCCAAGCTGGGGCCGCTTCGCGCGATCGGCAGCCCGGTGAAATTAGGGCGGCAGATAAGCGTCGCGGCTACCCGGATCCTAGCCGCAGACGGAACCTTGGTGGCGAGTGGTAGAGGGGCCTACGTCGCCTGATAACCGCCCGAGGCGAGCCAATCTGCGCGGCCAGATGCATGCCCAGCAGCTTTCGGAGCCGAGGCAGTGGCGGCAGCGACACGCTTTTTGGCGACGTGTCCCTAGGCCGAACCCACGACCGGACGGCCGCGCATCGGCCATTCAGTCAAATCGGCTCCCTGCCGGTCACACGCGGGTTTGGCCGCTCGCCTTTGAGCCGTCGACTTTGCCTAGTCCGACAGGCCAGCCACGCAGCGCATGGAGATCAAGTTCTCCTGTGCTGCGTGACTAGGCCGTGTTGACAAAAGGGATTCCCAAATCCTCCTCCTTCTGATTCAAGACTGCTTTTTGAGGATCAGTCATGGGTCGCGGGGATTTGTCGGATGCGGAGTGGGACCTGATTGGGCCGCTGCTGC
>NZ_FYAT01000011.1:0-854 GCF_900185685.1 Sphingopyxis sp. P1IMeth2
TAGGCCGTGTTGACAAAAGGGATTCCCAAATCCTCCTCCTTCTGATTCAAGACTGCTTTTTGAGGATCAGTCATGGGTCGCGGGGATTTGTCGGATGCGGAGTGGGACCTGATTGGGCCGCTGCTGCCGCCTGAACGTGGTCGCTGGGCGCGGCCGTCGGGCGATAATCGTCGCTTTCTCAACGGCATGCTTCACGTGCTGCGGGTCGGCTGCCCTTGGCGCGACATGCACGAGCGCTACGGCAAGTGGAACTCGGTCTATGTCCGCTTCCGGCGCTGGGCCGAACAGGGTGTCTGGGATGCCCTGCTGCAAACGCTGGTCGATCTGGGTCTGACCGACGACTGGCAACATATGATCGACAGCACCAGCGTTCGCGGCCATGTTTCGGCAGCGGGCGGAAAAGGGGGGCTTGTGCGAACGCTCTTGGTCGATCACGCGGCGGCTTTACGAGCAAAATCCACGCCCGCTGCGACAATCAAGGACTGCCTGTCGGCTTCATCCTGACCGGCGGCGAGGCTTCTGATTACACCGCTGCCGAACCGCTGATGGCGATCCCCGTCGCCACACCCAAGGCGCTGCTCGCGGACAAGGGCTATGATGGTGATCGCTTCCGGGAAAGCCTGCTGACCCGGGGCATCCTGCCGATCATCCCGCCCCGCTCGAACCGCAAGGTGCCAGAGCATCCCGACTATCGCCGTTACAAGGACCGCAACCGCGTCGAGCGCATGTTCGGAAAGCTCAAACAGCAACGACGCATCGCCACTCGATATGACAAAACCCTTCTCTCGTTCGAGAGCTTCCTAAACCTCGCCGCCACGCGGCTATGGCTGAAGTCTTTTGTCAACGCGGCCTAG
>NZ_FYAT01000001.1:0-897500 GCF_900185685.1 Sphingopyxis sp. P1IMeth2
CCGGGCCCAAGCTCCCCAGCGGTCTCGAGAACCTAGGTGGCAACGGGCTCGCAGACGGCGCGGGAGGGTCCGCTAGCGGACCCTCCCGCAAACGCGCTTATGCATCATTATCAAGATACAAGGTGGCAGCCCGCCGCCATCAAGCGACTTGCGGGCCGTTGGCCAACAATGGTCTCCAGATGAGGTCGAGCCGCTCGACGGTCGTATCGGTCAATTCGTACATCTCGGAAAGCGAAGCCTCCGTCGCTTTGACCAGATCGCGACCGCCCTCGGTGCCGAGAAAGCGTCCGGAGTGCGTATACTGAAACTTCCACCCAGCTTGCGGAATTGACTCTGCGGCGCGGATCGAAATCCACCAATCACCCCAGACCGTCAGGGCCACGATCTGCCGTTTGCGCACCTTGAATGTAACTTCCACCCGCTCTTCGGTCTTTCCATCGCGAAGCTCGATGAAGCGCTCAATTATCGGAGTTGCGTTACGATGCTTGAGCGCTTTTCCACGGCGTTTAAGGCTATCAAGCACGTCCAATAGGAATGGGCAGTCTGACCTTTCGAGCATCTCGCCTTTTAGCAAAAAAGGTTCAGTGCGCTAGCAGCCAACAGTTAAAGCTCAACACTCCACCACACTGACCGCCAGCCCGCCCTTCGACGTTTCCTTATATTTATCGCGCATGTCGCGGCCGGTCTGCAGCATCGTCGCGATCACCGTATCGAGGCTGACGACATGGGTGCCGTCGCCGATCATCGCGATGCGGCTCGCGTCGATCGCCTTGATCGCGCCCATCGCGTTGCGCTCGATGCACGGGATCTGGACCAGCCCGCCGATCGGATCGCAGGTGAGGCCGAGGTTGTGCTCCATGCCGATCTCAGCGGCATTTTCGACCTGCGCGTTGGTGCCGCCGAGCGCCGCGGTCAGCCCCGCGGCGGCCATCGAGCAGGCGACGCCGACCTCGCCTTGGCAGCCGACCTCGGCGCCCGAGATGCTGGCGTTGCGCTTGTAGAGCGCGCCGACCGCGCCCGCGGCGAGCAGGAAGGTGCGCACCCCCGCCGCGTCGCCGCGATAGCTGCGCCGGTAATAGCGGATCACCGCCGGGATGATCCCCGCCGCGCCATTGGTGGGCGCGGTGACGACCTTGCCGCCCGCGGCATTTTCCTCGTTCACCGCCATCGCCCACAGGTTGATCCAGTCCATCATCGCCATCGGGTCGGACAGGTTCGCTTCGTGCCGTTCGCGGATGTCGGCGGCGATCTGCGGCGCGCGGCGCTTGACCTTGAGGCCGCCGGGCAGCGTGCCGGTGCTGCAACAGCCCGCATCGATCGAGGCGTCCATCGCCGCGGCGATCTGGTCGAGCCCCGCCTCGACCTGTTCGGGGCTGCGGTGCACCAGCTCGTTGTCGAGCATCATTTCGGCGAAACTCTTGCCCGACGCCGCGCCCATGTTGAGGAGGTCGGCGCCCGAGGTGAAGGCGAAAGGCAGCGCCACTTCGTCCTCGGTCCCGCGGCTATTGCGCCCCGCCTCCTCCTCGTCGACGACGAAACCGCCGCCGATCGAGAAATACATGCGCTTGGCCAGTATCTCTCCGTCACCATCGCGCACGGTGAAGCTCAAGGCGTTGCTATGAAAAGGCTGGCGCTGCTTCATCTGGAAATGCAGGTCGCGCGCCGGCTGAAAGCGGACGCGCTGGCGGCCGAGCAGATAAAGAAAGCCCTCATTCTCGGCGCGGTCCCAATGCGCCTTGATCGCGGCGAGGCTGGTTTCGGCCGGGATTTCGCCCGCCAGCCCGGCGACCACTGCGGTATCGGCCGCGTGCCCCTTCCCCGTCAGCGCAAGCGAGCCATAGAGATCGGCCTCGACATGCGCCGCCTTGCCGAGCAGGCCGCGTTCGTCGAGCCAGACGGTGAAGCGCAGCGCCGCAACCATCGGTCCGACAGTATGCGAGCTCGATGGCCCGACACCGATTTTGAAAAGTTCGAAGAGGCTGATCGTCATGCCGCGCCTATAGGCGAGGAAATAGTCTTATGACAGAAGCCAATGCCTTGACGTCTAAAGCCGTGTCCCCCCGCGAAGGCGGGGGTCCATCATCCGTGGGCGAAAAATAGCACCGACCGGAGATGGGTCCCCGCATTCGCGGGGACGCACGGCCTTTTCTTTGACAGGAAATTACGCCGGATAAGTCCAAGCACCGTCGCGCGCCAGATTCTCAGCGGCGAAATCCCAGTTGAGCAGCTCGTCGACCACCGCGTCGACGTAGGCCGGACGCAGATTCTTGCGGTCGATGTAATAGGCATGTTCCCACACGTCGATGACGAGCAGCGGCTTGATACCCGCGGTCACTTCGGTGCCGGCGTCATGCGTGTCGGTGACCGACAGATTGCCGTCCTTGGCGACCAGCCACGCCCAGCCCGAGGCGAAATGGTTGACCGCCGTGTCCTTCAGCTTCTTCTTGAGATCGTCGAGCGACCCAAAGTCGCGGTCGATCGCCGCGGCGAGATCGCCCGACGGGGCGGTCTTGGTCGGTGACAGGCAGTTCCAGTAGAAAGCGTGGTTCCACGACTGGGCGCTGTTGTTGAACAGCCCCTTGTTGCCCGACCCTTCGGCATGGTGGATGATTTCTTCCAGGCTCTTGCCGGCGAGGTCGGTGCCTTCGATCGCGGCATTGGTCTTGTCGACATAGGCCTTGTGATGCTTGCCATGATGCGTCGCGAGCGTGTCGGCCGAAATATGCGGCGCCAGCGCGTCCTCGGCATAGGGCAGCGGCGGAAAAGCGATTGTCATGGCAGTCTCCTTTTTTGGTGTTCGGGGGTGTAACTCGGTATGTTTGACGCGAGTTGCAACCCCGTGACGACGAATTCTGGCGTTATTTTTACGTCACCATGCCGCGCAGCGTCGCGATCCGGTCGGCTTCCTCCGCCGGCTTGTCGCGCCGGATGCGCGCGATGCGCGGGAAACGCATCGCCAGCCCCGATTTGTGGCGCTTCGATGCGTGGATCGAATCGAAGGCGACCTCGAGCACCAGCGTCTTTTCGACCTCGCGGACCGGGCCGAAGCGATCGACCGTGTTGTCGCGCACGAACTTGTCGAGCCACTTCAGCTCCTCGTCGGTGAAGCCCGAATAGGCCTTGCCCACCGGCAGCAATTCGCCCGTCTCGGTCCAGCAGCCGAAGGTATAATCCGAATAGAAGCTGGCGCGGCGCCCGTTGCCGCGCTGCGCATACATCATCACGCAATCGGCGCTCAGCGGATCGCGCTTCCATTTATACCACAGCCCCGCCCGCCGCCCGGCGACATAGGGGGCATCGCGCCGCTTGAGCATCACTCCTTCGATCGCGGCGTCGCGCGCGCCGGCGCGCAGATCGGCGAGCGCATTGAAATCCGCCGCCGCGATCAGCGGCGACAGGTCGAAATGGCTGGCGGCCAGCCGCGGCACGAAGGCCTCCAGTTGGCGCCGCCGTTCGGACCACGGCAGCCCGCGCAGATCGTCGCCGGCAACGGCCAGCAGGTCATAGACGCGCACGAAAGCCGGATAATCGGCGAGCATCTTTTTCGAGACGGTCTTGCGCCCGAGCCGCTGTTGCAGCGCATTGAAACTCGCCGCCCCACCCTGTGTTTCTGGGCCGCCCTGAACCTCGCCGCGCACCAGCAACTCGCCGTCGATCACCGCCTCCCGATCGAAGGCCGCGACCAGTTCGGGGAAAGCACTGCTGATCTCCTCGCCGCCGCGGCTGTAAATACGCGTCGCGCCGGCGGCATGGACGATCTGGACGCGGATGCCGTCCCACTTCCATTCGGCGGCGAAGTCGGCGAGGTCGACAACCTCTTCCTCGAGCGGGTGCGCGAGCATGAAGGGCCGGAAAAAGGCGACGTCGGCAAGGTCGGGACGCGGCGCCCGTCCCTCACCCCAGGCGAACAGCGGCGCATAGGGCGGCGGGATCGCGTGCCATAGCTCCTCGACATCGTCGACCGGCACCCCGAACGCCTGCGCGAACGCCTGCTTCGCGAGCCGCGCCGACACCCCGACGCGCATTCCGCCCAAGGCCAGTTTGAGCAGCGCATAACGCCCGTCGGCGTCGAGCCGGTCGAGCAATGCGGCGACGACCGCGGGCGCATCGCTGCGGCTTGCGGCGGCCAGCGCATCGACGGCTTCGGATATGCTGAGATCCGCACTCTTGCCGGGCGCATCGGGCCACAACAGCGCCGCCGTCTCCGCCGTATCGCCAACAAAATGTCGCGACAGCCGGAACAGCTCTTCATCCACGCGCGTCGCGAGCAGCGTCCGCACCGTCCCCGCCTTCACCGCCGAAAAGTCGAGCGCCTCGGTCAACGCCGCGAGCGCCCAGCCGCGATCGGGATCGGGCGTATGCTTCAGATAATCGACGATCAACGCCAGCTTGCTGTTGCGCGAGCGCGTGTAGATCAGCCGGTCGATCAGGGCGGCGAAGCGCTTCACACTTCCTCCTCCAGGTCGCGGCCGACGAGGTGCAGCGCGCGCGCCTTGCGCTGGGTGAGTTCGCACCAGCGCAAGAGGCCGTCCTCGCTGCCGTGGGTGATCCAGCTCTCCTTGGGGTTCACTTCGGCGATCGTGGCCGTCAGTTCGTCCCAGTCGGCATGGTCGGAGATGACGAGCGGCAGTTCGACCATCCGTTGCCGCGCGCGCTGGCGCACCCGCATCCAGCCCGACGCCATCGCGGTGACGGGATCGGGGAGCCGCCGCGACCAGCGGTCGTTGAGCGCAGACGGCGGGGCAATGACGATCTGCCCCGCCATCGCCGCCTTGTCGGTTTCGGATACCAGCCGCAATTCGCCCAGATCGACGCCGTGCGCAGCATAGAGCGCGCACATACGTTCGAGCGCGCCGTGAATATAGATCGGCGCATCCCAGCCCGCGCCGCGCAGTTCGGCGATCACCCGCTGCGCCTTGCCGAGCGCATAGGCGCCGACGAGTATCGCGCGGTCGGGCTCGGCACGCACCGCGCCGATCAGCTTGGCGATCTCGTCCCCAGTCGGCGGGTGCCGGAACACCGGCAGGCCAAAGGTCGCCTCGGTCACGAAGATATCGCACGGCACCACCTCGAACGGTGCGCAGGTCGGGTCGGCGCGGCGCTTGTAATCGCCGGTGACGACGATCCGCTCGCCGCGATACTCCATCAATATCTGCGCGCTGCCGAGCACATGGCCGGCGGGATGGAAGCTGAACCGCACCCCGCCGCGCTCGAACCCGTCGCCATAGGCAAAGGCCTGATTGTGGGTCGCCTCGGCATCGACGCCATAGCGCAGCACCATGATCGCGAGCGTCTCCGGCGTCGCGAAGACCGCGCCATGCCCGCTGCGCGCATGATCGGCGTGGCCGTGGGTGACCGCTGCGCGCGCAACGGGGCGCGACGGATCGATCCACAAGTCAGCGGGCTTCACATAGATACCGCTCGGGTGCGGCTCGATCCAGCTAGCGCCGGGCATCAGACAGCCAGCTTTCGCGCGCGGATCAGGTCGGCGACGAACATGTCGCGCTCCTTCGCCGCGCGTTCGCGGTCGGGCAGGCGGAGCAGGAACGACGGATGGACCGTCGCGATCAGCTTCGTGCCGTCCTCCAGGTCATGCACCGACCCGCGCATCGACGCGATCGTCGCGCTTCGCCCCGTCACCCCTCGCAGCGCGCTGCCGCCCAGCGTCACGATCACGTCGGGCCGGACCAGCGCGCGCTCCTTGTCGAGCCACCAGCGGCAGATATCGATCTCGGCAGCCGTCGGATTCTGGTGCAGCCTTCGCTTGCCGCGCGGTTCGAATTTGAAATGTTTGACCGCGTTGGTCAGAAACAGCCGCCGCCGGTCCATGCCCGCTTCGTCGAGCGCTTCGTTCAGCACCTGCCCTGCCGGGCCGACGAAGGGCCGTCCCTGCAAATCCTCCTGATCGCCGGGCTGTTCGCCGACCAGCATGATCCGCGCCGTCGCCGGTCCCTCGCCCGCGACCGCCTGCGTCGCGTCGCAATAGAGCGGACAGCGCGTGCAGCGATCGAGCGCACGCGCGATCGTGTCGAGCGTATCAAGGGCTTCGGTCGAGGCGTCGTCGTCGGTCACGCGTTTGCGCCATTTCTCCGTTCGCGCATTCGCAGCCGAAACGGCCACCGCGCGCATCCGTTCCACGCGCGCCTCGGCGCCTGCCAGCAACGGCGCGATATCCTGCGCCTCGGGCAGGTTGTGCCAGTATTTTTTCGGCATTTCGGCGCGCATCGCGGCGATCTTGACGCGCGCGGGGTTGAAGATCGCGCCATAATAGGTGCGCCACTGATCCTCGACCACATCGCTCTCCGGCACTTCGTCCCGCGTCCCGCCGGGACCGTAACGCAGCGCCTCGTCCTCCCAGATCGCACGCGCGTCGGGGGTTACGATCGCCCAGTCCATGCCGGTGAAGCGGCGCTGGAAAAAGGGGGCGGTCAGCCGCAGGATGCGGTGCGCGGGCTCGAACCACGCGGCGAAGCGCTCGCGCTCGCCATCCTCGCCCAGCCGCCGGAACCGCACGAAGGCGTGCATCTTGTGAACATCGCGGCGGATCGCCTTGTCGGCCTTCATCAGCCAGTCGACATCGGCGTCGGTGCGCCGTTCAAGCAGCCGACGGTCTTGCAACGCGCGCCAAAGCACACGGTAAAGACGTGCGGGCACCGCAGCATCGCGGTAACAGATCACCCGCTCGGCGATCGCAACCAGTTCGCGCGGCAGGCTGAGCGCGCCGGACGGCGGTGGTACCGCTGCGGCCTCGCCGAACAGCGATGCGCCCTCGCCGCCGCCGCGCCAGCTGATGTCCTCGGGCGCAATCCCGTCCGCCAGCAGGCTGCGCGCCGCGCGGCGCCATTCGCCGAAATCGCCGGGCGTTTCGAGGACGACCTCCCTCACAGCGCCAGCGTCAGTTGTTCCGCGGGCGGCGCGAAGCGGGCGCGCAGGTCGGCGCTGTCGGTGAGCTTGCCCGGCCGCCAGTCGGGCGTGACGATGAAGGGCAGCAGCTTTTTGACCGACGCCGTCAGCTTGGCGAGGTCGCCGAGCCGCACCTTGCCCAGCCGCCGCGCCGCCACGATGCGGTCGACCGCGCGCGTGCCAAGACCGGGCACGCGGAGCAGCAGTTCGCGCGGCGCCCGGTTGATGTCGACGGGAAAGCTCTCGCGCTGCTGAAGCGCCCACGCAAGCTTGGGATCGATCGCCAGGTCGAGCATGCCGCAGCGCCCGCCCGCCATGATTTCGGCGCGCTCGAAGCCATAGAAGCGCAGCAGCCAGTCCGCCTGATACAGGCGGTGCTCACGCAGCAGCGGCGGGCGCACGGGGGGCAGGTCGCTGCTCGCGTCGGGAATGGGGCTATAGGCCGAATAATAGACGCGGCGCAGCCGATAGCCCGAATAGAGGTTCGTCGCCGCGTGCAGAATGTCGTCGTCGCGCGCGCCGTCGGCGCCGACGATCATCTGCGTCGACTGCCCGGCAGGCGCAAAGCGCGGCGGCGGTGCCTTGCCGATCAGCCGCCCCTTCGCGGCGTCGAGGACGTCGGCCTCGCGCGTGCGCACCGATGCCATCGTCTTGCGGATGACGCCGGGCTTCTTTTCGGGCGCAAAGCTCGCCAGTCCTGCCTCGGTCGGCAGTTCGACATTGGTCGACAGCCGGTCGGCATAGATGCCGGCAAGCGCGATCAGCGCGGGATCGGCGCCCGCGATCGTCTTCAAATGGATATAGCCCTGAAAGCGATGCTCCTCGCGCAGCAGCCGCGCGACCTCGACCAGCTGCTCCATCGTATAATCTTCGGACCGGATGATCCCCGACGACAGGAACAGCCCCTCGATATAGTTGCGCTTGTAGAAATCGAGCGTCAGCCGCACGACCTCCCGCGGATCGAAACGCGCGCGCGCGACATTGCTCGACGCCCGGTTGATGCAGAAGCGGCAGTCATAAACGCAGAAATTGGTCAGCAGGATTTTGAGTAGCGAAATGCAGCGGCCGTCCGGCGCATAGCTGTGGCATATGCCCATGCCTTCGGTCGATCCGATGCCCTTGGTCGCGGTCGAATCGCGCCGCACCGTTCCCGAGGAGGCGCAGGAGGCATCATATTTCGCCGCATCGGCGAGGATCGCGAGCTTTTGCAGAATCGATTTTCCCGACATGCCACCCGTTTAACACGAGAACATTTAAGGAACAAATCGCCTCGTCGCGTTTCAGGCTTCGCGCCATTTGGCGGGCAGCGCGATTTCGACCCGCAGGCCCTCGGGGTTCCAGTGCCGCGTAATCGTGCCCCCCAAATTGTTCCGGACGCTGCGTTCCATCAGCAGCGTGCCAAAGCTGGTGCGATCGGGCGGACCGATCGGCGCATCGCCGCCGCTTTCGGTCCAGTCGAGCCGGAACAGGCGCGGCTCGCTGCCTTCGGGGTCTTGGCTCCAGCTGACATCGACCTGCCCGCGCGCGCCGGTCAACGCGCCATGCTTGACCGCATTGGTTGCCAGCTCGTTGAACAGCAGCGCCATCGCCACCAGCGCATTTTCGGGAAGCAGCAGGTCGGGGCCCGACCAGCGCACGCGCGGAAAGGCAGCTTCGACCTCGCGCATCAGCGCGTGTATCGATCCGGTCATGAAATTTGCGCCGAGCAGGACGTTCTGCGCACGGTTAAGCGCGTCGAGCCGGCTGCTGATCCGCTCGACATAATCGTCAACATCGCGCGCCGAATTTTTGGTGAGCGAAATGATTGCGCCGACCGTCGCGAACAGGTTGCGCATCCGGTGGTGCAGCTCGCGCATCAGCAGCGTCGCATTTTCCTGGCGGCTCTTCTGTTCGGTAATGTCGGCGCTGATCCCGGTCAGAATGGCATCGTCGCGGCGCACATCCCAGTCCCCGCGCGCCGCGATCCAACGCACACCGCGTTCGGGATGGTCGATGCGGTACTCCATCGAATAGGGCGCGCCGCTGTCGACAGAGGCATAGAGCACGCGGCGCACCGCGTCGCGATCCTCGGGATGGACGCGCGCGAAAAACCCCTCGCCGGTCCTCAATGCGGTTTCGAAATCGGCGCCCCATAGCTCGGCGGTGGCCCCGCGCCATTTGAGCTCGTCGGTGCGCGGGTCGAACTGCCAGGTCGCAATGCACGAAAAGTCGAGCGCGCGTTCCAGCATGTGCCGTGCCTCGTCGCGCTCCATCACGGTGCGCCGCAGGTCTGCCTCGGCCATGATGATCGCCGCCAGATCCTCGAGCCGTTCGCGCTCGCGGTCAGCAAAATCGACGCGCGGCCGCCGGTCGATGATGCACAAAGTCCCCAGTACCGCGCCATTATAGGCGCGCAGCGGCACACCGGCATAAAACCGGATCAGCGGCTCGCCGGTGACGAGCGGATTGCTGCGAAATCGGGTGTCCTCCAGCGTGTCGGCGATAATCATCGGCCGCTCGCTCTTCACCACCTTTTCGCAAAAGCTGATCTCGCGCGGCGTTTCGGGGACGTCGAGGCCATAGGAGGATTTGAACCATTGCCGGCAATCGTCGACCAGCGACACGAGCGCGATCGGGGTGTCGAACAAGTCGGCGGCAAGTTTGGTGACGCGGTCGAACGCCGGTTCGGGCGCGGTGTCCAATATCCGGTATTCGCGAAGCGTTTCGAGTCGGCGGCGTTCGCGCTCGCGCATGTCCCTCGAACCCCCTTCGTCGCCCCCGTCGGCCAAAGCCCGCCCTCCGTCTTTTCCCGCCGCGCTCTTCTCCGAAGCGCCCTCGCTCGATGCCGTCGCATCGATTGCCGTGGTGGGGCGCTGTGCCATGAATCTGGTCCCTGCAAAAGCTTGTGAATGAGCGCGCAAGAAAAAGACCATCTTTCTGCTACTTACGCGGCGATCCGGTAGCGTCCCGGCAGACTCTACGCATCAGGCGCGTGGTGGTTGCAGAAAATGGGGGTGCTTTTTTGCCTCAATGCGGGAACCTGCCTCCGCGGGGCGCGTATGATCGGTTCAAAGAGGGAGGTTCCTGCATGAGCTTGGGCGAAGAAATCCGTGGCCATCTGCCGTTCCTGCGCCGCTATGCGCGCGCGCTCACGGGCAGTCAGCAACATGGCGACAATTTCGTCCACACCACGCTGGAAGTCATCGTCGCGGCGCCCCAGGAATTTCGCACCTGTCCCGATACGCGTATCGACCTCTACCGCAGCTTTCACCGCATCTGGGAAAGCGCCTATATCGACGATGGCGAAGGCAGCGACGCCGAACTCGACCCGGTGCTACGCGCCGCGAACGACCGGCTGCGCCGGATCACCCCTCTCGGCCGTCAGATCCTCCTCCTTACCGCGCTCGAAGGCTTCTCGGCCGACGAGGCCGCGGCGATCACCGGCACCGACATCCCCACCGTGGAAACGCTGCTCGCCGAAGCGGTCGGCGACCTCGACCGCGAATCGCGCACCTCGGTCCTGATTATCGAGGACGAGCCGCTGATCGCGATGGAGCTTGAACAGATCGTCCGCGAACTCGGCCACGAGGTCGCCGGAATCGCGACAACGCACGACGATGCGGTCGCGGCGTTCGAACGCACCGAGGCCGGCCTAGTCCTCGCCGACATCCAGCTTGCCGACGGATCGTCGGGGATCGACGCGGTACAGGACATTTTGGCGATCGCCCCCGTCCCGGCGATCTTCATCACCGCCTTTCCCGAACGCCTGCTCACCGGCAACCGCGTCGAGCCGACCTTCCTGATCTCCAAGCCCTTCCGCCAGAACATGGTCCGCGCCGCGATCAGCCAGAGCCTGCTCTTCACCCCCCAACTCGCGGCATAAGGCTTCGTTGGCCTCTGGGTCGGAGGAACGGCTCGAGGGGCGGCGCTCCAGACCGAACCGCCCTCTAAGCCCTTCGCTTCCGATGTGCCGGCAATCCGGCAAACGACCATTCTCGGAAGTTTACCCGCAAGTTGAGGTTCGTCATAAGCTGCAGCTCGTTATGACAATCCACGAGCATATCCCCACCCTGAAAACAGAACATCTCGATCTGCGAGGTCCGAGAAGCGAGGATTTCCCGGTTTATCGTGATTTCTTTGCAGATGCCGCGGCATCGCACTTCTACGGGGGGCCGATGGAAGCGGACCGCGCCTGGCGTGTGCTTGCAACGGACTTGGGCCATTGGTCACTGCGTGGATATGGCCGCTGGTCGGTTGTAGAGCGCGCGAGTGGATTAATGATCGGCGGGTGCGGACTTTGGTGGCCTGAAGGCTATCCGAGATCGGAGCTGACGTGGTGGATTGTTCCATCGGCCCGCCGAAACGGCTATGCGCTGGAGGCTTCGCGTGCAGCCATTGCATTTGGATATGATATGCTGGGTTGGGACTTGGTCGAGACCCACATGAATGATGATAACGTCGCGGCGCGAGCGCTTGTCCAAAAACTTGGTGGCACAAAAATCTTGCGCGAAAAGTTTCCCGACGGACTGGAACGAGACATTTTCGGTCTACCGCGTCCACATTGAGGGCAATTCGCGAGTAAAGTGCGTCGTCCACTCCCAAACCGCCACGCAGGCGCCGTCAATCCGGCGAGGTTCCCCCGCCTGTCAGTTGGTCGACGCTGCCCATGATCGTCGCGAAGGCTTCGCTCGGGGGCAGCGGGTCTTCGCTGCGCAGCGGCATCTCGCCGCCGTCGAGGATCGCCTGCAAGGCGGCCCGGGCGCGCGAGACGCGGCTTTTCATCGTGCCGACCGCGACGCCGCAGATGTCGGCGCCTTCCTCATAGGATAATTGCCCTGCGCCGATAAGGATCAGCGCCTCGCGCTGGTCGACGGGCAGCATCATCAGCGCGCGCTGCACGTCCGACAGGTGCAGGCTGTCGTCCTGATCGTCGGGCGCGACGAGCAGGCGCTCGGCGGCGAGTTCGTCATATTCGGCGGTGAATTTCTTGCGCCGCATCTGCGACAGGAAACAGTTGCGCAGGATGACGAAGGCCCAGCTCTTCATGCTCGACGGCCCCGGAATATAGCTTGCGCGCGCCTTCCATGCCTTCAGCATCGTCTCCTGCACCAGATCGTCGGCCAGGTCGGCGTTGCCGGTCAGGCTGCGGCCGAAGGCGCGCAGATGCGGCAGCATCGCCGCCAGCTCCTGCTTGAAGCTGGCGTCGTCGAGCGGTCGGGGCGTGTCGTCGCTGATAATCGGGCCTTTATCTGGGCAATCTCTCGATGCGTATGACACCGGGCTTAGCGCGTTGAAACGTCGATGGAAAGCGGCGATCCCCGCCGCAATGGCTCAGGCGGGAACCGCGGCCGCCGGCCGGCGACGTCCAAGCGCAATGAAATTGGCCATCATCTGTTCGTCGACGGGGTCGAGCCGGCCGTTGGCGGCCAGCCGCCTCAGACTGTCCTCATGCCCGTCGAAATTGGGTTCGTAGAGCATCGACCAGTCGCCGAATTCGCGGTGGTCGATGTCGCGCCGCCGCACCTCGACCATACCGCTGTGACGGCGGTCGTCGCGGATCGCGGCGAGGCACGCCTCGACCTTGTCGCCCGGACCTTCCAGCAATTGCATGAAATTATGCCCGTTGAAGATCAGGGCGCCGGTCAGCGCGTCGCGAGCATTGTTGCGGCGTGCCGTACCCAGAATATCGGCAATGTCGTCGGGCGTTATCAGCGGGTCCGCAACGCTGACATAAATAATCGATCGCAAGTCACGTGACTCCCGGCTTCCCCATTCAAGGAGCGTTGTGACCCCATCCGCAAACCCCTGCGGGCCTGCCCTGCCTGCTTAGGGCGCGTGTGGCACCTTGGCAACGCATTCGTCGCAAAATCGAAATTGCCGGGAACCAGCGGCGATCTTCCTCGTTGCTTCGGCATGGCTACGCATGGTGACAACAGGATCAACGGCAAGCCGCCCCACCCGGCGGAGGAAGCCGAAGTCGTGCGCCGCACGAATGGCAGCTTTCCGGGGACGGACAGCGACCAGTGGCATCGCACGCTGACCGGTCGGCAGTCGCCCGAGCCGGTGAGTGCGAAGCTGCGCATGATCTATGGCAGCGTCGTCGCCGAAAAGCTTCCCGACCAGATGCTCGATCTTTTGGCCCAACTCGATCAGAAAAGCCCTAAACTCTGATGACCCGCCCTGCTGCTGCGCCGCGTTCGCAGGAAAATCACAGCCTGTCGGACGGCGAATTCAAGGCGCTTCTCGCTGGCGTCATCCCGCATCTGCGCGCTTATGGGCGCAGCCTGTCGGGCAATCCCGATTTGGCCGACGATCTGACGCAAGACACGATGGTCAAGGCGTGGGCGTCGCGTGCGCGCTTCGAACGCGGCACTTCGATCAAGGCGTGGACCTTCGTCATCCTGCGCAACACCTTCCTTTCGCAGATGCGCCGCAACAAATTTCACGGCGAATATGACGAAACAACCGTCGAACGCACGCTGTCGACCCCGGCGTCGCAGGAAGATTCGGGCGAGATGGCGGATCTCCAGCGCGCGCTGATGGAATTGCCGCAGGACCAGCGCGAGGCGCTGATCCTCGTCGGTGCCGGCGGTCTGTCCTATGAGGAAGCGGCGCAGATTTGCGACTGCGCGCTCGGCACGATGAAAAGCCGCGTCTCGCGCGCGCGCACCGCGCTCGAAGAAATCATGGATCGCGGTCAATTCTCGCAGCGCCGCTCGGACGCGGTTCCGGCGAGCGAGGCGATGGATGCGATCATGGACAGCGTCGAGGAAATCACCGCGCGCCGCGAAGCCGCGAACCGCTAACGCGCCGCACATCCTCTCGACTTTTCCGGGCGAGCGCGCCAGACTGGCCGCCCACCTCCCCAGCAAAGCGAGCCTTTTCATGCAGAAAATCCCCGCCCTTGCGCTATCGGCCGCACTGGCCGTCGCCGCCTGTTCGACCGGAACCCCCAGCAACGCGGCCACCGACAGCGCCGCGCTCGACACGTCGGGTGCGCAGCTCGCGACCGCGCTCGCCGATGCGCCCTTCACGGTGCAGGAGGCAGCGGCCTTCAACGAGCCCTGGGCGATGACCTTCCTGCCCGGAACGCGCCTCGCGCTCGTCACCGAAAAGTCGGGCAAACTCAAACTCTGGGAAGAAGGCGGCGCCGCGCGCGATGTCGCGGGGACACCCCCGGTTCTCTACGCCGGTCAGGGCGGGCTCGGCGATGTAATCGTCGCCCCCGATTTCGCGCAGAGCGGTACCATTTACCTGAGCTGGGCCGAAGCCGGCCCCGGCGACACCGCCGGCGCGGTGGTCGGCCGGGCGAAGCTGGTCCAGGGCGCCGCGCCGCGCCTCGACGGGCTGGAAGTGATCTGGAAACAGGACCCCAAAGTGCCCGGCCGCGGCCATTATTCGCACCGCCTCGCCTTCTCGCCCGATGGCCGATATTTGTTCATCGGTTCGGGCGAACGGCAGAAGTTCGATCCGGCGCAGGACATGAAGGCCAATCTCGGCAAGATCCTGCGCCTGAACCCCGACGGCAGCGTCCCCGCCGACAACCCCTTTGCCGCTGAGGGCGGCGTGACCGCGCAAATCTGGTCGCTCGGCCATCGCAACATCCTGGGCCTCGCGTTCGACGGGACGGGCCGGCTCTGGAACCAGGAAATGGGGCCGAAGGGCGGCGACGAGGTCAATCTGGTCGCGGCAAAGGCCAATTACGGCTATCCGATCGTGTCGAACGGCGATCATTATGACGGCCGCGACATTCCCGACCATCCGACCCGCCCCGAATTTGCCGCGCCGAAGCTGTGGTGGAACCCCTCGGTGTCGCCCGCGGGGCTCGTCTGGTACGGCGGCGACGCCTATCCCGGCTGGAAGAACAGCCTGTTGATGGGCGCGCTGTCGGGCGAGGGGCTGATCCGCATGGCGATCGACGGCGACACGCTGCACAAGTCCGATCGCTGGGACTTCGGCGCCCGTATCCGCGAGGTCGAGGTGCGCGACGACGGCAGCGTCTGGCTGCTGACCGACGGCAAGAACGGCAAGCTGCTGAAGCTGGTCCCGAAGGCCTGACTGCCGCGCCGACGATGATCCGCAGCTATCTCTCGAGGCGCGCCCTTTGGCCGGCGCGCGTGCCCGACCCCGAGGCCCCGCCGCGGCTGGCGCTGCTCTGGCGTGAGGCGGGATCGCTGCTGCGCGCGCTCGGCGGACGCGTCCGGCCGATGCCGCCCGAACCCAATCCCGACAGCGCCCACCCGCCGGTGATGGTGCTGCCGGGCTTTCTGTCGGGCGACTGGTCGACGAAGGCGCTGCGCGCCGACCTGCGCCGCGCGGGCTTTCGCTGCTATGCCTGGGGCCTCGGCTTCAACCGCGGCGCGACCGCCGACATCATCGACCGTATCGATGCGCGCGTCGAATGGATCATCGCGCGCACCGGGCGGCCGCCCGCACTCGTCGGCTGGAGCCTCGGCGGCATCTATGCGCGCGAATATGCCAAGCATCACCCACACAAGGTCGCGCGCGTCGTCACGCTCGGTTCGCCCTTTTCAGGCAGCCGCCGCGCCAATCGCGCCTGGCGGCTCTATCATCTGATCGCGCGCCACCCGGTCGACAATCCCCCCATCGACTTCCACCCGGCGCCGCGCCCGGAAATGCCGACCTTTGCCTTATGGTCCAAGCATGACGGCGTCGTCGCGGTGAACAGCGCGCGCGGCCTGCCGCACGAAAGCGACCGGCAGATCGAGGTCGAATGCGCACATATGGGCTTTGCCTATGCCCCGACCTCGGTCGCCGCAATTGCCAAGGCGTTAACCGAAGAGATAGGCTGATGTGTGATAGGCCGGCGACAGAGCTAGCCAAAGGAATGCACCGATGCTGACGATCTTTGCGACACTCGCGCTCGCGATGCAGGGCGCCGCCGCGCCCGCCGCCTGTCCGCCCGCGGTCGTCACGGGCAACGCGCAGAGCGCCCGCGTCGCCGTTTATCGCTCGCCCAGCCTGGCCGCGCGCAAGACCGACCGGCTGCGCGCGGGAACGCGCGTCCTGGTGTGCGGCGAACAGGGCGGCTGGGCGTGGGTCGCCTATGCCAGCCGCCGCAACAGTTGCGTTCCCGCGCGCGGGGCGACCTGCGCTACCGGCTGGGTCGACCGCCGCCGTCTTGCCGCGCTCGGATCCTGATCGAACCGGCCCTCAGCACCCTCAGCACCCTCAGCAAACATCGATCCGCTCGCCCGGCGCCGCGCGCCACACGAACAGCGCGCGCCCGGGGCGCCGTCCCGCGGTCCCCGTCGGTACGAAGCCGACCGCGCGCAGCAAAGCTTCGGACCGCGCATTGCCCGGCCGGCATTCGGCGACGACCGTCGCGCCGCGCCGTGCCGCCGCAATCTCGCGCACCGTCGCACCGACCGCTTCGCGCGCCAGCCCTTGCCCGCGCGCGCGCGCCGCAAGCCAGTATCCGACCTCATATTCGCCCGCGCCGCGGCGGTGGACGCCGATGACCCCGGCGAGCCCCGCCGCGTCGCGCACGGCGTGGAAGACATCGTCGCCGCGCGACCGCGCGATCAGCGCGGCGGCTTCGTCCTTGGTGAAGGGTTCGGGCAGGAAATGGACCTGCGACGTCACCGACGCATCGGTGATCGCCCAGAGGTCGGCGGCATCATCGGCGACCAGCCGGTCGATGCGGCATCGCGGGGTGGTGAGGCGGATCAAAGTCTCTGTCATCGCAAAGCGTCTCTTCTAAAAGGCGCGCCGTGACAGAGGGGGTGCGGTTTCATGATGATGACCATTCGCCTTCCGACACGGCGGCCATGGTCATGATGAATGATGCCATGCCGCTCCTTAGGTAAAGGAGCGCCAATACGCCTTGAATCGAAGGGATCGGTCGTTGGTCATCGCAGCGGTGCCTATCAGGCGCCGGCGCCGCGATCAAGCGCGCGATCAGCCCGCGCGCTGCGCCGCGAGCAGATAGTTCAGCGCTTCGCTGCCGCCGAGCTTGAACCCGCGCGCTGCCGATGGCGCGAGGCCGGTGCGATCGACGACTTCAAGCCCCGCCGCCGCGAGGAGCGCGGTCAATTCTTCGGGCTTCAGAAACTGGCCCCAGTCGTGCGTGCCGCGCGGCACGGCGCCGATCCGCTCGGCCGCCTCGACGAGCAGCAGCTTCGACAGGGCGGTGCGATTGGGGGTCGACAGGATCATCAGTCCGCCGGGCGCCAGGCGCGCGGCAAGTTCGGCGATGAAGGCCGCCGGATCGGCCACATGCTCGACCACCTCCATCGAGGTGACGAGGTCGAAGGTCGCGGGCGGCAGTGCCGCCAGTTCGCCCGCATGATAGTCGATTCCCAGCCCCTGCCCGGCCGCATGCGCGCGCGCCGCGGCGATATTTTCGGGTGCGGCATCAACCCCCGTCACCGCCGCCCCCATCCGCGCAAGCGGTTCTGCAAGCAGGCCCGCACCGCATCCGACGTCGAGCGCGCGCTTGCCGGCGAGCGGCTTCAGATCGCGGCTGTCGGTCAGCCAATGCGCGTCGATCCGGTCGCGAATATAGGACAGGCGCACCGGGTTGAGCTTGTGCAGCATGGCGGACGAGCCGTGCGGATCCCACCAGTCGGCGGCGAGCGCGCCGAAATGGGCGGCTTCGTGCGGATTGATTGTCGTAGCGCTCATAGAGCGCGATTTGGCACCCCGCCCGGCGCGGCACAAGACTTATCGGGATAGAATAATCGTTCGGCGGATACCGGCGCTCCTGTTGCGAACGGACAAGAAAAAATATCCTGATGGTATAATCTGTCGGCCTTGCCATCGCGCTCCCCCTTCCCTAACAGCGCGGTCGCCGCGGAAATCCTTGGAAGTTGCGGCCGAAACCAGTTTGCGAAAAGGCGGGACGAGATGGCACGGATCGTGATGAAATTCGGAGGCACGTCGATGGCGGGCACCGAGCGGATTCGCACCGTCGCGAAACTGGTCGCGCGCGAAGTGGCACAGGGCAACGAGGTGGCCGTCGTCGTCTCGGCGATGGCTGGCGAGACCGACCGGCTCGTCAATTTCTGCCGCGAGGCGAACCCGCGTTACGACCCGGCGGAATATGATGTCGTGGTAGCGGCGGGCGAACAGATCACGTCGGGTCTGCTCGCGCTCACGCTGCAGGCGATGGGCGTTCCCGCGCGCAGCTGGCTCGGCTGGCAGCTCCCCATCCGCACCGAAGAGGCGCATGCCCGCGCCCGCATCCTCGATATCGAAACGGGCGCGCTGCTCGCCGCGATGGGCCGCGGCGAAGTCGCGGTGATCCCGGGCTTTCAGGGGATGATGGACGATGGTCGCATCTCGACCCTGGGGCGCGGCGGATCGGACACCAGCGCTGTCGCGGTCGCCGCGGCGGTCGAGGCCGATCGCTGTGACATCTACACCGATGTCGACGGCGTCTATACCACCGACCCGCGCATCGTCGCGCGCGCCCGGAAGCTCGATTATGTCACCTATGAAGAAATGCTCGAACTCGCGAGCGTCGGCGCCAAGGTGCTCCAGACGCGCTCGGTCGGCCTCGCGATGAAGATGGGCGTGCGCGTGCAGGTGCTTTCCAGCTTCGTCGAGGGCGACGAGGCACCCAAAAGAGGCACGATGATCGTCAGCGACGAGGAAATAGAGGAACATCAGATGGAACGGCAGCTGATCACCGGCATCGCCCACGACAAGAATGAAGCGAAGATCATCGTGACGCGCGTCCCCGACCGTCCGGGCGGCGTCGCCAACATCTTCGGCCCGCTCGCCGCCGCGGGGATCAACGTCGACATGATCATCCAGAACGTCGGCCGCGACAAGGGCGAGACCGACGTGACCTTCACCGTTCCCGCCGCCGACCTCTTGCGGTCGATCGACCTGCTCGAAGCCGCGAAGGACAAGATCGGCTTCAACCGCATCCTGTCGGACGACAAGGTCGCAAAGATCAGCGTCGTCGGCGTCGGCATGAAGAGCCACGCGGGCGTCGCCAGCACGATGTTCCGCGCGCTCGCCGATCGCGGCATCAACATCCAGGCGATCTCGACCAGCGAGATCAAGGTCAGCGTGCTGATCGACGAGGATGAAACCGAACTCGCGGTGCGCGTGCTCCACACCGCCTACGGCCTCGACGCCGACTGATTGCGGCCCGCAGGGGAGGCTTCGGCGGCCGGGCCGGTCAGTCCTTGTCGCCGACCTCGACCAAGCCGTGGCCGACGCTGACGCGTTCGTCGAAGACGAAACAGCTGCCCTGCCAGCGGCTGTCGGCCTCCGGTATCTGCTCCAGATAGGCGAGGATGCCGCCTTTCAGGTGAACGACATCGGCGACGCCTTCGCTTTTCAGGAAGGCGGTCGATTTTTCGCAGCGGATGCCGCCGGTGCAGAACATCGCGACGCGCTTCCCGGCGAAATCGGCGGCATGGTCGCGCCACCAGCCGGGAAAATCGCCGAAGCTTTTCGTCTGCGGGTTCACCGCGCCCGCGAAGCTGCCATAGCCGACCTCGAAATCGTTGCGCGTGTCGATGACGATCGTGTCGGGATCGTCGATCACCGCATTCCAGTCGGCCGGCGCGACATAGGCACCCACCTCGCGCGCCGGGTCGACCCCCGGCACCTTCATCGTCACGATTTCCTTTTTCAGCCGCACCTTCAGCCGCTGAAAGGGCATGGCTGCGGCGGATGAATATTTGACGTCGAGCTCGGCGCAGCCGGGCAGCGCGCGGATATGCGCGATGACTGCAGCGATACCTTCGGCGCTCCCCGCGATCGTCCCGTTCACCCCTTCCCGCGCGAGCAGCAGCGTGCCCTTCACCCCCTGGGCCGCGCAGAGATCAAGTAAGGGCGCGCGCAGCGCGGCGGGGTCGTCGAACGGCGCGAAACGATAGAGAGCGGCAACAGTGAAGGTCATCGGCGCGCCCCATAAACAAAAGCCGCCGTCATTGCGAGGAGACCTTAACCGAACGGATCGTGCCGCGCGGTCGCGTAATGCGCCATCGCCATCGTCGTCCACTGCGCATTGACGCGGATGCAGGTCGGAAAGACGCTGGCGTCGGTGACGATGACATTGGTCGTGCCGTGGACGCGGCAATCGGGATCGACCACGCCTGCGTCGGGATCGACGTTGATCGCATTGCCACCGTGCGGGTGGCTGCTCGACAGCGTCACATCGTCCGATTCGCGGATCGCCGTTTCGAAGAAGCCGTCGATGTCCATGTCGGGGGTCAGCCGCTGCCCCTTGGTCAGCGCCGGATAGCATTCGATCGCTCCGGCGGCGAAATGCACCTTGGTCAGCGTCGCCATCGCGCGGCGCAGCAGCGGCAGGTCGGTATCGCGGTCGAGCTCGAATTTCAGCTTGCCGTCCTTGACCCGTCCGCGCCGGTCGGCGGGGAACAGGATGCCCGCCGAATGGGCGCGGCCATAGTTGCGCATCCGCTCGCTATGGTCGGTGAACCAGCCCGGCATCAGCGACGCCATCGCCATCGGCGGCTGGAAATGGCTTTCGAGCAGGAAATCGCCGCAATCGACGTAGCTCGACATCTGGTCCTCGTCCCAGGCATTGCCGCCGACGCCCTCGGGCATCAGCGCCACGACCGGCGAGGCGATGTTGAGCGACACATTATGCCCGGTGCCGTCGATGTCGCTGCGGTCGAGCAGCTTCGACGAGGCGATGGTGCCCGCCGCGACGACGACGCCGACCCGCGCGCGCACCGTGCGGCGGCTGCCGTCGGGCAGGATCAGCTTCACCCCCTCGGCCTCGCGCCGTCCGTCGATGCTCGTCTGCCAGACGATCCGGTCGACCTTCGTTTCCGGCACGATGCGCGCGCCATGGTCGCGGCACGCATCGGGCAGATAGGTCTGCGCCATGCCGAGCCGCCGGCCATAGGCGCAGCCCGAATTGCAATAGCCGCAATAGGCGCAGGCTTCCGGCGTGTGCGGCGGCCCGAAATTCTTCGCGAACCAGTCGGCGACCGCGCGCTGTTCCTTGGGGTCCGACGATCCGGCGGCATAGGCGTGCCAGCCGTTTATCAGATGGGGGCCATTATGCCGCCCGGCGCGCGCCTCGATTGTCCCGATATGCAGCCGGTCGCGGATCGCGTCATAGCTCGCGTGAAAGGCGTCGGCGTCGATCGGCGCGCCGATGCTCGCCCATCGGGCCAGCACATCGACCGCATCGGGGTGCGTCCGTCCCGCCTCGTTGACGCGCAGGCAGATGCCGTTGTTGATCGTCGACGATCCGCCGACGCAGCGCCCCTGAAAGACGATGAAGTCGCGATTGGTCGAGGTTTGCAGCGCGCCATGCTTGTAAAGCTGGGCCACCATGTCGAGTTCGTGGTGCGTGATGCGCGGCGAGGGATAGAAGGGCCCCGCCTCGACGATCAGCACCTTGTAGCCGCGCGCGGCGACATTGTGCGCAGCGACCCCGCCGCCTGCGCCCGATCCGACGACGACGACGTCATATTCGTCGCCCAGCGTATCCGCATCCAATATATGCGCGGGATCGATCTCGCGCCCCTCGACGCGAGTGATCGCCATGTCGGCGGGGCCGCGCACGCGGAATTTGGGCAGCGTGAAGCCGATCTGCTGGTGCACCGGATTGGCGGCGTTCGCCTGCTGGTCGCCTGCCTCGACCCCCGGCTGCCAATGCCCGTAATAGCAGGCGTAAACGATACCGCGCAGCCGGGCCATGTCCTGAAACAGGTCGATCTGACTGTTCTGCAGCCGGTTGCGGATGCGGTGGGCGCGCGTCTCGACATCGACCGCCGCGAACAGCGGGCCGAGCACCAGTTCGGTCGCGGTCAGCGACAGGCGAATTTCGTCAAGTTTGGTGCCGCCGACCTTCGCGAACAATTCGGTGATGTTCGCCACCACCTGATCGGCGGAGATGACCATCGGCGCGCCGTGGAACAGCGCCTCGGTCAGCGCTTTCAGAAATTTGAGTTGCCCGAAATTGAAAGGTGCCGACATCGCCCGTCCCCCGCTTCAGCCGCTCCGGATCATCCGCCAAAACCCGCCGATGGCAAGCGCCGAATTGCCGCCGCATTAACCCTGCCGCACCCCTGTCAGCGCACCGCCACGGTCAGATGGGCGAGCTGGCGGATATCGGCGAGCCGCGCGCGCAGGTCCGCCGCGCTCATCGCCCCTTCGACCTCGACGATCGCCGCGCAGGCATCGGGGCCGACGCGCCAGACGTGCAGGTCGGTCAGCCGGACGCCCGCCGCCGTGTCGATCCGGCTCCGCAGCGTGGCCGCAATCGTCGCATCGGTCGTATCGAGCAGCACCTCGGCGGTGTCGCGCATCAGCGACCACGACCAGCGCGCGATCACCAGCGCGCCGACGATCCCCATCATCGGGTCCATCCACCCCAGCCCCAGATAGCGCCCGGCCAGCAGCGCCGCGATCGCCAGCACCGACGTCAGCGCATCGGCGAGCACATGGAAATAGGCCGACTTCAGATTATTGTCGGCGCCATGATGCGCATGATGGCCGTGCGCATGATCGTCGTGGGCGTGATGATGATCGTGATGATGATCGTGATGATGATGCCCGCCCATCAGCAGCAGCGCGCTGACGATATTGACGACCAGCCCGATCACCGCGACGAGCGCGGCCGCCGAAAAATCGACCGCCACTGGATCGATCAGCCGCATCGTCGATTCGACCGCGATGCCCAGCGCGAAGATGCCGAGGATCAGCGCCGAGGCAAAGCCCGTCAGATCGCCGACCTTGCCCGTACCGAAGCTGAAGCGCGGGTCGTGCCGGTGCGTGCGCGCATAGCGATAGGCAATCGCCGCCAGCCCCAACGCCCCCGCATGCGTCGCCATGTGAAAGCCGTCGGCGAGCAACGCCATCGACCCGGTAAGATAACCGGCGACGATCTCGCCGACCATCATCACCGCGGTCAACAGCACCACCCACAGCGTGCGCCGAGCATTGGCGTCGTGCGACGCGCCCAGGAAATCGTGATCGTGGCCACCGCCCGGCACGGTATCGGTCACCGTCCCTCTCCTATTTCGCATAGCGCCGGATCACCGCGATCAATTCCTCTGCTCCGGCGCGGCGCTCCGCATCGCTCAGGCCCGGTGCCGCGACATGGCCCGTCAAATGATCTTCGATCACCGCATCGAGCAAGCCATTGACGGCCCCCCGCACGGCCGCAACGCGGTGCAATACCGTGGCGCAGGGCTCGTCCGAAACCAGCGCCTTTTCGATTGCCCCGACCTGCCCCGCCAGCCGCCGCACGCGTGCCAAAAGGCCGCTTCTGTTTTCCGCTACATGTCCCATAGGATACCCCCCTATGGTATAAGCAGGATTAGCGCAAGCCGAAGGGCGCGCGGTTATTCGCTGCAGCCATATTTCTGGAACAGCGCGTTGCGGATCGAACTGACCGCCGAATATTTGAGGCTGGTCGTCCGGCCGTTCCAGTACGCGAGAACAGTGTTGCGCAGTTCGAGCGCGGTCACGCCTTCAGGCGGGCACAGATTGCTGTCGGCCATCTTCGTGTCGCCGTACAATTTGATCGCGTCGTGAACCGCCATGATGAAATAGTCGCACGCCGACACATCGGCGTCATCCTTGGACACGCACAGATCGCGGACCTCCTGCCCGGTCTTGAACACGCCGCTCGACGGCGTGCTGTCGGGCGCGGCGGCAGCCGGCCCTGCTAGTGCCAGTGCAGCGGACGCCAGCAAGGCAGAAACAACAGAATGACGCATGGCAATTTTCCCCCGAAAAAATCGCGACCCGCGGGCTACTTAACCCGCGGGTCGGGGGTTGCCAATCTCAGGCGGCGGCTTTTTTCGCCAGCCGGTATTTGTGCAGCAGCGGCTCGGTATAGCCCGACGGCTGCGTCACGCCTTCGAAGATCAGCGCCCGCGCCGCCTGATAGGCAATGCCCTCGGGCGTCAGCTTCTCATACAGCGGATCGCCCGCATTCTGCGCATCGACCTTCACCGCCATCCGCGCGAGCGCCGCATCGACCTGTTCGGCGGTGCAGACGCCGTGGAGCAGCCAGTTGGCGAGCGCCTGGCTCGAAATGCGCAAGGTCGCGCGGTCTTCCATCAGGCCGACGTCGTCGATGTCAGGCACCTTCGAACAGCCGACGCCCTGGTCGATCCAGCGCACGACATAGCCCAATATGCCCTGGCAATTATTGTCGAGTTCGCGCACGACCTCGGCCTCGCTCCAGTTGCGTCCGGTCGCGACCGGAATCGCCAGCAGCCGGTCGAGCGACGGCACGGCCTCGCCCGCAATGTCCTTCTGCCGCGCGAACACGTCGACCATATGATAATGCAGCGCATGCAGCGTCGCGGCGGTCGGCGACGGCACCCATGCGGTGTTCGCGCCTGATTTCGGATGGCCGATCTTCGCGTCCAACATCGCCTTCATAAGGTCGGGCATCGCCCACATGCCCTTGCCAATCTGCGCCTTGCCCGAAAGCCCGCAGGCGAGCCCGATGCGGACGTTGCGGTCCTCATAAGCGGCGATCCAGTCCGACGCCTTCATTTCGCCCTTCGGGATCATCGGCCCCGCGCGCATGCTGGTATGGATCTCGTCGCCGGTGCGGTCGAGGAAGCCGGTGTTGATGAAGACGATCCGGTCCTTCACCGCTGCGATGCAGGCGGCAAGGTTCGCGCTCGTGCGGCGCTCCTCGTCCATCACGCCGACCTTGATCGTTTGACGCGCGAGGCCGAGCATATCCTCGACCGCGTCGAACAGCCGGTCGGTGAAGCCGCACTCCTCGGGCCCATGCTGCTTGGGCTTGACGATATAGATGCTGCCCGCGCGGCTGTTGGTCCGGCTGCCGAGACCTTTCAGATCGTGCAGCGCGCACAGGCTGGTGATGACCGCATCGCACAGCCCCTCGGGCGCTTCCGATCCATCGGGGAGACGGATCATCGGCGTCGTCATCAGGTGGCCGACATTGCGCACGAACATCACACTGCGCCCGTGTAGCGTGAAGGGCGTGCCATCGGGCGCGCTCCATTCGCGGTCGTCCGCCATGCGGCGCGTCATCGTCTTGCCGCCCTTGTCGAAGCTTTCGGTGAGGTCGCCGCGCATCAGGCCGAGCCAGTTGGTATAGCCGAGCGTCTTGTCCTCGCCATCGACCGCCGCGACGCTGTCCTCAAGGTCGATGATCGTCGTCAGCGCGGCTTCCAGCACCACGTCAGCAATGTCGGCGGGATCGCCGCTGCCGATCGGACTCTTCGAATCGATCACGAGTTCGATGTGCAGCCCGTTGTGGCGGAGCAGCAGCCCGCCCGGCCGGCGCCCCACCAGCTGCGACGGATCGGCCAGCACCGGATCGCCGCCCTGCCAGTCGGTCCAGCTTCCCGACGCCAGCGGCACGGCTTCGTCGAGAAACGCCTTCGCCCGCGCGATCACCGCCGCGCCGCGTTCGGGGTCGTAGCCGCCGGGCTTGGCCGGCGGCGCGTCGAGCGCGTCGGTGCCGTACAGCGCATCGTAAAGGCTGCCCCAGCGCGCATTGGCGGCGTTCAATGCGAAGCGCGCATTGAGCGCCGGCACGACGAGCTGCGGCCCCGCCATCGTCGCGATTTCGGGATCGACATTGACGGTGCCGACCGCAAACGGCGCGGGTTCGGGGACGAGATAGCCGATTTCGCGCAGAAAATCCTGATAGGCTGCGGCGCCATGCGCCTGCCCCTCGCGAGCCCGATGCCAGGCGTCGATCTGTGCCTGTAAATCCTCGCGCTTCGCGAGCAGCGCGGCATTTTCGGGCGCGAAGGTGCCGAGCAACGCCGCGAAATCCGACCAGAATTTGGCGGTATCGACGCCGGTTCCCGGAATCGCCTTTTCCTCGAGGAAGGAGACGAGACGCGAATCGACGGACAGGCCGCTGCGGTCGAGGAAATCAGTCATTCAAGCACCCTTTGGTCAGCGCGATTGCGCGGATGGACCCGGGGAGGAAAGGGCCGCCGCCCTATGGCGCGATTGGGGCGCGATGGCAACCGCCCTTCGCGCCCCAATCGCGCCACAGGGCCGCGTCAGGCAGCGCCCATCGCGGGCAGCGGCGGCAATTCGCCGAGCGCCACACGCACAAGGTTCCGTCCCCCGGCCTTGGCGCTGTAAAGCGCGGCGTCGGCGCGGTGGAGCAGGTCATGCAGCGTGTCGCCGCGCCCCGCCTGCGCGACGCCGAACGACGCGGTGAAACAGCGATCGACGCCGAGCACCGGAAGCCGCTGCGCCGCAAAGCGGCCGCGCACCGTTTCGGCATAGAGCCGCCCGTCGGACAGCAGCGCATCGGGCAGCAGCACCGCAAATTCTTCGCCGCCGACGCGTCCGACGATCGCCCCCTCGGGCGCCGCGTCCAGCAACAGCGCGGCAAAATGCGCGATCACGCCGTCGCCCGCCGCATGGCCGTAACTGTCGTTGATCTGCTTGAAATGATCGAGGTCGGCGGCGACCAGAACGCCGCGTGTACCGCCCGCCAGCGCCGATTCCCCATGTAGTTCGAAGCCGCGCCGGTTGAGCGCGCTCGACAGCGGGTCGGTTTCGGACCGCGCGGTCATCTCGGCGGTCGCATCGCGGATCATCACGAGCAGCAGCACCATTGCCACCGCGACCAGCGTCACCGCGCCCATCGTCTGCGAAATCGCGGCATAGGTTGTCGCCATATAGGCCTGCGGCGCCGCGGCGGTTCCAACCAGCATACCGATCACGGGTTTCACCAGATACAGCAGCGCCGCGACGAACTGCATCCCCATCAGCAGCAGGTCGAGCGCCTGGCGCCGCCCCGACCGCAAGATGACGACCCCGGCCAGCCCCTGCATCAGGCAATAGGAAAATTGATAGATCATGCCGCGCGCGGGCGACCCGTAAGGCAGCGAAAAGGCAAGGGGCGCCAACAGCAGCGCACTCGCCCAGATCGCGATCATCGCGCCGCGCGGCGTCGGCACGCGATAGTGGCGCGAGATGCCGATGAGGCAGAAGCTGAGCGCGAGCAGGAATACCACAAAGATGCTGACCGCCACCGGCGTCGGATCGGTCTGGAAGGGCAGCAGGAATTCCAGCGCGACATCGACGATGCCCAGCGCATAGCCCGCCGCCATGAAGGCGGCGCCGCGGGCCATTCGGTTGGTCGCCGCGATCACGCCGAATGCCACCGCGAAAATCCCGGCGATGCACATGTTGATGACGAGGACGAAGGCGGCTGTCATGGACCCACTCGTTGGCGCGATGCCAAGGCCCTATGCCCAGGCAGACGAAGTTTCGGTTAACGCGTTGCGATTCGGACGCTTTCGCGCGCGACATCGCCTGCCTCGTCCAGCGATGTCAGTGATTTACCGTATCGCGTGAAAGATTGTTTCGCGCCGGGGGTGCCAAAGCCGGGCGCGGGCGGCTATAGGCTGCGCATGACCATCCTGAAGCCAAGCGAAACCGCCACGCTGGAGCGTGCGGCCGATGCGCCGATGCTGGCGCAGGTCGAACGCTGGGCCGCGGTCAACAGCGGCACCGGTAATCTTGCCGGGCTGAAGACCGTCGCCGGCCTGCTCGCCGACGCCTTTTCGGCGCTCCCCGGCACCGTGCGCCTCGTCGCGCCAGATCCTGTCGAAAGCGTCGATGCCGCGGGCCGCGTCCAGACGATCGAGCGCGGCGCGCATCTCCATCTTCGCGTGCGCCCCGAGGCGCCGGTCCAGCTGCTGCTGACCGGCCATATGGACACGGTGTTCGCCGCCGATCACCCTTTCCAGTCGCTCAAATGGCTGGAGCCGGGCGTCCTCAACGGCCCCGGCACCGCCGACATGAAGGGCGGCATCGCCGTCATCCTTGCCGCGCTGTCGGCGCTCGAGGCGTCGCCGCTGGCCGAGCGCGTCGGCTATGACGTGATGATCAACAGCGACGAGGAAACGGGCAGCCACGCCTCCGCCGCGCTGATCGCCGAACTGGCGCGCGGCAAGACCGCGGCGCTTACCTACGAACCCGCACTGCCCGACGGCACGCTCGCCGGCGCGCGCCCGGGCAGTGGCAATTTCTCCGTGCTGATCCACGGCCGCTCGGCGCACGCCGGACGCAACCCGGAGGACGGCCGCAACGCGCTCGTCGCCGCCGCCGACCTCGCACTCCGCCTCAATGCGCTGAAATCTCCCGACCTCAAGGTCAATCCCGCGAAGATCGACGGGGGCGGCCCCAATAATGTTGTCCCAGATCAGGCGATCCTGCGCGTCAACATGCGGCCGATGACCCCCGACGCGATGGCCGCCGCCGAAGCGGCGCTGCGCGACGCCATCGCCGCGATCCAGCGCGACCACGACGTCCATTGCCATCTCTACGGCGGCTTCAACCGTCCGCCCAAGCCGCTCGATGCCGCGGCGACGCGTCTCTTCGAACTGGTCCGCGACTGCGGCGCGGCGCTGGGCCTGTCGATCGGCTGGAACGCGACCGGCGGCGTGTGCGACGGCAACAATATCGCCGCCTGCGGCATTCCCGTCGTCGACACGATGGGCCCGCGCGGCGGCGCCATCCATTCGTCGGACGAATTTCTGATCGTCGACAGTCTCGCTGAACGCGCGCAGCTGTCAGCGCTGACCCTAATGAAAATAGCGGAACGGGGGACTGTGTGAGCTATGTGATCCGCTCGGCGAAACCGAGCGACCTGCAAAGCATCTACGAAATGGCGAAACTGACGGGGGGCGGCTTCACCAATCTGCCGCCCGACCGCAAGGCGCTGCGCGCCAAGCTCGATCGCGCCGAGGCCAGCTTCGCCAGCGACCGCGAGTATCCGTCCGACGAGCTTTATCTGATGATGCTCGAGGACACCGAAACGGGCGAGGTGCGCGGCACCTGCCAGATTTTCGGCCAGGTCGGCCAGCGCTGGCCCTTCTACAGCTATCGCATCGGCACCGACAGCAAGCACAGCGAGCAATTGGGGCGGACCTTCCACGCGCAGGTGCTCATGCTCAGCAACGATCTCAACGGGTCGAGCGAGGTCGGCGGCCTGTTCCTCCATCCCGCGGCGCGCGCCGGCGGGCTTGGCCTGTTGCTCGCACGCTCGCGCTATCTGTTCATCGCGCGGCACCGCGCGCGCTTCGGCGACCGCATCCTGGCCGAGTTGCGCGGGGTGATCGACGAAGCGGGCGGATCGCCCTTCTGGGACGGCGTCGCCGGCAAATTCTTCGGCATGAGCTTTCAGGAAGCCGACCAGTTCAATGCCGTTCACGGCAACCAGTTCATTGCCGACCTGATGCCCAAGCATCCGGTCTATATCGCAATGCTGCCCGAAACCGCGCGCAGCGTGATCGGCGTTCCCCATCCCACTGGCCGCGCCGCCATGCGGATGCTCGAGAATGAGGGCTTCGCCTTCGAAAATTACATCGACATCTTCGACGGCGGCCCGACGATGACCGCGCGCACCGATCAGGTGTCGAGCATCCGCGACGCGCAGCATGTCGAGGTGACGCGGGTCGCCGACCGGTTGGACGATGGCGCGGACGCGCTGATCGCGACGGGCCGCCTTGCCGATTTCCGCTGCTGCTTCGGCAAGGTCGGCGAGGGCGGCAGCATCGATGCCGAGACGGCGCGGCTGCTGCAGATCGGCACCGGCGATACCATCAGTTGGATCGGGCGCTGAGCCATGATCACCGAAATCAACTTCGACGGCATCATCGGCCCGACGCATAATTATGCTGGCCTCAGCCGCGGCAACATGGCTTCCGCCAGCAATGCCGGCGACGTGTCGCAACCGCGCGCCGCGGCGCTGCAGGGCATCGACAAGATGCGCCACAACCTCGCGCTCGGGCTGCCGCAGGGCTTTTTCGCGCCGCTCGACCGCCCCGATGCGGCGTGGCTCGCGGCGCTGGCGACCGATCTCGACAGCGCCGAGGCGCATCTGCGCGCGCAGGCCTGGTCGGCCTCGTCGATGTGGGCCGCCAATGCCGCCACCGTCTCGCCCGCGCCCGACAGCGGCGACGGCAAATGCCATCTGACCGTCGCCAATCTCGTCACCATGCCGCACCGCAGCCATGAGTGGCAGGGCACGCTCGCCCAGCTCCGGCTCGCCTTCGCGCACTCGGCCTTCGCCGTCCACGGTCCGGTCCCCGTGCCGTTCGGCGACGAGGGCGCCGCCAATCACATGCGGCTGTGCGCCGGCCATGACCAGCCGGGGGTCGAGATTTTCGTCTATGGCGTCGGCGGCGGACGCTTCCCGGCGCGCCAGCATCTCGACGCCTCGAAAGCGATCGCGCGCCACCACCGGCTCGATCCCGACCGGACGCTGTTCATCCGGCAATCGGACACCGCGATCCAGGGCGGCGCCTTTCACAACGACGTGGTCGCCGTCGCCAACGAGCGCGTGCTGTTCACGCACGAAACCGCTTTCGAGGACCGCGCGGCGGCGCATGCCCAGATCCGCGCGGCCTTTCCCGAGGTCGAGATCGTCGAAGTCCCAGCGAGCGCAGTCAGCCTGCCCGATGCGATCAAATCCTATCTGTTCAACGCGCAGCTCGTCAGCCTGCCGAACGACGGCGGCATGGGGCTGATCCTCCCCACCGAAGCGCGCGAAACGCCGAGCGTGTGGACCTGGCTCGAGGCGCATGTCGCGGGCAACGGTCCGATCCGGCGGCTGTTTCCGGTCGACGTGCGCCAGTCGATGGCCAATGGCGGCGGCCCCGCCTGCCTGCGCCTGCGCGTCGTCGCCGATCCGGCGACCGTCGATCCGCGGTTTATGGCCGACGAAGCCAAGCTCGAGCGGATCGCCGCCGTCGTCGCGGCGCACTGGCCCGAAGCGATCGCACCCGGCGACCTCGCTTCACCCGCGCTCACCGCCGACGTCCGCCGCGCCCGCGCGCAGTTGCTCGCGGCGCTCGACCTTACCGAACTCGAGTAGGGAGTCTCCACGCCCCTTGCCAAGCCTGCCGCATGGCGCAACAAAGGGACGACAGAAAATTCCAAAGGACATCGCCATGCGCCGTCGCACGCTTCTTGCTGCCGCCCCCGCCGTCGCCCTGTTACCGACCGCCGGGCTTGCCCAGTCCGCGAAGCCGGCGCCAAAAGGCGATCCGGCGCTGCCTCCCGCGTGGGACAAGGACAGCGAACGCTTCCTGCGACCCGACGTGCATGCCGGCGACCGGCCGGTCGGTGCGAGCTTCGCCTCGCGTACCGCCGCTTACGGCCTCAGCGGCGCGGTCGGCACCGCGCATCCCCTCGCGACGCAGGCGGGGATCGACATGCTGAAACGCGGCGGGTCGGCGGTCGACGCCGCCATCGCGACCAACGCCTGCCTCGGCTTGCTCGAACCCACCGCCAATGGCATCGGCGGCGACGCCTATGCGATGATCTGGGATCCGAAGGCAAAGAAGGTCGTCGGGCTGGCGGGGTCGGGCAAAAGCCCCCGCGCGCTTGACCTCGCCACCGTGCGGTCGCGCGCGACGGGCGGCGCGATCCCGGCTTATGGCGCGATCGCGGTGTCGGTGCCGGGGACGGTCGACGCCTGGTGGACGATGCACCAGCGCTACGGCAAGCTGCCGTGGAAGGAGCTTTTCGAACCGGTCATCGCCCATGCCGAGGCGGGCGCGCCGGTCCCCGACATGATCGCTTATTATATCCGCCGCAGCCTCGCCGGTTTTCGCCAGCCGGGGCGCGGGATCGAAGAGGTCGACAATGCGCTGCGCACCTATGGCATGGCCGACGGCAAGGGGCCGCAAGCGGGACAGGTGTTCCGCAACCCCGACCTTGCGCGCACCTTCCGCCTGATCGCCGAGGGCGGCCGCGACGTCTTTTACGATGGCGAGATTGCGCGGACGATCGACGCCTATTTCCGGCGCATCGGGGGCTGGCTGCGCCGCGAGGATCTGGCCGCGCACCGCTCCGAATGGATCGAGCCGCACCGCACATCCTACCGCGGCACCGACGTCTATGCACTCGGCGCCAACACGCAGGGCATCGCGACGCTGCAGATGCTCAACATCCTCGAAAATTTCGACCTGAAGGGCGCGGGGTTCCAGTCGGCGCTGTCGATCCATCTTCAGGCCGAGGCAAAGCGCCTCGCCTATGAGGATCGCGCGCGCTACTACGCCGACCCGCATTTTTCGAACGTGCCGGTCGAATGGCTGATCTCGAAGGACTATGCGGCCGAGCGCGCCCGGCTGATCCGCCCCGACCGCATCCTGACCCCGGTCCATCCGGGGCAGGCGCCGAGCCATGGCGACACCACCTATTTCAGCGTCGCCGACAAGGACGGCATGATGGTGTCGATGATCCAGTCGAACTTCCGCGGCATGGGGTCGGGGCTTGTCGCCGACGGGCTGGGCTTCATGTTCCAGGATCGCGGCCAGTTGTTCAGCCTGCAAGACGGCCACCCGAATATCTATGCCCCCGGCAAGCGCCCGTTCCAGACGATCATCCCCGGTTTCGCCGCGCATGGCGACACGCCGTGGATGAGCTTCGGGGTGATGGGCGGCGACATGCAACCGCAGGGGCAGACGCAGATCATGGTCAACCGCATCGACTACGGCCTTGAAATCCAGGCCGCCGGCGATTCGCCGCGCTGGCATCATGAAGGATCGTCGCAATCGATGGGCGAGGATGCGTCGGGGCTCGGCCCCAAGGGACTTCTGCGGCTCGAAAGCGGCGTTCCCGCCGCGACGCGGGCCCAGCTTGCGGCGCTCGGCTGGACGATCGGCAATCCCGACGGCGGCTTCGGCCGCTACCAGTGCGTCGAACATCGCATGGACGGCGACACGCGCGTCTATGCCGCGGCGAGCGAGATGCGCGCCGACGGCTGCGCCCTCGCCTACTGACCGCGCGGTAACGCCGGGCGCCTCACCGGTCGGCCTGAAAGGGGGCGACGATCGCGTCGGTGACGCGCAGCGGGCGGCCGCTCGCCTTGTCGAGCAGGGCCCAGACGGTGCGCGCGCGGACATGCACCGTGCCATCCGCGCCGGTGAATTCCATGAAGCGGTCGAACTTCGCGCCCTGCGGCTTGTCGGCGACCCAGGTCCGCGCGGTCACCGTCTCGCCGGGGCCGAGCGCGCGCAGATAGTCGATCTCGTGCCGCACCACGACCCAGATATAGGCATCCTTGTGGCTCTGCGGCGCCGCGGCGTCCCAATGCCCCGTCGCAACCTGCTGGATCCACTGGACCCAGACCGCATTGTTGACATGGCCCAGCTCGTCGATGGCGTCGGGCGTGGCGATAAGGGCGAGGGTGAATTCTTTCATCGCGGCACCATAGCAATCCCCTCCCGCAAGCGGGAGGGGCAGTGAGACTTGCGAACTTGTCCGCTAGTCGCAACGGGGTGGGCAAGAACGCGGTGTGGCTGGCCCACCTCGCTGCGGCTAGGCAGCAAGCTGCCAAGCCTCGCCGCCCCTCCCGCTTGCGAGAGGGGAAAAATCAGGCCAGCTCCACCGTCGTGACCATATAGCCCGCATCGCGCAGCGCCGAGACGAGGCTGTCGAGATGCTCCTTGTCGCGCGCCTCGCATTCGATGTCGGTGATCAGGCCCTTGGCGGGCAGCGTCGTGAAGATGCGCTGGTGATAGATTTCGATGATGTTCACCTGCTTTTCGTTGAACACCTCCATCACCTTGAACAGTGCGCCGGGGCGGTCCTGCAACCGGATGCGCAGCCGCGCGATCCGGCCCGATCGCGCAAGGTCGCGCAGCAGCACATTCGCGAGCAGGCGCGTGTCGATATTGCCGCCCGTCAGCACCAGGCCGACCTTGCGCCCGGCGAATTCCTCGGGATGCGCGAGCATCGCCGCGAGGCCCGCGGCGCCCGCGCCTTCGACCACCGTCTTCTCGATCTGGAGCAGCAGGCTGACCGCGCGCTCCAGATGGCGTTCGGCGACGAGCACGATATCGTCGTTGAGTGCGGCGACCAGCTTGCGCGTATAGCTTCCCGGCTCCTTGACCGCGATGCCCTCGGCGAGCGTATCGCCCTCGCACGCCATGTCGACGCCGTTCAGCTCGGCATACATCGACGGGTAAAGTTCGGCCTGCACGCCGACGAGCCGCATGTCATTCTTGATCCCGCGCGCCGCGGTGCCCATGCCGGCGAGCAGACCGCCGCCGCCGATCGGCACGATCAGCGTGTCGAGTTCGGGCACATCCTCGAGCATTTCGAGCGCGACCGTCCCCTGCCCCGCCGCGACGTGCGGATGGTCGAAGGGGTGAACGAAGGTCAGCCCGCGTTCCGCCTCGAGCTCGCGTGCATGGGCGTAGGCATCGTCGAATTTTTCGCCGAACAACACGATCTGCGCGCCGTGACTCGCGGTCTGCGACACTTTCACCTGCGGCGTCGTGCTCGGCATGACGATGGTGACGGGCACGCCGAGCCGCTTGCCATGATAGGCAAGTCCCTGTGCATGATTGCCCGCCGACGCCGCGATCACGCCGCGCGCCTTCGCCTCTTCGCTGAGCAGCAGCAGGGCGTTGAGCGCACCGCGTTCCTTGTAGGCTGCGGTGAATTGAAGATTTTCGAATTTCAGCCACACCTCGGCACCGACCAGCTCGGACAGCGTCTGCGACTTCAGCGTCGGGGTGCGGACAACCGCGCCATCAATTCGTCCCGCCGCCGCCCGCACATCGTCGAGGTTTATCGCCGGAAAATCGGCGGCGGCGGTCAGGATGGATTGATCGGTCATAGCGGCAAGCCCCCTACCCTATCTGGCGCCGCGCGCAAACCATGGTTATGGACCGCGGCATGAGCGAAGAAAAATTGCGCATCGCCTTTATCGGCACCGGCATCATGGGGGGCCCGGTGGCCGGCCATCTTGTCAAGGCCGGTCATGCCGTCACCGTCTATAACCGCACCCGCGCCAAGGCGGACGCCTGGGCGGCGGATTATGGCGGTCAGGCAGCGGACAGCCCCGCCGCCGCCGCCGCGGGCGCCGATGCGGTGTTCGCCTGCGTCGGCAACGACGACGATCTCGCGGCGGTGACGCTCGGCGACGACGGGGCTTTCGGCGCGATGAAGTCTGGCGCGGTCTTCGTCGATCACACGACCGTCTCCGCCCGAATCGCCCGGCGCCTGGCCGAAGAGGCCGATGCGCGCGGCCTGCTGTGCGTCGATGCGCCGGTCTCGGGCGGTCAGGCGGGTGCGCAAAATGGGGCGCTGTCGATCATGTGCGGCGCCAGCGACGCCGCCTTCGCCGCCGCCGAGCCCCTGATGCGCGCCTATGCCGCGCGCATCGTGCATATTGGCGGACCGGGCGCGGGCCAGACGACCAAGATGGTCAACCAGATCGCGATCGCCGGCGTTCTTCAGGGCCTCTCCGAAGCGCTGCGCTTCGCCCAGGCGTCGGACCTCGACACCGACAAGGTGTTCGAGGCAGTGTCGGGCGGTGCCGCGGCAAGCTGGCAGATGCTCAACCGCTGGGGCACGATGGCGAAGGACGAATATGATTTCGGCTTTGCGGTCGACTGGATGCGCAAGGATCTGGGCCTCGCGCTCGACGAAGCCCGCGTCAACGGGGCGACGCTTCCCGTCGCGGCGCTGGTCGATCAATTTTATGCCGAGGTGCAGGGCGCAGGCGGCGGCCGCCTGGACACCAGCTCGCTCGTGACGAGGTTGCCGAAATGAAGCGCCTAGCCCTAACCGTCATCGCCCTCCTGCTCGCTGCACCCGCGCAGGCCGATACGCTCGTCGACAATGTCAACGGTATCACGCTCGACAAGGACGGCAAGGTCGTGCGCTTCACCGGCATGGTGATCGGCACCGACGGCAAGGTGAAGCAGCTCCTCGACCGCAAGGACAAGCGCCCCGAACGCCCCGATTTCAAGGAAGACGGCAAGGGCCGGACGCTGATCCCGGGCATGATCGACGCACACGGCCATCTGATGGGCCTGGGCCTGTCGCTCATGCTGCTCGACCTCTCGGACACGCGCTCGCTGGCCGAGGCACAGGCGGCGATCAAGAAATATGCCGACGAAAACCCAGAACTCCCGTGGATCATCGGGCGCGGGTGGAATCAGGAAAAATGGGGATTGGGCCGCTTCCCGACCGCGGCCGATCTCAACGCGGTCGTGCCCGACCGGCCGGTCTGGCTCGAACGCGTCGACGGCCACGCCGGATGGGCCAACAGCGCTGCAATGGCGGCGGCAAAGATCACCGCCGCGACCAAGGCGCCCGAGGGCGGCCGGATCGAGATGGCGGATGGCAAGCCCGCTGGCGTCTTCGTCGATGCCGCGGTCGCGCTGATCGACAGTGCCAAGCCCAAGCCGCTCGCGCGCGACCTTGACCGCGCCTTCCTCGCCGCGCAGCAGCAGTTGCTCGCCCAGGGGATCACCGCGATCGCCGACATGGGCACGACGATCCAGGAATGGCAGGCCTATCGCCGCGCGGGCGACAAGCACCAGCTCGCGATCCGTATCCTCAGCTACGGCGGCGACATCGACAATATGGCGCTGATCGCGGGTCCGGGGCCCACGCCGTGGCTCTATGACGACAAGCTGCGCATGGTGGGGGTGAAGCTCTATCTCGACGGCGCGCTCGGGTCGCGCGGCGCGTGGCTCAAGGCGCCCTATGCCGACGCGCCGGGCCAGAAGGGCCTGCCGCTGCTGACCCCGGCGCAATTGCGCAACAAGATGGTCCGCGCCTCGATGGACAAGTTTCAGGTCGCGATCCACGCCATCGGCGATGCCGCAAATGCCGAGGCGCTCGACGCAATCACCGATCTCACTGCCGATCTGCCCGGCGAACGGCGCTGGCGGATCGAACATGCGCAGATCGTCGATCCCGCCGACATCCCGCGTTTCGCCAAGCTCGGCGTCATCGCGTCGATGCAGCCGATCCACCAGCCGTCGGACCGGCTGATGGCCGAAGCCCGCCTCGGGCCCGACCGGCTGAAGGGCGCCTATGCGTGGCGCAGCATGGAAAATGCCGGCGTCCGCCTCACCTTCGGGTCGGACGTGCCGGTCGAAAGCGCCAACCCCTTCCCCGGCATCGCCGCCGCCATCTCGCGCACCGATGCACAGAGTCAGCCGTTCGGCGGCTGGCATCCCGAAGAAGCGGTATCGCGCGAGACCGCGCTCGACGGCTTCACGCGCAGCGCCGCCTATGCCGCCTTCGCCGAGGACCGGCTCGGCACGCTGATGCCCGGCATGCGCGCCGACTTCCTGATTGTCGACACCGATCTGCTGCTCGCCAGCCCCGAGGACATCCGCAAGATGGTGCCGCTCGAAACCTGGATCGGCGGCTACCGCTACTACAAAAAGGGCGGCTGATGGATCGGCGGCGTCTGCTCGGCGCGCTCGCCGCGGCGCCCGCCGCGCTGGCGCTCGGCGCGGCGACGAAAGAACCGAAGCGCAAGGATCCGCCGCAGCCGCGCGCATCGAAACGGCGCAAGGGCGTCAAATCGCCCGACAAGCATGTTGATGTCGCGGTCGTCGGCGCCGGCGCGGTCGGGGCATGGACCGCGTGGCATCTCGTCCGTCAGGGCCTCGATGTCCGGCTGTTCGATGCCTATGGCGCCGGGAACGGCCGCGCCGCCTCGAACCTCCCGACCATGCTGTACGATCCCGCACAGGGGGGCGACGCGCTCTACGCCGACCTCGCGCACGACAGCCTGCCGCTGTGGCAGCGCCTGTCCGACAGCGCCAGCCTGCCGATCGTGACCCAGTGCGCAGCGGTCACCACACTGCTGCCGACCGACAGCGCCGACGAGCCGCCGGGGACCGACCGCACGACCGGGCACAAGCTGCGCAGCCGCTTCGGCGCGATCGGCTGGCGCGACGAGGAAGCGGCTCTCGTCGCTGACAAGGCCGCGCTTCTCGCCGGCCGCCGCGCCATTCTCGAAACCATCCTCGACGCACAGGTCGATGTAGAAGACGTCGTCATGCCCGCGCCGCTGTTCGACAAGAAGCGCGACCTTTATATCCTGCCCGACGGCGGTACCGCCCGCAGCATCGTCTATGCGACCGGCGCGTGGCTGACCGAGCTTTTTCCGCAGATATTGACGCCCGCACGGCTGTCGGCGGTGCGCTACCAGCTTTTTCACGTCGGCCCCGGTCAGGGCGATGTCCAGTATCGCCCGCCCGCGATGCCCGCGCTGGTCGACCGCGCATACGGCTTCACCCTGCTCCCCGACATCGAGGGGCGCGGGGTGCGCGTGTGGAAAAGCGCCCCCGATGCAACGGTCGATCCCGACAGCTTCGACCGCCGCGCCGACGATGCCGCGCTGGCCGCGGTGCGCCAGTGGCTCGCGGGCCGCGTCCCGCATCTGGCCGAGGCTCCGGTCGTCGCGAGCGCCGCCGCGCACGACTGCCGCACGATCAGCGGCGAATTGCTGCTCGACCGCCTGCCCGGCCACGCACGCGCCTGGCTCGCCGGCGGCGCGACGGGGCGTGCCTTCGCGCTCGCCCCGGCCATCGGCGCGCGTATCGCGGCGCACATCGCCGACCCCGCGCGCGCGATCGAACCGCGCTGGGCGCTCGCCCGCCTGACTGGAGCGACCACGACATGAAGCTGACCGACTGCCACAATATCGACGATTTCCGCGCGCTGGCGAAGCGGCGGCTGCCCTGGCCGGTGTTCGACTATATCGACGGCGCCGCGGATGATGAGGTGACGCGCCGCCGCAACCGCGCCGCCTTCGACCGGTGCGACCTCATCCCGCGCGTGCTGGCCGGCGTCGAATCGATCGACATGAAGACGACGCTCTTCGGCCGCGAGGTCGCGATGCCGCTTTTCCTGTCACCCACCGCGCTCCAGCGCCTGTTCCACTGGCAGGGCGAGCGCGCGGTGTTGCGCGCTGCCGCCGATGCGGGGACCGTCGCCGGCATATCGAGCCTCGCGACGATCGGCCTCGCCGAAGCGGGCGCGCTAACCGACGGCCCCAAGCTGTTCCAGCTCTATGTCCACAAGGACGAAGGGCTCAACCATGCGATGCTCGAGGCCGCGCGCGCGGCGAAGTTCGATGCCGTCGCGCTCACCGTCGATACGATCGTCGGCGGCAACCGCGAACGCTGCCTGCGCTCGGGCTTTACCTCGCCGCCGCGCTTCACCGCATCGAACATGCTGAGCTATGCGATCAAGCCCGGCTGGGGTCTCAACTATGTCTTGCGCGAAAAATTCAGCCTGCCCAACCTTGCGACGCACGTGTCCGAAGGGTCGAGCGTGCCCAAGTCGGTCGCCGAATATTTCACCACCATGCTCGACCAGAGCCTCGACTGGAAACGTGCCGAGGCGATCCGCAAGGCGTGGGACGGCCCTTTCTGCCTGAAGGGCATCGTCGCGGTCGAGGACGCGCGGCGCGCCGCCGACATTGGCGCGACCGCGATCATGGTGTCGAACCATGGCGGGCGGCAGCTCGACGGCAGCATTGCCCCCTTCGACGCGCTGGCGGCGATCGTCGAGGCGGTCGGCGACCGGGTGGAGGTCATCTGCGACGGTGGCATCACCCGCGGGACGCATGTGCTCAAGGCGCTGTCGGTCGGCGCGAAAGCCTGCTCGGGCGGCCGGCTCTATCTCTATGCGCTCGCCGCGGCGGGCGAAGCGGGGGTGGCGCGCGCCGTCGCGCTGCTCCGCGCCGAGATGGAGCGCGGCATGAAGCTGATGGGCGCAAAAAGCCTCGCCGACCTTGGGCGCGGCAATCTGCGCTGGCATTCCGAATAGAAGAAGAAGGAGGGGGCGGCCTCCCCCCGAAGGCCGCCCCTGCCCGGCATCAGAACGACGCGCCGAGCGAAAAGACCACCGCGCCGTCGGCGCCGATCGCTTCCTTGTAACCGCCGGCCTTGGGCTCGTCGGTGTTCACATAGCTGACGCCGAAGGTCAGCATCTTGTACGAAGCCGTCGCACCGACCGACCAGTCGAACACCTTGCCGTCGAAACCGCCGGGGAAGGCGTCGCTCCATGCTTGGCCCGCATGGGCGTTCAGCGCCAGGGGCGTGCCCGGAATGTCGGCGGCGAGTTCGCCGTGCAGATAGAAGGCCGACGATTTGGCACCGGGCGCGCGGCTTGGGTCCTGCAGATTGCCGAGCGCCGACTGCTTCCACGCATAGTTGACGCCGACCTTCGCATTCACCGGCCCGACATCGGTCGACAGGTTCAGATAGGGTTCGAAGAAGTCGGCGCCCGATCCGCCGTGCTGCGGATAGAGATAGTAAAGCAGACCGCCGTCGATCGTCACGCCGCCGACATCCTTGCTGTAACCCGCGAACAGGTCGACCTCGGTGTTACCGGCAAAGCTGACGCTCGATCCCCAGGTGCCGACGTAAAAGCCGCTTTCGTGGGTCACGGTGATGCCGCCCTGGATGGCCGGGTCTTCGCTGTTCTGGGTGAAACCGCGGAAGCGATAGTCGGATACCAGCGTCACGCTGCCCGAAATGGTGATCGGATCGGAGGGTGCTTCGTTCTGGGCGAAAGCGGTGGCGGGAAGAGCGGAAGCCGCAAGGGCAAGGCCCAGGCACGCGCGGGAGAGAGTCTTCATGGGTTGATCCCCTTAACAAGGTAAAATGGATCGTCCCTGCCTGCCGCAAGACAGCCGAAGTCTTTGCTCCGGTCGGCCGTACGTGGCGCCTCTCTCCGACAATTTGCTGCGGCGCACAAACAAAAAAGCCGCATCGGGCACGATAAGGCGCGGATTGCGACTTTTATGCAACAGGTCGTTGCGCATATCCGGTTTCAACGGAAACAATATTACGCAAACGGGCGCCAACCCTCGGTCGGCGCCCGCGCTTTATCGTCGGCTCGATCTGGCCGCGCTATCAGAAGGCGACGCCGACCTTGAAGACGACGGTCGGGTCATACAGCGTATCGACTTCCTTGATCCCGGTCTTCTTGATGTCAGTATCGACATAATGGACGCCCAGGTTGAAGATGCCCGCCGTAACCGTGGCGCCGACCGTCCAGTCGAGATAGTCGCCGCCGGGCGCCAACGCGCCGAGCGAACCGCTGGTGTAGCCGAGCGACGCGTCGACCGTGACCGGCGTATTCGGAATCCCCGACGACAGGCCGAAGTTCAGATAAATATTGTCATCGCTGCCGAGCGACTTCTGGCTGGGCGCATAGGCAACGGTCCCCGTAGCGGACACGGGTCCGATGTCGTGCGACATCTTGCCGATGATTTCGACATAGTCGACCGGACCGAAGGCATCCTTGCCATCGGGATACCAGTAATAGGTCGCGCCGATATCCACCGACGTGCCGGGCGCGACTTCGCCGCCCCAGCCCGCATAGAGGTCGACCTCGACCTTGCCATATTCATCGGTCTTCGGCAGGCCAGACCCCCAGACGCCTGCATAAAATCCGCTCTCGTGGGTCAGTGTGATCGTCGGCTGGACCTCGACCTTTTCGTTCGACAGCGAAATGCCGCGGAAACGATAGTCGGACACCAGATCGACCCCGCCCGACACGGTGATCGGACCGCTCGGCGCGTCGGTCGCGTCCTGCGCCATGGCTGGCGTCGCCATCGCCGATGTCGCGAGCAGCATGCAAAAGCACGCCTTGGTAAGAAATTTCATTGGGTGAGCCCCCCCCTCTCATCGATATTGAACCGAAACCGTCCATCCTGCGGTCCCCGCCCGATCCTCTCCCGATGCTCTTGCGGCCGGCGCGTGGTCAGGAACGCGCCGAAAATCGCGCAATATGCGGCAGCGCACAATTGAAAACTGCACAAATGTTACATTCGCCGCCACACTGTGTCTTTCCCGCCACAAGCGCGGCCACCGCCCACAGGCTTTGCCAAGGCGGGCGCGGGCGGCTAAAGGAGGCCATCCTCCCTCTCCTCACCGGACCCGTTTCATGAGCGATCACAATCCCGGCCTGCGCCCTTGGCGCGACATTGCGCGGCGCGACTGCCGTCAGATCATGGTCGGCAACGTCCCTGTCGGCGGCGGCGCCCCGATCACGGTGCAGACGATGACCAACACGCCAACGAGCGATCCCGTCGCGACCATCGACCAGATCCGCCGCTGCGAGGATGCAGGCGCCGACCTGATCCGCGTCTCCTGCCCCGATACCGACAGCACCGCCGCGCTCGGCAAGATCGTCCGCGCCGCGCGCGTGCCCGTAATCGCCGACATTCATTTCCACTATAAGCGTGCGCTTGAGGCCGCCGACGCGGGTGCCGCCTGCCTACGCATCAACCCCGGCAATATCGGTTCGTCGGAGCGCGTCGGCGAGGTCGTCCGCGCCGCCAAGGCGAACGGCTGCGCCATCCGCATCGGCGTCAACGCAGGCAGTCTCGAAAAGGATCTGCTCGAAAAATATGGCGAACCCTGCCCCGAGGCGCTGGTCGAAAGCGCGCTCGACCATATCAAGCTGCTTCAGGACCATGACTTCCACGAATATAAGGTCGCGGTAAAGGCGAGCGACGTCTTCCTCGCCGTAGCCTCCTATATGCAGCTCGCCGAAGCGGTCGACTGTCCGCTCCACCTTGGCATCACCGAAGCCGGCGGGCTGATCGGCGGCACCGTCAAATCGGCGCTTGGCATCGGCAACCTCCTCTGGGCGGGGATCGGCGACACGATCCGCGTCAGCCTGTCGGCCGAACCCGAAGAGGAAGTGCGCGTCGGCTATGAAAT
Source organism: Sphingopyxis sp. P1IMeth2 (assembly GCF_900185685.1). NCBI lineage: Bacteria > Pseudomonadati > Pseudomonadota > Alphaproteobacteria > Sphingomonadales > Sphingopyxidaceae > Sphingopyxis > Sphingopyxis sp. P1IMeth2. The sequence continues at coordinate 42,333 of NZ_FYAT01000001.1, forward strand.
CCTGAAATCGCTCGGCCTACGAACCCGCGGCGTCCGCGTCGTCTCCTGCCCCAGCTGCGCGCGCCAGGGCTTCGACGTCATCCGCACGGTGCAGGCGCTCGAAGACGCGCTCCAGCACATCAAGACCCCGATGTCGCTCTCAGTATTGGGCTGCGTCGTCAACGGCCCCGGCGAGGCGCGCGAAACCGACATCGGCATCACCGGCGGCGGCAACGGCAAGCATATGGTCTATCTCTCGGGCGTCACCGACCACCATGTCGAAGACGCCGACATGATCGCGCACATCGTCAAGCTGGTCGAAGCCAAAGCCGCCGCGATCGACGCCGGCAGCGCGGTGAGCATGGACGTGACTCATGGCAAGGCGGCGTAACCTGGGCGACAAGCACGCAGTGGTTTCAGAATGAGAGAGGACCGGCGGCCTTTTCTTCTTTCGTCATCGACCAGGGACCGCTTTGGGGTGGGAGCGGACGTTAGTTTATGAGATACAGCACGATTGAAACGGGTACGCTAATTAGGACCGAAATGCTTAAAATTGCGACGATCCAAGCTGCCGCGCGGCCATGGCAGTCGTCCACATGCTCAATGGCCGTTTGCGCAAGATCTACGATCAAGATTTCCATATCGACATTACCGGGGCCAAACATGTCTGCAATCGGTCGTCAGGCGCCGCTCCGAAGCCAAGGCGTCGTTGCAGTAATCTCCGCCATCGCGGCGCCTTCTGTGCCGAACATCCCGGATTGATATCCGGACGACCAGTAGGTCCCGGCGATCTGATCGAACGCTTCAAAACCTCTTCATACTCGAAAAAGCCATCCGTCCGTTTGTAGACGCGCACCTTCCTCTCACTGTTCGGACTGATCATTTCGTGAATTAGGTCCATGCGGACCCTCTTCGCATTGGGGTGTAAGTTCCGCAATCGGTCGTTGGCAGTCATTCGATCCACACCGGCGGTGAACGATTGCCTCATCCGTCCGCTCGTGCGACTTGCTCGCGATGAACAGTTCGCCAGCCATCAGCGCCGCCAAACACTTCTTAAGTGTCGTATGGGATGGCGATCGGCCAGGCGACAAAACGCTCCTCGCTGCGCTGGACGGCTTAGTCGCAGCTTATCACGTAACCCCAGTTGGAGATGTGTCAGATGCTGACGTGGACGCGCCGATGCAAAACGGCGCATCTCTCTACGCCGAAGTAGCGGCACGTTTTCCAACTTATGGCGCTTATCCGGTAGTGGACCCGACTGGATCTTTAGACGACGCGCTGATGGTCGCTGACGCAATCGATGACTTGGCTGACCTTACGTTAGATATGCGCGAGGTCTTATGGCTTGCTGACCATGTCAGTCTCAATGACGCGCATTTCGCCTTCCGGCTTCAATTCTTCCATTGGGGACAGCATGCTCGCGAACTGTCGCTGTATCTGTGCGGCCGGTTGTTTGGCTGAACGCCCACAATCGGTCGTTAGCTGCCAACCTCCCGTCTACCCCGACACCCTCACCGCTCGCGATACGCCGGGGGCCGCTTGCCGAGGAAGGCGGCGAGCGCTTCCTTATGGTCTTCGGTTGCGGAGAGGATGACCTGCTGACGATCCTCGATTGCCATGGCGGCGTCGAGGCTCTGGGCGTCGATGTTGAGGTTGAGTGCCTGCTTCGACAGGCGCAGTCCCCAGGGGCTGGTCGCGAGCATTTCTTCGGCGAGCGCCAGGCCGCGGTCCAGCAATTCGTCCTCGGCGACGATCTCGCTCACCAGTCCCGCCGACAGCGCGCGCTCGGCTTCGATGAAGCGGCCGGTCAGGATCATCTCCGACGCCAGGCTGGCGCCGATGAGACGCGGCAGGAAATAGCTCGATGCCATGTCGCAGCCGCCGAGCCCGATGCGGATGTAGGCGGCGTTGCACCGGAAGCCGGGCGCCGCATAGCGCACGTCGGCGGCAAGCATCAGCGACAGCCCGCCTCCCGCCGCGGCGCCGTGCCCCAGCGCGATGATCGGCTGCGGACAGGCGCGCATCTTGCGATAGATATTGCCGATGCTCGTCTGGGTGCGCAGTGTGCGCAGCACCGGCGTCTCGTCGCTCGACCGGTCCTCCTGAATATCGAGCCCGGCGCAAAATCCGCGCCCCGCCCCGCGCAGGATGACGACGCGTACGTCGGGCCGCGCCGCCAGCCCGCCGAAATAATCGTTCAGCTCCTCGACGAGCCCCTCGCTCAGCGCGTTGAGCCGCGCGGGCCGGTTGAGCGTTGCGATCTCGATCTGGCCGCGCGCCTCGATCAGCAGTTCGCCGCTCACAGCGTCTGGCCGTCGTCGATGGTGATCACCGAACCGGTGATGCCGCGCGCCGCGTCGGAGCACAGCATCAGCAGCGGCGTGTGCAGGTCGCTCGGCGGACGCAGCCGCTGGCGCGGGAAGCTCGCGACGAATTTGGTACCCGCCTCGCTCGCGAACAGTTCGGCGGTCATTTCGGATTCGAAATAGCCCGGCTGGATGACATTGACGCTGATCCCGCGCCGCGCCCATTCGCGGGCAAGCGCCTTGCCCATGTGGCGAACCGCGGCCTTGGTGGCGCCATAGACCGAGGTCGCCGGAAAGATCTTTTCCGCCGTTATCGACCCGATGATGACGATGCGGCCATTTTCCTTGTCGCGACTGCCCGCCGCCTCGAGCCGGCGCGCGCCTTCGGTTGCGGTCAGGAAGACCCCGCGGACATTGGCGGCGAGGAGGAAATCGACATCCTCGACCGACAGGCCGAGCGCCACCTTCTCGGTCGCGACGCCGGCATTGGCGACGATCGTATCGACGGTGCCGAACGCAGCCTCGGCGGCGTCATAGGCGGCCTTGGTCGATGCTTCGTCAGTAACGTCCATACTGACCGCGACCGCTTCGCCTCCCGCTGCGCGGATCGTCTCGACCTGTTCGGCAAGCTTGTCGGCGCGGCGTGCCGCGAGCACCACCTTCGCGCCTGCTGCGGCGAGCGCTTTTGCAAAGCCCGCGCCCAGCCCCGACGACGCCCCGGTCACCAGTGCGACGCGCCCGCTGAGGTCGAATTTCGGTTCGCTAGCCATATTTCTCTCCCTTGTTCTGGCCGCCGGACGGGCGATGCGCGGGCGGCGGCAGGGCCGCACCGTCAGTTAAGTTGACGCTTACGTCAACGGCGAGCGATGGCAAGCCCTTCCGCCCCTGGCTGACGGAAAATCGCCGCACGGGGGGTTGACCGACCATATTTGTTCTCTTATTGTTCTTTTTGTGCACACACAACCTGTTCCCCCGTCGCGGCCGCCAAGCGTGGCGGACGGGGGAAAAAGGGCCTCTGCTCCCCACCCTTAATTAGCATACCAAATCCGCAACTTTACAATGAGGCGCCCCCCACCACTATCGCATCAGCTTTTGCGAATGGGGAACGGGAAATGACGCGCGCCTTGGCGGTGATGAAGGATCAGCATTGGGGCGAATATCCGGATGCGGCCATACCGGCGGACTGCAAAGGCGAATTGAAGCTGAAGAACTGGGCGTTCGCAATTGCCGCGCGCTCGACCATGCGCATGGCGCGGATCGCGCTCGCCCGGCGCCTCGCCATCATCATGCACGCCATGCTCCGAAATGGCACTGAGTTCCAGCCGGCCTGACCTTCGGCCCCAATACAAAGACAGGAGGCCGCACCGAGCTCCCGAGCGGGAGCGAACGCCCGAGGGAGGGAGCAGATGATGGCGCCTATGCTGTAGCATGCGGCCGACCCGTCGACCGACTGCGGTTTCAACCAAGCCACGCTCGCACCCAGCTGACCCCATCAAGTGCCGATATTGAGCACGCAGAGAACGCAGGCACCCAAAGGCATCATCCGCTCAGGACCGAGTAGCCAGACCTTGACCCATTAGAGAACAGCATAGGATGAGCGATGGCGACCGCGCGCCTTGATGCGATCATTCGGTATCGGAAATGGTCGCGATCAAGGCGGACGGGAAGGTCAGCGTAAATGCTGCGCCCCCGTCCGGATGATTGCTCGCCGAAACGGCGATGCCGAGCGCGTCGGCAAAGCCCTTGACGATCGCAAGCCCCAGCCCGCTGCCGCCGTGCCGGTCGCCGCCCTTCCCTTGCTCGAATGTGTCGAAGATTGTGCCTTCCGATCCCGGTTCCAGACCGCCGCCATGGTCGCGCACGGTCAGGGCTACGGCATCGGGCGTTCGGCGGCCAATGATGGCGATGGGCCCGGCGCTGCCGCCATGCTGGATCGCATTGGCGAGCAGATTGAGCAGAATGTGATGGAGCAGCCGCTCATCGACCCGGACAAGCGGAAGACCCGCGGGAACCTGGAAATCGACATGATGTCCGCGCAGCAGATCTTTCAGATCGTGGACCACAGCCGCCACGGCGTCGGTCAGATCGACCGGCGCCACATCCAGGTTGAGACCGCCTGAATCGAGGCGGACCAACTCGACGAGATTGTCGAGAAAACGCCGCAATCGCGACACCTCCGCGCGCGCGAGCGGCAGCGCGGACGCGCCGGGGTGCTCGCTCGCCAGCGCCTCGATCGCGGCGGTCACGCCGGTCAGCGGGGTGCGCAGGTCGTGCCCGATCGACGAGAGCAGCGCGGCGCGGAGGCGGTCGCGTTCCTCGAGGACCGACAGGCTGCGCATCTCGTCCTCCAGATGCAAGCGTTCGTGCGCGAGCGCCGCCTGGCCGACGAGCGTGGCGAGCAGCGCGGCGCGGTCGGGCGAAATCGGGTCGCGGCCGTCCTCGCTCGCGATGCCGAGGATCGCAAGAACCCCGAGCCCGGTCTTGAGCGGATGAAACTGCCAGTCGGACGCAACGAGCGTATTCGTCCCGCGTCCCGCAGGTTCGCCGCTCGTCCAGGCCCATTCGGCCGCCGCCTGATCGATCGGCGAGATCGCCGCATCGACGGGCCGCGCGACCAGCGGTCGCAACAGCCCGCCCTGCTCGGCCAGAATGATGCTGCGCACGCCCAGCAAGCGCGCCGCTTCCTCGCAGGTTACCGCAGCGGTGGTTTCGCGATCGGAGGCGCGCGCAAGCATCTGCGCGAAGGCGGCAAGCGACGCATTTTCCTGCGCGCTGCGAACCCCGATCCGCGCGCGCGTCCGCAGCCGGCCGGCAAGATTGCTGACCACCGCGGCGACGCCGGTAAGGATCAACATGGTGAGGACGCTCTGCGGATCGGCGATCGTGAAGGTATGCCGCGGCTCGAGGAAGAAGAAGTTGAACGCCAGCGCCGCCACGAGGCTCGCGAACAGCCCCGGACGCAAGCCGTAAAGCGTCGCGGCGACAATCACCGGAACGAGATACAGCAGGTCGACGGCCCCGGTCCCGATCCATGGTTCGGCCAGACGCGCGGCGCCCGTCATCAACGCGATGAGCCCCAGTCCGACCGCATAGCTCGACGGGCGCCCCCAGCCGCGTGTCCAGTCGAGACCCCGGCGCGGGGCAGGAGATTCGCGGGGTGACGGGATGACGTGGATGGCAAGGTCGCCCGCGTCGTGGATCAGCGCCTCGACGACCGAACCGTGGCGAAGTTCGAACCACCAGCTACGCTGCGACCTGCCGATGATAAGCTGGGTCGCGCGCATCACCTCGATCTGGCCGCGCAGTCCGGCAATAACGCTCTCCGCAGGAACGGTAGCGATCGTCGCGCCGAGGGTAGCGGCCAGTGCGAGCGACGCGGCTATCCGCCGCCGGGCATCGTCGTCGAAGGCCGCGCTTCGTGCCGTCTCGATATGCACCGCCGTCCATGGGGCGTTCAGCCCGTCGGCAAGGCGCTTTGCGGTGCGCACGAGCATATCGCTGCCTGGCTGTTCGCTGATCGCGACGAGGATCCGCTCGCCGGCCGCGAAGGTGCCCGCTTCGCCCGTCGCATCGAGATCGTGCAACATTTGCCGGTCGACGCTCAAGGCAGCTCGCCGGAGCGCCATTTCGCGCAGCGCCGAAAGGTTCGCCTTCGAAAAGAAATGGCCGAGGGCACGGCTTGCCTCGTGCGGCACATAGACCTTGCCATCGCGCAGCCGGTCGATCAGTTCGTCGGGCGGCAGGTCGACGAGCTTGATTTCGGCTCCTTCGAACACGCTGTCGGGTACCGTCTCGCGAACGCGCACCCGGGTAAAGCTTGCGACGACGTCATTCAGGCTTTCGACATGCTGGACGTTGAGCGTCGTATAGACGTCGATCCCGGCGTTCAGCAGTTCCTCGACATCCTGCCAGCGTTTGGGATGCCGGCTGCCGTCGATATTGGTATGGGCATATTCGTCCACCAGCGCGAGTGTCGGGGCGCGGCGGAGCACGGCATCGATGTCCATCTCGGTCAGTTGGTGGCCGCGATAGGCGACTTCGCAGCGCGGCACGACCTCCATCCCGTCGAGCAGTGCTTCGGTCTCGGCCCGACCGTGCGTTTCCACCACGGCGACGACGACGTCCTGTCCGTCGCGCCGCAACGCGGCACCTTCGCTGAGCATCGCATAGGTTTTGCCCACGCCCGGCGCCGCACCGAGAAAAATCTTCAGCCGCCCGCGCGCCTCGCGCTTTGCCTGCCGCAACAGGGCTTCGGGTGAGGGTCTCTTGGTGGCCGATACCATGCGCCCGCTTACCCCGGTCGCGGACACAGGGCCAAGCGACAATCGGCGATCTTTATGGAATCCTTATGCGCCCGGCGAAAATCGACCGCGAAACTTTACGGCGAAGGGGCGTAGCGGCGTCGCATTCAGTCCGGCTCCCTCGGGAGTCGCCCTTTGCCGGAGACCTATGATGACCGATCTGATGTGGCTCGCCCTTACCGCGCTGCTGTTCGCAGCCACGCTCGGCTACGCGCGCATCTGCGACAAGGCCTGACCATGAGCGCTTCGTCGATGCTCGCTGGCGCCGTCGCTGCGGCGCTGTTCGTCTATCTCGTGGTGGCGCTGCTGCGCCCCGAACGTTTCTGACCGGAGGCAATCCCATGACCTTGTCCGGATGGATGCTCATTTTCACCTTCGTCGCGATCCTTGCCGTCCTTGCCAAACCGATGGGCCTCTGGCTCTTTGCCCTTTACGAAGGGCGCACGACCCCGCTTCATCGCATCCTGGGGCCAGTCGAGCGGGGCTTCTACCGGATGGCCGGGATCGACCCGACCGAAGAGCAGGGCTGGCGGCGCTACGCGCTTCACATGCTGCTGTTCAACCTCGCGCTGCTGCTTTTCACCTATGCGGTGCTGCGATTGCAGGGGGTACTTCCCGTTAATCCGCAAGGCTTCGGCGCGGTCGGCGCCGACGGCGCTTTTAATACGGCGGTCAGCTTTACGACGAACACCAACTGGCAATGGTATTCGGGCGAGACGACGCTGTCGAACCTGTCGCAGATGCTCGGGCTTACGATCCAGAACTTCCTCTCCGCCGCCACCGGTATCGCGATTGCCTTCGCGCTGTTTCGCGGTTTCGCAAGGCGCGAAACGGGAACGATCGGTAATTTCTGGGCCGATACGACGCGCATCACGCTCTATCTGCTGCTTCCCATCTGCACGGTCTACGCGCTGTTCCTGATCGCGAGCGGCGTGCCGCAGACGCTGGCGGGATCGGTCCACGCAACGACGCTCGAAGGCGTGCGACAGACGATCGCGCTCGGTCCGGTCGCAAGCCAGGAAGCGATCAAGATGCTGGGGACCAATGGCGGCGGCTTCTTCAACGCCAACAGCGCGCACCCTTTCGAAAATCCGACCGCGCTCACCAATCTGATCCAGATGGTCTCGATCTTCCTGATCGGCGCCGGGTTGACGTGGTGCTTCGGCAAGGCGGTTGGCGACACGCGCCAAGGCTGGGCAATCCTCGCGGCGATGGGACTTATTTTCATCGCCGGCGCCAGCATTGCCTATTGGCAGGAGGCTGCCGGCAACCCCGCACTTCATTACCTCGGCGTTGGCGGCGGCAATATGGAGGGGAAGGAAGTTCGCTTCGGCATCGCCGCCTCTTCGCTCTTCGCCGTTGTCACCACGGCGGCGTCCTGCGGGGCCGTCAATGCCATGCACGACAGCTTCACCGCAATCGGCGGCCTGATCCCGCTACTCAACATCCAGCTCGGCGAGGTTGTGGTCGGCGGTGTCGGCGCGGGCATCTATGGCTTTTTGCTTTTTGCCATCCTCGCGGTGTTCGTCGCGGGCCTCATGGTGGGGCGCACACCCGAATATGTCGGCAAGAAGATCGAGGCGCGCGAGGTCAAGCTCGCGGTCCTAGCCATTGCGATCCTGCCGCTGGTCATCCTCGGCTTCACCGCCATTGCCAGCGTGCTCCCCGTGGGGCTTGCCGGGCCGCTCAACAAGGGGCCGCACGGCTTCTCGGAGATTCTCTACGCGTTCAGCTCGGGGGCCGGTAACAATGGCTCGGCCTTTGCGGGCCTGAGCGCGGGCACTCCCTTTTACAATGCTATGATCGGGATCGCGATGTGGCTTGGCCGGTTCTTCGTGATCGTGCCGGTGCTCGCCATCGGGGGCAGCCTTGCCGCAAAGCGCCACACCCCCGCTACCAGCGGCTCTTTCCCCACCACCGGGGGGCTGTGGATCGGCCTGCTGATCGGGATCATCCTGATCATGGGCGGCCTCACCTTCCTTCCCAGCCTCGCGCTAGGTCCCGTCGCCGATCATCTCTCGATGATGGCCGGCCAGCGCTTCTGAGGGATCAGCAACATGACGACTCCAACCTCGATGTTCAGCCCCGCACTGGTCGTTCCGGCGATGCGTGATGCGGTAAGGAAGCTCAATCCGCGCGAGCTGATGCGCAACCCGGTGATGTTCACCACCGCCTGCGTTGCCCTGCTCCTGACGGTGCTGCTCGCGCTCGGCGACCCCGGCCTGTCGCTGGGTTTCGAAATCCAGCTCGTCGCCTGGCTCTGGCTCACCGTGCTTTTCGGCACCTTTGCCGAAGCCCTGGCCGAGGGACGCGGGCGTGCCCAGGCGGCCTCGCTTCGCGCAACGAAAGCCGAGTTGCGCGCCAAGCTGATGCTCGGCGTCGGCGAGACTTATGAAATCGTCGCCGCAAGCCAGCTCGAAAAGGGCGAGATCGTGCTGGTCGAGACGGGCGACCTCATCCCCGCCGACGGCGAGGTGATCGAAGGCGTCGCATCGGTCAACGAAGCGGCGATCACCGGCGAAAGCGCCCCCGTGATCCGCGAGGCCGGCGGCGATCGTAGCGCCGTGACAGCCGGCACGCGCGTCATCTCCGACCGCGTCAAGGTGCGCGTCACTGCCGAGCCGGGCCAGGGTTTTCTCGACCGCATGATCGCACTCGTCGAAGGCGCCGAGCGGCGCAAGACGCCCAACGAGATTGCGCTGACGATCCTGCTCGTCGGGCTGACCATCATCTTCCTGATCGCCGTCGCGACCATTCCGGGCTTCGCGTCCTATGCCGACGGATCGATCCCGGTCGCGTTGCTCGCGGCCCTGCTCATCACGCTGATCCCGACGACCATTGCGGCACTGCTCTCCGCCATCGGGATTGCCGGAATGGACCGCCTTGTGCGCTTCAACGTGCTGGCCAAGTCGGGCCGGGCCGTCGAGGCCGCAGGCGATGTCGATGTTCTCCTGCTCGACAAGACCGGCACGATCACGATCGGCGACCGCCAGGCCAGCGAGTTCCGCGCGCTGGCGGGCGTCGATGACGAGACTCTGGCGGAGGCCGCACTACTCGCCAGCCTGGCCGACGAAACCCCCGAGGGCCGTTCGATCGTGACGCTTGCGCGCGAACGCTATGCGATCCGCGTGGTGGCGCTTCCGGTCGGGTCCGACGTCATCCCCTTCACCGCGCAAACGCGCCTTTCGGGGGTCACGGTCGCCGAGGTGACGATCCACAAGGGCGCGGTCGATTCGATCTTCAAGGCTCACCCCGACACCGTATCCTCGCCTGCCGCGCAGGAGTTGCGCCGCATAACGGACGAAGTTGCGCGCGCCGGCGGCACGCCGCTCGCGGTGGTCAGGGACGGACGTCTGCTCGGCGCCATCCACCTGAAGGACGTCGTGAAGGCGGGCGTTCGCGAACGCTTCGGCGAATTGCGCAAAATGGGAATCCGCACCGTCATGATTACGGGCGACAACCCGCTGACGGCCGCGGCGATCGCCGCCGAAGCCGGGGTGGACGATTTCCTGGCCGAAGCGACGCCCGAGGACAAGCTTGCCCTCATTCGCCGCGAGCAGGCCGAGGGACGGCTCGTTGCCATGTGCGGCGACGGCACCAACGACGCCCCCGCGCTGGCGCAGGCCGATGTCGGCGTCGCGATGAACACCGGCACGCAGGCGGCGCGCGAGGCGGGCAATATGGTCGATCTCGACAGTGATCCGACCAAGCTGATCGAGGTTGTGGGCCTGGGCAAGCAATTGCTGATGACGCGCGGCGCGCTGACGACCTTTTCGGTCGCTAACGATGTCGCCAAATATTTTGCGATCATCCCGGCGATCTTCGTCTTTCTCTATCCTGAGCTCGGCGTTCTCAACGTCATGCGCCTTGCCACGCCCGAAAGCGCGGTACTGTCGGCGATCATCTTCAACGCCTTGATCATTCCGTGCCTCGTCCCGCTTGCGCTCAAGGGCGTGCGCTACCGGCCGATGCCTGCCGGCCCGTTGCTCGCGCGCAATCTTTCGATCTTCGGCCTAGGCGGACTGGTCGCGCCATTCGTCGGCATCAAGCTGATCGACCTCGCCGTGTCCGGCCTCCAGCTTGCGTAAGGACAATTCCATGCTTTCCGAACTCAAATCCGCCCTTCGTCCCGCGCTCGTGCTGACCGCGCTTTTCGCTCTCCTCCTCGGGCTGGCCTATCCGCTTGCGCTGACGGCTATGGGCCAGCTCGTCTTTCCGGAGCAAGCCAATGGCAGCCTCGTCCGCGACGGTTCAAAGATCGTGGGGTCGAAGCTGATCGGCCAGCGATTCCTGGCCGACGCCTATTTCCACGGGCGCCCCTCGGCCGCCGGCGCCGTTGGTTATGATGCCGCCGCTTCCTCGGGGTCGAATCTCGGTCCGGCGAGCAAAGCGCTTGCGGATCGCGTCGCCGCCGACGTCAAGGCGCTCACTGCAACGGCACCGGGCCGCCCTGTCCCGCCCGACCTGGTGACGACCTCCGCCTCGGGGCTGGACCCCCACATCAGCCCCGAGGCGGCTTTTTTCCAGATTGCGCGCGTGGCGAAAGCGCGCGGCATCGACGACGCCAGCCTCCGGTCACTGGTCGAGGCATCTGTCGAACACCCGCTCGCAGGCATCCTTGGCGAAAGGCGCGTCAACGTGCTGATGCTCAATCGGGCACTCGACGCGCGCTTCCCGACGAAATAGGCTGGCCGGATGGTGCCCCCGGCAAAAATCCTGATCATCGAGGACGATGCCCATATCCGGCGGCTGCTGCAGGCCACGCTGCAGCGCGCCGGTCATCAGGTGATCGAAGCCGACAGCGCCAGGCAGGCGATCGCCCTGTTCGACATCGAACGGCCCGATGTCGTGCTGCTCGATCTCGGCCTGCCCGATCGTGACGGGCTGGAATTGATCGAGCCGCTGCGGCTGCGCTCGAACGCCACGCTGATCGTCGTATCGGCGCGCGAAAACAGTGTCGAGAAGGTGACGGCGCTGGATCTGGGCGCCGACGACTATGTCACCAAGCCCTTCGATACCGAGGAATTGCTCGCCCGGATCCGCACGGCGCTGCGCCACCAGCGCGCGTCCGCGTCCGGCGAGGAACCCACCGTTGTCGAGGCGGGCGCGCTGCGAATAGACCTTGCGCACCGCCGCGTCTTTCGCGGCGCCGAGGAGGTTCATCTGACCCCGAAGGAATATGGCGTCCTGGCCGAACTTGCGCGCCGCCCCGACCGCGTCCTGAGCCACACCCAATTGCTGACCTCGGTGTGGGGTCCGGCCCAGGCCGATCGCGTGGAATATCTGCGGATCGTCGTCCGCGGACTGCGCCAGAAACTGGAAGAAGATCCGTCGCAACCGAAGCGGATCGTCAACGAACTGGCCGTGGGGTACCGGCTGCGGACCTAGTTTGGCCGATTTCGGACAGTCAGCTTTTGCCCCGGCAAATGCGATGCCGTCATGCCGGCCGCCGAGCATAGTGGCCGAAGGCAGCGATGACGGCATAGCAAGCGGCGGGAAGGAGCAGCGCGAGCCCAAGATGCCCGGTGAGGTCCGCGATTGCACCGGTCGCGAGCGGGACCACGGCACCTCCAAAGATCGCGATATTGATGATCCCTGACCCGTCGGCAGCGCGGGGACCGAGCTTTTCGGAAGCGAGGCTGAAGATCGTCGGGAACATGATCGCGTTCATCAGGCCTATGGCAAGCAGGCTGTAGCCCGACAGAGCACCGGTCGTGCTGGTGGAGACAAGGATCAGCGCGATCGCGCCGACCGCGACCCAGGCGAGCAGCTTGCCCGGACTGATGACGCGCATCACTGCCGATCCGATGAAACGCCCAGCCATCGCGCCGCCCCAATAGAGTCCGATGAGCTTGCCCGCCGCCTGTTCCTGCAGGGCCAGGACGTGCCCCTGCATCAGGTAGCTGACTATCAACGACCCGATCGACACTTCAGCGCCAACATATAGGAAGATGCAGAGAGCGCCGAAGCCGAAACGCGGACGCCTTAGCAGGTCAAAACCCGCAAGCGCGGCACTCGCCTCATGCCGCTCGCCCTTCAGGCGCTTGCGGAACATCCACACGGTCGCCGCCACGACCGCAAGCGCGACCGCAATGCCGAGATAGCCATGCACAATCGCGAGGCTTTCGGAAGTGCGATAGGCGTCGAGCTCGGCGCCCGATAGCTGATCGGCGCTCACTTTTGCCAGACCGCCGAGGATAAGCGTCGACCCTGCGACCGGGAACAGCGTGGTACCCAGCGAGTTGAACGCCTGTGCGAAGGTCAGGCGGCTGTGCGCTGTCTCAGGCTTACCAAGCAGCGAGATCAGCGGATTGGCAACGACCTGCACGATAACCACCCCGCTCGCGAGGACAAACAGCGCAAGCAGGAACAGGCCATAGGTCGCATTCTGCGATGCCGGAATGAACAGGAGACAGCCTACCATCATCGTAAGCAGGCCCGCGACCGCACCGCGCATATAGCCGATCTTCTTGACAAGCTTCGCCCCCGGTATCCCGATGAGCAAATAGGCGGTGAAGAAGCAGAACTGTACGAGCATTGCCTGCGTGTAGTTGAGAGTGAATAGCTCCTTCAGCTTCGGAATGATCACGTCGTTCAGAGACGTGATCCCCCCGAAGATGAAGAACAGCCCCATCACGAACAGCCGCAGCTCCGGTGCGTCGACATAAGCTTCCGTTCCTGCATCCCCGGCGCTGGTCGGGGCGGGCGTATGGGCCATCCTGCTTCTCCAAAATAGTCCTATCGACGATAGGTGATGTCGTTATCGCGATCCGTAGGGTCGGCCATAATCAGGACGCGTATCATTTACCCGCGGCAAGGCGCATGGCGGCGCCGCCGCCGGGCGCGAGCCACAGGGTATAGCTATCACCCTTTTTCACCTTGATCCTGTCGTATGCGATGCTGTGCCGCGCATCGGTCAGATAAGTGGCGCCGTCGCCGTCCTTATAAATCGTCGCGACGTAGGTTCTGCCCGGTTCCAGAAAGTCGAAGCGCAGCGTCAACGTCCGCGCCGTCGCATCGTTGACGCCGCCAACATACCAGTCAGCACTGTTGCGGTCCTTGCGCGCGAAAATAGCATAATCCCCGACCTCGCCCGCGATCAGGTGGCTTTCCGACCAGTCGGCCGGCACTGTCGAGATGAAATCGAGCTCGCGCGGAAACTTCTCCAGCGTTTCGGGGAAATCGGCCGCCATCTGGATCGGCGAATAGATGGCGAGATAGAGGCCGAGCTGCTTCGCCAGCGTCGAAGCCAGCGGCGCATGGTTCGCACCCTCGAGACTGAGGACCCCTGGCGTGAAGTCCATCGGCCCCGACAGCATCCGCGTATAGACGAGCGTCGGTTCGTGATCGGGGCCGTTTGCGAAGGCGCCCCAGGCATTATATTCCATGCCCCGGGCGCCTTCGCGTGCGACCCAGTTGGGATAGGTGCGGCGAAGGCCGGTGTCCTTCACCGGCTCGTGCGGATCGACCGCCACATGATATTTGGCGGCGGTCTGGACGACCTTCAGATGATGCTGCACTTGGCGCTGGCCGTCGTGCCACTCCATCGCAACGCTGTCGGCGGTGTCGCCCGGCGCGATGATGCCGCCCGCGTCGGCGACATAGCCGGTCTTGACCGTCCCGACGCCGAGCCGGCCGTACAGCTTCATCGCATCGTCGAGCTGCGCCTCGTAAACCTTGATATTCCCGCCGGTTTCATGGTGTCCGATCAGCTGGACATGCTTAGCGCGGGCATAGTCGGTAACCGCCTTCAGGTCGAAATCGGGAGTCGCCTCGGTAAAGCTGAACTCGTCGCCGTGGCCGAACCAGTTGCCGTTCCAGCCCTTGTTCCAGCCCTCGACCAGCACGCCGCCGAAGCCGTGCTTGGCTGCGAAATCGATCGTCGCTTTCGTGCGCTCGGTTGTCGCGCCATGCTTCGGCCCCTCGGCCCAGGTCCAATCGCCGCGGATCATGCCCCACCAGATGCCGACATATTTCATCGGCTTGAACCAGCTGACATCGCCCAGCTTGTTCGGTTCGTTGAGATTGAGCTCGAGGTCGCTTTCGACCAGCCCCGCCGCGCTGTCCGCAATGCGGATCGTGCGCCATGGCGTCGCGAACGGCAGGTCGCGCACGACGCGCGGCCCCTTCGACGAGGGTGCCAGCGTGGCGCGGAATTTCTGCCCTTCGGCGCGCTTCAGCCACATCCCCGAATAGTCGACGAGCGCTGCCTCGTGGAACGACAGATGCGTCCCGTCGTCGAGCCGCACGGTCATCGGGGTGTGCGCGGTGGCGACGGCATCGACCGGCGTCTTTTGATAGATTTGCTCGTACCGGTTCCACTCGCCGGCGGTGATCCACCACGCAGTGCCCTTGGGCACCAGGTCGAACTCGGTGATTTCGTCGGCAATCTTCGCGGTCTTGAGCCCCGCCTGCTCGGGGAGCTCGTAGCGAAAGCCGATGCCGTCGTCGAACAGGCGGAAGCGGACGTTCATCGCATGGCCGCCCCAGCTTTCGTTCTGGCGCAGGCGAACGAGCAGTTCGTTGTGGTGGTCGCGCACGAAGCGGCGTTCGCCCCAAGGCTGTTCCCAGCGGCTGTCAGCGCTCGCGCGCTCGATGCCATCGATCGCGAAGCCGCGCTGGAGGCCGATCCCGTCGGTGAGCAGGAAGCCGAGCTTCGACGGCGCGAACAGCAATTGCCCCTTGCGCGACAGCGACCAGGTCGGCCGCTGATCGTTGTCGGTCGCGACGGTCAGCACCAGGCTACCGTCGGGCGAGGTTGCGGTGACCGACGCGGGCGCCTCCTGCGCGACGGCGGGTGACGCGGCGAGAAGCGCGAGCGGGGCAAGGCGAAGCATGGACATCAATGTTCGATCCGGATCCAGAGGGCACCGCAAGGCGGCAAGGTGTCGGCGTCGGCCCCATTGATCGCCACGATCGGCGTTCCGCCGCGATGCTGCGCGGCAATGTCAATGGACTCCCCGCCGAGGTTGAAGAGGCAGCGGATCGTTTCGCCTCCGGTCACGCGGTCGAAGACCAGCAGGTCGCCTTCGGCTACCCAGTCGCCGTCGCGGCCGTGACGGAGCGCGGGATGCGCTGCCCGCAGCGCGACGAGCCGCCGCGTCAGGTTGAGCAGCGACGCGGGGTCGCTATCCTGCCGGTCCACCGCGAGGCCGGCGTGCGCGTCACCCAGCGGCAGCCACGGACTGGCGGACGAAAATCCGGCATGCGCCGCATCCCCCGCCCACGGCAACGGCGTCCGCGCGCCGTCGCGCGACAGGGTCAGCGGCCAGTTCTTCAGCGCTTCGGGATCCTTGACCATCTCGAACGGGATATCGACCTGATCGAGCCCCAGTTCCTCGCCATTATAGATGATGATGTTGCCGCGCAGCGCACACAGCAGCGCCATCTTCATGCGCGAATAGGCGGCGGCATCGACGCCGGCGGGCGTCCAGCGCGACACCGCGCGCGGCGCGTCGTGGTTTTCAAAGGCCCAGCTCGGCCAGCCGATACCCGGCGCGTCGGGCCATTGCTCGGCAGCTTCGCGAACGAGCTTCGGCGTCAGCCGGTCGGCGTAGAGGAAGTCGAAACCATAGGCGCTGTTCAGGCGCCGGTCGCCCACGGTGAACAGCTTCATCTCGCGCACCGCATCGTCGCCGCCAACCTCGGCGACGGTGAAGCTGCCGCCATATTCGTCGGTCAGCGCGCGAATGCGTTCGAGGAACAGCGGGATGTCGGGATGCGACTGGTTGTAGATTTTCAGCTGAAAATCGAACGGCCGGGTGCGGACCTTGTTCGACGGCGGCGCCGGCGGATTGTCGCGCAATTCGGGATCGTGCATCGCAAAATTGATCGCGTCGATGCGGAACCCGTCGACGCCGCGGTCGAGCCAGAAGCGGACCACGTTCAGCAACGCATCCTGCACCGCGCGGTTGTGGACGTTGAGCTGCGGCTGGGTCCCCAGGAAATTGTGCATATAATATTGGCCGCGCCGCGCGTCCCACGTCCATGCCGGACCGCCGAACACCGACTGCCAATTAGTCGGCGGCGAGCCGTCGGGCTTCGCATCGGCCCAGACATACCAGTCGGCCATCGCATTATCCCTGCTCGCACGGCTGGTCGCGAACCAGTCGTGCCGGTCCGACGTGTGTGCAAAGACAAGGTCGGTCGTCACCTTCAGACCCAGCGCGTGCGCGCGCGCGACGAGCGCGTCGAAATCGTCGAGCGTCCCGAAGATCGGATCGACGCCGTAATAATCGGCAATGTCGTATCCGAAATCGTCCATTGGCGAGGGATAGAAGGGCGACAGCCAGATTGCATCGACACCCAGCGAGGCAACATAATCGAGCCGCGCGGTGATGCCGGCCAGATCGCCGATCCCGTCGCCGTTTGAATCGGCAAAGCTGCGCGGATAAATCTGGTAGATCGCCGCGCCCTTCCACCACGGCAGGTCGGCGTCGGCGACGGCGTGCGGTTGTTTGGCAAGGCTATGGTTCGTCGTCACGCGTCGTTTTTCCGCTTATTCGTTGGCCTGGCATATGGCGGTGCCGAAGGCGGGGAGAGTGAGGGACAGGCTGCCCGGTGCGGCGGCGTGCGCCGGGCAGTCGCCAAGGAGCGACGTAAAGGCCGCGCTTTTCATGTCGATGGCAATATTGGCCGAGACGGGCGTTGCAGACGTATTGAACGCCAGTAGCACTTCGCGGCCGGAGTCGGGATCGAACCGCGAGACCGCGAGCAAGCCCGGCTTTTCCGAAATGGCGCGCAGCTTCGTCGTCCCGTGCAGCAGCGCGGGCGTCTTGCGGCGGATAGCCGAAAGCGCCGCGATCTCGCGGTAGAGCGGATGCGCCGGGTCGAAATTGGCCGACGCCGTGGTCGCATCGGTGCCGATCAGATCGTTGTCGTTATAGACGTCGACCGTCGAGGCGAACATGTCCTCGCGCGCGAGCTGGTCGCCCCCGTCGGACACGAAGCCCTGCTCGTCGCCATAATAGATCGTCGGGACACCGCGCAGCGTCAGCAGCATGGCATGGCCCAGCATCACGCGCTTCAGCAGGTCGTCGGCGTTCGCACCGGGGTTTGCCTGCTTCACGAACATCGCGAAGCGGCCCATGTCGTGGTTGCCGAGGAAGGTCGGGAGTTGCAGCGCCGCGGCCGGCCCGCCCTTGTACAGCACATCGCCATCGAACAGCCGTTCGAACACGGCGGTTCCGGTTGTTCCGCCGACCGCATCGATCACCGCGCGCGCAAAGCTGAAGTCGAGCACCGCTGGCAATCCGGCGACGCGCGTGTGGCGCGCCAGCGATCCGGGGTCGACCGCGTCGTTATAGACTTCCCCGAAGATGTGGAAATTCGGAATCCCCCGCGCTTTCGCCCGCGCCAGCATCGCGGGCACGAAGGCCTGCCAGAATTCGGGGTTCACATGCTTCGCGGTGTCGATGCGGAATCCGTCGATCCCGAACGCGTCGATCCAGCGGCCATAGATGTCGATGAAGCCCTGCACGACCTTCGGATCCTCGGTCGCGAGATCGTCTAGCCCTGCAAAATCGCCATAGAGCGCAGACTCGCCAACCCAGTCGCTGTTGCCGCGATTATGATAATAGATCGGGTCGTTCAGCCACGCCGGCACCTTGGCCTTTTCCTCGCCCTGCGGCACGACGGGCGTATAGGCGAACGATGGATCGGTCAGCTTTGCCCAGTTTTCGGGCGAGCGATCACCGTCGCCGACGAAACCCCGATTGATCGCCGCGCCGCCGGCACCGCCGCGCCGTGAAAAGGGATAATCGGCAAGGCTGCGATAGCGATACCCCGTCCCGTCGCCTTCGGTGTAGCGAATGACGTCGGCGGTGTGGTTGGTGATGATGTCCATATAGACCTTCATCCCGCGCGCGTGCGCCGCGTCGACGAAGGCCCGGAATTCGTCATTGGTCCCGAAGTGCGGATCGACGCGCGTGAAATCGGTCACCCAATAGCCGTGATAACCAGCGCTTTCGTCGCCCTTGGGTCCCTGCACCGGCTTGTTCTTGAAGATGGGGGCGAACCAGATCGCGGTCGCGCCCATCCCCTGGATATAGTCGAGCCGCTTCGTCAGCCCGGCAAGATCGCCACCGTGGTAGAAGCCCTTGGCCGACGGATCGTAACCGGTTGCGAGCCGGTCGCCCGTCAGTCCGCCGCGATCGTTGCGCGGGTCGCCATTCTCGAACCGGTCGGGCAGGACGAAATAGATCACTTCTTCGGTCGCGGGACGCGCGCGGACGTCGGCGAGGCCGGCCTGCGCCAGCACCGGAAGCGGCGCCAACATCAGCGCAAGCGCGGCGAGCCCGCGGATCACGCCGCCACCGCCGCGCGCGAGGTCGCCGCAAGGAAATCGTCATAGCTCGCCATTTGCGCGACCTCCGCTTCGACCATCGCCGCGACGCCGGCCATATAGCGCGCGAGGTCGTCGGCGCCGATCCCATCGGCGAGCGGATGCCACGCGCGCGGCGCAATCCCCTGCCCCACCAGCACTTGCAGCCAGCCCGATTCGGTGAACAGCTCCTCATGCTCGCGGAAGATGAGCCCCTGCGCGCGGAACAGCTCGATCTTCGCCGCAAGCGTGTCGGGAACCGGCATCTCTGCCCGGTCGCGCCAATAGGCCGTGTCGCGGCGTTCGGTCGCCTTGAAATGCAGGATGATGAAGTCGCGGATACGCTCCCACTCGAAGTCGCTCTGCCGGTTGAACTCGGCGGCGACGGCGGGGTCGGCAGCGCCCGATGGCAACATCTTGAGCAGCCGCGAAATGCCGGCCTGCACCAGATGGATGCTCGTCGATTCGAGCGGCTCCATGAAGCCGCTGGCCAGGCCAAGCGCGACGACATTGCGGTTCCACATCCGGCGCCGCTTGCCGCTGACGAAGCGCAGCCGGTTCGGTTCCGCCTGCGCGGGTCCGTCGAGATTGGCAAGCAGGGTCGCGACGGCCTCGTCGTCCGTTACATGGTCCGAAGAATAGACATAACCATTGCCGATCCGGTGCTGCAGCGGGATACGCCACTGCCAACCCGCGTCGCGCGTCGTCGCGCCGGTCCACGGCAGCTGCGGCGTGGCGCCGTGCGCGCACGGCACCGCCACCGCGCGATTGTTGAGAAGCCAGTGCGACCAGTCCTCATATCCGGTTTCGAGCGCGTCCTCGATCAGCAAGCCCCGGAAACCCGAACAGTCGATGAAGAAATCGCCCTCGACAGACCGCCCGTCATCGCACGCGACGCCGGTGACATCGCCGGTCTCGCCATTCAGACGGACATCGACAACTTTCCCCTCAATCCGCTCGACACCGCTCACTTCAGCGCGGCGGCGCAGAAAGGCAGCGTAGAGCGCGGCGTCGAAATGGAATGCATAGGGCATCTCGAGCAGATGCGGCGATGTGCGCGGCGCGCCGCGCTGCATTCGCCGCGCGTACGCGGCCCGCTCGTTGAGAGAATAATGGTCGAGCGTTTCGGCCACCCCGGCCGCCCGCGCGCGCAACCAATAGTGATGGAACTCAAGCAGGCCGAGCCCGCGCCCGACCGCGCCGAAGGCGTGCATGTAGCGATGACCGGGCCGCGTCCAGCCGTTGAATTCGATGCCGAGCTTGATCGTGCCCTGCGTCGCGGCAAGAAACTCATCCTCGTCGATGCCGAGTGCGGCGTTGAACAGACGGATCTGCGGGATCGTCGCCTCGCCGACGCCGACGGCGCCGATCGCGTCCGATTCGACGAGCGACACCGACCAGCCCGCCGGCAAAAAGCGGCGCAAGCAGGCGGCCGCCATCCAGCCTGCCGTGCCTCCGCCGATGATAACTAGCCGCATGGGGGACATAAGATCAGCCTCTGCCCTGTAGCGCAACAAGAGGACGGGGGCGGCGCGACCCGGCCGCCCCCGTCAGGGAGGGTTCAGAATTTGAACGAAGCGCCCGCGAGGTAGCGGCTGCCATAGACCTGATAGTCGATCACCGCCCGGCTATCGCGCGGATCGTCGGTGACGAAGGGCTCGTTCGTCAGATTCTGGCCCTGAATGAAGAGCGACAGCCCCTCGAGCGCGCTGCCCGGCTGGAAGTCATAGCCGATTTGGGCATCGACGATCGTCTCGGCGCGGGCGCGGCGACGGACACGATTGCCGCCGAAGCCCGACAGCTCGCCGATGAAGCTCGACCGGTAGCGCGCGCTGACGCGAGCGTTGAAGCCCCATTTCTCGAAATACGCTGTGCCGTTGGCGACCCATTTCGAATAGCCGGGAATATCCTGGGCCGGCGCACCCGGCGTCGGCTGGATCTTGGTCTTCGTATAGGACGCACCGCCCGTCACGCCGAAACCGTCGAGCGCCGATACCAGCTCACCAAGGGGCAAGGTACCCGCCAGTTCGACGCCGTAAAGCTTGCCGCCCTTGCCGTTGATCGGGACGTTCGCGGTGCCCAGATAGTTCACGATGATCGGATTGCCGTTCACGTCGAGGCCCGGATCCTGGATCGGATAGCCGGTGAAATCGAAAGCGACGTCCTGATTGTAGATATAGCTCTTCAGATCCTTGTAGAAGAGCTGCACCGCCAGATAACCCTTCGACCCGAAATATTTCTCGAACGTCAGGTCGGCGGCATTGGCGCGCCACGGACGCAGGTCCGGGTTGCCCGCGTCGCCGCGGACGACGGCGCACTGGCGGCCGACGGGGCAGACGCCGTTGCCGACGTCGCCGATCGTCGTGCCATATTTCAGCGACGCGCGCATGTCGTCGAGGCGCGGACGGATGATCTCGCGCGCCAGGCTGAAGCGGACCACGAAATCGCTGGCGGTGCGCAGCGACAGGTTCAGGCTGGGCAGCACATCGACATAGTCGGTGCTCGCACGCTGCGGGATGCCCTGGATGTTCGGCGAACCGTTCGCATTCTGGCCGATATAGGCGGCGCTCGCACCGTTCGAGTTCTGGTCGGTGAAAATCGCCTGCACGCCGACATTCCCGGTCAGCACCGACGAACCCATTTCCTGGTCGATGTTGGCCTGGAGATAGGTGGTCATCAACTTTTCGGACACGTCGTAGGATTTGACCACGACGTCGCCATAGGGATTGGCGACCAGCTGGTAGATGCCGGCCGCGAGCAGGTCGCGCGGGTCGTAGCTGACGACGGGGCCCAGCCCGAGGTAGGACAGGTTGGTCGTGCCGAGGCGATATTGTTCGGGGATCGACACGCTGGTCAGGCCGTCGGTGTTGGCGACGAGACCGACAAAGGCTTCGTCGGGAACCAGGCTCTTGCTGCGATCGGTATAGTTCACGCCGAACTGCACCGATTTCAGGAAGCCGTCGAGCTCGCGTTCGACTTCGACGCGATATTGCCAGAGTTCGTCCTTGATGATGCGGTTGTTGTAATAGCCGTCCTGGCCGCCGCGGATGCGCGTACCGTCGACACCGGTCTGGTCGCCGCCCCAGCCGAGCGGGCTGGTGAGCTGGATCAGATCATAGTCGCCATAGTTCAGGCCGGGGCTGAACACGGTGCCGTTGCGGTCGCTGCTGAAGCCGATCGTATCGGTCGCGCCGACGCCCGCGCCGCGCCCGGTGCCGGCATTGCTTTCGAGGATCAGTTCGTTGCGGTCGGTCTTCGACAGGCTGATATCGGCGGTGACGTTCCAGCCGTTGTCGCCTTCCCAGCGGTTGTTCCAGCCGAAGCTGTAGAGCTTTGCCTGCCGTTCGAAGACGTCGTTGCGCACGACCCCCTCGACATTGGTGAAGGTGCCCGACCGCGCGAAGACATATTGGCCGCTGCTGTCGACGTCGGTGACATTGACCCCGGCGCCGCCGAAGGCGAGGGGCAGCTCGATGCCGCGCTTGATCTGGTCGTCCTTGAAGTCCGAATAGAAGGCATCGATCGTCGAGGTGAAATTGGGGCTCGGCCGCCACTGCACCGTGCCCTGCAGGCCAAGCCGCGTCAGCTGGGTCGAGGTCGCGTAGCTTTTCGACCCGCCGATGACGACCGGGTTCGCCGCGGTACCGTCGCCGGCATAGCCCCAAGCGTTGAATTCCTGGATCTGATAGGGTTCGTCGACATAGCTCGCCGACAATGCGATCCCCAGCGTGTCGTTCGCGAACTGGTCGACGTACACCCCGTTGACGCGGTAGCCATATTTCTTCGACCCGGCGTTCAGCTTGCCGATTTCGGCCCAGCTGCCGCGCCCGCCGACCGAGATGACGCGCTTGCCATAGTCGAGCGGACGGATCGTGCGCAGGTCGACGGTACCCGAAAGCCCCTGCCCGACGATCGACGCCATCGGGGTCTTGTAGACGAGCACCTGATTGATGACTTCGCTCGGATACTGGTCATATTCGACCGCGCGGTTGTCGCCGGTCGAGGTCTGTTCGCGGCCGTTGAGCAGCGTGGTCGAGAAGTCGGGAGCGAAACCGCGGATCGAGATCGCGTTCGAGCGCCCCGATACGCGCTGCGATGTCAGGCCCGGCAAACGAGCGATCGATTCGGCGATCGAGGCGTCGGGCAGCTTGCCGATATCCTCGGCCGAAATCGATTCGACCACCTGGTCGCGGTTCTTCTTGGCATTGACGGCGCTTTGCAGGCTGGCGCTGAAGCCGGTGACCACGATCTCGCCCTCGCCGCTCGAATCGTCCGCAGACGAAGCGCCGGTATCCTGTGCCAAGGCGACGCCCGGCGCGAAGACAATCGAGGCGAGGCCAAGTGCGAGGGCACTGCCGCCGCGGCGAAGGCTTTTGTTGTTTGTCATCTATGCTCCCCTGGCTTCGACGGGTTCGCGCGCCCAGCATCAGGGGAAGCGGCTGCCAGCCGCGACTATCCTCTCCGATGCGTGGGATGATCCCATCTTTCGCCCTCGCAATTGAGGCCAATCGGCTGCGAGGGCCATAGGGTATACGTATACGCATAATATGCGCATTCCCGACGTGTCGCCCAAATGCCACAGCGGCTGTTCGAAGCGCGATGGGACTTGCAAAATCTTGGCAGGACCGCGGTCGCCGGTTACTTTGTACGCGCTGAGCGACCAACGATAAGGGCGCCGCGACCGGGAGAACAGCATGGGCCGACCACCCTCCGTCAAGCCGACGAGTTTCGACATCGCCTATCTTGCCGGCGTCTCGCAGCCGACGGTCTCGCGCGCACTGCGCGGCAGCAAATCGGTCAGCGCTGCGACCCGGGCCAATATCGAACGCATCGCACGCGAACTGAATTACATGGTCGACAAGAATGCGTCGAGCCTGCGCTCGCAACGCACCCACACGCTCGCGCTGCTCTTCTTTGAAGATCCGACGCCTGACGAATCGATGATCAACCCCTTCTTCCTGTCGATGCTGGGATCCATCACCCGCGAATGTGCGCTGCGCGGATATGACTTGCTCATCAGTTTTCAGCAGATGCACAACGACTGGCACGTCGCCTATCAGGACAGCCACCGGTCGGACGGGATCATCCTGCTCGGCTATGGCGACTATCAGCTGTATCTCAGCAAGCTCGAGCATCTGGTCGAGATGGGCACTAATTTCGTTCGCTGGGGCTCGGTGTCGAGCGATGGGATCGGGTTGACGGTCGGGTCGGACAATGTCGGCGCGGGCGAACAGGCGGGAGCACACTTGGTGGAAATAGGCCGCCGGGCGATCGCCTTCCTCGGCGATGCGTCGGACCATGCGCCCGAATTCCAGGACCGCTACACCGGTCTGTGCCGTGCGCTTCGTGCCGCCGACATCGTGCCAGATGCCGCGCTTCAACGCGACGCGATATCCTCGGAGGCATCGGGCTATGCCGCGGCGCAGTCGTTGCTCGCTGGCAGAAAGCGATTCGACGCGATCTTCGCGGCAAGCGACCTGATCGCGATCGGCGCAATGCGCGCACTCTCCGAAGCAGGGCTGAAACTCCCGCAGGATGTCGCGATCATCGGCTTCGACGACATTCCCGCCGCTGGCCTGACCTCACCGACGCTCACGACGGTCATGCAGGACATGAAGGGCGCAGGGACGCTCCTTGTCGATGCTCTTCTCGCCAGCATCGACGGGCGACCGGTCGAGCAACGCATGTTGCCCGCCCGGTTGATCAGGCGACAAAGCACAGCAGTTTAGTCAACGTATTCGTATACGTGGTTGCCGCGCGCTTGCCCCGCACGCCACCCGCTGCAACACGTCTTGCCGACAACAGCCGTCAGCGGCCATGGGAGAGAGATGATGGAAAAGCCGCGGCAGGGTTTCGCCGGCATGTGGAACGTCAGTTTCGGCTTTTTCGGCATCCAGATTGGTTTCGCGCTGCAAAATGCGAACATGAGTCGCATTTTCCAATCGTTGGGCGAGGATATCGAGAAATTGCCCGGACTGTGGGTCGCGGCACCGCTGACCGGGTTGCTCGTCCAGCCGATCATCGGCCACATGAGCGACCGTACCTGGCTCGGCCGCCTTGGTCGGCGGCGCCCCTATTTCCTTGCCGGCGCCATGCTCGCGACGATCGCGCTGTTCCTCATGCCCGAAAGCCCGTCCATCTGGTTTGCGGCAATGATGCTGTGGGTTCTCGACGCATCGCTCAACATTTCGATGGAGCCCTTCCGGGCGTTCGTCGGCGATATGCTGCGCAAGGATCAGCACAGCATCGGTTATGCGGTGCAGACCGCCTTCATCGGTGCCGGTGCGGTCGTCGGCTCGTTGTTCCCGGCGCTGATGGAGGCGGCAGGCGTCGCCAATGTCGCGCCACCGGGGCAGATTCCCGATACGGTTCGCTATGCTTTCTGGTTTGGCGGACTGGCCCTGTTCCTCGCTGTGTTGTGGACCGTCGTTTCGACCAGCGAATATACCCCTGCGCAGATGGCTGTGTTCGAACCCGCGAATGCAGACGATGCTCCGACCGGGCCCGCGCTGGCGTCGCGCAGCCACATCGGCAACGTTGGCTGGATTGCCGCCGGGCTGGCAGTCATCCTGATCCAGCTCGAATTTGCGCTGCTGCGCGAGGTGCTGCTGCTCGGCACGCTGTTGATCGGTTATGGCCTGGCCAGCATGATTGCCATCGCGCTCGCGCGCCGCGGCTATGAAAAGAACATGCTGTCAAGCATCGTCGGCGACTTTGCAGGAATGCCGCCGCTCATGAAGCGGCTCGCGGCGGTACAGTTCTTCAGCTGGTCTGCGCTGTTCATCATGTGGATCAATACCACGCCGATCGTCGCCCAATATCATTTCGGCACGACCGACGCGGCCAGTGCGGTTTATCAGGCGGCGGGCAACTGGGTAGGCGAGCTGTTCGCGATCTATAACGGTGTCGCGGCCGTTGCCGCTCTGACGCTGCTGCCGTGGTTGTCGCGCCATCTGGGACAGGCGCGGACGCACATGGTGGGGCTGGCCTGCGGCGCGATCGGTTTTGCGAGTTTCTTTTTGCTGCGAGATCCGACGCAGCTGATCTTCAGTGAAATTTTCATCGGTATCTTCTGGGCCTCGGTCCTTGCCATGCCCTATGCGATCCTTGCGTCGAGCCTGCCACAGGCAAAGCTCGGCATCTACATGGGTCTCTTCAACATATTCGTCGTCATCCCGCAGCTTCTGGTCGCCACAGTCATGGGGTCGATCATGCAAGCGCTTTTTCCTGGCGAGCCAATCTATACGATGGCCTTTGCGGCGCTCGCCCTGATGATGGCGCTCGCCGCCATGGCGCGTGTCGACACGGCATCGATCACCCAATAACCGCCGCCCTGCTGCGGGTCGCGGCCGAATGTTCCGGCCCTCATCAGGCTTTTTGGGAAGGCAGGTGGTGGTCGTTACGTGATGACGTGGACAGCCTCTGCACTAGCGTATCCGTGCAACGATGCGGCCGTTGTCCTCTATGTTTCTCGAACTGCCCCGCGGCGACTTCCGGACAAGCCGGGCTGCCGACGAACTGCCCGATTTCAGATGCAACTGCGAGGGTCGGCCTTGATCAGCTTAGTGAGAAAACTGGGGTTTTCCGTCCCTTGGCTGAGGCACAGCACCGGCTGGCTGGGGCGGCAGGCCCAACTGGGAATTCACAAAGCATTGATGAAATCGTTTTCAGGTAAGCCTCTTAAAGAATACCCGCCTTTAGCCCGGAGTTTGAGTGAGCTTGTGCGAGCTATTTTGGCACGCCGCGCGTAAAATCGATGAAGCGTTCATCTCCTGCGGCAGGATGAGTCGACAGCATTTCGCGCAATGCAGCGGGCAAGATCCTGCGCCGGACGCTGCGCGAACCCTTGGAACCGGCACGAAAGAAGAGCCGGCTGAGCCGGCAGCGCCGCGATTTGAGGAGAGAGAGATGACGATCCAGACCTATCGCCAGCCGATGGCGCGGCGGCATTTGCTGCGCCTTGCCGCGACGCTGGCGGTCGCCGCCGCGGCTTTCGCGCCTGCCGTTCGCGCGATGACGCAGCCCGGAACCGGCGATGCCGCCATGCAAGCAGCCTTCAACTATGCCTTTCCCTTGTTCGAATTTGCGCGGATGGAACAGACGCTAACCGAATCCGTCGGCGGCCCGGGAACGCTCAACCGCATCAAGCAGCGCTCGCAGCTCTCCGATTATCGCTCGCGCAACGTCACCGCCCCCAACAACGACACCATTTATTCCTCCCTGTTTCTTGAGCTTTCGGGTGGGCCGGTCGACGTGTCGATCCCGACGATGCGCGATCGCTATTTCTCGGTCGCGTTCATGGACGCGTTCACCGACAATTTCGCCTATCTGGAAACGCGTACGACGGGCGGCGAAGGCGGGCGGGTCTGGGTCGTCAGCCCCGATTGGAATGGCAAGGTGCCCGATGGCGTTCGGCTTGTGCAATCGACCACCAACGATGCCTGGATGCTCGCGCGCATTCTCGTCGATGGACCGGACGACCTTCCTGCCGCGGAAGCGTTGCAGCAACAGATCAGCGCGACTGTTGCCGCCGACCGGCCGCCGGCGCGGGGCTTCAACGTACGCGCGGAACGCGAAGCGAGCGATGCCGCCAATTTCCTCGCGGTGGTCAATGAAATGCTCAAACGGTCGAAAGGCGGCGCGGGACAGCTGGTGCGCGCCGAACGCTTCGCGGCGCTCGGCATCGGCGCCGAAGCGCCGCCGCCCTCGCCCGCCCTCCTCGCCGCTTGGGCGGCCTATCTGCCATCGGGTATCGCTGACCTGCGGCAGGGCTTTCTGTTCCGCGACCTGGTCGTCAACGGCTGGAGCTATCAGCCGCGGGGCGTCGGCGATTTCGGCACCAACGACCATCTGCGCGCGATGATCGCGCTCGGAGGCATCGCCGCGCTGGGCGAGCAGGAGGCGATGTATTTCCATGCGAACTTCGATGCCAGCGGCGAGCGGCTGAACGGCGCCAACAACTACCGCTGGCGCTTGCCGCCCGGCGGCGTTCCGGCCGACGCCTTCTGGTCGCTGACCATGTATGATGCACAGGCGGACGGGCGCTATTATCTCGTCGAAAATCCCCTCGCTCGCTATTCGATCGGGGACCGGACACCAGGGCTGGTACGCGAAGCCGACGGCAGTATCGTCATCTTGATCCAACGCGATCGACCCGAAGGCGCACTGGCTGCCAACTGGCTGCCCGCCCCTGGCGGAACGATGCGCCTCGCGCTGCGCGCCTATATGCCGCGAGCCGAACTCATCGAACGCAATTGGCGCGTTCCGCCGCTGGAAAAGGTCGTCGCCAAACCAGCGCCGGTTCCTGACGCGATGCGCGAGGCGCATCGTTCTGCTCAATGCTTCGGCCATGGTCACTTTCTCATCAACGCCGCACTGGAAGCAAGCGTTTCGATCACGCGGACCGAATATGCCCGCCACAATCCTACCATCGCGGCGCCTCGCCCTTCGAACGTTGATCGGCCCATTCGCAATAATGGGGCGCGAGCTCTGCGGGCAGGCCAGCCTCGAACCGGTCATCGAGGGGATAATGCGGCATGGCCTCGGCGATGGCATCGAGAAGGAGCAACCCCTGTTTGCGGTCCTTGCCGCGCTTCAGCGGGTTGCGCTTCGCCTGTCTCGACATCCACAGCTTCTGAAGCGCGAACCAGCGCGGATCGGGAGCGACAATGCGCGCGGGTCTACCGTCGCGGCAGATAAGAACCTGGTCGACGGGTCGTCCCTCAAGCAGCCATTCCTGTTCGGGAAGTGGTATGGGTTGCGGCCTGTCGATCCGCGCCATGGTTCTCGCTCGCGAGGGCGCTGCCAATATTTCCACCTCATAGGCTTTGGCGTTGCGCGCCTGAAAGCTGCGCTCGGTATTGACCGTGAAGGTCGGGTCGACCGCTTTCAACAGGTCCCAGACGACCTGCGCATTGTGCTGTGGATCGGTCTCGGCCCACGCAAGATCGAAATCGGCGGTCTCGTCCGGAAGTTCGGGAATGAAGCCACCGACCTCGAGCGCATAGGCGGCGACCGCATTGGTGCCGACGACGAGCAGGGCGCCGCCGAGAAGACCGCGCCGGTCGGCCTCGCGCAAAATCGGCCCGGCCTCGTTGGCGATCATTGGCACCCGCACCGCGCGGGCGATCGCGGCGCTCTCGCCAAGCGCAGTCCGGCTTGTCGCGCTGCGCGCCTTCAGCGTCTCCTTCTCATATCTATAGGCGTCGAGCCGCGCGGCCTGCTCGTCGGACCAGGGACCGAGGCTCTTCGCATTGCCCCGGCGGTCGAGCAGCTCGTACAGATAGGCGCGCCCTGCCACCTCCTTGCGCGCAAGATTATAGGGGAGCTTCGCGAGCCCGCGTTCGGCTTCGATCCACACCTCGTACTTCTGACGCAAATTGACGAGCGCGCGCGCTTGCTCGTCGGAGAAGAATCTAACCGCCATCGCAAAATTATCCTGCAATTTTTGGGTTTTGTCAATCGCAGGATAACTGTCCTATTTTCAACTGTTTAAATGACGTATCCATAGTGTGAACTCGCCATTTGTCCTGCATAACACCCCCCGTATCGCAGGACAAGCAGCGCGCGAAAGATAGCCGCGCAGGTGCAGCGGGCCTTGATACCGACTAGGCACCGGCAGCTCCGCGAAGGACGCACTCACTCGCGTTCGGTGCGCTCCGGCAATATGGCAGTTTCGTCAACGGCGCGTGCAAACGCACCACCGTCCCGGGCGCGGATCTCGCGGCGTTCGTCCGGCAAAGAGCGCTCGGCGAAACGAGTGAGACGAGCGTCGTGAATCTCTTGGGCGTCGAGCGCGGCATCTCCGACGCAACATGGGCGAATAATAGTCGACAGCAATCCAGGAGAAGAAAGTAGGGCACGGCTCTTGCTGTCAGGGCCGACGTAACCAGCCCACGCGGGCCGATATGGATGGAGCTTAATTCAGGAAATGGGGGCACGGTGCTGGTCGCAGAGCATAATGCGGCCATGTTCGGCTTGCAGGCGGATGCAGAAGGGCCGCAGTCGGGAGATTTCCAAGTTACCACAAGGCGTTGACATCCAGTCGACCATCTGTTCACCGCGGACATGATTATGGACGGTGATCTCGGAATGCTTTTTTTTTCACGACTCGCTCATCCCGCTCGACTTTCGCAACGGTCACGGCTGGATCGTGCGAAATCCAGATGCCGGCCTCGCGCCGAGAGCGGCTCTGTCGACCAAGGGTTCACCATAAATCAGCATGCCAAGCTTTACGGGAGAATTTCGATGCTGGCCAGCCGCTGAATGGTCGCTTCCGTCTCGCGCATGAAGCGAACGTACAAGTGAGACTGGCAACCCCGAGCGAGCGGTCCGACAGCGCCCGACGACGATCACCGGCGCCTTGCTTTGCGCTAGGCGGGGCGGTTGGCGAGGATTGCATCCAAAAGGCCGGGAAAGCGTTGCTCGAATTCTTTGCGGCGCAGCCTGTTGATCATCTCGCGGCCGACCTGCGTCGTCTCAATCAGTCCTGCGGCCCGCAGCAACTTGAGGTGGTTTGACAGCGTGCTCTTGGGAATCGAGTCGCACGGCGCTGCGTTGGTGCAGCTCAGCTGCTCGGTGCCGGCCAGGCGCGCGACCATGGCCAGACGGTTGGGATCGGCGAGCGCATGGAGCGCCAGCTCGAGCGGCACGTCTTCCAGCCTGGGATGGGTGAAGCGGGGCATAGATGCAATATAGGCCCGCGACGCAATTTTAATAGTTCGGGAATATTGAACTATAGAATTGGCGATCCATCTTGTGCCTTGCCGGCAGCGCACGACGCCGTGATCGCGGGCAAAATTGGAGAATTCACATGTCACTTCTGGGCAAAAAAGCGCTCGTCACCGGCGGATCGCGCGGTATCGGTTCGGCGATCGCCAGGCGCCTCGCGGCCGATGGCGCGGCGGTCGCGATCACCTATTCGGGAAACAAGGCGGCGGCCGACGAGACAGTAGCGGCGATCGAGCGCGCGGGCGGCACCGCCTTTGCCGTTCAGGCCGATGCCTCCCAGCCCGGGCCGCAGCGGGCGGGCGTCGAACAAGCAGCGGCCGCGCTAGGCGGTATCGATATCCTTGTCCACAATGCCGGCGTCGCCGAATTCTCTACCATCGCCGATGACACTGACGAGAGCTATGACCGTCAATTCGGGGTCAATGTGAAGGGCCTGCACGTCGGCACGCGCGCGGCGCTGCCGCACCTGCGCGACGGGGGGCGGATCATCCTCATCGGCAGCATCTCGGGCGAGATGGCGTTCCCCGCGACCGCGATCTACAGCGCGACCAAAGCGGCAGTGGCGGCGCTGGCGCGCGGCTGGGCAAAGGATCTCGCCTCGCGCAATATCCTCGTCAACACCGTGCAGCCGGGCCCCATCGACACCGATATGAACCCCGCTGACGGCGAGTTCGCGAAGCAGATGATCGGTTCCATTCCGCTCGGTCGCTACGGCCGGGTCGAGGAGATCGCCGGCGCGGTGTCGTTTCTGGCCGGCCCAGATGCGACCTACATCACCGGAACAACGCTGAACATCGATGGCGGTGCGTCGGCCTAGTCGCGGGAGCGGCCCCTCCGCCCGGCGGAGGGGTCGTCGCCTAGCTTTACCGCACGCGGCCGCGAACCATTGCCGGTCCGTTTCCATCCGGTCCGGGACCAGGCCGGCTCCGGCAACTGTCACTTACATGCTCAGGTGGCCGGCCATAGCTGCCCGCCCGCTTTCAGAGGCAGAAATTCGGAAACGGTCAGACTTGGCTGGAATGGTCCCGCCCGGAAGCGGAAAAGCCGCTTCTCGGGCATCGGATCAGGAAAGCGGTCGTTCGACGACTACCGGAACTTGAAGCCGACGTTAACGCCGTAGGTGACAGGCATTCCGGTAAAGCGGATCACGGCATCGCCGCGCCGCGCCGCGGTATTCCAGTAATATTCGTTTGTGACATTCTGCGCATAGAGACTTGCCGTCCACGCGCCGTCGGCGTCACCGATTCCGGCGCGCAGGTCGAGCAAGCCATAGTCGTCGATGAACAGCCGAACGTCGGGTTTGAAATCGCCATAGGTCGAGCTGCGGTAGGTATAGTTGGCGCCGATGAACGCTTCCTTCGATCGGCCTACATCCCAGCGATATTCCAAGTCGGCGTTGACCTGCCACTTTGGCGTGTAGGGGAAGCGGAAGCCGTTGAAGTCGGTGACCGCGCCGAATGCGGTGTAGTTGGAGAAGGATCGCGTGACCTTGCTGTCGATATAGGTCGCGCCCAGATTGGCACGCAGGCCCTCCACCGGTGAGACGACGAGCTGCAATTCCGCCCCCTTGATCCGCGACTTTGGTACGTTGACCAGCGCCTCGAGCGGGCCGAACACCGGCACGATCGTGCGGCCCTTCAACTGCTTGTCGAGATAATCATAGTAGAAGAGGGCGCCGTTGATCTGCACGCGGCGGTCGAGCAGCGCCGATTTGAACCCAAGCTCGTAGGCCGTTACCTGCTCCTGCCGCACCGGCTTGTATTGCGAGAAGCGATTGCCCGCGAGCGTAGCGAAGGAGCCGCTCTTGTAGCCGCGGCTGACGCTGGCATAGAAGAGCTGGCCCTCTGCGGGCTTCCATTGCAACACGCCGCGCCAGGACAGATTGTCTTCCGGCAGGCTGCCCGCAAATTTGCCCGGACGCCCCGCGTCGTCGAACGTCACGCAGCCGCCGAGCGGGATCGTTCCCGACGGAAGGCCGAAGATCAGCTCGAAGCCGCGCGCATAGGTGCCGTTGCCGGCATTGAGCGTGCAGCCCGAAAAATCGACCTTGGTATCGGTGTAGCGCACGCCGCCGATCAGGGTCAGCGTGTCGGCGATCGGCACGCTCACATCGGCGAAGGCCGCGATGCTGCGATATTTTGTGTCGCCGAGCTGCGGCACCAGCTCGATCGACGGGAAGCCGAAGCGATCGAACACATGCGCCGACGATTGGTCGTTGAGCCGCTGGGTGAGCAGCTCGTGCGTCTTGCCCCATTCATAATTGCCGCCGACGATCCATGAACCGTCACCCATCAACGAACCGGCAAGCCGCAATTCCTGACTGAAGGACTTGATGTCGCCTTCGAGGAAGACGTCGGTAAGCCGCAACGTGGTGCCGTCCGATTCCTGACCATAGGCTTCCTTGAAGCGCGTATAGGCCGAGATCGAGGTGAGCGTGATGTCGTCGCTGACGTCGATCTCGCCGCGCAGCGCGGCCTGCACCTGCCAATTGTCCTTCTTCAGCGGGAAGCTGGTGCCCCAATCAGCCGCGCGATTGTCCTCGGGAGCGACCGGATAGGTCGGCAGGCGCGGATCGAAGAAGCCGGCGGATTGCTGGAAGGGCGCAGTAAACTGCGGCGCCTGCGTATCGCCATGATCCTGGTAGGCGTTGACCATCAGGTTGAGACGCACCGTGTCGACGGGCCGGAAAGCAAGCTGGACGCGCCCCTGCGTGAACGCACGCTGGCCGAGGCTGGCATCGCGCGTGTAGCTTTTCTGCCAGTCACCGCCACCTTCATGGCGCAACGAAATTCGGGCTGCCAGCGTGTCAGACAGCGGTCCGCTCGCATAGCCTTCGACGCTGAACCTATTGAAGCGTCCATAGGACAGCGCCAGCCCCGCCTCCGGCGTCCAGGTTGGCTTGGCCGAAATATAGTTGATCGCGCCGCCGGTTGCGTTCGATCCGAAAAGGGTGCCCTGCGGCCCCTTGAGCACTTCGACCCGCTCGAGATCGAAGGAGGCGCCCGCCGTCATCACCGAATAGGGAATGGGCACTTCGTCTGTATAGACCGTGACCGTCGGCTTTGCGGCAAGGCTGCTGTCGAAGAAGCCGATCCCGCGCAGAAAATAGACCGGTGTGCCAAAGCCGCTGTTGATCGCGTTGAAGCCCGGGGTCACTTTCACCAGTCCCGCGACGTCGGTTACGCCCTGCGCCTGCAGATCGTCGCCCGACACCGCCGTGATCGACAGCGGCACACTGTTGATGTTCTCGCTGCGCTTTTGCGCGGTCACGATGATTTCGTTGGTACCGACCGCTTCCTCATCGCCAGCAGGCGCAGCCTCTTGCGCCGCTGCCTGATTCGCGAGCAACGCGAGCAGCAGGGCCCCGACCGACGACGAACTATGCATCTTTGAAAGCGCCATAATTTCCCTCCCGATGACCATCTGTAACGCTAGGTTCCGATCAGGAAAGAGCGTTCAGATCTTTGTTACCGTCCGGTCGGTAATATTGATTGCAATCATTGTCAAATCGGCAATGAAGGCGACACCTATTGACCAGCGGGTCGTGAACGACCTATGCCTCACGCGCAGGGGCAGGCAGGATAGCCGCAGCGAGCGGGCGTCCGGCAAATGGGAAAGCAATGGCGGAAGCATCCAAGAAGACAGGGGCGGCGTCGACGCCCACCCAGAAACGACCGGGTTCGACTGCGACCGCGAGGCCGGGGCGCAAGCGCGGCAGCGTCAACAAGGAAGTGATCATGGGGGTCGCCTCCACCATGTTCCGCGAGCGGGGCTATGATCGCACGAGCCTCGACGATATCGCCGCGGGTCTGTCGATCACCAAGCCGAGCCTTTATTATCATTTCGCGAGCAAGGAGGAGATCCTGCTCGAATGCATCGCACGCGGCTATATTCTGTTTCAGCAGAAAATAGCCGATCGAGACGATATCCGCCTCCCCGGCCGCGAACGCGTCCGCATCTTCATCGAATGCTATGTCGATCTGTTGCAGGATAATGTCCTGTCGATGATCGTCGCCGACGAACGCGTGATGAGCGACGCCGGCAAGGCCAAATCGCGCAACTACAAGCGGATGCTGAACCGCGACCTGCTCGATCGGCTCGAAGTCGGACGCAAGGACGGATCGCTAGCCTTCGACGACGCGCGCATCATTTCGTTCGGCATCTTCGGCATGGTCAACTGGATGACGCACTGGCAATCTGCGGCGCTGCTGATCGAGCCCCGCACGGTCTCCAACCAGTTCGTCGCCATGATTCTCGACGGCATCGGCAAGCCCTGAGCTGATCCAAAAATCTGCATTCCCGTGCACCTCGCGGCCATTCAAACCGCGAGTTGACAGCCCGTTTCGACGCGCTTATGACAATGTTACCGACTAGTAGGTAATAAAAGGGATAATCGATGGCCGACTTCCGTTATCTGAATACCAGCGTCCAGGACGGCGTCGGCATCCTCCAACTCAATCATCCCGAGGTACGCAACGCGCTCGGCTGGGAGTTGCACGAGGACATCATCGCCGCGCTGCGCGCTTGGGAAGAGGATGACGCGGTGTCGTGCGTGCTGTTTATCGGCAATGAGGAATATTTCTGTGCCGGCTGGCGCGTCGACATCCTGAACACGGCGAGCGACGACGATCGCCGCCGTTTCAACGATCTCGCGCTCGCGCTGATGAAAGCGATTTACGACTTCGGCAAACCGTCGGTCGCGGCCGTCGCCGGCGTCGCGCCCGGCTACGGTATGGACGTCGCCAATATGTGCGACATCACCGTTGCGTCCGAAAATGCCCTCTTCGGATCGACGCAGGTCAAATATGCGATGAACGGCTTTTATCACGGCATTATGGCGCGCGTCGGCAAACAGCATGCCCGCCGCCTCTATTACACCGGCGACCCGATCGACGCGCACGAAGCGCTGCGGATCGGCCTCGTCAGCGAAGTCACGCCGGTTGGTGAACTTCGGTCGCGGTCGCTGACGCTCGCCAAGCAAATCGCCGAGATGGGCCCCGAACTGGCAAAGATCTTCAAGGGGGTCGCGCTGCGCGCGTCGAACATGGATCATCTCGGCGCGCTGCAATATGAGCTGACCGTAACCCATGACCTGCTCCAGCGCGGCATTTTCCGCGAGCGCATCGCGCGCGGCTTCGACC
Organism: Sphingopyxis sp. P1IMeth2; assembly: GCF_900185685.1. Taxonomy (NCBI): domain Bacteria; kingdom Pseudomonadati; phylum Pseudomonadota; class Alphaproteobacteria; order Sphingomonadales; family Sphingopyxidaceae; genus Sphingopyxis; species Sphingopyxis sp. P1IMeth2. The sequence continues at coordinate 78,112 of NZ_FYAT01000001.1, forward strand.
GGCTCAAGGCCGGTAACAGCGTCGCTATCGAACGCGCCGGAAAGCCATGACCCTCGACGTCATCGCCTCCGACATTTTTGCATCCGAGGAGTGCGAGCAGTTCGCGCGCTCGGTCGACGGTTTTCTCGCGGCGCACACCGCGCCCGAGGCGATCGACCGCTGGCGCGCCGGCAAATGCGTCGACCGCGCAACATGGACCGCCGCAGCCGAGGCCGGCCTGCTCGGCATTTCGGTCGACGAAGCCTATGGCGGCGCGGGTGCCGATTTCCGGTTCGAGGCGATCATCACCAAGGCGATAGGACATCGCGGCGCCGACGCGCTGACAATCAGCCTGCACAATGCGGTGATCCTCCCCTATTTTTCGAGCTTCGGGACCGAAGCTCAGAAGCACCGCTGGCTACCCAAATTCTGTTCGGGCGAATGCCTGACCGCGATCGCGATGACCGAACCGGCGGCAGGGTCGGACCTGCAGGGCATGAAGATGACCGCGCGCAAATGCGATGGGGGCTGGCGGTTAAGCGGTCAGAAGACCTTCATCTCGAACGGTCAGATCGCCGACGTCATCCTTGTTGCGGCCAAGACCGACCCTGCGGGCGGCAGCCGGTCGATCTCGCTGTTCATTGTCGATGTGCGCAGTGAGCCTGAGGGGTTCCGGCGCGGACGCAACCTAGACAAGGTAGGTCAGGAGGGGCAGGATACGTCCGAACTCTTCTTCGACGATCTGTTCGTGCCCGACGACGCCCTGCTCGGCGGCGCCGAGGGGCGCGGGCTGCCGCAGCTCATGGAAAAGCTGCCGCAGGAGCGGCTGATTATCGCTTGGCAGGCAATGGCTATGATCGAGCGCGCGCTCGACGAGACGATCCGCTACACACGCGAACGACCGATGTTCGGCCAGACGCTCGCCGATTTCCAGAACACCCAGTTCAAGCTCGCCGAATATAAGACGCAGGCGGTCGTTTGCCGGGTCTTCGTAGATCATTGCACCGACCTGCACGTGCGCGGCGAACTCACCGCCGAACTCGCCTCGATGGCCAAATATTGGGCGTCAGAGGAGCTGACGAAGATCGTGGACGGCTGCCTCCAGCTCTTCGGCGGCTATGGCTATATGCTCGAATATCCGATCGCGCGCATGTTCCGCGATAGCCGCATCCACCGCATCTACGGCGGCGCGAGCGAAGTGATGAAACTGCTCATCGCCCGAAATCTCTGATCCGAAATCCCGAAATCCAGGAGTGAAGAATATGGCAAAGCACGGTACGATGCGCAGCGAGGTGAAAGGCGGGGTCGCCACCATCTTCCTCGACCGCCCCGACAAGAAGAATGCGCTCAGCACCGAATTGTTCGAGGATCTTGTCGAAACGCTTCAACAATGGCGGCGTGACGACAGCGTCGCGGCGGTCGTCATCACGGGAACCGAGGAATATTTCTCCGCCGGACTCGATCTCGATACGATGAACTGGAAGAGCGAGGAAGAGCGGCTGCGCTGGTATGACGCCACTTATTATGGCTATCTCGAACTGCTCGAATACCCCAAGCCGACGATCGCGGCGGTCGCGGGACCGACCTTCGGCGGCGGTTGCGACATCGCGGTTTTCTGCGACATCCGCATTTCCAGCCCCAACGCCAAATTCGGCTTTCCGCAGATCCGCTTCGGCCTGACCCCCTTCGTCGATCCGCTGCAGCGCATCGTCGGTCAGAGCCAGGCGAAACTGCTCGTGCTGACGGGGCGCCGCATCGACGCGCAGGAAGCGCTGCGCATCGGCCTGATCGACGAGATCGCGCCCGAAGGAAAATTGCTCGACACGGCACAGGCGATGGCCGGCGAGATCGCCTCGACGACCGTGCCGACCGTCGTGCGCACCACCGAAATGCTGCGTCGCAGCTGGGCGATGGATCCGATGGGAGCTTATGTATACGGACATGTCCAGTATCGCGATGTCCACTGGAACCCGGCGATTTCGGACCGCATGCTGGCCGCGCGCGCCAAGGTCGGGTCGGGAACACGCTGACGGGCGAACGATGACCGGCTCTCCTCCCCTCCCCTCCGCCGCTTTAGAAGGATCGGCCATCGTGGTCGTCGGCGCGAGCCGCGGGCTCGGCCGGCAATATGCCGCCGACCTCGCGCGCGCCGGCGCCCGCCTTGTCCTCACAGGGCGCGGCAACGAAGTTGATGCTGTCGCGTCCGCCATCCGGCGAAATCGCGGAAGCGCCATAGCGGTGCGATGCGACATCCGCGATCCTGCCCCTTTCGTCGAAGCGGCGCTCGCCGAATATGGCGCAATCGACGGGCTGGTGGTCAACGCGGGCGTGGTCCGCGACCGCAGCTTCGCAAAGATGACGGCAGAAGAATGGTCGGAGGTGATCGACGTCCATCTCGGCGGCAGCTTCGCCTGCGCCAAGGCGGTGTGGGAGCCGATGACGGCCCGGGGACGGGGTTCGATCATATTCACCACCTCGGGCGCGGGCATGCACGGCGCCTTCGGGCAGGCGAATTATTCGGCAGCCAAAGCCGGTATCATCGGCCTGATGAAGACGCTGGCAATCGAAGGCGAACGGGTCGGAATTCGCGCCAACGCCATCGCGCCAATGGCTCTGACCGAAATGACTGACGGCGTCTTTTCCGACCGCATGAAGCATGGCTTGCGTCCCGAACAGATTTCGCCCTTTCTGATCGCACTGCTCGATCCCCTGTCGACGCGCACCGGCGAAATCGTCGAATGTGGCGGCGGCTGGGGCGCGCAGGTGCGTTGGCAGCGAGCAGCGGGCGATCGGGTGGCGGCGGCACCGTTCGGTCCCGAATTCGATCTGCCGGAGACGACCGCCGATTCGCTGGGCGCCGCACTTGGCGACCCGCGGACGATGTACAGGATGGCCTGAATGGAGTTTGCGAGTCCCCCTGCCCCGAGCGTGACGCTCGACCGCCGCGACGATGGCAGCATCATCCTGCGCTCGGGCCTGCCGCTCGGCCCGGTCCCCAAGTCACTCGCGCATGTCTTCGACGAACAGGCCGTACGCACGCCAGATGCGATCTTCATGCGCCAGCGCGGCGCGAACGGCGCATGGCGCAGCATATCCTACGGCGACGCGCGCCGTGCCGCCGATGGCCTCGCCCAATGGCTGATTGATCGGGGGATCGGTGTCGGCGACATTATATCCTTTCTGTCCGAGCCTTCGATCGAACATGGCATTGCCGCCATCGGCGTCCAGCGGAGCGGCGCAGCGATTGCGCCCGTCAGCGTCGCCTATTCGCTGATGTCGAAGGACCATGCCCAGCTCCGCCAATGCGTCTCGGTGGTCGGCGCGAAGGTCGTCATCGTAGACGACGCGGTACGTTACGCCGCTGCGCTGCGCGCGCTCGCGCCGCTCGGGGTGACGATTGTCGCAGCGTCGGGTACGGTCGAGGGGCTCGCCATCACACCCTGGGCCGAAGCCGTCGCGACACCGCCAAGCCCCGATGTGGCCGAGCGCATGGACGCGATTCGGCCCGACCAGATCGCGCGCATCATCTATACGTCCGGTTCGACCGGATCCCCCAAGGCGACGCCGCAGCCGCACGCCAATCTCAACATCACGATCGCGCAGAATCGAGCGCTCGGCCTGCTCGACTTCGGCGACGATTCGCCACAGATCCTCGAAGCAATGCCGTTCAGCCACATCATGGCGGGCAACTTCAACTTCAACAACACGATCGCCGCCGGCGGCACGATATGGATCGACGATGGCAAGCCGACCCCCGAGCTGTTCGCCAGGACGCTGGCGAATCTGCGCGACGTCGCGCCATCCTATTTCATCACCGTGCCGCTGGGCTACACGATGCTGTGTCAAGCGCTCGAGGCAGATACCGACCTCAGCCGCCACTTCTTCTCGCGCCTCAAATTCCTGGGTTTCGGAGGGGCCGTGCTCGCCGAAGATGTCCGTGACCGGCTAACTGCGCTGTCGATCGCCGCGCGCGGGAAGGCGGTACCGATCTTCTCCTTCTACGGCGCGACCGAGTATCTGTTCGGGACGCTCAAATACTGGACCGAAGGCGGGACCGACGTGATCGGGCTTCCCCTTCCCGCCACGGACCTCAAGCTCGTTCCGTTCGACGGGCGGTACGAGATGCGCGTCAAGGGACCGACAATGATGCCGCAAAGCGGCTATATCGGCGCGCCCGAAGCCTCCGCATCGCTATTCGACGAGGAGGGCTATTTCCATACCGGCGACGCCGTCCGCTTCGCCGACCCCGACGAGCCGCGGGCCGGGCTGGTCTTCGCGGGCCGGCTATCGGAAGATTTCAAGCTTGACTCGGGCACCTATGTCACGGTCGAGGCGCTCCGGGTGGCCCTGCTGGCGGCTTGCGGCCCGCATGTTTCGGAGGCCGTAATCTGCGGCCTCAACCGCCCCTATCCGTCGGCGCTGCTGTGGCTCCGGGCGGGCGAGAATGACACCGAAACGCGTGCTGCGATCGCGTCAGCGATCGCCACCTTCAACGCGTCACAGAGCGGCGCCGCGCGCCGGATCGGCGCGGCCCTGATCCTCAACGAGCCGCCGTCGTTCGAAACCGGCGAAGTGACCGTGAAAGGGAATGTGGCGCAGCGTGTCGTACGCGAACGACGATCCGCCGATGTCGATCGGCTTTACGCAGCTCGACCCGACGCGGACGTGATGATCTTCGCCGACAGGGCTCGCAAGCTGGTCGGGGCCGGCTGATGCTCTGGAGCCTACCCCCGTCGATTGCGGCTTTTCAGGCCTTGTTCGAGCGGCTCGCGCCCGACGTCGACATCTGGCTGCGCTACGACGTCGAACTTCGTCCACCCACTTATGGCAAGTCGTGGACCGGCAAGGAGCTGGTTGGCCGCTTGCTCAACTTTGCATCGCGGGAGTTCGGCGGGCTTGTTTACACTGATAGCTGGTGCAACGGCGACCGCTATGCGCTGCGCTTCGAGGGAGAAATCGAAGGCAGACATTTTTCGGGGGTCGACATCGTCAGCCTCGACCGCGAGGGGCTAATTGCGCGCATCGAAATTTTCGCGAGGCCGCCCGCTGCGATGCTGGCCCTACGCGACCGGATGGGAGCCCAGGTGCAGGCCGATCCGGTCGCTGCGCGCCTGATGGGTCTAGCCGCGTGACGATGGACCGCACGCAAGGCGAATGGCGTCCGCTCAATTTCGATGATCCATTTTGCGCGCATGTCGGCGGGATGCAGATGCTCCATACGGGCGACAGAGCCGAACCGGTCCGCTTCGGGCTCGAGGTGCAGCCGCATCAGTGCAACCGCTTGGGTTTCTGTCACGGCGGGCTGCTCTCGACCTTTCTCGATATCGCGCTCGGCGTTTGCGCGATCGAGATTTGCGGCCACGACTGGGGCGGACCCACAATTAATCTCAGCGTCGATTTCCTGCAAGGCGCCCCCATGGGCGACTGGATCGAGAGCCGCGTCATCCTGGAGCATACGACGCGCAGCCTGATGTTCGTGACCGGGTCGGTCGTCGGATCGCCCGGCAAGATCGCCAGGGCTACCGCTTTGTTTAAGCAGCCGCGGTCGGCGCCGATCACCGCCTGACCGTAACGGAGAAGATATTATGCATGCAAGCGATACCGCAGGTGCGAACCGCGAAACCTATGTCGGATTGCCTATGGCCGATGCGGTCACCCAAGACTTCGTCCGCGATTTCGGTAGCCGCTGGGAAGCGGCATGGAATTCGCACGACACCGACGAAGTGATGGCTCTTATCCACCCGGACATCCGATGGAACGACACGATATTCTGGCCCGATGTCATCCGCGGCCAAGATGCGATGCGCGCCTATGTCGACAAGATCTGGGCCGTCATGCCCGACGTGCAATTCCGCGAAGTCCAGCTTTTCGTTGCAATCGATTCCGGGCGCGCACTTTATCTGTTCGAGCAGACGTCGAGCGCACCGCCAGCTTCGGGCAAGGATACAAGGGCCACCACCTATGGCTGCGACATTTTCCTGGGATTCCGCGACGGGCTGCTGTCCGATTATATGGCGCAATACGAGATTACCGACATGATGCGCCAATTCGGCATGCTGCCGCCGCGCGGCCAGCGCATCGGCGGCGCATACTTGCTCTCGCTATTGGGCGCGGAGTCCGCCAAGCGAAGCTGAACGACATATTGGAGGACGGCCGACATGGGTATCAAGACGCGCATTACCGAGAAATTCGGCATCGACACCCCGATCATCATGGGCGGCATGACCGGCGTGGGCTATGGCCCGCTGGTCGCCGCGGTCGCCAATTCCGGCGCTCTGGGCTTCATCACTGCGCATATGTATCCGTCCGGCCAAGCGTTGTTCGACGAGATAGAGGCGACGCGCAGGCTGACCGACAAGCCCTTTGGGGTGAACCTCACCCTGCTGCCGTCGATCAACCCCATCCCCTATGACGATTACCGCGAGGCGATCATTGCCAGCGGGATTAAGATCGTCGAGACCGCGGGCCGCGCGCCGACCGACCATCTTCCGCGCTTCAAGGACGCCGATGTCACGGTGATCCACAAATGCACATCAGTGCGCCATTCGGTTTCGGCCGTGAAGAAGGGTGTCGACATGATCAGCATCGACGGCTTCGAATGTGCGGGCCACCCCGGCGAGGACGATGTGGGGTTGGTTGTGCTGCTCCCTGCGACGGTCGATGCGTTGCCCGACACCCCGATCATCGCTTCGGGCGGGATGGCCGACGGCCGCAGCCTGATCGCCGCGCTCGCGCTTGGTGCCGATGCGGTGAATATGGGCACGCGCTTCTGCGCAACGGTCGAAGCCCAGATCCATAACAATGTGAAGCAGCGCATCGTTGACGCGAGCGAACTCGACACAGTGCTCGTCGGCCGCACCCTGCGCAACACCGCGCGCGTCGCAAAAAATGCCGTTTCGCTCGAGGTCGCCGAGATCCAGCGCGATCCGACCAAGACCTTCGACGATGTCCGCCACCTGATGGCGGGCGTACGGGGACGCGAGAATGTGCTGCGCGACGGCGACGTCGACGGCGGCATTTGGACGAGCGGTCAGAGCCAGGCGCTGATCCACGACATTCCGACCTGCGCCGAGCTGGTGCAGAATATCATGGCGCAGGCTGAAGCCGTGCGGGATCGACTTCGGTCGTCTTAGGCGCATGCAATTAGGTGGCTGCGAAGCAACTGCTCGTGGCCGGACACCGCGCCGGAAGGCATCGACCGCTGCGGGATTGCCCAGCACGACGCGCAACGCGCCGAACGGCGCGTCCTCCAGCGCCCGGGCGATGAGCCCCAGCCATTATATCCCTCGGGTATTGCGATGCCATAGACGGGCTACAAGCCGCGCGATGCCGCCGGGGGGGCGTCCACTCCATTCTGGCCATCGGAAGCGTTGTCCCGCCAGCGGCCGAAAACGCCAACTCTGGCCGTCTTCTGCCTGTCCGGCAAAAAGGCGGAGGAATGTGGAAAGCCGTCATTCAGGAGAGCCAATCACTGGGGCTGCTTCCGACCAACTCACGCAGTTTCCGGAACTGGTCGCGAATGACAACTCCGGAAAGAATCGGCAGCTCATCCCTGCGCAGTCGGTCGGATGACGATGCTTCCCACATCGACTTCCGGCGGTTGCTCGATTGCATAGATTATACCGCGAGCGATAGCGTCCGGGGGGATCGCTATGTGCCCGAGACGTTCCTCGATCATCCTCTTCGTAGGTTGATCGGTGATGCCGTCGCCGAAGTTCGTCGCGATCATTCCTGGTGACACCTCCGTCACGCGAAGGTTGGGACCAGCTTCTTGCCTGAGCACTTCGGTAGCTGTACGCACCGCGTTCTTGGTGGCGGCATAGACACCCATCGTAGGGACGATCTGGATGCCCGCCGTCGAGACGACGTTGATCACATGGCCGCTGTTCTGTTTCGCGAACACTGGAAGGGCGGCGGCGATGCCGTAAAGGGTGCCGCGCAGATTTACATCGATCATGGCATCCCAGCCGTCCACGTCCAACGCGTCGAAGCGGGAGATCGGACCGATCCCCGCGCAATTGACAATGACATCGAGCCTTCCAAAGTGCTCGACTGCCAGCCTAACAAGAGCTTCGAGATCAACCCGGCGTCGGACATCGGTAGCCTCGGACACGGCATTCCCGCCCGCTTCGATGATCGTGTTCACGACTTCGACAAGAGCGTCTTCACGTCGCGCGCCCAACACGACAGACGCCCCCTGTCCGGCCAGCAGCTTCGCGGTAGCTCGGCCGATGCCACTGCTCGCACCTGTGATGGCCACAACTTTACCTTCGATACCCATCATCAATCTCCTCAAAATGACGATAGGCAGGCAACGTGCGATGATCTATGCGACTTTATCTATGGTTTTGTCGCAATCGTCCAAGACTCAATCGGATCCACTGTCCGATGTTTTCGGCGTGCTTGGCGCACAGGTGACAAGGCGCACCCGAATGGAGGCGGCAGGACGGTGGGCCTTTGCATTTCCAGCGGTCGAGCGGCTGAAGTTCGTGGCAGTTCTGCGCGGCAGCCAGTGGATATTACTTCCGGGATGTCCGCCCCAGCCCCTGAACGAGGGAGATGTGTGCCTGCTCGGGCGTACTGCCTATGCCGTGGCAAGTCATCCCAACGAGAAACCCAGAGATGGGGGTGCGCTTTACGCGATCGGATCGGACGTCGCCCACGTCGGCGGGGATGATGTGATCGGGATAGGCGGAAGCGTCACATTCGGCGCCGGCAACGCAGACTTCCTGCTCGATATGTTTCCCACATGTATGATCGTTCCTCGATCCTCACCGGGGGCCGAAGCGGTTACGACGATCCTTGATCTTATTAACAGCGAGTTCGAGCGAGACAGGATGGGCAGTCAGATCGTGACCGCCCGGCTTGCCGACGTGCTGGTGGTCGAGGCTATCCGCGCCTATGCAAGCCAGATCGGAGGCGACAAGATGGGCTGGTTCCGGGCGCTGACCGACGCAAGGATTGGCCGGGCGCTTCGAGCCATGCATGGCGATGTTGCCCGCCACTGGACGGTTGCGAGCCTTGCCAAGGTGGCTGGCATGTCGCGCGCAGGCTTTTCGGCCGAATTCTCTCGTATTGTGGGGCAACCGCCGCTGACCTATCTGCGGCTGTGGCGTCTCACCTTGGCTCGCGCGGCGCTGTTGAACGGCGATGTGACGGTCGCCAGCATTGCAAACAGGATCGGCTACACGTCTCAAAGCGCCTTCGGAAATGCGTTCCGCCGCAGCTTCGGGGTTTCACCCAAGGCTCGTTCGCGCTTGAAAGAACAGCATAGCTAAGAATAAAGCTAGCAAGAATGGACGGAATATTTTCCGCCAATACTTCAGTCGCCCGGCTATGCAATTGCTTTGCTTGGCACCTCCGCCCCAGGCCGCCGGCAGTCGGGCAGCTTAGGAAATAGCAACCTCGAAAGACGACGTCTCGCGGCGCCTGAACCGTGGCGCGGTCAGCGACGGAAGAGCGGTCACGACGACGATCGAGCAAATCCCTCTGCCACGAAATCCCGACCGAGGCGCAGGCCCACCGGATCGACGTTGTGTGCGACGCCGTATGATAGATGTGTGGTGACGTTGACACCGAGATGCTTCAGCTGGCTCTCTGACATATGGAGCGCTGCGACTGGGACCACGGGATCCGCTGTTCCATGGATCAACAGCACCGGCGGCTTCGGGAGGCCGCCATGCTCAAGCCCGGCGGACCCGGCCAGCATGCCCGAATAGCCCACAACCGCAGCAACGGCGCGCGGCCGACGCAGTCCGATCTGAAGCGCCATCATTGTACCCTGGCTGAAGCCGACCAACGCCAGATCGGCCTCGGTCAGGCCATATTGGTCAAGCTTGCGATCGATGAAGGCGTCGACCGCGGGGGCCGCCGACGCAGCGCCCGCGGCGAGGGCCGATGGCGCAAAGCCCGACAAGCCCCAATTGATAGCCCGCACCCATCATGCCGCAGCGCTGCGGCGCGTGCGGCGCCAGAAACAGTGTGTCGGGAAGCGCCTCCTGCCACGCTGGCGCGAGCGCGATCATGTCAGACCCGCTCGATCCGAAGCCATGCAGCAGCAGGACTATGTTCTCAGGCGGTTGTCCAGAGCGCGGCTTGAGGCTGGCTCCGTTAACGATTTTGGGAAAGTTCATGCCCCCAATATGGGCATCGATCGCAATTTGTCAGCCGCGGTGGCGCTTCCCCGGACCGCGTTCCAACCGAAATCAGCGCTTCACGCCAGATTTCAGCGCCGCTGCGCGGAACTCGTCGAGTTCGGATCCGACGAACTGAGGCGTTGCGTCGAACCCGTCGAACAGGTCGTAGAGCGGCACCAGCGTGCGGTGGATGACGTCCGCGAAATCCCTCTGCAACTCGTCGATGCTGGTGGTCGTTGCAAGCTTGGCCGCGCTCGTGCGGCTGCGCTGCGTGTCGACGAGCGGCCATTGGCGGAGCGGCGCCGCCCACGAGACGAGCTGGCGCCCTTCGAGCCCGGTGTAGCTGCTTTCGTAGCGCACGGGAGTGGCAGGATCGAGGTCGAGCGCGACGGCGAGATTGAGGATGTGGACGAAGACTTCGGCGGTCCGCCAGACGGGCAGTGTGAGATCGAAGATCGTTCCCGGCTCGAGATTGCTCGACCCGTCCTCTTGATAGCCGCGCCGCAAATAGCCCTTGAGGTCGCCGGTCACCTGCCAGAAGTCGCTGTGCGCCGCGTCGATGAACATGCGGTCGGCGGCCGGATTTCCGAGCCAGCATTCGATGACGCCATCGCGGATGATCGGACGAATGCTCTCCTTGGCAGGCACCCAGAAGGGGGACCATCCCGAGGTCGCCGGCAAGCGCGCCAATATGTTCCGAAGCTCGCCAAGTGTCTCGCCACGCTCGCCGTGCCCGATTTCATAGGCGTAGGTCACCGCCCCCAGCGGCTGACGCGACGGATGCGACGGATCGAGCGGCGCCACCAGCTCTTCCCAGCGCTGACGTGCAGCGCGGATGAAGGCGGCGAAGCTTCCCGGTGCGCTGGGCAGGATCACCAGTCCCAGCGCGTCGAGGATGTTGAAGACTTTCTCGAGGCGAAGCTTGATATCGCCCTGCTCGAACGCGTTGACGGTCGGCAGGCTCACGCCGGCCAGCGCAGCGAGCGACTTTTGCGTATGCCCTTCCGCCTTGCGGCGGCGTACCGCCTCGTCTACGAGGGCGGGCCAATCGAGCGGACCGCTGCTCATGCGAATATCCTCCGGCTGTTTTCTTCGACGCCCTGCTTGAAGCGCGCACGGAAATCGCTTTCGGCGACAGGCGTCCCGAAGCGCAGGGTCTTGGGATCGCCAAGGCGCTTCGCGAGGTCGGCGAGCGCGAGATCCACCGCCGCCTTGGGCAGGCCAATTTCTTGCCCGAACGTCTCGAGGACGGCGCGCGAGAGCGTGTCGAACTCGCGTTTCTTCCCGCCGATCGCGAGCGCGGTCTCGCGGCTGAACGGATAGAGAAGGCTGTTCAATAGATCGTAGGCGGGGCTAAGGCGCAGGCCCTCGGGCTTTTCGAGCAGCGAGAAGTTCTTGAGATGCGCATCGGCGTTGCCGAGCGCGAAGTTGAAGACGACGAGCCGGAAATAGCGATCGAGATCGAGCCGCGGGCGCGCCGAGTAGGCTGTGATCGCGCTTGCCGCTTCCTCATAGCTCGAATCATATTTGCCGCCGAACTCGGCGCCCCGGGGCTTACCCAGGATTTGTGCAAAATCCTCGAGCCGAAGTCGTTCCTCGCCGTCGCGATCGAAGCGCTCGACGAGGAGTGCGAGCCCCTCGATCCCCGCGATGACCGCGGGCCTCGCGCGCGTGATCTCGGCCTCGCCCAATATCTCGCGCGCGAGCGTCAGGCTCAGATTCTCGTTCTGGACGAGCGTCGGTTCGTCAATTTGGTTGAACTTCGCAATGTGCGTCGCCGGATCGCCGGCTTCTACCGAGGGGCGGTAACCCGACCCGTCGTGCCAGGCGAGCAGCTTGCGCTGAGCACCCGACACCGTACGCGAGGCGGTGACCGCGGCCTCCTCGGTGACGCTTCCCTCGACATTATGGACAGGAGCGATCCCGTCGGCAGGAAGTACCCCGACCGCGCCGATACAGTCGGCGCCATATTGTAGCAGGATACCGAAATCATCCTGGTCGGACGCGCCGCCCGCGCGCGCCTGCAATCCGCGAAGCCAGCCTTCGGGGCCGAGGTGCTGGAAAAAAGGTATCAGTCCGCCGCGATAGACATGATCGCGCCGTGTTGCCGGCAAGGCGCAGGCAATGTCGGCACTCCAGCCGCCCGCATAGGTGAACTGGCTGTCGCCGCCTATTTCGCTCAACAAGCCTGCCCGCTTGCCTTTGAATGTGATTATGGCGTGCCGATCGGGGATGGCGCGACTCCGACTTAAAATTACGTTGCAGGCCGCCTACTACACCGCATAATTTAAAACAACCTTGATTTCTGATACCAATTTCACATCATTGCACCTTTAAATTTACTCACTGATAGGAATGACAGAGAAACTGGAAATGGCTATACCGCCACGCAACAGAATCAATTTAAAGCGAAATTTACGCCGCAACCACCTCCAAAGATACGCTACCTTTAAAGCATAGCGTATGTGCGGTTGAACAGAAGTAGGGGCCCGCCCGCCCATAAGGCGCGGGCACTTGCGACCAAGCGCCGCGCGCGCGACTTCACCCACTCGCTCTCCCCGGGAGCAGATCGCCGGCGCGGTGTCGTTTCTGGCCGGCCCAGATGCGACCTACATCACCGGAACAACGCTGAACATCGATGGCGGTGCGTCGGCCTAGTCGCGGGAGCGGCCCCTCCGCCCGGCGGAGGGGTCGTCGCCTAGCTTTACCGCACGCGGCCGCGAACCATTGCCGGTCCGCTTCCATCCGGTCCGGTACCAGGCCGGCTCCGGCAACTGTCGCTTACATGCTCAGGTGGCCGGCCATAGCTGCCCGCCCGCTTTCAGAGGCAGAAATTCGGAAACGGTCAGACCTGGCTGGAATGGTCCCGCCCGACTTCGGACAGACTGCTTCTCGGTCGGAATGAAGAGGAGCAGACATTCCAATCCGGCCAAGGAGCAAGCGGGCGCATGACTGTTTTGAGGTCAACTGGGAAATCACCGCGTGAGACAGCTTGCCGAGCGCGCGACCATTCTTAAAGCTGTGCGAGCCGTCCGGCTGCAAAGTCGCGCGCGAGCGCGATAAAGGCCTGGAAGGCGGCAGAGGAATTGCGCCGATTGGAATAATAGAGGCACAGCGGCGCAAGTGGCGGCGTCCAGTCTTCGAGAATGCGGATGAGCCGGCCCGCGGCGATGTCTTCCCGCACATCGGCTTCCATGAAATAACCGATTCCCACGCCGTTTATTACTGCGATCCGGGCAAGCGATGCTTCGTCCAAGGTGATCGGCCCCTCGACATCGAGCTGTAATTCTTCGCCGCCCTTCTCGAACCTCCATCGGAACAACGCGCTATTGGGAAGCCGGATGCGAACGCAGGGATAAGCAAGCAGCTCCTGCGGCACATTGGGGATCGCCCTGCCTTCGAAAAATGCGGGGGACGCGGCAACCGCCATGCGTCGCATCTGGCCCAGTGGAATGGCGATCGCATCGCTGGGCACCAGATCTTTGCTGCGCACGCCCAGATCGAAACCCGCTGCTACGACGTCGACAAGCCGCCCCTCGGTGACGAGGTCGATATGAACGTGCGGATAGCGTTGCAGATAGGTCAATATCAGCGGCGCCATGATTTCGCGCGCTGCGGTCGCGAAGGCATTGATGCGCAGTGTGCCGGACGGCATTTCCTGCTGGGAGCGCGCCGTATCCATCGCTTTTTGTATGCCCTCGAACGCTGGCTTGATCTGTGCAACGAAGATCCGTCCTGCATAGGTAAGCGAGACGCTGCGCGTTGTGCGATTGAACAACCGCACCGCAAGCTCCCGTTCGAGTTTGGCTACCGCATTGCTGATGGCGGTGGTCGACATGCCAAGCTCGAGCGCCGCTGCCCGAAACGAGCCACATCGAGCGATCGCGAGAACAGCTTCGAGCTCGATGAGCGAATGGCGAGTCATTATCCCGATTTCCATAACACGATATAGCGATTTGTCTCGATTATCAGGCGGTAAGTCCATCGCTAAATTACACTCGTAACAATCGAGGAGATGATCATGTCATTCGAACTACCCAAGCCGATCGCCGACTTTATCGAGGCAAATGCGCGCCTCGATCTTGACGGCATGATGAAGCACTTCCTGCCTGACGCCGTTTTCACGGACAACGGCAAGGATTTCGTCGGGGAAGCCGAAATTCGCAGGCTGCTCAAGGACGAAGCGATCGCGGTCAAGGCGATCTTTGAGCCCGACACTTATCGGGAGGAAGGCGGCGATATCGTGCTCGAAGGTCCCGCTCATGGCGAATTCCCCGGCAGCCCGCTTCGTTTCACCTATCGCTTTAAGATGGAAGGTGACGCCATCAAAACTTTGGAGACGACGGTATGAGCATCAAGGCAGATCCGGCCGAGTTCGCCGGCAAGCGCGTCCTTGTCAGCGGCGGCACCAAGGGGCTTGGCCGTGCCACGGTCGAGCGCTTCCTTGCCGGCGGAGCCCGTGTCGTCACGGCCGCCCGCACGATCAAGGATCCCATCGACGGCGTCGAATATGTCCAAGCCGACCTGACGACCGCGGAGGGCGGCGAAGCGTTGGCCAGGACGGCACTCAAGCGGCTGGGCGGCATCGACATCCTCGCCCATGTCGTCGGCGGCTCGGCTTCGCCGGCGGGCGGGTTCGCCGCGCTGACGGACGATCACTGGCTCGCCGAGTTGAACCTCAACCTGCTGGCGACGGTCCGGCTCGACCGGCTGCTGATCCCGCAGATGCTTGAGCGGGGCAAGGGCACCGTGGTGCATGTCACCTCGATTCAGTCGGTCCTTCCGCTGCCCGAGTCCACAACCGGCTATGCCGCCGCCAAGGCGGCGCTGAGGACCTACAGCAAATCAATCTCGAAGGAGCTCGGCCCCAAGGGCGTGCGTGTCAATGTCGTCTCGCCGGGCTGGATCATGACGGAGGCCGTCGGGGATTTTCTCGAAATGCTGAGGTCAGCCAATGGCGGCACGATCGAGGACGCGCGTCAGTCCGTGCTCGATGCCCTGGACGGGATTTCGATCGGACGGGGTGCCGAGCCTGAGGAAGTGGCGGACCTTATCGCCTATCTCGCGTCCGACCGCGCTGCCGCGATCCACGGCGCGGAGTTTGTCATCGATGGCGGCACGATCAGTACGGTATAAGGATGGCCTACCGGCGTTCGCAGGGTCGCGGATGCCGGGAGTTGGCGGACTCTCGCAGATCGAAAAGGTGTCGCCCATGACCGCCACGGACTGGCGGCGACGGCCGACGACGTTTGAAAGAAAGGCCCCCCATGCCTGATTCTTCCTCCTGCGAGCGCTGCAGTTGGGCACAAAGCGATCCGCTGATGCGGGACTATCATGATGCCGAATGGGGCGTCCCTCAGCGTGATCCGCGGATGCTCTGGGAAATGCTGATGCTGGAGGGATTCCAGGCAGGCCTCGCCTGGATCATCATCCTGCGCAAGCGTGAGGCATTTCGGGCCGCCTTTGAGAATTTCGATCCGGTCAAGGTCGCTGCATTCGGCGCGCCGGACATCATTCGGTTGATGGCGGACCCGGGTATCGTGCGGGCCCGGGCCAAAATAGAAGCCACGATAAGAGGCGCGCAAATCTACTGCGAAATGCAAGCTCGCGGCGAGAATTTCTCGGAATTCTGTTGGTCCTTTACGAATGGCGTTCCGATCCTTGGTGACGGTCGGAGCTGGGCCCCGAGCACAGCGTTGTCCGAAATGATATCCAAGGAGCTGAAGCGGCGCGGCTTCAAGTTTGTCGGGCCGACCATCACCTACGCGTGGATGCAGGCGGTTGGCATCGTCGACGATCACTCTGTTGGGTGCTTTCGCCGTCAGATTGAGCCCCTGGCAAGACGTTAGGGTGGCTGTGCTTCATCAGGCGCCACCAGTATGCCGACGGGGCCAATTAGCTGGTTCGGGGAGGACAACCTCGAAAGCCGAAACGCAGCTAGGCTAGTGAATAAGCCCAGCTGGGGAACAGGCAAACCTCCGAATGGCCGAAATCAGTCGTTAAGGTTGCTCGCGTTGCTCAACTGAATCTGCGCCTATCCGCCACAACCCTTCGCTAATCCGGGACAGGCTGCTCCTCGCTGGCGTCCACATCAAAGGCGTATCCGCTTTCCCGAGACTTATTACACCGTTGGTCTTCGCCCTCTCGTAGTCGCAGATAACGGCGCTAACCTCGTCCTCCGGGCAGCGAACGTTGCGAATATAATAATTTTGATGCGGCCGATAATAGGGCTTCGATGCCGCCGAGATAGCCCGTCTCCGCGGCGCGGCGTCGGGGACGATCCGGGCGCAGCTTGCGAGCATCTATGCAAAGGCCGGTGTCCATTCGCAGGTCGGCCTGATGTCCACGATGGTGGAGGATCTGGTCAAAGCCCCCAATTAGCGCCGACCATCCTCCCGCATGATTCTCGCCGTTTTCGATCTGAACTAAAAACCTATCTTCTACGACGAGCATTGCCAAGGGTACGCCCATACCGAACTTTGCCACTGCCACTGCAATTCCGAGCAAAATTGGAAGACAGCGCGAACATCCGGCGGCGGGATGGCCACGGTCGACTGCATATACATCGGCATACACGCCGGAGTAATCAGGCGGCCGCGTCCAGAAGCGCACTCGCCGACCTAAAGAGCATGAAGGTCGCGACGGCGAAGATCAGGATCGCAAATACCGTCGTCAGCCCGCCGCGCGAAGAAAGGCCGCGCGCCGCACGAGTCCCCAGGGTACCGCCAAATATTCCGCCAGCGACGAAGGCGGCGGCGAGCGCCCAGTCGACCAGTCCCGACGCCGCGTAGCTGAGCGCGGTCGTCAACCCGAAGGCGGTGACGGCAACCAGACTTGTCCCCACCGCATTAAGGATCGGCATCCTGGTCGATGCGATCAGTCCGGGAACGATGAGGAACCCTCCCCCAATTCCGAAAAATCCCGAGAAACCGCCCGTCCCAAAGCCATAGCCGAGCACCTGCGGGGCATTGTGGCGATTGCACGCCTCGCCCTCCACGCCGCGACTGTTCCGCCCGCGCAGCATCAATATGCCTACGACGATCATCAGCAGCGCGAAGAGAAGCAGCAATTTCTGTCCGTCGACTGTCTTGCCCAGCGTCGCTCCGGCGAGGGCGCCGATGACACCGCTGCTCGCGTAGAGGAAGCCGCAGCGCCATTTGACGGTGCCCGCGCGCGCATGCTGCGCAAGCCCCGATGCCGCATTGGCGGCGACGGCGAGCGCGCTCGTCCCGATCGCGACGTGCGGATTGGGCACGCCGACCAGATATATCATCAGCGGCACCGCGAGGATCGAACCTCCCCCGCCGACCAGGCCAAGCGTGAAGCCGACAAGCCCCCCGGAACATGCACCGCTAATATATTGGGCGGTCTCGAGGCTCACCGCTGTGGATCGATCGCTGCGGGCGCGGCCAGCCATTCGCGTCCCTGAAGCATGGCGTGCCAGTAAAGGGGCGGCAAAAGCCTCTCCTTCAGCAGCCAGGAAAGGCGCGAGGGTCGGGTGCCGTCGATCAGCCATTTGGGAAAGGTCGGCATGAGCTTGCCGCCATAGCCGAATTCGGCGAGCACGATCCGCCCGGCCTCGACGGTCAGCGGACAGCTGCCATAGCCGGTATAGGCGGCGACCGGGGCGGCACCATCCAGCGCCGCGAGCGCATTGAGCGCCACCACCGGTGCCTGCTTGCGGGCCGCTGCAGCCGTTTTCGCATTGGTCGTCGCAGCGACATCGCCCAGCGCGAATATATTGGCATAGTCTTCATGGCGAAGCGTCATTTCGTCAACCGCGACAAAACCCGAAGGCGCGGCGAGCGGACTTGAAGCGATGAAATCGGGTGCCACCTGCGGGGGAACGACATGGATCATGTCGAAGCGTTCCTCGACGCGGCGGACGATATCCCCGCGCCGTTGCTCGAAAAGCGCGGTCTTCGTGGTGCCGTCAATCGAGACCAGCCGCGATTCAAGATGCAGATCGATCCCGTAGCGCGCGATATAGGACTCGAGCGCTGGCACATAATCGGCGACGCCGAACAGCGTCGGGGTCGCGGTATGAAATTGCACCTCGGCCCCGCCCAGAACCCCCTCACCTTCCCAGCGGTGGCACGCGAGATACATAGCCTTTTGCGGCGCGCCGGCGCATTTGATTGGCATCCCGGGCTGCGTGAAAAGGGCCCGGCCGCCCCTGAAGCGGCGCACCAGCCGGTCCGTGTAGGGCGCCAGATCGTAGCGGTAATTGGAGGTTACGCCGTTGGCGCCCAACGCCGCGGCCAGCCCCGGGATCGCGTCCCAGTCGAGCTTCAGCCCGGGGCTGACCACGAGCACCCCATATGCGAGCACCCGGCCGTCGGCGAGCGTGACCTGGTTCGCGCCGGGTTCGAAAGAGGCGGCCGCTCCCCGGATCCAGACCGCCTGGGCGGGCACCAACTCTTCGACGCTGCGACGCGTGGCCTCGGCGTTGAAAATTCCGCCGCCGACCATCGTGAAGCCGGGCTGATAATAATGTGTTTCGCTGGGCTCGACGATCGCCAGCGAAACGTCGGGACGGCGGCGCAGGATGCTCGCGGCCGCCGCGATCCCGGCGCTGCCGCCGCCGATGACGACAATCTCGTATCGGGTGATCGCCCCTTCGCCGAGCGTAGCCGCCAGCTGCGCGACCTCGGCGGAACGGGCGCCCGAGCGGCAATAGGCCAGTACCGGCGCGGGGAGCGCGGCGAGCGCGCGCGCCATCGCGGCGGCGTCTCCTGCTCCGACCTGACCGGATACGACCGGCTCATGCGCAAAATCGAGGCCGTGCGCCTTCGCAGCGGCGGCGATCTCTGCCGCCGCCGGCTGCCCCGTCTCCTCGCCATCGGGGCGATTGCAGATGATCGAACGCAGACCGGAGGCTACAATTTCTGCCATGTCTGCGGGATGGACTTGGGGCGACACGCTAAGCGCAGGGGTCAGGGCCTTGATATTCATTGGATCTCCGTTCGCAAGATTTGCGGGCGGTCGCGGCCGCTCAAAGCCGGTCCACCGGTATCTTGAGATAGGCGACGCCATTGGGTTCGGGTGGGGGCAAGCGACCAGCGCGCATGTTGACCTGCACGGCGGGCAGCAGCAGCGTGGGCATCGAAAGCCCGGAATCGCGCGCTCGGCGACGGGCGACGAAATCTTCCTCCAGAATGCCGTCACGCGCATGGACATTGCCCGCGCGCTGCTCGGCGACCGTCGATTGCCAGCGATGATCCGAGCGATTGGCCGTCAGATAATCGTGACACATGAAAAGCGGGGTTTCGCCAGGGAGATCGAGGATACGGCGGAGCGAACGGAAGAGCTGCGCCGCATCGCCGCCCGGAAAATCGGCGCGCGCCGAACCATAGTCGGGCATGAACATCGTATCGCCGACAAACACGACGTCGCCCACGACATAAGCAACGCACGCGGGCGTGTGCCCGGGAACATGCAGAACGGTCACCGGCAACTCGCCGATGGCGAAGCGATCGCCATCGGCAAAGAGTCGCCCGAAGTCGGATCCATCGCGGCGGAATTCGTGACCGCAATTGAAGATGTCGCCGAAAACCGCCTGAACGTCGCGAATATGCTCTCCGATGGCGATGGTACCGCCCAGAATCTTGGCGAGCCACGGCGCGGCCGAGAGATGGTCGGCATGGGCATGGGTTTCAAGGAGCCAGTCCACCGAAATGCCGGTGTCGCGAACATACGCAACAATTGCCTTCGCCGAGGCGGTCGACGTTCGGCCAGAAGCCGGATCGAAGTCGAGGATGCTGTCGATCACCGCCCCGCGCATCGTCGCGCGGTCGTGAACGACATAGGATATGGTCGAGCTCGCCTGGTCGAAAAATGCCCGCACGGCCGCCGCGCCCCGCGGCATCGCCGCAAGCTGCGCGCGCGCCGCCGCCAGCGCGCCATCGTCCGGCGCATCGCTCATCAGGACTGCGGCCCGAGGTGCGGTCGGCTGGGATCGCAGCGCCGGAAATGTGCGATAAAGTCGGCGATTGCCGCGACGATCCATTCGGAGAAGCGCGCGCCGGCCTCGGCCGACGCACGCGCCGGATCGCCCGAACCCACGCCGTTTGGCGCGACCTCGGTCACGTCGAGTGGAAGCGCGACCTCGAAGTCCCCGAAGGCAACCCCGGCGAACTGGCTGGTGGTCGGCAGACCAAATGCCTTTGCACGCATTGCGGGGCCCGCCGCCTCCAT
Organism: Sphingopyxis sp. P1IMeth2; assembly: GCF_900185685.1. Classification (NCBI taxonomy): domain Bacteria; kingdom Pseudomonadati; phylum Pseudomonadota; class Alphaproteobacteria; order Sphingomonadales; family Sphingopyxidaceae; genus Sphingopyxis; species Sphingopyxis sp. P1IMeth2. Next base: position 98,424 of record NZ_FYAT01000001.1, read on the forward strand.
GCGCATCAGCTCGGGCGTAAGATGGAGGCCTACCGATGTAACCGGTTCGGCGCCGTGGCCGCGGGCGCTCGCACTGCCGCTACCATGGACATCCTCCCAAAGGCTGTCGGGAATCATGCGCCACAGGTTGAGCGAGGCGATCATGATTCCTCGCTCGCGCCTGAGCTTTTGCGCGACCTGCGCGATCAGCGGTGCATTGGTCGAATGACCGTTGCAGATGATGATGTGACTGAGGCCATGATCGAGGAAGGCGACGACCATGTCCTCGAGCAGCATCGTAAAGGTCGCGGCGCGGAGCTGAACGCCGCCCGCCGCGCCGCGAAAAAAGTCGGCATGGCCAAAGGGCAGAACCGGAGCGCAAATCGCGCCTGCGCGCTCGGCGGCCGAAAGGGCAAGCTTCTCGGCCAGCACATAGTCGCCCATCGGAGCATGCGGACCCTGCTGTTCCTGGCTGCCGAGCGGGAGCAGGATCGGCGGATTATCGGCAAGTCGCGCCCGGAATTCGGGCCAGCTCAGATCCTGCAGCGCATATGGCCGCTTGCCCCGCGCCTCTGCGGGGGCGGTCCTGCCAGCGCCGTCCGGTCGGGTTTCGGTTGGCGTCTCACTGTCCGCCATCGCGCCCACTCAGATAGATGGCATTGAACAGGAGCTTGAATGCCCCGAGGGTTTGCGCGCGGAGTGCGACCTCGGGACCGATCAGCACAACGCGCCCCTTGCCGCGGTCGACCTCGACGATCGCCGCTGCGCCGTCGAGCCGCTCGAGCCCATGCGCCCAGCCGCTCTTCAATCGGGGCGCGGCGCCAAAGCGAACGGGAGCCTCGACGGCCGTGGCACCTGGCTTGATCTTCCAAACCGGGCTGTCGTCGAAGAAGAGATCGACGGTCTCGGGCATGCCGTACGCAAAAGGCGACGTGCGATCGACCGAGGCCTCGACGAGGGCTCCCGGCACGTAGAACTTGGTACGCGGCGGCCGCGCCGTCTTGCCGTCGACGGTTTCCGCGACGGCATCTTCGACCGGAAGGTCCATCGCCTGTACCACCGCCTGCGCCGAACCGCCCATAGCGATCAGCGAGCCGCCTGCCTCGACAAAGGCCTTGAGTGCAGGAACGGTCTTCGTGCTCGTCACCGACCCGAGCCAGCTGCGGTATTCGGCGGGTATGTCCTCGGGCTTGGGCTGCTTGCTGTCACTCCGCCCGCGAAACATGCCGTCATCGCTCGCGCGAGCGCTCCGAGGCTGGAAAGCGGCGTGCGGGAGAATGATCACGTCGAAATCCTTGCGCAGCTTCCCGGCGTCGAGTTGCTGCGGATGGACGATGGTGAAGGAAAATTCATGCTGGTCGAAAATCCAGCGCATCCAGCCGGTTGGCATCAGCCCGCCATATACGTCGACAAGCGCGATGCGCGGCGACTTCATTGCCATCCGCGGTCCAGCGGGCGCCGCCGCGGCGCGCTCGACATCGAGCCCGAGTTCAGCCGCCGCGGCTTCGACGATGCGCGTCGCCGCCGGACTGGCGGGAACCCAGAGCGCGCCGGGTTCGGCAGCCTTCCCGGCGACCGCAACGGGATCGGGAAGCCAGGAGACGGGAAGTCCGGCCTTCAGCAGGCGGTTCGAGAGAATGAAGCTGTTGTTGGCGCCGTGCCCGACAAGATATCCGGCCTTGCCCTCGCCCGCGATCCGCCCCGCGCTTGTGGGCAGCAGCGAGGACAAGCGCTTGGAGGGCACCTCGATAGGATCGAGAACGCGCTCGAAGCCGACACCCATCTGGAAGGCCAGCGTATAGCCGGTCGCATCGGCGGGCGGAATCGGCGGCCCGCCGGGATATTCGAAATTCTCGGGATAGTCCTGCGGCTCGAACATATCGAGGATGTGTGGGCGATAGGCCTGCGCGGTTCTGACAAAATAGGTGCCTGCGGGCCAGGATTTTCCATTGGCGGTAAAGGGGGCGCTCGCGCGGTCGACATCGACCCCGAGCTTGATGAGCGCGTTGAGGAAGCGGATCGCGGTCGGATAGTCGCGCTGACCCGGGTCGATGACATAGGCGCGCGCATCGCGGTTCGCGGGATTTTTCATCACTGCATCGAAAAATCGTGCATCGATCGAACTGCTGCCGCGCGTTCGCGTCGCGACGGGCTTGGCGCCGGTCGCGGCGGCGGCCGCGTGCATCTCGGCGATGCGCGTCGGCGTCATCGTCCAGCTGTCTTCGCTACCGCGCGCGATGCTGTTCGCACCCATGCGGTAAATGTTGAAAAGCAATTTCTCGCGGTTCGCCGCTGCGTAGCTCAGCACCGCGCGATTGATCGACATGCTATATTCGAGCGATTGACCAATATGCCATTTTTGCGGCGCGATCGGCGCGGGCTGATTGTTGCCGGGCAATTGACGTTCGGGGACGAGTTCGATGTCGATCGGAACCGGCTTGCCGATCGTCTCGGTCAAAAGGCCGATGGCGTTGTGAAAATAGGAAATCGAGCGCAGATTGCCGTTGTACCAGGTGTCGTAATGGGCGCCGTCGCGCGATGTTCCGCCGCGCTTGCCTTCGACGAGAAGCCGCGATTGCATCGCCGCACCCACCTCCTCGAGGCTGGTCATGACGAGCGGATCGAAGTTGAAGTTGAACGGATTGCGGAACGGCGGAATGAAGACGACGGTTCCCGCCGGGCCTGTCTGATGCTGGTTGAGAACGACCTGCGGGCGCCAGTCGCGAAACAGGACGCGGGTGATATTCTGCGTCTCGGGCATTTCGGCCATGTAGAAGTCGCGATTATTATCATGGCCGACATAGGCGTGATAAAGCTTGGGAAGACTCTCGAAATCCGCCTCGCGCTTCGCGGGATCCTTGAACCGCATATACCAGTTGGCCACCAGTTCCTGACCATCGGGATTGTCGGCGGCAAAGAGGATGATGACATTATCGCGGATGCGCTTCGCCTCGGCGTCGTCGCTGTTCACCAAATCATAGACCTGCTGGATGATGGCCGAATGCGTCAGCGTTTCGCTCGCATGGATACCGCCGTCGACCCAGATGACCGCCTTGCCCTCGGCGGCCAGCGCGCGCGCCTGTTCGTCGGTCAGGCCCTCGGCGCGGCCCAGACGCTCTGAAATCTCCTTATATTTGTCCAGCATGGCGAGATTTTCGGGCGAGGAAACGATCGCCATGAGCTGGCGGCGCTTTTCGACGGTTTGACCGATGTCGACGAGCTTGATGCGATCACTGAGCGCAGCAAGCCGCTTCCAGTAAGTGACCGTCTCGGAGTAACTCGCAACATAGCGATCCTCGCCCATATCGTGACCGAGCACCTCCAGGGGCGTCGGAACCGGGTCCGCGAGCGCGGCGCTCGTCGTCATCAGCCACGCGAGGGTGGCAGCGGCGGCCAGTCGTTTCATAGGTCAGACCCCTTTTGGTTGGTCGGTGAGGCTAGCGATCGAGCGCGGTGGCCGGATCGGGCGCTTTGAGGCGAAGCAGAAAGACGAGTGTCAGTGCAGCCGCCGCCATGACGTAGAATGCGGGGGCCGCGAGCGCGCCCGTCTGCTGGATCAGGAGCGTCGCGATAAAGGGCGCGAAACCGCCAAACAGCATCACCGCGCCATTATAGCCGACCGACAGCGTCGAATATCGTACACGCGTCGGCAGCAGCTCGCAGAGGAAGGTGGGAGCGCAGCCGCTATAGAGGCCGCTCAGAATGCCGGCCGTGATCGCCGTCAGATAAATGGTCCAAGGCGCCTGCTCGCTCGCCATCATGTGGAAGAGCGGGAAAACCAGCAGCAGGAAGCCTGCGGCGCTGGCAACCAGAAAAGGCTTGCGGCCGAAGCGATCCGAGAAATGGCCGGCGAGTGGGATCACCGTGAGATTGACGAGCGTTCCCACGGTTATGGCAAGCAGCACCGTGCCGCGCTCGATGTGAAGAAGCTCTGTCGCATAGCTGATCAGGAAGGCGCCAAACGTGTAGCCCGCCACGCACCAGATGACCGCAACGCCGAAGACTTTGGCGACAGCGCCGCGGTGGTGCCGCACCACTTCGCGGATTGGACTTGCCGACCGGTCACCGCTCGCGGCGCGATAGCGCGGCGTCTCGCGAACGCTCCGGCGTAAATAGAAACCCACCGGTGCGACGAGAAAGCCGAGCAAGAAGGGGATGCGCCACCCCCAGTCGATCATCTGTTGCGCGGTGAGGAGCGCGTTGAGGAGCAGCGAGGTGCCGAGGGCCGAGAGGATCGCGACGCTCGTGCTCAGTTGCTGGAGCGCTCCGTAGAAACCGCGCCGCTGCGGCGGTGCATATTCGACAAGGAAGGTTGTCGCTCCGCCCCACTCGCCCCCCGCCGCAAAGCCCTGCAGCAGCCGGCACAGCACGAGGAGGATCGGCGCGGCGATCCCGATCGTCGCATAGGAGGGAATGAGACCGGTCGCGCCGGTCGCGCCGGCCATCAGCAGCATGGTGAAGACGAGTGCGGTCTTGCGGCCATGGAGATCGCCGAAATGACCGAGCACGACGCCGCCGACCGGGCGCATGACGAAGCCGACGCCATAGGTCGCGAAGCTCGACAGGATGATCGTCACCGGGTCCGCCGCGGGGAACATCGCATGGCCGATCTGCGCCGCGAAATAGCCGTAAATGATGAAATCGAATAGCTCGAACCAGTTGCCGATCATCGCCGAACCGAGCGCACGCGCGGTTTCGCGGCGCGTGGGCTCGGCATGGGCGGCTGGGGCTTCGATGGCGACCATCCTTCTCGCCCTCAAGCCGCCGCAAGCGACGCGCGGCGCATCACTTCACATCCGCCGGGGGCGAGGGCTTGACGAGCGGCGTCGAGACATGACGGGGGGTGACGAGTTCACCGTCTCGGATCAGCCACTGACCGTCCTTGATGACCTCTTCGACCTTTGCGAGATCGTCGAGATTTTCGTCGGGACGGCCGTCGACCACGATGATGTCGGCGAGTTTGCCCGCCTCGATACTGCCAAGCTCGTCGCCCATGTCGAGCAGGCGCGCATTGACGATCGTCGCCGCCTTCAGCGCATCGATGCGCGAATATCCGCCGCGCACGAACCATTTGAGTTCGGCGATGTAACTGTTGGGGACCATCAGACTCGCATCGCCGATCGTGTCGGTTCCGATGCCCATGACGATACCCGCTGCCTTCATCTTCTTGAATTCGTCGAAATTGCCCTGGCTCGTCATCGTGAAGCGGCGCGAAGTCGAACCGTAGAAGCCGCCCGCCCGGTCGAGCAGATTCTGATAGACCTGAAGCGTGGGTACGGCGGCAATCTTCTTCTTGGCCATCGTCGCGATCGCGGCATCCGAGCGCGGCAGCGGATGTTCTATCATGTCTATGCCCGCGTCGACCGCCATCTCGGTGTAGATCGTCTCGCAATCACAGGTGACCTTGAGACCAAGCAGATGCGCTTCTTCGATTGCGGCGCGCACTTCGTCGGGCGCGAAATGGCTCGCAATCTTGATGACGCTCGCGCCGCCCTTGAACGCCTTGCGGACCATGCCGCGCCAGGCATCGGGCCCATCGACTTCCTTGGCATATTCGGGGCCGTGACTCGGGATCGACGGCCTTTCGGTTGCGTGCCCTCCCGTTCCCGTGATGATCCATCCTGCGGCGAATACGCGCGGTGCCGGGATCATCCCGGCGGCGCTCCACTGGCTGAGCAGGAAGGGCGTATTGCTGACCCCGTTGAGGTCGCGCACCGAAGTGAAACCCGATTCGAGGAAATAGCGCAGGTTGCGCTGACCGCGCAGCGTCCCCGCCCCTTCGCTACCCTGCTCGTCGAACGGCGAGCTGCGGTCGGGATAGGTGACGTGCGTATGCATATCGATGAGCCCCGGCATCACCGTCTTGCCGGCAGCATCAATGATATGGGCATCGGGCGCCCAGCCGGTTGCATCGGGCGGCAGGACAGCTTTGATGCGATTGCCCTGCACGACGACCGTCGCGAGGCGCGTGTCGCCGCTGACCGCGTCGAAGAGGCGGCCGCCACGAATGACGAGTTCGGGACCGTCTTCGGCGACCGGCCGCATCGGAATGCGGACGGGATCCTCGCTCGTCCGCGCACCGGGCGCGAGGAACGGTCGGCGATCGTTGAGCTTCGGCGGCGAACCGCTGGCGGGCGATTGCGCAAAGGACGGGCTCGAAAGGCCAATCAGAGCCGCTGCGGCCGTGGCGCTCAAGCAGATCCTCGCAAGGGACATGGGGAAGGATGGTTTCGCGTTCATGGCGGACAGCGGCTCCTTTGAAGTGAGGACGGGCGCTCGTTTCGGCCTCAAAGACCCGCCCTCCCTGGTTAAGACGCAGCCTTGCTGGGTCACCCCACCAGGCAATTTCGGCTTCATGCTTTTTCTTCGCCTTCTTCGGCGTGCCTGGCGCTGGCGCGGGCATGGGCGACGACATCGCGGTGAGTCGCGAACCACGCACCGCGCGCAGCGGCATGCGCGAGGATTTCGTCGAGGATCCAGATGCGCGAGCGTGCCGCGATGATGTGCGGGTGCAGCGTGAGCTGGAAAAGACCGCCGGCCTCGCAGGCGGCATCGAGTTCGCGGCGAAAGATGTCGAAGACGTCGCGGGGCGCGAGATGCGGCCGCGCCGATCCGAACCGGTCCATCAGAAAATAGGGCGCATCGTCGCGGATCCATTCGACCGGCAATTCGGCAACGCCGCTCGGCTCGCCGTCGAGCAGGAGCTCATAGCAATCTTCGTCAGCCATGAGCGAGCTGTCATAGGCGAGCCCCATGTCGCGAATGGTCGCGAGTGTGCCCGGTCCGAAATCCCAGGACGGCGTCCGGATACCGGCCGCGCGCACGCCGCAGACCGCCTCGATGGCGTCGGCCGACCGCAGCATGAGTTCGCGTTCGGCCGCCGCGGGGAGCGCCGAGTTGCGCTCGTGGATCCAGCCGTGGAGACCGATCTCATGCCCCTCGGCGACGACGCGGCGCTGCTCCTCGGGATGCAGAAGTGCGGCCACCGCGGGCACGAAAAAGCTGGCAGTTACCGAGCGGCGCGCGAGCAGATCGAGGATCCGCGGAACGCCGACGCGCGCCCCATATTCACCCCAGCTCAGCCGCGAGATCGAGTGGCCACCATCGCGCAGCTCGTTGGTCTCGTGATCGCTGTCGAACGAGATGGCGACAGCAAAGCCCTTGCCGTCCGGCCATGCCGCGGGCGCAAGCCGTCGCCCCGCCCGGACGCGGCCGACACGGCGGCGCCATTCGGCTTCCTCCCACTGCCAGGGTTCGCGCGTCGCGCTACCGGTCATACTGCGATTTCCTTCATCTGATGCCGCCATCGACGCTCAAGATCTGACCGGTGACGAACCCCGCCCACTCCGACGCCAGGAACAGCGTCGCGCGCGCAATGTCTTCGGCGCTGCCGAGGCGGCGCATCGCCACCCCGGCCAGAATCGCGTCCTGATGCTCGGGGCCATAAGCGTCCCACTGCCGCTGCGTGGCATCGCCGGTGAGCACAAGCCCCGGGGCGATGGCATTGACGCGAATCCCCTGCGGTCCGAGCTCGTGCGCGAGCTGACGGGTCAAACCGAGCAGGCCGTGCTTGGCGGCACAATAAGCCTGGATGCCGGTGAGCGAGGCGCGAAGCGCGGCGCCCGAACAGATATTCACGATCGCACCAGAGCCCGCAGCCGCCATGTGCCGCGTCGCGGCGCGCGAGAGTGCCATCGCCGCATGCAGATTGATGTCGATGAGGATATCCCAGTCGGCGTCGCCCAGACTTGCGAAAGGTTGGTGCTGCTGACCGGCGACGCCGCCTGCATTGTTGACGAGAATATCGAGGCCGCTGGCCTTCGCCGCAATCGCGTCGATCCAGTCGCGCGCCGCATCGCGGTCGCGAAGATCGACCCGCACGCAGGCGATGCCGATGGCCGCGGCGGCCGCCAGGCCCGATGCCTCGACATCGCAACCGAAGACATGCGCGCCCTGCTCCTTGAAAGCACGGGCGATTGCGAGGCCGAAGGCCGAGCCGACGCCGCTAACGGCAATCGATCGTCCGGCGAGATCAGGCAGCAGCGAAGGCAAGGGCCAGCTCCAATAGATGCGCGTCATCCTGCACGGCCGCGCCGGCCTCGATTCTGTGGATCAGCGCGATCAGCCCGGTCAGCGCGGGAACGGCGATGCCATGCGCGACGGCGATATCGACGACCATGCCGAGTTGCGCATCGACCTCGGTCTTGCGGCGATGCACGGCAAGGTCGCGCCACACGCCCGAATGCGGCTTGGCGCCGCCACGATAGAAATCGGCAATCGCGCGTATGCTTGCTGCGCTTTCAAGCGCGCGTGCATGCGGACCGAAGGCGTTCGGAGCGAAGCCGTTGAAACCCGCCGGTTCTACCCCTTCGGCGCGCGCCGCAGCAACCACTTCTCCCACGAGTGCGCGAAAGAGCGGCAGCAACTCGGGTCGATCGAGCGTCGGCGCTATGCCCGACGTCGCGGCGGCCTCGGCGAACAGGAGCGCGGCATAGGCAAGCTTGCCCCAGATGAACGCCCAGATGTCGGGTGTCGCCACCGCTTCGGATTCGAAGTCGCCGAGCAGTCGCCAAAATTCGCCAAGCCGCGCGGTCGTTCCGCCATCCCATTCCCCCAGCGCAACCGCACCGCGATTGCCGAGGAGGATCCGGCCATCGCCGATGCGGTCCGCCCCGAAGTTGACGAAGCCGACAACAACATGTTCGCGCCCCAGTATCGATGCCGCAAGGCGTGCCGCGAGGCCGTTTTGCAGAGTGAGGATGCTACCGCCATCGGCGAGATGCGGCGCGATCATCGCAGCGGCGGCGGCGGTGTGGTGCGCCTTGACGCAGAGCATGACCTTGTCCCACCGCCCATCGAGCTCGTCGGGGTGCCAGGCCCGCACCGGACCGGTACGCGACCGCACCGGGCCTTCGACGACGAGACCGCGGGCCGGGTCGCGAAGCGCGGCGACGTGCGCCTTGTCCATATCGACGAAGTCGACGCTATGTCCGGCATCGACGAGCGCGGCACCGACGGCCCCGCCGACCGCACCCGCCCCCCAGATGAGAACGGGCTCGCTCATGCCGCGCCGCGATTGTCGAGGCGTGCCGCGATCGTCCGCGCCGCGGCGCGGAGCGCAGTCGCGATTTCAGCCTCCTTGCCGGCGTAACGCGGCGAGATGCAGCCCGCATTGACCGCGCCGACGACACGGCCGTCGGCGAGCCGGATCGGCACCGCCGCGCCGGTACCGCCGAGTGCATATTCCTCGGCGACCACCGAAATCCCGTCGCGCGCCGCGTCTTCGATGCGCGCTTCGATGGCGGCGCGGTCGGTCAGGCTGTGCGGCGTAACCGGCTGCGGTTCGATCCGATCGAGAATATGGCGCCGGGCTTCGGACGGCATCTGGGCCAGCAACACCCGGCCGATCGCCGTACAATAGGCAGGCAGATCCTGCCCCAGATCAATATCGTAACGGATATTCTCGTGCGTCACGGCCTTGGCGAGCAATCGCACCATGCCCTTGTCGGTGAGGGTGCCGAGTATCGCCGTCTCGCCGAGCGCATCAGCGAGCTCGCGAAGCACCGGACCGGAAACCGCAGCCAACCGGGCCGCCTGCCCGCCCCAGCCGAAGCCGTCCTGGCGAAAGCTCTCGTTGAGACGATAGCGATCGTCGCCGCCGCGTACCGCATAACCGCGACCAGCCAGTGTGCGCAGCAGCATGAGCGTGCTGCTCTTGGGCGCGTCGAGACGCTCGCTCGCCTCGGCAAGCGTCAGCCCCTCGCCCGCTCCGGCGAGCAGCTCGAGCAGGTCCAGGACACGCGCCGCCGAGCGAACATTATCGTTCATATATGTGAACTACATTTGTCATGTTGAATGAAATGGCATCGAGGCCTATGGCGCGTCAAGCCCTTCGGCCGGGCACCGGTGCAGACAGAAGAAGGCCCAACATGACATCAGACGAACAGGCGGTCGCCACGCTCAGCACATGGCTGGCGCTCGAAAGCCCCACCCACGACGCCGCGGCGGTGAACGCGATGCAGGACATGATCCTCGGCGAGATCGCGGAAGAGCCGATCCGCGTTGACCGCATCGCCGGGCGCGACGGCCTTGGCGACTGCGCCATTTTGCACGCGGGGGCGGACAATGGCCGGCCTGCAATTCTCGTCGTGACCCACGTCGACACCGTCCACCCGGTCGGTACGCTTGCAGGCGCCCTCCCCGTGCGCCGCGACGGCGACCGGCTGTACGGCCCCGGCGCCTACGATATGAAGGGCGGAATCTATCTGGCGTTGATGGCTTTCCGCGACGCCGCGCGGCTCGGAACCGCACTCGGTCGGCCGATCCGCTTGCTGCTCTCGCCTGACGAGGAGATCGGCAGCCCCACGACGCGCACGCTCGTCGAGGATCTCGGTCGCGGCTCCAGCCATGTCCTGGTGATGGAACCCGCTCGGCCGGGGGGTGCGGCGGTCACAGCGCGCAAGGGGGTCGGCTGGTTCGATATCGAGGTCGAGGGACGCCCCGCGCATGCGGGATCGCGCCACCAGGACGGGCGCAGCGCCATCCGCGAGGCCGCGCGTCAAATTCTCAAGCTTGAGGACATGACCGACTATGACCGCGGGACCACCGCGACGGTCAGCAAGGTCGCCGGCGGCACCGCGATCAACGTCGTGCCGCACCAGTGCCGCTTCGCGGTCGATGTGCGCATCACCAATGCCGCCGAGGGCGAACGGATCGAGCGTAAAATCCTTGGCCTCGCCCCCATCGGCGCCGATGTCGCCCTCAAGGTCGGCGGCGGGATCAACCGTCCCGCTTACGAACGCAGCGACGGGGTAGCGCAATTGTTCGCGGCGGCGCGCGCCGAGGCCGCGTTGCTCGGCTTCGAGCTTAGCGAAGTTCCGATGGTAGGGGGCGGCTCGGACGGCAATTTCACCGCCGCGCTCGGCATCCCCACGCTCGACGGTCTCGGGGTCGATGGCGATGGCGCGCACACGCTGGACGAATATTGTCTTATATCATCGATCGAGCCCCGGCGCCGGCTCGTGGAGCGGCTGCTGCAGACACTCTGAGACGAAAAGACCCGCACCGGTCTGCGGCGAACCGCCTGCCGGTGCGGGATATCCGCGACGCACAGCTATTCAGCGGCGCGCTGCGGGCGGGAGAGGCCTTCGGGTCAAACAGCGGCGGCGGTTCAGTAGAAGCCCAGATTGTCGATCTCGCCCCACGCGCTGCTACCGGCTTCGCGCTCGACGATGACGCCGACCTGGACGAGATCGTCGCCGCGCCACGACGGCGGGCTGCCGCGGCCGGGCCGGGTCGGTACAAGCGCCGCAAACGGCACGCGCACCTCCGACCAGCCTTCTCTTGCCTCGATCGGGGCGGTAAATTCCCCGGCGAGCGTGTTGACGACCAGGCTATAGGCACCCGCGCCGCGCATCTCGAGCCGAACCCCTGCAAATTTGCGCGCATCGACAGGCCGGACCGAACCGCGGCTGAGCGGAATGAGGACGCCGCCTTCGGGCTTGTCCTTGAGCGACATACGCACGGCGAAGGCGAGCGCCGCGCCGTTGCCGGCGGCATGGGTGACGCGGTTGAGAACGACCGACGATCGCTCGACGCCGCCATCCATGTCGGTAAGCCGCAGCGTGTCGAGCGCGCTGCGCCCGTCGGCGCGCTCGAAGTCGTCGATCAGTGCGGCGGCGGGCAGCGCGGGGAGCGCGGTCGCCGAATTGCCCGCCGGCGGCTTGGCGCCCGCGCCATGGACCAGCGTGCCATCGACGAAGACGCTGTCGATCTTCTCGACGTCCGCAATCGTGTCCCATGGCTTGCCATCGATCAATATGAGATCGGCGCGCTTGCCCTTCTCGATCGTGCCGCGGTCGCCTGAAAGGCCGAGCGCGAGAGCGCTGTTCGACGTGCCCGCGAGCAGGGCAGCCTTCGGCGTCAGCCCCGCGCGCACGAGCAGTTCCATTTCCTGCAGCGTCGAGGTGCCGTGTTTCGCGCTGCCGATACCGGCGTCGGTTCCGACCACGATCGGCACGCCCGCGGCGAAGAGATTGCGGACATTTTCCTCGGCGAAGCCATATTTGCGGATGCGCAGGCGCGTCGCTGCGTCATCCTTGCGCCCGGGACCCATTTCGTCGGGCTTGAGCTGGTAGATGGCGAGGGTGGGCGCATAGAAGGTGCCTGCTTTCTTGATGCGCGCAATCGCGTCGGCATCGAGAAGACCATCCTGAATACTGTGCGCGATCACATCCACCCCGGCGTCGGCGGCGATCTTGCCGCGTTCGACGGTGACCGTGTGAGTCAGGACGCGCTGCCCGTGCTTGTGCGCTTCATCGGCGAGCGCCGCGAGCGTCTCGACGTTCATCGAGCTTTCCTCGGGCAGCTGACCGTAGCGCCAGCCGTCGGCGAATGCCTTGATATAATCGGGGCGATAGGACTGCAGCGCTCGCACTTCGCGGCGTGCGCTTTCGGGGGTGGCGACCCATTTGGTGGTGTTGGTGTCGCCCCAGTCGGCGCCATGGCCGCCCGGTGTGCTCATGCGCGCGACAAAATTGACGTGCGGCGCGTAGATGTCAGCCAGCCACGCCCGGCGCGGCGCAAAGGCTTCGGGCTGCTGATGGAAGTCATTCACCGTCGTGACACCACTCGCGAGATAGGCATTGGCGATTTGCGGCAAGGTGCCCGGCGAACCCGATGGCGACCAATGGGTGTGGACGTCGATGAATCCGGGAAGCAGGGCCTTGCCGTCGGCGCGCACGACCCTGGCGCCCGCCGGAACCCGGACGTCGGCGCCCACCGCATCGATCCGGCCGTCGCGGACGATCACCGTGCCGCGATAGGGATCCTTTCCGGTGGCGTCGAAAATCGTCGCACCGGTGATCGCGACCAGGTCGCCACCCGGGGTTGCGCGCGCCGCCTGACCGGCAAAGCCGACACAGACGGCGATCGCCGTTCCCGCAATCAGCATCTTCCCAACTGTGGCCACGCGTACCTCCTTGTCGTTGATCATCATCTTGCCCTGCTGTGACGCAGCCGCGGCGGATTACCCCACTATCTTTGCAGGCCATCCGCGCCATGTCGCGACAAAATGCGCTTGTCGACCGCATGACTGCTGGGGCGGGACACGCCGGCTGCGTCTCAGCATCCTGTACGCCCCCGCCCACCGGGGCGAAGCCGACGGGACAAATATGAACAGAGCTTTCGCCTTCCTCCTCATTTCCGCAATGATCGCCGGCATTGCGGCCGGCTGGTTCGTCAATGCACATTTCCCGGCCGCGAGGGCGGCCGAGGTCGCCGACAATCTCTCGATCCTCACCGATCTTTTCCTTCGCCTCATCAAGATGATCATCGCACCGCTCGTGTTCGCGACGCTCGTCGCGGGGATCGCGCATATGGAGGATGCGGCCGCGATCGGCCGCGTCGGCGCCAAGACGATGGGCTGGTTTATTGGAGCCTCGGTGGTGTCGCTCTCGATCGGGCTCGCCATGGTGCATCTCCTCCAGCCCGGGGCCGGCCTCGCGCTCGATCTGCCGACGACGAGCGCCGGCGGCGTTGTCGCGACCGCCGATTTCTCGCTCAGGCAGTTCGTGACCCACCTCATCCCGCAGTCGATCGTCCAGGCGATGGCACAGAATGAGATTTTGCAAATCGTCGTCTTCTCGGTGCTCGTCGGTTCGGCGGTCGCCGCGATCGACGACAAGGCGCCCGCGGTGCTCGCGCTGGTCGAGCAGGTCGCCGCGATCATGCTCAAGGTGACCGGCTATGTCATGAAGACCGCGCCGCTGGCGATCTTCGCGGCGCTCGCGTCGACCGTCGCGACGCAGGGTCCCGGCGTACTCGTGACCTATGCCGGGTTCGTATCGGGCTTCTACCTCTCGCTCGGCGTGCTCTGGCTGGTGCTGTTCCTCGCCGCCCTCGCCATCATCGGCGCGAGAGCCTTCGGACTCTTCCGGGCCATCCGCACCCCCGTCCTTCTCGCCTTTTCCACCGCCAGCTCGGAAGCCGCCTATCCCAGGACAATGGAGGTACTCGAGAAGCAGGGCGTCAATCGCCGGATCGTGTCCTTCGTCCTTCCCCTCGGCTACAGTTTCAATCTCGACGGCTCGATGATGTATTGCACCTTTGCCGTTCTCTTCATCGCTCAGGCCTATGGCATCGAGATGAGCATGGGCCAGCAGATCACGATGCTGCTCCTGCTGATGGTGACCTCAAAGGGGATGGCCGGCGTCCCGCGCGCCTCGCTCGTCGTGATTTCGGCGACGCTCGCCTATTTCAAGCTCCCCGAGGCGGGGCTGCTCCTCATTCTGGCGGTGGATCATCTGCTCGACATGGGCCGCTCGGCAACGAATGTGGTCGGCAATTCGGTTGCCGCGGCGGTCATCGACCGCTGGGAAGGACGCCGCGTGGCGCGCGAAGCCGCCGCAGGGCAGTCCGGGCCCGCCAATCAGACGCCAACGCTTGCAACCAAGGAGTAATTATGCCGCGTATCGAAAGCCGCCTCGCCAGCCTCGGGATCGAGTTGCCGCAACTCTGCCCGCCGGTCGCCAACTATGTATCGGCGAAGCGTTCGGGGAACGTCGTCCAGATCTCCGGTCAGCTATCCTCGCGTGCGAGCGGCGGCGGGATCAAGGGAAGCGTCGGCGCCGACTGCAGCCTTGCCGACGGAATCACCGCCGCGCGCCTCTGCGCGATCAACCTTATCGCGCAGTTTAAGGCGGCGGCCGATGGCGATCTCGACCGCATCCGCGTTCTGCGCCTCGGGGGCTACGTCCAGGCGGGGCCGGAATTCTTCGAGATCCCGGCGGTAATGAACGGCTGCTCCGACCTGATCGTAGATGTCTTCGGCGACGCCGGCAAGCACGCGCGTTCGGCGATCGGGGTTTACCGCCTGCCGTTCAATTTCGCGGTAGAGGTCGACGCATCCATCGAAATTGTCGCTTGAAGACCAGGCAATAGGCACGATGCTGCCGCTCGCAATTTCCGCATAAACTTTCCTTCAATACGACCCGATTGAAATTTTCTGCCGCGACGCGGTGGGGAATCCGAAACGGGCTGCGTCAAAGCGAATTGAGATGGGGGGCACATTCCATCCCAATTCGCGCAAGGACGGCGCAGCGCAAAAATAAGGGGATCTGGCATGACATATATCGAACTGACCGGCCGCCGGAGGCTGATGGCCGCGGCATCGCTCATTATGTTGGCGACGGCGACCAGCGCGGCTGCGCAGCAGCAGGCCGACGACACCGCGATGGCGACCGAGCCCCAGAGCGCGCCGCGCGGCGAGGAAATCGTCGTGACAGGCAGCCGGATCGCCGGGACCAAAATTACCGAAGCGCTGCCGGTGACCGTTGTCGGCGAGGACGAAATCGCGGCGACCGCGGCCGTGTCGGGGGACGATCTGATCCGGTCGATTCCGCAGATGAGCGACCAGTCCTTCAACAGCAGCAATGGCCAGACGAGCAGCAACTTCGCCCGCGGCGATGTCGGCTCGATCGATCTGCGCGGACTTGGCGTCGGCAATACGCTCGTCCTGCTCAATGGCCGCCGGCTGGTGCAGCATCCGAGCAGCCAAGCGAGCACCTCGCTCGCGCCGGTCATAACCTATAATACCAATTCGATCCCCGTATTCGGGGTGAAGCGCCTCGAGGTGCTTCGCGATGGTGCGGCGGCGCTATACGGAACCGACGCCGTGGCCGGTGTCGTGAACACGATCCTGCGCGACAATATCAACGGCGGCGGGCTCTCGCTGCAATATGGCGGCGCCGAAGGCACGGGGCTGCGCGAATTTACCGGGTCGGGCTATTGGGGGACCGACTTTGCCGAGAACCGGGGCAATATCTCGCTCCTCTTCAACTACACGCACCGCTCGGCGCTCTCGTCGCGCGACCAGGATTATACGGCGACCGCCGACCACCGCTTCTTCGATGCGTTTCTCGGCACGCCTTTCGAGGGGTCGAACAGTCTCGACGACACCAGCACACTTTCGCATTGGGGCAACTTCACGACCGGCGTCCGCGTTCGCCAGGGCGCGACAAATATCACGACGGCTGGCGGCGTCTTTTCGATTCAGCCGACCGCAAACGGCGGCTGCTCGGTCGATCTGGGCAATGGCATCTGCATCGACGACGCGACGCGCGCGACCACCGGTGCCGATCGCAACACCCGGTGGGATTCGCAGAAATATTTCGATCAGTCGATCATGCCCAAGCTCGATCGCATCAATGTCTTTGCGAACGGCCATTATGATCTTTCCGATACGCTGACGATCTTCGGCGAGGCAGGCTATTATTACGCCAAGACGCGGAGCCTTCAGGACAGCGTCTTCTCGATCGGGTCGATCCAGATGACGGTCCCGGCCTCCAATTACTGGAATCCCTTCGGTCCGGTGACCTTCGCCGATGGCTCGACCAATCCGAACCGTCTGCCGGGGATCGACGCGCCGGCGGCCGGGCTGCCGGTGACCATCACCAGCTATCGCTTCACCGACTTCGGCCCGACCGTCGTCGACGTCACCAATCGTCAGTTCCGCGTGCTCGGCGGGCTTCGCGGGCAGGCGCTCGGCTTCGACTGGGAAAGCGCCCTCCTCTACTCCGAAGCGACGGTTCGCGATGTCCAGGACGGTATCAGCGCAACGCTTCTTCAGCAGAATCTCGCGCTTTCGACGGCCGCGGCCTATAACCCTTTCGCGGGCGGCGATCCGGCCGACCCCATGGGTCCGCCGATCACGGCGGGCAATGTGGCCGCCGGCGAGGATTTTCTCATCAAGTCGGTTCGGCGCGGCAAGTCGAAACTCGCCCAGTGGGACTTCCGCGCCTCGAAGCCCGATCTACTGGCGCTTCCGGCCGGCGACGTCGGGCTCGCAATCGGCGCCGAACTGCGGCGCGATTCCTATCTCGATGACCGCGACGCGCGCGTCGACGGTACGATCACCTGGACCGACAGCGTTACCGGCACCGAGCAGCCCAGCGATCTGTTCGGGGTCAGCCCGACCCCCGACACCAGCGGGTCCCGAACCGTCTTTGCCGCCTATACCGAGCTTGCGGTTCCGCTGATCTCGCCGGAAATGAACATCCCGCTCGTGCGCAGCTTCGAGCTGCAGCTCGCCGGCCGCTACGAACATTATTCCGATTTCGGCAGCATTGCGAAACCCAAGGTGGCGGCGGCATGGGATCTGTTCGACGGCTGGCGCGTTCGCGGCTCGTGGGCCCAAGGGTTCCGAGCGCCGAACCTTGAACAGACCAATGCCACAATCATCACGCGCGGCAATACGCGCACCGACTGGGTGCGCTGCGAAGCCGATCTGCGCGCAGGCCGGATCGCGACGTTCGACGCTTGCGCGCAAAGCTATGTGACGACGGGCCGCCGCGCCGGCAACCCCGATCTCAAGCCCGAGACCTCGACAACCTGGACGATCGGCACGGTGCTCGAACCGCCCGCGTTCAACACCGGTCGCCTGCGGACGACCTTCACCATGGACTTCTGGCAGGTGAAGCAGAAGGGCATCGTCGGCATATATGGCGAAGGAAATGCGCTGATCAGCGACTATCTCGCCAGGCTCCAGGGATCGAGCGACCCCACCGTTGTGCGCCTGGCCCCGACGGCGGACGATATTGCGCTTTTTGCGGGCACGGGCATCGATCCGGTGGGCCGCGTCCAATATGTCGACGATCAGTATCGCAATCTCGAGCCGCAGACGGTGCGCGGTATCGATTTCGGCCTCAACATCGGGCTCCGCGATACGGGCATCGGCGACTTCAGCTTCGCTGCCAATGCCGCTTATCTGCTGAAATATTTCCGCGACGTCTCGCCGGATATCCAGGCCTTGCTCGATGCGCGCGCCGCCGGGCAAATCAATATCGACACGGTCATTCCCGAATCGTCGAATCTCGTCCGCAACGACGGTTTCCCGCGCTGGCGCGGTTCGGCATCGCTGACCTGGAAGCTCGGGCAGGTCACGGCGGGCGGTTTCGTCAACTATACCGGAAGCGTCATCGACGATGACATTTCGATCAACGGCGAGAATCTGCTGATCAAGGCCTACACGACGGCGAGCCTTTATGTGCAGTACGACTTCAAGGGCGGCTTTACCGACGGCACGCAGCTTCGCCTCGGGGTGCGCAACATCACCAACGCGAAGCCGCCGCTCGATTCGAGCGCCTATGGCTATATGGGCTCGCTGCATTCGCCGATCCCCCGCTATTGGTATGTGAACGTCCGCAAGACCTTCTGACCCCTGCGGCCGCCGTGCAGAGACGCATGGCGGCCGGTTCGCCGCCCTTCCTATCGTTTCGAACAAGGTGATCCAGGCGTGACACGACCTTCCTGCTCCATTCCCCCCTACCCCAGGCGCCTTGCCCGCCGCGGCGCGCGCGCCGTCCGCGTCACGCTTCTCGGATCGGCGCTTGCATTGCTTGCCGGTTGCGCGGCCGGCGCGGCGACGCCGCCTCGGCCCGCCGCGCCGCCGCTCGCTGAAGACGCTGCGCCACCCGCACCTTTCGCGAGCACCTATCAGCCGCGTCCCGCCCCCGACACCGCGATCGTCGGTGCCTCGATCTTCACCGGCACCGGGGCACGGATCGACGATGGCACGGTTCTGATGGCAGCCGGCAAGATCGTGGCGGTGGGGACCGACATCCCCATTCCGTCGAACGCGCGGGTCATCGACGGGCGCGGCAAATGGGTGACCCCGGGGATCATCGATGCCCATTCGCACCTCGGCGTCTTTCCAGCACCCGGCGTCCAGGGCCATGCCGACGGCAATGAGAATATCGATCCCTATACCGCGCACGTCTGGGCTGAGCATTCGATCTGGCCGCAGGACCCGGTGTTCACCAAGGCCCGCGCCGGCGGCGTGACGAGCCTTCTCATCCTGCCCGGCTCCGCCAATCTATTCGGCGGGCGCGGCGTCAGCGTGAAGAATGTGCCCGCGATCACCGTCCAGCAGATGAAATTTCCTGGCGCGCCCTACACGCTCAAGATGGCGTGCGGCGAGAATCCCAAGGGCCGTTACGGCAGCCGAGGCCGCGCACCAGCGACCCGCATGGGCGAAGTGGCCGGTTTCCGCCGCGCCTGGATCGACGCCGCCGAATACGCCCGCAAGGTCGACGCCTATGAAAAGAAGCGTGCGCGCGGTGAAGGCGGCGAAGCACCGAAGCGCGACCTCGGCCTCGAGACGCTCGCCGGCGTCCTCAAGAGCGATATTCTGGTCCAGAATCATTGCTACCGCGCCGACGAAATGGCGGTCATGCTCGATGTCGGCCATGAGTTCGGCTACAAGACCCGCGCCTTCCACCATGCCGTCGAAGCCTATAAGATCGCCGACCTCCTGGTTGCCGACGATGTCTGCGTCGCGACCTGGGCGACGCGCTGGGGCTTCAAGATGGAAGCCTATGACGCGATCGAGGAAAATGCCGCGATCCTCAGCAAGGCAGGGGTCTGCGTCGCGATCCACTCCGACGAGCAGAGGCTGATCCAGCGGCTCAACGTCGAAAGTGCTGTCGCGATGGCCGCGGGACGCCGCGCGGGCATCGACATTCCGCAGGAAGAGGCGATCAAGTGGATAACCATCAATCCGGCGAAGATCATGGGCATCGCCGACAAGACCGGATCGCTCGAACCCGGCAAGATGGCCGACGTCGTGCTGTGGAGCAAAAATCCCTTCAGCGTCTACGCGATCGCCGAGAAGGTCTTCATCGACGGCGCGCTGGTTCTCGACACGAGCGATCCCGCCACGCGCTACCGAAGCGATTTTGAAATCGGCCAACCGGTCGGGGAGGAATGAGATGCAACGACGGCTCCCAGTGTTCGTAAGCCTCGCCCTGGCCCTCGCTGCGACCGCAACGCCGGTCGCAGCGCAGACTTTCGCGATCACCAATGCCCATCTTCTGACCCCCGGCCCTGTCGGCGAAGTCGAGAATGGCACGGTGCTGGTGCGCGACGGGCGGATTTCCGCCGCCGGCTCGAATGTCGCGGTCCCCGCGGGCGTGCGGACGATCGACGCCAAGGGCGCGGTCGTCACGCCCGGGCTCATCGCGGTGAACACCGCGCTCGGCCTGATCGAGGTCAGCTCGGTCGATGGCTCGGTCGACAACAAGACGCATAATTCGGGGATCAGCGCTTCGTTCGACGTTCAATACGGGCTCAATCCCGCCTCGACGCTTATTCCGATCGCGCGTCTCGGCGGCATCACCCATGCGGTCGTCATGCCCGACTATGATGACAGCGAGAAGGAGCGCGAACTGCCCTTCGCCGGCAAGGCGGCGCTCATTTCGCTCGGCGATGGCGCGAACATTCTCCACCGCCCGGGCGTCGGCATGATGCTCGAGCTCGGCGAGGACGGTGCCGCCCGCATCGGCGGCTCGCGCGCCGCCGAGTTCGTGCAGTTGCGCCAGATCTTCGACCTCGCCCGCCAGGCACCGCGCGACGAATATCCCTTCGAACTCTCGCAGGCCGACGTCGCGGCGCTCAAGCCAGTGCTCGCGGGAACGATGCCGCTGATCGTCGTCGTCCACCGCGCCGCCGACATCCAGCAGGTGCTGAAGCTCGCCCGCGACTACAAACTGAAGATCATCCTCTCGGGCGCCGAAGAAGCCTGGCGCGTCGCCGACGAGATCGCCGCGGCTAGGGTTCCGGTGCTCATAAACCCGACCTCGAATATTCCCTCCAATTTCGACATGCTTGGCGCCTCGCTCCAGAATGCGTCGATCCTGAAGGCGGCGGGGGTCGAGATCGCGATCGGCGGCAATGACGCCGGCCACCGGGTCCGCGAGATGCGCTACAACGCGGGTCTCGCCGTGTCGCGCGGCCTTCCCTATGCCGCCGGGATCGAAGCACTCACGCTTGCGCCGGCGCATATTTTCGGCGTCGCCGACGAGATGGGGTCGATCGCGCCCGGCAAAGCCGCCGACATGGTGATATGGGACGGCGATCCGCTCGAGCCCCTGACCCTGCCGTCCGCGATCTTCATCGGGGGCAAGGAACAGCCGCTGACCTCGCGCGCAACCATGCTCGGCGAACGCTACGCCCGCTGAGCGCGTCGCGGCGCCGTCGTCCGCCCCAGGGTCAGGACGGACGCGCCGAGAGCGGCAGCGCGGTGGTGCACTTGATTTCTTCCATCGAGAAGGCCGAGCTCACATCGGTGAGACGGATCGAACGAATGATGCGCCGGTAGACCGCGTCATAGGCGGCCATATTCTCGACCCTGAGCTTGAGCAGATAATCGACGTCGCCGGTCATGCGATAGAATTCGACGACTTCGGGGATATCGCGGATCGCCGAGTTGAGCATCTCAAGCCAGGCTTCGCTATGCTCCGACGCACGCAGGCTGACGAAGACGGTGAGGTCGAGGCCGAGCGCGCTTGCGTCGAGGATCGTGACCCGGCGCGCGATCACGCCGCTCTCCTCGAGCCGCTTGATACGCCGCCAGCAGGCGTTTTGCGACATATTGGCCTTGGCGGCGACCGCAGCGACCGAAAGCGTCGCGTCCTCCTGGAGGAAGCCCAATATCCGGACATCGGCATCGTCGAGTGAAACGCGGGTCATGACATGGCTCCTGCTTGGTCTGCCGTATCGGATCGCGAGGGTGCAAGGTGCGCGAGACCATCGCCCGCCCGAGGCGGGCTCAGATCGTCATGCGCTGCGCCCTCCTTCGCCTGCGGCCCGAGGCGCGCGATCGCGGTCGTCGCGGCGACATCCATCGTAACATTGCCCACCGTGCGGACGAGATCGGGAACCATTTCGACCGCGATAAGCAGCGCGAGCGGCTCGATCGGAACGCCCATCGCAACGCAAATCGGAGCGATCGAGGTCAGGAAGCTCACCTGTCCGGGCAAGCTCACCGAGCCGATGGTCGTGATCGCGGCAACCGCCGCCCCTGCCGCGATCGCGGCAGGGGCGAGTGGCAGGCCGAGCCAATGCGCTACATAAATGGCCACCGCCAGGTTCATCGCCGGACTGGTCACCCGGAATATCGCGACGGCGACCGGCAGCGACACGCGCGACACCGAGCGGTCGACGCCGAGATCGGCTGCCGCCTTCAGCATCGGCGGCAGCGAGGCGAGCGAAGACTGGGTGCTCAATGCGACCGCCTGGGCCGGCGCGACCGCCCTGGCGAAAGCCAGCAAGCGCACGCGGCCGCCAAAGACGGCGAGCGGATAGGCAAGTGCCCAGGCGGCAAACCCCGCGCTCGATACGATGAGGACATAATGGGCGAGCGCCCCGATCGCCGAGGTTCCCGCCCGCGCGCCGACGCCGAAGGCGAGCGCGAGCACGCCCAACGGCGCCAGCACCAGCACCCAGCCGACGATAAGCAGTACCGCGCTCGCAATCGTATCGAAAAAGGCCGTCACAGGCTCGCGTTGCGCTGCGGGGAGACGCGCGAGCGCGACGGCGAACAGCGCGGTGAATAGAATGAGCGGCAGCAAGGCGTCATTTGCGGCCGCTGCAACAGGGTTGGTCGGCACGATCGAGCGCAGGAAAGCGCCGATCCCGACCGTCGGCGCGTCGATATGCGCCGTCGCCGACAGACTCGTCGCGAGCGAACGCGCCGCCTCGGCCGGCATTGGAAACATCTCCAGCAGCGCCGGCACGAGCAGTGCCGCCATCGCGGTGGAAATCCAAAGCAGCGCGATGAAAAGAATGACCGACCGCATCGCGACGCGGTCGCCGCGGGCGCTGTCGACCGTCTTCGCAATGCCGGTAATGAGGAGCGAGACGACGAGCGGAATGATCGTCATGCGCAGGCCGTCGAGCCAGATGCCGCCGACACTGTCGGCGACCGACACGGCGTCGGCGAGCCCGGCGAACCCGAGCCGCGTCCAGCCCACACCCGCGCCGAGCCCGACGATCAACGCCGACAAAATGAGCCAGGTTCTCGCCATGTCATCCCTCCTCCCGCCCCTCGACAGAAGGGCCCCTTGGCTTTGACGCGCTGCGACGCGAACACCCCATCGGCAAAAGCCGGTTTCGGCGAGGAAGTTTCGCGGCGAACTACCACCATCGCGCGCCTCTACCGCTCCCAAGGCGTTCGATTCGTTCGAACCGACGCGAATGATGCCGCGCTTCGATCATTTAATCGACATAATTCCAATCACCCGATCAAATATCCCAAGATTTGACGTTTCATTGCCAAAGTCGGTGAAGAATTTACCCCGAGCTACATGTCATAAAATGTCGCGACAAGGGGACGCACCATGACATTCAGCGCCTATGAGGCAGAGTATGAGACCGAAAACATCGCCTCCGAGGGCGATTGGATCGAGACGACGGGTTCGCGCGCCGATGAAAAGCCTGTCCCCGAGGCATCCGACGGGGGCAAGGAACTGATCGAGGCCTTCTGGCCGCACCTTCCGCTCCTCAGGAAATTCCTGGGCCGCCGCGTTCCAGCCGCCGATCTCGATGATGTCCTTCAGGATATTCTCCTCAGCATTGTCCGGCGAGCCGACGCCGCCGCGGTCATTCACCCCAAATGCTATCTCTTCCAGGCCGCTCACGCCGCACTGATAGACCGTCATCGCCGCCACACCTCCCGTCGCCGGGATTGCCATTGCCCCCTCGACGAACCCGATCATCCGGTGGACGAGCTTTCACCGCTGCGCATACTGCTCGCAAGGGACGAGATCCGGGCGGTAGAAACCACGCTGAGCAAGCTGCCCGAACGCACGCAGGAAATTCTCGTCGCGGTCCGCGTCGAGGGATCGAGCCTGAAGAGTCTCGCGAGCCGCTACAATATCTCGACGAGCGCAATCGAAAAACATGTCACCAAAGCCGCCAAGGCGCTTTCGGGCATCCGCCGCAGCGACCTGGTCGCGGCGCACCGGGGCAGGCTTTCGCCGCAGCGGCACAACCCCCTCTCCCACTCCATATGAGAAAGACAAGATAAATGACGCCTTGCAATATGGTCCACGAGCAGACCCGGCTCATCCACGGCGACACGCCGTGCGACGCGCTTCAGCGGACCCCCGGCCCGCCGATCCAGCGCGGCTCGACCGTCCTTTTGCCGACATGCGAAGCGCTCTACGACGGCGGCAAGGTAACTTATGGACGCGTCGGCCTCTCGACCCAGCGCACGCTGCGCGACGCGCTGCGCGATCTCGAGAACGCCGACGAAGCCTTCCTCTATCCCTCGGGGCTCACCGCGATCACGGGCACCCTGCTCGCCCTGTTGTCGGCGGGCGACGAAGTGCTCGCCTGCGACACGGTCTATAATCCGACCCGGCGCTTTCTCGCCGGCACGCTCGCCCGCTACGGCGTCACCGCCAGCTATTTCGACCCCGCCGACGACGCCGAGGCGATCCGTGCGATGATCACGCCCAAAACCCGTGTGATCTTCCTCGAATCCCCCGGGTCGCTGAGCTTCGAGATGCAGGACGTTCCCGCCATCGCCGCGATGGCAAAGGAAGCCGGGGTGATAACGGTCATCGACAATACCTGGGCGGCGGGTGTGCTGTTCAAGCCGCTCGATCACGGGGTCGATGTCAGCATCCAGTCGCTCACCAAATATGTGTGCGGCCACTCGGACGTCTTCATGGGACTTGCCGCCGCCAAGGGCCAGGCCGCCGACCTCCTTGCGAGCTCGAGCTACGAGACTGGCTGGGCGGTGTCGCCCGACGACGCCTATATGGCGATCCGCGGCCTGCGCACGCTGCGCACCCGCCTCGCACAGCACGGCGCCGCCGCGCTCGAGGTGGCGCGCTGGCTCGAGACGCAGCCCGAGGTTCAGTCGGTCATGTGTCCCGCGCTTCCCTCCGATCCGGGCCACGCGATCTGGAAGCGAGATTTTACCGGTATCTGCGGCCTCATCGGAGCGATTCTCGAACCGGCCGCGGGCGCCGCGGTCGCGCGGATGGTGGAAAGCCTCGAGCTTTTCGGACTGGGCTTCAGCTGGGGCGGCTATGAGAGTCTCGCGATTCCGGTCGATCAGCAGCTCAAGGCCCGGACGCACAAGATCAGCTATCCCGGCCCCTTGCTAAGATTGCACATCGGGCTTGAATCGGTGGATGACCTCATCGCCGATTTGCGGCAAGGGCTCGACACCCTTTCCCGGGACAATGTTTCGCGGCCGCGGCTCAGAGCCGCCGGATAGCGCCGGGATCAAAGACATAATGACAGGGTTCAACAGGGGAACGTTTCAAAACGTTTTAGGAGCAAGATGATGAAAAACTATACGAGACTGCTCATGGGGGCATCATGTGTGGCAGCAGCGATGGCGTCGCCAGCGCACGCGCAAGAAACGGCCGACGCCGCGGGCGATACGGCCGCGGCGAGCGAAATCGTCGTCACCGGCACGCGCGGGCAGGCGCGCAGTGTCCTCTCGAGCCCGACCCCGATCGACGTCATCGGCGGGGAGGATATCGAAAAGCTCGGCGGCGGCATGCAGCTGCGCGACGTGCTGACGCAGCTCGTACCCTCGTTCCAGTCGACCACCGTCGGCAGCTCGTCGTTCAACAGCCTCACCCGCCCGGCGGGCTTGCGCGGCCTGTCGGGCGTCCATGTGCTCGTGCTCGTCAACGGTAAGCGCCGCCATAACAGCTCGATCATCGACTTCAACTCGGGCGCGACCTCGCAGGGCGGCAATCCGGTCGATCTCGACCTCATCCCGTCAAGCGCGATCGAGCGCATCGAAGTTCTACGCGACGGCGCCTCGGCGCAATATGGCTCGGACGCGATCGCCGGCGTCATCAACGTCATCCTCAAGACCAATGATGCGGGCGGCAAGGCGTCGCTCGAAGCGGGTCAGCGTTACGGACGCGACGGCAGCGGCAGCGACGGCGAGACCATCTCGGCCAGCGTCTCGCACGGCTTCGCGATCGGCGACGGGGGTTCCTTCACCCTCTCGATCGAGGGCAAGAAAGCGCAGCCGACGATCCGCAATTCGGCGATCCCCGACAATATCAACTTCTACGCGCTGCTGCCAGGCGGCGTCCGCGATCCGCGCGAAGCCACGGTCAATCGCCGCACCTATCTTGGCGGCCTTCCCGAGGTGAAGGACGTCAAGGTCGCGCAGACGCTGGTCGTGCCGCTCGGCAATGTCGAACTCTATTCCGACGGAACCTTCGGCTACCGCGAGGCGCGTGTCGGTCAGGCGGGACGGCGCCCCGCGACCAACCAGAATATCATCGAAATCTATCCCGATGGCTTCACGCCCTTCTACACGCTGAAGGAAACCGACTTCCAGCTGACCGGGGGCCTGCGGGGCGAAGCCGCAGGATGGAACATCGACCTCAGCAGCACCTATGGCCGCAACCACGCCGAGAACGGGGCCGACAACACGCTCAACGCGTCGCTTGGCCCGTCGAGTCCGACCGAGTTCAAGACCTTCAGCTCGGCGTTCGACCAGTGGACCAACAATCTCGACCTCACCCGGCGGGTCGAACTCGGGGGCGAGGCCGCACTTCAGGTCTCGCTCGGCGCCGAATATCGCTATGAGAGCTATGTCACCAAGCCGCTCGACGTCGACAGCTACCGCAACGGGGGCTATTTCTACCCGACCGGCAATCTCGCGGGAACGCCCGCGCAGGTCGGCGCGCAGGGCGCGATCGTCGTGACGCCGGAAGATGCGGCCGACCTCAATCGCAATATCTGGGCTGGCTATGTCGATCTTGCGCTCGACGTGAGCCCACGCTTCCTGATCACCGGCGCCGGCCGCTTCGAGCATTATGATGACAGTTCGGGCAGCGTGTTCAGCGGCAAGCTCTCGGCGCGCTACGAAGTGACCGACTGGCTCGCGCTGCGCGGGGCGTTCAGCAACGGCTTCCGCGCGCCGTCGCTGACCCAGCAGGGCTTTGCACAGACCTCGACCTCGATCAACCTGGTCGGGGGCGTCTACATTCCCGTGCTGACCAAGATCGTCAAGACGGGATCGCCGGTCGCCAATGCGCTCGGCGCCGAGCCGCTCAAGCCGGAGAAGTCGAAAAACTACAGCCTTGGCTTCACCCTCACCCCGGCGGCGGGGCTCAATATCTCGGTCGATGCCTATCAGATCGATCTCGAGGACCGGATCACGCTCACAGGCCTGCTCTCGGGCACCGGCGTGCGCAACATCCTCGTCACCAACGGCTTCTCGGGCGACCAGTCGGTGCGCTTCTTCACCAACGCGGTCGACACGCGCACGCGCGGTGTCGACGTGGTGGCGACCTATGCGTTCAACCTGGGAGAAAGCAGCCGTGTGCGTACGAGCCTCGGGTTCAACTATAATGACACCGACATCACCCACATCGCCGAGAATCCGCCCGAACTGGCGGGCCTCGGCCTGACGCTGTTCGATCGCCGTACCCAGGGTTGGTTCACATCGGCGGGCAAGACTAAGCTCATCCTCGGTCTCAACTGGGAGGCCGGACGATTCGGGATCAACGTCAAGGAAACACGCTACGACAAGTTCAAGAGCCTCGATAACAATCCGGCGAACGACCAGAGCTTCGGGGCCAAGTGGGTCACCGATCTCGAGGTGAGCTACCGTGCGACCGACGCGCTCAGGCTCGCGGCGGGCGCCTATAATCTCTTCGACGTCTACCCCGACAAGACCACCGTCGCCAATACGATCGGCCTCGCGCCTTATGGCGCCGGACCGTTCGGACAATATGGCGGCTATTATTACGGCCGGATCTCGCTCGATTTCTGACCTTGATCCTCCACGGGAGTCCGTATCATGCGCAAGAATCTGATACGGATCCTGTCCTGGACCGTCCTCGCGACCGGTATTGCCGGTGGCGGGGCGGCCGGGACGCCCGATCCGGCTTTCACCGCGGTACAGACTGCCGCGTTCAGCCTGCCCGGTTCGCTTTCGAACAGTTGGGCCGACTTCGACCGCGACGGCGATCTTGACCTTGCTGTCTCGCTCAAGAGCGGCGAGATTCGCCTCTATCGTAATGAGCGCGGCCGCTTCACGAGCATCGGCGCAGCACTGGGCCTTCCTGTCTCGGGCGCCGAGATGCGTGGCCTCGCCTGGGGCGATTATGACGCGGACGGATGGCCCGATCTCTATGCGGGTGCGACCGACGCAGGCGCCGCCAATCTTCTTTTTCACAATGCTGGCGGACGCAGGTTCGTGGCGCAAGGCGGCGAGCCTGTCGCCGCCGGGCGATCGGCGCGCCAGTCGAGCTGGGTCGACTTCGACAATGACGGCGACCTCGATCTCTTTGCCGCGAACCGCTCGGGTCCCAACGCTCTCTATCGCCAGCAAGCCGACGGATTCACACGCGTCGCCGCCGACCAGGCCGGGGATGACGCGCGGCCGACCGTCGGTGCCTGCTGGTTCGATTACGACCGCGATGGCGACCTCGATCTCTTCCTCGCCAACCAGGCCGGCGCAACCGATGCGCTGTGGCGCAACGACGGCGATCATTTCGCCGATGTCGCCGCGATGCTTGGCATGGATCGCCCTGGCCGAAGCCGCACCGAGGGCAGCGTCGGCTGCGCCATCGGTGATTATGACAATGACGGCGAACTCGACCTTTTCGTGGCCAGCTATGGGGTCAACATCCTCTATCGCAACAAGGGTGACGGCAGTTTCGAAAATGTGGCCCCGCAAATGGGCCTTGCCGAAGACAATCATGCGGTTGGCGCGGCATGGGGCGATTTCGACAATGACGGCTGGCTCGATCTCTTCGTCACCGCCTACACCGGTCCCTCGGGCGCGCAGCGGCCCGCGAACCGTCTTTATCGCAATTTGGGCGGCAAGGGGTTCGCCAATATCCTGCTCGCTGGCTCGGCGCTCAATGTCGCGGACCACGGCGTCCAGTGGATCGATTATGATGCCGATGGCGCGCTCGATCTCTCGGTGACGCGGGGCTATACTGCAACCGGCGGTCATTTCCTTTTTCACAATGATCTGGGGGCAGCGCGCGCGCGCCGCAGCCTCGCGGTGCGCGTCCTTGACCGGACCGGACACTTCACCCGTATGGGCGCCGAGGTCAGACTTTATGATCGAAGTGGCCAGATTCTTGCGACGCGCCAGATATCGACGGGCGATGGCTATAATTCGCAGGGCACCCAACCGCTCCATTTCGGGCTCGCGTCACTGGAACCCGTCACCCTAGAAGTCAGTTTCATGGGCAAGGCCGGCCGCAAGACGCAGCGCCTCGAGGGCATCCGCCCGGCCCGCTTTGCCGGCCGCGAGCTCGTCATCAAGGAGCGATAGCCCACCGGCTCAGAGCATCATGGCAGCCGCTCTATCGCAGACGCAAACGCCCGACCAAATTGCAAATGCTCGCTGAGAGGCTGACGTTCGATTCAGCGGTGCGATGAAGCCGGGTGCATGGTTCCGCCGCGCCATCGTCAGCGGATCGTCGGCAGCGCCAAGCGACTTTTTTGGCATTCAACGGTGCCTTGGCTTCGCATGCCAGCGCGCGTTATCCCCATTATTTCCGTAGAGGAAATGCCCGCTCATCAAAGCGCCTTTTAAGTATTTATTAACGCTAATCGCGCACCTTGTCCTCGGGGGGGCACCTCGCGGACGGAGATTTCGCAGTGCCCGACGTGACGAATTACAGCGCAGCAGCAAGTGGGCCGAAGGCGCCTTGCCCGCCGAGCGCGCCGCCCAGACGTCAAAAATCGAACGGCCCCGGGGCCGGCGCGCACGACGCAGCGGGGGCCGCCTCGCTTCGGACCCGCGCCGCCGGTGCATTCGTACTCTGCGCTCTCACGCATCATTCGCGCCGCACTGACCGATCGCGCCTATTTGCGCGGCGAGCCTTGCTGGCCCTTTCCATCCGTCGATCGCGTTACCGCGGCCGAAAAGCTTATGGATGCCCTGCGTTCCCCACAGCGCCTGGCATCCTAGGGGCGGTGCGACATGCTGGTCCCGCCTGCACCGCCCCGACATTCTTTCCCGCGCGCCGAGCGGCGAGGCACCAAGACCCGCACAGGCAGCAACGGGCGAACCGATTGCGAAGCGCCGCGCACTGCGCGCGCTGATTTCGAAAGGACCGCGATCTGCTCTTTCGGCGCGTGGGAGCGCCGCAAGGCGCCAAGCCGGACCCCCGCGTCCGGCGCGCGCGAGGCGCTGATGGGCCTCACGCGCTCGAGAGAGGAGAGCGAAGGTGGTAAGTCCCCATCGGTCCACATCATTTCCCGTGCAGACTGCGGATACGGGCGATCACTCGGAGGCCGGGCGAGCGACGGCGAAGCCCAATCGTCGTGCCTCGCAGCGCCACCTCGCGGTCTGCCGGACGGCCCGCGTCATGCGCGCCGGTGACGCGGGTCTCTGGCGCGTGCGCAACATATCCGACACCGGCATGATGCTCGCCGCCGATGTCCCACTCCGCATCGGCGAGCGCCTCCAAATTGCGCTTTCGGAATCGACCACGCTGCGAGGCTCGATCAAATGGGCCGAGGGCGGTCGGTGCGGTGTCGCCTTCGACGAGACCATCGACGCGGCGGCGCTGCTCAGGCAGCTCGCCGACGAGCAGCGCTCGGCGGGCTATCGCGCCTTCCGTCTCCCGGTCGAAATCGAGGCGATCCTCCTCCTTCGCAGCGACGCGGTCGCAATCGACCTGGTCGACATATCGCAGCATGGCGCGGGCTATCGCTGCAGCGAAAGGCTCGAACCCGGCAGCGAAGTTGAGATCCTCCTCCCCGGGGAGACGAACCGGCGGCGGGCGCTTGTGCGATGGTCACGGCGCCAGCGCGGCGGGCTGTGGTTTGCCGAGCCACTCGACCGGACGAGTCTCGAAAGCGTCGCCCGCCTGCGGCGCTGACCGGCACAGGCCATTCGCAAGCTGACAAGGCGTCGTGCTCCCCAATCATCCATCTTTCTCATGATGCCCGGACGATATCTCCACAGCTCCGTCACATGCTCGATTCCAATCACAAACCCGAAACTTTTGGGCATGTCGCGCGTAGTTGGCAGATGGACTCCGGACCAAATGTGACCTTGCACCTTAGGCGCGATCTTGGCCACCTTCGCGCAATCGGAATCCTGAAAATTCTGCATCGATACCATCAGTCAGGCGCCACGCAGATAGCGGCGACATTGCTCGCACATCAGGTGCGGAGGATCCATGACCAAAATCATGTCGGTCCCTCGGCTCTGGTCTCGTGGCGCAACTCGCCCAGAGGCCAACTGGAGGCGGCCCCAAGCCGGGGCAATCCGGACCATCTGACGATGGTTGATGACGCTAGTCCGCGCCAATAATACATTATTTCTGCCCCTTGCGAACGCTTGGCGGTGCCCCGTAGAATGGCCGGTTTCGGACTGGCAGCTTCTAGGTGGCGAACCTAGAGAAGCGGACATTCGAAACCGACGGGGCGGCGATGACAGCGCGCGACCGAATTCGGACAGACCAGCTTCAGGTTGACGAGAAAATAGTGCCCTCTCAGCGATCGTTCGACCAGCTGATCGCAGCAGATGCGAACGCGGCAAGCGCGGCAATTTCGAATGCGAGCGGCGCGGCCATTCTCACCGCGACTGCCGAAAGCAAAATCGATGCGGTTAGAGCGCCAGTGACCTGCCCCGCAAGTCGGGCCGTTCCCTGTACGCCGCCGGCCGATGCCGCACGGTCAACGGGTACGGATAGGAAGAGCGTCCGGTTGTTAGGCGTCTGAAACAGGCCGAACCCGATCCCGCAGAGAATGACGCCGAGGATGTGCGTGGCCGCGCCCCACTTGGGTGGAGCCGCCGCAAG
Source organism: Sphingopyxis sp. P1IMeth2 (assembly GCF_900185685.1). Taxonomy (NCBI): domain Bacteria; kingdom Pseudomonadati; phylum Pseudomonadota; class Alphaproteobacteria; order Sphingomonadales; family Sphingopyxidaceae; genus Sphingopyxis; species Sphingopyxis sp. P1IMeth2. The sequence goes on from NZ_FYAT01000001.1 coordinate 130,007, forward strand.
CACGGCCAATCCGCATGCCAGCACTAAAGTCCCTGCGGCGCAGAGCAGCGCCGGCCGAACCCGCTCCAAAAGGCGAGTAGTGATCGGCGTCGTCAGCAGTACGGCAATTGGCCAAGGCGTCATGATGAGGGCGATATCCCTGGCCGATAATCCGAGCCGGTCATGCAGGGCGAAGGGCAACATCAGCAGCGCGACGCTCATTGCGATAAAGCACAAGACCGACGCCAGCACCGACCGTGTGAAGGTGCGCGACCGAAAGAACGGCAACGGCAAAAATGGAGTGTGGCGGCGGGCATCACGGCGGATGAGGAGCCAGAGCCCGGTGCCGCCGGACGCCAACAGAATTGCAGCGGCCGGTCCCGACTGACGCGCGAGGCCGACTGCAATGATGAAAGCCGGAACAATGCCTGCATATGCGAGCAGCCCAACGCGGTCGATTTCCTTGCTGACACTGCGCCGCGACGGCAGCGAAGAGGCCGTCAGCAGCGCGATGCCCGCCAGCAGCACGCTAGCTGCGAAAACGAAGCGCCAACTTCCGAGCCCCAAAAGCGAGGCTCCGATCGTCGGACCTGCAGCCGAGCAAAGCGCGACCGTCATGGCATTCCAGCTGATCGCGAGGCCGAAGTCCTTTTCCGCGACCGTCTGGCGGAGCAAGGCGATACCCAGGGCCATGATGGCCGCGGCGCCGGCCCCTTGAACAACCCTGAAAGCGATGAGCGAAGGGAAATCGGGCGCAAGCGACGATCCCGCCGCGCAGAGCGCGAATAGACCCGCACCCGCGACAAAAGTCGGACGGTAGCCAAAGCGCTCGCCGATAGCCGCGAGTGGTAGCAGTCCGGCGGCGAGCGCCCCCTGATAGGCGATCATGAGCCAGACCACAGACGAGGGCCCGACGCGAAGCGCTCCCGCGATCGACGGGAGCGCGATGTTGACGCTCGATGCATCGAGCACTGCTGCCGCCATCGCGAAAAGGACACTCGCGATGGCGGCGCGGCGGCGCAACGCGGAAGACGGGATCGAGCGGCTCGACACTGTGACGGTCTTAAACCGAGGGAACCCAGACGCCGCCTTGGTCGGCATAACGGACCATCGTCGTCTCGAGGCGGAGATCGCGCGCTGTAAAGCGAAACTGGATTGCCGGTCCGCTGACGCACCGGGTGTCGTGGATATCGCCGGGCAGATAGACCTGCACCTCGCCCGGCCGGACCAGTGTCGATCCGCGCTTGACGAGACGAGGCGCTTCGTCGGGTCCTTCGACACGCGCGTAAGTTCCCATTTCCATTTCGCCGTCCAGAACGCCGTAGATGACCCAGCTCTCGCCATGGTCGTGCGGGACGCGATAGCGTCCCTCAGCCTCGGTGTGGGCCAGCAGCACGAAGCCATGCACCGGATCGCGATAAAGCTCGCGGCTTTCCGGGCGCTCGTGGCAGAGGTCGGCAAGCCACCCTTCGGTCCGCGGCGCCTGGAGCAATTCAGCGAGGCGCGCACCGTAATTTTCGATCAGCTCGGAGGTCAACGCCCCCCAATTGTCTCGTACGCGGCCAGCGAAGAGGTCGAGAGATGTTCCAGTCATGACAAACTCCTGTCTCGTTGTAATCGAGACCGAAGATAGATGGGCTACGGCATGGCGGAAGGCGCAGCATTTGCACTCCATCATTGCGCTTGACGCTATGCCATAGACGCAGCCCGTGTTATTGCCATGGCCATGAGCGGACCCGACCTCAATCTGCTTTTCACCCTGGACGCCTTGCTTCAGCAAGGCAGCGTCGCGGGCGCAGGACGCAGGCTCGGCCTCAGTCCCTCCGCGATGAGCCGAGCCCTTGCACGCCTCCGGACAGTGACCGGCGATCCGCTGCTCGTCCGTGCTGGTCGCGGGCTGGTTGCAACCCCCCGAGCCGAGGCAATGCGCGACGAGGTCCACCGGCTCGTGGAGGATGCCCGCGCCATCCTGCGTCCCGCCGACACCGTTGACCTCTATCGCCTCGACCGGACCTTTGTGCTGCGAACCAGCGACGGTTTTGCGGAGACGATCGGGCCGGCGCTGATACAGCGCGTCGCCGAAGAGGCGCCGCACGTTCGCATCCGCTTCATCCGGAAGCTCGACAAGGACAGCACAGGCCTCCGCGATGGGGAAATCGATCTCGAAACCGGCGTTGTCGGGACTTCGATCGGACCCGAGGTACGCGCGCAGGCGCTATTTGAAGACCGCTATGTTGGTGTCGTGCGCGCAGGTCATCCGCTTGCGAGAGGCAAAATGAGTGCGGAGCGTTATGCCGGGGGGCGGCATGTCCTCGTCACTCGGCAGGGACTCGGGCTCGGTGCGATCGACGAAGCGCTCGAGATGATTGGACTCGCCCGAACGATCGTGACCACGGTCGATGGCTTCGCCGCAGCGCTTGCGCTCGCGCGTGGCTCTGATCTCGTCTCTACGGTTCCAGAGCGCCATACGATCGGCCTACGCGACGGGATGGAGACGTTCGCGCTACCAGTGGAGACCGACGCATTTACGATTTCGTTGCTCTGGCACCCCCGCATGGAAGGGGACGCTGCGCACCGCTGGCTGCGTCAGCTGGTACGAAAAGCGTGCGTCGATGTCCTCCAAGTCGCTCCCGGCGGGTAAATCCACGCGATACATGGCGCCAGACGCACGAATGGAATGCAAGTGATGCGCCTTCCGCCACGGCGGCAGGAGCCTTAGGGTAATGACATCATCAAGGACCAAGGCGGTTCGGAATCAATTCGAAACATGATTGGGAGGATAATCATGGATATGAGAAACAAGTTGTTCGCACCGTTGCTCTTGGCAGTCGCCGCGCCGACGTCGATTTTTGCCGCTATGCCCTCGGCTGCGGTCGCGGCCGATCCGGACTATCGTGTCGGCTTCGAACAGGCGGCCATAGCCGATCCCGGCCATGCCCCGATTTCGGCGATAATCTGGTACCCGACGACCGCCGAGGCGCGCGACGTTCGGCTCGGTCCGGTCGCGATCAAGGCAGCTCCGGACGCCCCCATCGCGAAACCCGGCTTGGCGATGATCGTCATCTCGCACGGGACAGGCGCGGCGGCGATCAGCCATATCGACACGGCGATAGCGCTGGCCGAGGCCGGGTTCATCGTCGTGACGCCCACGCACAGCGGAGACAATTTTCAGGACGAAAGCAACGTCGGCAAGCCGGCCTGGTTCGCCGACCGCTCTCGCCATGTCGTCCGCGCGATCGACTTCATGACCGGTGAATGGCGCGGAGCATCGAGCGTCGACAAGAGCAAGATCGGTATATTCGGCTTTTCAGCCGGAGCGATGACGGCGCTCATCGCCATTGGCGGCGAACCCGACCTTGGGCGTCTTGCGCCGCATTGTGCGAAGCAGCCCGAGTTCGCGTGCCGCCTCTTCCCAGCCTCGGGCGCCGCGGTGGAAAACCCGTCCTGGTCGCATGACCCCCGCATAGCGGCCGCGGTCATCGCGGCGCCGGGGCTGGGATTCCTGTTCGGACCGGATAGCCTCGCGAATGTGAAGGCGCCGGTGCAGCTCTGGGCGGGTAGTGATGACGACATTGTCCCCTATGCTAGCAACACCGCCAATGTCCGTACCCTACTGCCCAAGTCGACCGAGTATCGCCAGGTCCCCGGTGCGGGCCATATGTCCTTCCTTGCGCCTTGTCCGGATCCGAGCGTCATGCCCGCGATCTGCACCGACAAGCCGGGATTCGATCGCACGGCTTTCCATACCGAGCTCAACGACGCGCTGGTGGCGTTCTTTCGCAAGCAGCTGACCGCGCGCTAGCCACGTCCGCGCCAGCCTCGACCCCGCACTTACAAGAGCGTTCCGCAGTCCGCCCGCAAAGGATGGATCGTGTCCACCAAAACCATTTCGATACCGGCTCCGCTTGTGCCCGCCGCAGCGCCGGTCAGCGCGGCAGAAACCGCGGGTGCGCCGAGCATCCAACATGTACGCCGTCGCACCGTGTCCAATACCGGCACCGAGACGGGAGGGACACTTGATCCAGTGAACCGCGGGCCACCGCGCTTTCCCAAGGCTTCGGCTACCTTCCCCCGTGGCTGCAACTTCGAATCCTGCGCACGGAAAATTTGTTGGTAAGCGCGAAATGCGTACCAACAAATTGACCAAAAACGGGCCGAGCTGCAAGGGGACGGCCTGAGCGGAAATACGATTCCGTCTCAAGATAACTCATTGTTTCTATTGATTTAGCTGAGACGCCCTGCGGCCTAGTGAGCGCTTCTGAAAACACCGGCTGGCTGGGGCGGCAGGATTCGAACCTGCGCATGGCGGTACCAAAAACCGCTGCCTTACCGCTTGGCTACGCCCCATCGGCCGGTGCGAGGGCGCTCTATAGCGTCTCGCGACCGATTGGCAAGGCGCCGGATCAGAGGCGCGTGACCCAGCCGTGCGGGTCGGCGGCGCGGCCGCGCTGGATGTCGACAAGCCTGTCCTTCAGCATCGCCGTCACCTGTCCGGGGCCGCCGGCGCCGACGGTGAAACTGGTGGCGCCGCGCGTCACCTTGCCGACAGGGGTCACGACCGCCGCGGTGCCGCACGCAAAGCTTTCGGTCAGCCTGCCGCTGGTCGCATCGGCCTGCCACTGGTCGATCGCATAGGGTTCCTCGCGCACCGTCAGGCCCGCATCGCGCGCCAGTGTGATGATGGCGTCGCGGGTAATGCCGGGCAGGATCGTGCCGGTGAGCGGCGGGGTGACAATGCTGCCATCGTCGAAGACGAAGAACATGTTCATGCCGCCCAGTTCCTCGATCCAGCGATGCTCCGCGGCGTCGAGGAAGACGACCTGATCGTGACCCTTTGCGATCGCTTCCTGCTGCGCAATCAGGCTCGCGGCATAATTGCCGCCGCATTTGGCGGCGCCGGTGCCGCCGGGCGCGGCGCGGGTATAGTCTTCCGACACCCACAGCGAGACGGCCGGCGCGCCCGACTTGAAATAATTGCCAACCGGCGAGGCGATGACGAGGAAATGATATTCGGCGGCAGGCTTGACGCCCAGAAACACCTCGCTCGCATACATGAAGGGGCGCAGATAGAGCGCGCCGCCTTGCACCTTCGGGAACCAGTCGGCATCGACGCGGACAATCTCGCGCACCGCGGCAAGGAACAGGTCCTCGGGCAGCTCGGCCATCGCCATGCGGCGGGCGCTGGCGTTGAAGCGTGCGGCATTCGCCTCGGCACGGAACAGTGCCATCGATCCGTCGTCGAGCCGATAGGCCTTCAGCCCTTCGAATATCTCCTGCGCATAATGAAGGACCGCGGTCGCCGGATCAAGCGACAAGGGGCCGCGCGGCATCACCTGCGCATCGTGCCAGCCCTGGCCTTCCTTGTAGCGGATCGAGACCATATGATCGGTGAAGACGCGGCCGAAGACCGGGTCCGCAATCGCCGCCGCGCGTACATCGTCCGCCGTCGGGTTCGGATGCGGAAGACGGGTGAAAGCGGGTGCGGACATGGAAAAACCTAACCTCTTGGCAGTGACTCGGTGCGCGCCTCTTGCCAAAGCGCGGCGCCGCGCGCAACGGTAGTCGCCATGGCCGATGAAAATTTTCTTTCACAAGTTCCCGCTGCCTCTGCCCTTTTCTTGCGTGAAGAGGAGGTGCGCCGCGGCATCGAATTCCTGTTTTTCGGCCATGGCGCGCTGTGGCGCGCGGGCGATGCGCGGCTGGCCGAAAACGGCCTCGGACGCGCGCATTACCGCGCGCTTTACTTCATCGCGCGCCAGCCGGGGCTGACGATTTCGGACCTGCTTGCGCTGCTCGGCATCACCAAACAGTCGCTCGGCCGGGTCATCAAGGATCTGGAGGCGCGCGAGATGCTCGTCACGCGCCCGGGCAACCGCGACCGGCGGCAGAAGGAACTACGGCTCACTCCCGCCGGACGCGCCGTCGAGGCTGCGGTCTTCGGGCAGCTACGCGACGCGATGAGCCGCGCCTACACCCATGCGGGTCAGGCGGCGGTCACCGGCTTCTGGCAGGTCAACGAAGCGTTGATGTCGCCGCGCGAGCGGCAGCGCGTCGCCAGGCTGGGCAGCGAGAGCTGAGCGGGCGATAGCCGCCCGGCGCTGTCACGGCCCACGCCTTTGCGGGCGCGCCGATCAATCTTCGCCGCGGGCAAGATCGGCGAGTTCGCGGCCGCGATCGCGCGCCGCGCGCAGGACATTGGTCATCAGCGCAACGAGTTCGCCGCCTTCGTCGAGGATGTCGAGCCCGGCCTGCGTCGTGCCGCCCTTGCTCGCGACCTGCGCGACGAGCGCGCCCGGCTTTTCGCCGCTGCGCGCGAGCAGGGCGGTCGCTCCGCCAAAGGTCGCGGTCGCAAGCTTGAGCGCATCGTCGCCCGAAAGGCCAAGCCGCTCGCCCGCCGCTGCATAGGCTTCGATCAGGCGAAAGACGAAGGCCGGACCGCTGCCGGTGAACGCGGTAACGAGGTCCATCATGCCGTCGTCGGGGAGCGCAACGATCTCGCCGAGCGGCTTGAGCAGCGCTTCGATCGCGGCACCGTCGGCATCACCCGTACTGGTCACGGCCGAAACCCCAGCGCCGATGCGCGCGGCCAGATTGGGAAGGATGCGGACCTGCGCCCGCGCTTCGGGAAAACGGACCGCGAGATCGGCGAGCGAGACGCCGGCGAGGATCGAGAGCAGATGCACCTCGCCACCCGCGACCGCCGCCAGATCGCCAGCGACCTCGCCCAATTGCTGCGGCTTCATGCCGAGCATGATCCAGTCGGCGGCCTGACCCGCCGCCCGCCAGTCGGCAAGCGAGGTGAAATGCGCGGTGCCTTCGCGCGGCGCCGCGAGCGGATCGACGACGGCGACCCGCGCCGGATCGAGCCCCGCGACGAGCCAGCGATCGAGCATCGCGCCCGCCATATTGCCGCAACCGACCAGCAGCATCCGGCCGGCAAATTTTCCCAAAGTCTTCGTCATGATTCCTTGTTCTTCATACTTCTTTACGGACGGCAACTGCTTTCCGGACCCGAAAGCAGGTCGAGGCAGCGGCCATCGATCTTGGCCGCGGCGACCGGCAGGTCAATGAGCGCGGCAAGCGTCGGCATGATATCCACCGTCATCACGGCATTCGGCTGTTCGAAGGCGGTGAGCCCCTTGCGCCAGAAAAGGATCGGCACGCGGCGGTCATAGTCCCATACCGAACCGTGCGTCGCGACATAGCCGAGGCCCGATTCGGGGATCGGCGTGACGCGCGGTTTGAGCACGACAATGAAATCGCCCGAACGCTGCGCATTATAGGAAGCGCGCAGCTTGTCCATCAGCGTCCACACGTCGGGCGACCGCTTCGAGATCGGATGGTTCGCCAGTTCCTCGCCGGTCACCACCGCCTCGACTTGGCGGTGGGCGCGGTAGCGCGCTACCAGCTCGTCCAGCGCCGCCCTGCGCTGCGCGGGGGTCAACGCCTTCGACAGATACATGTCGCCGAACGGGCCGTCGCCATAGAGCAGCGGCTGCGGCAGGCCGAGCTTTTCGGCCACCGCCTTGCCCATCGCTTCGGGATCGAGCGCGGCATCGACGCGTTCAGCGGCGGGCCAGGCGTTTTGGCGGTTGCGTTCGGGGAGATCGTGACCGCCATGGTCGGCGGTCAGCACGACGGCATAGTCGATGCCGGTCGCATCGAGCCGTGCGAAGAAGTCGCCGAGCTGCTGGTCGAGCGCGTGCATCTGGATGCACATCTCGGCGCCCTCGGTGCCCGTGCTGTGGCCGATATAGTCGGTCGCCGACAGGCCGAGGATCAATAGATCGGTCGTGGTGCCCTCACCCAGCTTGCGCGCAGCGCGCAGCGCGGCGCCGGCGGCGAGCACCGCGCCGTCCGCTTCGGGCGAGGCCATGAAGCGGCGGAAATCGCCGCCATCGCGCTGAAAGCGGCCGGTGCCGACCGTGCCGCCCTTGTCAATCGGGATCGCGATATTGTGTGACGCGCAATCGGCGGGCAGGTCCATCGCGGGGCGCGCCTGGCCAATCGCCGCGGCGATCGCGCTGCTTGCCTGCTGCGCGACCAGCGACAGCGTGATGCCGCGATAGCTGGTGAGGCCGCCCGGAAACAGCCACATCAGCTCGTCCGCCTTGCGCCCGCCCATCATGATCGCGGCGCGATCCTTGCCTGCGACCGAGACGATCTGCGCTTTCGGATCGCGCGCCTTCATCAGATCGCCGAGTGTCGGGACCATCAGATGATTCACCGATGCCGCATATTTGCCGCCGCCCGAACTTGTATCCGGCACGGTTTCGTCCTCGGCGCAATAGACGCGCTTGTCGGACCGGGCGACCGAGAGGTCGAAATAATTATTCGCGATGATCCCGGTGTGCGCCGGATGATTTCCGGTCAGGATCGTCGAATGGCCGGGGCAGGTTTCGGTCGCGCCGTGCGACTGATACCCCGCCGGAAATACCACGCCCGACGCAAGCCGCGCGAGACCGCCGGTGTAATGGCTGCGATATTCGGCAAACAGATCGGCCGAAAACTGGTCGACGGAGATTGCGACGATCAGCTTGGGCGGCGGGGTTGCCGCCGTAACCTTTGCGACCGGTGGCGCCGAATCCTGCGCAAGGCCGGCTCCGGCATTTGCGAAACAGAGGGTGGCAGCGAGAACGGTGGTCAGGCTTTTGAGCTTCACGGGGAACATCTCCATGGCTGGGGTCGTCAGCGCGGGCTGTCCTCTCGACGAAAGCCGCCTATATGGCAAGCCTCGAACGACAGGCAGACACAGGACAGGCATGGATCGCGCGAAAGACGGCTTTGTGACAGACCGATGTGCATCAGCGACGGCGCGCGCGCTGCTGGCGCTGCTCGCCCTGGTTCTGCTCGCCTTCGCTCCTTCGCAGGCGCAGACCACGCATATCGCGCCGCTGCTGGTCGCCGAATCGGTGGTACCGTCGCCCGGCGGAGCGACGACGATTGCCCTCGCGATGACCCCCGATAAGGGTTGGCACGGCTATTGGTCGAACGGCGGCGACGCCGGTTTCGGCATGCAAGTCGAATGGAACGCGCCGCCAGGCGTCACCGTAGGCGCCTTTCGCTATCCGGTTCCCGAGGCGCTGACGCTCTTTGGGCTGATGAACCATGTCTATGAACATCCCTATGCGCTGCTCGCCGATGTCCGCGTCGACAAGAGCGTCGCGCCGGGGACCGACCTGACGCTGACCGGCATCGCCAACTGGCTCGCCTGCACCGACAAGATCTGCGTTCCCGAAAAAGCGGTGATCTCGGTCGCGATGAAGGCTGGCGACGGAGCCATCGCAGCGGGCGCGCAGCAGCAATTCGACGCATGGCGCGCCAAGCTGCCGCAGCCGCTCGACCGCGCGGGCCGGTGGGAACGCCGCGGCGCGATGGTGCGCTTCGCCGTACCGCTGCCCGAGGGAACATCGTTGACGGTACCGCATCTGTTCGCAGCGACCCAAGGCGTCGTCGATTATCCGGCAGTGCAGCGCTTCAGCCGCAACGGGGACTGGATCGTGATCGAAACGGCGGGCAAGGGCAACGCGCAAGGGGAAATCGACGCGCTGCTCAAGCTCGACCAGGACCGTGGCCTTTCCGTACGCTTCGTCCCCGGCGCGGTTCCGGCGGCCGGCAAGGCGATCGCCGGGGGCGGCTCCGGCGGCGGGGCCGGTATCGACTTGGCGCTGTTCTGGACCGCGCTCGGCGGCGCGATCGTCGGCGGATTGATCCTCAATTTGATGCCCTGCGTCTTTCCGATCCTGAGCCTGAAAGCACTCAGCCTTGCGCGGTCGGGCGACGATGCACGCGCCGCGAAGGTCGAGGCTGTGGCCTATACGGCGGGTGCGGCGCTCACCGCGCTACTGCTCGGCGCGCTGCTGCTCGGCCTGCGCGCGGCGGGCGAGCAGGTCGGCTGGGCCTTTCAACTGCAGCATCCGGCGAGCGTGTTCGTGCTGCTGCTGCTCGCGCTCGCCATCACGCTCAATCTGCTGGGCGTCTTCGAACTGCCGTCGTTCGGCGGCGGCCAACGGCTCGCAAACCAGAGCGGCGCGGCGGGCGGTTTCTGGACCGGCGCGCTCGCGGCCTTTGTCGCCACGCCGTGTAGCGGCCCCTTGCTCGGCGCCGCGCTCGGCGCCACGCTGGTCCTTCCGGCCTGGGCTGCCCTGCCGATTTTCGGCGGGCTGGGTCTTGGTATCGCCCTCCCCTTTCTGGCCGTCGGCTTCGTGCCTGCGCTCCGCAATCGCATGCCCAAGCCGGGACCGTGGATGGCGACCTTCCGCAAATGGATGGCGCTACCGATGGCCCTGACCGCGCTCGCCCTCGCCGTCCTCCTGTGGCGACAGGTTGACGGGCGCGAGGCGGGGCATGGCGCGGGAATCGAAGTCTCGGCCGATCGCTATTCGGCGGCGGCGCTTGCCAAGGCGCGTGCGACGGGAAAGCCCGTGTTCGTCTATTTCACCGCCGACTGGTGCCTGTCGTGCAAGGCTAACGAGGCAGGCGCGATCAACCGCGAGGCGGTGCAGGATGCGTTCGACAAGGCGGGCGTCGTCACGCTCGTCGGCAACTGGACCAACGGCGACCCCGCCATCACGCGTGCCTTGGCCGAGCATGGCCGCAACAGCGTGCCGCTTTACCTCTGGTACGCGCCGGGAAAGTCCGAACCCGAAATCCTGCCGCAGATCCTGACGCCGGGACTTCTCACCGACCGGACAGGCGACTGATGGCGAAGCAGCGTGCCGACCAGCTGCTTGTCGATCGCGGACTCGCCGAAAGCCGGACGCGCGCGCAGGCGCTGATCCTCGCCGGCCTCGCCTTCGTCGGCGACCGCAAGATCGACAAGGCGGGGCAGCAGATCGCCGAGGATGCCGCGATCAGCGTCAAGGGCCGCGACCATCCATGGGTGTCGCGCGGCGGGATCAAACTCGACCATGCGCTGACGCATCTGGGCTGGGATATTGCGGGCGCGGTGGCGATCGACGTGGGATCGTCGACCGGGGGTTTTACCGACGTGATGCTGAACCGCGGCGCGGCACGCGTCTATGCGGTCGATTCGGGGACCAACCAGCTCGCCTGGAAGTTGCGGCAGGACGACCGCGTCATCGTCCACGAGCAGACGAGCGCGCGCATCCTGACCGCCGATCATATTCCCGAGCCGGTCGATCTCATCGTCTGCGACGCGAGCTTCATCGCGCTGTCGAAGGTGCTGCCGGTGCCGATGGCCTTTGCCAAAGCGGGCGCGCGCCTCGTCGCTCTGATCAAGCCGCAGTTCGAAGCCGAACGGCACGAGGTCGGCAAAAAGGGCGTGGTACGCGACGCCGCGGTGCACGCCCGCGTCTGCTCCGAGGTGCGCGACTGGCTGGAACGTTCGGGCTGGCGCGTCGTTGAGACGGTCGAAAGTCCGATCACCGGACCCGAAGGAAATGTCGAATTTCTGATTGCGGCTACGAAATCCGCAGCTTGACGCGGGCGGTGCGCGCCGCGACAGCATGACCGACACAGATTCGCGCGCGAAGGACCAGATGCATGAGCGAGATTGCCACCCCCGGTCAGCTACGCATGTCCTATTGGCGCTGGGCGATGTTCACCGTCCCGGCGCTCGTCCTGATCGGCAGCCTGATGGGTCTGCTCTCGAACAGCGGCTATGACAATCGCTGGTTCATGGCGCTCGACCGGCCCGCGATCGTTCCGCCCGGCTGGGTCTTCGGGGTCGTGTGGACGACGCTCTATGTCCTGCTCGGCCTGGCGCTGGCGATGATCCTCCACGCGCGCGGCGCGCGCGGGCGCGGCTTTGCGCTGGCGCTGTTCTTCGTGCAGCTGATCGCCAATTTCGCCTGGTCGCCGCTCTTTTTCGGCATGCATCAGGTGACCGCCGCGCTCTATCTCGTCATTTTCATCCTGATGGTGACGATCGCGACGACCTTTGCCTTTGCGCGGATCCGCAAGGCGGCGGCGTGGCTGCTCGTCCCCTATATGATATGGCTCAGCTTCGCGACGATCCTGAATTTCCAGATCGATCAGCGCAACCCCGACGCCGAAACCCTTGTGCCGGCCGCCGCGACCTCCCAGATAGGATGACGACCCGATTTGGGTGAGTACAGGGGACGACCCCGACAAAGGACAGGATAATGCAAAGCGAAAACCGGTTTTTCGACGATCTGGCCAAGATGGTCAACGGTATCGCAGGCACCGTCGCCGGTGCCGGACGCGAAGCCGAAACCGCGATGCGCGAACGCGCGAAGGAATTCGTCGGCCGCATGGACTTTGTGAGCCGCGAGGAATTCGAGGCGGTGAAAGAAATGGCGGCCAAGGCACGCGCCGAAGCCGACGCGCTGAAGGCGCGGCTCGACAAGCTCGAAGCCGCGGCAAAGCCGGCCGCCGCCGCGAAGGCGCCGGCCAAGCCCCGCGCCGCACTCAAGAAGTAACGGAGCGGGCTTTCCCCCGCGCGACTCGCCACCCGGCCAAAGTCGCGCTAAGGGCGCAGCCATGACCGACGATATTTACGACGACGAGGACGGCCAGGAAGCCGCGCCGATGGATATGCTGGCGTCCTATTTTGCGGCGCACGACTGGCCGCACGAAATGATCGGCGAGGACGAGATCGTCGCGACCGCACAGGGCAGCTGGACGACCTATGAGTTGCGCGCGGTGTGGCGGCCCGAGGACGGGGTGCTGCAACTGCTCGCCTTCCCCGACATCCGCGTCGTCGAGGACAAGCGCAGCGTCGCGCATGAAGCGCTCGCGATGATCAACGAACAACTCTGGCTCGGCCATTTCGAGCTATGGTCAAACAGCGGCACCATACTCTATCGTCACGCGATGCTGATCGGCAGCGATGCGGCGATGCCGCTCGACATCACCGAAACGCTGGTCGAAAGCGCTATCGACGAATGCGAGCGCTTTTACCCGGTGTTCCAGTTCGTGCTGTGGGGCGGCAAGACGCCCGCCGAGGCACTGGCCGCGTCGCTGATCGAGACGCGCGGCGAGGCCTGACCCGCCGCGCCGGGCGCGCTTGCTTACCGCTTTTCGAAGGGCTTGAGGCCGGGGCCGATCTGATTGGCCCCGATCGCCAGCGGCTCGCCGCTCCAGTCGGCGACGAACACCGAGGATCGGCCGATGCCCTGCGGGATGCTCGCGCGATTGCCCTCGATCACCAGCCCGCGCGACGGATTGTCGCGGCTCTCGGCTGCGACCGCGATCAGCGCCGAGTAATTTTCCTTGTCGCGCCCCTGGACGAGCAGATTGCCCGTGATCCGTCCGGTCGAACCAGAGGGCAGATCGATGAGATAATTGGTCGCGGTCCCCTGCGTATCGTCGAAACTATTGTCGCTGATTTCGACCTCGCGCGCGCGGGCCTTCAGATAGTGGCCGCCGCTGCCCTTTTCGAAGCGCGTGTGCGTCACGACGACGCGTCCATATTCGCCGGTATAGACGCTGTGCGCGCAGCTCAGCCCGCGGTCGCAGCGGCCAAGGCGCGAAAAGGTCGAGCGGTCGATCGTCAGCGTCGCCGCCGGATCATTGGCGGTCAAAATCCCTTCCTCGCTGTTGCGGAACAGGCTGTTCGCCACGTCGAGATTGCCCTGTTCGAGCCGGATGCCTGCGCCATTGCCGTCGGGAACGCGCATATTCTGGAACACCAGACCGTCGACGCGCGCGGCGCGGCCGCGCAGCACCAGCGCCGCCTTGCCCTCGCAGCTCACGCCGTCGAAGATCGCGCGCCCTGCCTCGGCCGCGACGAAGGCAACGCGGCCGGCGGTCTGGACCGCACAATCGCGATGATAGCCCGTCGCGATGCGGATCGTGCCGTCGCCATCGCCGATCGCGTCGACCGCCTCTTGAAGCCGCCCGAAGGCGCGGCCGCTTTCGGCGACGACATAGGGCGCTGCCCCCGCCTGCGCGGGCAGCGGCGCGGGCGCGAACAGCATCGGCAGGGCGAGGAGCGGCAGCATGGGCCGACGAAGGAGCATCTGGATCATCGCCGCGCCATACCCCTTCTGCGGCCCCACGTCCTTCGCGAAGCTGGTTAACGAAGGCGCTGTCCCTTTGTCGGACAGCCCTCCCCCGCCGGGTTAACCCGCCCCCTTTACCGATGTCAGTCGAGGTTCGGACGCAGCCAGCGGCGGGCGGTTTCGATATCGACGCCGCGCCGCACGGCATAGTCGGCAAGCTGATCTTCCCCCACGCGCGCGACCCCGAAATAGCTTGCGTCGGGATGGCCGAAATAGAAGCCCGAAACCGCTGCGGTCGGCAGCATGGCAAAGCTCTCGGTCAGCGTTGCCCCCGAATTGGCCCCGGCATCGAGCAGGTCGAAGAGGATCGGCTTCAGACTGTGATCCGGGCACGCGGGATAACCGGGCGCGGGACGGATGCCGCGATATTCTTCCTTGATGATCGCCTCTGGCGTCAATTGTTCGGCGGGCGCATAGCCCCACAGATCGGTGCGGACATACGCGTGGAGCCGTTCGGCAAAGGCTTCGGCGAAGCGGTCGGCGAGCGCCTTCAGCAATATGTCGCTATAGTCGTCGTGCGCCGCCTTGAAGCGCGCAAGGTGCGGCTCGATGCCGTGGATAGCGACCGAAAAGCCGCCGATCCAGTCGCCGTCGTGGCTGACGAAATCGGCGAGGCACATATTCGGGCGCCCTTCGCGCTTCGCGATCTGCTGGCGCAGGAAGGGGATACGGACATGCCGTTCTTCCTCGGCAAGGTGAATGATGACATCGTCGCCTTCGCGTCGGCAAGGCCATAGCGCCGCGACGCCCCGCGCGTGAAGCCAGCCCTCGCCAATGATCTTTTCGAGCATCGCGCGCGCGTCGGCATAGAGGTTCGTCGCGCTTTCGCCGACGATTTCGTCGTCGAGGATCGCCGGGTAATTGCCCGCCAGCTCCCATGCGCGGAAAAAGGGCGTCCAGTCGAACCATTCGACGAGTTCAGCCAGATCCCAATTGTCGAACACATGGACGCCGGGCCTTTCGGGCGGGAACGGCCGGATATGCTCGTCGACGACGAAGCCGTTAGCGCGCGCATCGTCGATCGGCACCAGCGCGCTCTGCCCCTTGTTGGCGCGCACGTCGCGGATATGTTCGTAATCCGACTTGTAACCGCGAACGAACGCATCGCGCCCGGTGTCGCTGACGAGCGAGGTCGCGACACCGACCGCGCGGCTCGCATCGAGCACGTGCAGGACCGGCCCCTGATAGGCGGGGTCGATGCGCAGCGCGGTATGGACCTTCGACGTCGTCGCGCCGCCGATCAGCAGCGGCATCGTCATGCCGGCGCGCTGCATTTCCTCGGCCACCGTCACCATCTCGTCGAGCGAGGGGGTGATTAGGCCCGACAGGCCGATCATGTCGGCGTCATTCTCGTTCGCCGCCTCGAGGATTTTCGGCCAGGGCACCATGACGCCCAGATCGACGATCTCGAACCCGTTACATTGCAGCACGACGCCGACGATGTTCTTGCCGATATCATGGACGTCGCCCTTCACGGTCGCCATCACGACCTTGCCCTTGCCCTTCGCGCCGGGTTCCTTGGCGGCTTCGATAAAGGGCAGCAGATGCGCGACCGCCTTTTTCATGACGCGCGCCGATTTGACGACCTGCGGCAGGAACATCTTGCCCGAGCCGAACAGGTCGCCGACGACATTCATGCCGTCCATCAACGGCCCCTCGATCACCTCGATCGGGCGGTCCATCAGCAGCCGCATCTCTTCGGTATCGTCGACGACATGCGCGTCGATGCCCTTGACCAAGGCATGTTCGAGCCGCTTTTCGACCGGCCAGCCGCGCCATTCCTCGGCCGCCTTTTCCTGCGCCGCGTTGCTGCCCTTGTAGCGTTCGGCGAGCGCGATCAGCCGCTCGGTCGGGCTCAGTTCCTCGCCCTCCACCTTGCGGTTGAGGATGACATCCTCGCACGCGGTGCGCAGTTCGGGGTCGATCGTGTCATAGACGTCGAGCTGCCCCGCGTTGACGATCGCCATGTCGAGCCCGGCGGGGATTGCGTGATAGAGGAAGACGCTGTGCATCGCGCGGCGCACCGTCTCGTTGCCGCGAAAGCCGAACGAGAGGTTGGACAGCCCGCCCGAGAAATGGACGTGCGGACAGCGGACGCGGATTTCCTTCACCGCCTCGATGAAATCGACCGCATAATTGTCATGCTCCTCGAGCCCCGTCGCGACCGCGAAGATATTGGGGTCGAAGATGATGTCCTCGGGCGGAAAACCGATGGTCATCAGCAGCTTGTAGGCACGCTCGCAAATCTCGATCTTGCGCTCTTTGGTGTCGGCCTGTCCCACCTCGTCGAACGCCATCACGACAACCGCGGCGCCATAGGCCATGCATTTGCGTGCATGGTCCAGGAAAGCCTCCTCGCCCTCCTTCATGCTGATCGAATTGACGATCGGCTTGCCGGGGACGCATTTCAGCCCTGCTTCGATCACCTCCCACTTCGACGAATCGATCATCACCGGCACGCGCGCGATGTCGGGTTCGGCGGCGATCAGCTTCAGGAAGGTCGTCATGGCGCGCACGGCGTCGAGCAGGCCTTCGTCCATGTTCACGTCGATGACCTGCGCGCCATTTTCGACCTGCTGGCGCGCGACCTCGACCGCCGCGGTGAAATCGTCGGCGAGGATCAGCCGCTTGAAGGCGGCGGAGCCGGTGACGTTGGTGCGTTCGCCGATGTTGACGAACGAGGAGGAGGAGAGAGTTGCGGTCATCGAACGGTCCAAAGAGAATCAGGCAGCAAGCGGGCGGGCGAGAACGCGGTCGTCGTAGAGCTTTCCCCCGACGTTGAACTGGCGTGTCCCGACGTCGACGAAGCCCTGCTTGCGATAGAAAGCGAGCGCCCGTTCGTTGCGGGCGTAAACGCCGAGCAACAGGCGGCGATGCCCTGCCGCAGCGTCAAGAGCGCAGCGCATCAGGGCGGCGCCAAGTCCGCTGCCATGAAAACGAGACAGCGAATAAATGCGCTTGAGTTCGATGTCGCCCGCCTCGGCAGCGGCGAGGTCGGGCCGGCCGATCAGCGCGAAGCCGATCGGCGCGCCGCCCGGCTGCGCCTCGGCAAGCCAGGCGCGCGCGCCCGACGCCAGATAGGCGCGATAGGCGGCCTCCTGATGCTGCGCCGCGCAATGCCCGACGATCGCCTGGCCGTCGAGAATGCCCGCGAAGGTTTCGAGGAAGGTCGCGGCGCCGATCAATGCCAACGCGGCGGCATCAGCCTCTCCGGCCTCGCGGATCGCCCATGTCGGTCCGTCCTCCATCAGGATGCCGCCGCCATCGTGAAGGGTTCCAGCCCGGCAAGGCGCGTGCGCACCGGCACCTCGGGAATCCGGCGCGCGGGGAGGCCCTGTACGGCCTTTGCCATCGCCGCGATATGCGCCGGGGTCGATCCGCAGCAGCCGCCGAGGATGTTGACCTGACCATGGTCGGCCCATTCGCGGACCAGCGCCGCGGTCGTGTCGGGCAGTTCGTCATATTCGCCAAGCTCGTTGGGCAGGCCGGCGTTCGGATAGACCATCACCAGCGTGTCGGCGAGGTCGGAGAGCACGCGGACATGCGGGCGAAGCTGCGCCGCGCCGAACGAGCAGTTGAGCCCTACTGTCAGCGGCTTCGCATGACGCACCGCATACCAGAAAGCCTCGACCGTGTGGCCCGACAGGTTGCGGCCCGACAGGTCGGTGAGCGTCATCGAGATCATCAGCGGCAGCTCGCGCCCGACCTTCGCCTCCGCCTCGATCGTCGCGGCGATGCCGGCCTTGGCATTCAGCGTGTCGAAGATCGTCTCGATCAGGATGAAATCGGCTCCGCCTTCAGCCAGCGCGATTACCTGTTCGCGATAGACGTCCTTCAATTCGTCGAAATCGATCTCGCGATAGCCGGGATTGTTGACGTCGGGCGACAGCGACAGCGTCTTGTTCGTCGGCCCGACCGCGCCCGCGACGAAGCGGCGCCGGCCGTCCTCAGCCGCGAACTTGTCGGCCGCTTCGCGCCCCAGGCGCGCGCTTTCGTGGTTGATGTCAGCAACCAGCGCTTCGGCGCCATAATCGGCCTGGCTGATCCGGTTCGCGCTGAACGTGTTGGTCGAGACGATGTCCGATCCGGCGGCGAGATAGGCCTCGCCGATCGCGGTCACGACATCCTGCCGCGTCAGCGCAAGGATGTCGTTATTACCCTTCTGGTCGTGACCGAGGCGGAGCGATCCCGCATAATCGGCTTCGCCGAGCTTGCGGAGCTGGATCTGGGTGCCCCAGCCACCATCGGTGAGCAGGATGCGATCCTTCGCCGCCGCGATCAGGGCCTCGCGCGCTGAGATCATGCCGCCTTATCCTTTGCCGGCGCCACCGGCCGCAACCCCAGCATATGACAGATCGCATAGCTGAGTTCGGCGCGGTTGAGCGTGTAGAAGTGAAAATCGCGTACCCCGCCCGCGTAGAGGCGGCGGCACATTTCGGCCGCGACCGTCGCGGCAACGAGCTGACGCGCGGCGGGCAGGTCGTCGAGCCCCTCGAACAGCGCGATCATCCATGCGGGGATTGCGGTGCCGCACATATCGGCCATGCGCCGCGTCTGCGAGACGTTCGACACCGGCAGGATGCCCGGCACGATCGGCGCGTCGATGCCCGCCGCATCCGCGGCGTCGCGGAAGCGCAGGAAGGCTTCGGGCGAGAAGAAGAATTGCGTGATCGCGCGCGTCGCCCCGGCATCGAGCTTACGCTTCAGATTGTCGAGATCGGCCTGCGGGCAATCGGCGTCGGGATGCACCTCGGGATAAGCGGCGACGGAAATGTCGAACGGCGCGATCCGCTTCAACCCGGCGACGAGCTCGACCGCATTGGCAAAACCATCGGGATGCGCCCGATACGCACCGCCGCCGGGGACATCGCCGCGCAGCGCGACGATATGCCGCACGCCCGCGTCCCAATAGGCGCGCGCAACCTCTTCGATTTCACCGCGCGACGCCTCGACGCAGGTCAGGTGCGCGGCGGGCGGCACCGCGCTTTCGGACGCGATCCGCGCCACCGTCGCATGGGTGCGCTCGCGCGTCGATCCGCCCGCACCATAAGTTACCGATACGAAGCGCGGCGCCAGCGGCTCGAGCGTGCGGAACGTGTCCCACAGCTGCGCCTCCATCTTCTCGGTCTTGGGCGGAAAGAATTCGAAACTGACCCCGATGTCGCCTTCCAGATTGGCGAACAGCGGCGACGCCGCAGCGCGGCGCGCTTCGGCCAGCGCGTCGAGGGAAGTGGTCATGCGGCGAGCCTTTTGCCTTCGCCGTCGCCCTCGGCGACGGGGGGTTGATCTTGGTCACGGCGGCGCGCGCCAAGCCACAGCTTGACCGCGAGCGCACCGCCTTCGAGTGTTTGCGTCCGTTCGAGCGTCAGCCCCGACGCGGCGAACCAGCCGCCGATCTGCGTATCCGAAAAGCCGAGGCGCGCGTGCGCCGCCAGAGCGCGCAGCTCCTCATCCTCGTGCGGCGCAAAATCGGCGACGAGCAAATGCCCGCCATCACGCAGCACGCGGGCGGCTTCGGCGATGACCCGCTCGGGTTCGTGCGCAAAGTGCAGCGCCTGGTGGATAACCACCGAATCGACGCTGGCGTCGGCGATGGGCAGCGCGAGGAAATCACCCTGCACCAGATCGACCGGCACTGCCTGATCCGACAGTTTGGCGCGCGCGATGCGCAGCATTTCGGGGCTGCGGTCGAGGGCGGTGATCCGCTGCGCCGTTGGCGCGAAGATTTCGGCCATGCGCCCGGTGCCGGTGCCGACGTCGAGCAGATGGCCCAGCGCGCGCCCGTGCATCATCGCGACCATCGCGTCCTCGACCTCGCTTTCGGCGACGTGGCGCGACCGGATCGCATCCCATTCGGCCGCATGGTCGGCGAAATAGCGTTCGGCCACCGCTGCGCGCTCGGCGCGAACCGCGGCAAGTCGGCGCGCATCCTGTGCGATCACCAGCGCCTCGCGCGCCGAGAAGGGCCAAGACCCCGCAGCAGCAGCCATGTCGGCGCCCGGCCCCTGTTCGGCGATGCGCAGGAAGACCCAGCTCCCCTCGCGGCGGCGCTCGACGATCCCGGCTTCGGCCAGGATGCGGACGTGGCGCGAAACGCGCGGCTGGCTCTGTTCGAGCACCGCCGCCAGTTCGCCGATCGCCAGCTCCATCTCGCGCAGCAAGGCAACGACGCGCAACCGCGTCGGGTCGGCCAGGGCCCGGAAAATGTCGATCAGCTCGCTCATAGCAGTATCATATAAAGACTTCTTTATATGTGGTCAACGAATTGTCGAGCAACGACGGCGCGCGCGATTGCGACGAACGCCACCCCTGGGACAAAAAGTCCGTTGCGCCCCCACTTACAACCTTGTAATTCCGGCGCCCGATCAACGGGAGCAGGATCGCATTGGTCCGGTCCGCCCGCCGGTCGAGAAGTTCAATCAAGAGGGGTATCCCAAATGAAGAAGTCGATCACTCTGTCGCTCGTCCTCGCTGCGTCGCTGAGCGTTGCCGCTTGCTCGCAGAAGGCTGCTGACGAAGCCGCTCCGGCCGACACCGCGGCCACCGAAACCGTCGAAGGCGCCGCCGACGGCGCGATGGAAGCCGCTTCGAGCGCCGCCGACGCGACCGCTTCGGCCGCGACCGACGCAGCCGCTGCCGCCGGCGACGCTGCCGACAAGGCTGGCGAAGCTGCCGACAAGGCCAGCGAAGCCGCTGCGGCCGCCAAGGAAGCGACCGATGCCGCTGCCGCGAAGATGGAAGAAGCGAAGAAGTAAGCTTCCACTTTCGCCTGCACAGGCAAGGAAATCGGGGGTCGTCGACATGCGTCGGCGGCCCCTTTTCCTTTTGCGATCAATACCCCGCGGCCACCGCGTCCCGCCGCACGGTTGCCAAGCCGGGCAGGCGCAGTTAGTCTCCGCGCCCAGTGGCCGGTTATCCGGCCGCTTGCACATCGAAAGGAACATATATGCGCAAGATCATCCTCGCCTCGATGGCCGCAGCGGCCTTCAGCCTCGCCGCTTGCTCGGAAAAGGCGCAGCAGGAAACGTCTGAAGCCGGCGATGCGATCGCCGCCGATGCCGCCAGCGCGGGCGATGCCGTCGCCGATGGGGCGGCCGACGCCGCTGACGCGACCGCCGATGCCGCGAAGGACGCCGGCAACGCCGTCGAAGGCACCGTGAATGCCGCTGGCGACGCCGCTGCTGCCGCGGGTGACAAGATTCAGGAAGAAACCAAGAAGGCCGAAGCCAACGACAAGTAAGTCGTCGGCAGGCCCTTGGCCTGATAGGGAAAGAGGGGCTTCGCCGGAATGGCGGAGCCCCTTTTCGCAGGAGCCGACATGACGAAATTTCCAACCTGCGCGGCCTTGGCCGCGGCCCTGTGCCTCGTTGCCGGCTGCAGCCGCACCGACAATGAGCCCGGCCCCGGCGGCGTCACGGTCAGCGAAGCCAAGGCGCTCGACGATGCGGCCGAAATGCTCGAAAGCCGCGACGGCACCGATACGAAAGCCGACAGCGCCGCGAGCGGCGAAGACGGCGGCAAATAGGCTTTCGCCGAGGCGATTGCCGCGATAGAAGCCAGGCGTCCCGCAACTGGCGCTGAAGATGGAGTTCCATCGGGGAGCGGGACCGATGCGAGCCGCGCGCCTGGGTGATCCGTCAGAAAAGGACCATCCCGATGCCCGAAGCACCGCAAACCACCATCGTCTTTCTGCTGTTTCCCGGCATCACCCAGCTCGATTTCACCGCCCCCGCGCAGGCGCTGTGCCGCCTGCCCGGCGCGCGGTTGATCGGCGCCGCGGCCAGCCTCGATCCGATATCGACCGACTGCGGCTTTGCAATCCTGCCGACGCATGATTTCGCTGCGGCGCCGCAGGCCGATATACTGTGCGTTCCCGGCGGACATGGTGTCGCCGAAGCGTTGGGCGACCCGGCAACGATCGATTTCATCGCGCGGCAGGCGGCGGGCGCCACCTGGGTGACGAGCGTGTGCACCGGCGCCTTCCTGCTCGGCCGCGCGGGGCTGCTCGAAGGGCGGCGCGCGACCACGCACTGGGCCTATACGCATCTCTTGCCGATGGTCGGTGCGCGCCACGAAGCGGCGCGCGTGGTCGAGGACGGCCCCGTCGTGACGAGCGGCGGGGTGACGTCGGGCCTCGATTTCGCGCTGACGCTGGTCGCGCGGATGCGGGGCGACGCGGCCGCGCAGGCGATCCAGCTCGCAATCGAATATGATCCAGCCCCGCCCTTCGCCGGCGGCCACCCCGACCGGGCGCCCGCCGCGGTGACCGAGGGGTTGAAAGCGCGCGTCTATGACGCAGCGGCGGCGCGGATGGCAGCGGCGCTCAAGAGCTAGAACCGGCCCCTATGCGCAGTTTGCGAGGGCGATCTCGTAGAGTTTGGGCCAATATTTGCCGGTGACGAACAGCCGCTTGCCCTTCGCGTCCCACGCGATGCCGTTGAGCACGCTGTCGCTGTCGCTGACCCCGGCGTCTTTGCGCAGCCCGGTCAGGTCGATGTAGGAGACGATGGCGGCCCTGTCGGGGTCGATCCGCACGATGACGTCGCTCATCCACACATTCGCCCAGACCTGCCCGTCGATCGCCTCGAGTTCGTTGAGCATGGCAAGCGGACGGCCGCCGAAGCGAACGGTGACGCGGCGCTTTTCCGCCATCGTGGCGGGATCGAAGAAGCGCAGCGTCGGTGTCCCGTCGCTGAGCACGATCGTATCGCCGAGCGTCGTCACTCCCCAGCCTTCGCCCGAATAGGTGAAGTCGCCGACCGGCTTCAGATCCTTGAGGCGCCAGCGATGGCCGATGCCGTTCTGCCAGGTGACGCCGATAATCTGGTCGCGCCAGCGCGTGATCCCTTCACCGAACTGGTCGGCGGGGAGGGGCGTTTCGGCGAGCGCCTTGCCGGTCGCCAGGTCGAGCCGCGCGATGCGCGAATGGCCGTATTGCCCCGTCCCTTCGTAAAGATGGCCGTCGTCCCAGAACAGGCCCTGGGTGAAGGAGGACGGATCGTGCGGATAGGTCTGGACCACCCGGTAGCCGCAGCGTTCGATCGTGGCGCGCGGCGGCGGCGCAGGCGGAGCGACGGCGGCCGCGGGATCGGCGAGCAGCGCGGCAAGGACGAGAAGCAGGCTCATGACCGCCTAGCTATGCTGCGGCGCATGAACTGGCAATGGCCCGGAAAAAGGTGGGTGGACAGAAAAGGGCCGGAGGATTGCTCCTCCGGCCCCGTTTCTTGTTGGCTGAGCGCCGAACGGTAAGGACTTAGAAGTCCATGCCGCCCATGCCGCCCATGCCGCCGCCGCCCATCGGCATCGCCGGCTTGTCTTCGGGAAGCTCGCTCACCGCCGCTTCGGTGGTGATGAGCAGGCCCGAAACCGAGGCAGCGTCCTGAAGCGCGGTGCGCACGACCTTGGTCGGGTCGATGACGCCGGCGGCCTTCAGATTTTCATAGACGTCGGTCGCGGCGTTGAAGCCCTGATCCTGGTTGTTTTCGCGCAGCAGGTTGCCGGCGACAACCGCACCGTCATGGCCGGCGTTGGCCGCGATCTGACGCAGCGGCGCTTCGATCGCCTTGCGGACGATGTCGATACCGCGGGTCTGGTCGTCGTTGGCGCCCTTCAGCCCATCGAGAGCCTTGGTGGCATACAGCAGAGCCGTACCGCCGCCGGGGACGATGCCTTCCTCGACCGCGGCGCGGGTCGCGTGCAGCGCGTCGTCGACGCGATCCTTGCGTTCCTTCACCTCGACTTCGGTCGCACCGCCGACCTTGATCACCGCAACGCCGCCGGCGAGCTTCGCCAGACGTTCCTGCAGCTTTTCGCGATCGTAATCCGACGTGGTGGTTTCGATCTGCGCGCGGATCTGTTCGACGCGGGCCTTGATCGCGTCGCCTTCACCCGCACCGTCGACGATGGTGGTGTTGTCCTTGTCGATCGTGACGCGCTTCGCCTGGCCGAGCATGTTCAGCGTGACCGACTCGAGCTTGATGCCCAGGTCTTCGCTGATCATTTCGCCGGCGGTCAGGATTGCGATGTCCTGCAGCATCGCCTTGCGGCGATCGCCGAAGCCCGGCGCCTTGACGGCCGCGACCTTGAGGCCGCCGCGCAGACGGTTGACGACCAGCGTCGCGAGCGCTTCGCCTTCGATGTCTTCGGCGATGATGAGCAGCGGACGGCCCGACTGCACAACCGCTTCGAGGATCGGAAGCATCGACTGAAGGTTCGACAGCTTCTTTTCGAAGATCAGGATGTACGGATCAGCCAGTTCGACCGTCATCTTTTCGGGGTTGGTGATGAAGTAGGGCGACAGATAGCCGCGGTCGAACTGCATGCCTTCGACGACATCGAGTTCAAACTCGAGGCCCTTGGCTTCCTCGACGGTGATCACGCCTTCCTTGCCGACCTTTTCCATCGCTTCGGCGATCTTTTCGCCGACTTCGACGTCGCCATTGGCCGAGATGATGCCGACCTGCGCGATTTCCGACGAGCCCGACACGGCGGTCGAACGGCCCTTGAGGTCTTCGACGACCTTGGTGACCGCGAGGTCGATGCCGCGCTTCAGGTCCATCGGGTTCATGCCGGCAGCAACCGACTTCATGCCTTCGCGGACGATCGCCTGGGCGAGGACCGTCGCGGTGGTGGTGCCGTCACCGGCCTTGTCGTTCGCCTTCGAGGCGACTTCGCGCAGCATCTGCGCGCCCATGTTTTCGAACTTGTCCTTGAGTTCGATTTCCTTGGCGACCGAGACACCGTCCTTGGTGATGCGGGGGGCGCCGAAGCTCTTGTCGATCACGACATTGCGGCCCTTGGGGCCCAGCGTGACCTTGACGGCGTCGGCGAGGATGTCGACGCCCTTCAGGATGCGTTCGCGTGCGTCGCGCGAAAATTTAACGTCCTTGGCAGCCATGAGGATGCTCCTTTAATAAAAGCGCAGAAAACTGCGTAACTTCACACTGAAATCGGCAAACAGGCTCAGGCGAGAACGCCGAGGATGTCCGATTCCTTCATGATCAACAGCTCTTCGCCATCGACCTTGACTTCGGTGCCCGACCATTTGCCGAACAGGATGCGGTCGCCCGACTTGACGTCGAGCGGCGTCACCTTGCCATCTTCGGCCTTGCTGCCGGTGCCGACGGCGACGACTTCGCCTTCCTGCGGCTTTTCCTTGGCGGTGTCGGGAATGATGATGCCGCCAGCCGTCTTTTCTTCGGCTTCGATACGGCGGACGAGCACGCGGTCGTGCAGCGGACGAAATTGCATGGATGTCCCTCCAGTAATGCAATGGATGTCAGACTTAGCACTCACGGGGTGCGAGTGCTAACAACCGGGCATATGGGTGGAGGGTGTGACAGCGTCAAGGCGATTAAGGGAAAATTTTCGGCGGCGCGGTACGGCGGTCAGATGGGGTGCGAGATTCCGATCATCAAGGGTGCAGATTCACCCGTCCAGCGGGACTTGCTGGAGCGCGGCGCGCGACTGCGCAGCGAACTTCTCGATGCATTCGCGCGGCTTGAGGAAACGATTGTCCGGAAACTAGCGCAGCAAGGGAAATTCTCACCCAGCGCGTCGCTGACTCATAAGCTCGACACTCTCGAAAAGGCCGCGTTCCGATATCCCGCTAAAGCCCACCAGCGGATCGCCGAAATTCGACCGTTGGTGGATTGCCGAAACGACATCGTTCATTCCACCCTCAATCTCGCGGAGATGTCTGGCGGTGAGACTGGCAGCTATTTTGTTTTCCGGAACGTTTCCGCAATTCAGGACTCCACCGGCCGACAATTTCGCGCGCTAACGCCAGAAGAGTTCAAAATGCTCGTCGGCCGAGTGAAGACGGCCACCAAGCATCTCAACGATCAACCAATGAAGGCAACAACCCCAACCGCGCCCGCATCCGCCAGCGCATCAGCAGTACCGCCGACACCACGATGAGCCCGACCGCCAGACCGATCCACACGCCAACGCCCGCAAGCGGCGTCCAGAAGCCGAGGTAGACGGCGGTGCCATAGCCCGCGATCCAGTAGCCGCAGACCGCGATGATCATCGGCACGCGCGTATCCTGAAGCCCGCGCAATACGCCCGCCGCGACCGTCTGGGCGCCATCGAACAGCTGGAACGCGGCGGCCACGAGCAGGAACTGCAGCGCAAAATGGACGAGCGCGGCGTTACGCGCCGCATCGACGTCGACGTAGATCGACAGCACGAGCCGCGGCGCGAGCCAGATCACCGCCGCGGTCACGACCATGAACCCGATACCGAGGATCAGCGACGCCTGCCCCGCGAGCGTAATGCCGCGATGGTCGCGCGCGCCATAGGAAAGGCCGACCCGGATCGTCGCCGCCTGCGCCACGCCGAACGGGATCTGGAAGGCGAGCGCCGCGATCTGGAGCGCGAGGGTGTGCCCGGCAAGCTGCGCCTCACCGATCCGGCCCATCAGGAAAGCGGCGCCGGTAAACAGCCCGGCCTCGGCCAGAATGATGAGGCCGATCGGGGTGCCGATCCGGAGCATTTCCCAGAAGCGGGGCCATTCGGAGCGCCACCAGTTGCCGAACAGATGATAGCGGCGCAGCCGCCGGTCGGTCTGGATCACGATGATATAGGCGATCAGCATCACCGTGCTCGTGATGACGCTCGACAGCGCCGAGCCCTGCAGTCCGAGGGCCGGCATACCGAGATGGCCGAAGACGAGGCTCCAGTTGCCGAGGGCGTTGACGAACAGCGCGAGGAAGGTGATCGCGGTGGCAATCGTCGGACGTCCGAGCGCCGAAACAAAGATGCGCAACACGCTCGCTGCGATCATCGGCACCATACCCCACATCAGGATCAACAGGAAACTGGCGGCATGTGCCGTGATTTCGGGGTCTTGCCCGGTTGCGCGCATGATCGGGCCGCCCGCGGCGCAGACGCCCATGAACAGCACGGACACGATCGCACTGAGCCACAGCGCCATGCGGACGGTGCGCCGTACTTCGCGCACGGCATGTTTGCGCCGCCCGAGTTCGGCAGCGACGAGCGGCGCTGCGGCGCCGACGAGCCCGGTCCCTGTCCATAGCAACAGGCCGAAGATCGAGACGCCAAGCGACGAGGCGGCAAGCGGCGCATCGCCGAGTCGCGCCACGAAGATCACGTCGATCGCATGGACCATCATCTGCAGCAGGTTCGCCGCCGCCAGCGGCAGGGCGAGCGCCAGCGTCGCGCGAAATTCGGCGCGGAAAGTCTGCGGTTGATCCGCCGTCAGGGGGTGGGCCTGCTCGAGCATAGCCGGCCCGGATAGGCGCGCTTTTGCGGCCGCTCAATAGCGCGCGAGCGCCGCGCGCGGTTTCGGATGCGGGGGGTGATAAAAAGGCAACAGCCGCTCTCTCATTTCGGCCTTTACCCCGCCCACATTACCGCCATCTCATAGGCGAAGGCGAGGAAGGTCAGCGTCAGGCCGACGACGAACAGGCGATAGGCATAGGCGAGGTAGCGATATTTGCGCCGCGCGAGGACGAGGCCGTTCTGATAGGTGTCGCGCAGGATCGTTTCATAAAGATCCTCCTCGGTCCGCATCCGTGCCTTGACCGCGTCGATGAACTCATCCTCCTCCATCTGCTCGAACCGGCCGAAAAAGAGGATATTGCTATGATCCTTACCATCGCGAAAGACTGCGGGCGGCGCCTTGCCGACGCGCGGGAGTACCGCCGATATGGCGAGCAGCGCCGAGAGGAAGGAGAAGGTCGCCAGCAGCGCGAGCGGCAGCGCGAAGGCCCCCGCCCCGGCGCGCGCCTGTCCGACCGCGAGGGTGAAGACCACGAAGGTCGCGCCCATCAGGATCGACGCCTTTTGATCGGCCATCTGCGACAATTGCATCGTGATCTGCTGATTGGTGCGCACGAGATGCACCGCGTTGGGCGGAAAGGATATGGCGGGCCGCTCCGGCGCCGCGTCCGATTTTGCGCTGTCCATCCAGCCCCCTCCCTGCCCCTTCAGCTTGCGGCGACCTTCGCCCGGATGGCACGAAGGACCGCGAACGGCAAGATGCTGCCCGATTGCCGCCGCAATCGCTTGCCAAGCGGGACGGGGCGCGGCATGCCCGCCCGCAGTTTTTTCATTATGGGACGCACCCGCATGAGCACCCCCCTCGCCGACCAGATCCACGGCCTGATCGAACCTTTCAACAAGAAGGGCGTCGCCCTGACCGACGCGACGACCTTTGCCGGCGACCTTGAATGGGACAGCCTGACGGTGATGGATTTCGTCGCCGAGGTCGAGGATACGTTCGACATCATCATCAGCATGAACATGCAGGCCGAGATCGAAACCGTCGGCGAGCTCGTCGCCGCGGTCGAAAAGCTGCAGGGCTGAAAATCTTGTGCTCCCCGGCGAAAGCCGGGGTCAACGCGACCTCGCGCGACCTATCTGGACCCCGGCTTTCGCCGGGGCACACGGAAGAAACGAATATGACCGACCTTTTCTCCAAATTCGATCCGCTCATCGAACAGCGCGCGGCGCTGCTCGCGACCGGCGTGACCGATCCGTTCAGCCTGGTGATGGAGAAAGTGCTCTCGCCCACCGTCGCAATCTGCAACGGGCGCGAGACGATCCTGCTCGGCACCTATAATTATATGGGCATGACCTTCGACGAGGATGTCATCGCCGCGGGCAAGGACGCGCTCGAGAAGTTCGGCAGCGGCACCACCGGCAGCCGCGTCCTCAACGGCACCTATCAGGGGCACAAGGCGTGCGAGGACGCACTGAAGGAATTTTACGCCATGGATCATGCCATGGTGTTTTCGACCGGATACCAGGCGAACCTCGGCATCATTTCGACGATCGCCGGCAAGGGCGACTATGTCATCCTCGACATCGACAGCCACGCGTCGATCTATGACGGATGCAAGATGGGCGACGCCGAAATCGTCGCTTTTCGCCACAACGATGTCGAAGCGCTCGAAAAGCGGCTGAAGCGCCTGCCCGCCGAGGCCGGCAAGCTCGTCGTGCTCGAAGGCGTCTATTCGATGCTCGGCGACGTGGCGCCGCTGAAGGAGATGATCCGCGTCTCCAAGGAAAATGGCGCGATGGTGCTGGTCGACGAGGCGCATTCGATGGGCTTCATTGGCGAACATGGCCGCGGCGTCGCCGAGGCGCAGGGCGTGATCGACGATGTCGACTTCATCATCGGCACCTTTTCGAAGAGCGTCGGCACCGTCGGTGGCTTCTGCGTGTCGAACCATCCGAAGTTCGAGATCTTGCGCCTCGTCTGCCGCCCTTACGTCTTCACCGCCTCGCTGCCGCCGAGCGTCGTCGCGACCGCGGCGACGAGCATCCGCAAGCTGATGCACGGGTCGAACAAGCGCGCGCATCTGTGGGAAAATTCGAAGACGCTGCACAAGGGGCTGCGCGATCTCGGCTTCACGCTGGGTACCGAAGAGCCGCAGTCGGCGATCATCGCGGTCATCATGCCCGACCTCGAAAAGGGCGCGATGATGTGGGAAGCGCTGCTCGAAGAAGGCCTCTACGTCAATCTCGCCCGCCCGCCCGCAACCCCCGCGGGCATGACGCTGCTGCGCTGCTCGCTATGTGCTGAACATTCGAGCGAGCAGGTGAGCGAGATCCTCGGCCGCTTCGAGCGCGCGGGCAAGCGCGTGGGAATTATCGGCTGAACCGAGCCGCGCCGCCGACCAGCGGATTCATTTTCGGGGCGAACCGAGCGGAACACCGCGCCGTGCGGTCTTCACCGCTTTGCCCCGGAACGCTTGTTGGATAGAAGATCAGCGTGTTCGAGCGGGATTTGGATCACGACAATGAGAGCCGTCGCGAACGGCTGCGCTTCTGGCTGACCGTCGGGCTGGGCGCGGTGCTGACGGGCGTCGTCGGCGCGCTCATCATGTTGATGAGCCGTGCCAACGACAATTATGACCGCTCGCTGAGCTGGCAGGCGCACAGCCTGGAAGTGATTTCACAGACGCGCAGCCTCGATGCCGCGCTGGCGCGCGCCGAGGCGGCACTCGGCCGCTTCGCTGTCGGCCTGAAAAAGGAGGACGGTCGCGTTTTTCAGCAGCAGTGGGGGCTGTCGCAGCAATATCTCGCGCTGCTCCGCCGCAACGTCCGCGACAATCCGGAGCAGGCGGCGCTGGTCAAGACACTGACCGCCGAACTCGACCGGCGCGGGACACAGCTCGGCGATGCGGCGCTCAGCGCCAATTACAACCAGACCATTGCCGCGATCTCGAAATATAACGCCGCCGGACACGATGCCGCGCTGCTGCGCATCGACCGGCTGCTGACCGAATTGATCGGCAACGAACGCGCGATCCTTGCCAACCGCAACCAGCTTGCAGCCGCCGACCGCGCCAGCCTGAACCAGGCGATCCTGCTGTTCACCGTGCTCGCCGCCGCCGCCGCCGTGATCGCGATTGCAGCGACCGTCTCACTCGTTCGGGCCCAGAGCGAACGCCGCGCGGCACGGCGCGAACAATTGGCCGAAAGCGACCGCGCGATGCTGCTGGAGGCGGCGGTGAACGAGCGAACGGCCGAGCTTGCCGAAGCGAACAGCGCGCTGCGCAGCGAAATGGCCGAACGCGCCGCCGCCGAGGAGCAGCTTCGCCAGGCGCAGAAGATGGAAGCGGTCGGCCAGTTGACCGGCGGCATCGCGCATGATTTCAACAATATGCTCGCTGTCGTCGTAGGCGGGCTGGAACTTGCGCAGCGGTGGATCGGCGAAGCGCCCGAAAAGGCACAGCGCCACATTGGCAATGCAATGGACGGGGCCAATCGCGCCGCCGACCTGACCCGCCGCCTGCTGGCCTTCGCACGGTCCGAACCCGCGCGCCCCGAAATGACGCCGATCGACGCCTGCATCGCGGGCTTTTCGGAATTGATCGGGCGCACGATCGGCGACCGTATCGCGCTGACGCTCGACCTTCAGACCGAAGGGCTCGCCTGCTGGGTTGACAAGCAGCAATTCGAAAATGCGCTGCTCAACCTTGCCGTAAACGCGCGCGACGCGATGGACGGGCACGGGTCGCTGACGATCCGGACCCTGCGCGACGAAAAGGACGACACCGCCGCGCTGGCGGTGGAGGTGATCGATACCGGCTGCGGCATGTCGCCCGAGGTACTCAAGCGCGTGTTCGACCCCTTCTACACCACGAAACCCGCGGGTCAGGGCACGGGCCTGGGGATGAGTCAGGTCTTTGCCTTTTGTCGCCAGTCGGGCGGCGAGGTGCAGATTCATTCGGTCGAGGGCGAAGGCACGCGCGTTGCGATGCTGCTGCCCGTCGCAAAGCCGCATGCCGAAGCGGCGGCGCCCGCGGGCGGTTCCGATGCAGCGGTGAGCGAACCGCCGACGGACGCGATGCGCATTCTGGTGGTCGAGGATGACGAGCGCGTCCTGGCCGCCACCGTCGACGCCGTAACCGAGCTTGGTCATCAAGCGATCGCCTGCGACGATCCGCGCGCCGCCGCCGGGCTGGTCGAAGCGCATGGCGGGTTCGACCTGATTCTCAGCGACGTGCTGATGCCCGGCCTGACCGGCCCCGAAATGGTCGCAGAACTGAAGGAACGCTGGCCCGATCTGTCGGTGCTGTTCGTCACCGGCTACGCCGGCGATGCCAGCGAGTTCGAAAGCTTTGGCGACCATGACGTGCTGCGCAAGCCCTTTACGCTGAACGCGCTCGAACAGGCGATCCGCCGCTGCAGCGATGCGCCCGCACCGGAGCGCATCGCTTCCTAGCGGATTGCGCCGCTCTTCACGAGGCGCGGCACCAGCGTCAGCGCGGCGACGAGCGGCCAGCGGCGCTGCCACGGCTTGATCTCTATCTTGGTGCCCGCATGGCGGTTGATCTTCCAGGCGAGATAATCGATCCCGCCGGCATAGGTCAGGCTGGCCTTGGCGAGCCGCACGATGCTGAGCAGCTTGCCCTCGATCCGCCGCCGCGCCCAGCCGCCACCGGTAGCACCGGCCGGGATTGCCGCCATCGCCGGCAGGCTGAAGCGGTCGTAGCGCGCGGCGTCGGCATCGACGACCGACTGCGCCCGGCCGGTGCGTTCGGCGCGCAATTCGACCGAATAGGTCAACGAAAAGGCGCGCCGCCACCAATCGAGCGGCGCCTCGCCATCAACCGCTCCCGCCGCAGCGAGCAAAGTCGGCGCGGCGCGTGCCACCGCCGATACCGCGCGGTCCCGCGCGGTATCGTCGACGGCCCAGACGAGCCGCGACGGCTGAGCAAAGCGCGCCCAGACCGATACGTTGCGCGTTTCAGGGCCGTTCAGGCGGTGAAAATCGCTTTCGCTGAGCACCGCATATTTGGCGATCAGCCCCTCATGCTCGAACGGAAAGACGTTTGGCGGGATAAGCCGGTTGGCGGCCGCGAGCCAGCGCTTCGGATAGGCATCGCCATAGTCCGAAACGATCAGATAGAAATCGAGCATCAGCCCGTCGAGTTCGCTTTCGCGCAGGCAGCTGCCGTAAAAGAGTACCGCGCGGGCGCTGCCCGGGTAGCGGGCCGCGATCGCCGCCGCCATCGCAGCGACGCGCGGATCGACCGGTGTCGAAAGCTCTTCGCGGACGAGATCGGTATGCGCCGACATGCGAGCGCTCAGGCGGCGAGGCGCAGGAAGGGTACCGGCTGGGTCGAGGTCAGGATGATCGGCCGGCCGTGCTTTGCCTCGAAAATCTCGCCGTCGAGGATCACGTTCGAGCGTTCGCCCTCGATACGGATCTCATCACCCTGTTCGAAATGGACCCCGGCGAGCTGATGCTGGCCGAGGGTCCCTCGCCAAGTGGCCCCGAGCATGCGGAACAGCGCGCCGACGCTGCGGTCGACCGCGAGCAATTTCATCCGCCCGTCGCCGCCGTGCGTATCGCTGGTGCGGATACTCAGCAGCAGCTTTTCCAGTGTCGTGACGATGAGCAGCGAGAATTTGCCCTTGAGCTGGCCCTGTCGGATCAGCGACACGGTCAGCGGCTCGGGCTTCGGCGGCAGGCGCCCGCCGCCAATGCCGAAGATGATCGCGAAAAGCCCAAGAATCGCGGCGAGCACATGCGACAGGCCGTTGGGCAGGCCGAGCGGATAGATGCGATTGCGGCAATAGAGCATCACGTCGGCCAGATAGGCACCACCCAGGAACATGCCGAGCACGGGGCGATTGCCGCCGCTGTCGAGCGCGATGAGCTGCCGTTCAATGACATGATCCTCGAGCCGGCCATTCGACACGAGTTCGACGACGCGCTCGAGCGCCTTGATCGGATCGCCTTCGGCGCCCAGATCGAGCGCGATCAGGTTGGTCTTGCCGTTCGGCAGCACCGCGACGGGCGGCGGCGAACCGCCGAAATGGCCCCCCGAATAAAGTTCGGTCAGCGCGGCCTGAACGGTGCCGTCACCGCCGTTGATCGCGACGATGCGCGGGCTGACCATCGCGATCGTACGAATCGCTTCACCGATCTGGTCGACATCCTCGACCTCGTAATGAAAAATGTCGGGGTGCGCCGCGCAATATTCCCGAACCCGCGGCAACAGGGCACGATTCCCCGTTGAGCGCGGATTGGAAAGAAGGGCGACGCTTGCCATCGAGCCCCTACATATATTTCATGTTGATCGAGATCGTCTTCGGCGCGTTGCCAACATCGAACCCCGTCTTCTTGTAGCTCGGCTTGCCGAGATTGAAGATGTTGATGCTCGGGTTGTTCGACATTCCGCCGCCGTCCGAGGTCAGATCGGTCTTGCCGTTGCCGTTGACGTCGTGGCGCACCGCAATGCCATAGTGGCCCGCTTCGGGCAGCGGCACGCAAACGGTCATCGACCCGGCCTGTGCCGGCACTTCGACACGGGTGATCCAGCGCCCCTTGGCGAGCCATTCGGACGCTGTGGCACGATAGCTTTGCACACGAATCTTGCCCGTCCCGGCCTTCACGCCGTTGATGTGGACGAGGGTGGACGGACCGCTCCGGCATTTCGACAGGTCGTTGGTGATAACCTGTCCCTCTGCGTTTGCTGCCACGGATACGGCGAGCAGAGCCACGCAGAGCGACGCCGAGATAAATTTCGACATGACGCATTAGCTCCCAGTGGTTATAGCCACGCCAGCACCGAGCCGACATGGGTCCCTGTTGCCCTTGAATCCGGATATCGGAACCATTTGCGGCCAAATCATGGTGATGGGGCGACGAAAGATTGAATAGACTGCCCGCCATCGACCGTTACATCGCGCGGCTCATCTTCTTTCCCATGCTCGGTACGCTGGTCCTTTCGGCCATGCTGCTGGTGCTGGAAAAGATGCTGCGCCTGTTCGATTTCGTCGCGACCGAAGGCGGGCCGGTGAGCGTCGTGTGGCGGATGCTCGCCAATCTTATCCCAGAATATCTGTCGCTTGGCATCCCGATCGGGCTGATGCTCGGCATCCTGCTCGCCTTCCGCCGGCTCGCGACATCGAGCGAGCTCGACGTGCTGCGCGGGGTAGGGATGAGCTTCGGACGGCTGATGCGCATGCCCTATGCCTTTGCCTTCGCGCTGGCGCTGCTCAACCTCGCGATCGTCGGCTTTATCCAGCCCTATGCGCGCTACGCCTATGAAGGGCTGCGCTTCGAATTGCGGTCGGGCGCGCTCGGCGCGTCGATCAAGGTCGGCGAATTCACCAAATTGGGCAGCCGGATGACGCTGCGCATCGAGCAGAGCTATAACGAGGGGCGCAATCTGCGCGGCATCTTCGTGCGCGGCGAGAACAAGGACGGGCAAAGCGTTTCGGCAACCGCCGCCGAGGGACAGTTTCTTGCCACCGACGATCCCGACACGATCATCCTGCGCCTGACGCGCGGCGTGCTGATCCATGAATCGCCGAAATTCGCGGTGCCGCGGGTCTTGACCTTCGACAGTCACGACCTGCCGATTCCGCTACCCAAGATCGAGGCGTTCCGCACCCGCGGCGGCGCCGATCGCGAACTGACGATCCCCGAATTGCTCGTCGTCGGTCACGACCAGGCCGAACCGCTGGCGACGCGGCTCGAATCGCGCGCGAATTTCCACTTCCGGATCGTCGAAGTGGTGTCGATGTTCTTCATCCCGCTGATGGCGATCGCGCTGGCAATTCCGCCCAAGCGATCGACAAGTTCGCTGGGCGTCTTCCTGTCGATCGTGCTGCTCGTCACCCAGCACAAGATCAACGAATATGCCGAAGCGCTGGGCGCGCGCGGTGCGGTCGATCCGCTGCTGGCGCTGTGGATTCCGCTGCTGCTGTTCGGCGCGCTTGCGGTGTGGATGTATTATACGGTGGCGCATGTCCCCGGCGGCCAACCAATCGGCGCGCTCGAGCGCGTCGCGGCCAAGGCCGGGCAGAAAGTCCGCGCCTTCATCCGCCTGTTCCAGCGCAAGCAGCAGCATATCTGACGATGAACCAGCTCCATTTCTTTCCGTCGCGAACCATGGCGCTCTATGTCGGGCGGCTGTTTCTGGTGCGCAGCTTCGCGATCCTGTTCGCGCTCGTGCTCGTACTCCAGACGCTCGACCTTCTCGGCGAGAGCGGCAAGATCCTGTCGGTCGCAGGCAACAGCGACAGCGACGTGTGGCGCTATGTCGGGCTGCGCCTGCCGCAGATCATCGAGACCTTTCTGCCCTTCTCCGTCCTGCTCGGGACGATCTTGACGCTGATCACGCTCAACCAGAACAGCGAGGTCATCGCGATGAAGGCGTCGGGCATGTCGGCGCATCAGGTGCTGGCGCCGCTGTTCCTTGCCGCGCTGTTCGTTGCCGCGATCAGCTTCGGCTTCAACGAAAGGATCGTGACGCGCGCGACCGCGGCGCTCGCCGCCTGGCAGAAGGTCGAATATGCGCAGATTCCGAAAGACACCGGGATTCGGTCGAACATATGGGTTCGCGACGGCAACAATCTGATCAACGCCGCGACCGTCAGCGGTACCGGAACAGCGATCACGCTGCACGGCGTGCGCATCTATGAACGGTCGGGGGGCGTATTGTCCTCGATACTTTCGGGCGACAGCGCGCGGCCGGTCGCGGGTGGGTGGGAACTCACCAACGCCAAGCGCTTCCTGCGCCGCGCCGGTATCGTCCAGCCGCTCGGCACCATCGTCGCCGCGCCGGGCGTGCGTCCCGACCAGTTCACCCTGGCGCAGGTCGACGGCGATCAACTGCCCTTCACCGAGCTCAAGGCGGCAATCGGCGATCTCGAGGCAGCGGGGCGACCCGTCGATGCGCTGAAAGGCGTGTTGTGGCACAAGATTTCGGGGCCGCTGTCGGCGGTCCTGATGCCGCTACTCGGCGCCGTCGCGGCATTCGGCCTGGCGCGATCGGGCAAGCTGTTCGTGCGTGCAATCATCGGCATGGCGCTGGGCTTCGCCTATTTCGTCGCCGACAATTTCGCGCTCGCGATGGGCGACCTCGGCGCCTATTCCCCCTTCCTCGCCGCATGGGGCCCGTTCATCCTGTTCGCGCTGATCGGCGAGATGATCCTGATCCGGACCGAGGAATAGCGTCCGGACTCCGGGCGCATAGCCGCCGCCCCCCAAGCACCGCCCCGTTTCGGGCCCGGTCCAAATGTTTCGACGGGCAGGCCGACGCCTCTCTCCCCACCCGGAGGCCGACAGCGCCCAAAAGAAAAGGGGCCGCTTTCGCGGCCCCTTCGATTGGTTCGAGAGTCGAAGGATCAGTCCTTCAGGAAGTCGGGCACATGGCCCTGATCTTCCGGACCGTCTTCGCTGCGTTCGCGACGCGGGCCGCGGTCGCCGCCATCGCGGCGGGGGCCGCGATCGCGGCCGCCACGGCCACGGTCGCCGCGATCGCCGCCGTCACGGCGCGGACCACGATCACCGCGCGGTTCGCGGGGTTCGCGCGCCGGACGCGTGTCTTCCAGTTCCTCGCCGGTTTCCTGATCGACGACGCGCATCGACAGGCGGACCTTGCCGCGCGGATCGATCTCGAGGACCTTGACCTTGACTTCCTGGCCTTCGGACAGAACGTCGGCGACCTTTTCGACGCGTTCGTTCTTGATTTCCGACACGTGGACGAGGCCGTCCTTGCCGCCCATGAAGTTCACGAATGCACCGAAATCGACGAGGTTCACGACCTTACCGTTATAGATCTTGCCGACTTCGGCTTCTTCGACGATGCCGAGGATCCACGCCTTGGCGGCTTCGATCTGCGCGGTATCCGACGAGGCGATCTTGATCGTGCCTTCGTCGTCGATGTCCACCTTGGCGCCGGTCGTCGCGACGATTTCGCGGATGACCTTGCCGCCGGTGCCGATGACGTCACGGATCTTCGACTTGTCGATCGTGATCGTTTCGATACGCGGCGCATGCGCCGACAATTCGCTACGGGCTTCGCCGAGCGCCTTGTTCATTTCGCCGAGGATGTGCGCACGGCCTTCCTTGGCCTGCGCCAGCGCCTTTTCGAAGATTTCCTTGGTGATGCCGGCAATCTTGATGTCCATCTGCATCGTGGTGATGCCTTCGGACGTGCCCGCCACCTTGAAGTCCATGTCGCCGAGGTGATCTTCGTCACCCAGAATGTCCGACAGGATCGCAAAATCCTGGCCTTCGAGGATCAGGCCCATCGCGATACCCGACACCGGGCGCGCGATCGGCACGCCGGCATCCATCATCGCGAGGCTGCCGCCGCACACCGACGCCATCGACGACGAACCGTTGGATTCGGTGATGTCGCTGGTAAGACGGATGGTGTAGGGGAAATCTTCCTTCTTCGGCAGCACGGGGTGCAGCGCACGCCACGCCAGCTTGCCGTGGCCGACTTCGCGGCGGCCCGGCGCGCCGAAGCGGCCGACTTCGCCGACCGAATAGGGCGGGAAGTTATAGTGCAGCATGAAGTTCTGATACGACAGGCCGTTGAGGCCGTCGATCATCTGTTCGGCTTCCTTGGTACCCAGCGTGCAGGTCGCGATCGTCTGGGTTTCACCGCGGGTGAACAGCGCCGAACCGTGCGCGCGCGGCAGGAAGTGCGTTTCGGCGACGATCGGACGAATCTGCGTCGTCGTGCGGCCGTCGATGCGCTTGCCGTCCTTCAGGATGGCGGTGCGGACGATTTCGGCTTCCAGCTTCTTGGTCAGCTTGATGCCGGCCATGACTTCCTGCGGGCTGAGGCCGTCGGCTGCAAACTGTTCCTTCGCCTTCGCGCGCGCTTCGTTGAGCGCGTTCGAACGGGCCGACTTGTCGGTCAGCTTGTAGGCGGCGGCGATGTCCTTGCCGATCAGCTTCTTGAGCTTGTCCTTGATCGCGGCATTGTCGTCCGACGATGCGATTTCCCAGGGTTCCTTGGCAGCCTGTTCGGCAAGCTTGATGATCGCCTTGACGACTTCACGGCACGCATCGTGCGCGAACATCACGGCGCCGAGCATGATCTCTTCCGACAGCTCGTTCGCTTCGGATTCGACCATCATCACCGCGTCGTGCGTCGCGGCGACGACGAGGTCGAGGTCGCCTTCGGCAACCTGTTCGTCGGTCGGATTGAGGATATATTCGCCGTCGAGATAGCCGACGCGCGCAGCGCCGATCGGACCCATGAAGGGGACGCCCGAAATGGTGAGCGCGGCCGAGGCCGCGACCATCGCGAGGATGTCGGGTTCATTGTGGCCGTCATAGCTCAGCACCTGAGCGATGGCATTGATCTCGTTGTAGAAGCCTTCGGGGAACAGCGGGCGGATCGGACGGTCGATCAGACGGCTGACCAGCGTTTCCTTTTCGGTCGCACCGCGTTCGCGCTTGAAGAAGCCGCCGGGGATGCGCCCCGCGGCCGAATATTTTTCCTGATAATGGACGGTCAGGGGGAAGAAGTCCTGCCCTTCCTTTACCGACTTGGCAGCGGTCACGGCGCACAGAACGACCGTTTCGCCCAGTGTCGCCATCACGGCGCCGTCGGCCTGACGGGCAACCTTGCCCGTTTCGAGAGTCAGCGTTTCACCGCCCCACTCGATCGATACTTTTTTCACGTCAAACATGGAATTTCCTTCGCCCGCCGGGCCCTATGCCGGGCGGGGCCTCTGTTCCGGGCAATCCGGCCCGGGCGGGTCGGGGCGTCTGTCTGCCCCTGGTTTTCGGAAGCCGGCGCCGGATTGCGGCGGCTCCTCTCCACGCCGCTCTTGCGAACGGCAAAAATGAAAGCGGCCCCGAACCCGGAGCCGCCCTCATGGTCTTACTTGCGAAGACCCAGCTTCGCGATCAGGTCGGTGTAGCGTCCCTCGTCCTTCTTCTTGAGATAGTCGAGGAGGCTGCGGCGCTTGTTGACCATCATCAGCAGCCCGCGACGGCTGTGATTGTCCTTGGCGTGCGACTTGAAATGGCCGGTCAGCGTGTTGATGCGGTCGGTCAGGATCGCGACCTGCACTTCGGGCGAACCCGTATCACCCTTTTCGCGGGCATGTTCCTTGATGAGTTCGGCCTTGCGTTCGGCGGTAATCGACATGTGTTTCTTCCTTCGAACATCCTGTTACAGATTGAAGCCCCGCACGACCTTCAGCGTTCCCGCCAAAGCCTCTATCAATGCCACGGGCCGATCGTCGGCGTCGCGTCCCCAATAGAGCCCGTCCTGCGTGCTTCCCCCGGTCCAGACACGACCCTGACGGATCGCCCCTGCCGCTTCCGGGGAAAGGTCCAGAGCCGGGATGTCGACCAGCCCTGCCTCCAGCGGCAGAAATATCTCTGATTGGGCGGCCCCTTGGCCGAAAGCGTTCAATTTGTCCAGCGAAATCGCCTGATCGAGCGCGAACGGCCCTGCCTTCGTCCGGCGCAACATGGTGACATGCCCGACCGTCCCGACCGCCCGCGCAATG
The DNA here is from genome assembly GCF_900185685.1 of Sphingopyxis sp. P1IMeth2. Taxonomy (NCBI): domain Bacteria; kingdom Pseudomonadati; phylum Pseudomonadota; class Alphaproteobacteria; order Sphingomonadales; family Sphingopyxidaceae; genus Sphingopyxis; species Sphingopyxis sp. P1IMeth2. Next base: position 169,735 of record NZ_FYAT01000001.1, read on the forward strand.
TCGCGCGCGAGGCTGCGGATATAGGTACCCTTCGAAACATGCGCCGTGAGCGTGATGGAATCGAGCCGCTCCGCCTCTCCACTTTCGTCACCCCGGACTTGATCCGGGGTCCATTCGGCGCCCTCGGCAACATATGCCTCAGCAAGTCCGGAATGACGAAGAGAGTGGATCATCACCGCCCGCGCCTTCATCTCGACCGTTTCGCCGGCGCGCGCGCGGTCATAGGCGCGCTCGCCGTCGATCTTGATCGCCGAATAGGCGGGCGGCACCTGTTCCATCGCGCCGGTAAAGCGCGGCAGAACCGCAGCAATTTCCGAAAGCCGCGGCCGCACGTCGCTGGTCGCAACGACGTCGCCCTCCGCGTCGAGCCCGGCGGTCTCGGTCCCGAACTCGATCGTGAAATCATAGACCTTGCTCGCGTCGAGCATGCGCCCGCACAGCTTCGTCGCCTCGCCGATCGCGATCGGCAGCACGCCCGAGGCAAGCGGGTCGAGCGTCCCGCCATGGCCGACCTTGACCTTGCCCAGCCCGGCTTCGCGGCACACGCGCTTGACTGCGGCAACCGCCTGCGTCGAGCCGAGCCCGACGGGCTTGTCCATTATGATCCATCCGTTCATCGCCGCGCGGGCTAGGCCGCGCGGGCGATGCTTGTCAATTCGACCGGGATCGATTCGATCGGGCTCAATTCGACTTGGCGGCGTCCGCTGCGGCCTTGGCGGCTTTCTCCGCCTCGCGCGCTGCCTTGCGCTCTTCCTTGGTCGGCGGCGGCGCCGATGTCACGAAAGACGAAATCGCGCAGCGTTCACCGCGCACCAGAAGCGACGCGAACTTGTCGAGCCGCGAGGTTCCGCGCGTGTCGACGCCGATCGCCTGCGCAAAATCGATGTCGCGGCACGGACCGAAGAAGGTGGCATAATACCAGTCGCGGCGGCTGTCCTGAATCCACACGCCATCCTCGCCATCGGCCTGAAAGGTGCGGATCGTCGCGTTGCTGGGAAAGCTGATGCCGGTTTCGACGCCCAGCGCGCGCGATTCCTGCGGTGCCCCTTCGGCCGCCGCAGTTGCCGAAAGGGGAAGCAAGGCGGCGGCCAGGGAGAGTGCGAATAATCTGTTCATAACGAACCTTTCCAGATGGAGGCCCATCCCGGCACACGGCTTAGCGGGTCGATGCTGAACCGGCGCTGACCCGCTTGCCACGCTCCCACCAACTTCAGCTTCCTGTGCGCCATTCATCGGCGAGCAGCGACCACAGGCCGGTGTCGCGGACAAAGCCGGTCCAGGTGATCCGCTCAGCGCGCAGCACCCCTTCCTTGGTGCAGCCGAGCTTGGTGACGGCCGCCTGGCTGCGCTTGTTGCGCTCATCGATGCGGAATTCGATGCGGCGAATGCCGACGGCATAGGCATGGTCGAGCATCAGTCGTTTGACGCGGCCATTGAGGCCAGTCCCGCGCGCGGCGGGCTCGATATAGCTGTTGCCGATCTCCACCGTCTGCGCCGACACATCGGGACGCAGATAAGCGGTCATGCCGACCAGCCGATCGCCGTCGACGATCGCATAGGGCATCCGGCTCTCATGCCCGATCAGCGCGTTGAAGCTCGTGTCGAAATGATCGGAATCGAAGCTCGACGAATAGATCGGCCAGATATCGGTATCGGCGGCGCAGGCGGCGCGCAGCGCCTCGCGGTGCGGCTCGGCCAGCTTGACGAGCCGGAGGTCGCCGTCGGTCAGTTCGACATAAAGCCGGTCAAGCATCGGCGCCCGCCTCTCGCAAAGCCTCTGCCGCAGCCCGGCGCTTGGCCATGAAATGGCGGCGGCACATGGCGACATAGCGGTCGTTGCCGCCAATCTCGGTCTGCGCCCCCGCGACCACCGCACGGCCGGCGGCATCGACGCGCAGGTTCATCGTCGCCTTGCGCCCGCATTCGCACACCGCCTTGAGTTCGACCAGCGCGTCGGCGATACCGAGCAGCGCCGCCGAACCGGGAAAGAGATCGGCCGCGAAATCGGTGCGCAGCCCGTAACAGAGCACCGGAATATCCGCCTCGTCGGCGAGCCGTGCCAGCGCGAACACCTGATCTTTCGTAAGGAACTGCGCCTCGTCGACGAGCACGCAGGCCAGCGGGCGCTGACGATGCTCGTCGCTCACCGCCGCCCACAAATCGCTTTCGGGATCGAATTTATGCGCCTCGGCAAGCAGGCCGATGCGGCTGGTGATCTGCCCGGCGCCGTAACGGTCGTCGAGCGCGGCGGTCCACAGCATCGTTTCCATCCCGCGCTCGCGATAGTTGAAATCCGCCTGCAGCAGCGTCGTCGACTTGCCCGCGTTCATGCTGGCATAATAGAAATAGAGCTTGGCCATGGCTTGAGCGATACCGCCTCGGCGGCGCCGCGCAAGCCCAATCAGGCGGCGCCGAGCAGCGCGCGAAAACGCGCCGGCTGCGGCAACAGATCGGCGAGGGTATAGCCGTCGAGATGCGCGGCGAAGGCTGCCAGTGCCCCGGCGAGCGCGCCCTGCAATCCGCAGCCGCCGCGCACCGGGCAGGCTGAAGTCGCGGGGTTCATACACTCGACAAAGCCGTCCAGCCTTTCGAGCTCGCGCATCACCGCGCCGACGATCACCGTCTCGGGCGCCCTGGCGAGCGTCAGCCCGCCACCGCGTCCGCGCTGCGCCGCGACATAGCCGAGCGCCTGCAGCCGCTGCGCCACCTTGGCGAGATGGTTGCGCGACACGCCATATTGGCCGGCGATCTCGTCGACCGACATCTGGCGCCCAGTCGCCGCCAGCGCCATCAGGATGCGCAGCGCATAGTCGCTGTGAAGGCTCAATCGCATAAAATAGGTATATGAAATATTGCTTTTATGCGCAAGGTCGATAAAGCGGCAAATGAAATGCCGTTTATCGAGTCGAGGCGATGAAGAAGACCGTCCCCGCCCACCCCCATGCCATCGCTGCGCGCGAGGACCGGCGCGCCGCCGCCATCGCGATGGGGGTCGATGAAGCCTTTATCGCAACGCTCGTCGATCGCTTCTACGCCGCGATCCGGCGCGACGCCCTGCTTGGCCCGATCTTCGACGACCGCATCCACGACTGGCCCGGGCATCTCGCGCAGATGAACCGCTTCTGGCAGTCGATCCTGCTCGGCGCCGGCAATTTCACCGGCAATCCGATGGCCCGGCATCTTGCGATCCCGACCATCGGCGAGAGCCATTTCCAGCATTGGCTCGGGCTCTTCTATGCCACGCTGCGCGATGTGGCGCCGAGCGAAGGGGCGGTCGCGCTGGTCGGCGCGCGGGCGCGGATGATCGCCGAAAGTCTGCTTACCGGCATCGCGGTCCACCGCGACCGCGACCCCGACATCACGCGCAGGATGGTGCTGCCCCACGTCTGACACCCGCCGCGCGCCGGCAGCCGCCGACACCGCAGCTTGACTCGCCCGCCCCCGCTGTCATGCTGCGCACAAAAGATGCAGCATTAACAGTGGGGAGAGCTGCAATGCGATTGATGCCGGTGACCGATGCGATGTTCCTGTGGGGGGAAAGTCGCGAAATGCCGATGCACATCGGCGGCATCAACCTCTACACGCTGCCCGACGATGTCGACGAAACCGACTGGCTGAACGAACAGCTCGCACTGTTGCGCCAGTCGGAAGGGCTGCGGCGGCCGTTCAGCGAGGTGCTGAAACTCACCCCGCTCGGCCAGTACGGCCCGATCCGGCTCGAACCCGACCGCGACATCGACATGCACTATCATGTGCGCTCGGCCGCGCTGCCCAAGCCTGGGCGCTACCGCGAGATGTTCGAACTCGCCTCGCGCCTCCATTCCAGCCTGCTCGACCGCACCCGCCCCTTATGGGAGATCACGCTGATCTCAGGGCTGCCCAATCGGCAGATCGCGACGTTCAAGAAGGTGCATCATGCGCTGATGGATGGCGCGGCGAGCATCCATTTCTACAATTCGATGTTCTCGCCCGACCCCAAGGAACGGCGGACCTGCTCGCCGCTGTCGGTCGAGGCCTATGAAGCCTATAAGCGCAAATTCCCGTCGCCCAAAAAGCCGCCGCGCCCCAGCCTGACCGACATCGCCGCGATCGGCGAGTTTCTGAAGGAGCAATGGGGCAACAGCCTCGGCGTGACCAAGGCGCTCAACCAATATGTCGCGGCGATGTTCGGGATCGGCGGCGAAGGGCTGGTCACCCCCTTTGCCGGCGTGCCGCGCACCAGCTTCAACCGCAACATCACCGGCGCCCGCCGCTTCGTTGCGCAAAGCTGGTCGCTCGAACGCGTCCGCGCGGTCGGCAAGGCTTATGACGGGACGATCAACGACGCGGTGCTGGGCATGTGCGCGGGCGCGATGCGCAAATATCTGCAATCGCTCAACGAGCTGCCCGACAAGCCTTTGAAAGCCATGGCGCCGGTCTCGATCCGCCCCAAGGACGATATCGATTCGGGTAATTCGGTGGCGTCGGTGACGGCCAATCTCGCCACCCATATCGACGATCCCGCCGAACGCATGGCGGCGATCCAGTCGTCGATGAACGCCGCCAAGGCGCAGCTGCGCGCGATGACCGCGCAGCAGATCCAGCTCTATACCGCGATCACCAATTTCCCGCAGATGCTCACCGCGCTGACGCGCACCGCCGACAGATTCCCCGCCTATTCGGCGACCATCTCCAACGTCCCCGGCCCGCGCGAGCAGATGTACTGGAACGGCGCGCGGCTCGACGGCATGTATCCCGCGAGCATCCCCGTCGACGGCATGGCGATGAACATCACGCAGGTGTCGAATTTCAGGAACATCGACTTCGGCATCACCGCCTGCCGCCGCAGCGTGCCGCACGCGCAGCGGATGATCGACTATCTGGAGGAAGCGCTGGTCGAGCTGGAGGCCGCAGCAGGGATCAAGACGCCGAAGGGAAATTAGCCCCTATCCGGTCCCACCAACCCGTCATCGGGGCTCAATCTTGAATTTCGCCCTCGCCGCCGCCCAAGTCGCGCGCCACCTTGGGGTCGCGCAGCAATTGGTCGATGTGGCTCGCCTCGTCGAAGCTTTCGTCAGCGAGAAATTTGAGCTTCGCCGCATATTTCATGCGGATGCGGTGCGCAACTTCGCGCTGGAGATAGGCGGTGTTGGTGCGCAGCGCCTTCAGCACCGCCTCCTCGTCGCGGCCGAGCAGCGGCTTCACGAATATCGTGGCATGGCGTAGGTCGGGCGACATGCGCACTTCGGTCACGCTCACCGGATGCGTCGCGAGGACATCGTCATGCACGTCGCCGCGCTGAAGTATCTCGCTCAGCACATGGCGCACCTGTTCGCCCACGCGCAGGACGCGGACCGAGGGGCCTTCGGGTTTTTCGTTATGCCGCATCGCTCAATATCCTGCCGCACCCCCGCGCATGCAGGGGTGCGGCGATGGTTCGATCACAACGTCCGCGCGCGTTCCTCGACCTCGAAGACTTCGAGGTGATCGCCCGGCTTGATGTCGTTGGTATCCGCCAGCACGACGCCGCATTCCAGGCCCGCGCGCACTTCGGCGACATCGTCCTTGAAACGGCGGAGCGACGCGATGGTCGTTGCCGAGACGATGACGTCCTCGCGCGTGAGACGCGCGTGGAGCCCCTTGCGGATGATGCCTTCGAGCACCAGCAGGCCAGCGGCCTTGTCGCGTTTGCCGGCCGGGAAGACTTCCTTGACCTCGGCGCGGCCGACGACGGTTTCGACGCGTTCCGGACCCAGCTCGCCTGCCATCTCCTTCGCGACTTCCTCGGTCAGGTGATAGATGACGTCATAATACATGAAGCGCACTTTTTCGCGGTTCGCGATCTCGCGCGCCTTGGCGTTGGGGCGGACGTTGAAGCCGATGATCGGCGCATTCGTCGCCGCCGCCAGCGTCACGTCGCTTTCGGTGATCGCGCCGGCGCCCGAATGGAGCACGCGGACGCGGATTTCGTCGGTCGACAGCTTGTTGAGCGCGTTGACGATCGCTTCGACGCTGCCCTGCACGTCGGCCTTGATGACCACTGGATATTCGATGACATTGGCCTTGTCGGCGAGCGCCGAGAACATGCCTTCGAGGCTGACCGGCGCCTGCGCCGTCCGCTTCTTGAGCGCCTGTTCCTGACGATAGGCGGCGACTTCGCGCGCGCGCGCCTCATTCTCGACGACGGTCAGCGTGTCGCCCGCCATCGGGACCCCGCCGAGGCCAAGAACCTCGACCGGCATCGACGGACCGGCTTCCTTGATCTGCTGGCCCTGATCGTTGACGAGCGCGCGGACGCGGCCGCTTTCGGCGCCGCAGACGAAGATGTCGCCGACCTTCAAGGTCCCGCGGCGGACGAGGATCGTCGCAACGGGGCCGCGGCCCTTGTCGAGCTTCGCCTCGACCACCGTCCCTTCGGCCGAACGGTCGGGGTTGGCCTTGAGCTCCATGATCTCGGCCTGAAGCGCTATCGCGTCGAGCAGCTTGTCGAGCCCGGTCTTCTTGAGCGCCGAAACTTCGACATTCTGGACGTCGCCGCCCATTTCCTCGACGACGATCTCGTGCTCGAGCAGGCGCTCGCGCACGCGCTGCGGGTTCGCGCCTTCCTTGTCGACCTTGTTGATCGCCACGATGATCGGCACCCCGGCTGCCTTCGCATGGTTGATCGATTCGATCGTCTGCGGCTTCAGCCCGTCGTCGGCCGCCACCACCAGTACGGCGATATCGGTGACATTGGCACCGCGCGCGCGCATTTCGGTGAAGGCTTCGTGGCCCGGCGTATCGAGGAAGGTGACTTGGCTCCCGTCGGGGGTCTTCACCTGATAGGCGCCGATATGCTGGGTGATGCCACCGGCTTCGCCCGACTGGACGCTGGTGCCGCGCAGCGCGTCGAGCAGGCTGGTCTTGCCGTGATCGACGTGGCCCATGATGGTGACCACCGGCGCGCGGGGCTTCATCTGTTCGGGCGCATCGACGTCCTGATCGTTGCGGATATCGACATCGGCTTCGCTGACGCGTTTGATCTCGTGCCCGAATTCGGTGACGAGCAGTTCGGCGGTGTCCTGGTCGATCGTCTGGTTGACGGTGACCATCATGCCCATCTTGAACAGCGCCTTGACGAGATCGGCGCCCTTTTCGGCCATGCGGTTCGCCAGTTCCTGCACGGTGATCGTGTCGGGAACGACGACTTCGCGAACCTGCTTTTCGCGCGGCCCGCTCGGCGTCAGATGCGAGCGCTTTTCCTTTTCGCGCGCGCGCTTCAGCGCGGCGAGGCTGCGCGCACGCGCGCCTTCATCCTCGTTGAGCGCACGCGTGACGGTCAACTTGCCCGACTGGCGCCGGTGATCGCCGCGATGTTCCTTTTTCTGTTCGGCGCGCTTCGGTTCGGGACGCTTCGGCGCCTCGACCGGCGTGAAGCGACGCGGCGCGGGCGCAGCACTGCTCGTCGTGGCGGCGCGCGGCGCGGCTTCGGCCGGCTTGGCTTCGGCAGCGGGCGCGGCCGGCGCTTCGGCGGCGGGCTCGGCCGCAGCCGGAGCGGGCGCTTCCTCGGAAGCCTTGGATTTTTCTTCCCGCGCTTCGGCGGCACGCGCGCGCTCTTCTTCCAGAGCACGGGCACGTTCAGCCTCTTCGCGGCGGCGCGCTTCTTCAAGCGCGGCGAGACGCGCCTCTTCGGCTTCGCGCAGCAACTGCGTCTGGCGCTCCTGACGCGACATCAGGCTGTCGGCCTTGGGCGCGGCAGGCTTGGGCGCCGGTGCGGGTGCAGCCGGCTTCGGCGCGGGTGCGGGCGCGGCCTCGACCGCTTCAGCCTCGGGCGCGGGCGCCGCTTCGCCGGGACGGCCAAGCACGCGGCGGCGCTTCACCTCGACCACCACCGTATTGCGGCGGCCGTGGCTGAATTGCTGCTGCACCTGTCCGGCCTCTACCGTACGCTTCAGCCCCAGGGGCTTGCGGGTCAGAGTCGGCTTGTCCTGTTCGTCACTCATCGAAACGTCTTATTCCTTCAATACGCGTCCGAAACCGGAGAGTCCGTGTCGGGCTCCCTGGACGCCATCCCATTCCCCGCCGTGCGGGAATCCTGATCGGAAACGCGGTTGGCCGCGTCCCTAAACCATCCGGTGAAAAACTGCCAGCGGCTCAAATGCGCCAGCACCCGGTCAGCGGCACGGGCGTCGGTCACGCCCAGATGCACCGCATTTTCACGCCCCAATGCCATAGATAGGGTGTATCGGTCCACCGGCAAGACCGTCCCCTCACGGCCGGACCCTTCGTGATCCTCGCCGCCCCGCCACGCCTGTGCCAGTTTCTTTCGCCCGTCTTCGCCGGCATCCTGCGCATGCAGGAGCAGGCGGACCTGTCCGCGGCGTGCCGCGTCCTCGATCCGCTCGCTGCCGAGGATCAGCATTCCGCCGCGCGCCTCAAGCCCCAGCCGGTCGAGCGTCGCACGCGCGAGTTGCGCCTCGATCCGCGCGCCCAGATCGTCGGGAATCGTGAAGGCGCCTTCGTGCAGCGCCCGCGCCAGCCCACCCTTGAGCTTGCCCTTTGCCTGCGCCGCTTCGAGCGCTTCGCGGTCGACGCCGATCCACGCGCCGCGCCCCGGCGCCTTGCCGAGCACGTCGGGCGCGATCATGCCGTCGGGCCCGAGCGCGAGGCGCACGAGCCGTCCGGCCGGCGCCACGTAGCCGGTTACCACACAGCGCCTTTCGGGCGCGTGCTGTCCGCGCTTACCCGCGCGGTCGGTTTGGCTTAGCTGATCATTGCGCGGGGTCCGCATCGGCGGCCTCCCCGGTCTGGGCTTCGGCTTCGGCAGCCGGTTCGTCGTCGAACCAGTGCGCGCGCGCCGCCATGATGATCTCGTTGCCCTGTTCTTCCGACAGGCCATATTCACCGAGCACGCCGCCCTTGTCCTCGGCGCGTTCCGAACGCTCGCGCGCCGGGCCGCGGCGATTCTCGCTGCGCTTCTTCGCGATCAGTTCGTCGGTTGCGAGATCGGCAAGATCGTCGAGCGTCTTGATCCCGGCCTTGCCGAGCGTGACGAGCATCGCTTCGGTCAGGTGCGGCAGTTCGGCCAGATCATCCTCGACGCCAAGTCCGCGGCGTTCCTGACGCGCGGCTTCTTCGCGGCGTTCGAGCGCTTCGGTCGCACGGCTCTGCAGCTCTTCGGCCAGTTCGTCGTCGAAGCCTTCGATGCTCGCCAGTTCGTCGAGCGGCACATAAGCGACTTCTTCGAGTTCGCCGAAGCCTTCGGCGACGAGCAGCTGCGCGAGCGTTTCGTCGACGTCGAGTTCTTCCTGGAACATCGTCGAGCGTTCGACGAATTCGCGCTGACGCTTTTCGCTCGCGTCGGCCTCGGTCATGATGTCGATCTGCTTGCCGGTCAGCTGGCTGGCGAGACGGACGTTCTGGCCTCGGCGCCCGATGGCGAGGCTGAGCTGATCGTCGGGAACGACGACTTCGATACGGCCGTCATCTTCGTCGATGACGACGCGCTGCACCGTCGCGGGCTGAAGCGCGTTGACGACGAAGGTCGCGGTGTCTTCCGACCAGGGAATGATGTCGATCTTTTCGCCCTGCATTTCCTGGACGACCGCCTGAACGCGGCTGCCCTTCATGCCGACGCATGCGCCGACGGGGTCGATCGAGCCGTCATAGCTGATGACGCCGATCTTGGCACGGCTGCCCGGATCGCGCGCCGCGGCCTTGATCTCGATGATGCCGTCGTAGATTTCGGGGACTTCCTGCGCGAACAGCTTCTTCATGAAGTCGGGGTGCGCGCGGCTGAGGAAAATCTGCGGTCCGCGATTTTCGCGGCGCACCGACAGGATCAGCGCGCGGACGCGGTCGCCGACGCGCATCAGTTCGCGCGGGATCTGCTGATCGCGGCGGATCACGCCTTCGGCGCGGCCCAGGTTGACGACGATGTGGCCGAATTCGACCGACTTGACGACGCCGGTGATGATCTCGCCCGCGCGGTCCTTATATTCCTCGAACTGGCGCTCGCGGTCGGCTTCGCGGACCTTCTGGAAAATCACCTGCTTCGCCGACTGGGCGTCGATGCGGCCGAGGTCAACCGCGGGCAGCGGATCGACGATGAAGTCGCCGACCTTCGCATCCTTCTGCAGCTTCTGGCCGGCGGCAAGGTCGACCTGCTTGAAATAATCGTCGACCTGTTCGACCACCTCGACGACGCGCCACAGGCGCAGGTCGCCGGTCTGCGCGTCGAGCTTGGCGCGGATGTCGTTCTCGGCGCCGTAGCGGGCGCGCGCCGCGCGCTGGATCGCTTCCTCGATGGCCTCGATGACGATGCCCTTGTCGATCATCTTCTCGCTGGCGACGCTGTTGGCGATCGCGAGCAGTTCGGCCTTGTTGGCGGAAATGGCAGTGGCCATCAGTCCTGTCCTTCTTCTTCCATGTCGTCGGCACCCTCGATCGAGAGCGGGACGGTTGCGGCAATCAGTTTGTCGGTGAGGACGAGCTTGGCCGTGTCGATCGCGTCGAACGGCAGCTTGTGCTCGACCCCTTCCTTGTCGAAAATCGTGACGATGCCGGCGTCGATGCCGGCGAGTTCGCCGTTGAAGCGCAGGCGCCCGTCGCGCTTTTCCTTCAGCGCGACTTTCGCCTCATGCCCCGCCCAGTCGGTAAAGTCGGCGGGACGCGTCAACGGGCGGTCGATCCCGGGCGACGACACTTCGAGGCGATAGGCGCCTTCGATCGGGTCCTCGCCCGCTTCCTCCAGCGCGTCGAGCCGGTCCGAAATACGGCGCGACAGATCGGCGCAATCGTCGATCGTCAGCTGGCGCGTATCGGGCCGTTCGGCCATCACCTGCAGCGTAGGGTCTTCCTCGCCGCCGAAAAAGGCGACGCGCACGAGCGCGAGGCCCATCGCCTCGGCTTCGGGCGCGATGATCGCATTGAGGACGTCGAAATCGACCAAGCTACATTCCCAAATATCGCGACAGGAAAAGCCATGCGTTTACGGCCGCCGCGGCCCGCGGCCCCGACGTCCTATCTGGCTAGCCATGTCTAGGAGTGAGCGTGCATATAGGCGCGTTGCGGGGAGTCGGCAAGCGGAGATTGGGGTGGGCGGCTTTCCGGTCGGTTGGGGTCGTCTGGCCGGATCGGCATGGATGGCAGTTAAGGACCGATGCTGTTGAAAAAGTCGGCCGCGGCGATGCGCCTGTAGAATTTCAGTCAGAAGGATTCACGAAGCCTCGACTGCGCGAACGAGCGATGCGCATAGGCCCCTTGTTTGATTCCGATATTGCCCGCCAAAACCCCCTTCGGGCCTTTTTCAACAGCATCGACCGATTGCGGACTTAGGGACTCCTTAGGGCTTGGTCGTCATACAGGTAGCCAATTAACCAGAGGCCTCGATGCGATGGAACTGTTACTCGACTGGATCGAACTGGTAGTAGCATTGGCGCTAGTGCTGGCAGTCGGGGTTGCCTGGCTTGCTAGACCACTATTTGACCATATTGCGGGCCAAAGAATGCAGCAAAGCAACTTCGTCGTGTTTGAGGCATACGAAGTCCATTGGCAGTACCTAAAAAGCGACATGGAAAGAGCGGGTTGGCGGTCCACCGATATTGAACCTGCGCACGGTGAAGCGAACCTGTATCGCTTTCAACAATGCAGTCCTTTCGCAGAGAAGCTCGGCGATCTCGTAAACAAGGGAATGCCCGAAACAGCGAACCGCAAAGAAGGTGCCGACCTGCTAATCAAGGTCGCCGAACACGGAATTGCATGAGATCGAACTGAAAATAGCGTTGGCGGGGACTCCCCGCCCTCAAAGCGGCCTCTCCCTCTCCTTTCCCCTTCCCTCGCTCGCACGGTCATGCTCAACGCGCCGGCATGGTTGACGATTCTCCCCTGCTTGCGCTGTCGAACGTCCGCGTCATGGCCGACGAGGCGTGCATTCTCGATCTGCCTGCGCTGACCATTCCGGCGGGCGAGAGCGCCGCGATCCTTGGCGCCAACGGGTCGGGCAAATCGACCTTGGTCAAGCTGATCGCGCGCCAGCTCTATCCCGCCTGGGGTGCCGACGTCCGCATCTTCGGGCAGGACAGCTGGAACGTCTTCGATCTGCGCAAGCTGCTCGGCATTGTGTCGTCGACGATGCAGCTCGACTTCGACGCCGAGCCGCCGCTGGAGGTGCTTGACTGCGTCGTCTCGGGCTTTTTCGCCTCGCGCGGGCTGTGGGCGCATCAAAGCTATACGCAGGCGATGGTCGATGTGTCAGTGGCGGCGCTCGGCGATGTCGGCGCGCAGCATCTGATCGGGCGCAGCATGGCGAGCCTGTCCACGGGCGAGGCCCGCCGCGTCCTCATCGCCCGCGCGCTTGCGCACCGCCCTCGCGCGCTGCTGCTCGACGAGCCGTGCGCCGGGCTCGACCCCGCGGCGCGGCATCATTTCCTCGACATGCTGCGCGGCGTCGCGCGCAGCGGGGTCGCGTTGCTGCTGATTACCCATCATATCGAGGAGATATTGCCCGAGATCGACCGCATCGTGATGCTGCGCGGCGGCCGCCTCGACCGCGACGGCGCGAAGGCCGATCTGCTGACCGGCGACAGCCTGACGCGCCTGTTCGGGCTGCCGATGACGGTGACAGAGCGGCACGGCTGGTATCAGGCCGATATCCACCCCTGACCGCCGCCGCTTTCCTCTCCTGTCCCGCTGCGGGACAGCGCACAGACGGAGCAATCTTTTATTCGCACCTCGCGGCATAAGCAGGGATCGCAGCCGCCCGGGCGAATCGGCCGATCGGGCGGGGCACCGGATTTTGACGCGCGCATGAAACCCGAACTCAACCTCGACGCCCCTGGCTATGCCGATGCCCGCGCCGCCTGGCGCGGTGCGCCGCGCGCGGCCGCTGCGGCGGCGGGTCCGGGGCGCAACTTCTGGATCGGCCTGCTCGCCGCGGTGCTTGTCGCCAGCGTAGCGCTCGCGCTGTCGAGCGGGCAGTTCCGCCCGCGCGGCTTCGGCCCCTACAGCGTGTCAGTGCCGCTGACCTTCAAACCCTATGACCCGACGCGCTGGGCGGTGATGAATTCGGACAGCTATGCCGACGCACTCAAGATCGACCCGACGCTGCCCGATCCCAGCAGCGTCGGCTATGCGGATGCGACCGCACTGCCGCCCGCCGATCCGGCGCAGCTTCGCGACGAAGCCTTCGTCGGCCCAGCGGCTAAGTCCTATGTCTTTCGCGGCGTCACCGCGCTCGACCGCGAACGCGCGCATTATTGCCTTACCTCCGCCCTCTATTACGAGGCGGCCTCCGAAAGCGATGACGGGATGCGCGGCGTGGCGCAGACGATACTCAATCGCGTGCGCCACCCGAGCTTTCCGGGCACGGTGTGCGGCGTCGTCTTTCAGGGTTCCGAACGCGCCGGCGTGTGCCAGTTCACCTTCTCGTGCGACGGCGCGATGGCGCGCGCGCCGAGCCGCGACAACTGGCTGCGTGCGAGCCGCATTGCATCGGCGGCTCTGAACGGCGCCGTGTTTCCCGGCGTCGGGCTCGCCACCCATTATCACACCACCGCAATCTGGCCGCGCTGGGGCAAGAGCCTGGTGATGACCAACATCGTCGGCGCCCATATCTTCCACCGCTGGCGCGGCCGCTGGGGCATGCCCGACGCGTTCCGCGCGCCCTATCTGGGCCGCGAGCCGGTGCCTGGCCCCTATCTTCCGGTCGCGCAGCAGCTTGCGATCCTGAAGAAGGGGCCGATCCCGGGCGCCCCCCTGTTGCCCGCCGCCGCGGTCGATCCCTTGCCCGCGGGCGGCCCCGCACCGCTGCCCGGCACGCTGAGCGCGCCCGCACAGACCGCGGCACCGTCCCCTTCGGCGCCCGCGGCGCCCACGCCGCCGGCCTACAGCGATCCGCGGCTCAACCAGTCGGGTCAGATCCGCGAGGAATATCAGAAGAGCGGCGAGTGGATTCGCTAGGCGTGGCGCGCTAGCTTCTTCTGCTCACAAGGCGAAGGAGGCGTTTCCATGGGGCATGTCAAAGGCATCGGCGGCCTGTTCTTCCGCGCGCGCGATCCTGCCGCGCTCAGCGACTGGTATCGCGACCGTCTCGGCGTCGGCGGCGGATGCAGCGCCGACGACAGCGCGCCGGCCAATCAATGGGTGTGGACGGTGACCGGCGGACCGCTGGTCTTTTCGCCTTTCAAGGCCGACACCGACTATTTCCCGGCCGACCGCCAGTTCATGATCAACCTGCGCGTCGACGATCTCGACGCGGTGCTCGCGCCGTTCCGCGCCGCCGGCGAGGAGGTGATCACCAAGAAGGAGTGGGACGATCCGTCAGTCGGCCGCTTCGCGCGCGTCCACGACCCCGAAGGCAATCCGATCGAATTGTGGGAGCCGGCGCAAGCGGGCTAGATCGCCGTCCCGGCGAAAGCCGGGACGACGGAAGCCTTACCTGCCCTGGCTGCGCCAGCGTTTGACGACGCGCTCCAATATTTCGGGCTCGCCGCCGGTTTCGCGCCAAAGCTGCGAGAAGAGCGGATCGCTCGACGCGGGGCGCTTGTCTTCCTCAAGCGTGTCGAGGTGGACGCGAATCGGGATCGACACGCCCTCACCGCAGATGATGCATTCGCGGTTGCGCAGCGCCGGGATCGAATCGATGAAGCCGCGCGCACCCTCTGGCATCGCCGCCTTGACGAAATGCTGGTCGCGTTCGTTGTTGAGGCGCATCGAGATGATCGTGCCGCACTGTGACAGCACGCCTTCGGCAAGGTCGGACGGGCGCTGGGTGATGAGGCCCAGCGACACGCCGTATTTACGGCCTTCCTTGGCGATGCGTTCGAGGATCTTGCGCACCGCCTGCCCCTGCCCGCTATCCTTCGACGGGATGTAGCGGTGGGCTTCTTCGCAGACGAGCAGGATCGGGCGCTGCGGCTCGCCGCGCGACCAGATCGCATAGTCGAAGGTCAGGCGCGACAGCACCGCGACGACGACACCCGTGATGTCCGACGGCACCCCCGACACGTCGATGATCGAGATCGGCCGGCCGTCCGACGGCAGGCGGAAGATCTTGCCGAGGAAGTTTGCCATCGTGTCGGCGACGAGCATGCCGGAGAACATGAAATTATAGCGCGGGTCGGCGCGCATTTCCTCGATCTTGCCCTTGATGCGCATGAAGGGCGCCGACGAAGTGGCCTTGTCGAGCTTGCCCATCTCGTTCTGCAGGATGTTGAGCAGATCCGACAGCAGATAGGGGATCGGCGAATCGACCGTGATCTTGGTCATGCCCTCGGCCAGACGGTTCTTGAGCCGCGCCTGGAGCAGACATTTGGCGAGCACGTCGCAATCGCCCTGGCGGTCGCGCCCTTCGCTGGTGACGAAAACCTCGCAATGTTCCTCGAAATTCATCAGCCAATAGGGCATAGCGAGATTGTCGACGTCGAACAGCGCCCCGGTGCCCTTGAACGCCGCCGAATATTCGCCGTGCGGGTCGATCATCACGATATGGCCTTGCGGCGCCAGCTCGCAGATCTTGTGCAGGATCAGCGCGGCGCTCGTCGACTTACCCGTACCCGTCGATCCAAGCAGCGCGAAATGCTTGCCGAGCATCGCGTCGACATACAGCGAACCACGAATGTCGCGCGTCGGATAGACGGTCCCGATCTCGACATGCGCCCGCTCGTCGGCGGCGTAGATCTGCTTGAGGTCGGCGCTGGTCGCGGCATAGACTTGGCTACCCGGAATCGGATAGCGCGTCACGCCGCGGCGGAAATTGTGGATGCGGCCGGTCAGCTTTTCTTCTTCGCCTTCGCCAAGGAAATCGATCGCCGCAACGATCAGCCCCTCGCCGCGCTCGTAGAGCTGCTGGTCGCGCACGCTGGCGAGCAGCCAGACATTGCCGACGCGGACCTTGACCTGCGCGCCCACCTGGCCCGCCATCGCGACCGAAGGGTCGTTGGATGTCGACAAGCCCTGCAACGCCGAAGCATCGAGCAGGATGCGCGAGGCCGAGCCGGCAATGTCGATCACTTCGCCGATCAGAAGGTCGTCGCGGTGGTGCGCCTGCACCGCCGCAATCGGCGCCGCGGTTCCGCCGCCCGCCAGCCTGACATGCTGCGCAGCCGTCGCGTCGCCGGTACCAAAACCGCCCCCATGCATATCCATATTCAGCCCCGCCATATGTTTGTCCCGCGTCGACTATCGCAGGCGAGGGTAAACAAAGCGCTTATGATAGATCAGCGGCGGCGGAAAAGCGCCGATGCGGCATAGCCGAGCAGCAGCGACAGCGCGACCGCGGCAAGGCCGTACAGGAATCCGTGCCGCTGCGCCGCGAGCGCGACGAAGCGTTCGAAGCCCGCCTTGCGGATCTGGACGTCGCGCGAGGCGACCGCCAGCACGCGTCCCTTGCTGATCAGATAGGTTTCGGCGCGGTAGGTGCCCACGGGAACGCGCGCCGGCACGGGGATTCGCGCCCGATACAACACGCCTTCGGTAATCTCGACCGCCGAAGGGTTTTCGTAGAAGAGCCCCATGCGGCGATAAAGATCGACCAGCCCCGCCTCGAACCGCTCGAGTTTCTTCGCCTCCGAAAAGCCTGTCGGCGACATCGACAGATTTTTAAGGCCAAGCTCGAAGATCGCCGCGGTGCGTTCGTCGACCAGCTTGTCGACCGGGCGCGACGACCCGATCGCGTAGAAACCGGGTGAGGTGCGCAGCCGGATGCTGCTGGCGTTGACCCACATGCCCGCGATGCGCTGCTTTTCGCGCAGCACCACCGGCCGCACCGGGCCCTTCAGAACGACGACGATATCGGCGCGGTCGTCGGGCAGGCGCTGACCGGGATAGAGAATGGCGCCGAACAGCAGCAATTCCTCGCCGGTGAAGCTGTACTGGATTTCGATCGAGCGGCTCGACACGTCGGGCACCAGGCGCGGATCGACCGCCTGCGCCGCGGCGGGCAGCAGCAACAGCAGCAGCGCTGCGATCGAGGCGCCGATCCGCGTCACTGGACGGTGTAGATTTCGTCGGGACGGATGAAGAGGCCGACCGCCATGCGCAGTGCGACGAGCAGCACGATGATCGCCAGCGCCATGCGCAGATATTCGGGGCGGACCTTTTGCGCGAAACGCGCACCGATCTGTGCGCCCGTCACGCTGCCGAGCAGCAGCAGGCCGGCAAGGACGATATCGACCGCGCCCGTCGTCATCGCATGGACCATCGTCGTCGCGATGGTGACAAACAGGATCTGGAACAGCGAGGTGCCGACGACCACCTGCGCTCCCATGCCGAGCAGGAAGATCATTGCCGGGACCATGATGAAACCGCCGCCGACGCCGAGCAACATCGTCAATATGCCGACGAGCGCCCCGAGGATTAGCGGCGCGAGTGGCGAAATATAGAGGCCCGAGCGATAGAAGCGCCAGCGCATCGGCAGGTTCGCGACCATCGGATGGTGGCGGCGCTTGCGCGCCGGCGCCGGAAGCCCGGCCTGCAGCGCGCGCAGCGCGCCCCATGCTTCGCGCGCCATCAACCCGCCGACCGATCCCAGCAGCACAACATAGAGGATGTTGATCGTCGTATCGATCTGCCCCCATGCGGTGAGCAGTTCGAACAATCCGGCGCCGATCAGCGATCCGAGCAGCCCCCCGGCGATCAGCACCGCGCCCATCCGCAAATCGACTCCGCCGCGCTCGAAATGGGCGAGTGCGCCCGAGACGCTGGCCCCCGTCACCTGCGTCGCGGCCGAAGCCGCAGCGACCGTGGGCGGGATCCCATAGAAGATCAGCAGCGGCGTCGTCAGAAAGCCGCCGCCGACGCCGAACATGCCCGACAGAAAGCCGACCCCGCCGCCCAACAGCACGATGACCAGCGCGTTGACCGACAGATTGGCGACAGGAAGGTAAAGATCCATGGGCCCCGTATGCACGTCAGCGGCGCAAAACCAGCACCGATTCCGGCGACCCTAGAGGCTTTTCAGCGCAGGTGGAACCACCTGACTAGCGGGAGAAGCGCGCAAGGGGCGAATCCCCTATGCGGCCTGTGCTGGCGGCAGACGCCGGTCCCCGGACGCCCTGTTCCAAGGCCTGAAATGGGCAACGCCGCCGCGCCCCGGGCGGCGGTGAAGGTAGCAAAATCGTGGCCGGCGCCCTGTACCAGACAGCCCAGCCATGCGGTCACCGCTTCCACCCGCCTGCCCCGCCCCTGTTCGTGACGTCTTGGCGTCCCATATGGTAATGGCTGATCGGCACAATCGGTTTGTAAAGCGTGACGCGGCCGTTCGAGCGCGCTACGACGTCCACCAAATGGCCCCCAGACAAAAGAGGTGTAATTTCGTGACCCGCAGTTCGTCGCCACGCTCGGCTCTCCGCGACTTTCTTGAAAGCGAGAGCGCCGGCGGGATGTTGCTGATTTTCGCGGCCGCTTTGGCAATGATTATCGCCAATTCAGCGCTGGGCGCCGATTATCACCACGCAATCCATGCGGTGACGGGGCCGACGCTGACCGACAAGCTGGGTCCGATGACCGTTCACCTGTGGGTGAACGATGGGCTGATGGCGATCTTCTTCCTGCTCGTCGGGCTCGAGATCAAGCGCGAGTTCGTTGACGGACGCCTTGCGAGCTGGGACCGGCGGCGGCTGCCGATGATCGCCGCTGCAGCGGGCATGGCGGTTCCTGCGGTCATCTACATACTGCTTGCGGGGGGCACGGCGGGCCTTGCGCAAGGCTGGGCGATTCCCGCTGCGACCGACATCGCCTTTGCGATCGGCGTGCTCGCGCTGCTCGGCAAGCGCGCGCCGACGTCGCTCAAGCTGTTTCTGGTGACCGTCGCGATCGTCGATGACATGGGTGCGGTCGCGATCATCGCGCTTTTCTATACGGCCGAAATCAACATGCTGGCGCTCGGCGCTGCGGCGCTGCTGCTCGGCGTGATGTTCGCGGTCAACCGCGCCGGAGTGAAGCATCTCGCTGTCTATCTGCTGCTCTTTGCGCTGCTCTGGTACGCAATGCTGCTCTCGGGCGTTCATGCGACGATCGCCGGCGTCCTCGCGGCGATGGCGATCCCCTTCGAACGCACGCCGGGTGCGCCCGACAGCGAAACCTCGCCGCTTCACCGCCTCGAACATGGTCTGCACCCGTGGGTCGCCTTTGCGATCGTGCCGCTGTTCGGCTTCGCCAATGCCGGTGTCGACGTGCGCGGACTGGGGGTCGACCAGATTTTCGCCCCGCTGCCGCTCGGCATCGCAGCCGGGCTGTTCTTCGGCAAGCAGGTCGGCATTTTCGGCAGCGTCTGGCTGGCCGTAAAGCTGGGGATCGCGGGCAAGCTGCGCGGTGCGACCTGGCTGCAGATCTATGGCGTGTCGGTGCTGTGCGGGATCGGCTTCACGATGAGCCTGTTCATCGGCGGCCTTGCTTTCCCGGGCAACGCGCTGCTGATCGAGGAGGCCAAGATCGGTATCCTGATGGGATCGCTCGTCGCCGCGCTGACCGGTTTTGCCGTGCTGCGCTTCGCCCCGCTCCATCCCGACCATTCGGGGATCGAGACGAGTTCGGACGCGGAAATCGCCCGCGACGGCGATGTCAGCGACACCTCCGAAGTGCGGCCCGCGACGGCTGGCTGATGCCCCGCCGCAGCGCGCTTCTGACCCTTGCGGTCCTTGCAGGCATGACCCTGTCGGGATGCTATGCGCTCGACCCCGAGATGCGACGGGTGGTGGCGCAGCGCAAGGCGGCCGAACGCGCTGCAAAGGACGCGCCAACCGAACAGGCGCCCGCGGAGCCGGCAATGGCCGTCACCATCCTGCCGCAGACGGTGCTGCCGCCGCCGATGCCGGCGCCCGCCGGAGCAGACGCCGCGCTCGATCCCGCCGTGGCCGCGGTCGCTCGCCACACGCTCGACAGCGTCGCGCATGATTATGTCGGGCTGGTTCTCGAACTGGGTACGCATAACAAGAGCGATATCGACGCCTATTACGGACCGAAGGCGCTGATGGCGGCGGCCGTGACCGATCCGCGCAGCCTTGCGATGTTGGGCGAAGCCGCGCGCCAGCTCTCGGCATCGCTCGACGACGTTACGCCGCACCTGACCGCCGCCGCCGATCAACGGCGCTTGCGCGCGCTGAAGGCGATGCTGCTCGCTGCCGAGACGCGCAGCGAAATGTTGCAGGGCAAGCGGCTGGCCTTTGCCGACGAGGCCGAGCGGCTTTTCGGCGTGCGCCCGAAGCTCGAACCGCTGTCCGCTTATGACGCCGCGCTGGCCGCGATCGCGCAGCTCGTCCCCGGCGACGGCGAATTGGCCGATCGCGTCGATGCCTATTTCAACCGCTTCACCATTCCCGCCGCCCGGCTGAAGCCGACCTTCGACGCAGCGATCGCCCAGTGCCGCGCGCGCACCGCCGCGCAGGTGGCGATGCCCGAGGGCGAGAATTTCGACCTGCAGTTCGTCACTGGAAAGAGCTGGAGCGGCTATAATTTCTACATGGGCGGCTATCGCAGCATCATCCAGGTCAACACCGGCCTGCCGATCCGCCTGTCGCGCGCGCTCGATCTCGGCTGCCACGAAGGCTATCCGGGCCACCATCTGTTCAATCTGCAAATCGAAGCGAAGCTGGTCCGCGACCGCAACTGGATCGAATATAGCGTCTATCCGCTCTACAGCCCGCAAAGCTTCCTTGCCGAAGGGAGTGCCAATTACGGCATCGATCTTGCCTTTCCGGGGGACGAACGCATCGCCGTCGAGCGCGGCACGATCATGCCGCTGGCGGGCATGGAACCGCCCGCCGACGAACGCTATTGGCAGCTTCTCGATGCGATGAAAGCGCTGTCGGGCGCCCGGCTGACGATTGCCCAGCAATATCTTGACGGTGCGATCGACCGGCCGACGGCGGTGGCGCTGACCCAGAAATATGGGCTCGTGTCGCGACCGCGCGCCGAGCAGATGACCGATTTCACCGAAAAATATCGCAGTTACGTCATCAACTACGGGCTCGGCGAAGCGATGGTGCGCGACTATGTCGAACGCGGCGGGCCGTCCCGCGACATGATGTGGCGCCGCTTCCTCGGCCTTCTCGGCGAACCCACCCTACCCGCGGATCTTGCCGCGCAATGAGCCTCGCGGTCGCCCTCCTCTGGCTCGGCCAGGCGGGATCGCCGCGGCGTCCGCCCGCGGGAGTGGCTCCGCGCGATTGATCCGTCGGTGCGCCAAACCCGGCGCGCCCTTTCGGTTCCATCAATCGCAAGGATTTCCCATGCACCTCGACAAACAGGATATTCACCAGCGCATCGAAGCGCCGGTCATGAAAGATTATGGCGTCTATCTGGCGGTCGACCGTCTGCTCGATTGCCAGAAGCCGCTCGCCGAGCTTTGCACCCCCGACGAATTGCAGTTCCAGATCGTCCATCAGGTCGAGGAATTGTGGATGAAGCTGATGGCCTTCACCCTCGCCGAAATCGACGGTCATATGGCGGCGGGCGAGACGATGCGCGTCCTGTCGCTCTTCGACCGCGTCAACCGGATCATGCGGCTGATGACCGATCAGCTGGCGCTCTTGGAGACGATGAGTCCGTTCGACTATCAGGCGATCCGGCTTAAGCTCGGCAACGGGTCGGGGCAGGAAAGCCCCGGCTTCCAGCTGCTGCTCACCCTGCCGCAGCCGCTGTGGGCGCGCTACAAATCGGCCTATCTCGATCCTGCCGGGCGCAGCGTCGCCGACGTCTATGACACCGGCTACCGGCACGACGAGGCCTATATGGTTGCCGAGGCGCTAATCGAATTCGACGAGCTGTTCCAGATCTTTCGCGCCCATCACATCTATCTCATCCACCGGTCGATCGGCATGGGATCGAAGTCGCTCAAAGGGCGTCCGGTCGAACTGCTCAATGCCGGCGCACGGCATCGCTTCTTCCCCGAACTGTGGGACATTCGCGCCGCGATGACCGACCGCTGGGGCGCCGAATATGGCGTCAAGCGCGACAGCATCAGCGGCAATGCGCCGGCCGGGCACGGCAGCGGCCTGTGAGCGGCGCACTGCTGCCGGCCGCGGTGGCCGGGCGCTTTTTCCTGCCGCCCGGCGCGGTCTATCTCAAAAGCCACAGCGTCGGTTGCCAGCCGCGCAGCGCCGAGGCGCTGCTGCGCGACCGGATGCTGACGCCGTGGCGCGAGACGGGCGAAGCCTGGCCGCACTGGCTGGAGGCGATCGACGGCTGGCGCGCCGCGCTGGTGAAGCTGATCGGCGTCGAAGCGCGCGATCTGTGCCCCGCCACCAATGTCAGCGCAGCGCTGTCTCGCTACCTTTCGGCGCTGGGCACCGCGACGACGCGGCGCACCATCCTGCTCGCGCCGAGCGCCTTTCCGACGATCGGCTATGTCGCAAGCGGGCTCGCCGCCGCGGGGTGGACGACGCGCTATCTGCCTGCCGCCGCCGATGTGCGCGATCCGGCGCAGTGGGCGTCGGCGCTGGACGACGATGTCGCGCTGGTCGTTGCCATGCACGTCAGCTCGAACAGCGGCGCGCTGACCGACATCGCCGCCGTCGCCGCGGCCGCGCACGCCGTGGGCGCACGCTGCATCGCCGATTGCGCGCAATCGGTCGGCGTTGTTCCCGTCGCGCCCGCCCTATGGGGCGTCGATGCGGTGATCGGCACGAGCGTCAAATGGCTGTGCGGCGGACCGGGCGCCGCGTGGCTGTGGGTCGCGCCGCACGACCGCACCGCGCTCGATCCGATGGAGCGCGGCTGGTGGAGCCACGACAATCCGTTCGAGATGGATATCGAAAGCTTCCGCTATGCCCCCGACGCGCGCCGCTGGTGGGGAGGCACCCCCGATGTCGCCCCCTTCGTCCTGTCGACCGCGGGCATCGAAGCCATCGCCGCGATCGGCGTCGAGCGGGTCCGCGCGCATAATCGCGCGCTCCAGACGATCCTCCGCGCCGCGCTTGAACCCTCGACCCCGCAGTGGTGCTGGCCCAAAGGCGACATCGGCGGGACGCTGTGCATCGACACCGGCACCGACCAGCCGCGCGTCGCCGCGGCGCTCACCGCGAATGCAATCAGCGCCGACTTCCGCGGCACCACCGTCCGGCTGTCGTTTCACGCTTATAATGGTGCCGACGACGCCGAAGCGGCCGTTCGCGCGCTCGTCTGAGGATCGCCCCTAGAGCGCCGGTCGCCGGCCGAACCAGGGCTGTGCTTCTTCGAGCTGCGCCGCGAGCTGGAGCAGCAGCGCCTCTTCGCCGAAACGACCGACGAACTGCGTTCCCATCGGCAGTCCCTCGGGCGTCCACCACAGGGGGACGTTGATCGCGGGCTGCCCCGTCGCATTCTGGATCGCGGTGAAGGGAACATAGTCGGTCATCGCGCCAAAACCGGCGGCTACGTCTTCGCTGTCGAGCGGAAAACTGCCGTTGCGCGGCGGCGGGGCCCCGAGCGTCGGGGTCAGCCAGACGTCATGGTCGGCGTGCCACGCCGCGACCGCGCGCGCCATCTGCTGCAGCTGGAAGATCGCGCCTCACAGCTGCGGCGCGCTGATCGCCTTGCCCATCGCGTAAAGGCCGCGCGTCAGCCCCTCCAGATTGTCGGGACCGGGGGTCTGCCCGGTCATCATCGCGATGCCGTCGATCTGCATCGCCGCGCCGCTCGACCAGATCGCCATGAAGGCCGGGACCATCGCATCATTGTCGACCGGGGGCGATGCTTCCTCGACATGATGACCCAGGCTCTCGCACAATTTTGCCGCATGTTCGGCCGCGGCGACCGCCTGAGGATCGAGCGCCCGACCACCCGGAGCAGCGCGCGCAAACGCAATGCGCAGTTTGGGGCATGGCGCCTCGGCGGCCCGGCGCCAGCTCGGCGGAGCGGGCGGCGCCGCATAGGGATCGCCGGGCTCGGCGCCCGCGGTAACATCGAGCATCGCCGCGGTGTCGCGCACGCTGCGGCTGACGATATGTTCGGCGGCGAGGCCGCCCATGACGTCGCCGAGCAGCGACCCCAAGGGGTTGCGCCCGCGCGTCGGCTTCAGCCCGACCAGGCCGTTGCAGCTTGCAGGGATGCGGATCGATCCGCCGCCGTCGTTGGCGTGCGCGACGGGCACCATGCCGCTCGCCACCGCCGCGCCCGATCCGCCCGACGAGCCGCCGGTTGAATGCGCCGGGTTCCAGGGGTTGCAGGCGGGCCCGTACAGCTTGCTCTCGGTCGTCGCGACGACGCCGAATTCGGGCACATTGGTCTTGCCGATCGGGATCAGTCCGCCCGCCAGGAAGCGCTGCACCAACGTCGCGGTAAAGGGCATCGGAACGGGCGGGGAGATGCGCGATCCGTTACGCGTCGGCCACCCGGCGAGATCGCCCAATATGTCCTTGAGCAGGAAGGGAACACCCCGGAACGGCCCGTCGGGAAGCGGCGCCTTCGCGCGCGTCCGGGCGCCGTCATAATCGGTGAAGATCACCGCGTTCAGGCGGGGGTTGAGCGCCTCGATCCGTTCGATCGCGCTATCGACCAGCTCGAGCGGCGATACCGCGCCCTTTGCGACGAGGTCGGCAAGGCCGAGCGCGTCATAGCTTTCATATTCGGCAAATCCCACAGGCCGGTCCTTTTTCGTATCAGATGTCGACGACGATCTTGCCGAAATGCTTGTTCGCCGCCTGATGGCGGAACGCATCGGCAAGGCCTTCGAGGGGGAAATGATCGCTGATCACCGGCCGGATCGCATTCGCCTCGATCCCGGCGATCATGTCGAGCTGCTGCTGGCGGCTCCCCACGGTCAATCCCTGAACGCGCAGATTTTTCGCCATCAGCAGCGCGGTCTGCACCGGCCCGGCAAAGCCAGCGAGCACGCCGATCAGCGCGACATGGCCGCCGACGCGCGTCGCGATCATCGACTGGTCGAGCGTACCGGCACCCCCGATCTCGACGACGCAATCGACCCCGCGCCCGCCGGTCAGTTCCATCGCTTTTGCGCCCCAGGCGGGAACCGCCTTGTAATTGATCAGCTCGTCGGCACCGAGATCCTTGAGCCTTGCGAGCTTGTCGTCGGACGAGCTGGTCGCGATCACCCGCGCGCCTGCGGCCTTGGCGAACTGCAGCGCAAAGATCGACACCCCGCCCGATCCCTGCACCAGCACGGTCGAACCCGGCCGGATCGCGTCATCAACGAACAGTGCGCGCCAGGCGGTCAGCCCGGCGCAGGTCAGCGTAGCGGCCTCCGCTGCCGAATAGCCCGCCGGGACGCGCGTGAACCAATGATCGGGCGTCACGACGACCTCGCGCGCATAGCCGTCGATGCCGTCGCCCGGCACCCGCGTGAAAGCACTGGTCGGCGGCGCGCCGTCGATCCAGTCGGGAAAGAAGATCGAGACGACCGGATCGCCCACCGCGAACTGCGTCACCCCCTCGCCCACCGCTTCCACCACGCCGGCACCGTCGGACATCGGGATACGCCCGTCGGCAGCGGGGATCATGCCCGCCACCACCGCATAGTCGTGGAAGTTGAGCGACGACGCCGCCAGCCGCACCCGGATCTCCCCCGGCCCCGGTTGCCCGGGATCGGCGAGATCGGTGAGCGTCAGATTGTCGAGCGAAGCGGGAGCGCGAAGCCGGACGGCCCGCATCATTCCGCCGCCATCGCGAGCTCGACGCGCTGCGGACCGCGGATCACGCCGCCCGGATAAACGCCCTGCGCTTCGCCTCCCCTGAAGGTGATGACGCCCGACTTGACCGTCGCGACATAGCCGTCGGCCTTTTGCAGCAGACGCTTGCCGCCCGCGGGCAGATCGAAAGCGAGCCAAGGCTTGCCGAGCTTGATCGCTTCCATATCGATGACATTGAGATCGGCGAGATAGCCCGGCGCCACCAGTCCGCGGTCTTCGAGCCCATAGAGCAGCGCCGTGTCGCGGCACTGGCGCTTGATCGCGCGTTCCAGCGGCACGCGCCCGCCGCGCTTGCGATCGCGCACCCAATGCTGAAGCATGAAGGTGGGCGATGCGGCGTCGCAGATCGTACCGCAATGCGCGCCGCCGTCCGACAGGCTGTTCACCGTATCATCGCTGTCCTGCAGCGCCTCGAGGAAGTCGAGATTGCCGTCGGCATAGTTGAGGATCGGCAGATAGGCGAAACCGGTCGCACCGTCGCGGCACAGCAGATCATAGGCATATTCGTCCGGATCGACACCCGCCGCCGCGGCGCGCGCCGCGATGCTGGCATCGGCGCCGGGTTCATAGTCGAAATCATCGTCCATCTCGAACTGCATCGTCCAGCCGCCGGCAACGACCATCAACAGCCCCATGATGTCCTGCGGCGCTTCGCTGAAGTCATTGTCTTCGGAAAGGAGCTGCGCCTTGAACGCGGGGTCGAGCAGCTTCGCCTTTTGCTCCTCCCACGACAGGCCTTCGATGGCGCGCCATGACGGGCGGAAGCGGAAGGGATGGACGGTGCCGCGCCACGCCATGATGATGCCGTTGCCGCGCAGCGCGATCTGCGCGACGATATTGGCGCCCTTCGCATTTTCGGCGCGCATCGTTTCGATCTGTTCGTCGAGCGGCAATTCCTTGGCGATCGACTGGAGCGCCGCAAAGGTCACAGGCAGGCCGGTTTCGCGGCTCAGCTTGCCCATCCAGTCGAACTCGTTCCATTCGCGGTTGAGGTCGCTCGCCATTTCGAACACGCCGTAACCGACGCGGCCCATCGCACGGCCGATCTCGATCAGTTCCTCGGCGGTCGCGGTCGTGCCGGGGACGACTTCACCGTCGACCGATTTGTGGATGACGGTGCGGCTCGTCGAAAAGCCGAGCGCACCGGCGCGCACCCCCTCTTCGACGATGCGCGACATTTCGGCGATGTCCTCGGCCGTCGGCACCGCGCCCGGCTGTTCGCGGTCGCCCAGCACATAGGCGCGCACCGCGCCGTGCGGGACATGACAGGCGACATCGATGGTGCGCGGCAGCTTTTCGAGCGCATCCATATATTCGGGGAAGGTTTCCCACTCCCAGCTCATCCCTTCTGCGAGCGCGGTACCGGGAATATCCTCGACACCTTCCATCAGGCCGATCAGCCAGTCGTGGCGGTCGGGCCGGGCGGGCGCAAAGCCGACGCCGCAATTGCCCATGACGACGGTGGTGACGCCGTGCCAGCTCGACGGCGCCATTTCCTGGTCCCACGTCGCCTGACCGTCATAATGAGTGTGAACATCGACGAAGCCGGGTGTGACGATCTTGCCGCGCGCGTCAATTTCCTCGCGCCCTGCGCCGAGGTCGGTGCCGACCGCAACGATGCGGTCGCCATCGACCGCCACATCGGCCACCATCGACGGACCGCCCGTGCCATCGACGACGGTGCCGCCGCGAATCACCAGATCGTACATCTCGCTCTCCCGTTATTTGGTTTCAGTGCGAAACCTATCATCAATTCAGGACAGTGCAAATAAGCGCGCACGGTGTGCGGCGAACGGCTATAGCCGTGCGACAAACCAACGGGAGTCGATGCCATGATCCGTCCCTTTACCCTTGTCGCCACCGCCGCGGCGCTTGCTCTTGCCGCAGCTGCCGTTCCCGCCATCGCCGCCGACGCGCCCGCCGCCGATTATGCTGCAGCGCTTGCCGATCCGGCACGCCCGGCCGCCGACCGCGACCGCGACGCCGCCCGCAAGCCCGCCGAATTGCTCGCCTTCGCCGGCATCGAACCGGGCCAGAGCGTCGGGGATTATGTGATGGGCGGCGGCTATCTGACGCGCATCCTGTCCGGAGCCGTCGGCGCCGCGGGGCATGTCTATGCTTTTCAGCCCGCCGAGTTCATCGCCTTTCGCAAGCAATATGGCGACGACCAGAGTGCGGTCGCGGCGGCCTATGCCAATGTCGATGCGGTCGGGGGCGCCTTCGCCGCTCCGGCTTTTCCGGTGCCGCTCGACGCGATCGTGACGGTGCAGAATTTTCACGATCTCTATTTGAAGCCCTTCCCCGAAGGGACGGGCGACAAGGCCAGCGCCGCACTCTTCGCCGCGCTCAAGCCCGGCGGCACGCTGGTGGTGGTCGATCACAGCGCGGCGGACGGCAGCGGCACGACGCTGTCGGACAGCCTGCACCGCATCGACAAGGCCGCGGTCGTCGCGGCGCTGACCAAGGCGGGCTTTATGCTTGAGGCCGAGAGCGACCTTTACAAGCGCCCCGAAGACCCGCGCACCGCCAATGTCTTCGACCCTGCCATTCGCGGCAAGACCGATCAGTTCACGCTGCGCTTTCGCAAGCCGGAATAGATGGATAGAGCGCCCCGATGAGCAGCAACGACGACGACTATGTATATGACGAGGCGAGCGGCGAATGGCTGCCCGCCAGCGAAGCGCGCGAGGGGGCGGCGGCGGCCAATGCGCTTCCGCAAGCGAAGGACGCGGTCGGCAATGTGCTGAGCGACGGCGACTCGGTCGTCCTCATCAAGGATCTGCCGGTGAAGGGCGCGGGCCAGACGCTGAAGGTCGGCACCGTCATCAAGTCGATCCGGCTGACCGCCGATCCCGACGAGATCGACTGCCGCTACGAAGGGATCAGGGGCCTGGTGCTGCGAACGGAGTTCGTGCGGAAGCGGTGAAGCCCGCTCAGCCTCCCGATTGGCGACCTCAAATCTTCCCCAGCGTCTCCCTGCGCGGGCCGAGATAGCCAAACAGATAGGCCGCGACCTTGCGCATCTGAATCTCCTCGGCCCCTTCGGTGATCCGGTAGCGGCGGTGGTGGCGATAGATATGCTCGAACGGCTTGTGGCGCGAATAGCCGATGCCGCCATGCACCTGCATCGCGCGATCGGCCGCCTGACAGACGAGGCGGTTCGCCCAGTAATTGCACATGCTCACCTTGTCGGAGAGGCTGCGCTCGACCTCCTTGTGCGGCATATTGTCCATTTCCCATGCCGTCTTGCGGATGAGGAGGCGCAGCATTTCGGCCTGCGTCGCCAGCTCGACGAGCGGAAACTGGATCGCCTGATTCTTCGCCAGCGCCTCGCCAAAAGGCTTGCGCTCGCGCGCATAGCGCACGCTTTCCTCGATGCAGTAAACCGCCGCGCCGAGCGATGAGGCCGCCTGACGGATGCGGTTCTGGTGGACGAAACTCTGCGCGATCGACAGGCCGCCGTCGACCGGGCCGAGCCGCGCGCTGTCCGGCACCCATACGTCGGTAAAGCTGACACGCGGGTGATCGGTGGGCATGTTGAAGGTCCAAAGATATTCCTCGATCACGAGGCCCGGCGACGGGTTGGGGACGAGCAGGCAGGTGATCCCCCTGGCATCGCCGTCATTGCCGCTGGTGCGGCAGAAGGTCGCGCAGTGGGTCGCGACATGCATCCCCGTCGTCCACATCTTCTCGCCGTTGATCAGCCAGCCTTCAACCCCGTCGCGGGTTTCGCGCACCGCGCGCGTTTCCATATGCGTCGCGTCGCTGCCGTGATCGGGTTCGGTGAGGCCAAAGGCGGTGCGCCGCTTGCCTTCGAAGCCGCCGAGGATGAATTCCTGCTTCTGCTCGTCGCTGGTGCCAAATTGTTCGAACATCTCGACGAAGGGGAAATTGCCGACGATGCTGTGTTCGTTCTGCAGATCATTGTGGAGACCGAGACCCTTGGCGGCAAAATGCTCGCGGATCACCGCCATCCACAGGTTCGATCCGTCCTTGCCGCCATATTTCTTCGGCGCCGAAAAGCGCCAGTGGCCCGCGGCATCGGCTTTGCGGGTCGCCTGCTTCAGCAGCTGTTCCCACTCGTGGCGCGGCAATCCCTGATTGTCCCAGTCGGTGCGCGCATGTTCGCGGCGATGGTCGAAGAAGCGGATATTGTCGTCCGCATCCTCAAGCGGCTTGATCTCCGCCGCGATGAAGGCGTCGAGTTCGTCGAGATAGGCCTGCAAATCGGCCGGAACCGCAAAATCCATCGTTTCTCTCCCCTTGTCTCTATCCGTTCCAGGCGGCCCGCGCCGCGGCGAGCGCCGCATATTTAGGACTGTCGACCGCGCATTTGTCGAGCACGGCGCGGCGCAGGCGCGCGAGCAGGCCGGGTTCGGCAAGCGTCACCCGCCCGGCCAGTATGTCCCCGGCCAGCGCCTTGTCCTCGGCACGGATGCCCGCGCCAAGATCGCGCATCACGATGCCAAGCGCGTTCATCGCGACCGCGACCTGAAATTTGCCGTGCCCCTCGGCCTGGGGCTTGATCGCCTCCCCCAGCCAATCGCGCACCGCCTGCACCATTTCCTGCGTCGTCGGTTCGCCGACCGGCGCCGCCGCGGCGGCGGGCGAAGGCGGCAGCGGCGCCCCGCGCTCGGCCGCAGGCGCCCCATCTTCGAGCAGCCGGATGATGTCGAGTTCCTGTTCGGCAGTGCGCCGCCCCACGACCACGCGCTCGACCGTCGTATCGGCGCCGCTCCGCCACGCCTGCCCCATCTGCAGACAGCCGAGCGCCCACCACAGGGTGCGATAGACGAGCCAATATTTGAAGCGGTCGCGGTCGACCGGGCGCCCACCCGCGGCCTCATAGGCGGCAAAATAATCGTCGAGGCTGCCGACCCCGAACGCCGGCTTGTCGAGCATGCCGAAGCGCCACACGGTCATGCAGCCGAAGGCCAGATCCTCATGCGCGTCGCCGAGATGCGCGAGTTCCCAGTCGAGCACAGCGGCAAGACCATCCGCGTCGACCATGACATTGCCCATGCGATAGTCGCCATGGACGAGCACCGGGTCGGCGGGTTCGGGCAGATGATCCTCGCACCATTTGACCGCGAGCGCGATCGCCGGCCGGTCGCCGCCATAGGAAAGGAAGCGCGCCTTGAGCTCCGCGAGCGCTGCGGCGGTATCCATCACCGGAATTTCGGCCGGAATCGCGGCGCGAGGCAGCGCGTGGATCAACGCCAGTTCGCGCCCCAGGTCGGCGACGAGCGACGGCGGCGGCGCGGCCAATATCTTCGCCGGGCTGACTTCGGCGATGACGCGCCGCATGACATAGCCCGTCCCCATGCCGTCGGCATCGGACAGCACCCCGATCACCTCGGGCGCCTTGACCCCGCCAGCGTGCGCCGCGCGGACCAGCGCAGCCTCGACCGGATGGCCATAAGGCCGCCCTTCCATATATTCGGCCGAGGGCGCACGGCGCAGCACATAGGCGCCGCCGCCCCAGTCGAACGCCCAGCTTTCCATATTGGCGCCGCCCGAAAGGCGGGTCAGGTTCGACAGGTCGCCGGCACCGGCAACGCGCATCATGAAGGGAGGCAGCAAGGTCGACAGATCGGACATTACTTCCCCTTGCTAAGTATTTTCGGGCTCCGCAAGCCCGTAATCGTGACAGGTGGGCGCGGCGGCGCGTCAGATGTTCGCGCGCCCCCGCTGGATCACCGCCATCCGCCGCGCCTCGACCTCTTCGGCGCGAACGGCGCGGTTCGCCGCCGACGACCGCGCATGTTCAAGCGCCATCGCATCACCGAAGGGCAGCGCATAGCCATCGTCGATCAGCCGCTTGTAGCTTCGCACCATCGCCGGATCGGCGCTGGCGATATCGCGCGCGAGCGCCTGCGCCGCGGGGACCAGCTCTTCTGGGGTAACGACGCGATTGACGAGGCCCCAGTCGCGCGCCGCCTCGGCGCCCAGGAAATTGCCGGTCAGCGACAATTCCTTGGCGCGGCCGATACCGATCAGCCGCGACAATTTCTGCGACAGGCCCCAGCCGGGCATGACGCCGACGCGCGCATGTGTGTCGGCGAAGCGCGCTGCCGTCGATGCGATCAATATGTCGCAGGCGAGCGCAAGCTCGAACCCGCCGGTGATCGCGACGCCGTTGATCGCGCCGATCACCGGCTGCGGGCAGAGCTCGATCGCCTTGACCGGATTGTCGTCGGCGTCGGTGGCATTGGCCGCGCCCAGATTGCTGGTGTCGGCCCCCAGTTCCTTGAGGTCGAGCCCGGCGGTGAAGGCGCGCTCGCCCGCCCCCGTCAGCACGATCGCGCGCACGCTTTCGTCGGCGGCAAGCTGCCGCATCACCGCCGCAAGCTCGGCGCGCAGCGCCCGCGAGAGCGCATTCATCGCCTCGGGGCGGTTCAGCGTCACCGTGGCGACGGCATCCTGGCATTCGAGGCGGATCAGCGACATGAGGAAGCCCCTTTACAATCCCACATGGAAATTGACGCTGTTGAGCCAATAGGATGCCATCGGCTTGCCTTCGGCGTCGAGCGCGGGAAGGAATTCGGCACGGCGCATGATCGATTTGCAAACCGCGTCGTCGAATTCTTTGGCGCGCGTCGTTTGCTGGATGTGACATGCGGTGGGGTTTCCGGACGCATCGACATCGAGCCGGAACTGCACCAGCGCGCGCTGCCCCTGCCAAAGCATCTCCTTGGGATATTCATCCGACCGGATCCATTGGCGAGGATCGCTCTTCGGGGTGACCGGACGCGTCATCGTTGCATGCCGCGCGACGTCAACGCCCCAATGGTCGAGCAGTTCGTCGGTGCATTTGCTCAGCGCCGCAAAGGCGTTGCCCATCGAACCCGTCTCCAGGACGAAGTTCCGACCGGCTGGGACGCCCACTTCAATCCATGTGACCGCGGCTTCTTCGGCAGGCGTAACCGTCGACCAGCGGAAGCTGAAATCGCCCGCGTCGTGCGCGGCGTCATGAGCTGCGCTTTCGGCTTCGCTGCGCGGTGCAATTCTCACTTCGCTGCGCAGCACGAGGGCCGGGGTCTTGCCATCGCCCTTGCCCGGGTAGAATCCGATCGCCTGCTCCGCCTGGTTCGGGCCGAAGCGAATTTTCGCATCGCCGTCCATCCGGCTCGTACGCGCCGGTTTGCCGAAAAAGCTCATCCGCATCCCGTCGCCGGGTTCGAAGCGGTCCATGACCAGCATCACCTTGTCGTCGCCCTCGCCGAACTGGCGCGCCAGGCGGCAACTGTCGTCCGCATAATTCAGAAGCCACTTCGAACTGGGCTGAAGATGCATCGGCTCTTTCGGCTTGGCGCCTGCGTTTGGAGCCGTCAGCAGCGAAAGCATCGCGACGGCGACGACGGACGAACTGCGGTAAGTCACTCTCTCCATGGCCGGAATGTCGGCGAAGAAGCTGGCCAAGGCAAGTCTTTCAGAGCGCACCCCACGACTGATAATCGTCGACATGCGCGTTGGCACGGCGGAAGCTGGTGAAGCTTATGCTCGCCGACAGGTCGAGCGCCTCGACCTGATGCCACCAACCGACGGGCAGGAAGATCGCCTCGCCCGGCCCGATCACGCATTCGAGAACCGGCGGCGTTTCGGCGGTGCCATCGCCCGCCGGCAGCGCTTCGTTGCCCCAGTCGGAAAAGCAATGGCGGCTGTTGCGCATCCGCGCAAAGGCCCAGGGCGGCGCCATGCGGACTCGCTTGCGGCCCATGACCTGTACGAGCAGATTGTTCGTCAGATCATGGTGCCAGGGCGTCAGCGTCCCTTTGGGACCGAGCCAGAAAAAGCCGTCGCGGACCTCGCGCGGCTCCAGGAGGTCGATCGGCGCCAGATCGTCCCACAGCGCCGCGAGCGCCGCCGCGTTGGTGCCGCTGTTATAGGCGGTGAGATAAATATCGTTGCTTGCCTCGTGCCCCCGCAGCCAGTCGATCAGCTCGCCGAACCGCAGCATCCGCCGATGGGCGTCCTTGGCGAGTTCATAATCGGGGTCGCCGTCGCGCCCCACCTGCGCCTCGACCGCCGCTCCGCCTGCGACCGCCGCAAAATGATCGAGCGACCAGCGCGACAGGGCGGGCCAATGATCGACGAGGCCGGTCAGTTTCACCGGACGGTTCGCATCATAATAGCCGCGATAGAAGTCTCGAGCGGCGATGCGGTCGGCGGTATCGAGCACGAAGCCGCCTTCGCTCTCGCGCGCAAGCCGCGCCTGATTGGCGAACAGCCATTGCTGCTTGGCGCTGCGCGACGCCTGCCGCCGCAACGCAAGCGCCATCGGGTCTTTGGCCAGCCGCTCGACCTCATATTTCGCCGAAGCCGCCGACACGCCCGCGGCGATCAGCCGCGCATGCAGCGCCGCATCATCGTCGCCCGCGGCCAGCCCGTCGGCGAGGATAAGGCGCTTGTCGGGATGGGGCATCGAACGACTCCAAAGGGGGCAGCGCCCACCCTATGATCGCGAATGCGTCGGTATCAAGACGCCGGGTTTACCGGCGCGCCGCCGCAGGCTCTTCCCCGGTCGCGCCGTCCGCCGGCTCCTTCGGCGGTTCGGCGGGGGTGAAGCTGCCGTTTTCGATCAGCCATTGCGGGTAGCGGCCCTGGATGTCGGCCATGATGCGGTCGATCGCCGCGGCGACCTGTTCGCCTTCGCCCTCGCGGTCGCGCTGGACGACGACGCGGCGCGCCTGCGCATCGACCAGCACCCGCGCGCGCGGGATGAGTTCGCCAATGGTCAGCCCGGCGATGATCCCCATGCTGTCGGCGTCACGCTGTTCGAGCGTGGCGAGCCGCTGGTTCAGCCGCTCCTCGAACTGCACCGCGGCGTTGGTCTGCTGCTTGAGCTGGACGAGGTTGACGCTGACATCGCGGTCGAGATCGCCGCGCACCTTAGTGGCGAGTTGATCGTTGAGCTGCGCCGAATATTGATCGACGAGGACGACGCCGTCGACCGCCACCTCCTCGCCCTCGGTGCGC
Source organism: Sphingopyxis sp. P1IMeth2 (assembly GCF_900185685.1). NCBI lineage: Bacteria > Pseudomonadati > Pseudomonadota > Alphaproteobacteria > Sphingomonadales > Sphingopyxidaceae > Sphingopyxis > Sphingopyxis sp. P1IMeth2. The sequence continues at coordinate 204,294 of NZ_FYAT01000001.1, forward strand.
ACATTCAGGCTGTCGATGCGATCGCCGTCACCGAGGAGGCGATTGAGTTCGGACTGGACCGCCGAGCGTGCGCGGATCTCGCGCGCGATATTGTTGAGCGACAGCGCCAGCGGGATCGACAGCACGCCCAGCGTGACGATGATTCCGGTTATCTGCATCGCTGTATGCTGCGGGGTCAGCGAGGGGCCGAATTTGTTGACCCGTGCGACGATCGTCGCAGCAAAGGCGATGGCAAGCGTGTTGGTCAGGAAGAGCAGCGCCGAACCGAGCGCGAAGTCGGGGCGGCCGGTGGCCAGGCCAAAACCGATCGTCGACAGCGGCGGAACCAGCGCCGTCGCGATCGCGACGCCGACCATGACGCCCGACAGCTTGCGCAGGATCGCATAGACGCCGGCAATGCCGCCCACGACCGCTACACCGAGGTCGAGCAGCGTCGGCTGCGTCCGCGCGCGCAGCTCGGGGGTAACGTCCTTGATCGGCGACAGCCAGATGATCAGCATCGCGACGAGCACCGCGACCGCCATCCCCGCCGCCATGGTGACGAGCGAACGCTTGATGAGATTGGATTCGAGCGTCGCGAGGCCAAAGCCGACGCCCATGATCGGGCCGAGCAGCGGCGATACCAGCATCGCGCCGATCACCACCGCCGCAGATCCTTGAAGCAGGCCGAGCGTGGCGATCGCCGCCGACAGCGTGATCAGCAACAGGAATTTCTGGTTGAGCCGCGCGTCGCGCGCGACACTGGCCAAAATCAGCGCGCGGCCGTGAACGGCTTCCTCGTCGTCGCCCGCGCGGTCATCATCGTCGATTTCGCGTCCCGGCCCCGGCCGCGCGGACCGGCGACCGCCGGCGTTGAACGGCGCGTCGCCCAGTCCGGGCACTCCGGGATGATTGCCGGCCATATGGTCGGGCGGGTTAGATCTTGCCGGTCAGTTCGGGCACCGCGCTGAACAGATCAGCGACGAGGCCGAGATCGGCGACCTGGAAGATCGGAGCGTCTTCGTCCTTGTTGATCGCGACGATCGTCTTCGAATCCTTCATCCCCGCAAGGTGTTGGATCGCGCCCGAGATGCCGATCGCGAAATAGACTTCCGGCGCGACGATCTTGCCGGTCTGGCCCACCTGATAGTCGTTGGGGACATAGCCTGCGTCGACCGCAGCACGCGAAGCGCCGAGCGCGGCGCCGAGCTTGTCGGCTAGCGGCACGATGACTTCCTGATATTTCTCGCTCGAACCCAGTGCACGGCCGCCCGACACGATGATCTTCGCCGAGGTGAGTTCGGGACGATCCTGCTTGGCGATTTCGGCGCCGACGAAGCTCGAAATGCCGGCGTCGCCGCCAGCCGAGACGGCTTCGATCGCGCCCGAACCGCCGGTCGCCGCTGCCTTCTCGAACGCAGTGCCGCGCACGGTGATGACGAGCTTCGCGTCCGAGCTTTCGACGGTCGCGATCGCGTTGCCGGCGTAGATCGGACGTGTGAAGGTCTTGGGACCTTCGACCGACAGGATTTCCGAAATCTGCATCACGTCGAGCAGCGCGGCAACGCGCGGCGCGATATTCTTGCCGGTCGTCGTCGCAGGCGCGACGAACGCGTCGTGCGACCCCATGAGGTCGGCGACGAGCGGCGCGATATTTTCGGGCAGATTGTGACCGAAGGCTGCGTTGTCGGCGACATGCACCTTGCCGACGCCCGCGATTTCCGACGCCGCCTTGGCAACGCCATCAACACCTTCGCCGGCGACGAGAAGATGGACTTCGCCGAGCTTCGAAGCCGCGGTTACTGCGGCGAGCGTGGCATCCTTGACGGCGCTACCGTCATGTTCGACCCAAACGAGCGTTTTCATGAGTGCACTCCCATCGCCTTGAGCTTGGCAACCAGTTCATCGACATCGGCGACCTTGATCCCGGCCTGGCGGACGGGCGGCTCCGACACCTTGACCGTCTTGACGCGCGGCGTCGTGTCGACGCCGTAATCGGCGGGCGCCTTGGTATCGAGCGGCTTCGACTTCGCCTTCATGATGTTCGGCAGCGACGCATAGCGCGGCTCATTCAGACGCAGGTCGGTGGTGACGATCGCGGGAAGCTTCAGCTTCACCGTTTCGAGACCGCCGTCGACTTCGCGCGTCACGCTGACATGATCGCCCTCGACATTGACCGCGCTGGCGAAAGTGCCCTGCGCCCAGCCGGTGAGCGCGGCGAGCATCTGGCCGGTCTGGTTGTTGTCGCCGTCGATCGCCTGCTTGCCGAGGATCACGAGACCCGGCGTTTCGGCATCGGCAATCGCCTTCAATATCTTCGCGATCGCGAGCGGTTCGGCTTCATCGTCGGTCTGGACGAGGATCGCGCGGTCGGCACCCATCGCGAGCGCGGTGCGCAGCGTTTCCTGCGCCTTCGCCGGGCCGACGCTGACGGCGACGATCTCGGTCGCGACGCCCTTTTCCTTGAGGCGGATCGCCTCTTCGACCGCGATTTCGTCGAACGGGTTCATCGACATCTTGACGTTGGCAAGGTCAACGCCCGTGCCGTCCGCCTTGACCCGCGGCTTCACGTTGTAATCGAGCACCCGCTTCACGGGGACGAGGATTTTCATGGCTTTTCAGCTCCTCTCGAAAAATTGTGCAGTGCGCCATAATTGGCGTTTACGTAAACGTCAACCTGTTGGCGCCCCCTTCCGCCCCAAGAGCGGAAGGGGAAAACCGGTCAGGCCGCCTTGGCAACCTCGGCGACGATCTTCTTCGCCGCGTCGCCCAGATCGTTCGCGGGAACGATTGCGAGACCCGAGTTTGCCAGGATTTCCTTGCCCTTTTCGACGTTGGTGCCTTCCAGGCGGACGACGAGCGGCACCGACAGATTCACTTCCTTCGCCGCGGCAACGATGCCTTCGGCGATGATGTCGCATTTCATGATGCCGCCGAAGATGTTGACGAGGATGCCCTGAACGGCGGGATCCTTGAGGATGATCTTGAACGCCGCGGTGACCTTTTCCTTGTTCGCGCCGCCGCCGACGTCGAGGAAGTTGGCCGGGAAAGCGCCGTTGAGCTTGATGATGTCCATCGTCGCCATCGCAAGGCCGGCGCCATTGACCATGCAGCCGATATTGCCGTCGAGCTTGATGTAGGCGAGGTCATATTCGCTCGCCTCGACTTCGGCCGGATCTTCTTCGGTCAGATCGCGCAGCTCGGCGAGATCCTTGTGACGGAACATCGCGTTCGAATCGAAGCCGACCTTCGCGTCGAGGACATAGAGCTTGTCGCCCTCGTCGGTCGGACAGATGGCGAGCGGGTTGATTTCGATCTGCGAAGCATCGGTGCCGAGGAACGCGGCATAGAGGCCCTCGAGGATCTTTGCCGCCTGCTTGGCAAGATCGCCCGACAGGTCGAGCGCCTTGGCCACCGCACGGCCGTGGTGCGGCATCAGGCCGGTGGCGGGATCGATGGTGATGGTGTGGATCTTTTCAGGCGCCGAGTGCGCGACTTCCTCGATGTCCATCCCGCCTTCGGTCGACGCAACGACCGCGATGCGGCTGGTGGCGCGATCGACGAGCAGCGCGAGGTAGAATTCCTTGCCGATGTCGACGCCGTCGGTGATGTACAGGCGGTTGACCTGCTTGCCGGCCTCGCCGGTCTGGATCGTCACCAGCGTGTTGCCCAGCATGTCCTTGGCGTGCGCTTCGACTTCCTCGATGCTCTTGGCGAGGCGAACGCCGCCCTTGGCATCGGGGCCGAGTTCCTTGAACTTGCCCTTGCCGCGGCCGCCCGCGTGGATCTGTGCCTTGACGACGTAAAGCGGTCCGGGGAGCTGCTTTGCCGCCGCGACGGCTTCCTCGACACTCATCGCGGGAATGCCCTTGGGCACCGCGACGCCAAATTTCGCGAGCAGTTCCTTGGCCTGATATTCGTGGATGTTCATGAGCTCTGCCGGGCCTTTCGACTCTGTAAGCGGGGAGATATGCGGCGCCGCATAAGCACAAGTTGCGCGGCAAGGCTACCCCTGCCGCGCCCAGAAATTCTTGACACGGACCAAAGCGGCGGCCTGATCAGCGCAGCGCACACACCGCGGCGGAGCTGGTCGTCACCGCCAATATCTCCGGATCCTTGAGCGCGCGGACCTTGCGGAAGAACTGGTCGAGCGTCAGGTCGGTGATTTCACGGTCCTTCAGGCTGCCCAGCGCCGACAGGCGGCGAAGCTGGACGAGCGACAGCCGGTCGACCATGCGCCCCGCCATGCACGTCGCCATCGTCTTCGACAGACCCGCATTCTGGAGTCCGCTGCGCAGCCGCGTCTCGGGCGTCGCGCAGGCGGACAGGACCAGCGGCAGCGCCAGCAGCGGAACCATCACCCGTTTCATCGAAGCCTACTTTCCGTGAAATTCGGCCACCGCGCCGGAGACCGCCTGCATCAGCGCCATGCGCGCGGGGATCGACGCCGATGTGTCGCCCAGCATCACGACGATGGCATAGCGCGTGCCGTCAGGCGCGGTGGCGATGCCGATGTCGTTATAGCCTGCCGTCTCGCCTTTGTAATCCTGGCCGGTGCCGGTCTTGTGCATGAAGCCCCAGCCCGAGGGGAGCCCGGCCTTCAGCCGCTTCGGCCCGCTGCGCGTCCGGCTCATCACGCCCATCAGATATTGCGTCGATTCGGGCGACAGCAGCGCCCCGCGCGCCAGCCGGGTCAATGCGCTCGCGATCGCCGCCGGCGCGGCGCCGTCCATCGGATTGGCAAGATAGGCCTCGCGCGCCGACTTGCGCGTCGAATCGGGAAGCGCGGCGCGCGCCTGCTGGAAGGCGTTGCCACGCGAATAGCTCTGCTGCCACGCAAGGCCGGCGGTCGCGCTCTGCAACAGGCGCTCGCCCGGACCGAATCGGATCGATCCCAGATCCTTCTTCGCAATGAAGCGCCGGACCGCCTCGGGACCACCCACGGTGCGCAGCAGGCTGTCGTTGGCGGTGTTGTCGCTGTGCGTGATCGCGGTTTCGATAAGCTCGCGCACGCTCATCGTCACCTTGCCTTCCGACCGCACGCGCGCCGCGAGCGGCTGATGGAACAGGGTGAGGTCGTTGGGGCCGATGTCCACCCGGCGGTCGAGGCTGAGCTTGCCCTGGTCGACCGCATCGAGCACGGTCATCGCCACCCACAGTTTCGACACGCTCTGCTGCGGGAATAATTCCCCGCCGCGTTCCGAAAAGGACCATTCGCCGTCGATGCGCTGGACGGCGATGCCGGTCTTGCCGGGGAAAGTCCGCCAAAGCTGCGAAATCCGGTCGCTCAGGCCACTCGGCGGGCGCCGGAAGCCCGGATCGACGACGTCCTTGGGGGGCGCATTCACGGCGCGCGCCGGCGTTGCGGTGCTGACCGGCGGCCCGATGGGCACGCTGACCGCTCCGCGCGGCGCCGTTTGCGCCTGCCGCGGCGTCGGCACCAGTGCCGCACCGCTGACACAGCCCGCCAGCGCCATTCCGCCGATCGCCATACCGAGCAGCCGCCTGCTCGAAAATCCCAACGCCATCATAACCCCGCAACCCGCGACCAGTTTATCGCCCGACCTTTTGGCCGGCACCATGCGTCCCGCACTCCGCCTGCGCGGACCAGCGATTTGCGGTGAATGATTCCTATCGCGCGATAAATGGCGGAACGCTGAACGGCTTGCCGCGTGCGGCGCCGTTCAGGGCGCCGGGGTTGCCCGCACCCATTCGGGATAGAGGCGTTTCAGCGCCGCCAGCTTGGGCGCATCCCAGCGGCGGATATAGCCATTGTCGGGATGCAGGCGCATGAAATCCTGATGATAGGCTTCGGCGCGGTAAAAGCCTTTGTAGCTTTCGACCGGGACCACGATCGGCGCCTTGAAATAATGGCCCTTGCCGATCTGCGCGAGATACGCAGTCGCAACCTGCCGCTGCGCGGCATCCATCGGCACGATCGCGGCGCGATATTGGGTGCCGCTGTCGGGCCCCTGCCGGTTTTTCAGCGTCGGATCGGCGACCACGGAAAACAGGATGCGCAGCAAGGTGCCATAGCTGACCACCGACGGGTCATAGACGATGCGAACCGACTCGGCGTGTCCGGTCGTGCCGGACGAGGTCTGCTCATATTCGGCGGTGGCCTTGCTACCGCCATGATAGCCCGATTCGACCGACACGACGCCCTTCACATTGGAAAAGACACCTTCGACGCCCCAGAAGCATCCGCCCGCGAGCACCGCAACGGCGCGCTTCGCCTTCACTGCGGGATCGACGGCCGCCGCGGGGAGCTTGACGACGCCTTCCGCCTGCGCGGGCGCGCACTGCGCCAGCACCGCGGCAGCGATCAGCGCGGCGAAGGGGCGCCGCATCGCGGTCAGATCGGCATGGCGACCGCCGGCTGATTCAGCACGACGATCAAGGCGCCAATGGCGAAGCCGGCGAGCATGGTCGGAAACCAGTCGGAGCGGAACATCGAAAACATAAAAGCCTCTTTTTGTCATATTGTCGTTTTCGCGGGGGAGGCCCCCTCGGTTACAGCGACGATATGGCGCGCCCCGTGCCGCCGTGCAGTGACCGCCATCACCCATAAAGATGGTGGCTTACTATCCGGTGAACCGGATGGCGGGGCAGCGTTCAGGCAGCGCCCGTCCGGCGCCGCGGTCAGCGCAGCGCGGCGCAGGCCTGCTGGATGCGGATGCACGCTTCCTTGAGCACCGCCTCCGACGTCGCATAGGAAACGCGGAAGGCTGGCGACAGACCGAAGGCCGCGCCATGCACCGCCGCGACGCGCGCGGTGTCGAGGAAATAGTCGATCAGCGCTTCGTCGCTGTCGATCGGCTTGCCGTCGGGGGTCGTCTTGCCCATGCAGCCGCTCGCGTCGGGATAGACATAGAAGGCCCCGTCGGGAACCGGGCAGTTCAGCCCCGGCGCGTCATTGAGCATCGCGACGACCATGTCGCGGCGCTTGCGGAACGCGGCGTTGCGCTCCTCGAGAAACTGCTGCGGCCCGCCGAGCGCGGCCACCGCGGCGGCCTGCGCCACCGAACAGGGGTTCGACGTCGACTGCGACTGCAGCTTGCCCATCGCCTTGATCAGCCATGCGGGACCGCCGGCATAGCCGATGCGCCAGCCGGTCATCGCATAGGCCTTGGAACAGCCGTTGACGGTCAGGATACGGTCGATCAGGTCGGGGCAGCGCTGCGCAAGCGTCGAGAAGGCGAAATCGGCGTACCAGACATGTTCGTACATGTCGTCGGTCATCACCATCACATGCGGATGGCGGCGGATGACCTCGCCCAGCGCGTCGAGTTCCTCGGGCGAATAGGCGGCGCCCGACGGGTTCGACGGCGAATTGAAGATGATCCAGCGCGTCTTCGCGGTGATCGCGGCGTCGAGCTGTTCGGGCGTGATCTTGTAATGCTGCGCCGCCGACGCCTCGATCGTCACCGGCGTGCCGCCGGCAAAGGCGACGATGTCGGGATAGCTGACCCAATAGGGCGCCGGGATGATCACCTCGTCGCCGGGATCGACCGTCGCGACGAGCGCGTTGAAGAGCGTATGCTTGCCGCCGACATTGACCGTGATCTGGTCGAGCCCGAAGTCGAGCCCGTTGTCGCGGCGGAACTTGCCACGGATCGCTTCCTTGAGCGCGACCGTGCCGTCGACCAGCGTATATTTTGTCTGGCCGCCGCGGATCGCCTCGATCGCCGCTTCCTTGACGAAATCGGGCGTGTCGAAATCGGGCTCGCCCGCCGACAGGCCGATCACGTCGACGCCGTCCGCTTTCAGCTTGGTGACGCGCGCGGTCATTGCGAGCGTGGCCGAGGGCTGGATGCGATTGAGGGCGGCGGAGGTGTGCGGCTTCAGCGACATGACGATACTTTCCGTGGCTTGCGCGGACAGGCTGCAAAATGACAGGAAATTGCGCGGGGCCGCGCCTAAAGCCTCCGCCCGCAATAGGCAAGCCGGCGGCGCCATAAATTAGCTATGCAAGCCGAAAGTCAGCCTGCGGGCTGCGCCAGCCGTGCCGGAATCAGCCCGCGCAGCGAATTGCCGATGAAAAAGCCTTCCGCAAGATCGGCGAGGCGCAGATGCGACTCGACCGCCCGTCCCTTTTCGACGAGTTCGGCGCGCAGCACGCCGGGCAAGAGGCCGAGCGACAGCGGCGGCGTGAGCAACAGGCCGTCGCGTTCGACGAAGATATTGCTCCAGCTTCCTTCGGTCACGAACCCCGGCTCGTCGACGAACACGACTTCGGCGGTGCCGTGTGCCGCGCGCAATGCATCATAGGCGCCGCGCAGGCTGGTCTTGTGGGTCAGACGGAAATCGCCCGGAGCGAGCGGCGCCGGCGCCACGGCGACCGGTACCGGCAGCTCGGCAAGCCGCGGCAGCGGCGACACCTCGACCGCGAGCGCGCCCGAGGGCGCCAGCCGCATCCGCACGCGCGCGGCGCTGCGCAGGCGAAAAGTCGCCGACTGCAGATTGTTGCGCGCGCCGTGGCGATCGAAATCAAAACCCAGCGCCTCGGCGCTCGCCTTCATGCGCGCCAGATGCCCCTCGAGCCGCTGGACGCCGTCCACGGGATCGAAGTGCATCGTCTCGATCAGATCGAAGCTTTGCCCGGCAGCGACCACAAATTCCCCCTTGGCCAGACATTCGCGCCATTCTTCAGCCGGTTCGCTGTCGGCGACGATTCCGGAACCCAGCCCCAGCGTGGCGCAATGCGCTCCGTCGCGCAAGTCGCGCTGCGACGGAAAGACGAGCGTGCGGATCGCGACATTGAACGCCGCCTCGCCATCGGGCGCGATGAAGCCGATCGAACCAGTGTAAATCCCGCGCGGCTCGCCCTCCAGTTCGTCGATGATCTCCATCGCCCGCACCTTGGGTGCGCCGGTGATCGACCCGCATGGAAAAGCGGCGCGCAGCACGTCAGCGCCGCCCTTGTCCGCAGGGAGCGCTGCGGTGACGTCGGAGACAAGCTGATGAATCGTGGGATAGGTCTCGACGCGAAACAGTTCGGGCACCGCGACCGATCCGGCCTCGGCAACGCGCGACAGATCGTTGCGGAGCAGATCGACGATCATCAGATTTTCGGCACGCTGCTTGGGATCCAGCGCGAGCGCCCGCGCCGCGCGCGCGTCGCTTTCGGGATGGGCGCGGCGCGCGGCTGTGCCCTTCATCGGCCGCGCCATCACCGCGCCGCCGCGCAGCGTAAAGAAAAGCTCGGGCGACAGCGACGCGATCGCCTGCTCGCCGGTCCAGATGAAACCGCCATATCCCGCGCGCGCCGTCTGCCGCAGCCGCGCATAGACGGCGAGTGGATCGCCCGCGAAGGGCACGTCGGCACGAAAGGTCAGATTGGCCTGATAAATGTCGCCGGCACGAATATAATCGAGAACCCGCGCGACAGCGGCTTCGTAATCCGCACGCGCCACGCGCGGACGTGGTGCGCCGATCCAGGCGGCACCGGGGTCGGGTAGAAGCGACGCAACTGCGTCGGCATCGATTCGCTCAACACGCTCGAACAGGCCAAACCAGCCGAGCGGCGCATCGAAGTTCGTCGGCGCGGCAGAGCGGTGCCGCGAGGCGGGCGCCAGCGCCTTGCCTCCATCATAAGCGAGGTAGCCAGCGGCGTGCAGCCCGCGCGCTCGCGCGGCCGCCAGCCCATCGAGCAGAGCCGCCACGTCCCGCACCGCGCGGGCGCAGAGGATTTCTATCGGATCGCGGAACAGCCGCGCGCACGCTGCATTCTCTGCCCGCGCGTCGTCGAGCAGTACAAAGGGCGAAGCACCAGCCGTCGGCCGGCTCAATCGCGCGGTCGTTGTCATGGCACGGCAGTCAAAGGCGCCAGGTGGTCAGCGGTCGCGCTTCATGCGGATCGACCGCCCACCCTCTACGCTGGCAAAATAGCTGCCCATCGTCGCGGTCTTGATATGGATCTTCTGGCCGGGCTTAGGTTGCCGCGGCAATACCGTCGTATCGATCTGCGACCAGACGGCGCCGTCTTCCATCGTCATCGTATATTTCCCGGACTGGTCCATGCTCACCGATTTGATGACCGTATCGATCTCGCGCACCTCATCCTCGTCGCCGCCGAAAATGCCGCCGAGCTTGGGAAAGCTGAACCCGAACAGGCCACGGCGCGTCTTCTTGGCCGTTTCGCGGTCGGTAAAGACAATTTCGCGGGCCTCGTCCGCACTGGCAAGCGACCCAACCTCGCGGTCGAAACAGGCAAGACGCTGCGTCGGATCGGCGATGTCGCGGCAAGCATAGAGCTGTTCGATCTGCGCCGGGCGGGGCGCCGCCTTGTCTTTGTCCTTTGCAGACGCCGGGGTCACGACCAGACAGCCCATGACGGCAACGGCCGCGACGATCCGAGATGAAAGCTGCGACATGACAATCCCCCTGCAAAGACGATGGCCCTGCCTAGCCGCCGCGGCGTCGGCCCGCAAGCGCGCTGCCGATTGCGATATCGGCTTACTGACCCTAGTGTAAGGAAATTCCGCCTCATTTTGCGAAAGGACGCCATCCCCCGATGGGCACGCTCTACGACTGGTCGACCGATTATCGCCATCCCGCCCCATGGAACCAGTCGTTCGCGCCCCTCTCGCTGCCTGCCATGCTCGCCGACAGCGTCGCGCGGCGCGGCGAAGCGCCGATGCTCGACTTCATGGGGCGCCGTTTCAGCTATGCCGAAGTCGCGGACGGGGTCGCCCGCGTCGCGCGCGGCCTGCAGAAGCGCGGTATCGGCAAGGGCAGCCGGGTCGGCCTGTTCCTGCCCAACGTCCCGCATTATGTCGCCGCCTATTATGGCGCGCTTGCCGCCGGTGCGACCGTGGTCAATTTCTCGCCGCTCTACACGGTCGCCGAACTCGAGGCGCAGGTGGAGGATTCGGGAACCGACACGCTGTTCACGATCAGCGCCTCGGCGCTGTTGCCGACCGCGCTCGCGGTGCTCGAGGGGTCGAGCCTGAAGCGGCTGGTCGTCGGCTCGATCGCCGGCGGGCTGCCCGCGGCCAAGTCGATCCTCTACCGCCTGTTCCGGCGCAAGGAGACGGCGGCGGTGCCCGACGATCCGCGCATCATCCGTTTTTCGGCGCTGACCGACAATGATGCTCGCCCCGATCCGGTCGCCATCGACCCGGAAGGCGATGTCGCGCTGATCCAGTATACCGGTGGCACCACGGGCACGCCGAAGGGCGCGATGCTGACGCACCAGAATCTGACCGCCAACGCGCGGCAGGTCAATGCGATCGACCCCGACCGCGACGCCGACGACCGCATCCTCGGCGTGCTGCCTTTCTTCCACGTCTTCGCCAATACCTGCGTCCTCAACCGGACGGTGCTGAACGGCGGCATGATCGCGATGCTCCCCCGCTTCGACGCGAAACAGGCGCTGCAGACGATCACCCGGACGAAGGCGACGGCGCTGCCCGGCGTACCGACCATGTATCAGGCACTGCTCGACCATCCCGACCTTGCCAAGACCGATTTCTCCAGCTTGCGGGTCTGCATTTCGGGGGGCGCGCCGATGCCCGCCGAGCTGCGTGAGAAATTCGTTGCAGCAACCGGCGCGTCGCTCGTCGAAGGCTATGGCCTCACCGAAAGCGCCGGGGTCGTCGCGACCAACCCCTATGAGGGACCGGTCAAGGCCGGGACGATCGGCCAGCCGATCCCCGCGACCCATATCCGCCTGCTCGACAAGGAAGATCCGGTCACGGACGCGCCGATGGGCGAGCCCGGCGAGCTCGCGGTCAAAGGGCCGCAGATCATGCGCGGCTACTGGAACCGCCCCGATGCCGACCAGGACAGCTTCACCGCCGACGGCTGGCTGCGCACCGGCGACGTAGCAACGATCGACGCCGACGGCTATATCCGCATTGTCGACCGGCTGAAGGACATGATCGCGGTCGGCGGCTTCAAGGTCTATCCGAGCGAGATCGAGCACAAACTCTACCAGCATCCGGCGGTGAAGGAGGCGATCGTCCTCGGCGTCCCCGATCCCTATCGCGGCGAACACCCCAAGGCCTTCGTCACGCTGGAAGAGGGCTATGACGTCTCGGGCGACGCGCTCGCCGCCTGGCTCAACCCGCAACTCGGCAAGCATGAACGCGTGAGCGCCATCGAGGTGCGCGATCATCTGCCCAAGACGATGATCGGCAAACTGGACCGCAAGGCCTTGCGGGCCGAAACGGGGGGATGACAACCGCCCCTCCTCGCCCCTGCCTTCGCGGGGGTGACCGGAAGCGGCAGGATAGAAATGTCATAATGTGATATTGTAACCTTTGTCATGTTATGCCATATCAAGGCCCGCAATTGCTTTCCTTGGAGAATCGGGTGACGCACGTCGCCAGCCATGCCCCTGTTCTGACGCGCCTTGGCGCGCTGGTTCGGGCTGCGCGCGATTCGCGGCCGCTGACCGCTTTGACGGGCGATCAGCTCGCCATCGGCCTGTCGGGCCTGTGCCTCGTCCACTGCCTTGCCAGCACGATCTTCTTTGCCTCGATCGCCTCGGTCGGCGGCGCTTTGCTGCATCCCGCCTTTCACGAGATCGGGCTGGTCGTCGCGATCGGTTTTGCGCTGGTGACGCTCGTCGCAGGGGTGCTCAGCCACGGCTATATGATGCCTTTCGCGGTCGGCAGCTTCGGGCTGGGCATGATGGCGGGCGCTCTGTCGAGGCCGCATGACGGCAGCGAAGTGCTCGCGACGATGATCGGGGTCGCGGTCGTCGCGCTCGGGCACGATCTCAATCGCCGCGCGGCGCACTGATACGCATTGCCCGCAGCTTGCGGGCGCCCCCCAAAGCGCCTACATTATCCCCATGGGCAAGCACGAACATGCGCATATCGAGGCCAGCGGCGCCTCGCTCGCCAATGCGGCGCAGGACGCGCTCGAAAAGGCCGGCGAAGCGTGGACCGACATGCGCGCGCAGATTTTCGATGCGGTCGCCGAAATTGGCAAGCCAGCGAGCGCCTATGAAATCGCCGACATCGTCTCGCAAAAACGCGGCAAGCGGGTCGCGCCCAACAGCGTCTATCGTATCCTCGACCTGTTCGTTGCCAACAATCTCGTCCGCCGGGTCGAAAGCGCCAATGCCTTTGTAGCCAACAGCCATCCCGGCTGCCTGCACGACTGCATCTTCCTGATCTGCGACAGCTGCGGCAATGCCGTCCATGTCGATAATGACAAGCTGTCTGACGGCGTGCGCGCTGCCGCCGCCGCGACCGGATTTGCCGCCGAGCGCCCGGTGATCGAGGTGCGCGGCAAATGCGCCGAGTGCCAATAGATTGAATGCGCGCGCGCCGCCAGCGGTACGCTGGTGGCTCGCGGCGCTTTTCCTCGGTTCGGCACCATAACGGTCGGCCTTTGGCTGAGCCAAAGCTTCCCGCAAGACAGCTTCGCCGCCGAGCCGGGCTTCGGCGCACCGGTGCTTGCCTTCGAGTTCGCGGGTGGGCAGGACGATCTTCTCGCGATCTTCGGACCCGATGGCGACCCGCGGCAGGTCGGGCGCCTCGCCGCAATGCGAACCGGCAACGAGCGCGACTATCTCTACATGCTGCTTTACGCCGGATTCCTGGCCAGCGGCCTGATCGCGCTGGGACGCGAGACGGGGCTACGCCTGTTCGCCGTCGCCGCCGCTCTGCCGATCCTGGCCGCGCTTTGCGACGGGTATGAAAACTGGCTGCTGTTCGACATCCAGGCCGCCTTCACTGCAGGCGATTATTCGCCCGCGATGGCAAGCCTGCCCTATCCGGTCGCCGCCAAATTCGTATTGCTGGCGCTGACCAATGTCGCGATCGGGCTTGCGCTCGCACAGCTCGGCGGGCGCTGGTGGACCCTGGCGGGAACACTCGTCATCGTCGCCTGCGTCCCCACGCTGATGGCGATCGCCCTGCCCGCCCATTATGGCTGGACGCTGCTCGCAGCCGCGGGTGGCGGCTGGATCGTGCTGCTCGGCACCACGGCCATCGCCTGCTGGCGCGGCATGATGCGGGGCCGTCCGCTCGTCGTCGCACTCACCGCGCCACCCCTTCGCCCCGTCGTCCGCCCGTCCGCGCGCCACCCGGCGAGCCCGCCCGCGACCGGTTTCGGGCGCCGCAGGCGCTGACCCCTTTCCGTTGCCGCGATGCGGGTCTAGGGAAACCGCGACTCACGAAACCGGGCAAAGGGCTGCACATGAACACCGTCATCATCCGCGAGGACGACCTCATCGAAACCGTCGCCGACGCGCTCCAGTACATCAGCTATTTTCACCCGATGGACTATATCCGCGCCCTGGGCGCTGCCTATGAGCGCGAAGTTTCGCCCGCTGCGAAAGACGCGATGGCGCAGATCCTCTCGAACAGCCGCATGTGCGCCGAGGGGCACCGCCCTATCTGCCAGGACACGGGCATCGTCACCGTGTTCGTCAAATGGGGCATGGACTGCCGCCTCGACAGCCCCCGCAGCCTGCAGCAGGTCGTCGACGAAGGGGTCCGCCGTGCCTATCTCCACCCCGACAACAAGCTGCGCGCCTCGATCCTCGCCGACCCGGCGTTCAGCCGCGTCAATACCAAGGACAACACGCCGTCGGTGCTGAATGTCGAAATGGTCCCCGGCGACAAGGTGCATATCGACGTCGCGGCGAAGGGCGGCGGCAGCGAGAACAAGTCGAAGTTCAAGATGATGAACCCGTCGGATTCGATCGTCGACTGGGTGCTCGAAATGGTGCCCCAGATGGGCGCCGGCTGGTGCCCCCCCGGCATGCTCGGCATCGGCATCGGCGGCACTGCCGAAAAGGCGATGCTGCTGGCCAAACAGTCGCTGATGGACCCGATCGACATGACCGAATTGCTCGCGCGCGGGCCGAGCAATCCGACCGAGGAACTGCGCATCGAGCTGTATGAAAAGGTCAATGCGCTCGGCATCGGCGCGCAGGGGCTGGGCGGCCTCGCGACCGTGCTCGACATCAAGATCAAGGATTGGCCGACCCACGCCGCGTCTAAGCCGGTCGCCATGATCCCCAATTGCGCCGCGACGCGCCACGCGCATGTCACGCTCGACGGCAGCGGCCCCGCCTATCTCGAAAAGCCGGTGCTCGCCGACTATCCGCAGATCGACTGGGCACCCGACAGCGCGGCGAAACGCGTCGACCTCGACACGCTGACCCCCGAAGTCGTCGCCAGCTGGAAACAGGGCGACCGCATCCTCCTCAATGGCAAGATGCTCACCGGTCGTGATGCCGCGCACAAGCGCATCGCCGACATGCTCGCGAAGGGCGAAGAGCTGCCCGTCGAGTTCAAGGGCCGCGTCATCTATTATGTCGGCCCGGTCGATCCGGTGGGCGAGGAAATCGTCGGCCCCGCCGGCCCCACCACCGCGACGCGCATGGACAAGTTCATGGACATGATGCTCGAACAGGGCCTGCTCGCCTGCGTCGGCAAGGCCGAACGCGGCCCCGCCGCAACGCAGGCGATCGCCAAGCACAAGAGCGCCTATCTGATGGCGGTCGGCGGCGCCGCCTATCTCGTCGCGCGCGCGATCAAGGGCTCGAAGGTCGTCGGCTTCGCCGACCTCGGCATGGAGGCGATCTACGAATTCGAGGTCAAGGACTTCCCCGTCACCGTCGCGGTCGATAGCGAAGGCCAGAACGTCCACGTCAACGCGCCGAAAATCTGGCAAAAGCGGATCAAGGACGAAGGGCTGCTTGAGAAGGCGTGAGATGGCCTTCCTCCCCCTCGGATTTGCCTTCGAACTGAAGACGCCTCTTGGCATCGCCGAGAGCAAAAGCCGAATTCGGGAATGCAAGCAGCCTTGGTATGACCCACACGATGGCCCGCGTGGCTTTGTCCTTGGCCGTTTCATTTGTTTGTGGAACAGCATGGTTGATCGCCAAGGCCCCATGCTCGTCGGTTGGATTCATGACGATGGGACGGGTTGCCGCATCGCTGGCCGGTCGGGTTCCGACATCAATGGCATGTTCTATCTGTGTCTGGTGGGAGCGCTGTTTCCGGTGATCGCGGTGGGATTGTACCGTGAAGACAAAATGGGCCTCTCCGGCGCCATCATCCTCGCCCTAAGTGCCGCCGCACTGATTTTACTGCTGTGGAGCGCAAGCAGGGAACGACGCGCTGGATTGGTGTTAGCAGATTTTCTTGAACTAACGCTCGGCAGCAATGCGCGGCATGAGTTCCGCCGTTCCCCAAGCCCGTAACGGTAAGCCACCGACACAGCCTTGCGTTTCACGGCCGATGCGGCACATTGCTTCCCATACGGGGCAGCTAGGGGATGCAGAATGGATTTCGGTAACGTCGACAAGCTGAACCGCCGCGCATTGCTGCGCGGCACCGCGATGCTGGGCGCAGGTGCGATGATGATGCGGCCGCTGCCGACGCTGGCTGCAAGCGGCCCGATGGCGGCGATCCGCAAGGCGGCCGAGGCGGGCAAGGAGGCGTCGGTCAAGCGGCTGCGCGACTGGATCGCCCTGCCCTCGATCGCGGCGGAAAATCGCAACATGGCCGAAGGCGCGGCCTATATGGCCGAACTTGCGAGGGACGCGGGCTTTTCGAATGTCGAGATCGTTCCGACCGACGGCCAGCCCGGGGTGTTCGGCACCATCGATGTCGGGGCGCCGCGCACACTCGGCATCTATTTCATGTACGATGTGAAGCAGTTTGACCCCGCCGAATGGTCGTCGCCGCCGCTCGAAGGCAAGATGGTCGACAAGCCGGGCTTTGGCCTGTCGATCGTCGGGCGCGGCGCGGTGAACCAGAAGGGCCCCGAGGCGACCTTCCTCGCTGCGCTTCACGCGATCCGCGCTGCCAAGGCGAAATTGCCCGTCAACATCGTCCTGATCTGCGAGGGCGAGGAGGAGATCGGCTCGCCGCATTTCCGCCAGGTCGCGACCAAACCGAACGTGCTCGCCGCGCTCAAGAAATGCGACGGCATTTTCATCCCCTTCGCCTCGCAGGACAAGACCGGCGCGGTCGATGTCAATCTGGGATCGAAGGGCATCATCGAACTTGAACTGATCGCCAGCGGTGAAAAATGGGGCCGGGGCCCCAAGGGCGACGTTCATTCCAGCCTGAAGGCGATGCTCGATTCGCCGGCGTGGCGGTTGGTGCAGGCGCTCCAGACGCTCGTCACGCCCGACGGTAACACGCCGGCGATCGAGGGCTGGTTCGAAAATGTCCGTCCGCTTACCGAGCGCGAAAAGATGCTGATCCGCGAAGCCGCAAAGGGCGCTGACGAGGCGGCCGAAAAGCAGGCGCTCGGCGTCAATGTCTGGATCGACAACCTCAAATATGACGATGCGCTGATCCGGCTCGCGCAGGAACCGACGGTCAATATCGAAGGGTTGGTCGCGGGCTACACCGGTCCCGGCGGCAAGACGATCCTGCCCGGCCGCGCGGTGGCGAAGCTCGACCTGCGCCTCGTCCCTAACCAGACGCGCGCCGAGGCCGAAAAGAAGCTGCGCGCCCACCTCGACAAGCATGGCTTCACCGATGTCGAGATGAACGTGTCGGGCGGTTACGATCCGACCGAAGTCGCCGAGGACAGCCGCCTCGTCCGTACCGAGCTTGCCACCTACAAGGCGCTGGGCGTCAAGGCGAACATCAACGCGCGTCTGGCGGGAAGCTGGCCGGGCGCGACCTTCACCGCGCCGCCCGTGTCGATCCCCGCCGCCCATTTCGGCATTGGCCACGGGTCGGGCGCGCACGCGCCGAACGAATATTATCTGATCGATTCGACCAATCCCAAGGTCGCGGGCATGGTCGATGCGACGATGGGCTTCGCCGAATTTCTCTATACTCTCGCCGCGATCAAATGACCGGCGATCTCAACGGGGTCGCCCATGTCATCCTGACCGCCGGCGATTTCGCGCGTTCGACGGCTTTCTGGCGCGACCTCATCGGCTATCTCGAGCTCAAGGTCGTGCTCGACAGCGACGCGATGCTTTACGGCGTCGGCGGCCGCACCGCGATCGGCATCCGGACCGGCAGCCCGGAAAATGCCGGAAAACGCTTCGATCAGGGCGCGCCGGGGCTGCATCATGCCTGTTTCCGGATGCGCGATCGGGACGCGGTCGACCGCCTCTATGCCTTTTTGAAGGACCGCAGCGACATCGTCTTCGTCCACGGCCCGCAGGAGGAGCCGTGGGCGCCGGGCTATTATTCGATCCTCTTTGAAGACCCCGACGGCATCCGCATCGAATTCAACCATGTCCCCGGCATCGGCTTGCTCGAAGCCGGCCGCGAGATCGGCGGCGCCGAAATCTTCGATTAAAAGCCGTAAACGAGCGTGAAGCGGGTCAGCGTATCGACGGTCTTGACCCCCGCCGGCGGATGGGTGTCGATGTCAGCCGAATAGGAAACCCGCGCCGAAAGCGCGCCCGAAAGCTTGGCATTGAGCGCGGTCAGCGAACTGGTCGTGGTCGTGCGATCGCCGACGATCGTCGAGGCGACCTGCGTCAGCCGCAGATTCGGCGACATCTGCCATCCAAAATCGAGCCCCGCGAGCCCGGTCAACTCACTTTCGTGGCCACCGGTCACCAATTCGGTCTGCCGCCATGCCGGGCCGGCCTTCAGATTGAGCGTCATCTTCTTGCCGTCGATCAGCTTGTAGCCAAGCCCCCCCGACGCGCTCCAACGCGCATCAAACCCCTGCATCCGGTCGCGCTCCCACCGGCCCAGGCCAAAGCCAAAGGCACGGTCGCTCATGCGGATTTGCGGTTCATATTCGGCAAGATATTTCTCGATCGTCGTCTTGCCATTGGTGCGCTGATAGTCGGCCTGAACGCGGAAGCGCTGATCCCAGTCCAGCCCCTTGCGCGCCAGCGCGATGCCGGCGCTGAGCCCGGTCGATTTCGAATTGCCCGAGCTGTGCGAGGCACCGATCTGCCCCTCGCCCTTCCAATGCTGCCAGAATTTCGCGCTCGCCAGCCGCGCCCGCGCCGCATCGGCCGCCGCCTGCTTCTCGGCCGCGCGCTTGGCGCGATAGTCGACCAGCAGCGCATCGATGTCGGCGACCTGCGCGGGGCTGGTCTTCTTGGCAAGCGCGCCCACCGCTTCTACATCGTCGTCCTTCTTGCTCGCCATGGCGGCGGCCAGCATCTGGAGGACCGGATCACGCTCGGGCTCCCGCTTGGTTCGCGCACGCCAGGCCGAGAGGATCGCGTCGATTTCATCGAGCGATCGCGGATTGGTCGCCTTGGCGAGCGCCACCACGGTTTCCACATCCTTGCGCTCGCCGCTGTCGATCGCGGCGCCAATCATCGCGCGCACCGGATCGGGCAAGGGCAAGGGCCGCACCTCCATCGCCGCCGTGACCGCCGGCACCGTTGCGGCGGGCAGCGCCGGACCGGTAACGGCGGCATGCGCCGGCGGCGCGCCGACAGCGGTCAGGAGAATGGCAACCGGCAGCGGCGCGAACTGTCTCATCGAACGGGATCCTTCTTGTGGGGATGCCCCGGGTGATTGTCCCCGGGACCGGTTTTCCGATCGGGCGTAGAGCCGTGCCGCCGCTCTTAACCGCAAAGCCGCTGGCATTTCCACCCATTAGGCCCCATTTGATGCGCATGTGGATCGCGATCATCGCCATTTTCTGCGCCGGGGTGGGCAATTTCGCAATGCACCGCGCCTTCATGGAAAGCGACGATCCGCTGGTGCAGCAGATGGTCCGGCCGCTCGCCGACAAGGTGGGTCCGCACATCACCTACGTGTTCGAATTCCTGCTCCTCGTCGGCGCCATGGCGATCGCGACGCGCAACTGGTTCACCGCGATGCTGCTTTATGGCCTCTACACCATCTTCAACGCGATGGCGTTCAGCTGGGTGATGAATCGTCCGCGGTAAGCGGCTGAGGAATGCCATTATCTTGGCAGCGCAGCACCCCGCACGCGACTGCTCCCTTTACTTGCCCATCCACCTTCCTATGTCGGTTTGATGGTCAGCCCCGCGCCCTCGCTTCCCAAATCCTTTGCGCAGCTTTCGCCGGCCGAGGCCGCCGAATTGCTCGCGGCGCGCAAACTGCCGCCGGTCGAAAGCTGGCATCCGACGCGTACGGGCGACAGCGCGATGGAAATCCGCGCCGATGGCAGCTGGTATCATGAAGGCGGCCGGATCAACCGCCCGGCGATGGTGAAGCTTTTTTCGACCATCCTGCGCCGCGAACCCGATGGCGGCCATGTCCTCGTCACCCCGGCCGAAAAACTGGCGATTGCCGTCGAGGATACCGCCTTCCGCGCCGTCGAGATGAAAAGCGAGGGCGACGGCGCGGCGCGCACGCTGCTGTTCCGTCTCGACACCGACGATCTGGTCATGGCGGGCGCCGATCATCCGCTGTCCTTCGGACACGACCCCGACCGGCCCGACCCGCGGCTCCATGTGCGCGGCGCGATCGGCAACGGGCTGGAGGCGCGCATCGACCGCGCGCTCTATTACGAGATTGTCGAGATGGCGCTGGCCGAAGGCGGCGATCCGCCCGCCATCTGGTCGAACGGCGCCTGCTTTCCGCTGGTGGGACGCTGATGCTCTCGGCAAAGCTGCGCGATGCGCTCGACAATCTGCTTCCCGATCATGGCGAAGATGAGGGCTATCTGCTCCATCGCGGCGATTCGCTGCGCGACGCAGCAGTGCTGATCGCCTTCACCGACCGGCCCGACCCCGGCGTCATCCTGACCCAGCGGCCGCAATGGCTGCGCAGCCATGCGGGACAGGTCGCCTTTCCGGGCGGCAAGATCGATCCCGGCGATACTGATGCGGTCGATGCGGCGCTGCGCGAAGCCGAAGAGGAAATCGGCCTGCACCGCCGCGATGTCGCGGTCGCCGGGACGACCGACGCCTATCGTTCGGGCAGCGGCTATCACATCACCCCGGTCCTCGGCGTCATCCCGCCCGACCTGCCGCTCGATCCCAATCCCGACGAGGTCGAGGACTGGTTCGAAGTGCCGCTCGACATCCTGTTCGATCCCGCCAATTACGAACGCCAGCAGGCGCATTGGCAAGGGCAGGTGCGCCGCTATTATGACATGCATTGGCAGGGACGGCGGATCTGGGGCGTGACGGCGGATATCATCATCAATCTGGCGCGGCGGCTGCCGCCCGGCTGGCATCGCTGAGATGGGGGTAACGATGCTGCCCGATGCCGCGTGGCGCGGCCGCGCCGGGTTGCGCCGGATCGTCGCCGCGCTCGGCGCCGATGCGGTGAAGATCGTCGGCGGGGCGGTGCGCGATACGCTGCTTGGCCTGCCCGTGACCGACATCGACCTTGCGACCCCGCTGTTGCCGCAAGAGGTGACGCGGCGGCTCGAGGCGGTCGATATCAAGGTCATTCCGACCGGCATCGCGCACGGCACGGTGACCGCGATCGCGAGCGGCGATCATCACGAGATCACGACGCTGCGCCGCGATGTCGAAACCGACGGCCGCCGCGCCACGATCGCTTTCGCCGACGACTGGCGCGAGGATGCGGCGCGGCGCGACTTCACGATCAACGCGCTCTACGCCGATCCGCTGACCGGCGCGGTCGATGACTGGTTCGGCGGGCTTGCCGATCTGCAGGCCGGCTGCGTCCGCTTCATCGGCGATGCAGCAACCCGGATCGCCGAGGATCATCTGCGCATCCTGCGCTTCTATCGCTTTGCGGCGCGTTTCGGGGACGGCGACCTCGAACCCGTCAGCCACGCCGCGGTGACCGCCGCGCGCCAGTCGCTCAAGAGTCTGTCGCGCGAGCGCATCGCCGACGAGTTGACCAAGATATTGTCGCTTCCCGATCCGCGCGCAATCGTCGGCCAGATGGCAGCCGACGGCATCTTCACGGTGATCCTGCTCGAACTCGATCCGGGGTTTGCGACCGCGCTCGACCGCTTGCTCGCCAATGAAAGCGCGGCGGCGGCTGCACCCGCGTCGCTGCGGCGGCTCGCCGCGCTGTTGCCCGCCGACGCCGGCATCGCCGATCAGGTCGCGAGCCGGCTGCGCCTGTCGACGCGGCAACGCAAGCATCTGTCGGCGATCAGCGCGTATCGCCACGACGCGCGGCCGGTTCGTCAGCTTGCCCATGCCATCGGGATCGAGGCGGCGCGCGACGCGCGGCTGCTCGGTGGGAATGAGGGTGATGCAGCGGCTGCGGTCGCGGCGCTCGACGGCTGGACCGTGCCGCAGCTTCCGGTGCGCGGCGGCGACATCGTTGCACGCGGCATCGCGGCGGGGCCGGAGGTTGCGCGCATCCTGCAAGGCGTCGAGGCGCAATGGGTGGCGGAGGATTATCCGGACGCCGCGCGCGTCGCGGAGCTGGTCGATCAGATGATCGGGCGGAGCAGCGACTGACGCCAATAGGCGATCGCCGCGCGGGCATCCATCGGCCGCGCGAACAAAAAGCCCTGACCGAAATCGCAGCCGAGCGCCGAAAGCAGGCGCGCCTGGTCGGCGGTTTCCACCCCCTCGGCCGTGGTACGCATGCCGAGCACTTCGGCAAGGCTCTGGATCGTGCGGACGATGGCCGCCTTGTCGCGGTCCTCGACCATATGGTCTACGAAGCTGCGATCGATCTTGAGGACGTCAAGCGGCAGGCGCTGGAGATAGGCGAGGTTCGAATAGCCGGTGCCGAAATCGTCCATCGCGACCCGGGCCTCGACCGCCTTGAGTTCGCTCAGCACCGACAGCGCCAGGTCGGGATCGCCGATGATCGCGCTTTCGGTGAGTTCGATCATCAGCCGGTCGCCGCCAATGCCGTGCCGCGCCAGCGCTTCGCGGACCACCGCCGCGACATCATCACGAACGAGCTGGATCGCCGAGACATTGACCGAGATATAGCAATTGACCGGGGCATCATTCTCGCGGTCCCACGCGGCGAGCGTTTCGGCAGCCTTGGCGATTGCCCATTGGCCGAGCGGGACGATCAGCCCCGAATCCTCTGCCACCGGGATGAATTCGGAGGGCGACACCGCGCGGCCGGCGCTGTTGTTCCAGCGCGCCAGCGCCTCGAAGCCCGCCACCTTGCCGGTCGACAGTTCGACGAGCGGCTGGAAGTCGAGGTGCAGCCGGTCTTCCTCGATCGCGTTGCGCAATTCGGTTTCGAGCCCGAAGCGATTGTCGGCGAGCAGCGCCGCCTCGGGTTCGTAGATTTCGATTCGGTCGGTCTGCTTCGCCCGCTTGAGCGCGATCTGCGCGTGGCGGATCTGATCGGCGACATCGGTGTCGGGCGCGGATTGAATGGCGCACCCCAGCGCGCAATCGACGCTGACCTTCAGCTCGCCGATGCGGAAGGGGTGGTCGAAGCAGCCGCGGATGCGGCGCGCCATTTCGCGGACGTCGGCCTTGCCGCCAGCGATACGCGTCGAGATGGCGAATTCGTCGCCGCCGGTTCGCGCCAATATGTCGCCGCTGCGCAGGCTCGATTTCAGGCGCCGCGCCACGGTGATGATCAGCTCGTCGCCGGCGAGCGGACCAATATGTTCGTTGATGCGGCTGAACCGCGCGAGATCGAGCAACAGAATGGCGTGATCGCCCGCTTCCTGCTCGGCACTGCGCTGTTCGACCAGCTCCTCGAATCCGGCGCGGTTGGGGAGGCCCGTCAGGCTGTCGGAAACAAGTTCGCGGCGCAGATTGCGCTCGGTCATCATTTCCTGCGTCCGGTCGATCAGGGTCAGCAGGAACAGCGAATCGTCGCCGCTCTCGTCCGACAGCGGACCGATCGATCCGCGCAGGTCGCGCGCCGCCGGGCCTTCGCCCAGGCGGCAGGAAAATTCGTGGACGCCGCCAATATGCTGCGCGGCCTTTTCGATCGCGCGGCGCAGTTCGATCGGCGCCTCGACACCCGCCGGGGACAGGTCGAGCCGGTCGAAGGCGGCGTTGCTGGCGTGCAGGCGAAAATTGCCGCGTGCCAGCGGCCGCACAAGCGCGGCGGGGACCGGTAAGGCGTCGATCCAGCCGACAAACAAGGATGGCCGGTCTTCACCGGTTCTATCTATTGGCATAATAAAGGGTTTGATGCGACCTTTCCCCATTGGTCGATGCCTAAGTGACCGGAGGTAAAGAAGCTATTTACGGCAACGTAAATTGCGATCAGTCGAAGCGATTGTTACGCGGGAAACCGGTTGGCGGCATCCGCCCCGACGCACTGCGCGCGACGCGCCACGGCCCGAGGTCGGTTTCGGTGCGCACGCGCCCCGTCTCGCCGCCCATCGTCCAGCTCAGCCCCTCGGCAAAGACGAAGCTCGTCGCGTCGGACAGGCCGCCATCGCGATATTTCTGCAGCATCACGCCCTGACCGCGCGCCATCACCGGCACTTCGGCAATCGGGAAGACAACAAGTTTGCGGTTCTCGCCGATCACCGCGACGCTGTCATGGTTTGCCGCGATCGTGCGGACGACCGACAAGTGCGCCCTGGGCTTCAGATTGACGACATTGCGGCCCTTGCGCGTCTCGGCGATCACATCGGCCACCTGCGCTACGAAGCCGTGCCCGCTCGTCGAAGCGAGCAGCAGCCGGCCGTCGGCGCTCGCGGGGATCAGCGCTACGATACGGGCGTCGGGGTCGATGTCGACCATCAGGCGCAGCGGCTCGCCGAAGCCGCGGCCGCCGGGCAGCTTGTCGGCGCCTACGGTATAGAAGCGCCCGTCGCTCGCGGCGACGAGCAGCTTGTCGGTCGTCTGGGCATGCGCCGCAAAGGCGAGTTCGTCGCCTTCCTTGAACTTGAACTCACCCCATTGGTCCGCCGCGACATGGCCGCGCTGAGCGCGAATCCACCCGCGCTTCGACAGGATCACCGTCACCGGTTCCTTCTCGATCATCGCGTCGAGCGGAATGTCGCGCACCGGCGCGGCTTCGGCGATCGCGGTGCGCCGCGCGCCGAGCGGCGTGTCGAGGCCATAGACGGCCTTCAGCTTTTCCAGATCCTTGCGCAGCCGCGTCTTCTGGCGGTCCTTGCTGGCGACGAGCTTCGCCAGCTCTTCGCGCTCGGCGATCAGGTCGGCCTGCTCGCGCTTCAGCTCCATTTCCTCAAGCTTGCGCAAGCTGCGCAGGCGCATGTTGAGGATCGCCTCGGCCTGGCGGTCGGTCAGCTCGAATTCGGCCATCATCACCGCCTTCGGCTCGTCCTCGGTGCGGATGATCTCGATCACCCGGTCGAGGTTCAGGAAGGCGATGAGGTAGCCGCCGACCAGTTCCAGCCGATCGTCGATCTTGCCGATGCGATGCTCCGCGCGGCGAACGAGGACGATGATCTGATGCTGCAACCATTCGGTGAGCAATTGGTGCAGCCCCATCACCTTGGGCGTGCGCGTCGCATCGAGGACGTTGAGGTTTAGCGCGAAGCGGCTTTCGAGCTCGGTCAGCCGGTAGAGGCTTTCCTTCAGGATGTCGGGATCGACGTTGCGGCTCTTGGGCACCAGCACGATGCGGATATCCTCGGCGCTTTCGTCGCGGACATCTTCGAGGATCGGCAGCTTCTTGTCGGCGATAAGCTGCGCGATCGTTTCGATCAGCTTGCCCTTGGAAACGCCATAGGGAATCTCGCTGATGACGAGCTGCCATGTGCCGCCCGCCTGCTTCTCGATCCCCGTCTCCTCCCACGCGCCGTCCTGCTTGCCGGTCGAAAAGCGCGCGCGGACGCGAAAACTGCCGCGTCCGGTTTCAAAGGCGTGGGCAATCGTCTCTGCGCTGTCGACGATGACGCCGCCGGTCGGGAAATCGGGGCCGCGCACGTGCGTCAGCAACTCGGCAAGCTCGGCCCTGGGATTATCGAGCAGGACGAGCGCGGCGTCGATCACCTCGGCGGCGTTGTGCGGCGGAATGTTGGTCGCCATGCCCACTGCAATGCCGCTCGCGCCATTGGCAAGCAGGTTGGGGAACAAGCCGGGCATGATCTCCGGCTCTTCGTCTTCGCCGTTATAGGTCGGACGGAAATCGACCGTGCCTTCGTCGAGCCCCTGCATCAGGTCGATCGCGACGCGCGTCAGCCGCGCCTCGGTATAACGATAGGCGGCGGCGTTATCGCCGTCGATGTTGCCGAAATTGCCCTGCCCGTCGACCAGCGGATAGCGCAGCGAAAAATCCTGCGCGAGGCGGACCATCGCATCATAGACCGCAGTGTCGCCGTGCGGGTGAAATTTACCGATGACGTCGCCGACGACGCGCGCCGACTTCTTGTAGCCCTGCGACGGGTCGAGCCGCATCGCGCGCATCGCCCACAAGAGGCGGCGATGCACGGGTTTCAGCCCGTCGCGCAGGTCGGGCAGCGACCGCGCCGTGATCGTCGACAGCGCATATACCAGATAGCGCTCCGACAGCGCGCTGCCGAAGGGGGTGTCGATGTTGCCGGGTTCAGGAGGCGTAAGGTCGTCGGTGGTGCTGGCCATTGTCGCGGCGCGATAGCAATCCTAGCGCATCAACGCAAAGGGCTTGGGAGGATCGCGTAGGGACAGGGCCCTAAGGCTTGTCGGCATAGGCCTTGACCAGATCGTACATGAAGTCGCGGCCGACATAGACCGCCTTCACTTCGACCCTTTCGTTGAGGCCATGGACGCCGTTGCCATCGGGGTCGCCCCAGATGCCGGGAATGCCATAGGTCGGGATGCCCACCGCGCCGAGGAAGGTCGCATCGGTATAGCCGTTCGCCATCGACGGGATGACCTTCAGCCCCGGCCAATAACGCGCGACGAGCTTTTCCATCGGACCGATCACCTTGGGGTCGAGGGGCGGTGCTGGCGGCGCGGGGCGCTTGGGCGGAAGCTGCGTCACGGTGACGCCGGGGTCGCCGATCACCTTTTCCAGCTCGGCCTTGATCTCCTCGATCGGATGACCGGGGAAGATGCGGCAGTTGATATTGGCGCCCGCCCGCTGCGGCAGCGCATTGGGGGCGTGACCGCCGTCGAGCAGGGTCGCGACGCAGGTCGTGCGGATATTGCCGTGGAGGAACCGATCCTTGTTGACGATTGCCTCTGCCGCCTTGTCGGCGGGATCGGCGGCGAGCGCGGCCATCGCCTTGCCCGTTGCGTCGCCGCGCGCGGCGCCCGCTTCGCTGAAGAAGCGCCGCGTCGTGTCGGTCATTTCGACCGGAAATTCATATTCGTCGATCCGCGTCAGCGCCCGCGCGAGCTGATAGATCGCATTGTCGCGCACCGGCACCGAGCTGTGGCCGCCCGCGTTGCGGGTTTCGAGGCGGAAGTTGGCGAAGGTCTTTTCGCCAACCTGCACCGACTGGCCGATCACATGGCCCTTGCCGTCGCTGTCGCCGCCGCCGCCTTCATTGAGCGCGAATTCGGCATCGATAAGATCGCGCTTGTTCGCCGCCAGCCATTCGGCGCCGTTGAAGGCGCCATTGGTTTCCTCGCCGCAGGTCAGTGCCAGCTTGACGGTGCGCTTCGGCTTGTACCCTTCCGTGCGGAAGCGGATCAGCATGTCGGTCCAGATCGCCGCCTGCGCCTTGTCGTCGAGCGTTCCGCGGCCATAGAAATAGCCGTTTTCCTCGACCATCTTGAACGGGTCGCGTTCCCAGTCCGCACGTTTCGCCTCGACGACGTCGATATGCGCGATGAGCAGGATCGGCTTGGCGGTCTTCGACGTGCCGGGATAGACGGCGACAAGGCCGCCCTCCTTCGGATGATCGGGGTCCGCGAACAGCGTCAGTTGATCGTCGCCAAAGCCCGCTGTCTTGAGGCGCGCGGCCATGCGTTCGGCGGCGAGCGTGCAGCTCCCCGCCGACAGCGTGGTGTCGGTTTCGACCAGTTCCTTGTAAAGATCGCGAAAGGCGAGCTGGTCCGCGCGCGGCGCCGTCTGCTGCGCGGTGGCGGGCGCGGCGACGAGCAGCGCCGACGACAGCAAGGCGGACAAGATTTTCATTGGTTGGCCTCCCCTGAACAGGCCGCGAAAGGAGCAGAAAGCGCCGCGCGCTGCAAGCCGCTTGCGCGCGGCGCCGCTTTCGCGCAAGTCGCGCTGAGGATGGGGAGAGAGACGTGACGCCGATCGAAGACGATCAGCCTGGGCCGGTCGCGCGCGCGGTGCGCCGCCTGCTATTGCTGCTGTACCGGCTGCGCGGCTGGACCGCGGTGGGCGAGGTGCCCGAACCGCGCCGCTTCATCATCATCGCGGCGCCGCACACCAGCAACTGGGATTTCGTCAACTATCTCGGCCTGACAGCCGACCTAGGCGTGCGCGCCCATTTCATGGGCAAGCTGTCGCTGTTCAAATGGCCGCTCGGCGGCTTCATGCGCCAGATGGGCGGGATTGCGGTCGATCGCCGGAACAGCAGCAATGTCGTACAGCAGATGGTGCAGGAATTTGCGCGGCGGCGCGAGTTCATGCTGACCGTCGCGCCCGAAGGGACACGGGGCAAGGCGAAGAAATGGCGCACCGGCTTTTACCAGATTGCGCTCGCCGCGAAGGTGCCGATGGTCGTCGGCCTGATGGATTATGGCACCAAGACCGGCGGCCTGGGGCCGCTGATCTGGCCGACGGGCGATTTCCGCGCCGACATGATGAAGGTGTTCGACGTCTATAAAAGCTGTATTCCCAAAATACCCGAGCGCGCCGTCCGGTCGATCGACGACATCGTCGGCCGCCGTGAGGAAGCGCAGGACACCGAGGCAGAGAGCGAGGAGGCACGGGGCCGATGACCGACATGGTGACGCTTCTGGCGATCAATTTCGCGGCGCTGATCGCGGCGATCCTCGTCCTCTGGGGTATCGCGGTTGCGATCCGCGATGTCTCGTTCATCGATGCCTTCTGGGCTTTCGGCATGGTGCTGCTGGCACTCGCAAGCGCGGCGCAGGTCGGTATCGAAGGCGTGCACGCGGCGGCGATCCTCGCGCTCACGGCGCTGTGGGGGCTGCGCCTCTCGATCCATCTTTTCGTGCGCTGGCGCGCGCATGGCGAAGACCCACGCTACGCACGGATCATGGCGCGCACGATGGAACGCCGCGGCTGGAGCTGGGCGCAGACGGCGCTCCTAACCGTCTTTCTGACGCAGGCACCGCTCCTGTTTCTCACCTGCCTGCCCGCGCAGATCGGCATATGGGCCAGCGTGGCCGATCCGGTGCCGGCGCTTGGCGTCATCGGCTGGGCGGGCGTCGCCGCGGCGCTCATAGGTATTGCGTTCGAAAGCATCGGCGACGCGCAGCTCGATGCCTTTCGCAAGAATCCGGCGAACAAGGGCAAGGTGCTCGACACCGGCCTGTGGCGGTATACGCGGCACCCCAATTATTTCGGCGATGCGCTGACCTGGTGGGGCATCTGGCTGATCGCCGCCGACATCGGGCTGTGGGCCGCCGTGGCGAGCGTCATCGGCCCCATTTTCCTGACCTTCACCCTGACGCGCTGGTCGGGCAAGGCGCTGCTCGAAAAGGGCCTGCACAAGACGCGACCCGGCTATGCCGACTATGTCCAGCGCACCTCGGGCTTTTTCCCATGGCCGCCAAAGACCAGGGGCTAGGCGAAGAGACGGCCGCCGCCGATGCGAGCGCGCTGGGCGACGCGCCGCGCATTCGCGCGATCCTGACCGCCGCGGCGCGCGACGGACGCAGCGTCAGCTATTCCGAAATACTCGGCGACCTGGGCTTCCGATTCACGCGGCCCAAGATGCGCGCGCTGTGCAAGACGCTGGGCGAGGTCGACCGGATGTGCGCGCTCGACGGCGAACCCGATCTCGCCGTACTTGTGGTGCGCGAGAGCGACCGGCTGCCCGGTCAAGGCTGGTGGGTCGGCGGCACGGCGCTGTTGCTCGGCTACGACGGCCCGTGGGAAGGCGCCGCCGCGGCGCGTTTCATCCGCGAACAGCAACAGATTGCGTTCGATTATTGGGCGTCGCGATAGGCCGGAAAATATCGCGGCGCGCAGCAAAGGCAGAGGCATATTGAGCGACGCCATCGCGACCTAGCCAAAAGCCGCCCTTCGCCCTAAAGAGCGCCGATGCATTTCCTCGATCAGGCAAAGATTTTCGTGAAGTCCGGCGACGGCGGCCCCGGCGCCGTTTCGTTTCGCCGTGAGAAATATGTCGAATATGGCGGCCCCGACGGCGGCAACGGCGGCAAGGGCGGCGACATTGTGTTCGAGGCGGTGAGCGGGCTCAACACGCTGATCGACTTTCGCTATACCCAGCATTTCAAGGCCCGCCGCGGCACCCCCGGCGCCGGCCGCGATCGCACCGGCGCGGGCGGCGACGATCTGGTGATCCAGGTGCCGATCGGCACGCAGATCCTGGCCGACGACGAAGATCGCAGCTTGCTCGCCGATCTGACCAAGGAGGGCGAGCGCATCGTCTTTCTGCGCGGCGGCGACGGCGGGCGCGGCAATGCGAGCTACAAAAGCTCGACCAATCGCGCGCCGCGTCAGCACGGCCCCGGCTGGCCGGGCGAGGAGATGTGGGTGTGGCTGCGCTTGAAGCTGCTCGCCGACGCCGGGCTCGTCGGGCTGCCCAATGCGGGCAAGTCGACCTTCATCAACGCCGTCTCCAACGCGCAGGCCAAGGTCGGCGCCTATGCCTTTACGACGACGCGGCCGCAACTCGGCGTCGTCAGCCACAAGGGGCGCGAATTCGTCATCGCCGATATTCCCGGCCTGATCGAAGGCGCCGCCGATGGCGCGGGGATCGGCGACCGCTTTCTGGGGCATATCGAACGCTGCCGCGTGCTGCTGCATCTGGTCGATGCCAATGATGCCGATGTCGCGACCAGCTATCACATCGTGCGCGACGAACTCGACGCCTATGGCGCGGGGTTGACCGACAAACCGGTCGTCGTCGCGCTCAACAAGGTCGATACGCTCGACGAGGAATTGATCGCCGCGCTCAAGGCCGAGCTCGAAGAAGCAAGCGGCTATCCGGTCATGGCGCTGTCGGGCGCCAGCGGCGAAGGTGTCGGTGCGGTGCTCGACAAATTGCTCGAAGCCATCGGCCCGGTCGCCCCCGCGGCCGACCATCGCGACGACGCCGACGACGAAGGCGCTTGGTCGCCGCTTTGACGTCGCGGCGGCCGGCGCGGAACGAAACGCGTCCGCGGGGCATTTGATCGCGGAACAACAAGGAGTTCCTCATGCCTCCCCACGCGTCCCGCGCCCTGCACGCGCCTCTCTCGCTCTGCCTGGCCGCGGCCACGGCGCTCACCGCCGTCCCGGCCGCCGCGCAGGACGAAGGCGAAACGACCGGCAAGCGCACCCGCGTCTTCGCCGGGCCGCAATTCTGGCCCGAAACGCCCGGATCGAAAAAGCTCGTCCTCGGGCCCTTCGTCGACCTCTCGCGCGCCAAGCCCGGCGAGGACTTCGCCTTCGAGGCCCCGGACCAGAGCTTTGGCTTCGACCTTGTCGACGACAAGAAATTCGACTTCGGCCCGACCGCCAGCATAATCCGCAAGCGCAAGCCCGAAGCCGTCGGCGGCAACCTGCCCAAGGTCGGACTGACCGTCGAAGCGGGCGCCTTCGCCCAAGCCTGGGTGGCGCCGGCGCTGCGCGTGCGGGTCGAAGCGCGCAAGGGCCTCGGCGGTCATGGCGGCTGGGTCGGCGATGTCGGGGCCGATTATGTCGCGCGCCAGGGCGACGACTGGCTGTTTTCGATCGGTCCGCGCGTCTCGCTCGGTGACAGCAAATATAGCCGCGCCTATTTCGGCGTCGCTCCTACTGATGTCGCCGCCTCGGGCCTGCCCGCTTATGATCCCAAGGGCGGCGTGCAATCGGTCGGCGTCACAGCGGGCTATATGCGCCAGTTGACGCGAAATTGGGGCGTCGCGGCCTTTGCGCGCTACGACCGCCTCGTCGGCGATGCTGCCGACTCGCCCGTCACCCGCGCCTTCGGTTCGCGCAACCAGCCAGCATTCGGGATCGCGCTGAGCTACACCTTCGGCGGCAAGCGCTAGGCCGCGCGGACAAATTCCAACGCCGCAGGGACTGCAGCTAACCGCCAGTTCGTTCGGAAAGCTACCTTTCCGGAAACGACCGTTTGCGGCCGTTCGCTTAAACCCTTCGAATTAGACGAACGAAAATTGGCAACGCGAGTGCGGCGGCGAACATAGAGCTTTGAATTAGACCGAGAAGGAGTTGCCATTCGATAGGCACATCTCGCGCATGAGTGCCGACGTCTGCGCTAAAAACCCATAATGTGACGCTGATATCGACGGCATAGAGAACTATGAAGGCGGCCACGAAATTTGGTAACGTCACGGCCTGACGATATGTGACCGTCGCAGCGATCAACCACAAAGCGCCAAAGATAATCGCGCTGATTTGGCCGGGCACTGAGACCCCATACAAGAAAGGCACCCAATGCCATTGTAAGGTCAAGGCATAGAGCATGACAGCAGGAAATTTGTTTCGGGCCATGCGGTTCTTACTAGTGGCTCAGGGTTTACAGAAAGATGTCCGCTTCCCACCAAAACAGACGCTATTCCTTATCGTCCGGCTTGAGCAACGCGCCTACCAGCCTGCCGCGCTGGTAGCGGCCCTTGCGTTCGTGCGGGATGGTGTAGAGCGCGGTCAGGAAGCGTTTGTCCCACTCGGTCAGTTCGCGCTTGCCCTGGCGGTCGTCGAACAGGCCGAGGATCGATTGCGACTGGGGCTCGGCGCGGATGCGGATGCCGCTCAGCGCGACGAAGGCGGCATAGTCGGTCACCGCGCGCAACGTGGCGCCCTCGGCGTCGTTGACGTCGATGACGATCGTCGCGCCTTCGATGCTGCGGAGGGTTTGCGGCCCGATCAGGCTGAGGCCGCCGCTGGTCCGGCGGACCGAATACCACCAGCGCACCGGCTTATCGAGCTCGACGAGGTCGCGGATGTCGGGGCCGCTCATATCGGCGAACTGGCCCGGATAGCGGGCCTTGAACAGCTTGATGAAATTCGCGCCGTCGTCGACGAAGAGGAGGAGGACGTTGGTGTCGCATTTGCCGTCGGCGATTCTTGCGCCGCTCGAGCGGACGGTGTCGCGAAACCAGCCCTCGACGAGCGCGGCATGTTCATCAGACAGGCCGAGCGCGCGCGGGCAGAGCCTGACCGTCCAGCGCGCGACGCTGTCCTGGGAATAGATGCCGGGCGCGACGCCGAGGGTGCGGATGAAGGCGTTGGCGCGCTTCTTCGCTTCCTCGCGCGTCAGCCGCTCGCCCTCGACGACGATGTCGTCGGGCGAGCGCAGCGTTGCATCGGCGGCAGGTTCGGCGAAGGCCGCGGGTGTCTGCGCGAACAGCGCGGCGGCAAGCAGAAGGCGGGGGAAGAGCATCGGCCTGATTCCTTCCTGTCGGGCAGCCAACCCTAAATCATTGGGATCAATTGCAGAAGCTCAATTCTCTCCGCTCTGGAGCGTTGGCAGCCGCGCGAGCATCGCGACGAGTTGCGCCTGGCTGGTCGCGCCGGTCTTGCGGAAGATGCCTTTCAGGGTGAAGCGCGCGGCGTTGAGGCTGACGGCGCGGAGCGCGGCATAGTCCTGCAGCGACTTGCCGCCGGCGAGCCAGACCGCGAGGCGCGCCTCGGTCGGGGTCAGTCCGTACCATTGCGCGACGCGGTCGATCTCGACCACCGGCGTTTCGCCGACCGCGCTGCCCATTGTGACGATCAGCGAGGCACCGAGCGCGATGCCGCCGGGGGGCGTCCACCCATCACCCCAAAGTGGACGTTCGATCAGCTTGGAACGTGTTGGCGCGCCTTAGTCTAATTTCGTTGGCGCGCAGGCATCGGCGCGCTATCGGGCGCGCATGTTGTTCGCGCCCGCCTCTTGCCCGCGGCTGATCGTCAAGATCGGATCGGCGTTGCTCGTCGATGAAGGCGGCGCGGTGCGGCGCGACTGGCTGGCCGGGATCGCCGCCGACATCGCGGCACGGTGCCGCGCCGGGCAGCAGGTTGCCGTGGTGTCGTCGGGGGCGATTGCGCTCGGCGCCCGCCGTCTCGGGCTTGCCAAGGGCGGCCGCGCCAGCCTTGAGGATGCGCAGGCGGCGGCAGCGACCGGTCAGATTGCACTGTCGCAGGTTTGGGCCGAGGTTCTGGGCGCCGAAGGGCTGACCGCAGCGCAGATCCTCGTTACGCTCGACGATCTCGAACATCGCCGCCGCTACCTCAACGCCGCCGCGACGCTCGACCGGCTGCTCACCCTGGGTGTGGTTCCGATCATCAACGAGAACGACAGCGTCGCGACCGAGGAAATCCGCTTCGGCGACAACGACCGGCTCGCGGCGCGCGTCGCGCAGGCGGCGGGCGCGGCCGGCGTCGTCCTGCTCTCCGACATCGACGGCCTTTATGATCGCAACCCGGCGCAACCCGGCGCGACGCATATCGCGCGCGTCGACCGCATCGACGCCGCGATCGAGGCGATGGCCGACACCGGATCGGCATCGGGCATGGGGTCGGGCGGCATGGTATCCAAGATCGCGGCGGCGCGCATCGCCAATTCGGCGGGCGCGAGCCTCGCCATCGCGTCGGGGCGGATCGGGCGCCCCCTGTCGGCCGACGCGCGCCACACGCTCTTTGCGGCCGAACGCGGCGCAAGCGCGCGCAAGGCATGGCTCGCGGGCGGGCTAACCGCCAAGGGACGGCTGACGATCGACGCCGGGGCGGTGCGCGCGCTTGCCGGCGGCGCCAGCCTGCTCGCCGCCGGCGTGACCGATGCATCGGGTGACTTTGCACGCGGCGATATCCTCGACATCGCCGGTCCCGACGGGCGCACGATCGCGCGCGGATTGTCGGAATATACCGCGGCCGATGCACAAATGATCCTCGGCCTCGGCCGCGATGCGCAGGAGGCCGCGCTCGGCTATGCGCCGCGTGCGGCAATCGTCCACCGCGACCATCTGGTCCTGTTGTGACGGCGCCGGACCAACCGCGCGTTCTGGCCATGACCGGCGCGACCGGGTTCGTTGGCGGCGCGACGTTGCAGCAGGCGGTCGCTGCCGGATGGCAGGTGCGCGCGCTGACGCGGCGGCCGCAAGAACCGCGCGATGGCGTGAACTGGATCGACGGCGCGCTCGACCGGCCCGACAGCCTGGCCGCAATAATCGCGGGCGCAGATGCGGTGCTGCACATCGCCGGCGTCGTCAACGTGCCGACGCGCTCCGCGTTCGAGGCGGGCAATGCCATAGCGACCGCCAATGTGGTTGCGGCCGCCCGCGATGCGGGGGTGGCGCGCTTCGTCCATGTCTCGTCGCTCGCCGCGCGCGAGCCGGCGCTGTCCAACTATGGCTGGTCGAAGGAGCGCGCCGAAGCCGTGGTGATGGAAAGCGCGCTCGACTGGACCATCATTCGCCCGCCCGCCGTCTTCGGCCCCGGCGACACCGACATGCTCGACCTGTTCCGCATGGTGGGCCGCGGCATCGCGCTGCTCCCCCCGCCAGGGCGGATGTCGGCGATCTATGTCGACGAACTTGCGCGCCTCCTGCTGGCGGTAACGGCCGATAATGACGAGACCCTCGGCCGCATCTACGAACCCGACGACGGTCAGGACGGGGGCTGGACGCACCGCGAATTTGCCAAGGCTATCGGCCGCGCGATCGGGCGGCCGAACGTGCCGGCGCTGTCGGTGCCGGCGGCGGTGCTCAAGGCGGGCGGGCATCTCGACCGCCTCGTCCGCCGCGATCGCGCCAAGCTGACTCCCGACCGCGCCGCCTATATCGCGCATCCCGACTGGGTCGCAGCCGCCGGGACACAGCCGCCAACAGCGCTGTGGCAGCCCGCGCTCGCCACCGATGAGGCACTGGCCCGAACGGTGCGCTGGTACCGCGAACAGGGCTGGCTCTGACGTCGCCCGTGGGGCTTCGTCGGACGCCCGTCGAAGCTTGGATTGCCAAGGCCGGGCGGGCGGATTAGGCACGGGGGCATGACCGACACCAGCGCCACGCCGCCCCAGACCCCCGATTCCGCCGGCCCCTGGGCCATTCCGGTTCGCCGCCCGCTGCCGGGCGACGACCGGCCGCGCGGTGGCACCAGCTTTCCGCGCAAGGTTTGGAACCTGCTCGTCGCGATCAAGGACGGGCTCGCGCTCCTGTTCCTCCTGCTCTTTTTCGTCGGGCTGTTCGCGCTGCTCTCCGGCCGTCCCAATGCGTCGCTGCCCGTCAGCAAGGGCGCGCTCGTCGTCGAACTCGACGGCGTACTGAGCGAACAACCGGCCGAGGTCGATCCTTTTGCCGCCGTGTCGGGCGGCGATCGGATGAAGGAATATCGCACCCGAGACGTCGTCCGCGCTATCGAAACCGCGGCGAAAGACGACCGCGTCAGCGCCGTCGTTCTCGACCTCGATCGCTTCGTCGGCGGCGGACAGGTATCGCTTGCCGAAGTCGGCGCCGCGGTCGACAAGGTGCGGGCGGCCAAGAAGCCCGTGCTCGCCTTCGCCACCGCTTATACGACCGACAGCTATCAGCTCGCCGCGCACGCGAGCGAAATATGGACCGACAGCATCGGTGGCGTCGCCGTCGCCGGTCCCGGCGGATCGCGCCTCTATTACAAGGGGCTGATGGACCGGCTCGGCATCACTGCGAACATCTATCGCGTCGGCACTTTCAAGAGCGCGGTCGAACCTTATCTGCGTAGCGACCAGTCGCCCGAGGCGAAAGAGGCCAATCTGGCCTACGCCTCGGTGCTGTGGGACACCTGGCTCGCCGAAGTGAAGAAGGCGCGGCCGCAGGCAAAGCTCGACGCGGTGCTGGCCACGCCAGCCGCGGTGGTGAAGGCTGCGAACAATGATCTCAGCAAGGCGTCGCTCGACGCCGGCCTGGTCGACAAAATCGGCGGCCGGCTCGCCTTTGGCGAGCGCGTCGCCGAAATCGCCGGCGCGCCCGACGATAGCCAGCCCTGGGCTTATAATGCGATCCCGCTCAAAAACTGGGTCGCCGCGAACCCGCCCGAAGCCAAGGGCGCCGCGATCGCGGTCGTTCCCGTCGTGGGTACCATCGTCGACGGCAAGGCGCGCCCCGGCAGCGCTGGCGGCGATACGATCGCTGAACATATTCTCGACGCCGCGTCGGACGACGGGGTCAAGGCGATCGTGCTGCGCGTCGATTCGCCCGGCGGATCGGTGCTGGCGTCCGAACAGATCCGCCAGGCGCTGCTCGTCGCCAAGGCGAAAAAGCTGCCGATCGTCGTCTCGATGGCGAATGTTGCGGCCTCGGGCGGCTATTGGGTTTCAACCCCCGCCGACCGCATCTTCGCCGAGCCCGAGACGATCACCGGCTCGATCGGCGTGTTCGGCATCCTGCCGAGCTTCGACAAGACGCTCGCCAAGATCGGCGTCACCACCGACGGCATCCGCACGACGCCGCTGTCGGGCCAGCCCGACATCCTCGGCGGCGTCAACGAGGAGTTCAACCAGCTCGCGCAGGCGGGGGTCGAGGACGTCTATGCCCGCTTCACCGGCCTCGTCGCAAAAAGCCGCAAGCAGCCCGTCGAAAAGATCGAAGCGATCGCCGAGGGCCGCGTCTGGGCTGGCGGCACCGCGCGCCAGATCGGGCTGGTCGACCAGTTCGGCGGCCTGCCCGACGCGCTCGCGGCCGCGGCGAAGCTTGCCAAGGTCGATGGCGCCTTCCACGCCAAATATTTCGAGGAAGAGCCGAGCGAGTGGTCGAAGATGCTCGCCGCCTGGACCGGCGCCGAGCAGGATGAAACCGCGCTCGCGCCGCGTGGCTGGTTCGGTATTGCGGCAATGAACCGCACCCTCGCCGAGCGCCGGCTGGTGCAGGATGTGCAGATGCTGACGAGCAGCGGATCGGTACAGGCCGCCTGTCTCGACTGCCGCGCCTATCTGCCGCCCGTTCCGGCCGGCTCGGCAGAGGCGAAAGGCCT
Source organism: Sphingopyxis sp. P1IMeth2 (assembly GCF_900185685.1). Lineage (NCBI taxonomy): Bacteria > Pseudomonadati > Pseudomonadota > Alphaproteobacteria > Sphingomonadales > Sphingopyxidaceae > Sphingopyxis > Sphingopyxis sp. P1IMeth2. The sequence continues at coordinate 241,967 of NZ_FYAT01000001.1, forward strand.
GATCGGGATGCTGGCGTTCCTTTTGAAATAGCGAAGCGGCACATCGCCGGGCGGATCGAAACAATATTGCTGTAAACGCCGCCGAATCGCCGGGGCTTGCCGCCATCGGCAAAGGCGTATAAAGCCGCGGCCAATGTCCGGCCGCCCCGCGAGGGGCGGCCCTTATTATTTCCGCTTTTGGAGAAGCAGTCATGGCCAATGCCGATGCCACCCCGCTGATGCCGCATGCGACCGCCGCCTGGCTGGTCGACAACACCGGCCTGACCTTTGCGCAGATCGCCGATTATTGCGGCATCCACATCCTGGAAGTGCAGGCGATCGCCGACGAGACCGCCGCGACCAAATATACCGGTCGCGATCCGGTTCGCGCCCACGAACTGTCGATGGAAGAGATTGAAAAGGGCCAGAACGACCCGAACTACAAGCTCAAGATGACGAAGCAGGCGCAGGATACCATCCGCCGCACCCGCGGCCCGCGCTACACGCCGGTCAGCAAGCGTCAGGACAAGCCCGACGGCATCGCCTGGATCCTGAAGAACCATCCCGAAGTGTCGGATGGCGCGATCGGCAAGCTGATCGGCACGACGCGCAACACCATCGGCGCGATCCGCGATCGCAGCCACTGGAACAGCGCGAACATCGTGCCCAAGGATCCGGTGACGCTCGGTCTCTGCTCGCAGCGCGAACTCGACGCGATCGTCGCGAAGGCGGCGAAAAAGGCGGGGATCAAGGCCCCCGAAGACAGCCGCTTCGAAGGCGACCGCGAGGCGCTGCTCGAGGAACTGCGCGCCGAGCGCAGCGCCGCCGCCGAAGCACGCGCGGCAGAGGATCATTCGGACGACGAAGCCTGACGCATGGCGGTCGGCGGCGATGAGGATGATATTCCGGCGGCCAGCGGTTCGCCGGACGCGTCGCTGACCCAGGACGACAGCTTCACCGCGACGAGCCACGCCGGCCTGACCTATCCCTGGGGCGACGCCGCACCGGGGATCGGAGAAACGATCCGCATCGCCGATGGCATCAGCTGGGCGCGCATCCCGATGCCGGGTTCGCTCGGCCACATCAACAGCTGGCTGCTCGACGACGCTGCGCCCGACGGCTCCGACGGGGTGGCGGTGGTCGATACGGGCATTTGCCTGACCATCTGTTCGGACGCCTGGAAAGCACTCTATGCCGGGCCGCTCGCGGACAAGCGCATCACGCGCGTGTTCGGCACCCATCTGCACCCCGACCATATCGGGCTTGCCGGCTGGATTGCGAAGAAGCAGCAGGTGAAGCTGTGGATGACGCGCGGCGAAATGCTCACCGCGCGCGCCATCGTCGCCGATTCCTCCGACGTCGCCCCCGACGAGGTGCTGGCCCAGTCGCGAGCCGCGGGTTGGGACGACGAGGCGATCGAGCGCCAGCGTGCGGGCGGCTGGAACATGTTTCAGCGCATGATCTTCGCGCTGCCGCGCAGCTATGTCCGCATCGCCGACGGCGACCGGATCGATTTCGGCAAACAAATGTGGCGCGTCGTCACCGGGTCGGGCCACAGCCCCGAACATGCGTGCCTGTGGAACGAGCGCGAAGGCGTGCTGGTCTCGGGCGATCAGGTGCTGCCGCGGATCAGCTCGAACGTGTCGGTCAACATCACCGAACCCGATGCCGATCCGCTGGGCGAATGGCTCGCCTCGATCGACAAGCTGCTCGCGACCGTTCCCGCCGACGTCGTGACCTGTCCTGCGCATGGCGAGCCCTTTCGCGGGCTGCACGTCCGCCTGATGGCGCTGCGCGACGAACACCGCATGCGGCTCTACAAGGTTGCCGAAGCGGTCGCCGAAGCGCCGATGCGCGCGGTCGACACCTTCCCGCTGCTGTTCAACCGCCCGATCGGCGCCCACAACCAGAATCTGGCGACCGGCGAAGCGCTGGCGCATCTCAAGCGGCTCGAGGTCGAAGGCCGCGTGCGCAAGGAGGATCGCGGCGGCGTGTGGTGGTATCACGGGGTCGCCTAAGCGCCTGCAAACAGAGGCGTCGCGATCCTTCAGCGCGGGCCGATCATCCCCGCAGCGACGGGCACCTCGCGACCGTTGACGGCGAGCGCGAGCAGGCGGTGCTTTTCATAGGGGCCGGGCAAGTCCCACGCTCCCGTCGCGTCCGCGGTGAAGCCGAAGAAGCGGCCATAATATTCGGGATCGCCGATCATCATCAGGGCGCCGTCGGCCATCGTCCGCGCCGCTTCGAGCATATGGTCCATAAGCGCCCGGCCGTGGCCGCCGCGCTGGACGTCGGGGCGCACCGCCACCGGGCCGACCATCACCAACGGCGTCGCCCTTCCCTGCACATCGCGGTGCGCGACCGGCCAGCACTGAATCGTGCCGACCAGCGCGCCATCCTCGACGGCGGCGAAGCTGAGGCAGGGAACTGCATCCATGCCCAGGCGGATGCGATAGGCGGTTCGTCCAAAGCGGTCCGATCCGAAAGCGGCGTCGAGGAGCGCCTCGACCGCCTGCGGTTCGATTTCGGACAATGGAAGTAACTCGACCAACGCGCACCCTTTCGCTAATGCGGCGGCGCTTTAGGGTCGCCGACCGGCAATGGAAAGCCGAATGTCGCGCCCGTACGACAGGAATTTCTTGTGACCGACACATTGTGGCTGGAAGTGGACGGGCTGACCGTCGATGTGCTGACCGGCATTTACTCCGAGGAAACCCACCTTCCGCAGCCGCTGCGCATTTCGGTGCGCGCGCGCTTGGTGATGGCCGATCATTATGACCCGGCAACCCCGCTCAGCGCCTCCAAAAACTATATGAACCTGAAATTCGCGGCGACCGAGGGACTGCCCAAGGACGTCCATTTCGTGCTGATCGAAAGCGTCGCCGACCATATCATCGACACGCTGTTCCTGCAGGACGAAAAGGTCGAAGAGGTCGAGGTGAAGATCGTCAAGCTCGCGATCGCCGAGGACGGCGAAGAGATCGGCATCACGATGCGCCGGACGCGCAAATGACAGCGGCGCCGATCGCGCTCGTCACCGGTGGTCTGCACCGGATCGGCGCGGCGATCGCGGCGCGGCTTGCGCGCGAGGGTTATGCGCTCGCAATCCACAAGCGCAGCCCCGGCGAGGCCGACGCCGTGCTGGCCGAGGCGCTCGCCGAGACGGGCGCCGAATGTCACCGCTTCGCCGCCGATCTCGCCGATCCGGCCGCCGTCGATGCGCTGGTGCCCGCGGTGACCGCAAAGTTCGGCCGTGCGCCCGTGCTGCTCGTCAACAACGCCTCGCTGTTTCCCGAGGGCGAATGGGACACGCTCACCGGCGCCGCGCTGGCCGAAACGATGCAGATCAACCATCACGCGCCGGTGATGCTCGCGCGCGCGCTGGTCGCCGCGAACGAAGGCGGCAGGCGTCCCGCGATCGTGAACATCCTGGACCAGCGCATCGCCAACCCGGTGCCCGACCAGCTTGCCTACAGCCTGTCGAAGCAGGCGCTGTGGCAGGCGACGGCAACGCTGGCGGTCGCCTTAGGCGCGCGCGCGCGCGTCAATGCAGTTGCACCGGGGCTGACCCTCCCCACCGACGATTACAGTGCGGGACAGATGACGCGGCTTGCGGCGCGCATGCCGCTCGGCGCGCTGCCGACCCCGGACGATATTGCCGACGCGGTCGCCTGGCTTGCCCGCGCCGAGGCGGTGACGGGGCAGACGATCTTCGTCGATGGCGGCGCGCATCTGGCGCCGCTGGGCCGCGATTTCGTGGCGCTGGAGCGCGATTGACGCCCCGCCTGTCCCCGCGAAGGCGGGGACCCATAGCCAGATTAGGCGAGCTTCGCTTCAGGACGCTCTGGGCTCCCGCCTGCGCGGGAGCACACGCGAAGCTTTTGGCCGCTCAGTAAATATGCACCGCCTTGGCGACCAGATAACCGTCGAGACCCTCGGGTCCGCTCTCGCTGCCGAAGCCCGACTCCTTGATCCCGCCGAAGGGCATGTCATTGGCCGAGATGACGAAGCTGTTGATCCCGACCATGCCGCTTTCGATGCCGTCGGCGACGCGGTTGATGCGGCGGCCGTTTTCGGTGAAGGCGAAGGCGGCAAGGCCATAGGGCAGCCGGTTCGCCTGTTCGAGCGCATCTTCTTCGGTCGCGAACGGCCGAATCAGCGCCATCGGGCCAAAAGGTTCGTTGTTCATCGCATCGGCGTCGAGCGGAACGTCGGCCAGCGCCGTCGGCTGGAAGAAATAGCCCTCGCCCGTCGCGGCGCCGCCCGCGATCACCCGCGCGCCCTTTGCGGTCGCATCGGCAATCATCGCCTCCAGCGCGGGGGCGCGGCGCGCGTTGGCGAGCGGTCCCATCTGGGTGCCGGCGTCGAGCCCGCTGCCGATCTTCACGCGCGCGGTGCGTTCGGCAAAGCCCTTCACGAAGGCGTCGTAGATGCCGTCCTGCACATAGAAGCGCGTCGGCGAGACGCAGACCTGGCCGGCGTTGCGGAACTTCTGCGTCACGACGCGGTCGAGCGTCGTTTCAAGGTCGCAATCGTCGAACACCAGCACCGGGGCGTGTCCGCCGAGCTCCATTGTGATGCGCTGCACCCGGTCGGCGGCGAGCTTCATCAGATGCTTGCCGACCGCGGTCGATCCGGTGAAGCTGACCTTGCGGATCACCTCGCTGCCGAGCAGGTGGCGGCTGATCATGTCCGGATTGCCATAGACGAGCTGGACCACATCTCCGGGGATGCCCGCATCGGCAAGGCAGCGCATGATCGCGCTGGTGCAGCCCGGCGTTTCCTCGGGCGCCTTGGCGATCACGACACAGCCCGCGGCGAGCGCTGGCGCGACCTTCTTGATCATCAGATTGACAGGAAAATTCCACGGGCTGAACGCCGCGACCGGACCGACGGGCTGTTTCAGCACCATCGCGCGCTGACCCGCCGGACGCTGCACGACGCGGCCCTCGATCCGCTTGCCCTGTTCGGCAAAATATTCGAGCAACGACGAGGCCGAAAGCACTTCGCCGCGCGCTTCGGCGATCGGCTTGCCCTGTTCGAGCGTGAGCAAGGTCGCGATATGGTCGGCGCGTTCGCGGATCAGTCCGGCGGCCTTGCGCATCAGCGCGGCGCGCTCGTCAGGGGTCTTGGCGCGCCAGACCGGCCAGCCGCGCGCGGCGGCGGCAAGCGCTTCGTCGAGGTCGGCCGCGGTCGCCACCGGCAGCTCGGCGATCGTCGCCGCGGTCGCGGGGTTATAGACCGGCCGCGCCTCGCGCCCCTCGCCGCTCCGCCAGGCACCGTCGATGAAAAGCTGGAGGTCGGCGTCGTAGGTCGCGGTCATTGGGCAATTTCCTGTCTGACCCGTTCGCATCGAACGGGAAATGGAGGGTCATCAGATGGCGCCCATATAGGAGCGATCAGCGATAGTTAAAGCTGATGCTGATCCGTTCGTCCTTGCCGGCGTTCGGCATCACTTCGTGCCGCAGCCAGCTTTCCCACAGAAAAATGCGCCCCGCCGCGGGCTCGGCATAGATGAAGGGCTGCTGGCTCTCGGGCGCATCCTCGCTCCGCCCCGGCGCCGCCATCAGCATCGCGAGTCGCGGATCTTCGAGCTTCAGCGCGCCCGATCCGGGCGGAACGGCGACATAGAAGGTACCCGATACGATGCTGTGCGGGTGGATATGCCCGCTGTGCGTGCCGCCGGGTTTGAGGACATTGACCCACAGGCTGTCGAGCTTGAGCGGCTTGGCGAGATCAAAGTGACACGCCTTGGCAAAGGCCTTCACATGCTTGTCGAGCAGGCGCTTGAGGTCGTGAAAGGCGGGGTCGCGGTCGGGCAGGTCGTCAAGGCTGGCGTAGCTGGTGTAGCCGCGATAGCCGTGCGCGCGGCTCCACGCCTTGCCCGCGCCATCCTCGCGAGCGAACAGCCGGCAGCTTTCCTCCAGCTCTTGCAATAGGTCGGGCGCGGCAATGTCGGCCTCGTAAAAATTTGTGGCGAAGAGCGTGCGAACGGGCATGATGCGCGCAAAGCACAGCAAGGGCATGAGAGCAAGGGAGACGAGAATGGCCGAGTTTGAACTGATCGCCGACGGATTGCGCTTTCCTGAAGCGCCGGTGGTGATGGACGACGGCAGCGTCATCGTGACCGAGATCGAGGCCGGCCGCATCACGCGCTGCTGGCCCGGCGGCCGCAAGGTGGTGGTCGCGGCGCCCGGCGGCGGCCCCAACGGTCTGGCGATCGGTCCCGACGGCAAGCTTTACTGCTGCAACAACGGCGGCTTCGAATATACCGAATCGAACGGCTATCTGGCGCCGCACGGCATCGCGAAGGATTATTCGGGCGGCCGCATCGAACGCATCGATATCGAAACGGGCGCGGTCGAAATCCTCTACAAATCGGGCGACAACGGCGTCGTGCTGCGCGGCCCCAACGACATCATGTTCGACAGCCACGGCGGCTTCTGGTTCACCGATCATGGCAAGGTCGATTATGAAAAGCGATGTCACGACATCGTCGGCATCTTCTATGCCAAGGCCGACGGCAGTTTTATCGAGGAAGTGATCTTTCCGTCGAACAATCCGAACGGCGTCGGCCTCTCACCCGACGGCAAGGCGCTCTACGCCGCCGAGACCTACACCTGCCGCCTGATGAAGTTCAACATCACCGCGCCCGGCAAGGTCGCCCCCGACGCCGGTCCCGGCGGCCCCGGCATCCCGCTCTATCGCCCCGCCGGCTATAAATTCTTCGACAGCCTGGCGATGGAGGCGAGCGGCAATATCTGCGTCGCGACCATCGGCGAATGCGGGATCAGCGTCGTGTCGCCGTCGGGAGAGTTGGTGGAGTTCGTCGCGACCGACGATATTTTCACCACCAACATCGCCTTTGGCGGCGCCGACATGCAGGATGCCTATATCACCTTGTCGGGCACCGGGCGGCTGGTAAAGACGCGCTGGAACCGGCCGGGACTGATGCTGCAATATTGATCGGCCGCCGGTCGGAAAAGGGGAAGATATGCGCCGCGATACTCACCGCGAAACCCACGCCGTCGCGCGGATCGGATGGCTGCGCGCCGCAATCCTGGGCGCCAACGACGGCATCGTCTCGACCGCGAGCCTGATCGCGGGGGTCGCGGCGGCGGGCGCGGCGCAACCCTCCATCCTCCTCACCGGCACCGCCGGGCTGGTCGCTGGCGCGATGTCGATGGCGGCGGGCGAATATGTCTCGGTCAGTTCGCAGGGCGACGCCGAAAAGGCCGACATTGCAAAGGAACGGCACGAACTCGCCACCGACCCTGAATTCGAGCTGGAGGAGCTGACCCAAATCTATCAGGAGCGCGGGCTCGACCGTCCGCTCGCCGAACAGGTCGCCGCGCAGCTTACCGCACACAATGCGCTCGACAGCCATTTGCGCGACGAACTGGGGCTGACCCACCATATGAAGGCGCGTCCGGTGCAGGCCGCCGTCGCATCGGCCGCCAGCTTCACTGCGGGCGCGGCGTTGCCTCTGCTGGTGGTTTTCCTCGATACGGGATCGTCGCTGCCATGGACGGTGTCCGGCGCGTCGCTCGTTTTCCTCGCAATCCTCGGCGCGCTCGGCGCGTGGGCGGGCAATGCGCCGATGCTGCGCCCCGTGCTGCGCGTTACCTTCTGGGGCGCCTTCGCCATGGCGCTGACCATCGCGATCGGATCGCTGTTCGAAGCGCCGCTGGGCTGACGGGAGAGAGAAGTATGAACGATACGGCCTGGACCATCGACATCGATCGCGACACGATTTCGAAGGCGGCACTTGCACGGGCAGATCATGCGCCGCTGCGCGCCGGCGAGGTTCGTGTGCGCGTCGACAGCTATGCGATGACGGCGAACAACATAACCTACGCCGTCTTCGGCAAGCCTGCGGGACTGTTCGGCAACGACCAGGGTTATTGGGACTTTTTCGCCGAGCGCGATGCGCCCGCCCGCCTGCCTGTCTGGGGGTTCGCCACCGTGATCGAGAGCGCCGCCGAGGGCATCGCGCCCGGCGATCGCTTTTACGGCTATTATCCGATGGCAAGTCATGCGGTGCTCAGCGCGGGCAAGATCGGCGCCAGCGGCTTCACCGACATCACGCCGCGGCGCACCACCCTGCCCCCCATTTACAATCAATATCAGCGGATCGAGGCTTTGCCCGACTATCGCGCCGATCATCATGATTATTGGCCGATCTTCCGTCCGCTCTTCCTCACCGGCTGGCTGATCGCCGACCAGTTCGAGGATGAAGGCGATTATGGCGCCGACCAGATCCTGATCGCCAGCGCGTCGAGCAAGACCGCGATCGGCCTCGGCTTCGCGCTCGCCCAGCGTGCGGGGCCCCGCCCCGTCAGCATCGGACTGACGAGCAAGGCCAATGTCGCGGCGCTGGCCGCGCAGGGCATCTACGACCGTGTGATCGCCTATGACGATATCGCTATGCTCGACGCTGCGGTGCCGTCGGCCTTTGTCGACATGGCGGGCAATGGCGCGGTCACCCGCGCGGTGCACGGACATTTCGGCGATGCGCTGAAGGTATCGATCATCGTCGGCAAATCGCACTGGGACGCCGAGGCCGACGCTGCGGCCTTGGCCGGCCCCGAACGGCAGGGCTTCTTCGCCCCCGGCCGCAGCCAGAAGCGCGTCGGCGACTGGGGCGCCGCGGGCTTCGGGCAGCGGATCGCCGAGGCATGGCTGGGCTTCATGGCGGTTGCGCCGCGCATCGCGCGCATCGACCGGCGCGAAGGTAGCGCCGCGGCGCTCGATGCCTATCGCGAAATGCTGTCGGGACGCGCCGATCCCGCGGCGGGGATATTGGTCATCCCCTGACGCAGCGCCCCCTCCTGCGTCCCCCTCCCGCTCAGAGCTTGACCGCGGCGTTGCCGCCTTCGGCCCACAGCGCCGATCCCGAAACGAAGCTCGCCATATCGCTCGCCAGAAACAGCGCCGCCTGCGCGATCTCGTCGGGCTCGGCGATGCGCTTCATTGCGTGCAGGCCGGCGGCCCATGCCTTCGACTTGGCATCGCCCGCCATCGCCGTATCGGTCCCGCCCGGGATCAGCGCATTGGCGCGAATGCCCGCCGCGCCATAATCGGCGGTGATACCGCGCACGAGCCCGAGCAGCCCCGCCTTGGCAGCGCCGTAACAGGCCATGCCCGGCAGGCCGACGCTGTTGCCGACAAAGCTTGAGGTAAAGATCAGGGCGCCCTTGCCGCGCGCCAGCATCGACGGAATCTGCGCGCGGGCGCCCAGAAAGGCGGCGGTCAGATTGGCCGCGATCACCGCGTCCCAATTGCCCGGCGCCTGATCGGCGAGCGGGGCGAGCGCGCCGACCGTACCCGCGTTGTTGAAGGCTATGTCGAGCCCGCCCCACGGCGCGCAGGCGGCAACCAGCGCCTCGTGCGTCGCCGCATCGGCAACGTCGCCCGCGACCGCGCGCGCCGTTCCGTTATCGGCGGCAATTTCGGCGACCACGGCATCAAGCCGCGCCCGGTCGCGTCCGCCGAGCACGAGCCGCGCGCCGTGACGCGCAAACAGCCGCGCGGCGGCGCGCCCGATTCCCGAACTGGCGCCGGTGATGATGACGGTCTTTCCTTCGAGCAGCATAAATCCTCCGGTGAATGAACAGCGCCGCGCCTTGCCGTAGCGGCAGGGGCGTGGCGTCCCGAAAGATGCGGTCAAATTCGCTTGATCTTGGACGATAGCGCGCGGCATGGCCGTCGGCATGGCTCAATATACGCATGTGATCTTCGACTTCGGCGGCGTCATCACCGCCTCGCCTTTCGAAGCCTTCAACCGGCTGGAAGCCGAACGCGGGCTACCGCGCGATTTCGTGCGCGGGGTGAATGCGCGCAACCCCGACACCAATGCCTGGGCGCTGTTCGAGCGCGCCGAGATCGACGCCGCGACCTTCGACACATTGTTCGCCGAAGAAGCGCGCGCGCTGGGCCACGACCTCGAAGGTGAAGCGGTTCTGGCGGTCCTCGCCGGCGCGGTGCGCCCGCAAATGGTTGCGGCGCTCGACACGTTGAAGGCCGGCGGCTTCACGATCGGATGCATCACCAACAATGTGCCGTCGGGCAAGGGCGCCGGCATGGCGCGCAGCGAGGCGATGGCGGCCGAAGTCGCGGCGATCATGGCGCGCTTCGACCATGTCATCGAATCGTCGAAGGTCGGCGTGCGCAAACCCGACCCGCGCATCTATCAGATGATGTGCGCGGCACTGGGCGTCGAGCCCGCCGCCTGCATCTACCTCGACGACCTTGGCATCAACTGCAAACCCGCCGCGGGGCTCGGCATGCACGCGATCAAGGTGACGAGCGGCGAACAGGCGCTAGCCGACCTGTCCGCCGCACTGGGCGTGCCGCTACCCTGAGGGTCCAGAAGGGGACGTTGGCCCGCGTCATCCCGGACTTGATCCGGGATGACGCGGGTGGATGTGGCAGGCTTCGGTCGTTCGCCGTCGTCCAGGCCTGTGTTTCCGGCCTAGTGCGCGAGCAGCAGCGGATAGCGGCCGCCCGTCACCAGATATTGCGTGGCGCCGCCGAAGATCGTCTCGCGCAGCCGGCTGCGACCGAAGGCGCCCATCACGATCAGACCTGCATCAAGCGCGCCGGCTTCCTTTTCGATCCGTTCCTCGGGGGTTTCGACACCGCGCTCGATCGCGCGCAGTTCGGCGTGGATGCCGTGCCGTGAGAGATAGCGCGCCGCATCTTCGGCCGCGAAATCGCCCTCGTCGCCGCCTATCGTGACGATCACGACCGGGCGGTTCTTCAGGAAAGGAACCGCGGCGCGCACCGCATGGGCGGCTTCGGGGCTGCCGTTCCACGCGATCAGCGCCGGCTTGTCGAAATCGAGCCCCTTGCTGTCCTGCGGCAGCGCCAGAACCGGAACCGACGCGGTCAGCGCCAGATCGCCCGCGAGCATCGGCGGGCCGCTGCGGAAATCCCCCTTCGCCTTGGGCAGGCTGACGATCGCCAGATCGGCGAGCGTCGCGGCGCCCGACAAGGCGCTGACGATTTCACCGTCGGCCATTTCGATGTCCCACGGCACATCTTCCTTCGCCAGCCGGTCGGCAAGCCGGCTTTCGAGCGCCAGATCGTCGGCCTGCGCCTTCGCCAGCGCCTCGGCGGCGAAATAGGTGCCGCCGAACGGATCGAAGCTGACGAATTCGCGCAGCGGCGTCGCGATGAGCAGGCTGACATGGCCTTCGAAACGGCGGGCGCAATCAAGCGCGACCTGCAAACGTCCTTCGGACGCGGCATCGCTGTCGGCGTGAACCAGAATTGAGCGCATTGGGGGCCTCCTTTATCCAGTGAACATCAGAATAATGCGCCGCGCGAACCTATCGTTCATTGACCGGGGTCAAAAGCGGCGAATCTTCGCGTGCCGCGCTATCCCGCGGTCAGGCTGAGCCCCGCGGCCTGATCGAAGATGCGCGTCAGCACCGGTTCGGTATCGGACACGCGCATCGCGACGCGGAATTCGACCGGCGCGAGCGCGGGCAGCCCCGCCAGTTCGACGAGCGTGCCTGCGGCAACCTCGGCGCGCACCATCGGTTCGGGAAAGATGCCGACACCGCCGCCGGCGCGTGCGATGTCGATCATCATCCGAGCGTTGTTGCACAGGTTCAGCGATTTCTGCGCGATCCGCGACGCCGCGATCGCCTCGCGCATCCGGCCGTGGATCGGCGAAGGGCTGGCGAGCGACCAGACGGGCACCTGCTGTTCGCCCGTTCCGCGCTCGAACAGCGCCGCGACCGCGGGATTGGCGAGCCAGAGCAGCGCAACCTCACCGATCGGGCTGGTCCGAAGCGCCGGATGCGCGATCGGCCCTGCCGCGAAGGCAAGGTCGGTGCGGCCGGTCAGCAGTTGCTGGATCAGATTCGCGGTCAGGTCGATCTCGATCTCGAGCGCTACATTGGGCATGTCGGCTTTCAGCGCCGCAACGAAGGGCGGCAGGCAGCTTGCGGCCGCGATCTCGCCCGCGCCGATCCGCACCACGCCGCTCGCCTCATTGAAGCCGCCGCTGCCGAGCAGCGCGAGCTGCATGTCGCGCAGCAGCGGGGTGCAGTCATTGACGAGTTTACGTCCCGCCGGGGTCAGCGACATGGTGCGCCCGTCGCGGCGGAACAGCGTCGAACCCAGGCGCTGCTCCAGCTCGCGCATCCGCGCCGACACCGCGGGCTGCGTCGTGTTGAGCCGTTCGGCAGCCGCCGAGAAGGTGCCGAGCCGGTCGATCCACAGCAAGGTTTCGAGATGATAGATGGAGATGCGATTGATCGACATCGGTTATGGATAATCGAAAAATAGAACAATTAGAATTGATGATTTATTTGCGCCAAGGTCGCCGCCGATCAGTGGGCCGATCCGCGAGCCGATCAGAGGAAGGAAGTCCCGTCATGGCGAACAAGCAATATCCCGATGCAGCATCCGCGCTCGAAGGGCTGCTCTTCGACGGCATGCAAATCTGCGCGGGCGGCTTCGGCCTGTGCGGCATTCCCGAACGGCTGATCGACGCGATCCGCGACGCCGGGACAAAGGATCTCACCATCGCCAGCAACAATGCCGGCATCGACGGCGAAGGGCTCGGCAAACTGCTGCGTACGCGGCAGGTCAAGAAGATGATCTCCTCTTATGTCGGCGAGAACAAGGAGTTCGAGCGGCAGTATCTGGCCGGCGAGCTCGAAGTCGAGTTCTGTCCGCAGGGCACACTCGCCGAACGCTGCCGCGCGGGCGGCGCGGGCATCCCCGGCTTCTATACCAAGACCGGCGTCGGCACCGCGGTGGCCGAGGGCAAGGAGGTCAAGAATTTCGACGGGCAGGATTATATCCTCGAACGCGGCATCTTTGCCGACCTCGCGATCGTCAAAGGCTGGAAGGCCGACGAAAGCGGCAATCTGATCTTCCGCAAGACCGCGCGCAACTTCAACCAGCCGATGGCGACCGCGGCCAAGATCTGCGTTGCCGAGGTCGAGGAGATCGTCCCCGTCGGCAGCCTCGATCCCGATTGCATCCATTTGCCCGGCATCTATGTGAAGCGCCTGATCGTCGGCGCGCCCTATGACAAGAAGATCGAATTCCGCACCGTACGCCCGCGGGAAGCCGCATGATGCGCGCGCTTGCCCTTTCGGCCGGCCTGCTGCTCGCCGGCTGCGCCCAGACCGCGACAACGACGGCGCCCGCGGCGCCCAGCGCGGAGGTGATCGCCTCGCAGGTCGGTGAAAAGCCGACGCCGACCTCGCCGCCGGCGGGACAGCAATGGCTCTATGGTTCGGCGGAGGGCGCGATCGCCTCGGCACAGGTCTATCGCACCATGGCCGATTATGTCCGCATGGCCGCGATTTCGGCGGCGCCGCGCCGCCAGGTCGTGCTCGCCGAAGGATCGACGCCTGTCGCGCCGAAGTTCGACGATTGCGGGGACAAGCCGCTCGCGGCGGTGTTCGACGCCGACGAGACGCTGATCTGGAACCTGGGCGCGATGCGCTACTTTGCCGAGCAGGGGAAGGATTTCGATCCTGCCGTCTGGGACCAGTGGGAAAAGACCGGCGCCGGCAAGGCGGTGGCGATGCCCGGCGTCATCGACGCGCTGGCGATCATGCGCGGTGCGGGGGTGACGATCATCGTCAACACCAACCGCAGCGCCGCCAATCCCAAGGGCAGCGAGGATACGCTGCGCGCCGCGGGCCTCGGCGATTTCAAGCATGGTGAGACGCTGTTCCTGATGGGCGACACGCCCGACGGCGCGAGCAAGGACGGACGCCGGGCGCTGATCGCCTCGCGCTGGTGCGTGATCGCGATGGGCGGCGACCAGCTTGGCGATTTCGCGCAGGCGTTCAACGCGCGCGGTCTGTCGGTCGCCGACCGCAGGACGATGGCGACGAGCGGACCGGTCGCGGGGCTGTGGGGCCATGGCTGGTTCCTCTTCTCCAACCCCGTCTATGGCCCGTCGATCCGCGGCGGCTTTGCCGACATCTTCCCCTCCGACAAACAATGGGAGCCGAACTGACATGGCCTGGACGCGTGATGATATGGCGGCGCGCGCCGCGAAGGAATTACAGGACGGCTTTTACGTCAATCTGGGCATCGGCATCCCGACGCTGGTCGCCAACCACATCCCCGACGGGATGGACGTGACGCTGCAGTCGGAAAACGGCATGCTTGGCATCGGTCCTTTCCCGATCGAGGGCGAGGAAGACGCCGACCTCATCAATGCGGGGAAGCAGACGATCAGCGAACTGCCGCAGTCGGTCTATTTCAGCTCGGCGGAAAGCTTCGCGATGATCCGCGGCGGGCATATCGACCTCACTGTGCTGGGCGCGATGGAAGTCGCCGAAAATGGCGACATCGCCAACTGGATGATCCCCGGCAAGATGATCAAGGGCATGGGCGGCGCGATGGATCTGGTCGCCGGCGTCAAGAAGATCATCGTCGTAATGGAACATAATGCCAAGGACGGCAGCCCCAAATTCATCCCCGCCTGCACCCTGCCGCTGACCGGCAAGAATGTCGTCGACATGATCATCACCGACCTCGCGGTGTTCAAACGCGACGATCATGACAGCCCGTTCCGGCTGATCGAGCTCGCACCGGGGGTGACGGCGGACGAAGTCGCAGCTAAGACGACGGCCAAATATGAGGTCGCCGTCTGATCGAGAGTCCATGCTGCGTGCTTTGATGATATTGATTGCGGCCGGCGCGCTCGTTTTCGCCGGCTGGTTCGGGGTTCAGGCGCTGGGCGGCAGCCAGCCGCTGGCAAGCGTGCCGATCCCCTTCGCCGCTCCTGAAAATCTGCCCGACACGCCCGACAAATGGCGCGGGCGGATCGACTATCGCGCGCTCGACCGGCAATTGACCGATCTCGCCGCCCGCCCCGAAATGGCAGGGCTGGCGGTGGCGGTTGTCGAGGACGGCAAGCTGAGCTTCGTACGCACCTACGGCGTCGCCGACGCCGATAGCGGCGCGCCGGTGACGCCGCATACGCTGTTCCGCTGGGCGTCGGTGTCCAAGACCGCGACCGGCGCACTGGCGGCGGCGCTGAGCAAGGATGGCGCGGTGAACCTCGACCGGCCGGTCGCAAGCTGGCACAGTTCGCTGCGCCTCCCCGGCGGCGCCGAATCGCATGTGACGCTGGCCGAACTGCTCGCCCAGCGCACCGGCCTCACCAAAAATGCCTATGACGAAAAGCTGGAGGAAGGGCAGAGCCCGGCGCTCCTGCGCACCAGCCTCGCCGGCGCGCCGCTGCAATGCGAGCCCGGCACCTGCCACACCTATCAGAATGTCGCCTTCGACACGGCGAGCGAGATTCTGGGCGCCGCGGCGGACAAATCCTTCGGCGATGCCGTCGAGGACCGCTTTTTCCTGCCGCTCGGAATGGTCAGCGCCGGCTATGGCGCAGAGCGGCTAACGGGCGCGAAGGATTGGGCACGGCCGCACCGCGGGCGCCACGTCCAGCCGGTCAAGGAAGCCTATTGGCGCGTCCCCGCCGCCGCCGGCGTCGAAAGCGATATCGTCGATTTCGCGACCTGGATGCAGGCGATGATGGGTAATCGCCCCGACGTTCTGCCGAAGGATGTGCTGCAAATCGCCCACCAGCCGCGCGTCGGCACAGCGCGGCTCTATGGCGGCGCGTTGCGGCAGGCGATCGGCGATGCCTCCTATGGCCTCGGCTGGCGTAACTTCACCTATGCTGGGCTCCACCTCCAGGGCCATTCGGGCGCGGTGTCGGGTTATCGCGCCACGATGATCTTCGAACCCGCGACGCGCACCGGCGTCGTCGCGCTGTGGAACAGCGACTGGGGCTTCCCCTTCCGCATCCCATTTGCCGCACTCGACAGCTACCACAAGCGCGCCGATCCGGCCTGGCTCGACCTCAGCGAACTGCCCAAGGTCAAGCGCGCGCCCGTCGCGACTGCGCCGAGCGCCGACGACAGCAATGGGTGAGGAGCCACCACGCATGTATGTGCTGATCACCGCCAACCGCAATTATTCGAGCTGGTCGCTGCGCCCGTGGATGCTGATGAAAGGGCTCGGCATCGGCTTCGAGGATCGCGTCGAGCCTTTCGCCAAACCCGTCAATTACGACGCCTTCCGCAGCTTTTCGCCGACTGGTCAGGTTCCGGCGCTGCTCCACGAGGGGCGCACCGTCTACGACTCGCTCGGCATTACGCTTTATCTCGCCGACCGGCACAATGGCGTCTGGCCCGACGATCCCGACGCACGCGCCTGGGCGCAATGCGCGGTGGCGGAAATGCACAGCGGCTTTGCCGCGCTTCGCAACGATTGCACGATGAACGTCGGCGTCCGCGTGACGCCCAAGCCGATGTCGGACGCCCTCACCGCCAATGTCGCGCGCATCCGCGAGCTGTTCGAGGAAGGTTTGACGAAGTTCGGCGGCCCATGGCTCGCCGGCGCCGACTTCTCGGCCGCCGACGCCTTTTTCGCACCGGTCGCCTTTCGCATCCGCACTTACGGCCTCGACGTCGGCGCGGGACAGGCGTGGGTCGACCATATGCTGGCGCACCCCGCCATGCGCGAATGGGAGCGACAGGCGCTCGCCGAAGAGTGGCGCGAAGAAAGCCACGAAGCCGAGCTGGCCGCAGCCGGGGTGATTACGGCGGATTACCGGACGGCCTGAGCCCTCCTCCTTCGTCATTGCGACCCTGGCGAAAGCCAGGGGAAGCAATCTCCAGCGATCGGAATTTAACGCCGCCAGCTGGAAGTTGCTTGGTCGCTTCGGCTCCTCGCAATGACGAAGTTCAGTCTGCCAGCGCCTCGCGCACAACGGCGATGCCCGCTTCGCGCTGCGCCTTCAATTCGGCCTTCAGCCTGGCCGGGTCGCGCGCGAAGACGAAGCCGAAGCTGACCCCGCCTTCCTTGCCGATCGTCGCATGGTGCAGCTTGTGCGCCTGCACCAGCCGCTTGGCATAGCCGCGCCGCGGTACCCAGCGGAAATAGCGCTGATGGACCAGCCCGTCATGCACCAGCGTGTAGATGATGCCATAGCAAAGGATACCGAGGCCGATCCACGTTCCTGGTTCCCACGCCGCCGCACCGAAGATCATCGGGCTGCCGATCGCGAACATCGAAATGCTCATCGCGGCCCCGACGATGGCGAACAGGTCGTTCTTCTCCAGCCGACGCCCGTGCGGTTCGTGATGGTCGCGGTGCCAACCCCAGCCGAAGCCGTGCATGATATATTTGTGGCTTGCCCAGGCGACGCCCTCCATCGCGATGACGGTGGCAAGGACAAGGGCGATGATGGCGAGCGTCGACATGGGGGAGAGTATAGGCCGGTTAAGGCAGCCGCGCCATCATCTCCTCATTCCCCGCTATGGGTATCGGCGACCGAAAATTGCGTTTTTGATCGCCACTCGCTTGCAAAGTTGTGTGGGCAGCGTAAGTGAACCCGCATGACTCGGCCCCGCACGCTTTATGAGAAAATCTGGGACGCGCACGTCGTCGAACAGCGCCCCGACGGTACCTGCCTGATCTTCATCGACCGCCACCTCGTCCATGAAGTCACCAGTCCGCAAGCCTTCGCCGGGCTTCGCGCGAGCGGCCGTACGGTGCGCCGTCCCGACCTGACGCTGGCGGTTCCCGATCATAATCTGCCGACGACGGCGCGGCGCGATGCGGCGGGCAATCGGCTGCCGATCGCCGACCCCGAAAGCGCGGCGCAATTGGCGGCGCTCGAAAAGAACGCACCCGAATATGGCATCCGCTACATCGACGCGGTGGCGCCCGAGCAGGGTATCGTCCATGTCGTCGGCCCCGAACAGGGCTTCTCGCTGCCCGGCACGACGATCGTCTGCGGCGACAGCCACACCGCCTGTCACGGCGGCATCGGCGCGCTCGCCTTCGGCATCGGAACGAGCGAGGTCGAGCATGTGCTGGCGACGCAGACATTGCTGCTTCAGCCCGCAAAGACGATGGAAGTGCGCGTCGAGGGTGATGTGGGGCCCGGCGTCAGCGCGAAGGACATCATCCTTCACATCACCGGCGTGATCGGCGCTGCTGGCGGCACCGGCCACGTCATCGAATATACCGGCAGCGCGATTCGCGGCCTCAGCATCGAGGGCCGTCTGACTGTGAGTAACATGGCAATCGAGGGCGGCGCCCGCGCTGGCCTGATCGCACCCGACGATGTCACCTTCGCTTATCTGAAGGGCCGCCCCTACGCGCCGAAGGGGGCCGACTGGGAGGCTGCGGTCGCCTATTGGCGCAGCCTCGCGACCGATCCAGGCGCCAGCTATGACAAGACCGTCGTCATTGACGCTGCCGACATTGCACCGAGCGTTACCTGGGGAACCAGCCCCGAGGACGTGGTGCCGATCACCGGCTTCGTTCCCGATCCTGCGAGCTTTGCCGACCCGTCGAAACAGGCCGCCGCCGCCAAATCGCTTGCCTATATGGGCCTCGAACCCGGCACGCGGATGCAGGATGTCGCGATCGAGAACATCTTCATCGGCAGTTGCACCAACAGCCGGATCGAGGACATGCGCGCTGCCGCTGCGGTCATCAAGGGCCGCAAAAAGGCCGACAATGTCCGCTGGGCGATCGTCGTTCCGGGATCGGGCCTGGTAAAGGCGCAGGCCGAAGCCGAAGGGCTCGACCGCATCTTCATCGACGCAGGGCTCGAGTGGCGCGAGCCGGGCTGTTCGGCGTGCCTTGCGATGAACCCCGACAAAGTGCCCGCAGGCGAACGCTGCGCATCGACGAGCAACCGCAATTTCGTCGGCCGCCAGGGTCCGGGCAGCCGCACGCATCTTGTGAGCCCCGCCATGGCGGCGGCGGCGGCGGTGACCGGCAAGCTCACCGACGTGCGGGAGTTGATGGCATGACCCCACTGGAAAAGGTCGAAGGCCGCGCGATTCCGCTCGGGCTCAAGAATGTCGATACCGACGTCATCATTCCCGCGCACTGGCTCAAGACCACGAGCCGCGAAGGCATGGGCCGCGGCGCGTTCGAAAGCCTGCGCGCCGATCCCGACAATCTGTTCGACCGCCCCGAGAACAAGGGCGCTCCGATCCTGATCGCGGGCGACAATTTCGGCTGCGGGTCGAGCCGCGAACATGCCGCCTGGGCGCTCGGCGACCTTGGCATCCGCGTCGTCATCGCGCCCAGCTATTCCGACATCTTCTCGGGCAATGCCGTCAAGAACGGCATCTTGCCCGTGGTGCTGCCGCAGGCGGCGGTCGACCGGCTGATCGAGGTCGCGGCAACCGATCCGATTCACGTCGACCTCGACACGCAGACGGTGACGACGCCCTTTCAGGATCGCTTCACCTTCAAAATCGACCCGTTCCGCAAGATGTGCCTGCTCGGCGGTCTCGACGAGATCTCGCTCACCGAAAAGAGCGGCGGGGCGATCGACGCTTATGAGGCAAAACTGGCGGCCGAGCGGCCCTGGCTGCAGCCCGCGCTCACCGAATAACCAACGAAACAGGAAAAGGAGACGATGATGAAGGCTCTTCTGTCGACCGCGACCGGCGGCCCCGAAACGCTCGAACTGGGCGAGGTTGCGCGCCCCACCCCCGGCAAAGGGCAGATGGTCGTCGATGTGAAGGCCTGCGCGGTCAACTTCCCCGACGTGCTCATCATCGAGGATAAATATCAGTTCAAGCCGCAGCGCCCCTTCGCCCCGGGCGGCGAGGTCGCGGGCATCGTGGCCGAGGTCGGCGAAGGCGTGACCGATTTCAAGGTCGGCGACCGGGTGATTGCGGCGTGCGGCAACGGCGGCATGGCCGAGGCGGCGCTGGTCAATGCCGCCAATAGCTATCCGCTGCCCGAAGGGCGCGACTTTGCCGAAGGCGCGGCGCTCCTGATGACCTATGGCACCAGCATTCATGCGCTGGTCGATCGCGGCCATATCGAGGAAGGCGATACGCTGCTCGTCCTTGGCGCCTCGGGCGGAGTCGGCATTGCCGCGGTCGAACTGGGCAAGGCATTCGGCGCGCGCGTCGTCGCCGGCGTATCGAGCGAGGCAAAGGCCGACATCGCACGTCAGGCCGGCGCCGACGAAGTCGTCGTCTATGGCTATCAGCCGTTCGACAAGGAGGCCTCGAAGGCGCTCGCCAACACGTTCAAGGCGGCGGTCGGCGGCGACGGCGCCAATGTGATCTACGATGCGGTCGGCGGCGATTATTGCGAACCGGCGCTGCGCTCGATCGCATGGGAAGGACGCTACCTCGTTGTCGGCTTCCCCGCGGGCATTCCGCGCCTGCCGCTCAACCTGACCCTGCTCAAGAGCTGCGACGTCGCCGGTGTCTTCTGGGGAGCCTTCGCCGCCCGCGAGCCGCAGCGCAACCGCGCCAATATCGCACGCCTGTTCCAGCTTTGGGAACAGGGCAAGATCAGCCCGCGCGTCACCGAACGCTTCGCGCTGGCCGATGGCGGCAAGGCGATCGCCAAGCTGGGCGACCGCAGCGCCGTCGGCAAGCTGGTCGTGACCATCTGAAATATCGCCCCGATCCCGCGCTGACCGAGGCGCTCGACGCACTGGCGCGGCCGACCGGCCGGATCGAGGTGCGCGTGACGCCTGGCGCGGGGCGCGACGAGGTACGGATCGAGGCCGGCGCCGTTTTGCTGCGCGTCACCGCCCCGCCCGCCGACGGCGCCGCCAACGAGGCGGTGCTGCGCCTGCTCGCGGCCGCGCTCGGCCGGCCACGCCGCGATCTGACGCTGCTGCGCGGCGCAACGGCGCGGATAAAACTGGTCGCGGTCGCGCTCGACTGATCGCAAAGCAAGGCCCCGCTTAACCATTTATCAGGGGCTCCCCCCTATCGTTCAATGCAGGACTATTGGGATTCAGGGATCAACGATGGCGGACCCCCGTTCGGCCAGTGATGGGCAGGCGATGAGCCTTGCGAATATTTCGCGGACTCGCCGTGCGCAGTTGATTGCCGAGTTCGAGGGCGAACTCGGCATCGATCACAAGGCGCGCGCGCGCGCCGCCTATGAAGAAAAGCGCTGGCGCATCATCAAGACGATCATCGTGTGGACGATCGCGCTGATGTTCTTCGCGGTTGCCTGCTACAAATTGTGGCTGATGGGCCTGCAGGTCGACAGGCCCTTTTCCGACCTCAATCCGATCGACAATATTCTGGGCAAATAGGCGGAGCGGCCGATCCGGGCACCCGAAGGCGCCCGGTCACAAACGCGTCCTCAGTAAACGCGCGCCTTCGGCTTGATATATTCGGCATCGTCGGTCAGCGTATATTCGTGGACCGGGCGGTAATCGAGCGTCACCTTGCCGTCCTTGCCGCCCCAGCCGTCGAACCAGCTGATCGTGTGCTTCATCCAGTTCGCATCGTCGCGGTTCGGGAAATCCTCGTGCGCGTGGGCGCCGCGGCTTTCCTTGCGGTTGAACGCCGAATGCATCGTCACCGTCGCCTGCGCGATCAGATTGTCGAGCTCGAGCGTTTCGACGAGGTCGGTGTTCCAGATCAGGCTGCGGTCGGCGACATGGACGTCGGTCATGCGCTCATAGGTCTTGGCAAGCTTGTCCTTGCCCTCGGCCATCAGCTCGTCGGTGCGGAAAACCGCCGCATGCTGCGACATCGCGCGCTGCATCTCGGTGCGGATTTCGGCGGTCGGCGAACCGCCGCTCGCGTTGCGGAAATGGTCGAGGCGGCCAAGCGCGAGGTCGGCGCTGTCCTTGGGCAGCGCCGGCTGCGCGGCGCCGGGTGCGACGATTTCCTTGAGCCGGTGCCCCGTCGCGCGTCCGAAGACGACCAGGTCGATCAGGCTGTTCGAGCCAAGGCGGTTCGCGCCATGGACCGAAACGCACGCCGCCTCGCCGACCGCGAACAGGCCGGGGACGACCGCATCGGGGTTGCCGTCCTTCAGCGTCACGACTTCGCCATGATAGTTACAGGGAATGCCGCCCATATTGTAATGGACCGTCGGCACGACCGGCAGCGGCTGGCGCGTCAGGTCGACGCCCGCGAAAATCTTGCCGCTTTCGGTGATGCCCGGCAGACGCTCCGCCAGCACCGCGGGATCGATATGATCGAGGTGCAGGAAGATATGGTCCTTGTGCGGACCGACGCCGCGGCCTTCGCGGATTTCGAGCGCCATCGAACGCGACACGACGTCGCGCGACGCCAGATCCTTCGCCGAGGGGGCATAGCGTTCCATGAAGCGCTCGCCCTCGGAGTTGGTGAGATAGCCGCCCTCGCCGCGCGCGCCCTCGGTGATGAGGACGCCCGCACCGTAGATGCCGGTCGGGTGGAACTGGACGAACTCCATGTCCTGGAGCGGCAGGCCCGCGCGCAGCACCATCCCGCCGCCGTCGCCGGTGCAGGTATGCGCCGAGGTGGCGGTGAAATAGCAGCGGCCATAGCCGCCGGTCGCGAGCACGACCGCCTGGCTGCGGAAGCGGTGGATGCTGCCGTCTTCCATGCACAGCGCGATCACGCCGCGGCACACGCCGTCTTCCATGATCAGGTCGAGCGCGAAATATTCGATGAAGAAGTCCGCGTCATACTTCAGGCTCTGCTGATAGAGCGCGTGGAGCATCGCGTGACCGGTGCGGTCGGCGGCGGCGCAGGTGCGCTGCACCGGCGGGCCTTCACCCATATTCTGCATATGGCCGCCGAACGGGCGCTGATAGATGGTGCCATTGGCGTTGCGCGAAAAGGGCACGCCGGCATGTTCGAGTTCGTAGACCGCGGCGGGCGCCTCGCGCACCATATATTCGATCGCGTCCTGGTCGCCCAGCCAGTCGGAGCCCTTGACGGTGTCGTACATATGCCACTGCCAATGGTCGGGGCTGTTGTTGCCGAGGCTGGCGGCAATGCCGCCCTGCGCCGCAACGGTGTGGCTGCGCGTCGGGAACACCTTGGTGATGCAGGCGGTGCGCAGGCCGGCCTCGGCGCTGCCCATCGTGGCGCGCAGGCCCGAACCGCCGGCGCCGACGACGACGGTGTCATAGGTGTGGTCGATGATCTTGTAGGCTTCGGTCATATCACATGCCCCCCGGGCCGAGCGCGGCGGGCGCCAGCGCGATGCGCACGATCGCGAAAATGCCATAGGCCGCGCCGCCGAACGCATAGAAATTCAACAGGACGATCGACAGCAGGCGCGTCGCTTCGCCGTGCACATAATCCTCGATCAGCACCTGCAGCCCGAGGCGCAGGTGCCAGAAGACGCTGACCACGAGCAGGATCAGCGCAAAGGCGACCATCGGCTTCGACGCCCACTGCATCAGCGCGGCATGGTCGCCGAGCGGCAAGCGGAGCAGCGAGACGACGAACCAGGTGACGAGCAGCACATTGCCGAGCGCGGTCAGCCGCTGCTGCAGCCAGTGGCCGGTACCGTGGTGCGAAGCGCCAAGTCCGCGAACCCGGCCGAGAGGCGTTCCGTTACCCATTGAGCGCCTCCTTGGCGATATAGAGCCAGGTCGCGGCGGTCGCGAGGATCGCGCCCACGATCACGACGGTCGACCAGAGCTTGTTGGCCTTGAGTTCATAACCCGCGCCGGTATCGAGGACGAAGTGGCGCAGCCCCGAAAACAGATGCTGGAAAAAGGCCCAGGTCAGACCGACGAGCACGATCTTGCCCAGAATATTGGTGACCTGATGCACGCCGCCGCCCGCAGGGTCGTGCCAGACGCAGGCGACGAAGGCCGCATAGGCCTCGGGGCCCGCCGCTATCGCGCCGAGCCAGCCGAGGAACATCAGCGCACCGACGATGGCCAGCCCGTCACCGCTGACGCGGTGAAAGATCGAGACCGCCATGTGCGGCCCCCATTTATACACCTGGAGGTGCGGCGAGAGCGGACGCCCGCTCGGTTCTTTGCCAGCCATATCAGCCCCATTCCGTGACTCTAGTCGGTCGATGGGCGCCGGTTTAGCGCCGCGCGCACGATATGCAATTGCTTAGGGGGCGATGGAGGCAAGAAATCGCAGGCAGCCGGCCCCGGGATCGAAGGATCGTCCGGGGCCGACGCGCCTTATTTGATCTTGTCGCGGTTCGCGTAGAGCAGCGCCGCAAGCACTGCGGCCGAACCGACGCCGATCCCCGCCGCCGTCTTCCAGCCGATCTTGCGGCCGCCTTTCGCCGCCTCCCGGTCGGCCGCCTCGGTCGCCTCGGCGGCTTCCTTCTGGGCCTGCTGCTCGCGCGCGGCGCGCAGCACTTCATTTTCTTCTTCGTCTTGCGGGGGAGGCGGCACTTGGTCGGTCATCGTCTCTCTTGATCCTATGGTCTGGCGTCAGGCGAGTGCCTGCTCGACAGGCACATAGTCCGTTCCCACCGCTTCGGCTACGGCTTCGAACGTCACCTTACCATTCCATACGTTCAGGCCCTGCGAAAGATGCATATCGCGGCGCAGCGCTTCTTTCCAGCCGAGGTCGGCGATGCGCAGCGCGTGCGGCAGGGTGACATTGTTGAGCGCATAGGTGCTCGTGCGCGCGACGGCGCCGGGCATGTTGGCGACCGCATAATGGACGATGCCGTCGACGACATAGGTCGGATCGGCGTGCGTCGTCGCATGGCTCGTCTCGAAACAGCCGCCCTGGTCGATCGCGACGTCGACGAGGACCGATCCGGGGCGCATTGTCTTCAGCATGTCGCGCGTGACGAGCTTCGGCGCTTCGGCGCCGGGGATCAGCACCGCGCCGATGACCAGATCGGCCTCGGCGACGCATTCGGCAAGGTTCGCGCGGTTCGAAAAGCGGGTCTTCGCGCGCGCTTCGAAAAAGGTGCCGACGCGTTCGAGCACTTCGGGATCGCGATCGAGGATCGTGACGTCGGCGCCCAGCCCCGCCGCCATCTGCGCCGCGTTGAAGCCGACGACGCCGCCGCCGATCACGCAGATTTTGCCCGGCGCCACGCCCGGCACGCCGCCGAGCAGCACGCCGCGGCCGCCATGCGCCTTTTCAAGCGCGGTCGCGCCGGCCTGGATCGACATGCGCCCCGCGACCTGGCTCATGGGCTTCAGGAGCGGCAGGCCGCCATGCGGGCTGGTCACGGTTTCATAGGCGATGCACACCGCGCCCGATTTCATCAGATCGCGCGTCTGCTCGGGATCGGGCGCAAGGTGAAGATAGGTATAGAGAATCTGGCCTTCGCGCAGCATCGCGCGCTCGACCGCCTGCGGCTCCTTGACCTTCACGACCATTTCGCAGGTCGCGAAAATTTCTTCGGCGCTGTCGACGATCTCGGCGCCCGCCTCGACATAGAAGCGGTCGTGAGCGCCGATGCCCTCGCCCGCGCCGGTCTGGACGAGGACGCGGTGACCATGTGCCACCAGTTCGCGGGCGCTCTCGGGCGTCAGGCCGACGCGATATTCGTGATTCTTGATTTCCTTGGGGGTGCCGATGATCATGCTGTCTCTCCGATTTGCCGGAACGGACGCGCGCATTTTCGCCTATCCGAAGCCTTCGGGCAAACATAACAGCGTATCGGCGGGATTTGCTTGCAAACTATCGTTCGCATAACGATAAACACGCAATATTTTTGCGTCATTCTGGATGAACACGCGACATGATCGATCGAATCGATGCAAAGCTGCTCAACCTGTTGCAGCGCGAGGGGCCGAAACCCGTCGCTGAACTGGGCGAACGGGTCGGACTTTCGGCCTCCGCCTGCCATCGCCGCATCCGCGCGATGGAGGCGGCGGGGATCATCACCGGCTATGCCGCGCGCATCGCCCCTGACACGATAGGCCTCGGTCTCGACGTGTTCGTCGACATCAGCCTGACCTCGCAGAGCGAAGAGGCGCTCACCGCTTTCGAAAGCGCGGTCAAAAGCTTCGACGAAATCCTCGAGTGCCAATTGCTGTCAGGCGCGTCCGACTATCGGCTGCGCGTCGCTGCGCGCAATGTCGCCGATTTCGACCGGCTGCACCGCCACTGCCTGTCGCGCCTTCCGGGTGTCGCCGCGATGCACAGCGCCTTTGCCCTGCGCACCATAAAGGGCTTCGAAGGCTATCCTGTCCAACCCACGGAGCGCCGCTGAACCGAGCGAAACCGGCCGCGCTGGTTAACGGTGAATTTACCAATTTCCTTCCATATCCGGCAGACGCAGTTTGGGATGATGGCGGGCGACAGACCTGCGCGTCCCGGGGTCGGCAAGGGAACAGGATCATGGTGAAGGAAAATCCGATTCATAAGCAGCAAATCGAGCCCGTTCTGATGGCCGATCGCTTCCCGACCTATGACCTCGACGGCCGGCTCGCCGCCGACGGGGCCGAAGTGCACATGATCCTGTCGGGGCTGGAGACGCAGCTGGCGACCGCCTATTGGGATGCCTTCAACGCGCTGCCCATCGTCACCCGCAAGATCGAGGGTGAACTGCTTGAATCCTATATTCGCGGCAGCGCGCGGCACATGCAGACCAAATATGCCGACGCCGGGGGGCAGGAGGCCGCGACCATCGCGTGCCAGAACACCCATATGGCGCTGCGCGTCGGCCTGCCGATCGCGACCGTGCTGTCGTGCATCGGCGAAAGCCACAAGCTGGCCATCCATTATGTGATCGAGGCGTGCGCCGGCGACACGGCGCGCCAGACGCGCCTGACCGCGGCGATCAACCGTCTCGCGCTGCTCGAAATGGACATCATGCTCGCCTATGCCGAAAAGCTCGACCGGGCAGCGATCTCGCAGGAGCGACAGGCGCTGGCGAGCGATTTCGACCGCTCGATCGCCTCGCTGGTCCAGGACAGCGACGGGGTGCGCCAGCAGCTCGCCAAACAGGCCACATCGGCCGATCATGCCGCGCGCGGCATGATCGCCAAGACGAGCGAAGTCGCCGCGGCGTCCGAGCAATCGGCGATGGCGATGCGCGAAGCCGCATCGACCGCCGCCGGGCTGATCCGCGCGATCGAGGATGCCCGCACCGAAGTCGAAGCATCGGCCAGCGTCGCGACGCGCGCCTCCGAACAGGCGGGCGAAGCGGTGGCCATGTCCGACGCGCTGTCGCGTCACGCCGAATCGATCGAATCCATTCTGGGCCTGATCCGCGAAATTGCGGGCCAGACCAACCTCCTCGCGCTCAACGCGACGATCGAGGCGGCGCGCGCGGGCGAATCGGGCCGCGGCTTTGCCGTCGTCGCGCAGGAAGTGAAGAGCCTCGCCAACGAAACCGCGCGCGCGACCGACGATATTGCGGGCAAGATCACCGCGATCCAGCAGGCAACGCGCGGGTCGGTCGCGGCCAACCAGTCGATCCAGCAGACGATCATCGAGGTGCAGCAGTCGGCGCAGCGAATTCGCGATGCGATGGACGCGCAGGCGCAGACGGTCACCTCGATCACCGCCGCCGTCGACGAAACCGCGCTCGCCGCCGACAGCATGTCGTCGACCATCGCCAGCATCCGCAACGATTCGGGCACCGTCGCCAGCGAAATCAGCGTGCTCAGCCAGGAATTTTCCAAGATGGGCGAGCGGCTGCAGGCACTGGAAACCGCCGCGAGCGAATTCAGCCGCCGCGTCGCCTGATCCGTCGCGCCTTGCTTGGCAAGCGGCCCGCCGCTCGCCTAAGGCGGGGGGATGAAAACCCACATTCTGATTACCGGCGCGAGCCGCGGCATCGGTGCCGCCATCGCCGACGCGCTTGCAACCGACGCGGCGAAGGTCGCCGCGCTGTCGAGCGCCGACGGCGACCTTGGCGACCCTGCGATTGCGGACCAATTATGGACCAAAAGCCTCGACCGGCTCGACGGCCGGATCGACGTGCTCGTCAATAATGCCGGCGTTTTCGAAGCGAATCCGATCGACAGCAGCGACGCCGACTGGCTCGGAAGCTGGAACCGCACCCTCCAGATCAACCTGACCGCCGCCGCGCAGCTGTGCCGCCGCGCGGTGCAGCACTGGCAGGCGCGCCGGGCCGCAGGCGACACGAGCCATGGCCGGATCGTCAATATCGCCAGCCGCGCCGCCTATCGCGGCGACAGTCCCGCGCATTGGCATTATGCGGCATCGAAGGCGGGCATGGTCGCGATGACCAAGACGATTGCGCGCGGCTATGCTCATGAAGGCATCCTCGCCTTCGCCATTTGCCCGGGCTTCACGATGACCGGCATGGCCGAGGACTATCTCGCCAGCCGGGGCGGCGACACATTGCTCGCCGACATCCCGCTGGGCCGCGTGGCGGGCCCCGAGGAAATCGCCGAAATGGCGCGCTGGTGCGCGCTCGAGGCGCCGCCGTCGATGACCGGGGCGATCCTCGATGCCAATGGAGCCAGCTATGTCCGCTAAAAGTCTTGCCCTGGCCGCCCTGATGCTTGCTGCCCCGATGCCTGCGGGATGCGCGCCGCAGGCGAGCGCTCCGGCCGCGGCGCCTCCTGCTCCGACGGGCAAGGTGCTCGCCGCCGCCTGCGCCGATCGCGAAGGCTGGAGCGATCCCGCGCCGCCGGCCAAGCTGTTCGGCAACACTTATTATGTCGGCACCTGCGGCATCACCGCGCTGCTCATCGACGCACCGGCCGGACCGATCCTGATCGATGCCGCAACCGCCGAAGCGGCGCCTGCGATCCTTGCCAATATCCGCGCGCTGGGCTTCGATCCCAAGCGCATCCGCGCGATCCTGACCAGCCATGAACATTTCGATCATGTCGGCGGTCTCGCGGCGCTGCATGCCGCGACCGGCGCGCCGGTGATCGCGCTTGCCGACGCCGCGCCGCAGCTCGAAAGCGGAACCCCCGACCCGCGCGATCCGCAGCGCGGCGCCCTCGATAGCTTCACCGCCGTGCCGGTCGCACAGCGCCTGCGCGACGGACAGCCGCTCGCCTTTGCCGACATCCGGATCACCGCCCACGCAACCCCCGGCCACACGCCGGGCAGCACGAGCTGGACGTGGCAATCGTGCGAAGGGTCCGCCTGCCGCACCATCGCCTATGTCGACAGCCTGACCGCCATTTCGGCCGACGGCTACCGCTTCAGCGACCATCCCGACTATGTCGCGATGCTGCGCGCGACCTTTGCCAAGGTGCCGACGCTGCCGTGCGACATTCTGGTCACCCCCCATCCCGGCGCGAGCAATTTGTTTGCGCGGTTGGCGGGCGAGGCTCCGCTGGCCGGCGCCGATGGCTGCGCTGCTTATGCCGCGGCAGCAGGCAAGCGACTCGACGATCGGCTGGCGAAAGAGGCGGCGACGCGATGAGCTGGATCGTCTCGCTGCCCTGCACGCGTGCGGAGGCCGAAGCGCTGTCGGGTGAAATCCCTGCGCTCGATGCGGCCCCCGAAGCGCCGGTCGTCGTGACGCGCGAGATCGACGAAGATGCCGGAACCTGGCAGCTCGACGCCTATATGGACGACGCGCCGGGCGATGATCTGCTGCGGCTGATCCAATCGCTCGCCCCGAGCGCAAAAGGCGTCGCGCCGACCGTCGCCGAATTGCCCGACGAAGATTGGGTCACGCTGTCGCAGCAGGGGCTCGAGCCGGTGCGCGCCGGACGCTTTTTCGTCCACACCAGCAGCTATGCCGACCGCGTACCGCCGGGCACGACATCCTTTCTGATCGATGCGAGCCAGGCCTTCGGCACCGGCGGGCACGACACGACCGCGGGCTGCCTCGCGATGCTCGACCGCCTCGCCCGCGTGGGCGCCGCGCCGCGCAATATCGCCGACATCGGGACGGGCACGGGCCTGCTCGCCTTCGCCGCCATGGCGCTATGGCCGCGCGCGCGCGTCATCGCGTCGGACATCGACCCGGCGAGCATATTCGTCACGCGTGACAATGCCGCGATCAACGATGTGCCACTGGGCCGCGGCGGCGGCCGGCTCGCGCTGGCGGTCGCGCCGGGGACCGACCATCCGGCCATAAGGCACCGGGCGCCCTATGACCTCGTCATCGCCAATATTCTCGCCGGGCCGCTCATCACTCTTGCCCCCGACATTGCCGCTGCGACCGCACCCGGCGGCCGCGCCATTCTTGCCGGCTTGATCGCGCGCCAGATGGACCCCGTACTCGCCGCCTATCGCGCGCACGGCTTTCGCCTGTCCGCGCGCGGCGGCAGCGCGGAATGGCCCTGCCTGCTGCTCACCAAGCGGCGGCGCTACGGCTACCGCCGCAAGGAACGCGCCCTGCACCGCGCCAGCCCCTCGGACGCGAGCTTCGGGAGCTGGTGAAAATCAGGCTTTCGCCGCCGCATAGTCCTGCGTGCCGCGGGTGATGACGCTATCGTCCGGCAGGATGTCGGCGATCGGGATCGGCGGCAGCGCGGCGTTCGCGGCATAGAGAGGAGCAAAGTCGGTGTTGACCGTCGTCTCCAGAAGCTGGTCCAGACTATCGATCACGAAATAATTCTGCTGGAAATCGTCGATCCGGTAATCGGTGCGCATCACGCGCGCGAGGTCGAAACCGATGCGGTTGGGGCTGTCCGAATCGAGTGCGAAGACGCTTTCGGCGTAGGACGAGACGATCCCCGCGCCATAGATGCGCAGGTCGCCGCTCTCGCGGATCAGCCCGAATTCGACCGTGTACCAATAAAGCCGCGCGAGCTGCTTCAGCGCGTCGAACTGCAGGCTCCTGAGGCCGCCTTCGCCATAAGCGACCATATAATCGGCGAATATCGGGTCGGCGAGCATCGGGACATGGCCGAACACGTCGTGAAAGACGTCGGGTTCCTGAAGATAGTCGAGCTGCTGCGGTGTGCGGATGAAATTGCCCGCCGGGAAGCGCCGGTTCGCCAGATGGTCGAAAAACACGTCATCGGGGACAAGCCCCGGCACCGCCACGACCTGCCACCCCGTCGCCGCCATCAGCCGCGCATTGAGCTCGCGATAATCGGGGATGCCCGGCTTTTCGAGCTTGAGCACGTCGATCCCGCGCAGAAAGGCGTCGGCGGCGCGTCCCGGCAGCATCTCGGACTGGCGCGCGAACAGCCGGTCCCACATCGCATGCTCGGCGGCGGTAAAGGCGTCCCAATCCTGCGATATCGTCCAATCCGCCGCAGCGCCCGGCGGCGGCGTATCGTGGACGTGCGTAAACTGGCTTTCCATGCGTGCAATCTACCATCAATATGGTTTCAAGTGAAACTTTATTTGCCGACCTCGACGATTTGCGTTGCCAGCCGGTCGACCTCGGCCCGATCGTGGCTGACATAGAGGATCGGCACTTTCAGCTCGTCGCGTATCCGTTCGATCACCGTCATGATGTCGTCGCGCCGCGCCGCGTCGAGCGACGACAGCGGTTCGTCCATCAACAGGATTTGCGGCGCCGCGAGCAAGGCCCGGCCGATCGCGACCCGCTGCGCCTCGCCGCCCGACAGGCTTTGCGGCCAGCGACCGAGCAAATGGCCGATGCCCAGGAAATCGGCGGCCTCATCCAGCGTCATCCAGCGATTAGCCGGATCGGCGAGACGCCAGCCATAGAGGAGATTGGCCTTCACGCGCCGATGCGGAAAGAGGCGCCCGTCCTGGAAGACATAGCCGACGCGCCGCGCCTCGGGCGGCAGGTCGGTGGCGCCGTCGAACAATGTCCGTCCGCCGATACGGATATGCCCGCGATCGGGGCGCAGCAGCCCGGCGACCATGTTGAGCAGGCTGGTCTTGCCGACCCCCGAAGGCCCGAACAGCGCGGTCAGTCCGGCTTCGGCCGTGAACTGCGCCGCGATGACGCTCGCGCCGAAGCGCCTTTCGACGTCGATATCAATCGCCATGCCGCGCCCTTTCGGCATGGGTGCGCCGCACCAGCCACTCGGACAGGATCAGCGCACCGAGCGACAGCGCGACCGACAGCAGCGCGAGCCGGGTTACCATCGCCTCCGCCCCCGGCACCTGCAGCGCCGAATAGATGGCGAGCGGCAGCGTCTGCGTTTCGCCGGGAATATTGGAAACGAAAGTGATCGTCGCGCCGAATTCGCCGATCGAGCGGGCGAAGCCGAGCACGAGCGCCGCCAGCACGCCGGGCAGAGCGAGCGGCAGGCTGACCGTCCGGAAGGCGTGCCAGCGCCCCGCCCCCAGCGTCCGCGCCGCGCCTTCGAGCCGCCGGTCGACCCCCTCGATCGACAGGCGCATCGCGCGTACCATCAGCGGGAGCGCCATGATCGCGGCGGCCAGCGCTGCGCCGGTCCAACGGAACATCAGCGTGACGCCGAGCCACTCCTGCAACCGGCTGCCGATCGGGCCGAGCGGGCCGAAGGCGACAAGCAGCAGCCAGCCGGTGACGACTGGCGGCAGGACGAGCGGGAGATGGACCAACGCGTCGAGCAGCAGCCGCCCCGGAAAGCGATAGCGCGCGAGCACCCAGGCGAGCGCGAAGGCAAGCGGCAGCGTCGCGAGCACCGCGACCCCGCCGACCTTGAGCGACAGCGCAACAATCCCCCACTCCTCGGCCGACAGCATCAGGGCGCCGTAAAGCCGTGGCGCGCAAAGATCGCGCGCGCCTGCCGCGATAGCAGGAACGCGCGGAACGCCGCCGCCTCGCCGCTGCGCGACGTCTTGAGCAGCGCCAGCGGATAACGGATCGGCGGATGGCTGGCGGCCGGAAAGGTCCCGACGACGCGCACCGCCTGCGACGCCTGCGCATCGGTGGCGTAGACGATGCCGAGCGGCGCGGCGCCGCGTTCGACGAGCGCCAGCGCGGCGCGGACGTTCTCGGCCGGGGCAAGCTTGTTCGCCACATCGCCCCACACGCCGAGAGCGGTCAGTGCCGCCTTGGCATATTTGCCCGCGGGCACCGCGTTCGGATCGGCAACCGCCAGCCGCCCGCCGCCGAGCGCGCGCGCCAGCGCGAAGCCGCGCGCGGGGGCAAGGCGCAGCCTGCTCGCCTTGGGGGCGATCAGCACGAGCCGGTTGCCGACCAGATTGGCGCGCGTGCCGGGACGCAGCAGTCCCGCCTTGGCGACCGCGTCCATCCAGGGCTCGTCGGCGGAGATGAACAGGTCGGCGGGCGCCCCCGCCATGATCTGCCGCGCGAGCGCCGACGATCCCGCGAAGGACAGGACGGGGCGCGCATGCCCCTGCGCCGCCCAGGCGTCGGCGGCGTCGGTCAGCGATTCCTGAAGGCTGGCCGCCGCAAGGATCAGCGGCCCGCGCTCGGCCGCTGCCGCCATGGGCGCCAAGGTGGTCAGCACAAGGAGGAGGAGCAGGCGCCGGAGGATCGTCATGGCGGCGACCATAGCCATGCTAGGCCGGGCGCGAAAGCGGCGGCAGGACGCGAACATGGCGATAGCCGCGCTCGATCGTTCCGCGCACCGACAGATCGCGCAGCGCGGCGCCGAGTGTGACGCGCGAGACGCCGAGCAGATCGGCGAGCTGTTGCTGCGTCGCGCGCACCGTCATCCCGTCGGCGGCGTCGGCGGCCATCGCCGCGAGCAGCCGCGCCAGCCGTTCGGCGACGGGCAGCCGCCGTTCGGCATCGATGATGTCGAGCGACACCGCAAGCTGACGGCCCAGGCTGCGCAGCAGCAGTTCGGCCCAGCCGATGTCGGCGGTCATCAGCGCGCGGAGCACCGGGCGGTCGATGGCAACCAGCCGCGCCGGACCGCTGGCAATCGCGTCGACCTGGCGTTCGAGCCCGGTGAAGAAGGCCAGCTCGCCGAAGATATCGCCCGGCCCCAGCACGGCAAAGGCGGTGAACGCGCCATCCTCCGCATAACGTCCGACGAGTACATGCCCCTCGATCACGGCCCAGAAGGCATCGCCAGGATCGCCCTGATGCTGAACGAACTGACCATCCGCAAAGGATCGCGGCGACGTCATCGCGAGCAGCCGGTCGCGTTCGGCGCCCGACAGGCGCGTTCGCTCGGCCAGAGCCAATTGATAACTTCTTTGCATTGTCGAGTGGGTTTCTGTGCCACCACGCCGCGAAAGACAAGTGGCACGAGGCCATAGCGGGAGAATCGGGATGCAGCTTACCTCGGCCCAGTCGAGCCTGATCGTCGTTGCAATCTATGTCGGCTTCTGCCTGCTCGAGCTGATCCGCACGCGCCTGTTCGCCAAGTCCGAACAGTCGCGCCACGACGGCATCATCGAAATCGTCAGCACCTTCACGCTGCTCATCGCGACCCAGCCCGCAATCCTGCTGATCGTGGGCGCGCTCGGCCACGCTTGGCTTCCGCAATATGAAGGCGCGCTGGCGCACGCCCCCTGGTACGCCGCGCTCGCACTGTTCCTCGTCTTCGAAGACATGATGCAATATTGGTGGCACCGCGCGTCGCACAGCACCGCTTGGCTCTACAACCTGCACCGCGCGCACCATAATGCCCGCTATATGAGCGTCCGGCTCGTCTACCGGAACAACATCATCTATTATGCGATGATGCCGAGCATCTGGTTTGCCGGGGTGCTCGTCTACCTCGGGCTCGGCTGGTTCTACGCCTTCTATCTCATCGTGAAGATGGCGGTGATCATCGGCGCGCACAGCGACGTCGCCTGGGATGCGCCGCTCTATCGCATCCGGGCGCTCGCGCCGGTGATGTGGGTCGTCGAACGCACGATCAGCACCCCCGCGACGCATCATGCGCATCACGGCCGCCACGCCGACGATCCGGCGGTCAACTACAAGGGCAATTTCGGCAATCTTCTGTTTTTCTGGGACGTGCTGTTCGGCACCGCAAAGATCACGCGCAGCTATCCGCAAAGCTATGGCGTCGAAAATCTGCCGCCGGCCACGCTGGGCCAGCAGCTTTTGTGGCCGATCTTTCCCGAGAACAAGGATATGCATGCGGTCATCCCCGGCGCCGTGCCGGGGACCAGCGAACCGCATGCGGTCGCGGCGGGCTGAACGGGTCGCAGCACGTCCCGCCAGCGCGCGGCCCGGCACCTGTGGGGGATGCCGGGCCGTTTGCCGGTCGGGGGTTCAGCGTTCCGCCAGCTTGCCGAGCGCCATGGCGTCAGCATTACTGAGGTCGAGGAAGCGATGATCCGCAGCTTGCGGGTCATTGCCCAGCCGGTCCACAGAAAGAACCGCAGGTGGTGGCAATTCTGGCGGCGGTATCGCCGCTTCGACCTTGCCAAGCAGCCGCCGCACCGACAGGGTGCCGCCAGCGATGAAAACCGACCTCGACCATCTTCCAGCCAACAAGCAGCGCGAGCTGGAGCGCGTGAAGGCGATCATCTTCGAAGAGTTCGAGGATGCATTGGCGCTCGGCACGATGAGCTGGAAGAAGAAGGGGCGGATCGACAAGATCATCCTCTATGGCAGCTATGCGCGCGGCGGCTGGGTCGATGAGCCTCATACGGCCAAGGGCTATCGCTCGGACTTCGACCTTCTCATCATCGTCAACGACAAGCGGCTAACCGAGAAGGTCGATTTCTGGGGCAAGCTCGAAGACCGGCTGATTCGCGAACTCGCGATCGACAAGACGCTCAAGACGCCCGTCAACTTCATCGTTCACACCCTGCAGGAGGTGAACGACGGGCTGGCCCACGGCCGCTATTTTTTCATGGACGTCGCGCGCGACGGCATCGCGCTCTACGAATACGACAACAAACCGCTTCACACTCCCAAACCGAAGACGCCCGAGCAGGCGCTGGCGATGGCGCGGGAGTATTTCGACGAATGGTTTCCTACCGCTTCTGATTTTCACGGCAGCGCGAACGATGCCATCGCCAACGGGAAAACGAAGCTGGCCGCATTTCTGATGCACCAAGCGGCGGAACGCCTTTACCACTGCGTACTCTTGGTTTGCACCTTCTACACGCCGCACGTCCACAATCTTGCCTTCCTGCGCACGCAGGCTGAGCGCATTGATATGCGCCTCGTCGACGCTTGGCCGCGCGAACTAAAATCGGATCGGTCTCGCTTCGAAAAGCTGAAGGAGGCCTATGTGAAGGCCCGCTATTCGAAGCATTACCGCATCACCGAAGAGGAGCTGACATGGCTCGGCGGCTGCGTCGAGGAACTCGGTCGTGCGGTTCACGCGGTTTGCTCGGAGCGGATTGCAGCTTTGGAAGAGGGTGTACCCACATGACGGAGGCGTCCGAAAGCAATGATCGCGCGCGGGCGATTGCGGACCGCAAGATCGCATTGCTGATCGATGCCGACAATGTCTCACACGCCAAGATCGCAGCGATGCTGGCCGAGCTTTCCAAATATGGGACGGCGAACATCCGCCGCGCGTACGGCAACTGGGCAAGCGATAGTCTGAAGGGCTGGAAAGACAAGCTCCACGATTTCGCGATCCGTCCGATCCAGCAGTTCAACTATTCCACGGGGAAAAATGCCACCGACATCGCGCTGGTGATCGATGCGATGGAGCTTCTCTACACCCAAAAGCTCGACGCCTTTTGCCTCGCTTCGAGCGATGCCGACTTCACGCCGCTCGTCATGCAGCTTCGCGCCAATGGTCATGAAGTCTACGGCTTCGGTGAACGGAAAACGCCCAGTCCGTTCGTCAATGCCTGCACGACATTCCTCTATCTCGATAATCTCGATGGCGTCGATACACCTGCGGCACCGTCCGGGCCACCCGAATCGAAGCCGCCAAAGGCCAAGGATTCGGCAAAGGCTGCTACGCCGCCCGCAAAGGCCACCAACAAGAAACTTGCGCAGGACACCAAGCTGGTGACGATCCTGCGCGGTGCCGTTGAGGCATCAGCGCGTGACGACGGATGGGCATCGATGTCGGCGGCAGGGAGCGCGGTCAAACGGCAGGCGCCGATCGATCCAAGAAACTACGGGGCCAAGAATTTTCCGGCGTTGTTTGAGGCCACCGGCCTATTCGAGATCGTCAAGGGCGAAGGCGGCCACAGCTTCGTTGCCGACAAGCGGAACAAGGACCGCGCAGCCAAGCCGGCATCCTGATCGTCTCAATCTGGTTGCTGCTCGGTGACACGTCCGGTTCGCGCCTGATGTCGGCCGTTCCAACCACGAATAGCCTGCATCGAAGAGCGGACATTCGCTTCGTGGCACTGATCCCTCTTCCTTTAAGCATTCACAGCCCATGAGATGGCGATAGCGTTTACAATTCTCGTCGGGCTAGCCGAGGTGCTCGAAAACTCGCCCGATAAATCGATCCGATATGGAACTGAAATGCCGCCAGCTGTGGGAAGCAATACATTGAAGATAACCTCGAGCAGGCTAATGTAACTGCAAAGAGTCGCGGGGGCGGGAACAATGAGCGACTATCTGTGGGTCCATATCGCCCAGCCATCGGACTTCGATGCGCTGACCAAGCTAATCGACAGCGAATACGCCCCTGCCGATGTGGTTGCTGACCTCAAGTCGAGCATCCGACCCGCGGTTCGTGGTATACTTGTAGAAACCGGATATCTCGACAAGGATTATCGTAGCACCTTCTACAAACATTATGCGAAGAAGGGGCGGGTCTATCGTGACGACTGCGTCCGGCTGCATTTCTTTGCCGAAGGGATCAGCTTCGATCCGGCTACGACGGACATCAAGTCGGCACAAGGGAAGGTGAACGAGGGCCAATATTACGGCTTCATCGTCCTGCGCCCGACGCTGGTCGCCACAATCGGGCGGTCGATCCTCTCCCCGGACATTCGCCAAGGCGCGCGCGGCACGGCGATCCAGGCCAAGCATAAGGTGCATCTCCTCGGCCACACGCTGACCGTCTGGGGCTTTCCGTCGATGGCGCAGCATATCGACATCAGCGTCTGCGCGCATGTCTGCTGCTGGTCGATCCTCCGCCACTACAGCGAGCGCTTTCCGCAGCATCGCGAGCTGCTGCTCCACGACATTACGATGATGGCATCGCAGTTCGATCCGGGCGGAGTCACGCCGGGGCTCGGCCTCGATATCGGCGAAGCCGAGCGCGTGTTTCAGGCGGCGGGAACCTTTCCGCTGATCGTTGCGAAAACGAAGAAAACCGACGACCGCTTCTACGCCCAGATGCTCGCCTATCTGGAATCGGGCTTTCCGCTGTTCATCGCGCTCGATATCAAGGGCGAGGGCCATGCCGTCGTCGCCGCGGGCTATTCCTGGACGATGCCGCCGAAGCCGCCGCCTTATCTGATCTCGCATGCCTGGGAACAGATAGAGTCGGTCCTAGCGGTCGACGACAACCTCCTGCCGTACGGCTGCATCCCGGTCGATCCGGTCGCGAGTCCGCTGTCGACCGTGCCGGCGCCTCCCTATGTAGCGATGGATTTTTTCGCGTTCATCGTCGCATTGCCCGAGAAGATCTTTTATCCCGCCGTTGCGGTCGACACCTACACCGAGGACGTCCTGTATCCGCTCCTCGCCGCGGAGCTCAAGGGCATGCCAGCTCCCGACGTGATGCTCCGCCGCTACTTCGTGACGACCGTGTCGCGGCTGCGCGATTTCGCGCGGCGCCAGTCGGAGCTGGGTACCGAGCTGGTCAATATCCTTATGCGGCTCGACACCGCGCAGTTCGTTTGGGTCGTCGAATATGCGTCGGATGAGCAATGGAAAAACGGCCATATCGCCGCCCGGGCAATCCTCGATGCAACAGCGAGCCCGCGCGATCCGGTGCCGATTTGGCTTGCACACGACCACGAAACCGCGTTGATGTTCGATCGCAGTAATCCCGACTTGGATTTCACCGCTCTGAAGCTCGACCGCGCGCCGAATACACCGCTGGGACGGATGGAGCTGAATCTGCGTCAGGTTCGGAAATGACGTTCGATTGCGACTTGTCACAGGCTGAAAATTGAAACAGGGGCAGGCACACCATGGACGATGCACTGAAATCCTATCTCAAGGACAAAGAAACACGCCGGTCCGGCGCCGACGCGGCGCGCTCTTATGGTGACAATCTCCGTAAGGCGATGCCGCGCATCACCAGCGACATTCGCGAGAGCAGCAAGCTCGCCTCGCAACTTCGCGTATCGGGCGCCGCGGCCAACCGGCCGAAACCCGGCAAAGATTAATCGGCGGTACCGTCGGTCGCCGCGTCGCGGCGCAGTCGGCTATAGGCAGTCTCAATGATCGCTTCGAGCGCGTCGGCCGAGACGCTGTCAAGGTTGGGGTCTTCGCGTAGCAGCTTGCCCATCAGCGCCAGCGATTCAGTGCGCTTTTTTTCCCCTGAAACATAGTCGACGGGGTTCAGTCCCGCCCATGCCGAGAGCTTTGCCAAGCTTTCGGCGTCGGGCTGGCGTCCGCGCGCCATGCGCGAAAGCGTGGTCTGCGAGACGCCGGTTGCTTCGCTGACGCTTTTCCAATTGGTGCCGCGCCCGGTGACGGTGGCAGCCAAGGATTTGAAATAAGAAGAGAAATCAAATTCGGCGACGGGGCGCATGCGTTTTTCCTTCCAGATTGCTAAAAAGCAATTGCAATTCGAAGTGGCAATTCCTATAATTGCTCATCAGCAACTGCATGCCAAAGGAGAAAGGTGATGGCAAGTCCCGATAAGCCGGACAAACCGGACAAACCCGATAAGGATCCGAAGCCCAAGAAGATCAAGATCGAGGTTAACGGCAACGAAATCACGGTTCCGGAAAAGGAAATGAACGGCGCCGAGATCAAGGCGGCGGCGATCGAACAGGGTGTCCAGATCCAGCCGAACTTCGTCCTGCAGCTCGAACTGCCGAACGGCACGAGCAAGGTGATCGGCGACACCGAGGAAGTGAAGCTCCACAACCATATGAGCTTCACCGCCATCGCCGCTGACGACAATAGCTGAAGGAGCGGGCCGTGAACCAGGATGTCCTCCAAGCGATCGAAGAATTGAAGCGGGCCTTTCCGTCTTCGGCCGTCACGGTTGCCGAGGATGGCCAGGGTGGAGCGCGGGTCATCATCGAGACGGTCGATCTCGGGGACCGCTATGTTCCGCGCATCACCTGGATGGGCGGTCATATCTCCGCGCTCTATCCCAATGCCGACATCTATCCCGTCTTCGTCGGCGGCGATGTCGCCCGCACCGATGGACGGGCCTTCGAGGTGCCGGTCACGGGCGGCCATAGCTTCGAAGGCCGTCCCGCGCTCCAGGTGTCGCGGATGAATAATCAGATGCATCTCGCGCGGCAGACCGCGCTCTCGAAATTCCTCAAGATCCTGCATTTTATGGAGACGCTGCCATGACCAAGACTTGCGACGTCTGGATCGGCGAGGCGGATCATCGGGCGCTCATGGCGCATCTCTATCCGGGGGACCGGGACGAATATGGCGCAATCCTGCGCGCCGGCATCGTCGACGTCGGCGGACGCCTCCGGCTGCTCGTGCGCGACATCGCTACGGCCAAAGTCGGCGTCGATTATGTCGGCGGTCAATATGGCTATCGCGCCCTCAAACCCTCCTTCATCCATACGCATATCACGCGCTGCCGCGACGAGCGGCTCGCCTATCTCGCGGTCCACAACCATGATTGCGACGAATGGGTGGATTTCAGCCCGATCGATGTCGAATCCCACGAACGCGGATATCCGGCCTTGCGCGATATCGGGAAGGGCGTCCCCGTCGGCGCGCTAGTATATGGTCGGCGCTCTGTCGAGGCCGACATCTGGCTGCCCGACGGCACGCGCGCAAAGCTCGGCGAATATCGTATCATCGGTCAGACAATCAGTCGGCTCACCGCAAGGCCGTGCAGCGCTGCGGCACCCGGCAGCGCCTACGACCGGCAGGTTCGCATGTTCGGCAAGACG
The DNA here is from genome assembly GCF_900185685.1 of Sphingopyxis sp. P1IMeth2. NCBI lineage: Bacteria > Pseudomonadati > Pseudomonadota > Alphaproteobacteria > Sphingomonadales > Sphingopyxidaceae > Sphingopyxis > Sphingopyxis sp. P1IMeth2. The sequence goes on from NZ_FYAT01000001.1 coordinate 282,391, forward strand.
GGACAGGACATTTTGGCACGCGCGAAGGTCGCGATCGTCGGGTTGGGCGGGGTCGGTTCGCTCGTTGCCGAATATGCGGCGCGGCTTGGCATAGGCGAGCTGATCCTCATCGATCCGGATGAAATCGAAGACACTAATCTCTCGCGCGTCGTCGGCGCCACGGCAGCGGACGTGGCTGCGCGTCGCCGCAAGACCGCGATCGCTGCGCGCCTCATCCGCGCTGCCAATCCGGGCGTGAAGATCGCCGAATATCCGGTCGATGTCCTCGACGCCGATGCGGCGGCCGCGCTGAAAAGCTGCGACTATATATTCCTTTGCGCGGACTCGATGCGTGCCCGCCTGCTCGTCAACGCCGTCTCGCACCAATATTTCGTACCGGCGGTCCAGCTCGGCGCCAAGATCGCAACCGATGATCGCGGTGCGCTTGTCGATGCCATGAGCGCAGTGCGCGCGGTCCGCCCCGGCGAAGGCTGCCTCTGGTGCAACGGGTTTATCCCGTCTGGGGTGCTTGCGCTCGAGTCGAAGAGTGACGAGGAGCGAAAGGCGCAGGCTTACGGTACGCATGAGCCGAACCCGAGCGTCATCACGATGAATGCAATTGCCGCCGCGCAGGGCATCAACGACTTTTTGTTCGACTATCTCGGCCTCCGCGAGACTGTCGGCGACTGGCGATACGAGCATATGCATTTTCTATCCCGCAAGACGATGAAAGTCGTGCCGCGCCGAGAGGAGGAGTGCTCCGACTGCGTGCAACGCTACGGTCGTGGGGACGCGTTGAGGCTGCCGGGCGTCATGGCGAAAATATCCGAAGTTCAGAAGCCAAGTACGCGGAAACCGTGGTGGACAAACCTTATGGCGCGGTTCGGCCGATGAACGATCTCCCGACGCACGGCGGTACTTATCGTCGCCCAGAAGACCGGGGGGGGGGGGCGCTGCCGCCGATGATCTGAGCAGCGAAGTGTCGCGGTTCGGATCCGGCAGCTGGCGCGACGTAACCAGAGATGTCGAAGACGCGTCGAGCCGGGTCATTGGCGCGGTGTCGGAGCTCGAAACAGCGGGCGACTACTAGGGCGGCGGGATTGCTTTTTTTCAATCTGGCCCTAGATTCGGATCATGATCGACCGCTTGTGGAGATGGTGATGAGTTTTTTCGTGAAGCTCGGTTTCGCTCCCAGTGAGCGCGACAAAAAGCTCAAGACTCTCGTTGATAACAGCTACCCGTCGGTGCGCGTCGTTGGACGCGGCACAGTGAAAATCGATGCGAAGGAAGTCCGCAAGACTGACGAGTTCAAGCAGGCACGCGACAAGGCTAGGATGGTCGTTAAGCCCTGACAGGGATTCGAGGGCATGTTCTTCCTGCTGATCTTTCCGGTGCTCGTCGCCGGCTTTGTTGCGTGCCACATCCATCCCGTCCACTCATACCGCCTTCATCGCTACGAAGGCCAGTATCTCTACCTCAAGAGCGCCGAGCTCGGTCTCAAATGTTTCTTCCTCGCCAGCCTTGCCGCGCTCGCCTTGCATTATTGGCTGCCCGATAACGTGAATATATGTCACCGGCTCTTCTCTTGGGAACTGCTGACCTGGCTCACCGCGCAGATGACGATGGTGGGCGCTGCAGAAGGTAGCGAATCTAGCAAGATGGCCTGGTTCATCGAATTGAGTTTCCTCACTTTCGTCGCGGCCTACGTCCTCAAACTGTGGGCGCATTTTCGACTTTGGCTCCGTTTCCGGAAATGGGACACCAAAGTCTATGTTATCGCCGAAATCCTCGAGGACAGCCCGCTCGACAATCTCCTCTTCAGTCTGTCCCTCGCCAAGGACAAGAATGTGATGCTGATGATGGAAGACCGCAAAGTCTATGTTGGCCGCGTGATCGATCTCGGCGAACCGTCGGCGACCGGCGGCATGGACCAGGACATTCTCCTCATTCCGCTGATGAGCGGTTATCGCCATAAGGACACGCTGAAAGTCACCTTCACGACCATGTACAGTGAAGTAGACGCCGAAATTGTTATCTCGCTCAGGCAGGACAATATCGTTTCGGCAACCGAATTCGATTTCGACGCATACCGAAAGTGGAACCCTGAAACGTCCCCGAGGGCCGTGAAGGACGGCGAGGTGGCCATGTCTGCCCCGAAGGTCCAAAAGCCGACCGCCAAGCCAAAACCGGCGGCCGACGCATAAAATATGACGAATCTTTCGCGGCGCCCGCCACCTTGATTGCGCGCTCATCGGGCGGGTTGCAAACGCGAGAATTGAAGGCGGACGCAGGCCTTGGCGCTGACTGAGCGTCTACATCATCAGCTTTGGCGCTCAACGTGCCGAACCCGGATTGTCTCAAACCAGGCAACACGCGATCTCCGGCTCAACATGTGGCAAATCAGCCACACGGCGTACCAATTTTGTTCTCCGGCACCCAATCACCTTGCGCCGCGTAAGAAATCGCGCATGTTGCGATCTGTGGATGCGAAAGACCCAATATCTTGCGCTGCACGCGGAAAGGAGGTGATGTGATGAGCAAGACTTTCAAACCTGGCCAGACCGCTCCGCGGTCCGGACAATATGGCATCCTTGGTCCTCGGGGCGGTGCTACCGGCGCGGAGCGAACTGTCGTTCGCGGCGAGCCGCTTCCGCCGACGCCCAAGCCTGGGATGGGTTATCGTTTGGTCGATCCGACCAAGCACAAGTAAAAAAATGCGATAGCTGCGGCAAACGGGGAACCGGCAAGATCCTAACGCGGAACGGTTTGGCGGACACGTGAGATACTGCCTGCTGGGAAGGTTCATATCTACTGGGACCAGGAAACTGACTTCAGCTCGCTAATCCAAACTTGGGCGGCTCAACAAGTCGCCCATTTTTATGACCGCTTTTTCATGCTGCGTTCCGGGTAGCTGTCAGTCCGGAACGGCCATCCGCGGTCATCGTCGACCCCGTATTCGCTGACCAAGAATCACCAGTTTCAGCGAAACCGGTCATTCCCATGCACGGCGATCGGCGGCTCTTTCATTTCTTTTTGGGGGGCTTGCTAGATTTGCTGGGTTTGAGGGACGGTGTGTTACCTGGTGTGGATTTGTTGTCACGGCGACGCTGATCGGGTTTCCCTGTTGATTTTGCTATCGGCTTGGGTCCTGGCTTAAGTGCCATGGGCGCTCTCCCTTTCTTGTTTAAAACCAATCCTGCACGTAACTTTTGCCTATGCTTTAGCGCGGGGAAGTATTACGCAACAATCCGCACGATTTAATAATGAAGTCAAGGCTGAATGCCTTTCCCAGCCTGCCAGCAATCATAGCAGCCGGTGAGAAAGGATTACAGGGGGACATCGGACGATCGTCCCATGCGCTTCAATTAGCGCGCGCAAATCTCGTTAGAGGAAGCCAGAGCATAATTGCATAAGTCCGCTTTTGCAGACTTCTGAGTGAAACCGGTCAGTCCGAAATCGGCCACCATCAGCACGACCGCGTAAGCCTCCAAGACAGCGACTGCAGAAATGTTGCAGCGCCGGCGAGCGCCAGCCCGATTGCCACGGTCCCTGGCCATCCGAAGGCGAGCCAGGCGGGGGCAGCAGCAGCTGAACCGGCCGCGCCGCCAAGAAACATGGTGCCCATGAAGATGGTGTTGAGACGTGCCCGGGCATCGGGGCGGAGCGCGTAAACGAGGTGCTGGTTGGAAACGAGCGAAACTTGCACCGCGAAATCGAGAAGGATCACCCCGACGATCAGCCCTGCCAGCGAGGTCCAGAGACCGAAGATCGCCCAGGAAGCGAATGTCAGCGCTGTGCCTGTCAAAATCATCCGGTGCGGTCCCTGCCGGTCGGCGATGCGCCCGGCGAGCGGCGCTGCCAGTATACCGACGGCGCCGACAATACCGAATAGGCCAGCGACATCGGCACCAAGCCCGAAGCGCGGCTCTTCAAGACGAAAGGCCAGGATCGTCCAGAAAACAGTGAACGATCCGAATACGAGCGCCTGCGTCACGGCGGCGAGTCGCAAGGCCGGAAATTCGTTCCACAGATGGATCAGCGAGCGCATCAGCGAACCATAGGTCAGGCTGGTCTCGGGCCTGCTTATGGGCAGTTTGCGGGCCATCCAGGCGCCGCTCAGCAAGGCGACGGGCGCAGCAATCCAGAACATGGCTCGCCAGCCCGCAGTCGAGACGATGAAGCCGGCAATGGTCCGGCTGAGCAGGATGCCGCAAAGAAGGCCCGCCATGACCCGGCCGATGATCGCTCCGCGCCGCTCTGGCGGAGCGAGATGTGCAGCAAAGGGTACGATTTGCTGGGCGACCGTCGCCGCCGCGCCGAGAAGCAGCGATGCGAGGACGAGCATGGCTGCTCCCGGTGCGATTGCGGCGGCGGCGAGCGCGAGAGCCAGGGCTCCAAACTGCGTGGCGATAAGCCGCCTGCGCTCGACAAGGTCGCCGAGCGGTACGAGCAGGAAGAGGCCGGCGGCATAACCAAGCTGGGTCGCGGTCGGGACGAGTGCCGTAACCGGTCCGGGCAGATCGCGCTCCATTATCGCAAGCATCGGCTGGTTGTAATAGATGTTGGCAACCGCGATTCCGGCGGCAGCGGCCATCGAAAAGGTCAGCGCATTATCCATCGATGGGCGAAGATCGTTGGTCATGGGGATCTCCTGATCAGCAGGTTTGGTCATCTTCGCGGAACATGATCGGCCGGACATGGTTGGGTGCGGTCATGGTAGAATGCTTTCGCGATGAGGGAGAGGCGAGGGTCGCTCTCCGGATTGCTGCGGAGGCTAGGCAGGGGCGGACGAACCGCCAATCATACGAAGATATGCAAACCTTTGTTTGGATTGGATGAGGCCTTTTCGCCTGTATCTAAACCTCCGCCGGACGGCATAGGGCCGCCCCGACCAGGAGAATCAAGATGGCGGATCAACACCAGCGCGTCTCGCTAGCCGAGCGCTTTCTCGGCACACCCACAGATCTCGGCACCGATGCTACCCGCGATATTTCGGCGGGTCTTGCGGGTCTGCTTGCCGACGTCTTCGCGCTCTATCTTAAGACCAAGAATTTTCACTGGCATATGAGCGGGCCGAATTTCCGCGACTATCATCTCCTGCTCGATGAGCAGGGCGATCAGATTTTCGCGATGACCGACATGATCGCCGAACGCGCGCGCAAGATCGGCGGCACGACGATCCGCTCGATCTCCGACATCGCTGGCCGCCAGCGGATCCTCGACAATAACGCCGCCTACGTCGATCCCAAGGACATGCTCGCCGAACTGCACGGCGACAACAAGCAGCTCGTGGCGGAGATGCGCCGCGTTCATGAGCTATGCGACGAATATGCCGACGTCGCCACCGCGAGCCTGCTCGAAGTGTGGATCGACGAGACCGAACGGCGAAGCTGGTTCCTTTACGAGAGCTGCCGATCGCCGAAGATCCTCTGAGGACTTCGGCCGCGGCGACCCGCCTGCCTCCCGCTCTCCCCCGGCGGGTCGCCGCATCCTCCAATCGAGAAACCTGACAGACACATGCTCCCGGTTGCTGTCGGTCTCATCTTGTTGATCACCGGCTGCCGGAATTACCAACGGCGCGGCGATCAGCGGCTTGCGCGCTTGCGATGCGGCGGCGGGTGCGAGCGATATCGCATATTTCCTGTTGCGGACGATCCTGCCGATGTGGCGAGGAAGCGCGCGATCACGGGGTTCCGCAAGGCCCCCAGTGCCGCCTTCCGCGTCCGGATTGACGCGCCGCTCGGCGACAAAAAATCTCCCTTGTTAAAGCTTCGGCGTCGTCGCGGCTTCGGCGCCCCTCCATCTGATCGCGTCTTCGATCGCGTCGAGCAGGCGATCGGGGTCGACCGGCTTGGTCAGGAATCCGCAAGCGCCTGCCCTCGTCGCCTGGTCGCGGGCGGCGTCGGTTGGATAGGCGGTCACGAGAATGAAGGGCGTCCGCCAGCCGCGCGCGCCCATTTGGGCCTGCAACTCCAATCCTGTCATCCCGGGCATGTGCAGATCGGTCACGATGCAGGCGAGCTCCTCATGCCCGCCGCTCGCCAGCATCTCTTCGCCACCCGCATAGCAGCGCGGCGTCATGCCGGCCGAGCGGAGCAGACTGTCGAGGCTGCCACGGACATCGGGATCGTCGTCGACAATGGCTATGATGGGGGAAGAAGACACGAAAGCAATTCCAGTGAAATAGCGGCACGGGGCACGGGGGACTTTCTGAATGCGCCCGCCCACGCCGTTTTTCCATCATACTCAGATGTTAAACCGGTGGATGCTGTCGTCGCGCACGCCGAGCTGTTCGGCCATGCGGACGAGGTCGGCGAGCGACTGCGCCGCCATCTTGCGCATCACATTGCCGCGGTGGATCTTGACCGTGATCTCGGACAGATTCAATCGCGCTGCGACCTGCTTGTTCATCAGGCCCGTAACGACCAGCGCCATGACCTCGCGCTCGCGCGGGGTGAGCCTGTCATGGGCCTCTTTCACGGCAATAGCTTTGGCGGCTTCGGCGCGCTGCGTCCGGCTGGCTTCGATCGCCGCCGCGACCGCCGTCAGCATCTGATCATCGCTGAACGGTTTGGGGAGGAAATCGACCGCGCCTGCCTTCATTCCCCGCACCGTCATCGGAATATCGCCATGTCCCGTCATCAGGATGACGGGTATCTGGATTCCCTGCTTGGCCAATCGCTCCTGGAAATCGAGACCGCTTTCGCCGCGGAGCCGGATGTCGAGGACCAGGCAGCAGGCCGTGTCGGGTTGCCCGGACGCGAGGAAATCCTCCGTTTCCTCATGAAGCGCAACGTCATGGCCGGCAGAGCGCAAAAGGCTCCCCAAGGCGCCGCGCACCTCGGCATCGTCGTCGATAACATGAACGCGTGCCGCATTGCTCATATCGCTTCGGCTCCCTCGGGCGCGATCGGCAGACGAAACCAGAATGTCGCGCCGCGATCGCCATTGTTCGCGGCACCGATCGTGCCGCCATGCTGCTCGATAATCGAGCGACAGATCGAAAGGCCCATGCCGAGGCCAGTCGTCTTGGTGGTAAAGAAAGGCGCAAAAAGGCTTTCCGGATCGGCCGCGATACCCGTGCCCGCATCGCAGACGTCGATCCTCACCGCGTCGCCATCGCGGCGCGCTTTGAGGTCCAGTGTTCGACGCTCGACCGGAACCTCGCTCATGGCCTGCTCCGCATTCAGCATCAGGTTCATCAGCACCTGCTGGATCTGGACCCGGTCGCCCGCCACGCGAGGAAGATCGGCGGCAACAGTCAGCTTGATGGCGACCCCATGCGTTTGCAGGTCGCGCTGCAACAGGGCGACCGTTTCCTCGATCAGCGGCGCAAGCGCTATGGCCTCCCGGCGCGGGTCGGCCTTGCGCGCGACATCGCGGATTCGCGCGATCACATCGGCGGCGCGTGTGCCGTTGGCGGCAATATGATCGAGACAGTCGGACACCTCGGCGGCATCCGGCGCCTCGCGCGCGAGCCATCTCTTGCCCGACTTGGCATAGGTCACGACCGCCGACAGCGGCTGGTTGACCTCGTGCGCGATGGAGGCGGCAAGCTGGCCGAGCGTGGTGAGACGCGAGACATGGGTCAACTCGGCTTGTGACTGCGCAAGCCGCGCCTGCGCGCGTTTGCGTTCGGTAATATCGAGCGCCATCACAAGAACCCGTTCCCAGCCATCGCTGCCAGGCGGGATGGTAACACGCAGCAAGACGTCAACGGGCTCACCGGATGCGTCTCGGAACTGGGTTTCCTGCTCGATCGTCTGATCACCCGAGGTCAGCGCCCGCGCGATATCGCCAAAGGTCGCCTCGGCCGCGGGGGTGTGGTGCGGCGTGAGCGTCTGACCAACCAGCGCGTCGCGGCCCTGCAAACCGAATAGGCGCGCCGCCGCTTCATTTGCGTCGCGTATGACCGCCGCTCGGGCCGCGCGCTGGATCATGGGGAGTTCCGGCTCATCAACGTCGGCCAGAAGGCTGTGGGCCGCCGACCAGTCACTTTCCCAGATCGACAGACCGGCAGCGTTGAAGATGGTGCGATACCGTGTTTCCGAGCGCCGGCGCGCTTCGGCCAATAGCTGATGTCGTACGCACAGCAAGGTCGTGATGCCGATCGCGACGAGGCTGACGGCGAGGCGCATCGCCGCCGAATCGAGCGGTTCGCCCCAATGGCTGATGTAATAGCCCGTTACCGCGAGCAGGATCGTCAGGCTCCCGGCCGCCCATATCAGCGCGCGCATCTGACTGCGCGATGCGACAAGCACAACGGTCGTATAGAGCACCGCTACTGCACCCTGCAGCGGGCTCAGAATATCGAGGGCAAAAATAACGAGCGCGAGGGTCGCCGCCATCGCGCCGTGCAACTGCGCGCCCAGCCTTCTGGCGTCCGCATCCCCGCGCATCAAAGCCTCCCGCAGCTGGCCCGGCGAGGAGAGCCGGCCCCAGGGGAAGCTGGACGAGCCAGGGCGCAATCGCAACAGCGAAGGCGGCTCGAGACCGAAATTCAACGTGGTTCGACGCATAGTGTGAACCGCGTTCCTGGCGCGTTATCGTGCCACCCATGCGCCGCTCGCAGACGCTGCGCCATTATCGCTACGAGCTGCGAGCCGATGCCGGTGCCTCCAGACGGCTGGCCGCGCACCATGCCGCAGCCGCGGTCCGAAACCTCGAGCCAGTAGCCGCCGTGCGGCAGAGCGCGCAGAGCGATACTGACGTGACCCGGCGCGCCCGGGGCATAGGCATATTTGAAGGCGTTGCCGACCAGTTCCGAGACGATGATCCCGACCGCGGTCGCATCTTCGGCGGGGACATCGACCGCAGCCGGCTCGACCCGGATCCGGCTTTCGCCTTCGATAGCGGCTGCCGCCGCATCAAGCTCTTCGGCTAGCTCGCAAAGATAGGCGCCGAGGTCCACGAAGGCCTTGTCAGGTGCAATATAGAGCTGGCGGTGGACATTGGCGATCGCGCCGATGCGCCGCTGCACTGTGGCGAACCAATCGCGCATCTCGGGGTCGGCTACCCGACGGGCGTCCAGGGAAATGAGCGCGCTCAGCAACTGGAGATTGTTGGCGATGCGGTGATTGGCCTCGTCGGCACGGCTCGGTTCCCGCAGGGGCGGCAGGACCGCGACAGGGGACGGCGCAAAGATCGGGACTTGATGTTGCTGGGTCATCGGGCATCCTTTCGGTCCGCCGCCAAGCGGCATGTCCCCCTTGTTTCCCGATCGCGCGGGCAGGCGCCATCATACCTAGGTTTGCCGGCTTCAACGGGCGACCCGAAACCTGCGTATAATATCGCCGCGGAGCCGCAGCGCCGATGGTTCGATCACCGGACGGACACGTCTTGCCGTCCGCTGCATTCACAGGAGACGATCATGGCTTTTGTTACCACGCCCGACGGCACCGAAATCTTCTACAAGGACTGGGGTCCGAAAGACGCTCAGCCGATCATGTTCCATCACGGCTGGCCGCTGTCCGCCGATGATTGGGACGCGCAGATGCTCTTTTTCCTTGCCCATGGCTATCGCGTGATCGCCCATGATCGCCGCGGACATGGCCGGTCATCGCAAACCGACATCGGCCATGATATCGATCATTATGCGGCGGACGCCTCGGCTGTCGTCGAGCATCTCGATCTTCGGGGCACGGTGCACATCGGGCACTCGACCGGCGGCGGCGAGGTCGCGCGCTATGTGGCGCGGTTCGGTCAGCCGCAGGGGCGCGTCGCCAAGGCCATTCTGGTGGCTGCGATTCCGCCGCTGATGCTGCGAAACGACGCGAACCCGGGGGGAACTCCGATCGAGGTTTTCGATGGTTTTCGCGAGGCGCTTGCAGCCAATCGTGCCGCCTTCTTCGTCGATGTCGCCGCCGGGCCCTTTTACGGCTTCAACCGTCCCGATGCCGCCGTATCGGATGCGGTGATCCGCAACTGGTGGCGGCAGGGCATGATGGGCAGCGCGCTGGCGCATTATGAAGGCATCAAGGCATTCTCCGAAACCGACCAGACCGAGGATCTCAAGGCGATCACTGTGCCGACGCTGGCGGTGCAGGGCGATGACGACCAGGTGGTGCCCTACACCGACGCCGCACTGCTTCAGGTCAAGTTGTTGCAGAACGGAACGCTGAAGATATACCCGGGCTTCCCGCACGGCATGCTCACCACCCACGCCGATGTCATCAACCCCGACCTGCTCGCCTTCATCACGCAATGAGCTTTGCATGAAGGGGCGGCGCGCGGCGCCGCCCCTACCCATCCAGGGAGATGATCATGACCGACCCCGATACTCGCGCACCCCAGATGTTTCCCGTTCTGAGCCATGCGCAGATCGAGCTTGCGCGGCGTTTCGCCAGCGGTCCGGAGCATCGCTTTGCGCCCGGTGAGACCGTATATGCGATCGGCGAGCGCGGCGCGCCAGCCTGGCTCATTCTCGATGGCGAGATCAAGGTGACGCGCGGTGACGGGCTCGATCGCACGGCGCCGATCACCGTCCATGGCGCGGGGCAGTTCACCGGAGAGGTCAATCAGCTTGCCGGCCGTCCTTCGATTGCCGGGGGACACGCAGGCGACCTAGGATGTACAGCGCTCCCTTTCGATCCCGCGCATCTCCGGGCCTTGATGATAGGGTCTGCCGAGATCGGCGAAATCATCATGCGGGCGCTGATCCTTCGGCGCGTCCGGCTTATCGAACAAGGAGGCGCCGGCACGATCCTGATCGGTATTCCCGGGAGCGCCGAGATTATCGCGCTACAGGAGTTTCTGACCCGCAGTGGATTGCCCAATCTTGTTCTCGATGTTCGCGTCTATGGCGAGGGACGCGCGCTGGTCGAACAGGCTGGGGTTTCGTCTGACGAGCTTCCCCTCGTCGTCTGCCCCGGCGGGGCGCTTCTTCGCCGGCCGACGAGCGTAGAGATTGCCGCCTGCCTGGGGATCATCCCGGACCTCGATCCCGATCACCTCTACGACGTCGCGGTCGTCGGTGCGGGCCCCGCAGGTCTCGCAACCGCGGTCTACGCCGCGTCGGAGGGGTTATCGGTTATCGTTCTCGATGCGCGCAGCATGGGCGGACAGGCGGGGGCCTCGGCCAGAATTGAAAATTATCTCGGCTTTCCCACCGGCATCTCGGGACAGGCGCTTGCCGGACGCGCCTTCAATCAGGCGCTCAAGTTCGGAGCCGAAATCGCGATCCCGGTCGCCGTCGAGCGGCTGGTCTGTGACGCAGGTCCGCTGACCCTGGTCTGCGCGGAGGAACGCCGTGTCAGCGCGCGGTCGGTAGTAATTGCCTCTGGCGCGCAATATCGCCGGCCCGACGTCCCCAATCTGGCGGCCTTCGAAGGAAAGGGTGTCGCCTATTGGGCGTCGGCGATCGAGGCACGGCTGTGCGCAGGCGAAGACATCGCCCTTGTCGGCGGCGGCAATTCGGCGGGACAGGCAATCGTATTTCTCGCACCCTTTGTGCGTACGCTTCGCCTGTTTGTTCGGCGCGATCTTTCGGAGACCATGTCGCGCTATCTGATCGACCGCATCGCTGCGCTCCCGAATGTGGAAATCCATTCCGGCGAAGAATTGTCTGCACTTGAAGGAGATGAGGCCGGAAATCTTGCTGCGGCGACGTTTCGCAGAGCGGCCGACGGCGAGGCCCGCCGTTACGCGCTGCGACACCTTTTCCTGTTCATCGGGGCCGACCCCAATGCCGGCTGGGCACGCGATTGCGTGGCCACCGATGAGGACGGCTTTATCGTCAGCGGTGCCGGCAGCCGATCGCTCGAAACGAGCCGCGCCGGCGTCTTTGCAATTGGCGATGTTCGTGCCGGATCGACGAAGCGCGTGGCCGCCGCGGTCGGCGAGGGCGCGGCGGTCGTTTCGCAGATTCATTCGTTGCTCGCACAATCCTGAAGGAATTCGCTGTGTCTGGATGTTCTCACCTGTCGCAGGTTCACGACGTTACACCGAGTGCACGGGGCTGCGAGGAATGCCTCAAAATTGGCAGCCCATGGGTGCATCTGCGGCTCTGTCGCGAATGCGGACATGTCGGTTGCTGCGACCAATCGCCAAATCGCCATGCCCGCGCGCACTTCGAGCGTTCGGGCCATCCGATCATCGAGGGATATGATCCGCCCGAAGGTTGGGGCTGGTGCTATGTTGATGAGGTCCAGGTAGCGCTTCCTGATCAGACCAGCCAAATCGGGCCCATTCCTAGCTTTATCTAGCCCTTGTTTCTGACACCGGGATTGCGTTGCAACTGTCCGCTGTTCTAGATTCTTCACTGAAATCTGCCAGTCTCCAAACTGGCCACCTCAAGCCCATCGCAGCAAGAAGTTGGTCAAGGCGACGTGCGGATATCGGGCGTCGTCCCAAGGGATCGGGCGGTCGAGGGGATCTTCGTTCAGCGGACCATCGATATTCTGGAAATCGAGCGACAGTCCGGTGAGCGTCCGACCTGCTTGCATCATCGCGAGCAGCCGGTCGAAGGCGGCGGGCGACAGATCGATCGAAACCACATAGTCGGGCGCGTCGGGGGTACCTGTCCCGAAGGCGCTCCGGCGGATGCTGCCGCTCCAGTCGGAGCCGTCCTCTTGGGCGTCGAGGACGACCAGCATTCCTTGTAGCGCGCCGATATGCTGCGCTGCGCTGGTGATCGGCTGGCCCTCGATCGCACTGAGTGGAGCGGTCATGCACCGCTCCAGCCGTTCATACTCGCCATGCGCACCGCCCAGTTCGAGGCCGATCGCGCCGACCTCGAAACGGAGGAAATCCGGAACGATGGCGTAGGTGGCCGGGTTCGTCATGCCATCGTCCGATGGCGTGACGACGAGCTCTTTTCAGAGATCACGGACTTTTTTCCAGTAGAGCGCCGAAATCTGGCTTCCATCGTCGGCCGTATACCAATCGACGACCGCCTTGCCGTGCTCGACCCGAAAGACGCGGTACCCCTTCTCCGTCCGCAGATAGTCGACCTTTTGTACATAGCCATATCCAGCGACCATCTTGCTTTCTTCGGCGCGTTTGGGATCGGCGATGCGGCGCAGCGACGCGGACATGTGGATCGTGGAAGGATAGTCGCTGCGGAGCCAGTAGAGGAGGATGGTATCCTCCAGCATCGCGCGAGACCGGGCGTTCGGATCAGCTGCAACGGGCGTGAACCGGATAGAGTCGTAGATGCGCGTTGAATCGGGGGGAACGTCGCCGGCGTCGCCCCATACCCAGTTGAATGTGTAAAGCTTGTTTCCTCGCGCCACGATCAGATAGCGGTGGGTTGCCGGGGTGTTGAAATAGTCGATGGTGAACGAGAAGATCACCTCGCGCGCCGGGAGACCCTGGAAGGTCAAGGGACGGTTTTTAAGGACCTTGAAATTGTTGAGGCCGCCGCTGGCGATCTGATCGGCCTGGTCCTTCAGAAGGCCGGCGACGTCGGAAATTTCATAAATGCCGAAATCCACGACCCCGAAGTTGAAGCTGCTGCAGCGGCCGCCGATCTCTTTCCCGGGCCGCGCGCGCTCGGTTACCTCGACATTGACGAAATCTTCTGCCCCCAGGCTGTAGGTTTGATGCACATCGGTGCTGACGTCGAGCGTCACGCCGAGCCGCGGATCGGTGAAGCGTTGCCATTCCGGCCCGTAGCAACTCATCGTCGCGGCGGCTGGTGATGCGGCCAACACGCCCGCGAGAGCCACGAGGCCAAGGTGCCATTTCGTCATTTTCATTTCCCCAAAGCGCTTGCGATTAGCAAAAGCAGCAACCCCTTGGTCTGCATTGCCTATCTCGTCGCCGTTCGCAACATGCCTGTCTCTCGATGATGACGCTCTGCCTGCCGCGATCTTAGTCCGCTGCATCGGGCGGACGGTCGATGGCGGCTGTGGATCACGCCTTCCCCGGCCGATCAACCGGCATATCTTCGATTGGCGTCATAGGCCTCGAGTTCGAGTGGGGATTTGTCGTGGCCATATTGGATCAATTCCGAGACATATTGGCCCGCATAGGCCGCGAAGCTCGTGCTCCGCTCGATCTGCCACACATGAACGAGCTCATGTGCGAGGCGCGGCTGGTCGAGCGTGAAGCCCTTCCGCACCCAGATTGTGTATCCAAAGGCCTGGGCGTTGTTGACGATGCCCGGACCGATGAAACCGAACGTCTCGCCGGCAAGCTTGATCTCGGGATTCTCCCTCGGGAAAGGGATTTCGTCGACGAAAACGAGGCGCACTTTTTCGGGATGTTTTATGCCGATCTCTGCGGCGAGGCGCACCTGGTCCGGATCGAGAGGAGTGCCCGTCGCTTGGCCGCGCGCTTCAATTTCCTCCGCCCATTTGACATAATAGGCCATGAATTTGCTCAGAAACTCTTCCTGGTTGGCCGAGACCGCTTTCTGACCTGCCTGCGCTTCGGCTGCCAGAAGCGTGGCTGAGGGGGGCACGGTGCACCCAACAAGAGCCGCGACCATGATGGCTTGCCTCAGCACGGAATGACGCTCTGGCCGTCCTGCGAAAGCAAGATGGGTGCTGATATGCTGCAATTTTTCGGCCTCCTGTTATGGAATGGTCTTCAGTGTTTGCGGGCGGCGTAGGTGCCGCGCCGCCGTCGACTGATGGAGCCGGCTGCTACGGCTTATTCATCGCTTCGTCGAGACGGGAAGCGCGAATGGCTCGCAAAGTCATTCATGCCATTGCAGCTGCGAATCCGGCGAGCCTGCTTCAGTTCGCAAGCTGGACCGAGGGGTTGGTCTGCAATAACGGCTTTTCGCAATCCTGTGGCTTTCGCCCCCGCGCCTCTCCAAGCTTATCTAGAAAGTCACCCACGCGCGCCACGACCTTTTCTCTGCCCTCGGGCGCAATGGCCGTGAAGGTCAAGCCCGCTGTGGCCATGAACTTATACTCTAAAAACCTCCCGCACCGCCGGAGCCATTCCCAGCCAGCGCGCCACCCGCGGCAGGCGCGGCAGGATCAACCGGTCGACGAGCCACAACAGGATCAGCGACGCCGCAAGCAGCGGCAGCAGCGCGGCAAGGCACAGCACGATCGCCGCCACACCCTTAAGCCGCGCCGGATCGCGCGGCATGGGCGGCGCGCCGATCGCATCATAGGGCTTGCGGCGGCGCCACATCAGGAAACCCGACACGGCAAGCGTGATCATCGCAAGCGCCGTTGCGACGCCGACGAGTTGATTGACGACACCGAATAGCTGCCCTTCGTGCCAGGCGATGCCGTAGCCGACGGCGCGGTCGATCACATGCTTGTCGGCAAAACCGCTGCGCCCCACCTCGATCCCGGTCACCGGATCATAGCTGACCTTGCGCACGAGCGGGCGGTTCTGCGTCTGCGTCGTCAGCGTCCAGACATTGCCGTTGGGCGGCCCGAACATATTGGGCGCCCCCGGCGGCTGGATGATCGCCGGCGCGGGCATATGTTCGGCTTGCGCGCGCAGCACGATCCGATCGAGCTTGACCCGCGGCGCATCGTTTGCATTCGCCATCCGATGCGCCGGCGTCGCCCCGCTCATTGCCTTGGCCATCGCGCCATGGTCGTGCGCGGCGTGCGGATCGAGCCCCCCCTTCCAGTCCTGCACCCCCGACACCCAGCCCATCTCGGCGCGCACGGCGCGAAAGCCCGTCGCCCAGATGTCGGTCCACGGCAGCGCGGTGGTGAGGAGAACGAGCGCGAGGCCCGAAACCCAGAATCCCGTGACGGCGTGCAGATCGCGCAGCGCCGCGCGTCCGCCAAGGCGCAGCCGCGGCCAGACGACCCCGGCCAGTCCCCGCCCGCGCGGCCACCAGAGATAGAGGCCGGTCAGGATCATCACGATTGCCCAGCTTGCGGCAAGTTCGACCAGAATGCCGCCGCCCAGCCCAAGGAGCAGCTTGCCGTGCAACCGCGCGAGCCACGCCGTCCAGCGCAGCTCGGGATCGGCCGACCCGATGACGCGCCCCTGCGGCGACACCGCCACATCGCGCATTGTGCCGCCGGGCAGGCCGAGGTGGATCACCGCGGCGTCGCCCGGCGCTTCCGGGATGCGATAAGAGTGAAAGGCCGCGCCGGGAAAGGCGGCGAGCGCCGCCGCGACCTGCGCGTCGGCATCGACGGGCTGCGCGGCGGCGAGCCCGCGCCAGTCGCGCTCCTCCCACCGGTCGATCTGCGGCTTGAACAGATAGGCCGCGCCGGTCAGCGACAGGATCAGGATGAAGGGGATGACGAATAGCCCGGCATAGAAATGCCAACGCCAGATCGTGCGATAGAGCGGCATGCGGCTGACGTCGGTCATCCCCCTCCTCCCCCTCAGAACCGCGCGCGAAGGCCGGCCGAAATGGCACGGCGTTCGACGGGGTAGTAGATCGCCGACGCCGGTGCCGCGGTGATCGTCGCGCTGATATCGCCGATGGCCTTTTTGCCGGTGATGTTGCGCACATCGACGAACGCGTCGATGCCGTCGGTAATCCGCGCACCGCCGGTGATACCGATCAGCGAATAGCCCGGCGTCCGCACCAGATTGCGATAATCGGCAAAGGGGCCGTCGGGTACCCATTCGACATTCGGCGCGACGTGCAGCGCCTCGCTCCCCAGCCGCAACTCGGCGCGATAGACATGCTTCGGCACCACCGGCAGGCGGTTGTTGCCGAACTGGCTGTCGCCGCGGAAGCGGAAGTCGCTGTAGGTATAGATCTGGCGCAGCCGCACCCACGGCGCGAAATTGAGCTCGAGCGCCGCCTCTATCCCCTGATGCAGCGTCCGGTCGGCGTTGAAGGTCGCGGCCGGAATGCTGCTGTTCGTCGAGAATTGCAGCATCTCACCGGTCAGCGTCGAACGGTAGAGCGCCAGATCCCAATGCGCGATGCCGACGCTGCCGCGCGTACCGATCTCGGCCGTCCACGCACACTGCGGGCGGATGGCGGAGACGACAGCGCTGGTCGGCGGGGTGCCGATCGTCTGGAACACCTCGCCGAAACCGGGGAATTCGGCCGAACGACTGTAGTTGGCAAAAATCTGGATGCGGCTCAATGGTTCGAACAGCAATCCGAATTTCGGCGAAAAGGCGTCGAGATCGACGCGCCCGTCGCTCGCCGGAGAGGCCGAAAAATTGACGTGGCGCTTGCGCCAGCCATCGGCATAGACGCCGCCCGCAATCAGCGAAAGCTGCGGCACCGGGCGCACGCGGACCTCGCCATAGAGGCTCGCCGTCTGCGCTTTCTGGTCGGCATCGAAGGTCAGCGCGCCGCGCGACCCGCTGATGTTGACGAACTGCTTCGCCTTGGTGCTGCCATGGCGAATTTCGCCGCCCAGCGTCAGTTCGACCGGCCCCGCCGCATAGTCGAGCCGCGCGAAGCTGCCGACATCGGTCGATTTCTGGTCGATCACCTGAAAGATCGGGTGGAACAGCGATTTGGCGTTGATGAAGCCGCCAACCTCCAGCGTCGCCGATCCGAAATCGAAGGTCGTGCGGTTCTGCAGGCGCAGCGAATCGATGTCGCGCTGCTGATCGCCCGCCGCACTGCCCGCGTTCGCAATTTTCGGCGTCGTGAGCGCCTGATCATAGGTCAGCGCGCCGGGAAGCTGCTGGTTGATATTGTTGAAGCTGGCGTAAAAGCGCGTCGAGACGGTATCGCTGAGCCGCAGGCCAACATTGGAATGAAAGCGAAAGCTCCGCCGCTTCGCATGATCCCGATCCCCGTCGGACGTGTCGGCGCTGACCGCGCCCCAGGCATCGACCGCATCGCTCGCCACCCCGGCCGAGACGAGGCCGCGCAGCATCGAAAAGCTGCCCGCGTCGGCGCGCAGATAGACGCCCTCGGCGGTGCGGCCGGTCGGCGTCACACCATTGATCGCGCCGCCCAGCGTGCCCGACCCGAAGCGCAGCGCATTGGCGCCGCGATAGACTTCGAGATGGTCGAAGAAGATCGGTTCGAGTTCCTGAAAGTCGCCATTGTCGTCGGCGAGATTGATCGGCACGCCGTCCTGGAGCAGAGTGATGCCGCGCATGTGGAAACCGCGCGACAGGCCCGAACCGCGGATCGACAGGCGCACTTCCTGCCCATAGCGCGGCTGGAGATAGACGCCGGGTGAAAAGGCCAGCGTGTCGCGCAGGCTGACGATCGATTTGTCGGCATAATCTTCATAGGAAACGACATCGGTGCCGCCGGGCGTCCTCGCGGCGCGCGCTTCGGCCGCGTCGGTAAGCTGCGGCGCGGTGACGATGATCGTCGACTGGTCTTCGGCGTCCGCGGCATGGGCGGCAGGCGCCAGGGAAATGGCGAGCGCCAGTAACGGCGCCGCACGGGTAACGTGACTCTTCATGGAAAATCCTTCGCTTGAACACAGGCAGAACCGCGCCGCGCGAGGTGCGCGGACGGTCGTCAAACCGGGTCAGGCGAAGGCGGGTGGTCCGGTGCTTGGCGGCAGCGGCGACGCGATCCCGGGCGCATAGCCAAGCGCGGGAATCGCGACCGGCGCGGGATCGGCCGCGGCGAGCGCGGCGGGGAGCACGGGCGTATCGGGAACGATCGGCGCGACCGCGAGCGCGCCCCACGGACAATGTTGCTGCCCCTTGCCGCTGTCGTGGTCGCCCGCCTTTTCAATGGGGATGGTCAGCGTCGCGCCGGGATTGGCGGGGTCCGAACAGACGCGCACCGTGATCGCGCCCTTTGCGTCGCTTTCGATCATCCAGCCGGGCGCGACGAAGACGCGCGCCGCCAGCGCCAGCAGCACGGGCAGCAGCAACAGGATGCCGGGACGGCGCAAGATGGCAAGAACCCCCACGCGCCGCGCCTTATGTCCGTCCGCGTGCGCTGGCAAGCGGGCATGATGCCCTATTCGGCGGGCGCCTCGTCGATCTTCTTGCCCGTCCGCGTCCACGGATAGAGGAACTGGCCGCCATAGCTGCGCGGTACATCTTCGGGGATGCCATAATTTTCGGGCCAGCGATCCTTGGGCAGATGAAAGGTGCCGAACAGCTTGTCGAGAAAAGGAAAGTGGATCGCGAAATTGACGTCGAACGCCTCGCGCTCCAGCCCGTGGTGCCAATGGTGAAAGCGCGGCGTCGCGACCCAATGCCCCAGCCGGTTGAAATCGCCGCCGACATTGGCGTGGAGCAGCGACGACCAGACATAGACGAAGCCGATATAGGCCTGCATCACCGACGGGCTGAACCCGAGCGTGAAAAGCGGCAGCGAGGTGATCGAACGCAGGAGGATGATCTCGACGAAATGCATCCGCGATCCCGCGAGCCAGTCCATCGATTTCGCGCTGTGATGGATCGCGTGAAATCCCCACAGAAAGGGGATTTTGTGGAACAGCCGGTGATACCAATATTGCGCGAGGTCGGAGACGAGAAGGACGATGGCGAACTGTGCGATCCACGGCAGCGCCGCGACCCCGGCGCGGAATGCCGCCCAGCTGCTCGTATGGTCATTGACGAACGCCTGCGGGGCGAGCGCGAGAAAGCCCAATATCTGCACGAACATCGTGCTGACGAGATAATAGAAAAGATCCTCGCGCCACTCGGTACGGAACAATCGCTGCGCACGGCGGTGCGGAAAGGCGCGCTCGAGCGGCGCGAACATGAAGCCGGTGACGAGAAGGTTGACGACGAAAAAGTCGAGCCCGAAGAAAATGCCCCAGTCGCGCGTCTCGGCGGGCTGGACATTGGCGCCGCCCATCAACGCCGCCGCCAGCCCGATCATCAGCGCGGTCAGCCCCAGCACCTTGCGCGGCCGCAGCAGCAGGCTGAGCAGCGACAGGCCATAGCTCGCGAGCAAAGTCAGGTGGACGATCCCGCGAAATCCGGTCCAGCCCTTGACGATCTCGAGCTCGGGGGTCGCGAACCAGTCGGGAAAGCGCAGCGCGACGACCATGAAAAAGCCGCTGATCGCAAACAGCAATCCGAAGAAGCCCGACAGCCACCCGCTCCCGAACCGTCGCACCTCGGTATGCGATTCCAGATCGCGCATGAGGCTTTTCAGATAGTCGCTCTTCGCCATTTTGCCCCCCTCGCCCCCTCCGCATGACCAACCATATGCGCCGCGGTGCTATCCCGCCGCCGCCACAATTTCCGCCCACGCCGCTTCGTCGATCACGCGGATGCCGAGCGCGGCCGCCTGCTTGAGCTTCGATCCCGCGCCCGGCCCGGAGACGACGAGGTCGGTCTTGGCACTCACCGATCCCGCCGCCTTGGCGCCGAGCGCCTCGGCCTGCGCCTTCGCTTCGTCACGGCTCATCGTCTCGAGTTTGCCGGTAAATACGACCGTCTTGCCCGACACCTCGCTCTCGCGGGTTTCGACGACGTAAAGAGGCGGCGACACTTCGCTGAACAGATCGTCCCAGAGCGCGCGGTTGTGCGGCTCATGGAAGAAATCGCTCAGCGCCTCGGCGACCGCGGGACCGATGCCGTCGGCGCGCACCTCGAGGATGGCCTTGATTGCGTCGAGCTTGCGGCTTGCATATTTGCCGTCGGATTCGTCCGAATCTTGCGGGTTCGCCTCGGTCCAGGCCCGCAATTGCTCGGCCTTTTCGGGCAATCGCCGGATGTCGCCGATCCCCTTGAGCAGATCGCGCGCGGTTACTGCGCCGACATGACGGATCCCGAGCCCGAACAGCAGCCGCGCAGCATCGGGCTGCCGCTTTGCGTCGATTGCGGCAAACAGCTTGTCGACCGATGTTTCCTTCCACCCTTCGCGTCCGAGCAGTTCGTCCCGGTGCGCCTTCAGGCGGAAGATGTCGGCCGGGCCCTTGTCGAGCCAGCCGAGGTCCATGAACTCCTGAATGCTCTTCTCGCCCAGCCCCTCGATATCGAGCGCGCCGCGGCTGACGAAGTGGCGCAGCCGCTCGAACTTCTGCGCCGCGCAGATCAGCCCGCCGGTGCAGCGGACATCGACCTCGCCCTCCTCGGCAACCGCTTCGCTGCCGCAGACGGGGCAATGATCGGGGAAGATATAGGGGTCGCGCGCCGTGTCGCGGGTGAGATTGTCGACCACTTGCGGAATCACGTCGCCCGCCCGCTGGACAATGATGCGGTCCCCCGGCCGGACACCGAGCCGTTCGATCTCGTCGCGATTGTGCAATGTCACGTTCGAGACGACGACGCCGCCGACGGTAACGGGGGTGAGGCGCCCGACGGGCGTGAGCTTGCCCGTCCGGCCGACCTGGATGTCGATCGCCTCGAGCGTCGTCTGCGCGCGTTCGGCGGGGAATTTATGCGCAATCGCCCAGCGCGGCGCCTTGGCGACGAAGCCGAGACGCGCCTGCCAATCGAGCCGGTCGACCTTGTAGACGACGCCGTCGATATCATAGGGCATCTCGGCGCGCTCGGCCTCGATCGTCCGGTAGTGCGTCAGCACGCCCTCGACGCTGTCGAAACGCTTCAACAGCGGCGATACGGGGACGCCCCACCCCGCGATACGCTTCATCATCGCAAATTGCGTCGCCTCCGGCACCGCGCTGACGTCGCCCCAGCCATGTGCCAGGAAGCGCAGCGGGCGCGACGCGGTGACGCTGGCGTCCTTCTGACGCAATGATCCCGCCGCCGCGTTGCGCGGATTGGCGAACTGGCGCGCCTTTTCGGGATCGTCAGCCTCGGCAAGCAGGCGCGCGTTAAGCGCCGCGAAATCGGCCTTGGCCATATAAACCTCGCCGCGGATCTCGAACACGTCGGGTACTTCGCCGCTCAGCATTTCGGGAATGTCAGCGATGGTGCGGACATTGGCGGTGACATCCTCACCGACCGTACCGTCACCGCGCGTCGCCGCCTGAACCAGCTTGCCCATTTCATAGCGCAGCGAGCAGGACAATCCGTCGATCTTGTCCTCGGCGGTCAGCGCAATCGCCTCGTCCGCGTCCAGATTGAGGAAACGCCTTACGCGCGCGGCAAATTCTTCGACATCTTCCGCCGCGAAAGCATTGTCGAGGCTCATCATCCGCACCGCATGCGTCACCTTGGCGAGGGGCGACGCCTCGACTGCCGCGCCGACCAGCCGGTTCGGACTGTCGGCGCGGACGAGATGCGGGAACGCCGCTTCGATCGCATTGTTGCGGCGGACGAGCGCATCATAATCGGCGTCCGAAATCTCCGGACTATCCTCGGCATGATAGAGTTTATTGTGATGCGCGATCTGTTTCGCGAGGCGCATCAGTTCGTTGGCGGCGTCGGCTTCGGTCAGCGATTCAATGTCGATCATGGACGCGCTTTTGCCACCGGCACGAACTCGGCGCGAGCGCCAAATCCGGAAATCAGCGGTCGCCCCTTCGCAATCGCCGCCTGCACCGACGGCAATTGCAGCGAGGCGGCATGGGCATCCTTGTCAGCCCAGAGCTCGACGATCCACAGCGCATCCGGATTCGCGCTGTCCTCGCCGACCAGATAGGCGAAATTGCCGGGCATCGCGTCCGTATTCTCGGTCAGGATCGCAGCAAGCGCGGCGCGCTGGCCGGGCTGCGCGATCATCTGGCCGATCAGGCCGTAATGGGGCTGTTCTTCGTCCATGATCGTCTCCAAGGCCAGCAGGTCGCGCGGTGCCAGAACGGCTGCTGCGAACGTCGCGAGCGCGGCAAGATGGGTGCGTCTGCCGATCACCGTGCAATCACCAGCACATGCACCTGTCGCCGTTCCCGAAAGCCGAGCGATTCATACAGCGCGATCGCGCCTTCATTGTCGGCATAGCTGTGCAGAAAGGGCATCTCGCCGCGCTGCGCCATCGCGCGCATGACATGGCCGATCAACGCGCGCGCCAGTCCGCGGCCGCGGCAATTTGCCCAGGTCGCGACGCCGCTGACCTCCGCCATGCCGGGAACAAGCATGCGTTGCCCCGCCATCGCAAGCAGGCGCCCCTCTTCGCGTACGCCGAAGAAGGGGCCGTAGAGATGCGTCTTCGGCCCCCACGGCCCCGGCTTCGCATGCTCGGCGAGTGCGGTCATTTCAACCGCATCGGCCTCGCCCAGCGGCACGATGGGGGGATCATCCGCGCGCGGTTCGGGCGGCGGTCCTTCCGCAACCATCTGCGTCAGAATGGCGCGCTTGATCTCGCGGGTTCCCGGCGGCAGCGGCCAAGCCTCGCCTTCGACCAGCCACAGCTCGCCGTGCTCAGGAACAAGCGCCGCGAGCGCGGCTTGCGCCGCCGCGCCGGTGTCGGCGGCGGCACCGAACGGGCCGTAGTCCCCATCGATCCGCACCGCCCGCGCGTCGCCCTGTGCCAGATGTGCCTGTCGGCCGGTCAGGATGCTGAGGATCGGCCGATCGAGGGGGTGCGCGCTCACCCCGCAACCTCGAGCAACCGGTCTGCCTGTGCCCGCGCCTCCGCGGTCACTTCGGCCCCCGACAGCATCCGGGCGATTTCTTCGCGGCGCCCCGCTTCGTCGAGCGCGCGGACGCCGGTGCGCGTCACCGTTCCTTCGCTCGACTTGGCGATCATGAAATGCGTCGCGCCCTTGGCGGCGACCTGCGGGCTGTGCGTCACCGCGAGCAATTGCTTGCCCCCGCCCTTTCCGCTTCCGCCGGCCAGCCGCGCCAGCCGCTCGCCGATTGCGCTCGCGACCGCACCGCCGACACCGCGGTCGATCTCGTCGAAGATGATCGTGTCAGCACCGCCCTCTTCGGCAAGCGCAACCTTCAGCGCGAGGATGAAGCGCGACAATTCGCCGCCCGAGGCAATTTTGGCGAGCGGAGCAAAGGGTGCGCCGGGATTGGTCGCGATCAGAAATTCGACGCGGTCGATACCGTCCGCACCCCAACGCTCGGCAGGCAGGCGTTCGACGAGCGTGCGGAAGCGCGCCGCATCGAGCTTGAGCGGCGCCAGTTCGCCGGCGACCGCCGCATCGAGCCGCGCCGCGGCCTTCGTCCGCTGATCCGACAGCGCGGTCGCGGCATGAGTGTAGGCGGCGGCACCTTCGGCGACCGCTGCTTCGAGCCGGGCAAGCCCCGCGCTGCCGCCTTCGATCGCATCGAGCCGCGCGGCAAGGTCGTCGGTCAGCGCCGCCAGTTCGTCGGGCTGGACGCCATGCTTGCGCGCCATCGCGCGCAGTTCGAACAGCCGCGTCTCGGTCGCCTCGAGCCGATCGGGATCATATTCCAGGGCGCGTGCCGCCTCGTGCAGCTTGGCCTCGGCATCGTCGGCATCGATGATTGCGCGATCAAGGCTGGCGAGCGCTTCGGCAAGCAGCGGATGGTCGCCCGCCAGCCGGTCGAGCCGCCGCGCGGCACCGCGCAGCAGGGCGGGACCGCCGGCGCTGCCGTCGAATGCTTCCATGATCGTCGACAGGTCGCCCGCAATCCGCTCGCCCTTCTGCATCGCGGCGCGCGCCTCGGCGAGTTCGGCTTCTTCGCCCGGCTGCGGTGCCAGCGTTCGCAACTCGGCGACGCAATGTTCCAGCCATTCGCGGTCGCGCTCGGCCTCGGCAATCGCGGTCCGTGCAGCCGCCAGTCGCTCCTCGGCGCTGCGCCAACTCGCATGCGCCGCCGCCACCGCGCCGGCATCGGCGCGCGCATAGGCATCGAGCAGCGCGCGATGCCCCGCGGGCGCGAGCAGGCCGCGATCATCGTGCTGCCCATGAATTTCAACGAGATAGCTGCCGACTTCGCGCAGCAGCGCCGCCGAACAGGGCTGATCGTTGAGAAAGGCGCGGCTGCCGCCGTCGGCCTTGACGGTGCGGCGGATGAGCAGCGGTTCGCCATCCTCCATTACGACATCATTGTCGGCGAGCAGCGCGGCGAGCGGCGTGCCTGCTGCCGGCGGCGCAAAGCTGGCGGTGACCTGCGCGCGGTCGCTGCCCTGCCGCACCAGCGCCGTGTCGGCGCGCGCGCCCAGCGCAAGCCCCAGCGCGTCGAGCAGGATCGACTTGCCGGCGCCGGTCTCGCCCGTGAGCACGCCCAGCCCGCCCTCGAAATCGAGGTCGAGCCGTTCGATCAGAACGATATTCGATATGGACAGCGCGGTCAGCATCCGGCCCCGCCTTACAATAGAACAAAGCGCGAATCTATCGCGCGATGCATCAGGCGCTGGGCGCGTGCTTTTCCATCAGCTTGTACGCGCGTTCGTACCATTTGCTGCCGGGATAATTGGCGCCGAGGACGGCCGCCGACTTCTTCGCCTCTTCGGGAACGCCGAGCGCGAGATAGCATTCGGTCAGCCGGAACAGCGCCTCGGGGGCGTGGCTGGTGGTCTGATATTTGTCGACGACTTCGCGGAAGCGGATCGAGGCCGCGAGCCAGTTCGAGCTGCGCTCGTAAAAGCGGCCGATTTCCATCTCCTTGCCCGCCAGATGGTCGCGGACAAGGTCAAGCTTCAACCGCGCATCGGCGGCGTAGCGGCTATCGGGATAGCGGCGCACAATCTCGCCCAGCGCGGCCTGCGCCTGCTGCGTGATCTTCTGGTCGCGGGTCACGTCGCTGATCTGCTCATAATAGCTGAGCGCGATCAGATAATAGGCGTAAGGCGCATCCTTGTTGCCGGGGTGGATCGACAGGAAACGCTGCGCCGATTCGATCGACGGCGTATATTCGCGGTCCATATAATAGGAAAAGGCGCTCATCAGCTGCGCGCGGCGCGCCCAGGGCGAATAGGGGTGCTGACGCTCGACCTCGTCGAACAGCGCCGCGGCAATCTTGTACTGGCCGCGGTCGAGACGATCCTGCGCGGCGCGATAGAGCGTATTCACGTCACGCGCGACGTAGCGCGTGTCCTTCTTGACCCCACCCCCGCCGGCGCAGGCCGCGAGTAGCGGCGAAATCACGAGGGCGGCGGCGATCAGGCGCACGGCGGCGCGAGAGGAAGGGCGCTGAGTCATGGGCGCGGTATAGCCACAGCGCAGATGAACGCAAAATAAATGATCATGTCTTTCGTCGGCATCGCGAACCAAATCGTCCGGCGGCGCCCGGGGGCGTCACGGCGCCGGAACCGGGGGCGCCTTCACCACACAGCCTTTGGGTGCATCGGCAGGCGCCGGAACGCGGCGCGCCGACAGGATGGTCACGGCCGGATCGAGGATCTGGCCGCGCATCACGCCCTCGCCCGCGGTCTCGGAAACCGGCATCGCGAAGATTTTTTCGGCGACGTCGCGCCCCGAAGCAATCTCGCCGAATACCGCGAAACCCGCCCCATCGCCGCCGGGCGCGTCGGCGTCGAAGCCCTTGATGCCGGACAGCAGCAAAAAGAAATCGGTCGTCGCATCGCCCGGGCGCAAATGCGCCATCACCAGCGCACCATCGCAATTGGTAAGGCCGGTTTTCGTTGTCGGCTCATGCGCGATGGGTGGGAAGTTGGTCCGCGGGTCGCCGCGGTTGCCCGCCTGAATCAGCTTGTTTCCCTCGCCCCAGCTGCGCGTCGTGCGATAGAATTTGAACCCGTCCATCCGCTTGCTGTCGACATAGCGGAGGAAATTGGCGCTGGTGATCGGCGCCCGCTTGTCCTCCAGCCGAACGACGATCGTGCCCGCGTCGGTCTTGAGCGCCACATAAGGCCGCGTATCGGGCGCCGCGACTTCGACCGGGGGCGTCACGGCCGCCGGAACGGGCGGCGGCGGCGGGGGCAACTGCGTGGTCTGGGCTGGAACCGACTGCACCGCAAGGACGAGCGACAGGATCAAGGGAGCGAACATGGATCTCTCTGCGGACCTCTCTCTGGTTGGCGGGGGGTCAGGCTAGACGCCCCGGCAGCGAACGCCAAGCCTTTGCGCCGACACCTATTCGACGAAGGCCGCCGCCACGGTCACGCCCTCGGGGTTCCAGGCAGGAACCGCCTGCGCGGTCATCGGCACCATGAAGCGCTTCGGCTTGTGTCCCGCTTCGGCCGGACGTTCGATTTCCAATATGTCGCCGGCGCCGAAATTCTCGACCGCCACGACATGGCCGACAGCCTCGCCGTCGGTCGAAACGCAGGGCAGGCCGATCAGATCGTGATGATAATATTCCCCCGGCGCGAGCGACGGCAGCGCCGAGCGCGGGACTGTCAGCACCGTGCCGCGCAGCGCTTCGGCGGCGCTGCGATCGGCGATTTCGGCAAAGCTTGCCACCGCGCCCTGATTGGCGGGGCGTATCGATTTCAGCGTCAGCTTGCGGGCGCCGGCGTCGAAAACGGAAAAGGCGCGGAGAGCCTCCGCGCCTTCACCGAACAATTTGAGCCGCACCTCGCCCCGGACCCCGTGCGCGCCGGCAATGGCGGCCAGGGTGACGGGACGATCGGCGGCGGCCAAGGGTTTAGCCTTCGGCCTTTTCTTCGCCGGCTTCGGCGACGGGGCCGCCTTCGGCAACTTCTTCGGCGATCGCAGCCGCGTCGTCGGCGCTCGCGTCGGCCGGAACTTCCTCGGCAACTGCGTCGGCAACCGCTTCGGCGGTTTCTTCGCTCTTCACCGAGCCGGTCGCATCCGATTCAGCCGCTTCGGGAGCCGCTTCTTCGGCCGGAGCCGGAGCCGCAGCGGCGGCCGCCGCAGCTTCTTCGGCCTCGGCCAGCTTCGCGGCCTTTTCTTCGGCGCGTTCCTTGGCCTTTTCACCCGGGACAGCCTTGTTCGGGTTGTTGCGGGCCGAACGTTCCTTCACGCCTGCGGCGTCGAGGAAGCGGGCGACGCGGTCGGTCGGCTGCGCGCCAACCGAAACCCAATGCTTCGCACGTTCGGCGTCGAGCTTGACGCGGTCCGGATTATCCTTGCCGAGCAGCGGGTTGTAGCTGCCGATGCGTTCGATGAAACGGCCGTCGCGCGGGCTGCGCGAATCGGCAACGACGATCTTGTAATAGGGGCGCTTTTTCGAACCGCCGCGCGAAAGGCGAATGGTGGTAGCCATGATATTTTCCTTCTGACTTGCTAACTTTGACTTTGATTTTTAAGGGTTATTTCTTCTTGTTCAGCAGATTGGCGAGATCGGGCGGAAGTCCGGCACCGCCAAGGCCGGGCAGTCCGCCGGCACCGCCGCCGCCGCCCATGCCGCCGCCGCCCATTCCGGGGATACCGCCGCCGCGGCCGAGGAGAGCGCCAAGGCCCTTGAGGCCGCCCATCTTGCGAATCTTCTTCATCGCGGTGGACATTTCCTGATGCATTTTCAGCACCTTGTTCACCTGCTGCACCGTGGTACCCGACCCGTTGGCAATGCGGATCTTGCGCTTCGCATTGATGATTTCGGGTTTCGCGCGTTCCTTTGGCGTCATCGAGCCCATGATCGCGTCGAAATGGACGAGCACCTTGTCGTCGGTGCCGCTCTGCGCCATCGCCGCCTGTGCTTTCTTGAGGCCGGGGATCATGCCCGCCAGCGCACCCAGCCCGCCCATGCGGCGCATCTGGTTCAATTGCGTGCGAAGATCGTCGAGGTCGAACTGACCCTTCGCCATCTTCTTGGCCATCGCCTCGGCCTCTTCGGCCTGAATCGTCTCGGCGGCGCGTTCGACGAGGCTGACGACGTCGCCCATGCCGAGGATGCGGCCCGCGATGCGCGAGGGCTGGAAGACTTCAAGGCCGTCAAGCTTTTCGCCGGTGCCGGCGAATTTGATCGGCTTGCCGGTGACGGCGCGCATCGACAGCGCGGCGCCGCCGCGCGCATCGCCATCCATGCGGGTGAGCACGACGCCGGTCAGCGGCACCTGTTCGGTGAAGCGCTGCGCGACCTGCACCGCGTCCTGACCGGTCAGGCTGTCGACGACAAGCAGCGTTTCGGCCGGATTCGCCGTGCGCGACACCGCCTGCATTTCGTCCATCAATTGCTGATCGACGTGGAGGCGGCCCGCAGTATCGAGCATCAGCACGTCGAAGCCCTGAAGCTTGGCCGCCTGCATGGCGCGCTGCGCAATCTCGACCGGCTGCTGCCCGGCGATGATCGGCAAGGTCGCGACGTCGATCTGGCTACCGAGGACGGCGAGCTGTTCCTGCGCGGCGGGACGATTGACGTCGAGCGACGCCATCAGCACCTTCTTGCGCTCCTTGTCCTTCAGCCGCTTCGCGATCTTCGCGGTCGTCGTCGTCTTGCCCGACCCCTGAAGGCCGACCATCATGACAACGGCGGGCGGCGTGACGGCAAGGTCAAGTTCAGCAGCTTCGGAGCCGAGCATTTCGGTCAGCGCGTCGCTGACGATCTTGACGACCTGCTGCCCCGGCGTGACCGAGCGCAGGACATTCTGACCGACCGCAAGTTCGGTGACCTGGTCGACGAAGCTGCGCACCACGGGCAGCGCGACGTCGGCTTCGAGCAGTGCGATGCGCACTTCGCGCATCGCCGCGCGCACGTCGGCCTCGGTCAGCGCACCGCGGCCGCGGAGCTTCCCGAATACATCGCCTAGCCGATTGCTCAGACTGTCGAACATGCGCTTCCAAATCCTTCTCTCGATCCGCAACGCAAAAGACGCCGGTGAGCGAAACCTCGCCAACCAGCGGCTATCCGTGGACAGAAATTCCGTCGCGGATGTCGATATGCCCACCCGAATCCAATAGGCGGACAGCGGCTCCTTAGGCGAGATCGCCCGCAAAGGCAAGTCGGACCGCCCGCTGGCTTCGCGATCGCCACCAAGCCCCACTTAACGCAAATTTCACCGCTTTGCCGGCATATGCGAGGGAATGGTGGGGACTATAGCATGAATTCGACGATGAAGCCGCGAAACCGTAGCGAGGACGCCCGACGCGACATGATCGCAGGGGGAATCGTCGTCGCCGCGATCGTGATGTTCGTCGGCACCGGCGGCAATGTGATGCAGGCGGTGGTGCAGACGCTGATCGGCATCGGCGGCGGGCCGGACAAGGTCTTGTCGGCGGCGCTGATCCTGAATGTCGCGCTGATCCTGTTCGGCTGGCGCCGCTACGAAGACCTCAACCGCGAGATTCGCGAGCGCACCGAGGCCGAACAGCGCGCGCGCTATCTGGCCGACACCGATCCGCTGACCGGATTTCTGAACCGCCGCGCGCTGATCGTTGCGGGGCAGCAGCTCATCGCCAGCGCCGCGGCCGAAAAGCGCAATGTCGCCCTGTTCCTGCTCGACCTCGACCATTTCAAGACGGTCAACGATATTCACGGCCATGCCGCGGGCGACCGTGTGCTGCAGGTCGCGGCCGAGCGGATCACCGCCATCCTGCCGCCCAATGCGACCAAAGCGAGGCTCGGCGGCGACGAATTCGTCGCGATGATTCCGTTCGAGCCCGCCGCGCGCGCCAACATCGACGCGCTCGCCGCGGCACTGGTTTCGTCGCTCGAGGATTCGGTCGCCCATGATGCGCAGCATATCCGCATCGGCGCCTCGCTCGGCATCGCACTTGCCAATGATGCCAGCATGACGATGGAGACGATGATCCGCCAGGCGGACATCGCCATGTATCACTGCAAGGACGAGGGCCGGAACCGCTATTGCTGGTTCGAGCAGGGCATGGAAATGGCGGTCCAGGTCCGCAACCAGATCGAAAACGGCATCCGCGAAGGCATGCCGCGCGGCGAGTTCATTCCCTTTTTCGAGCCGCAGGTCGACATCGCGACCGGCCGCCTTGTCGGCTTCGAAATGCTGATGCGCTGGGATTCGCCCGAATATGGCATGATCCCGCCCGAACGCTTCATTCCAATCGCCGAGGAAAGCGGGCTGATCGGCGAATTGTCCCTGCTGGTCATTCGCCGCGCGATGGAAATCGCCAAAGGCTGGGATCCGTCGATCATTCTCGCGGTCAATATTTCTCCGCAACAGCTCAAGGATCCCTGGTTCAGCCAGAAGCTCACCAAGCTGCTGGTCGAAACGGGCTACCCCGCCAGCCAGCTCGAGGTCGAGATCACCGAAAGCTCGCTGTTCGAAAATCTGCCGCTGGTCCGCTCGATCGTCACCAGCCTCAAGAATCAGGGCGTTTCGCTCAGCCTCGACGATTTCGGCACCGGCTATAGTTCCTTGTCGCACCTGCGCGCGCTGCCCTTCGACCGCATCAAGATCGACCGCAGCTTCGTCGCCGCGATGCGGGGCAGCCCCGATGCGCAGGCGATTGTTGTGGCAATTGTCCGCCTCGGCGAAAGCCTGGCCATGCCGATCACTGCCGAGGGCGTCGAAGACGAAGCAACCGCCACCGAACTGACGCGGCTCGGCTGCGCGAAGGGTCAGGGCTGGTTCTACGGCCGCGCCGCATCGGCCGACGACACGGCGCGCATGCTTGCCGACCGCGGCCTGCTCCGCGCGCCCGCGCTGCCACAAACGCCGTCCCCCGACGTCGACGAGGAAGTGCTGCGCAAGACGGCCTGACGCCGCCACATCGCTAGACTTCGCCCGTCGGCGCCCTTACATGCGCGGACTATGGCGGACCGCTTCACCAAGATGCACGGCCTCGGCAACGACTTTGTCGTGATCGATGCGCGCGCGAACAGCGTCGAGATGACGCCGGCGCGGGCGCATGCGATTGCCGATCGCCGCCACGGCATCGGCTGCGACCAGCTGATCCTGCTCGAACCGTCGTCGAAGGCCGACGTCAAAATGCGGATATTCAACGCCGACGGCAGCGAGGTCGAGGCGTGCGGCAACGCGACGCGCTGCGTCGCCACGCTGATCGGCAAGCCCGCGGTCATCGAAACGCTGGGCGGGATGCTGCGCGTGACCCCCGCCGACGGCGGCGCCGAAGTCGTGCTGGGTGAACCCGTCTTCGATTGGGAGCATATTCCGCTCGCCATGCCGATGGACACCCGCGACATGCCCGTCGCGTGGGACGAACTGGAACATGGCGCGGCGGTCAATGTCGGCAATCCGCACATCATCTTCTTCGTCCCCGAAGCCGATGCAGTCGCACTGGGCGACCTCGGCCCGCGGATCGAGACCGACCCCCTGTTTCCCGAGCGGGTCAACGTCAATGTCGCGAGCCTCGACGGCGAAAATCAGCTCCAGCTTCGCGTCTGGGAACGCGGCGTCGGGCTGACGCAGGCGTGCGGCACGGGCGCGTGCGCGACCGCGGTCGCCGCCATCCGCGCCGGCATCGTCAAATCGCCCGTCACCGTGTCGCTTCCCGGCGGCGATCTGGTGATCCGTTGGTCGCCCGGCGAGCCGATCGTGATGAGCGGCGCGGCGACCCGCGTGTTCGAGGGCGAGACCGACTGGGCGCAATTCGGATGAGCGTTGCCGAAGCCGGCCGGGTCGAGGTCGTCAATTTCGGGTGCCGGCTGAATCTGGCCGAAGGCGAAGCGATCCGCGCCGCCGCAACGCGCGCCGCAGCGCCCGACACGATCGTGTTCAACAGCTGCGCGGTGACCGACGAAGCGGTGCGCCAAGCTCGCCAGGCCGTGCGCCGCGCGCTGCGCGAGCGCCCTGACACCGCGGTGGTCGTTACCGGCTGCGCCGCCGAACTGGAGGCCGAGCGCTTTGCCGATATGGGTGCGCGGGTGGTCGCCAACGATGCGAAGGGGCTAACGGCAAGCTACCAAGTCGAAAATATTGCTTCGTCAAGCTCGGCACGAGCGGAGATGGATGACGCAGCTCCTCCTCCACCCTTCGCCCTGAGCCTGCCGAAGGGCCGTTCTTCCCTCCCCTACCTGCCTGCTCTTTCCGGCGCTGACCACGCCCGCGCTTTCCTGGGCGTCCAGACGGGCTGTTCGCATAGCTGCACTTTCTGCGCGACGGTGCTGGCACGGGGAACCGCCCGCTCGGCCACGGTCGGTTCGATCCTGACGGCGGCCCGAACGGCGATAGACCGCGGCCAGCGCGAGATCGTGCTGACCGGAGTCGATCTTGCCAGCTATGGCGACGACAGCGGCACCAGCCTTGCTGCGCTCGTCGAAGCCTTGCTGCGCCTGCCCCTCGAACGCCTCCGCCTTTCGTCGCTCGATCCGGACCGCATAGACGATGCGCTGTTCGCGCTGCTGACGCAGGATGCGCGGATCATGCCGCACGTTCATCTCTCGCTGCAGGCGGGCGACGACATGGTGCTGACGCGCATGAAGCGCCGCCACCGCCGCGCCGACGCGGTGCGGCTGGTCGAAAGGCTGAAGGCCGCGCGCCCGGAAATCGCGATCGGCGCCGACCTGATCGCCGGTTTTCCGACCGAGGATGCCGCCATGTTCGCGAACAGCCTGGCGCTGATCGACGATTGCGACATCGTTTTCGGTCACATCTTTCCTTACAGCGCGCGCAGCGGGACGCCCGCGGCGCGAATGCCGCAGGTCGGACGCAGCGCGGCGCGCGACCGGGCGGCGCGGCTGCGCGAGGCCAATGCGCGGCGGCGTCATGCCTGGCTGGACCGGCTGACGGGATCGACAACGACCATGCTGGTCGAGCGCGACGGCCGAACCGGCCATGCCGAAAATTTCGCCGCGCTGATATTGGCCACGCCCGCCGAGCCGGGCGCCATCGTGCCGGTCCGTGCGGGCGCACGGGACGGCGACAGAATGACTGCGGAAAGGATATCGGGATGAGCGGACCGAGCTGGAGCGAGCGGCTGCTCGGCGGCTTTCGGCGCACGTCGGAACGGCTTGGCGAAAATCTGGCCGGGCTGACGGGCAAGTCGCGCCTCGACGAAGACGACCTCGACCGGATCGAGGAAGCGCTGATTACCGCCGACCTTGGCCCCGGCATGGCGGCGCGTATCCGCGACCGCCTGTCCGAACGCCGCGACATTGCCGCTAACGGC
This sequence comes from Sphingopyxis sp. P1IMeth2, assembly GCF_900185685.1. NCBI lineage: Bacteria > Pseudomonadati > Pseudomonadota > Alphaproteobacteria > Sphingomonadales > Sphingopyxidaceae > Sphingopyxis > Sphingopyxis sp. P1IMeth2. The sequence goes on from NZ_FYAT01000001.1 coordinate 315,882, forward strand.
ACCGACGAATTGCGCCGGGTCGTGGCCGAGGAGATTGCGGCGGTGCTGCGTCCGGTCGCCGAGCCGCTGGAAATCGATGCTTTCCCGCGCCCCCAGGTCATTTTGGTGATCGGGGTCAACGGGTCGGGCAAGACCACGACCATCGCGAAGCTCGCGCATCTGTTCCAGGAACAGGATTATGGCGTGATGCTGGTCGCCGGCGACACCTTCCGCGCTGCCGCGATCGGCCAGCTCAAGGTGTGGGCCGAACGGCTGGGCGTGCCGATCGTCACCGGACCCGAAGGCGGCGATGCGGCGGGCATCGTGTTCGATGCGGTCAAGCAGGCGACCGCGACGGGCATCGACGTGCTGATCGTCGACACCGCCGGGCGGCTTCAGAACAAGCGCGAACTGATGGACGAGCTTGCCAAGATCAAGCGCGTGCTCGGCCGCCTCAACCCCGCAGCACCGCACGACGTCGTGCTCGTTCTCGACGCGACCACCGGGCAGAATGCGCTATCGCAGATCGACGTGTTCCGTGACGTGGCGGGCGTGACCGGGCTCGTGATGACCAAGCTCGACGGCACCGCGCGCGGCGGCGTCCTCGTCGCCGCGGCCGAACGCCATGGCCTGCCCATCCACGCGATCGGCATCGGCGAAACGATCGACGATCTGCGCCCCTTCGACCCCGACGAGATCGCGGGCATCATTGCAGGAAATATCCGATGAGCGAACCGCTCGACCAGCTACCCGGCGGCCCCGAAGCCGTCCCCGCCGCGCCGCCCGCCAAGCATGGCTGGCTGAACTTCGCGATCGATTTCGGGCCGCTGCTGGTGTTTTTCCTGACCTATAAATTCACCGCCGGCGGCCAGGGCGCCTTCGCCGCGACTGCGGGCGCGATCAAGGGCACGATCGCCTTCATGGTCGCGATCCTCGTTGCGATGGCCTTCTCGAAATGGAAGCTCGGGCGAATTTCGCCGATGCTGTGGATGTCGGGTATCCTCGTCATCGGGTTCGGCGCGCTGACCGTTTATCTTCACGATCCCAAGTTCATCGTGATGAAGCCGACGATCATCTATGCGGTCTTTGCGCTGATGCTGCTCGGCGGCTGGTGGTTCAAGAAGCCGATGCTCAAATATCTGCTCCAGTCGGCGCTCGACGGGATGACTGAACGCGGCTGGCTGCTGCTGTCGCGCAACTGGGGCCTGTTCTTCGCCGCGCTCGGCATCGCCAACCATGTGATGTACGTGCTCATCGAAGCCGGGCGGATGAGTTTCGATACTTGGCTGACGATCAAGGTCTGGGGCGTGACCGCCCTGTCCTTCCTCTTCACGCTGACGCAGGTACCGGTGATGCTGAAGAACGGGCTGGCGGTTCCGGAAGAAAATTAACGCCTCCCTCCCCTCCCGCAATCGGGAGGAGGGAAGGTTCAGCCGTCGATCGCCGCCTTGTGCATGCGTCCGTTGAGGACATAGTGGGCAACGCCCATCTGCATTCCCGCCGCCTGCGCGTCGCCGATTTCGCGCACCCGGCGCGCGGGCGACCCGGCCCATAGTTCGCGGTCGGGAATCTCCTTATTCTCGGTCAGCAGCGCACCCGCCGCGAGCATCGCGTCGCTGCCGATGCGGCAGCCGTTCATCACCGTTGCCTTCAATCCGACGAAGGCGCGGTCGGCGAGCATGCAGCCATGCACCATCGCCATATGGCCGATCAGCACATCCTCGCCGATGATCGTCGGATAGCCTTCGGGGCGGCTCGGCATCGGGCCGTCGCAGTGCACGACGCTGCCGTCCTGGATATTCGACCGCGCGCCGATAACGATACGGCTGACGTCGGCGCGCAGCACGCAATTATACCAGATGCTGACATCGGGTCCGATCGTCACATCGCCGATGATCCGGCAGCCGGGCGCGATGAAAGCGCTCGGATCGATCTGCGGCGACTTGCCGTTGACGCTGATGATGCTGACGTCCGTGTAGGTCATTCATGTTTCCCGATCAGATTGCCCCAGAGAAGTATCGGTAGCGTGGACGCATAATCGTCGGTCCAGCGCTCGAACCCCGCCTCGCTACGCAGCGCGACCCAAGTGTCGTTCGCGGCGGCATTCTGACGGGGGCGCAGGCCGTGCGTCAACTGGGCAAGGCGGGCGGGCGTCGCCGTCAGCGCCACCCAGTTCGATCCGGTGAGATCGCCGAACTCGCTGTCCTCCGGCCCCGGGTCGAGCCGGATCGCCGCGCTCCACCCGCGGCCTCGCGCCTCGGCAGCAAGCACGGGTTCGAGATCGAAGAAGCGGTTCGAGATATGGACGAGCAGGATGCCGCCGGGGCGCAGCGCGCGCGTATAGGCGTCGAACGCCTCGCGCGTCAGCAGATGCAGCGGAATGGCGTCCGACGAAAAGGCGTCGATGACCAGCACATCAAAGCGCGCGGGCGGCAGCTTCGCGATCTGCAGGCGCGCATCGCCGATCACGATCGGCGTATCGGCGGCGCAGCGCGACAGGAAGGTGAATTTGGTGGGATCACGCGCGATATCGGCCATGACCGGGTCGATTTCGAAGATCGTCCAGTGCTGCCCCGCCTTGCGATAGCAGGACAAGGTTCCCGTCCCCAGGCCGACGATGCCGACAGCGGCATCCGGCCCGGCGAGCTCGGGTAGCCTGTCGAGCGTCAGGCCGACCCCAGACTGATGGCCATAATAGGTGGTCGGATCGAGTTCGTGACCGGGCGTCGTGCGCTGGAGTCCGTGCAGCGTCGTGCCATGCGCGAGCCGCCGCTGCTGATGATAGCGATCGTCGGTGACGGTGTAGATGCCGAAATAGCTGCGCACCCGCATCCCGTCGCGCCCCTTTTCGAGCGTCTGGACGCCCCCGAATCCGAGCATCAAGAGGAAGAGTACGGCAACATAGGCCCAGCGCCAGCGAATGACGAGCAGGCCGACCGCCACGATGATCGCCGCCCAGACGACATGCGCGCCGTGCAGCGTCCCGTCCCAGCTCGCCACAAGCTTCCACGATGCGAAGGCGGCAATCGCGACCAATGCGACGACGACGGTTAGCGGACGGCGCAGTCCCAGCCATTTTTCCCACGGCAGCAATGCAGGCAACGGCAAAAGCATCGCCGCGGCAAGCACGAGCACCGGATGCTCATAGACCCAGTTGAAGACGAGCGGCGCCACCAGCGCTGCGAAGGCGCCGCCAAGGACGCCCCCCGCAGACATGATCAGATAGAACAGGGTCAGATACCGCGGTCCCGGCCGCAGGAAATAGAGATAGCCGTGGAGCGCGGTCGCGACGACGAACAGCATGACGAGGCTCGCCAGCGCGACGAGCATCGTGCCGCCGCCCGTCCCGAGCAGCGCCTGCCCGCCAACGAGCAGCAGCAGCGCCGGGGCGATCGTGACGATCACGTTGGTGAGCGACGTCCAGCTGGAAAAAGCGATCACGAAACTCAGCAGATAGAGCCCGAGCGGCAATACCCAGAGCAAAGGCATCGCGACGATATCGGTCGTAAGATGCGTCGTCGTCGACAACATCAGGCCCGACGGAACCGCGGCGATCAACAGCCAATGCACCTGTCGCCGCCAGTCCGGCCTGGCTTCGTCGCCGGCCGTGTCAGTCGGCTGGGCGCTTTCCGGGCCGCGCCCCCAGCGCGCCGCGGCGGCGGCCGCAACCAGCATGAACAGCAGAACATAGCCCAGCGTCCAGCCGATGCTCTGCTTCTCGAGTGGCAGCAGTGGTTCGACGAGCGCTGGATAGCTGATCAGCCCGGCGAAGCTGCCCAGATTCGAGGCCGCATAGAGGAAATAGGGATCGCCGGCGCGCGGATCGGCGGCGAACCAGCGCTGCATCAACGGCGCCTGCGCCGAAACCGCGAAAAAGACCGGTCCGATCGAGGCAAAGAGCAGGAGCGGCACCCACAACGCCTCCTGCCCCGGCGCCGGCGGTGCGATCCGTGCAAGGCCGACCGGCAGCCACAGCGCGGCAACGAGCAGCAGGCCGAGATGGATCATCGCCTGCCGCCGCACCGCGAAACGCCCGAGCCAATGCGCATAGGCATAGCCGCCAAGGAGCAGCGCCTGGTAGACGAGCATCGCGCTGTTCCACACCGCCGGCGCCCCGCCGAGCCGCGGCAGCACCATGCGCGCGACCATCGGCTGAACGAGGAAGAGCAGGAAACTGCCGACCAATATGGTCAGAACGAACAGGAGCCGACGCGGCCCACGGTCGGCGACGGTCATATGCGATCCCAATCTGCGCGAGAAAGCGAATAGGTAACATGGCGGCGCAATCGGTCGCCCGCGTCGAGCTTGGGATGATCGAAGTCGAGCCCGGTGCAATAGCGCATACCGAGCCGCTCCATCACCGCGCGGCTGCGACCATTGTCCTCCCACGTGATGGCCCGAATTTCGTCATCGTCACGATTGGCGAAACTCCACGCCGTTGCGGCCCTGGCAGCCTCGCTCGCATAGCCGGCGCCCCAACAATCGCGTGCCAGGCGCCAACCGATTTCGAGCATGTCCCGCACCGGATCGATATCGCCGCGGATCACGCCGCACCATCCGATCAGCCGCGCATCGTCGCGGCGTTCGAGCGCCCAGAAGCAATGGCCATGCTCGCTTTCGTGCCGCTGCATCCATTCGATCCGCGTCGCCGTAGCCGCCATGTCAAGCGGCGGCCCAAGCGTCGCCATCACATCGGGATCGCTGCAAATTTGCTGAAAGGGCGCGAGATCGCTTTCGCGCCAAGACCGCAAAACCAGTCGCTCGGTTTCGATCATGCAGCGAGGAGCCTCGCCGCGTGCAGTGCGTGATAGCTCAAAACCCCCGACGCGCCGGCGCGGCGGAAGGCGAGCAGGGTTTCGAGGACGAGCGCGTCGCGGTCGCCCGCGCCTGCCGCGGCGGCGGCCTCGATCATCGCATATTCGCCCGACACCTGATAGGCATAGACTGGCACCGCGAAAGCGTCCTTCACCGCGCGCACCACGTCGAGATACGGGAGGCCCGGCTTGACCATCACGCTGTCTGCGCCCTCGGCCAGATCCTGTTCGACCTCGCGCAGCGCCTCTTCGACGTTGGCGGGGTCCATCTGATAGGTTTTCTTGTCGCCCTTCAGCAACCCGCGCGACCCCACCGCATCGCGGAAGGGACCATAGAAGGCCGACGCATATTTGGCGGCGTAGCTCATGATCTGGACATGGCCGAAGCCCTCGATCTCCAGCGCTTCGCGGATCGCACCGATGCGTCCGTCCATCATGTCGCTGGGCGCGATGATGTCGGCGCCCGCGCGCGCCTGGTTGAGCGCCTGGCCGACCAGCAACTCGACCGTTTCATCGTTGAGGACATAGCCCGCCGCGTCGATGAGCCCGTCCTGCCCGTGGCTGGTATAGGGATCGAGCGCGACGTCGGTCAGCACGCCGATCGCATCGCCGAGCGTGTCCTTGATCGCCGCGGTTGCGCGGCACATCAGATTGTCGGGATTGAGCGCCTCGGCGCCATCCTCGCTGCGCCGGTCGGGCTGCGTATAGGGAAAGAGGGCAAGACAGGGGATGCCCGCATCGACCGCATCGCGCGCGCGCGCGACGAGCAGGTCGACCGACCATCGCGAAACGCCAGGCAGGCTGGTGATCGGTTCTTCGACGCCGTCACCCTGACAGACGAATAGCGGCCAGATCAGATTGGCGGGGGTCAGCTGCGTCTCGCGCACCATCGCGCGGCTCCATGCGGTTCGGCGGGTGCGGCGCAGGCGCAGGTCGGGGAAAGCGGCATGAGTCATGCCCGTGTGCATAGCGGCGCTTGGTCGCCGGGCAAATGGATATTGGATATCGGTGCGCCCCGCGCACCGACGGGAAAGCCCGACGTCAGATCCCTTCGCCGGCCCGCTTCGACGCGGTGTCGGCGAGCGAACCGAGCTTCCGCCCTTCGGCGGGCCGGACGGCGACCGGCGTCAGCGCGGCGCCGACCGAGACCGAGGTGAGCTGGCGAATGCGGGCACGGAAGTCGGCGAGCGCCTTGCCTTCGAGCTGTGCGCGCGTCACGAAGCTGACCGACAGCGGGTTCACCGCGACGCCGTTGCGGTAGACTTCATAGTGAAGATGCGGGCCGGTCGATAGGCCACTCGACCCGATATAGCCGATGACCTGACCGCGATTGACATGCTGGCCGGGGCGCACCGCAATGCGGCTCATATGGCCATAACCGGTGCCGAGACCGGCGCCATGGTTCAGTTTCACATAATTGCCGAAACCGCCGGTCCGCCCCGCGATCGTCACCACGCCGTCGCTGACCGCATAGATGGGCGCGCCGTAACCGCCGCCGAAATCGACGCCGCTATGCATGCGCGTATAGCCGAGGATCGGATGGCGGCGCATGCCGAAGGTCGAGGTGATGCGGCCGTTCGTCGGACGGATCATGCCGCCGCGCTGCTGCCCGATGCCCGAGGCCTCATACCATTGGGTTCGGCCGTCGACGGTCCATTCGATCATCGACAGCTTCGGCTTTCCGCCGCGCACCAGCCCGGCATAGAGCAGCTTGCCAGTCTCGCTCTCGCCCGTTTCGGCGCGGCGATGGTCGAGGATGATGTCGAATTCGTCCGATGAGCGAATATCGCTGCCGACCGAAATCTGGCGGCTGATCACGCGCAGATAGGATTGGATCGCCTCGGGCGGCGCGCCAGCGGCGCGCGCCGAGCGATAGAGGCTGTCGCCGACCCGGCCGCGAATGCGCAGCGGCGTATTGTCGACCGCGATCGGGATGCGGCGCATCACCAACCGGCCGTCGATGCGCTCCATCTCGATCCGAAGGTCGAAGCGCGCCCGCATCGCAAGCGCATCGACCGGGCGCGGCATCGTGCGTGCGGCGCGGCGGCCGAGGATCAGGTCGATGCGCGTTCCCGCGGCAATATCGGACAGCGGGACGGCGCCCGCGACCTGGCTGGCGATCGCCTGCGCATCGGGGCTGCCGACGCCCGAGCGTTCGAGCACGCGGGCGAAGCTATCGCCTTGCCCCAGTGTCGCGGTGAGTTCGATCTGCGGCCGTTCGGGCGTCTGGGCCAGCGGGCGCACCGCGTCGGTTGCCGCCATATGGCGCCCGGTATCGCCGCCATAGGCGATCGGCACGATCATCTGCGCACGCGCTTCGTTGAAGTCCGATGCGTCGAGCGCCGGAGCGCCGCCGATCTCGAGCGGCTTCAGCCCCGGAAAGGTCGATATGGCCGTGCCGCAGAGCAAGGTGAGCGTGGCCAGCCCGCGCCACCATTCCGCCGATCCGATATTGTCGCCAAGGTCGGGGACGAGGTCGATATGCGCGAAACGGTCGCGCAGCGCGTCGATCCAGGACAGCGCGCGGGGCGGTTCGTCGGCAACACGGCGCAGCGAAATCGCCTGCGACATCGACAGGGTCGCGGCATTGCCCGACATACCCGCGATGGGTTCGTGACGCTGAAACAAATCGCAATCCCCGCTCGACGGGCCCCCAAAGCCCGGCCGTCGATCATGTTTTCGACCCGAGGTCTGTAAACAAAGGCCGTTAAAGTCAATTTAACGGCCACGCGAACGTGCTGGCTTGCGGCCAGTCGTGGCGCGTGCGGGTTATAATGTGCCGCAATCGGGAAATCGACCGGATCGACCCGCCTTCGTCGATCCGCTGTTGCGCCGCCGCGCCGCCCGTGCCAGCGTTGCATCCAAGAAAATGCCGTCCCACTCCTCCCACCCGGTCAAGGCTGTCCTTGGCCCCACCAACACCGGCAAAACCCATTTGGCGGTCGAGCGCCTGACGGCGCACGCCAGCGGAATGATCGGCTTTCCGCTGCGCCTGCTGGCGCGCGAGGTCTATGACCGGGTTGTCGCCATCAAAGGGCCGGCGCAGGTCGCGCTCGTCACCGGCGAGGAACGCATCTGGCCCGCCGAAGCGCGCTATGTGCTGGGCACGATGGAGGCGCTGCCGGTCGACCGCGACGTCGCCTTCGTCGGCATCGACGAGGCGCAGCTCGGCGCCGACCCCGAGCGCGGCCATGTCTTCACCGACCGCGTGCTGCGCGCGCGCGGCCGCGAAGAGACGATGATTCTTGGTTCGGCGAGCATAAAGGGGCTGGTGCGCGATCTGGTTCCCGAAATCGAGGTGATCAGCCGGCCGCGCTTTTCGACGCTGAGCTATGCCGGCGCCGCGAAGCTGTCGCGCCTGCCCAAACGATCGGCGATCGTCGCCTTCTCGGCTGAGGAGGTTTATGCGATCGCCGAGATGCTGCGCCGTTTTTCGGGCGGGGCGGCGGTGGTCATGGGGGCGCTCAGCCCCAAGACGCGCAACGCGCAGGTCGCGATGTTCGAAGCAGGCGAGGTCGACTATCTCGTCGCCACCGACGCGATCGGCATGGGGCTCAACCTCGACGTCCAGCATGTCGCCTTCGCGAGCCTGCAGAAATTCGACGGCCGTCGGGTCCGCCGTCTGACCATATCGGAAATGGCGCAGATTGCCGGACGCGCCGGGCGGCACCAGCAGGACGGCAGTTTCGGCACTGTCGGTCAGCCACAGGGCGGCTTCACGCCTGAGGAAATCGCCGCGATCGAAGGGCATCATTTCCCGCCGCTGACCAGCCTGTTCTGGCGCAATCCGGCGCCGCGCTTCGATACGCTCGACACGCTGATCGCCGACCTTGCGCGGCCGCCGGAGCACAAGGCGCTGCGCCCCGCCCCCGAGGCCGTGGATATTGCGGTGCTCAAGCATCTGGCGAGCGACATGGAGGTGCGTGCACGCGCTGGCGAAGCCGCTGCGGTGCAGCGCCTGTGGGACGTGTGCGGCCTCCCCGATTTCGAACAGCTCGGCCCCGAACATCATAGCCGCACCGTTCTCAAGCTGTGGCAGTGGCGCACGAGCGGCAACGGGATGATCGACCCCGACTGGTTCGCGCGCCGCCTCGCGCGGCTCGACCAGGTCGACGGCGATATCGACCAGCTCGCAAGCCGCATCGCCGCGGTCCGCACCTTATGCTTTATCGCCCAGCGCGGCGACTGGATCGAAGGCGGCGCCGGATGGACCGAGCGCACGCAGGACCTCGAATCGCGATTGTCCGACGCGCTGCATGCGGCGCTCGCGCAGCGCTTTGTTGATCGCCGCCTTGCGCTGCTGATCCGCGATGCGGGGCAGCGCCACGCCGCGCTGCCGGTCGCGGTCGGCGCCGACGGCACCGTCGCCGTCGACGGCGAAGCGATCGGGACGCTCAAAGGCTTTCAGTTCAAGGTCGACCCCGGCGCGCGCGCCAGCGATCACCGTCTGTTGCTCGCCGCCGCCGAGAAGCATCTGCGCGCCGAACTCGCGCGCCGCGCCGCGCTGCTCGCAAGCGGCGAGGACCAGGCGATCGAACTGGTCAGCGAAGCCGGCGCGCCGCCGCGGCTCGCCTGGCACGGCCAGACGATCGCGACACTCGCGCGCGGCCCGACGCTTGTACAGCCGGCAATCCAGATCGACCCGTCGCTGCGGCGGCTCGAACCGCAGCAGGTGCAGGCGATTGCCGAGCGGCTGCAGATTTTCGTCGCCGAACAGCTCGCGCGCCACGCCGCGCCGCTGGCCGCGATGGGCGAAGCGGCCGGCGACCTCTTCACCCCGCCGCACGTCCGCGCGCTGCTCGCCGCGCTCGTCGATGGCGGCGGCATGGCGCCGCGCGCGCAGGTCGAGGCGCAACTGGGCGCGATGAGCGCGGACGAACGCCCCTATCTGCGCAGGCTCGGGCTGACCGTCGGGTCGCTCGACCTATTTCATCACCTGCTGCTCAAGCCCGAAGCCGTGCGTTGGCGCGCCGCGCTGCTCGCGGCGCAACAAGGAAGCGCGCCGATCCCGGCGCTCCCGCCGCAGGGCGCGGTGCTGCAGAAGACCGGCAACCACGGCGGGCTGCGCATTGCAGGCTTTCGCCGCTGTGCTTCGGGCTGGCTGCGCATCGACATGGCCGAAAAGCTGGCGCGCCAGGCCCATGCCGCGCGCCTGAAGGCCTCGCATCCGCCGACCGAGCCCGTCGCGGGTGCAGCCGAACATCATGCCGACCATTCTGACGGCGCCGACGAAGGTCAGGGGGTTTCGGCCGCGCCGCCGCCCGGCTTCATCATCGACCCGGCGCTCGCCACATCGCTCGGGCTTGACGAGGAAACGCGCCGCGCGCTGCTGCAGGCGTTCGGCTTTCGCAGCGTCGGCGATCCCGCGCTCCAGCGCTGGCGCTGGTCGGGGCTTAAGGCCGCCGACAAGCGCAAGCGGCGCAAGCACAAGGTGGGCGACAATCGGCCTGAAGCAAAAGCCGCGCCCTCTACCGACGGACACCCGGCGCGGCACCGAGCCAAGCCGGGCAAGACCGGCAAGCCGACCACGGCAAAGGGTCAGCGGCCCCAAGGGCAGCAGCAGGGCAAAGCCGGGGTGCGGCCACCACGAACCGACCGTCCCGAGCGCCCGGTCCGGCGCGGCCCGTCGCCGAACAGCCCCTTCGCCGGGCTGGCCGCGCTAATGGCAGAGGCGCGCAAGGACTGATGGCGAGCCCCGGCGCAGCAGGCAGCATCCGGCTCGACAAGCTGCTCTGGTATCTGCGCTTCGCGCGCTCGCGCAGCATCGCGCAGGCGATGGTCGCGGCGGGCCATATCCGTCTCGACGGCCGCCGTGTCAGCCGCGCGTCGGTCGCGGTCCATCCCGGCGCGACGATCGTGCTGCCGGTCGGCGAACGCATCGAGGTGATCCGCCTCCTGACCCTGCCGCCACGCCGCGGTCCCGCGCCCGAAGCGCAGGCTTGTTACGAACGACTGGCCCCTGCGCCGGCCTCCCGGGAAAATGAGAGTGATTCGCAACTGGCGGCGGACCATTGACGCATCGCCGCCACGCGGCATAGGAGGCGGGGAATCGCAACAAGGGGCGGCAGCAATCCGCCACGAAGGGAGCCCTTACCCATGACCTATGTCGTCACCGACGCCTGCATCCGCTGCAAATATATGGATTGCGTCGAGGTTTGCCCCGTGGACTGCTTCTATGAGGGCGAGAATATGCTCGTCATCAACCCCAATGAATGCATCGATTGCGGCGTGTGCGAACCCGAATGTCCCGCCGAGGCGATTCTGCCCGATACCGAGAGCGGCCTTGAAAAATGGCTGGAAGTGAACAGCAAGTTCAGTGCCGAATGGCCGAACATCACGACCAAGAAGGACAGCCCTGCGGACGCCGACGAATATAAGGGCGTCGACGACAAATATGAAAAATTCTTCTCGCCCGAACCGGGCGAAGGCGACTGAGACCAAGAACAGGGCGAATTGTTAAGTTAAGACTATGTGATTGAAATAATTTTTCAAATCACATCCGCGTAATTTCAGACCCACACGGCCCCACCGCGCATCTGAATTCACGATACAGTCCGTTCCGTTCAATTCCTCTGCTATTGTTGTCTGAGATTGTCTATTCTACTCCATCGCGCAACGACAATAGGCCAAAGTATTTATCGCCATAAGATTTGAGGTCTGAAGTTGTCATGCGCAGCCTCGGGGGAGCGACCAGCGGGGAGGCGCGCGATGGGTAGGATTGGCCGATTGCGCTCGGGCGGCTTTCAGTGAGCAGACAACGAGAACGGACGTTCTGAGTTGCTGGAGAATGATTAGTCGAAAGCCGCCTCCCAAGTGCGACCGTCAATCAATCAACGCGCGGCGGGCAGCTCGGCCGTTGCCTCGCCGTTCAGCGCCCGCGTTACGAGGTCCGCGAGAAACTCGGCAAACGGCACAATATCCTGCTCGCTGCTCGCTGCTTCCAGTGCGACCATATAATCCTTGCGACGCTCGACCGGAATGACAGTCCAAGGGTAGCCGCCGGCCGCGAGCATGAGATTCATGAGGAAGCGGCCGGTTCGTCCGTTCCCGTCCATATATGGGTGAATATAGACGAATATGAAATGGCCGAGCACGACACGAACCGAGGCGTCTTTCTCCTCTCTCAAAAGCTCGAAGAACACTGGCATAGCATCACGCATCGCATCCGGACTCAGCGGTACATGAAGCGCTCCGCTCAGATAAACCTGTCCGCTGCGATATCCCGCAAGATCCTTCGCTTCGACCAGCCCCGCCTGAACGTTGGGGCTGAACATCGCCCGGTACCAGTCGCCATGATCCGCATCAGCGACTTCGCCGGGATTGGCACCGCCAAGCACATCGCGGACGCTATCCAGAACCGCTTGATAGGCGAGCCAGTAGCCGCGGGCTGCGAGGCCGTTCTTTAGCTCGCGGTCGGCGGCATCGGCATCGGGGTTCCAAGCGCCGCTGCGCACACGGTCGATAAGTTCGGGGCTTACGCGATATCCCTCGATCGACAGCGAGTGATAAGCGTCAGTAATATAATTGTCCTGAACGCTTTTGAGAAAGGCCTCGACGTCACCCGGAAGCCCGGGCGCCCTCGGAAAGCGCTCGATGATCGGGCCGCGCATCACATCCCACATGAGCCGAATGCGCCCGGCATAGGGCGAACGCTCGCGCGGCGGCATAACGGAAAGCTTTTGCTCGAACGGATCGGTTTCTCGAACCCGGTATCCCGCCCCGTCCATCGCCTTTAGAATATCGTCTGCAATCCGCCCGCGCCCGATGTTGCGGAATGCGCCGGCAAGCCGACCGGCAACGGTACTTTGCCCTTTATCCAGCAGGCGCTCGAGAAGCTCCGACGCGTCACGGATCGTCGCCAGCGCCGCGCGCGCGTCGATTGCATTGGCTTCGAAATAGCCCGGACTCGCCGCGATCAGCGCAGCGGGGATCGAAAAAAGCCTTAGCCCGTCCTGCACGACGAGGTCGTTTCCTTCAGGGATCGCAGCCCTCGTGTCGAAGAGCGATGTGCCGAGTAGTAGCCCGGTTGCCTTGTTACCGGCTTTCTTGGCCCGAACGAGCAACTGGCGGGGAATAGTCCGGTTGCCGGTCTGCAATGCGAGAGAAAGCTCGGGCGTAAGCGACCATGTTTCGCCGAACCGCTCGGCGAGATATTGGGCGCAGAAGCTCCAATAGGCGGTGTACCAGATACCGCTTTCGCCTTGCATGGTTTCCGGCGGGCTGGCGATGTACCAGCCTTTCATCACGGGCCTTAGAAACCCGCGCCGAATGAGGAGTTCACGCTGCGGCCTGTCGAGATCCTCGCTCCGAATTGCCACACGCCCATCATTTTGCAGCTGATGAAGCGCTTCGAGCGCGTTGGCCAATTTTTCCTGCGGGGTCGCCATTTGCATCTCTTGGAGTGATTTTAGGTTATTCGGTGGCACAGTTTTTAGGTTATTCAGATGTACGCTTTTTAGGTTATTATGCAAGACGAATTTTAGGTTTTCTTGTGGAGCGATTTTTAGGTAATTAAGATAGCCGCGCACAGCCGAGTCCACTACTCAGCTTGGCTGCAGGTCACGCTCATGGCTGCGCGAAAAGATGGCGCGCTGAGCGAGGAAGATTATCTGCGGGCCGTTCGGTGATCTTGCTTATATTCTGGCTCATCTGACACCCACCGGAGCAGATATCTTTTGGATCGAAAGCCCGGCTGGAGTGATATCGCACGATGACATAAGGACGGCTTACAAAGCAGGGCAGATTCATCGCGTAAATTAGCCAGTTGCTGACCACCTCGCGGGAAGCCGTCGCGCAACAACCGCGAGTAGCGAGAGTGATGCGATAGGCCGAATTGGCGGCAGATACCCGAAACGCCTCTCGACCCCGCAGCAAAGCTGGAGTTCTGAAAAACAGTTCGGGACTATGGGAGATTAGAAGGCCGCGGACAGGGCGGATTTCCCCGCCCTTTTCTTTTGCAGTTCCCGCCGCTGATACGGGGAGTGCTGCAAGGCCGCGCACCGCCTGTCGTTGAAGCGCCGCGGCACGGCGGCACCGAACGGGCTTTGCGCCATGGCTATGCGCGCCTATATCATGCGCATGACAAGCCCCACCGATCCCCGCCGCTTCCTGTACCGCACCGATGCGCTCGACCCCGATCTGGCGCAGAAACTCGCGCGCGAGGCACTGGCGAAGGCCGACGATGGCGAGCTTTATCTGCAATATCGCGCGACCGAGAGCTTCGGCTTCGACGACGGGCGCCTGAAGACCGCCGACTATTCGACCGACGCCGGCTTCGGGCTGCGCGCCGTGTCGGGCGAAATGACGGGCTTTGCGCACGCCAGCGACGTCAGCGCCGGCGCGATCCGCCGCGCCGCCGAAACGCTCGCGTTGCTCGATCCCGCAAAGCAGGCACCCGCCGGCCCGCCGCCGCGCACCAACCGCCACCTCTATGACGAGGCGAACCCGCTCGACCTTATCCCCTTCGCGAAGAAGGTCGACCTCTGCCAGAAGATCGACGCCGCCGCGCGCGCGCGCGATCCGCGCATCGTCCAGGTCTCGGTCGCGCTCGCGGGCAGCTGGTCGGTGGTCGAGATCGTCCGCGCCGACGGTTTCCTCGCAACCGACATACGCCCGCTCGTCCGCCTCAACGTCTCGATCGTCGTCGAGGAAAACGGGCGGCGCGAGAGCGGCTATTTCGGCCTTGGTGGCCGCTACATGTACGATCATCTGTTCGAGGATGCGCAGTGGAACCGCGCGATCGACGAGGCGCTGAACCAGGCGCTCGTCAACCTGCGCGCGGTCGACGCCCCGGCGGGCGAGTTCACCGTTTTGCTCGGCCCCGGCTGGCCAGGCGTGCTGCTGCACGAAGCGGTCGGCCACGGGCTTGAGGGCGATTTCAACCGCAAGGGCACCAGCGCCTTTTCGGGCCGGATCGGCGAGCGCGTCGCAGCGGCGGGCGTCACGGTGGTCGATGACGGCGCGATGGAAAGCCCGGTCGGCGGCGGCCGCCGCGGGTCGCTCAGCATCGACGACGAGGGCACGCCGACCGGCGAGACGATCCTGATCGAGGACGGCATCCTCAAGGGCTATATGCAGGACCGCCTCAATGCCCGGCTGATGGGGGTCGAGCCCACCGGCAACGGCCGCCGCGAAAGCTTCGCGCACGCGCCGATGCCGCGAATGACCAACACCTTCATGCGCGGCGGCAACGACGATCCCGCCGAGCTGCTGAGCCGCGTCAAGAACGGCATCTTCGCCAAGAGCTTCGGCGGCGGACAGGTCGACATCGTGTCGGGCAAGTTCGTCTTCAGCTGCACCGAAGCCTACAAGATCGAGAACGGCAAGATCGGGGACTCGATCAAGGGCGCGACCCTGATCGGCGACGGGCCGAGCGTGCTGACCAAAGTCAGCGGCATCGGCAACGACATGGCGATCGACGAAGGCATCGGCATCTGCGGCAAGGGGGGCCAGAGCGTCCCTGCGGGCGTCGGCCAGCCGACGCTGCTCGTGAACGGCCTGACGGTGGGCGGGACGGCGTGACAATCGCCTGACTGCGAGGAAAAGTGAAGTAGCAATCTCGATCGGCTGGCCTTGCGTGGCGGCGATGACTGGAGATTGCGTCGCTTCGCGCGCAATGCCGAAGACTGTGACTGCCCTCACTTGGCGTTCGCCCGATCCGCGCATATAGAGGGGCAAACAGAATAGATTTCGGTCGCATCATCCGTGGGGCACCCCCACAACAGGGAGGTTTGCATGCGTTCGAGTCTGCGTTTCGTGTCCGTCGCCGCCGTTGCCGCGATGCTCGCCGCCGTTCCGGGATCGGCGCAAAAGACCACCGGCCCCAAGGAACGTTATGAAATGGACGTCGCGACGATGTCCGGTTTCGCCGCAATGGCCGGGGGCGGTCGCGGCGGCCTGGGCGGCGCGATGAGCATGATGTTCGGCGGCGACCCGTCGAGCCGCGTCGCCTACACGCTCAACCTTCGTCTCGGCTCCGATCAGTCGCCGACCGCGCCGCCGCCCAAGGGCGATCATTATTTCGAACCGCAGGCCAAGCTCGGCAAATCGGTGCCGCTGATCGCGCCGCCGCGCGCCGAAGGCAGCTACACCACCGAATTCGAACGGCCCAAGGGGCGACTGCTGCTCTATTGGGGCTGCGGCGCCAAGGCCGGTCCCGGCCAGCCCGTCATCATCGATTTCGCCAAGGTCGCGGCCGGACAGGTTCCGCCGGGCCTCTTCTCGAGCGCGGTGCCAATCATTCGCGAGGTCAGCCAGGCGAACAGCAAATCCTATGTCGACTGGCCGAACAGCAAGGGCGGCAAACAGCCGCAGGCGGGATCGTCGCTGATCGGGGCGCACCGGATCAACAGCAATGTCGGGTCGGACATCAATTTCAATCTGGCGCAGGATTATATGCCGGGACTCCAGGCGTCGACCGCGCAACAGGCCGACGGATCGGTGATGATCCGCTGGGGGGCACTCCAGCCCGCGACCGGTTACGTCGCATGGACGATCGGCGGCATGGACCGCGGTGGCGGCAGTGGCGACATGGTCTGGTGGACGAGCAGCGCATCGAAGGAATTCGGCGGCGGCCTGTGGGATTGGCTCCCCCCGTCGGTCGTCGCCAACCTGATCACGAAAAAGATCGTGATGCCGCCATCGCAGACGAGCTGCCAGATCCCGGCCGAGGTCAAGAAAGCGTCGGGCGAAATGATGATCGGCAACCTCAACGCCTTCGGCCCCGAAGCCAATTTCTCCTATCCGCCCAAACCCGCGGGCAATGCGGTGTGGAATATCGACTGGACCGCCAAGGTGCGCTTCCGGTCACACACCATGCTGCTCGTCGGCGCCGATATGGGCGGCATGGGCGCGATGGGCGGCAGCAGCGCTAGCACCCCCGCCGAACCGCCCAAGAAAAAGAAGTGCAAAAGGCCGCTCGGCATCCCGCTGCCCGACGGCGCCTGCTGATTTCCCCCGGCGCTTTCAGGCTCGGTTCACGCGTCTCCGTCTATGGGATGGGGAAGGGTAGGACATTTCGAACCGCAGGAGCCCTGTCATGCGTCCGCTGATTACCGCCATCATCGCCGCCGCCGCTGTCGCGGCGGTTCCCGCTGCCGCCACCGCGCGCGAAAAGCTCGCGCCCGAGGCGCAGCTTGCCAAGCTGCTCGAAGGCCGCGTCGCCGGCAAGGCGCGCGACTGCATCTCGCTCTCGGCGGTCACGAGCAGCCAGGTCATCGACAAGACCGCGATCGTCTATCGCATCGGCGACACCCTGTGGGTCAATCGGCCGAAAAATGCCGACAGCCTCGACGAGGATGATGTACTGGTGACCAAGACGACGACGTCGCAGCTCTGTTCGATCGACACGGTCGAACTGCACGACCGCAGCAGCCACATGTATAACGGCTTCGTCTCGCTCGGCGAATTTACCCCCTATCGACGCGCGGGATCGAACCGATAGATAAGGGGAATGTTCGACGACGACCTATCCGCTCCCCCGCCGCCGCCCGCCGACTGGCCGCATCGGCTGCTCGCCTTCTGGTTCGACAGCCACGGCATGGACGACTGGTACGGCGGCGGCGCCGATTTCGATACGGCGGTACGCGATCTGGCGGCCGACTGGCTGGCGGCGCTGCGCAGCCAGCCTGCCGAGGCCTTTTTGACCGACCCCGACACCGCGCTCGCCGCAACGATCCTGTTCGACCAGGTGCCGCGCAACATTTTTCGCGGCAGCGCAGAAGCCTTTGCAACCGACGATCTGGCGCGCCAGATCGCGCGCGGCATCGTCGCGCAGGGCTGGGACCAGCACTGGCCCGACGCACGGCGTCAATTTGCTTATCTGCCCTTCGAACATAGCGAGGATATCGCCGATCAGCGCGAATCGCTGCGCCTGATGTCCGAACTCGCCGATCCGGTCTTCCACGACTATGCGCAGAAGCATTTCGACATCATCGACCGTTTCGGACGCTTCCCGCACCGCAATGCTGCCCTCGGCCGTGAAACGCGTGCCGATGAGCAGGGCGCGATAGAAGAGGGTAAGAATTGGTGATAAGCCGGCGGCCGAACGGAGCTTTGCCATGGCCGAATTTTTCGACGCGCTGACCGAAAAACACGTCGCTTTCATCGAGAAGCAACCCATATTTTTCGTCGCGACCGCGGCCGCCGACGGGCGCGTCAACCTGTCGCCCAAGGGCTATGCCGACAGCTTCCGCATCTTGTCCGGCAGCCAGGTCGCCTATCTCGACCTCGGCGGATCGGGGAACGAAACCCATGCGCATCTTGCGGCCGAACAAGCCGAGCGCGGACGCATTACGATCATGTTTTGCGCCTTCGACCGCAGCGCGCTGATCCTGCGCCTCTATGGCCGCGGCCGTGCGGTGCTGCCGCAGGATGAGGAATGGGATGCGCTCGCGGCGCATTTCAGTCTGCTCCCCGGCACGCGCCAGATCTTCGTCATCGATATCGACAGCGTGCAGACGAGCTGCGGCTGGGGCGTGCCGATGATGGAACTGCAGCACGAGCGCGACACGCTGCAGAAATATCATCGTCAGGCCGATCCGGTCGAATGGACCGAAAAGTTCAAGGGCCGCACGCGCAGCATCGACGGACTGCCAACCCGGCCGACCGACCGCTATATCGCGGGCGAAGCCTGAATGGCGCTGGTCGAACTGGTGCGGATGCCGAACGGTGCCGAGGCCGAATTGCTGCGCGGCCGCCTCGAAAGCGCCGGGGTTCCTGCTGTCTGCTTCGACGCGGGGATGAATATCGCCGAAAGCGTCGGCCTCGCGATTCCCGTCCGCGTCATGGTGCTCGACGAGGATCTCGCCGACGCGCGCGCCTTGATGGCGGAGTTCGGGATCGCCTAGGATGCGGATGACGGCTGCAACCCGGAGCCGCCGCCGTTCGTCTTTACCGCAATGAAAGCAGCCCGCCCTCTCCCATGATCCCGCCCCCTCCCACGATCAAGGTCGCCAGCTACAATATGCGCAAGGGCATCGGCCTCGACCGTCGCCGCGATCCGGGGCGGGTGCTGTCGGTACTCGGCGAACTCGATGCCGACATCGTCGCCTTGCAGGAGGCCGACCGCCGCTTCGGCACGCGCGCGAGTGCGATCCCGCCGCACATGTTCGAAGATCATAGTGACTATGTTCCCGTCGACCTGCTGGACGGCCGCCCCTATGCGATCGGCTGGCACGGCAATGCGCTGCTCGTGCGCAAGGGCGTCGTGGTCGAGGAGAGTCACGCGCTCCATCTGCCGACGCTCGAACCGCGCGGCGCGGTCGCCGCGACGGTGCGCGTCGGCGATACGCGGCTCCGCGTCGTGGGCATGCATCTCGACATTTCGGGGCTGCGTCGGCGCCAGCAGGCGCGCGCCATCCTCTCGCATGTCGCCGAGGGCGAAAAGCTGCCGACGGTGCTGATGGGCGACTGCAACGAATGGCGCAATCGCGGCGGCTGCCTCCATGATTTCGGCGAGCATCACCGCCTCGTCGACACCGGCCACAGCTTCCACAGCCGCAAGCCCGTCGCGCGCCTCGACCGCATCTTCGCCTCGCCCGATCTCGAAGCCCTGGATGCCGGCGTCCATCAGAGCGCGCTCGCCGCGCGCGCATCCGACCATCTGCCGATCTGGGCGCGGTTCAAGCCCGCCGGCTGACCGGCCGCGCCCTCCCAAGTCGGGCGGACAGGCATAAGCGCGAGGAGCGCATCGCTGCTCAAAATTTAGGCAAATGCCTGCCTCGCCTGCCCAGGTTGCGACCGATTGCACCTGCCGGGCGGTTAAAACTCGTCACAAAATGTTAACTTTCCCGCCCCTCGCCGCAATTTGGCACGGCTGTTGCACCGCAACATGGTGCCATAAGCAAAAGGGGGCATCATGAAGCTGATCCTTGCTATCATTAAACCGTTCAAGCTCGACGAGGTGCGCGAAGCACTGACCGGGCTGGGCATCGCGGGAATGACCGTCACCGAGGTCAAGGGGTTCGGCCGGCAGAAGGGCCAGACCGAAATCTATCGCGGCGCCGAATATGCAACCAACATGGTGCCCAAGGTGAAGATTGAGCTCGTCTGCGACGATGCGCTCGCACCGCGGGTCGTCGAAACGCTTCAGCAAAGCGCCGGAACCGGGTCGATCGGCGACGGCAAGATTTTCGTCCTCGACGTCGGGCAAGCCGTGCGCATCCGCACCGGCGAGACCGGCGAGGCGGCGCTGTGATGACGAAGGGGGAAAATATGACGTTCGCAAAGAAAATGGGGGTCGGTAAGATCGCGGCGAGCGCCGCGGCTGGCGGCCTCGCGCTGTTCGCGGCGCTGCCCGCCTGGGCGCAGGAAGCGGCTGCCGCCGCGCCCGTCGTCGACAAAGGCGACACCGCCTGGATGATGACCTCGACCGTGCTCGTCCTCGCGATGATCCTGCCCGGCCTTGCGCTTTTCTACGGTGGCCTGACCCGCAGCAAGAATATGCTTTCGACGATGACGCAGATCGGCGCGGTCGCCTGTCTCGCGATGATCGTCTGGGTTTGCTACGGCTATGGCCTTGCTTTCGGCCCCGAAGGCAATGCCTTCATCTCGTGGGGTAAATTCTTCCTCGCCGGCGTCACGCCCGACAGCCTTGCCGATACCTTCTCGGACGGCTTCAAGCTGCCCGAATATGTGTTCATCTGTTTCCAGATGACCTTCGCCGCGATCACGCTGGCGCTGGTCTTGGGCGCGACGGTTGAACGCATGAAATTTTCGGCGGCGCTCGTCTTCGGCGTCATCTGGCTGACGATCGTCTATTTCCCGATCGCCCACATGGTGTGGGCTGCTGGCGGCCTATTCTTCGAAATGGGCGCGCTCGACTTTGCCGGCGGCACCGTCGTCCACATCAACGCGGGTGTCTCGGCGCTCGTTGCGGCGATGATCCTCGGCAAGCGCATCGGCTATCAGAAGGAAATCATGGCGCCGCACTCGCTGACGCTGACGATGGTCGGCACCGGCCTGCTGTGGGTGGGCTGGTTCGGCTTCAACGCCGGCTCGGCGCTCGAAGCCAATGGTTCGGCGGCGCTCGCGATGATCAATACCTTCGTCGCCACCGCCTCGGCCGGTCTCGCCTGGATGCTCGCCGAAAAGCTGGGCGGTCACAAGCCGTCGGCCCTTGGCTTCTGCTCGGGCATCATCACCGGCCTCGTCGCTGTCACTCCCGCGGCGGGCAATTCGGGTCCGTTCGGCGCGATCGTCCTCGGCGCGGTTGCCGCGTTCATCTGCTTCTATGTCGTCACGGTCCTCAAGCCCAAGCTCGGCTATGACGACGCGCTCGATGCCTTCGGCATCCACGGCGTCGGCGGCATCGTCGGCGCCATCGGCACCGGCATCGTCTACGCGCCGAGCCTCGGCGGTCCCGGCGGCGCAGATTTCGCGATCGGGCCGCAGCTTGTGACGCAGGTCTCGGCTGTCGCCGCGACGATCGTCTGGGCCGCCATCGGCACCGTCATCGCGGTCTATGTCGCCAAGGCGCTGACCGGGCTCCGCGTCACCGAAGAAGTCGAACGCGAAGGCCTCGACCTCGGCGAACATGGGGAACGCGCCTACAATATGTAATCACGAGACAGGATACCCGCCGCCGCTCTCTCCTCTTTCAAACGGGCGGCGGGGTCCTAACCAGGTTCCTCCTGCGAACCACTCATGGCCGGGATGCGAAAGCGCCCCGGCCATTTTTTTGTGCAGATTGCGCTGCACAATAAAAGGGCAGCACTGCCGCGAAATTAGGCCTTCCCATCATGACATTAATATGGCATTCAGCCTGTCAACAGTTTCAGGAGGGGAGAGCCTGAAAGGCTGGGCCAGGACGCAAGTCCTGGCCCTCTTTTTTTGCCCGTTTCGCAGGCACCCCCGAAAAGCCGGGCTTTTTCAGGCCTCTCGAATAGTGAGACATCGCTGAGGCTGCATGCCCCGGTCCGCCGAATCGGTCGCCCAGCGCCTCCGCCGCGAAAGACTCCGGCCGCCGCGATGCCTTTGCGCGCGGCGGCAAAGGCCGCTTATTGCAGCGCGGATTTGACGAAATCGGCGGCGCGTTCGCCGATCATGATGCTCGGCGCATTGGTGTTGCCGCTGACGAGGCGGGGCATGATGCTCGCATCGGCAACCCAAAGACCCTCGACGCCATTCAGCTTCAGCGTCGGGTCGACAACCGCGTCGGCGTCGCTGCCCATGCGGCAGGTGCCCACCGGGTGATAGACGGTGTCGGCGCGGCTGCGGATCAGCGCGTCGAGCGCGGCGTCATCGTCGATATTCACCGGATGGCGATCGACCCCGGCATAGTCGGACAGCGGCGGCGCAGCGACGATGCGGTGCATCATCCGTACCCCGGCGCGCAGCGTTGCCATGTCGCGGTCGTCGGTCAGGAAGCCGGGATCAATCAAGGGCGCCGCCGCTGCATCGGGCGAGGCGAGCGTCACGCTGCCCCGGCTTTCGGGGCGCAGGACGCAGGCGTGGCACGAAAAGCCATGCCCCTTCACCTTGGTACGACCATGATCCTCCAGCATCGCGGGAACGAAGTGGAACTGGATATCGGGCGCGGCGACGTCGGGCCGCGACTTCCAGAAGCCGCCCGCCTCGGCGAAGGGCGTGGTCATGATGCCGGTACGCCCGGTGCGATGTTCAAAGATCGCCTTCAGCATTCGCCAGCTGCCCGCCAGACTATCGCCGAAGGGGTCGCCCGAGCGCGTTTCCCAGCTCGACACATAGTCGATATGATCCTGCAGATCGGCCCCCACCGCCGCACGGTCGGCGACCGGATCGATCCCCATCGCCTTCAGATGGGCGGCGGGTCCGATGCCCGACAGCATCAGCAGCTGCGGCGACCCGAAAGCACCGGCGGACAGGATCACCCCGCCCGCGGCGCGCAGCGTCTCGCGCGCTTTGCCGCGGCGGATCGCCACACCCGTCGCGCGGCCGTTTTCGACGATGATTTTTTCGACCAGCGCGCCGGTGCGAATGGCGAAATTGGCGCGCCCGCGCAGCGGTTCGACATAGGCGCGCGCCGCCGACCAGCGCTCGCCGCCCTTCTGCGTCACCTGATACAGGCCAAAGCCTTCCTGCTGCGCGCCGTTGAAATCGGGGGTGCGCGGCAATTGCAGCGCCGCCGCGCTCTCGACGAAGCGGCGGCTCGTCACATTGGGCCAGCGCTGGTCCATCACGTTGAGCGGGCCGTCGCCGCCGTGCCATTGGTCGGCGCCGCGTTCATTGCCCTCGCTGCGCTTGAAATAGGGCAGCACGTCGGCATAGCTCCACCCGCTCGCGCCAAGCGCCGCCCATTGGTCGTAATCGAAAGCGTGCCCGCGAATATAGATCATCGCGTTGATCGCGCTCGATCCGCCCAGCCCGCGCCCGCGCGGCTGATATCCTGTGCGGCCGTTCAGCCCCTTTTGCGGGAGCGTATCATATTGATAATTCGACTTCTTGGGGATGAAGGGCATGAAACCGGGCGTCTTCACCCACATATTGTCGTTCGATCCGCCGGCCTCGATCAGGCAGATACGCCGCGTGCCGTCCTCGGCAAGCCGCCCCGCCGCCGCGCTTCCGGCGCTGCCGCCGCCGATGACGATGATGTCGAACTGATCCATAAAGCCGCTCCCCTCGCCACCCGATCGGTGGTCAATTGCGACTTACATGAATGTCATTAGCCCGCGAGGCAAGCGCGTTGTCGCGGCGGGCGAGGACTATTCCGCAGCCGGCTCCTCGGCGGGGCGCCCCCCTGCCCATCGCTCCTTGATCATGGCGCTGGTCATCCGGCTGCCGTCGTGGCTCCAGCCGGGTTCGCGCCAGATATAGGACAGCTTGTGCCGCCACGGCGCGCTCCACACGTCTTTGGCGATCCCGACCCATTCGTGGACCGCGGCCCACAAAAGGTTGAAGCTGCCGAGCTGTTTGACGATGCCATAGCGAACCGGATCGTCGTCGCGTTCGGGAACGAAGCTGCCGAACATCCTGTCCCACACGATGAAGACCCCGGCATAGTTGGCGTCGAGGTAGCGCGGGTTGACGCCGTGGTGGACGCGGTGGTGCGATGGCGTGTTCATCACCGCCTCGAACCAGCGCGGCATCCGCCCGATCGCCTCGGTGTGAATCCAGAACTGGTAGATCAGGTTAAGCCCGCCGCAGAAGAAGACCATCGCGGGTGGAAAACCGATCAGGAACAGCGGCAGACGGAACAGGAAAGCCAGGCTGAAAAAGCCGGTCCAGGTCTGCCGCAGCGCGGTCGACAGATTATAATGCTGGCTCGAATGATGGATGACATGGCTCGCCCAGAACCAGCGGACGCGGTGCGCGCTGCGATGAAAGGCATAATAGGCCAGATCGTCGAGGACGAAGCAGAGGATCCACGCCCACCACCATTGTTTGAGCGCGATGCCGATGTCGAACAGGTGGAATTGATAGACCCACACCGCCATGCCGACGACCGCCGCGCCGACCGCCGCACCGGCCACTTGACTACCGGTACCAAGCAGAAGCGAGGTCAGCGTGTCGCGCGTTTCGTACCGGCTCTTGTCGCGGCGCAGCGACACGATCATCTCGGCGATCAGCAGCAGGATGAAGGCGGGCACCGCATAGGTCACCGGGTTGGGAAGATCATCCATGCGCCACATCCCGCATCCGCGCCGCCCAGACGCCCGCCTCTTTCCCGAGTTGCAGCGTCACCGACCCGAAGCTTCGCTCGGGCATCGTCAATGTCAGGAAATCCTTGTCGAGCCGCCCGACCACGGCGGCATCGACCGGCCGCGCCGCGAAATGATTGCCGTGCGCACGCACCAGCATCATCTGACCGGCGGCGTTGCGGACGATCGCCGCAAAGCCCGCGCGGTCGCGCGCGACCTCTACCCCTCCGAACCCCGTCTCGGCCTCGTCGGCAAGGCGGATCGCATGGGCGGCGTCGGCAATCCGCGGATCAGCGCCCAGACCCATGCGCTTGACCAGCCAGGCGACGAACAAGACCGCCACCAGCGATCCCGCGAGCTGGATGAGGTCGCTCACCGTCATGGCTAACCTGCGAGCGCGTCCATCATCGGCCGCAGCGCCGACAGATCATAGCCGCCGTTTGCGGCCGCATCGCACAGCATGTCGATATCGTCGCCGGCCCGCGCGCGCGTCAGCGCCCACAAATGCGTCGAGCGCGTGCCGGACCGGCAATAGGCGAGCACGGGCCCGGTTGCATCGCCCAGCAGCGTATCGAGCGCGTCGAGCTGCGGATGGCTGAACCCCGAATGGCCGATCGGGATGGCGGCATAGGCCATTCCCTCGGCGGCGCAGGCATGCGCGATGGCATCGCCCTGCGGCGCACCCGGGTCCTCGCCGTCGGGGCGGTTGTTGACGATCATCGCAAAGCCAGCCGCCTTCGCCGCGGCGACGTCCTCGATGCTGATTTGCGGCGCGACCGAATAGGTCGGGGTCAAGGCTCGAAAGTCGCTCATGCCGCGATCTATAAACCTGCGCCGATTGCTGACAAGCGTGAAGGTGGCAACAAGGTCGGGCGATAACGATCTTTCCTAGAACCGCCGGATCACCTCCAGAAAGGCATCGCCCCACGCTTCGAGCTTCTTGGCGCCGACGCCGGGAATTGACGCAAGGTCGCTGCGCGAGGCGGGACGCTCGCTCGCCATCGCGCGCAGCACCGCGTCGTGGAAGATCACATAGGGCGGCACGCCCGCCTCGCTCGCGAGATCGCGCCGCGTCGCACGCAGCGCATCGAACAGCGGGTCTCCGACCGGGTTCGCCGCCGCGCCGTCGCCGCGCCCGGCGCGCGACAGGCGGCGCGCGGGCGGCTCGGCCATCAGTACGGGCACCTCGCCCTTCATCACCGCGCGCCCGGCGGGGCCGAACATCAGCCCGCCATGTTCGGTCGCGGCCAGCGCCTCGCGCGCCATCAGGCTGCGCACCAGCGGTTTGATCAGCCGCGCATCCTCCCCCTCGACGATGCCGAACACCGACAATTTGTCATGGCCGCGCGCGGCGATGCGCTCGTCACGCCGCCCGGTGAGCACCGCCTCGACATGCCCCGCGCCATAGCTTTGCCCGGTTCGATAGACCGCCGACAAAAGCTTCTGCGCCAGCACCGTCGCATCGACCTGCTTCGGCGGGTCGATGCAATTGTCGCAATTGCCGCAGCGCAGCGGCGGGGTTTTGCCGAAGTGGCGCAGCAGCAGCGCGCGGCGGCACTCGACCGTCTCGACCAGCGCCGCGAGCGCATTGAGCCGGGCGCGCTCGCCCGCCAGCCGCTCTTCGGGCAGATCGCCCAGCCGCATCCGCGCCCGCGCGAAATCTTCGGCGCCCCACAGCATCAACGCCTCGGCGGGATCGCCGTCGCGCCCCGCGCGCCCGGTCTCCTGATAATAGCTCTCGATCGATTTCGGCAGCCCGGCATGCGCAACGAAGCGCACGTCGGGCTTGTCGATCCCCATGCCGAAGGCGACCGTCGCGGTGACGATGCCATCTTCCGAAGCGACGAAATCATGCTGCACCCGCGCGCGCCGTTCGGGATCGAGTCCGGCATGATAGGCCGCGACGCTGCGCCCGGTGGCGGCGGCGAGCTTCGCGGCCATCCGTTCGGTCCCGTCGCGCGTCGGACAATAGACGATCCCGGGTCCCGGATTGGCGGCGATGAATTCGGTAAGCTGTTTTGCCGGCGCGCCGCGCGGCGCGATGCGATAGCGAATGTTCGGTCGGTCGAACCCCGCGAGAATCAGCCCTTCGGCGGGGATGCCGAGCTGGACCAATATATCCTCGCGCGTGTGCTTGTCGGCCGTCGCGGTCAGCGCGAGCCGCGGCACCGCTGGAAAGGCGTCGAGCAGCGGGCGGAGCAGGCGATAGTCGGGGCGGAAATCATGCCCCCATTCCGAAACACAATGCGCTTCGTCGATCGCGAACAGCGCGGGCGCACGCGCCGCCACCAGCGACCGAAACCCCTCCCCCGTTGCCCGTTCGGGCGCGATGTAGAGGAGGTCGAGCTGTCCGTCGCGATAGGCCTGACGCGTGTCGGCGAAATCGGCATCGACGCTGGTGAGACTGGCGGCGCGAATCCCCGCCGCACGCGCACCGCGCAGCTGATCGTGCATCAGCGCGATCAGCGGCGATACGACGACGACACAGCCGTCGAGGGCCACAGCTGGAAGCTGGTAGGTCAGCGACTTGCCCGCGCCCGTCGGCATCACCGCCAGCGTATGCGCGCCCGCCATCACCCGCGCAACGACATCGGCCTGTCGCCCGCGAAAGGCGTCGAAACCGAATGTGGATTTGAGCAGGGGGAGAAGAGCGTCGGGAGACATCGCTCGGGGCGATAGGGAAGATCGGGATCGAGGGAAACCCCAACCGCGCCTTTGCCGGCGCTCAGGCTCTGGCCAGCATCGCGCGTTCGGCCATCCGCGTCGCGGTTTCGCGTTCCGCCATCACCACATGGTCGGCGCCGCGGCGGACGAGATCGCCCACCTCCTCGTCCGAATGGGCTCGCGCTACGATGACCAGCTGGGGGTTGATCGCCCGCGCGCGCCGCACGATCGCGCCCGCCTCGACGCCTTCAGGGATGGCGATCAGCAGCGTCGCGGCGGTGTCGATCTTCGCTTGGCGCAGAACGCTTTCCTTGGTCGCGTCGCCGACGATCACCGTCGCCCCCGCGGCGCGGGCGGCGGCGGCCATATCCTTCTGATCTTCTATCACCACCAGCGCCTCGCCGCGCGAACAGAGCAGGGAACCGATATGGCTGCCGACGCGGCCGAAGCCGATCAGCACGGTGCGTGACGGCTCAGCCGCGGGCAACGCGGCCGCTTCTTCGGCAATATCGGGAAAATGCTCGGCGCGCACACGGCGAACGACGAGCGTGAAGAAGATCGGGTTGAACAGGATCGACAGAATCGACCCCGCCAGGATTAGGTCGCGCGCCATGTCGGGCATGACCTTGAGCCCCACCCCCAGCCCGGCGAGGATGAAGGAGAATTCGCCGATCTGCGCCAGGCTGACCGAGATCGTCAGCGCGGTCTGCGTCGAATGACCGAAGGCGCGCACGATGGCAAAGGCCGCGAGCGATTTGCCCACGATGATGATCGCAACGGTCGCGAGCACCGGTACCGGATGCTCGATCAGCACCCAAGGGTCGAACAACATGCCGACTGAGACGAAGAAGAGGACCGCAAAGGCGTCGCGCAGCGGCAGCGTTTCCTCGGCAGCGCGCCGCGAAAGCTGCGTCTCGCCCAGAATCATTCCGGCAAAAAAGGCGCCCAGCGCAAAGCTGACATCGAAGATCACCGCAGCACCGAAGGCGACCCCGAGCGCGGTCGCCAGTACCGCGAGCCGGAACAGCTCGCGCGAGCCAGAATGGGCGACCCAGTGCAGTACCCACGGCAGGATACGGCGCCCGAGGACGAGCATCATCGCGACAAAACCCGCAACCTTCAGAAAGACGATCCCTGCCGACTGAAGCAAGGCGGCGCTGTCCCCCGCGCCGCCCTCGTCGCCGCGCGCGCCGAACATCGCGGGAAGCAGGACGAGCGCCAGCACCATTGCCAGATCCTCGACGATCAGCCAGCCGACCGCGATCCGCCCCTTTTCGGTCTCGACCATGTCGCGCGCCTGGAGGGCGCGCAGCAGAACAACGGTACTCGCCACCGACAGCGCCAGACCGAAGATCAGGCTGCCGGCGAACGACCAGCCGAGCCACAGACCCAGCGCGGTCCCGAGCGCGGTCGCAGCAGCAATCTGCACGATCGCTCCGGGCACCGCGATCCGGCGCACCGACAAGAGATCCTTGAGCGAGAAATGAAGGCCCACCCCGAACATGAGCAGGATCACGCCAATCTCCGCAAGCTGGAGCGCCAGCCCAGTGTCGGCGACGAAACCCGGCGTGAACGGCCCGACAAGAACGCCCGCCAGCAGATAGCCCGCAATTGGCGAAATGCGCAGCCGATGCGCCAGCGCACCCATCAGAAATGCGACCACAAGGCCCGCGACGACGGTTCCGATCAAGCTTGTGTCATGCGGCATAGGGCAGCGTAAAAGCCGCGAATGCGCATGGTCAAGCAACTCAAGCGATTCTGTTGCATTTTAGGGCTTGGTCGCGTGCAGGGAAGGCCGCTTTGGGATGGGGAGCGGACGTTTCGATTGCGAAGCCAATGCCCTCCGCATAGGGTTTCCCAATGTGGCGGAATCTTATTGGGATAGTGGTCCTGCCTTGGCTGGCTGGTTGCGGCCCCGCACTTGTTTGGGGTGGAAATGACGCCACAAGGGAAAGATTGCTCAAGATTGTCCCAATCGGTTCGTCTGCCAAGAAGCTAGACGAGGCCGCGAAAACCAATGGCTGGAGGCTTAAGGTGCACGATAACCGCACCTTTGCGAAAGGTAAGCCTCATTATTCTGGTAACGGATGCCAGACCGCAGGCGGCATAACGCGAGATTCTGTTGTGGCGGAATACGGGGTCCTCACGACATCGGTCCAAGCGGCATGGCTTTTCGATGAAAAGGAACATTTGCGTCGGGTGTGTGTGCGCAGAACGACAGACGCGCTGTAGGACGCGATGTCCACAATCGGTCGCTAGCCGTTGAACCTATTATCGCGTTCGTGGCGAGCGAAGCCGAGACACCCATCGGCGCGACGCCTGGCCCGAGGAGCATCTCGACCTCGGCCAAAGGCCGTAGTTGGTCCTGAGCCCTGCCAAGGCCCTCGAAGAGCTCGATGCGAACCGATCAGGATAGACCAGAAATTCCCCTTCCGTTCGAAAGCATGCGCCCGACTTCCATCCTCCCAGCCTAAACCGTGCCCTCTTCCTTTTCGGCCTGCTGACGCGCCCACATGTCGGCGTAGAGGCCGCGCATCGCGAGCAGTTGGTCGTGAGTCCCCGTTTCGGCGACGCGGCCGCGATCGAGAACGATGATGCGGTCGGCGCTCGTGACGGTCGACAGGCGATGCGCGATCACCAGCGTCGTGCGCCGTTCGGCGATCCGTTCGAGCGTGTCCTGAATCGCCGCCTCGGTCCGGCTGTCGAGAGCGCTCGTCGCTTCGTCGAGGATCAGGACCGGGGGATTCTTGAGCAGGGTGCGCGCGATCGCGACGCGCTGCTTCTCGCCGCCCGACAATTTGAGCCCGCGCTCGCCGACTTCGGTCTCATAGCCCTGCGGCAGCATAGCGATAAAGCCGTCGATTGCCGCGCCCTTCGCGGCCTCGGCGATCTCTTCGACGCGCGCATCGGCGCGACCATAGGCGATATTATATCCGATGCTGTCGTTGAACAGCACCGTATCCTGCGGGACGATCCCGATTGCGGCGCGCAGGCTCTGCTGCGTTACCGCGCGGATGTCCTGCCCGTCGATCAGGATGCGGCCGCCCTGCGGATCGTAGAAGCGGAAGAGCAGCCGCGCGATGGTCGATTTGCCCGCGCCCGAAGGGCCGACAATAGCCAGCGTCTCGCCTGCGCCCACCGCAAAGCTGACGCCGTTCAAAATGGTGCGGTCGGCCTCATAGCCGAAGACGACATTCTCGAACGCCACGGCACCGCCCGCGACGAGCAGCGCGGGGGCGCCCGGCGCGTCGGTGATCTCGCTCGGCGTGTCGATCAGGCGGAACATCGCCTCCATGTCGATCAGCCCCTGGCGGATCGTGCGATAGACCATGCCGAGCATGTCGAGCGGGCGGAAAAGTTGCGCGAGCAGCGTGTTGACGAGCACCACGTCGCCGACCGCGAAGATGCCGCGCGACCAGCCCCACACCGTGTAGCCCATCGCCCCCGCCATGGCGGCATTGGTGATGAAGCTCTGCCCGATATTGAGCCAGGCGAGACTGTTCTCGCTTTTGACCGCGGCGCTCGCATATTGGCCTGCAACCTCGCGGTAGCGCGCCGTCTCGCGCCCCTCGGCGCCGAAATATTTGACCGTCTCGTAATTGAGCAGGCTGTCGACGCTGCGCCCGACGGTCAGCGTGTCGAGGTCGTTCATTCGCATCCTGAGCGCGGTGCGCCAGTCGGTCACCTTGCGCGTGAAGGCGATGTAGACAACGACCATCAGCGCAGTCGCCGCGGCAAGGCCGAGACTGAATTTGGTCCAGAAGATGACGATGACCGCTGTCAGTTCGATGATCGTCGGCGCGATATTGAACAGCAGGAAATAGAGCATGGTGTCGATGCTTTTGGTTCCGCGCTCGATCACCTTGGTCACCTCGCCCGTCCGCCGCGCGAGGTGGAAACGCAGCGACAGTGCATGCAGGTGAGTGAAGGTGGCGATCGCGAGTTCGCGCGTCGCATCCTGCCCGACGCGTTCGAAAACAACATTGCGCAGATTGTCGAACAGCACCCCGGCAAAGCGCGCGCCGGCATAGGCGACGACCAGCCCGATGGTCAGCGCGATGCCTTCCTGCATCCCCGGCGCCATACGGTTGATCGCTGCGCCATAGACGAAGCCCATCGACAGTTGCACCGCCTTTGACGCCAGCACCAGCAGCCCGGCCCCGATAATGCGCAACTTGTGCTCGCGATGCCCCGCCGGCCAAAGATAGGGCAGGAAGCGCCGCAGCGTCGCCAGGATCGGCGGCTCGCTGCGCGGGCTGGCGGAAGAAGCGGTGTCAGGCGGCATGAGCGCTCCATGTAGGGCGCCGGTCCCGCTTCGCCAAGCATGGGCGAAGACAATGCTCCCTTTTGCGTGAAAGGCGCGTGATTCCGGTCCGCCGCCGCCCGATCACGGGAATCGGGCGAGCGGGCATCCTGTCAGCCGCCGTTGGCGCGAATCCATTTTTCGACGACCGGTGCAATCTCTTCCCGCCACTTGCGGCCGTTGAAGATGCCGTAGTGGCCGACGCCTTTTGCCATCAGATATTTCTTCTTGGCGGTCGGCAGTTCGGTGGCGAGGGTCAGCGCCGCCTTGGTCTGGCCGATCCCCGAAATATCGTCACGCTCGCCTTCGATCGCGAGCAGCGCAATATCGTCGATCTTGCCAAGGTCGACGATCTTGCCGCGATGCTCGAATTCGCGCTTGGGCAACAGATGGCGCTGGAAAACCGCATCGACCGTCTGGAGATAGAATTCGGCGGTCATGTCGCAGACGGCGCGATATTCGTCATAGAATTCCTTGGTCTTGTCCGCACTCTCGCCATCACCGTCGACCAGATGCTTGAACATTTCCCAATGGCTCATCATGTGATTGCCAAGGTTCATCGACATGAAGCCGGCAAGCTGCAGGAAGCCAGGATAGACGCGGCGCCCGGCGCCCGGATACCAGGCCGGAACCGTTGCGATCACATTTTCCTGGAACCATGCATAAGGCCGCGTCGTCGCATGCTGGTTCACCGCGGTCGGCGCCTTGCGCGTGTCGATCGGCCCGCCCATCATCGTCAGCGTGCGCGGGCGGCACTTGTGCTTGTCGGCCGCCATGACAGCTGCGGCGGCGAGGCTCGGAACCGAAGGCTGGCACACCGCGAGCATATGCGCACCCGGCCCGATATGCTCGAGCCAGCCGATCAGATAGTCGATATAGTCATCGAGATCGAATTTGCCCGCTTCGAGCGGGACATTGCGGGCATCGCGCCAGTCGGTGATCCACACATCATGGTCGGGGATCATCCGCTCGACCGTGCCGCGAAGCAGCGTCGCATAATGGCCCGACATCGGCGCGACGATCAGCAGCTTGGGCTTGCCGGCGCTTGCCGCGTGCCGGAAATGCTTGAGCTGGCCGAAGGGCTTGCGCGCCTCGATCGCTTCATCGACGCGCAGCGTCTCGCCATCGACGAGCGTCTCGTACAGTTCGAACCCCGGTTTGCCGCGCGGCGCCGAGGCGTGTGCAAAGACCTCGAGCGCCGAGGCGAACATCGGGCTCGCGCTGAAATAGCCGAGCGGATTGGCGGGATGCTGGATGACCTGCGCGCCCGCGGTCGCCAATGCGCTCGCGCCCGCGAGCCAGCTGCGCTGCATGTCAAAAGCGTGGTACAGCATAATCTGAATTCCTTGCGTCCGGTCGGGCGCTCTTCCGGCATCCCTGTTGGAGCACAGTCTAGGGCAACATCGCCATTGTGCAATGCATCAAAATCATTGCGCGGCGCCTGATGG
The DNA here is from genome assembly GCF_900185685.1 of Sphingopyxis sp. P1IMeth2. NCBI lineage: Bacteria > Pseudomonadati > Pseudomonadota > Alphaproteobacteria > Sphingomonadales > Sphingopyxidaceae > Sphingopyxis > Sphingopyxis sp. P1IMeth2. The sequence goes on from NZ_FYAT01000001.1 coordinate 348,706, forward strand.
ATAATATTCCGGGACAGCGGCGGCCTCGGCCTGTTCGAGCACCTTCCGCCGCCGCGGCTTCATCGCTTCGCGCAGCGGCATGCCCTATCGCATCACGCAGGCGGGCCTGCGTGCGGTGCCGGCGCGCAACTCGACAATCACTGAGCCGCAGGGCACGCGGGCAATCCGGCCCCGCGCTCCCTTTACGCAGCCTGGCTTCATGGTCCTTGAAGCAGATCGCCATTCTGCATCGTTGAGCGGCATCGGCGCGGCTGCTAGGGCGATGATCAATGGCGACCAAATCCGATAAACCGAACCCACCCCGCAAGCTATCGAGCCTGCGCATGGTCTGGCATCATGCCAGCCGCTATCCGCTCCAGCTGCTGATCGCGGCGATCGCGCTCGGCATCGCGGCGATCGCAACGCTCGCGATCCCCTATCAATTCAAGGAGATGATCGATTCGGGCTTCGTCGCCGGCGGCGGCGATGTCAGCCCGCATTTCCGGTTCTTCTACGTGATCGTTCTCATCCTCGCGATTGCGACGGCGCTCCGCTTCTATTTCGTGAGCTGGCTCGGCGAACGCACCGTCGCCGATATCCGCGAGGCGGTGCAGCGTAACCTTCTGCGCCTGGCCCCCGGCTTCTTCGAAGAAAACCGCCCGTCAGAAATCGCCTCGCGCATGACGGCGGACACTGCGATCATCGAACAGACCGTCGGAACCACGGTTTCGGTCGCACTGCGCAATACCGTTATGGGGATCGGCGGGATTGCCTATCTCTTCTCGCTCTCGCCGAAACTTACGGGCGGGATTCTGCTCGGCATCCCGATCATCATCATGCCGATCGTGCTGCTCGGGCGCCGCCTGCAAAACGTCTCGCGCTCAAGTCAGGATCGCGTCGCCGACATCGGTGCGACCACGGCCGAACAGCTCGGCGCGATGAAGATCGTCCAGGCCTTCGGGCAGGAAACGCGCGAGGCCGAACGCTTCACCAGCGCCGTCGAAGCCAATTTCGCCACCGCCAAGCGCCGCATCCGGCTCCGCGCCACGATGACCGCGATTGTTATCGGGCTGCTGTTCGGAGCCATCACCACTTTGCTCTGGTACGGGGCCGAAGGCGTGGCCGCGGGCACGATCACGGGCGGCACCATTGCCGCCTTCGTCCTGACCGGCGGCCTTGTCGCGGGTGCGTTCGGCGCGCTGACCGAAGTCTATGGCGATCTGCTTCGCGCGGCCGGTGCCGCCGAACGCCTCAATGAACTGCTGATCGCCGAGCCGAGCATTGCCCCGCCGCCGGCCCCTCGCGCTCTGCCGGAGACCGCGACCGGTACGCTCGAATTTGATCATGTCGAATTCCGCTACCCGACGCGCCCCGACGCGCCCGCGCTGCACGATTTCAGCCTATCCATTCGCGCGCGCGAAACGGTCGCGATCGTGGGCCCCTCGGGTGCCGGCAAATCGACGCTCTTCCAGCTCGCCGAGCGCTTCTACGATCCGCAAGGCGGCGAAATCCGCCTCGACGGCGTCGCGCTGCCCGAGCTCGACCCCGCCGACCTGCGCGCCCGGATCGCGATGGTGCCGCAGGAAACGGTGATATTCGCGGCGTCGGCGCGCGACAATCTGCGCTATGGCAACTGGCTGGCCACCGACGACGAGCTATGGGCCGCCGCGCGCGCGGCCAATGCGGAAGAATTTCTGCGCAAGCTTCCCGATGGCCTTGATACTTTCATGGGCGAAGGGGGCGCCCGCCTGTCGGGCGGCCAGCGTCAGCGTGTTGCAATCGCCCGCGCGCTGCTCCGCCGCGCGCCGCTACTGCTACTCGACGAGGCCACCTCGGCGCTTGACGCCGAGTCCGAAAAACTCGTTCAGGATGCGCTCGAGGCGCTGATGCACGATCGCACCACCGTCGTCATCGCGCACCGCCTCGCGACCGTCCGCGCCGCCGATCGCATCATCGTGATGGACGAAGGCCGTATCGTCGAGGAAGGTCGCCACGACGATCTCGTCGCCGCCGACGGGCTCTATGCACGGCTCGCGCGCCTGCAGTTCCAGGATAATCTTGCCGCCGATCAGGCAGCCGTGATGGAGAAATAGCGATGTCGCTCTATGATCTGACCGTTCCCGCCTACGTCAATGCGCTCGGCGCGCTCTCGGCGCAGCTTGCAAAGGCGCAAACATGGGGTGCCGACAATGCCGTGGGTGAGCTGCAATTCGCCGCCGGCCGGCTGGCCCCCGACATGTTTCCCTTGCCGACGCAGATCCGTTTCGCCTGCGGCCAGGCCGTCAGCGGGCTTGCCCGGCTCGGCGCATCGGGCGGCCCCGATTTCCCCGATGACGCCGCGGACTTTGCGGAAATGCAGGATCAGATCGCGCGCACGCTGACTTTTCTCGATACGATCGACCCCGCGTCGCTCGGCGAGGACGATGATCGACCGGTCAGCTTCGATCTGCCCAACGGCATGGTCTTCGACCTTACCGCCGCGACCTATGTTCGCGACTGGGCGCTGCCGCAATTCTACTTCCACGTCGTCGCGGCCTATGCCGTCATGCGTCATCTTGGGGTACCGCTCGGCAAGGCCGATTATGCCGGCTATATGATGCAACATCTGCGCCCCGGCACAGCGCCGGCCGCCTGACCGGCGCGCCCGACATCGGATACCCGCGCAGGGGGCTGTAAGTCAGACCAGACCGCCGTACCGCTGAATGCCGGGAAACGCGATCTTGCTGCCCCCGTTGCGACGGATCGCGCCGATGGCCTGATCGACCCGCAGATAGCGCGCCTGCGCGTCGGGTTCGAACAGCAGCGTTGCCGGAACCGCCCGCTCGGACGCTGCCTTCACCAGTTGGCCCAGTTCGGCGAGGTCGACGGCGTTGCCGTTCCAGCGAATGATGTCGCTGGTGTCGATGCTGACGCGATTTTGGTCGCGAACTTCGAAAGGCGCCGGGCCGGAGGGCAGCGTGACATCGACCTTGTGCGTCGGCGGCGGAATGGTGATGACGAACATCACCAGCATCACGAGCATGACGTCGATCAGCGGCGTGGTGTTGATGTCGGGGCTGCCGTTCGGATCGGCGCGAAAGATGCTGCGGCGTCGACGCATTCTGTCTCTCCCTGTCCATCGGGAGCGCCAACATTTCATCCTCGCGTGCCAGCGCGCCCGCCTTGTCCGAGGCAAACCCGCTCATCGAGGCGCCTCACAGATATGATATATCATTTATCCTGAGGAGCAAGGCTCAAATTCTGCGTCGTCGCCCCGGCAAGCCCCGCCATCAGCCGCAGGTGTCATCGAAGAGCCCAAATAAAGAAAGGGCGGCACCTTGCGGTACCGCCCTTCTTTTTCGTCCAATCCCCGTCGGGGATGGAAACCGGTCTTACATGCCCGAGTTCGGACCGTAAGTGATTTCCACGCGACGGTTCTGGTCGTTGCGGACGCCATCGGCGGTTGCAACGGCCGGGCGGGTTTCGCCGAACGCCTGCGTCGTGATCGAGCCATCGGCGACACCACGAGCCGTCATGTACGACTTCACGGCATCGGCGCGACGCTGCGACAGACCGACGTTGTACTTGGCCGAACCCGAACGGTCGGCGTGACCGGCGAGCATGACCTGCTGGCCACTGCAGCCACGGTTGTAAGCGCTGATCGCGTTGTCCAGCGTTGCAGCCGCTTCCGGCGTGATCGCCGACTGATCCCAGTCGAAGTACACGATATACGGTCCGGGTTCGCAAACCGGCGGCGGCGGCGGCGGCGGCGGGGGAGCCGGCGGCGGCGGCGGCGGCGGCGGCGGCGGCGGAGCTTCTGCGCCACCGAAGTTGTAGGTCAGCGTTCCGAGCAGCGAGTGCGAACGGAAACGACCCGAAACGTCGCGGCCAAGCTGGTCGACCATCTTCAGATCGCTGACATTGAAGAAGCGATACTTCAGACCGGCATCCCAATGCTTGGTCAGCGGCGCGCGAACACCGGCGATTGCCTGCCACGCGAAGCGCGTGTCGGAATCGTCGAGGAAGTTGGTTGCGAAGACCGGCTGAACCGAAACGCGCGCAACACCGGCACCACCGCCGACGAAGCCCTGCAGACCATCGTCGTCACCGAAGTCGAACATACCGTTAGCCATGAAGCTCAACGCGTTCGAGTCGCCATTCAGCGGCGTATTGCCGGTGAAGAGCCCGCCCGTCGAGCTCGCCGGAATCCCGGGAGTCGAAAAACGACCACCGGTGATGTCGGCTTCACGATAGCCGACTTCGACTTCAGCGCGGAAACCGCCGAAGTCATAACCGACAGTGCCTTCGAAATCATAACCGGTACGATGATCGAGCGTTCCCGCATTAGCGACGGTGCCGATATCGAGGTCGATGTCCTCGACGATCATAACACCACCACCGACACCAACATACCACGAGTTGTCGCGCGCCACAGCAGGCGACGCAAGGGCAGTGGAGGCCAACGCCACAGCGACGGCAAGCTTCCTCATAATGGATTCCCCTTTCAATTGAGATTACGTCTCGACAGACGTCCTACTCGTGCCTTTGGTTCCACGCAAGTAAACAAATCGACAATCTGTTGCCAAAAAGTCGCACTTTCTGCGCGAACAGAAGCAAAATCAGTCAGCGATCATAATACCATGCGCCACCATAAGCGCAAGCAGCGCGTCTATTGCCGCACGCGCTTCCAGGTCGATCGTCGTGCCCCCATCGGGATTCGCAATAGCGATGGGTAGAGTCCATTTGGAGCCGCCGAAACGTAACGCGGCACCGTCGCTGATCCGTCTGACACGCATCCCGGACAAGGGCGCGACAATTCGCCATCCGCCCGCGGTCCAGAGCGCCAGCCGACCCGCCTCGCTGGCCCATGCACCGGTCGCGGCTCCATCCACGATCCAGCAATTGCCCGCGGCAGGGGCTTCGGGCGGGGTTGCCAGCGGCCCATCAACGGCGGCGGGGAAAGGCGGAAATCGCCGACCTGTTGAACGGAAAGCGCGCTTCCCGCCGGTATTGCTGCCAGCAGCGCGGCATCCAGGACCAGCTGGGATCCAGTGCAATCCCACGGGCCGAGCCCCGGCATCAAGGGCACCAGCATCGTCTGCCACAGCTCGCGGCCCTCGCCGGGCAGATCGACCTGGCCGCGCCAGCCGTTACTGGCGCGGCTACGCCGCACCCTATGCGCCTCGATCGCGCCATCGGCAGCCGCGCACACATCTCCATGCAGCGGCGACAGCGGCCGCAGCGCTCGCGCCGCCGATGGCACCGGCACATCGACCAGTTCGATGCCACCTTGCGCCGTTGCCGATCTGCAGCAGAAAGGCGCTCCCATTTTTAATAGCCATCGTCTACATCTCTTCGCACATAATCATCCGCAAACTGGGGAGTCGCAGGATGCTTGTTTTTTCCATTCTTCTCGCTGCCATGGCGCCGTCGCCCGCCGCCGCCGTCGACAATTCGCGTGCGGTCTTCACCAAATGCCTGCGCGATCACATGAAGAAGTCGCTCGAGGCAAAGATGGGCGAAGCCGAATATGAACTCGCGCTCAAGGAAACCTGCGGCACCGAACGCGATGCGTTCCGCAGCGCAATAGTCGCGCTCGATCGCGCCGATGGCGACACTGCCGCCGAAGCGGCCGAAGACGCCGATTCGCAGGTCGAGGATTACCACGCGACCTTCATCGACAAGTTCAAGGATTATACCGAAACCAAGACAATGCCCGCCGACTAGACGCGGGACGAGGCGGGCGGACCAATTCGGACCGTCCGGCCATCACCCGCCATGCGGTGGCGAACGACCCGACGGGTCTCGGCCGGTTGCGGAATTTCTGCCACCCTCCCGCAGGGGGGAGCGGTTGGCGGTGGGCTTGCGACTTTGAATATACCCACTGCGCTGCGGCTAGCGAGCAAGCTCGCAACGCTCACTGCCGCTCCCCTTTGCGGGAGGGGAGGACAGCGGACGCTTCAAGGCTCCGCTTCCCATCCCATCCCCGCCGCACTTGATTATTCCCTACCCTAACCATCCCCAAACAGGCAGCGGCATCGCAGCGCCATCTCGTGCCACCAGCCGCCGTCGCGCCCGAAGCGCGTTCGCGTCCGTTCGACCCGCGCCCCCGCCATCGCCCGGCCGTCGGCACCGCCGCGCAGCGCCCCCGCGATCGCCCCGCCGCGCCGGCAATCGTATAAGGGAAACATCTAGCGACAGGCTCGGCGCCCGCGAACCGGCGTTGGCCGGGCACCGCGCCGCTCGGCGTCAGCGAGCCGGTCCCGCCCTCGTTGCACAGCGCGCGCACCATATCGGCGAAAAAGGGGGTCGGCATGGCAGGACCATCCTGTCGAATATTGACCTAATTTTGGAGTGGAATGCCGGCCGGTAGGCGCCCGGCCCGTCCCGAAAGGGAAGGGAGCCGGGACCGGGCGCCCTCGCGCACCAGCCGCTTTAGCTGGCGGCGAACTTAAACAGCTTGATGGCGTTCGAATCGATGATCGCACCGCCCACCCTTTTGGTTGCATAGAAATGCACGAAAGGCTTGTTGCTTAACGGATCGCGCAAGATTCCCGTCACCCGCGCCGACGCCGCGACATTCGACGATTCTGCCAGCGATGCCAGAAAAATGTCCATCTGACTGCGAGCCGGACGTGGCCTGCCACCCGTCTCCCAAAACAAAGGGCCGGAACGCCCCTCCCGCATCGAAGGGTGCCAGCCCCAAACGCAGTTCTTCATGATGTGGCCTCGTGCCATAAGAGCGTGGTAATATCAATAGAAAATAACCTATATGGCTATTAGCTTGTCCGACCAGAAGATGGCGCCAAGGTCGCGCGCTGATTTCCCCTCCTGCAGGCGGGAGGGGAGGAGAAAATCACAACCCACCATCCCTTTCCCACCCGCTCGATTGACGCGCCGCGCCAGATGGTTACACCCTCAACCATCCACCGGAAAAAGGGGCACCCATATTATGCGCAAACTCGCCTTGCTCGGCGCGAGCCTTCTCACCCTCGCAGCGCAGCCGCTTCACGCGCAGCAAGGCGCCGTTTCCGAGCACGCGAGCGCTCCCGCCGCAACCGCCTCCGCGCCGGATGACGCAACCGGCAGCGCACAGACCGGGCCGCAGCGCCGGTTCACCGGTGAGGATCTTTTCGGCCTCGCCGCCGCATCGGACCCGCAGATCAGCCCGGACGGGCGCCACATCGCCTATGTCCGCCGCGCGAACGACATCATGTCCGACCGCGCGGTCAGCACGATCTGGCTGGTCGACACCCAGACCGGCGCCGAAGTCCCCGCTGCGGGACGCGGCGGTGATGCCTTTTCGCCGCGCTGGTCGCCCGACGGCAAGCGGCTTGCCTATGCATCGACCGAGGGCGGCAGCGTCCAGCTCTGGGTGCGCTGGATGGACGGAGGCGAGGCGGTAAAGCTCACCGGCCTGCCGACCAGCCCGTCGAGCATCACCTGGTCGCCCGATGGCCGGTCGATCGCCTATACGATGCTCGTCAAGGACGATGCGCCGCGGTTCGGCAAGGCCCCCGCGAACAAGCCCGAAGGCGCCAAATGGGCCGCGCCGCTGGAGGTCCACGACCTGCTCACCTACCGCGCCGACGGCCAGGGCTATATCGAACCGGGGTTCGAAAAGATCTTCCTTGTCTCGGCGACCGGCGGCGCGCCGCGCCAGCTGACCTTCGGCCCCTATCATGACGGCGGTCCGCTCAGCTGGTCGCGCGACGGCGCGATGCTCTATTTCAGCGCCGACCGCCGCCCCGACTGGGAAAGCGATCCGCTCGAAAGCAACATCTATGCGCTCGACGTCGCAAGCGGCTCGATCACCCAGCTCACGACGCGCAAGGGCCCCGATGCCAATCCGCTGGTATCGCCCGACGGTCGGATGATCGCCTATCTCGGTTTCGACGACCGGCTGCGCGCCTATGAAAACACCGGCCTCTACGTGATGAACCGCGACGGATCGAACAGCCGCCGCATCGCCCCCGACTGGGATTTCAGCGTCGACGGCCTCGCGTGGGACGCCGACGGGCGGGGCCTCTATGCCCAATATGATGAGCATGGCGAAACCAAAGTGGCACGCATCGGCCTCGACGGATCGGTCCGCACCGTCGCCAGCGGATTGACGAGCAGCGGACTCGACCGGCCCTATTCGGGAGGCAGCTTTTCGGTCGCCGACAATGACGCGATCGCCTTCACCGGCGGCGGCCCGGCGCGGCCGGCCGAAGTCGAACTGGCGGCCGGCGGCAAAACGCGCGTCCTCACCGACCTCAACCGCACGCTGCGCGAGGTGAAGGCGCTGGGCGAGGTGCGCAAGATCACCGCCACGTCGAGCGTCGAGGGGCTGTCGATCGACGGCTGGCTCACCCTGCCGCCGGGCTATCGCGAGGGGCAGCGCGTACCGCTGATCCTCGAAATCCATGGCGGGCCGTTCGCCGCTTATGGGCCGCATTTTTCGACCGATAACCAGCTTTATGCCGCGGCGGGCTATGCCGTCCTCTCGGCAAACCCGCGCGGCTCGACCAGCTATGGCGCGGCCTTCGCCAATGCGATCGACAAAAATTATCCCGGCAATGATTATTTCGACCTGATGAGCATCGTCGATCGCGCGATCGACCTCGGCATCGCCGACCCCGACGCGCTCTTCGTCACCGGCGGGTCTGGGGGCGGCGTGCTGACGAGCTGGATCGTCGGCAAGACCGACCGCTTCAAGGCCGCGGTAGCCCAAAAGCCTGTGATCAACTGGACGACGCAGGCGCTCACTGCCGACGGTCCCGCCTTCTTCGGCCGTTACTGGATCGGCGCGATGCCGTGGGAGGATCAGACGCCGTTCTGGAGCCATTCGCCGCTGTCGCTGGTCGGCAACGTCAAGACCCCGACCATGGTCGTCGTCGGCAGCGAGGATTATCGCACCCCGGTCAGCGAGTCGGAGCAATATTATACCGCGCTGCGTCTGCGCGGCATCCCGACGGTGCTGGTCAAGGTGCCGGGCGCCAGCCACGGCGGCATCGCAGCCCGCCCGTCGCAGGCTGCCGCAAAGGCATCGGCGATCCTCGCCTGGTTCGAAAAATACAAGAAGGGGTGGACGCCGGCCGCCAAGGATTGAGCGCGGGCTGGCGCCCGCGCGAGACTTGCTTGGTCGGACAGGTGGGCGCCTCTCGCCCCCGCCGCTCTACGGCGGTTCCAATTGCCGCGCATCCTGCTAGGGTCGGCGCTTCCCCAACCAACGGAGCCCGCTCCCCTGATGTTTCTGCGCCCTCTCGCCGCCCTGCTCGCTGCCGCCTTTGCCGTCCCCGCGCTTGCGCAGGATATCAGCACCGCCAATCTGACCGAGACTGTCCGCACCCTCGCGTCGGACCAGTTTCAGGGCCGCGCCCCCGGAACGGTCGGCGAAGAGCGTACCGTCGGCTATCTGATCGGCCGGCTTCAGGCGCTCGGACTCGAACCCGCCGGCCCGAACGGCGAATGGACGCAGCCGGTGCCGCTGCTCCATACGCGCCTCGGCACCCCGACCGCGCTCGCCTTCGACCGGCAGGGCAGCGCCACCCCGCTCACCCTCGGCACCGACATCTATGTGTCGAGCCAGCAGGACAAGGATGTGGCGGCGATCGCCGATGCGCCGATGGTTTTCGTCGGCTATGGCGTCCACGCGCCCGAACGCGGCTGGGACGACTTCAAGGGCGTCGACCTCAAGGGCAAGGTCGCGGTCTTTCTGGTCAACGACCCCGATTTCGTCGCGACGAAGGGCGAAGACAGCTTCGGCAAATTCGGCGGCCGCACGATGACCTACTATGGCCGCTGGACCTACAAGTTCGAAGAAGCGGCCCGCCGCGGCGCCATCGCGGCGCTGATCGTCCACGACACCGACGGCGCAGGCTATGGCTGGAACGTCGTGAAAAGCCCCGGCGGCGAAAACTACAGCCTCGTCGTACCACCCGAAAAGGCGACCAGCCTTGCGCTTCAGGGCTGGATTTCGGGCGAGGCCTCGACCCGGCTGTTTGCATCAGCCGGTCAGGATCTCGCAAAGCTGCGCATTGCGGCCCGGCGCAAGGATTTTCGTCCCGTCGACCTCGGCACCGGCTTTCGGGCGTCGATTCCGGTCACGCATGAGGTCGTGCGCAGTCAGAATGTTCTCGCCAAAATCTCGGGCACCGACCGTGCTGACGAGGTCGTGATGTATGGCGCGCATTGGGATGCCTATGGCGAGGGCAAGCCCGACGAAAAGGGCCGCATCTACCGCGCCGGTGCGAACGACGACGCGCTCGGCGTTGCGGCGCTGATCGAAATCGCACGCGGTTTCAAGGCCGCACCGCCCACCGATCGCACGCTGCTTTTCGCCTTCTGGACCGCCGAAGAGCGCGGCCTTCTCGGGTCTGAGGCCTATGCACAGGCGCCCGTCTATCCGGTTGAAAAGACGGTCGCGAACCTTGGCATCGACATTCTTCAGACGGCAGGCAAGTCAAAGGACGTCATTCTCGTCGGCAAGGGCCAGGGCACGCTCGAGGATGATCTCGCCCGCGTCGCCGCGATGCAGGGCCGCACCGTATCGCCCGAAAGCCTTCCCGAACGCGGCCTCTTCTTCCGCGCCGATCATTTCAGCATGGCCAAGCGCGGCGTCCCCGTGTTGCTGCTCATGGGCATCGCCGGCGTGTCCGACCTTGTCGAAGGCGGCAAGGAAGCAGGGCAGAAATGGGTCGATGACTATACCGGCCGCTGTTACCATCAAGCTTGCGACGCATGGGATGAAAGCTGGAACTTGGCAGGCGCCGCGCAGGATATCGCGCTCTTCTACACGATCGGCGACGAGCTCGCGCGCTCGGGCAAATGGCCCGGCTGGAAGAGCGGCAGCGAGTTCAAGGCGCTGCGCGACCAGACCGCCGCTACCCGCAAATAGCATCTTGGCTGCGAGGCGGCCGGGCGGTCGGTAGAGAGAGAAGACGCCCCGTCGCCGCGCCTTGCCCGGCGCTTCGCCTGCGTATAACTCCGGCCCATGACCACCGACAAGATCTACATCAGCGCCAACGACCTTCTTGCCGATTCGTTGCGGCTCGGGATGCAGGTGATCGACAGCGGTTTTGCGCCGACACATCTCGTCGGCATCTGGCGCGGCGGGGCGCCCGTCGGCATCGCGGTCCAGGAATTGCTGGAATATCACGGCGTTCACAGCGACCATATCGCGATCCGCACCTCATCCTATCACGGCATCGACCGCCAGGACACGCAGGTGAAGGTCTTCGCGCTCGGCTATCTGATCGATACACTCGATCCCGAGGACCGGCTGCTCATCATCGACGATGTTTTCGATAGCGGTCGCAGCATTCGAGCCTTTCTCGCCGAACTCAGGGCGCGATGCCGCCACAATATGCCGCGCGATATCCGGATCGCGACCGTCTATTACAAACCGCGCCGCAACGTCACCGATCTCAAACCCGATTTCTTCGTCCATGAAACCGACCAATGGCTGATCTTCCCGCACGAAATCGACGGGCTGACGATCGACGAAATACGCCGCCACAAACCCGAGGCGGCGATCATCCTGCGCGAAGAAACGGAGACGCCGCATGGCTGACGATTTTGCCACCCCCGCAGACCGGGCGGCCTTCATCGCCGCGCTCCCGAAGGCGGAGTTGCACCTGCATATCGAAGGATCGCTCGAACCCGAACTGATGTTCGAACTCGCGCGGCGCAACGGCATCGCCATCCCGTTTGCGACGATCGATGATGTCCGCGCGGCCTATGCCTTTTCGAACCTGCAGGATTTTCTCGACATCTATTATCAGGGGATGGGCGTCCTGCAGACCGAACAGGATTTCTATGACCTGACGGCCGCCTATCTCGCGCGCGCGCATGCCGATGGCGTTCGCCACAGCGAGATCTTCTTCGATCCCCAGGGCCACACTGCGCGCGGCATCCCCTTCGCGACCGTCATCGGCGGTATCACCCGCGCGCTCGACGATGCGCAGGCCCGTTATGACATGAGCTCGCGGCTCATCATGTGCTTTCTGCGCCATCTCAGCGAGGAGGAGGCCGAGGCGACGCTCGACGAAGCGCGCCCATGGCTCGACCGGATCGACGGAGTCGGTCTCGATTCGTCCGAAGTCGGCCACCCGCCCGCCAAGTTCCAGCGCGTCTTCGCCCGCGCCCGCAACCTCGGCCTGCGCCTCGTCGCCCATGCGGGCGAGGAGGGGCCGCCTGAATATGTGCACGAAGCGCTCGATCTGCTGGGCGTCGATCGCATCGACCACGGCAATCGCAGCCTCGAGGACGAAGCCCTTGTCGCGCGGCTCGCCGATGACGCGATGTGCCTGACCGTGTGCCCGCTTTCCAATCTCAAGCTTTGCGTCGTCGACGACATGACCGCGCATCCCCTCAAGACGATGCTGGATGCCGGGCTTCTTGCTACCGTGAACAGCGACGACCCAAGCTATTTCGGCGGCTATGTGAACGCCAACTACACCGTCGTCGCCGATGCGCTCGATCTGTCGCGGGACGAGCTTGTCACGCTCGCCCGCAACAGTTTTCTCGGCGCCTTCCTCGATGACGACGCCAAGGCGCGTCATCTCGCCGCGATCGACGCCTACGCGGCCTAGAATTTCCCGCGAACCGAGAAAGCGAAGATCGGCCCGATCAACCGGTCGCGCTTTTCGACGAAGGCAATCGGGCTTTCGCCGCGCAATCCCGTCCATACCGTGCGGTCGCGCTTCGACCTTGCATTGAGGATGTTCGCCACCGTCGCACGGACCGTCAGACCGAACACATCCTTGTTCTCGACAAAGATGTTGGCGAACACAGGCCCTTCCCACGCGGTGTCGATCTGGTTGCGGCGATAGACCGGCTGGTAATGCGAATGGTTGGCGCTTGCGCCCCAGGCCCAGTCGCTACCGGGAATATCGTGGCGCAGACTCAGCTCGACGACCCGGTCGGTGAAGCCGTTCCACTGGCGCGTCTCGCCGGTGAAGGGGTCGCGCAGCGAGCTTTTCTGAAGTAGCAGCCGGGTTTCGATCTTCATGCCCTTGATGCCGGCCGGATCGAGATTGATCGTCGAGGTCCAGTCGATCGCGCCGGCGCGCGCCTTGGCAATATTGCCGACGCCTTCGCCATCGCCGATCGGGATCACGTCGACCCGGTCTTCGACATCGCGGTACACGAAGAACAGCTTTGTCGATCCCCACGCCCCGAACCGCTTGTTGACTTCCAGTTCATAGCTCCAGTCCTGCTGCGGCCGCAGATCGGTGTTGCTGCCATTCTGGTTGTCGTCGTTCAGGAAGGCGCGCGCGAGGAAATCGTAGAAGCTCAACTGCAGCACGCGGCGCCGGATCTTGAGCGACATGTCGAAATCGGGCGCCGGTGCCCAGGCGATCGACAGCGATCCCTTCGGTCGGAAGAAGCTGCGGGTCAGGCCGTTCGCGCCGCTTTGCGTGATCGTTGATCGCTCGGCGCCCGCAACGATCTGCACGTTCAGCTTGTCGGTGATCTTGCGGCCAAAGCTCAACAGGCTTTCGTAGCGATCCTCCTTCACGCCGCCGGTACCGCCCGGGAACGGAAGCTCGACGAAAGCCCCCGTCGGATCGAGCGTATAAAGCGCCGCAACATTGTCGAGCGTGTTGAACGCCGCCTCCCCCGACAACTCCCAATCGCCCCCCAGCATCTTCCACTGATATTCGCCGCGCGCGATCGTCTCGCCGATATCGCCCGTCTGGGTGAAGCGATCGCCGACCGCGGGCGATCCGTCCGAAAAGCTGGTAATTACTTCCTGCGAATAGGGTTCGTGGCTGAAGCGGCGCAGCCCGATCAGCTTCAGCTTTCCGGGGCCAACCCCGAACTGATAATCGCCGTTGACTTCGTAATTCCAGCTGTTCGGATTTTCGCGAACGGTGCGATATTCGTCGGGGGCGCCATCGCGCGTCCGGCGTCCGAATTCGACATAGGGATTGTAGATGCGCTGATAATGGGCGCCCAGATGGCCTACCGTATCGGCGGGGCCGTCCCAGGTCAGCCGCCCTGAAAGCTTGGGCGTGTCATAGGGACTGCGCCAGACATCGTGGCGGCGCTCGATGATGTTGCCGTCGCCGTCGGTGATGATCGTCGGCCCACCCGCGGAACTGCGCGCCGAATCATTGTTATAGAGACCCAGTTCATATTCGATCGCTCCCTTGCGGCCGCGGACCGAAATGTCGCCGCGCGTGTAGAGCGGATGCGCATAATGAGCGCGAAACTCGGGCTTCCACGCAAATTGACCCGAAAAATCGTCGGCGCGATAAACGATATTGGCCACCTGACCCGATAGACCGGGGATATCGAGCGAGGCGCCGTCGACGATTTCGATGCGTTCGACATTCCCGGCGGGAATGCGCGACAGCAATGTCACCATATCGTCCGACTTCGTCGAGGGACGCTCGCCGTTGAACAGGACATTGCCTGTCGCCTGCCCGAGCCCGCGGAGCTGTTCATTGTCGCGGATCGAAAAGCCCGGAACCTGATTGAGCATGTCATAGGCGTTCTTGGGCGCGTAGCGGACGAAGTCGGCGGGGGTGAAGACCTGCCGCGCGCTGCCGCCACTCGCCGGAGCGGCGGCCGGAGCCGGGACCGGCGGCGGGGCTGCGCTGTCGACCGCCGCATCCTGCGCGCACGCAGTCGTCGCCGACATCGATGCGGCAAGGGCGGCCGCCAGCGCCATTGCGCTCGTCATCCGCATCACTGCGTGCCTCCGGCTGCCGCATTCATCGAGCGCGCATAGTCGGGGGTAATTCCCAACGCCTTCATGCTGATCACCTGGTCGGAGGTCAGCTTTGCATATCCGGCCGCTGCCAGCCCGCGCACATAGTCGCGGTCGACGCCCAGCGCCTTGCACGCGATCGCATCGTTGATCGAGGTGAGCCGAAGCGCGCCCGATTGGAGGTCGCGGACATAGGCGGGCGTCACCTTCAACGCTGCCGCCGCGACAAGTTCGCCGGTGTGCGGACGAAGCCCCGCGTCGATCAGGCCGTCGGCCAGTTCCACCGTCGCATCGACCATCAACATGGCGAGTTGTTCCTTGCGCGTCGGCGTGCCGACACCGCGGCTCTCCAGCGCGGTCGCGAAGCCGGCATCGGGCGCAAAGCGGCATTGTCCCTCGCCCTCATAGGCTGCGTGCAGACTGCCCGTGCAATCGAGGCGGCCCGCCGCGTGCACCACGCTGAAGCTGACCGGGCCGCGCCCGCCGCCCAGCGTGTCCCGCGCCGCGGAAAATTCCGCGCGGGCACCGTCGAGAGCGACACTGCTGGTTGATTGCTTGGCGCGAAGCTGCAGGCGCGGATCGCCGTCGCCGTCGTCGGGCTGCGAGACATCCCAGCGGATCGCGCTGCTCTCCTGGGCCGAGGCCGCGGTCGGCTGCGCAGGGGCGGCGCAGGCGATCAAGGTCAACAGCACGCTGCCGGCGGCGACGAACAATGTCTTCGATTGCGGTTTCATTGGGGGCACTCCTCCTCCGTGCGCCGGGCGAGCATCATCGCTCGCCGCCGCAGCGGCGTTTCAAAATCAGGCTTCGATGAGCGGCGGCTTGGCTTCGGCCAGTGGCCGAAGGGTCAGTCCTGCGGCGCCGCGGGATTTTCGGGCGGCGCTGGCGGGCGCGGCGGACTTATCCGCGTGACCTTGCCGTCGGCGCTGCGCGCCTCGAGCGTTCCGTCCGAGCCGATGCGCGCGGTCGCGCCCGAACTGGACCGGACTTCGCTATAGGCCCCGCCCCAATTGCCCAGCGCGCGCGCCTCGATCGCGTCGTCGGGGTCGCGCATCGCGCGGCCCGCGGCACGCATCTGGCGGACATAGTCGCCGGTGACGCCCATGGCCCGCATCGCCGTCAGATCGTCGAGATTCACATCGGGGAAATAGCGGCGCATGTCGCGGGCATAGGCCGGGTCGATGCCCACCGCTTTCGCGCCAACCAGATCGCCGACGTCGGCGTTCGGAAAGACACGGCGCATCGCATTGATATAGGCCGGGTCGACGCCGGTCGCCTTGGCCGCGATAATGTCGTCGGCATCAGCATGGCCGCTTTCGCGCATCTTGCGGACATCGTCGGGTGTCACGCCGACCGCGCGCATGCCGACAAGATCGTCGGGCGACAGCGGCTTGCGGGCAGTAGCAGGGGCCGGCTTGTCGGTCCGCTCGCCCGCCGAACCCACGGCCGCGGCGGACTGCAATGCCGCGGCCGGGGCGGTTGCGACGGGGGTGTGGACAGGCCCCGACGCGGACGGTGTGGCAGTCGCGGAAAAGGCGGCGAGCGGCGCCGATACGCCGGCGAGCAGCACCAGGCTCATCAGAACCCAGCTCGCGCTGGCGGGTCCGCGCTTCAGGCTGCCGTCGAGGACGCGGGTGATCCGGCGCTTCAGGCTGTTCTGCGCCGGCGCGACCCCATGGGCGGCAAGCAGCGCGCCCTGATTGTCGTGACGCGCCGCGCCGACGAGCAGCGAGGCATAGTCGGGACCGTCGATGTCGGCGAGCAGCACGGCATCATCGGCCGCTTCCTCGCGCAATTGATGGCTCTCGCGCGCCAGCATCCAGACGAGCGGATTGAACCAGAACAGCGCGCAGGCAAGGCGCGCCGCGAGCAGCTTCGCCCAGTCGAGCCGCGCGACATGCGCCAGTTCGTGCGCGATGATCGCCTCGGCCTCGGCCACGGCATCGACGGCGGCCGGGTTAAGCACGATCGTCGGGCGGACCACGCCCCAACTGATCGGCGAGCGCAGTTCGTTGCTGACCAGCAGCGCTGTCCCATGCTTGAAGCCCATCCGCCGCTGCGCTTCGGCGAGCGCCGACAGCCACGAAGGCTGAACCAGCACATCGGCTCGGCCGCGCATCGCGAACAGCCGCACCACGGCAACCGTCATCAAAAGGGCAAGCAGGAACAGGGGAAAGCTGTACACCCAGATGGCGAGGTCGGCCATCGCGGGCAGCGTCCAACCGGCATCGGCTTTGCTATCCGCAGCCATGGCCGGCGCCGCAGCGCCGGGCTGAGCCGCCGCCGCGGGAGGCGCCTCGACAACCGCCGGTGGCGCCGACATTGCAGGCGCAGATGCTTCGACCCAGTCGGCGGGCAGCGGGGCCCATTCGGGAAGCGCCAGCGTCGCCACCGGCAGCAGCAGCAGCGCCGCCAGCCCGGCATGCGCGATAAGCGAACGCTCGCCTGCCGAACGCGACCGCGCGAGGCGCAGCAACAGCAGCGTCAGCCCGGCGATGATCGCCGATTTCCAGGCAAGACCCAGCAGGGTCGCGGCGGTGATCATCATTTTGTCCTCCCTTCGCGCGCTTCGGCGATCAGCTTTTCCAGCTCATCGAGATCGCCCGCACTCATCTTGTCCTGCATGCCGAGCAGCGCCGCGGCGGCGCTGGTCGCCGATCCGTTGAAAAAGACGCGCACCACCTGGGTCAGCGCCGATTTGCTCGCCGTCTTCTCCTCGACGCTCGGCGCATAGAGAAAGCCGCGATCCGATGCCTCGCGCACAACGAAGCCCTTGGCCTCGAGCCGCTTGAGCATCGCGCGGATCGCCGATCCGGACAGTTCGGCGGGCAAAGCCTCGCCGATTTCAGTCACGGTCGACGCGCCACGTTCGTAAAGAATATCGATAATTTCGCGTTCCCGCGGGGGCAAGCTCGACAACATGCGAATCACCTTTCGCGCTACATTTGTAGCGTGCTACATTTGTAGCGCATGCTTGGCAAGGGGTTTTATTCGACCAACACACATGCTTGCGGCAAAGCCCCCGAAACCATAGGGTCGCGGCATGATAGGAGAACAACCATGATCGATTTCGCACTGGATCGCCGGACGCTGCTGGCGGGCATGGGCATGGCATCGGCGGGGCTTGCGATGCCGGCATGGGGTGCGGACAGCGCCGACGCGCGCCTCGATGCACTGCTCACCCGCCAGTTCGATCAGGCGCTGATCGACGACCCGACCCGCGCCGCGAGCCTGGGCCTCGATATCGGTGCGCGCGCCGGGCTGCGAGCGCGATTTCCCGACTGGTCGGCCGCCGCGCGGACCGCACGCGACCGCCGGATCGACACCGACCTTGCCGCACTACGCGCGATCGATCGCGGTGCGCTCGGCGATAATGCGCGGGTGGCCTATGACAGCGCCGAATTCGATCTTGTGGCCCGCCAGCGACTGGCCCGCTTCCCCTATCACACCGGCGGCTTTGCGCACCGCGCCGGTCCCTATGCAGTCACGCAGCTCGGCGGCTTCTATACCGGCGTCAGCACCTTTCTCGACAGCCAGCATCCGGTGAAGACCAAGGCCGACGCCGATGCCTATATCGCGCGAATGGAGGCAACGCCGGCGCTCCTCGACGATGATAGCGCGATCGTGCGCGCCAATGCCGCGATGGGCGTCGTCGCGCCGCGCTTCATCATCGAACAGGCCCTGCAGCAGCTCGGCCGTTTGCGTGACGGCGATGCGGCGTCGAAGACGATCGTCGCCTCGCTCGCCCGCCGCGCCAACGCCATCGGCCTCACCGGCTATGATGCGCGCGCGCAGGTGATATTCGAAGGTCCGATCCGCGCTGCTCTGACGCGTCAGATCGAGGTGCTGACGGCGCTGCTGCCTAAGGCCGGTGACGAGGCGGGCGTATCGCGCCTTCCGGACGGTCCCGCCTATTATGCGGCGACGCTGGCGCAGCACACGACCACCGACATGACCGCCGAGCAGATCCATCAATTGGGGCTCGACCAGCTTGCCGATCTGCACGCGCGCATGGACAAGCTGCTCACCGCGCAGGGCTTCAAAGAGGGCAGCCTACGCCAGCGGCTCGACGCGCTGACCGCAACCGACGGCCAGTTGTTCGCCAATGACGATACGGGGCGCGCGGCGCTGCTCGCCTATCTCAACGATCGGCTCACCACCATTCGCGCCCGCCTGCCGCAAGTGTTCAGCCGGATGCCGCGCGCGCCCTATGAAATCCGCCGCGTCCCGCCCGAGATCGAGATCGGCGCTCCTGGCGGTTCGGCGCAGGCCGGCACCCCCGACGGGTCGCGCCCGGGCATTTTCTTCATCAACCTGCGCGATACGCACGAGTGGCCGCGCTACACGCTGCCGACGCTCGCCTTTCACGAGGGAGCGCCGGGGCATCTGTTCGAAAATGCCCTGAAGTTCGAGGACGCGGCATTGCCGCTTTACCGCCAATCCTCTTACGTCACGGCCTATGGCGAAGGCTGGGGGCTGTATGCCGAGCAGGTTGCCGCCGAGCTCGGGATGTACGGCGACGATCCGCTCGGCGAGATCGGCTATCTGGCGTCCTATGCGTTTCGCGCCTCACGCCTCGTCGTCGATACCGGGCTGCACGCCAAGGGCTGGAATCGCCAGCAGGCGATCGAATTCATGGTCGAAAACTCGTCCGAAACGCCAAGTTCGGCGCGAACCGAGATCGACCGCTACATCGTCTATCCGGGGCAAGCCTGTTCATACAAGGTCGGTCAGACCGCGATCAGCCGGCTGCGTGATGAGGTTTCGTCGCACCGGGATTATGACATCAAGCGCTTCCACGACGTCGTGCTCGGGGCCGGACGCATCCCGCTTGCGGTGCTCGAACGCCGCGTACGCGACGCCTTTCCGGCCTGAGTTATTTCCCTCGGCCGCCCGTGCCGCTATCTGCAGCGGGCAGTCGAGGGAGTTTGACGATGCCGATCAAGGCCGCCCGTCTCTATAATGATGGCAAGCTCGTGCGTGAGCTGGGCCCGAACGAGGCCATTCCCGATCATTGCGATCCGGGCGACTTTTTCTGGCTCGGCCTGTTCGAGCCGACCCCCGGCGAGCTGGAGGGGATCGCCAGGCGCTTCGGCCTGCATCCGCTGGCGGTCGAGGACGCGCTGAAGGCCAACCAGCTGCCAAAGGTCGAAGCCTATGGCGAGCAATTGTTCGTCGTCGCCAGCACCGGCAATCGCGATGGCGACACGATCCAGTCGGGCGAAACCGCCTTCTTCCTTGGTCGCCATTTCATCGTAAGTGTCCGTCACGGGTCGGCGCGGACGCACAGCGAGGTGCGCGCGCGGCTCGAATCCTTGCCGGCGAAACTGGCGCACGGCCCCGATTATGTACTTTATGCGATTCTCGATTTCATCGTCGACGGCTATTTCCCGGTGATCGACGCGATCGAGGACCGGCTGCTTACGGTCGAGGAAAGCGTCATGGACACGCCGCTCGACGCCGACGACATCCGGCATCTTTACGGCCAGCGGCACGAGATCATCCGCTTTCAACGCCTGGTCGGATTGATGAAGGATGTCGCATCACGCCTGACCAGCGATGCCGACCTGCCGTGCATCGACGATGCCGTGCGCCCCTTTTTCCGCGACATCTGGGACCATGTGCAGCGCGCCGAATTCCGCCTCGTCGGATTGCGTGATGTCGCGGCGTCGGTCGTCGACACCAACAATCTGCTCGAACAGCAGCGGCAGGGCGCGATCACGCGCCAGCTTGCGGCCTGGGCCGCCATTCTGGCCGTACCCACCGCGATCGCCGGCATTTACGGCATGAATTTCGAGCATATGCCCGAACTCGGCTGGACCTTCGGCTACCCCTTCGCGCTTGCCTTGATGGGCAGCGTGTGCGCGCTCCTCTATTGGCGCTTCAAGCGGATCGGCTGGCTCTAACGTCGGCCCGCTCTTGCCCGGTCGCCACCGGGACGTTATCTGTCATCCGTCATCTTTTTAAGGAGTCGGAGGATCATGGACCGCAACTGAACGCATCGCCCCTAGCCTTGCCTTCAGGAAAGCCTTTTCCATGTCTACGATCACCCTCTCCCGCCTCGGCTGGTCGACCCCCGACGGTCGCCGCATATTTTCCGATCTCGACCTTCAGTTTCGCCCGGAACGCACGGGTATCGTCGGTCGCAATGGCGTCGGCAAGTCGACCCTGTTGCGCCTGATCGCGGGTGAGGCAACGCCGACAAACGGCGCGATCAGCCGCGGCGCGCGCATCGCCATGCTGCACCAGACGGTGCAGGTTGCCGCCGATGCGACAATTGCCGACCTGTTCGGCGCGCGCCCGGCGCTGGCCCTGCTCGCGCGCGCCGAAGCGGGGACGGCGTCGCTCGACGACATCGCAGAGGCCGACTGGACGCTGGCTTCGCGGATCGACGAGGCGCTGGCCGGTGTCGACCTGCCGCTCGATGTCGCGACGCCGCTTGTGCATCTTTCGGGTGGACAACGCACGCGCGCCGCGCTCGCCGGCGCGATATTCGAGCAGCCCGATTTTCTGCTGCTTGACGAACCGACCAACAATCTCGACCGGCAGGGCCGGGAGGCGGTGCGCGCGATCCTGCGCGACTGGCAGGGCGGCGCGATCGTCGTCAGTCACGACCGCCAACTGCTCGAGGAGATGGATGCGATCGTCGAACTGACCGCGACGGGCGCCGCGCGCTATGGCGGCGGCTGGAGCGCCTATTCCGCGCGCAAGGCGGTCGAACAGGCGGCCCTTGAGGCCGAGCTTGCCACCGCAGAGAAGCGCGTCGATCAGGCCCAGCGCCAAGCGCAGGCCGCCGCCGAGCGGCAGGATCGCCGCGATTCGCGGGGCCGGAAAAATGCGGCGCGCGGCGACATGCCGCGCATTGTGATGGGGGCAATGCAGCGCCGCGCCGAAGAATCACGCGCTGCCGCCGGGCGGCTGGCCGAACGCCAGCAGGGACAGGCCGAGCAGGCGCTCGCCGCGGCGCGCAGCCGGATCGAGATCGTCGATCCGCTGGCGATCGCGCTGCCGTCGACGGGTCTCCCGGCTTCGCGGACGGTCGTTGCGTTGGAGCATGTCCGCGCGGGCTATGACGGCGGCGCACCCGTCATCGATGATTTGTCGTTCACGATCACGGGACCCGAGCGATTGGCAATCACCGGCCCGAACGGATCGGGCAAATCGACGCTGCTCGCGCTGATCGCCGGAACACTGACGCCCTGGTCGGGGAGCGTGCGCGTCGGTGTGCCGTTCGCGCTGTTCGATCAGCGCGTCGCGCTGCTCGATCCGCTACTTTCGATCGCCGACAATTTCCTGCGGCGCAACCCCGGGGTCGGCAACAATGCCTGCCGCGCCGCGCTCGCACGCTTCCGCTTTCGCGCCGACGCCGCCGATCGCATCGTCGGCACGCTCAGCGGCGGGCAGGTGCTTCGCGCCGGGCTCGCCTGCGTCCTCGGCGCGCCGCAGCCACCGCAGATGCTGATCCTCGATGAACCCGGCAATCATCTCGATCTCGATTCGCTCGCCGCGATCGAAACCGGGCTCGCGGCCTATGACGGCGCGCTCATCGTCGTCAGCCACGATCCGGCCTTTCTGGATGCGATCGGGGTGAACCGCGAGCTGGCGCTGGGCGACGACTGCGGCCTGCCCTCACCCGGCTGACACGCCAGCGACTTGCCAGCGACGTCTGGCTGTGGCAGGGGCGCCGCTCCCACGGCGTGGGGCGCTTAGCTCAGTTGGTAGAGCATCTCGTTTACACCGAGAGGGTCGGCGGTTCGAGCCCGTCAGCGCCCACCATCCCCGGCCGGACCCGAATGGGGCGGGCCGCGTCTCTTGATCCAGCGCAATGACCGCGCGCCGCGCGCGCGTCAGAACTTCGGTGTCGCACATGCAATCGGGAGTCTGGAGATGTTTGCACGCAATGTTGGCACAATCGACCGCCTGCTGCGGATCGTCATTGGCGTAATGCTGATCGTTCTCGCCGCGTACGAGCGTATCGGCCCGTGGGGCTATATCGGGGTGGTGCCGCTGCTCACCGGCCTGTCGAGCCGCTGTCCCGCCTATTCGCTGCTCGGGGTCAGCACCTGTCCGCGCGGCTGAGGCGGCGCACGTTCCACAGCGTGAAAAGGCCGATCGCGGCCCAGATGATGTTGAGGCCGGCGGACGGCAGGGCACCGTTATAGCCCGAATTGATGACGAAGCCGGTGGCGCCGACGACGTTCATCCATTGATAGGCCGCGCCGCGCGGTTCGAGCTTGCCGAGCGAGAGCAGCACATAGCTTGCCAGAATGATCGCGGCCGCGGTCCAGCCGATCACCTCGATCATGATCTGAAGCAGGTTCATCGCCCTATTCCCAAAGAAAACGCCCGCCCCGGTAAGGGGGCGGGCGCGTGTTGCCGATTATCCTGCGGCAATCAGGCCGCGAGCTTGCGCAGCACATAGTGCAGGATGCCGCCGTTCATATAATATTCGACCTCGTTCGCGGTGTCGATGCGGCACAGCGTATCGAAGCTGAAGGTCGAGCCGTCGGGGCGCGTGACCTCGACCGTCACCGTCTGGCGCGGCTTGATGTCGGCGATACCCGTGATGGTGAAGCTGTCGTCGCCGGTCAGGCCCAGCGTCTCGCGGGTCTGCCCCTCGAGGAACTGGAGCGGCAGCACGCCCATGCCGACAAGGTTCGAGCGGTGGATGCGCTCGAAGCTTTCGACGATGACGGCGCGGACGCCGAGCAGGTTAGTGCCCTTCGCCGCCCAGTCGCGCGACGAGCCGGTGCCATATTCCTTGCCGGCGATCACCACGAGCGGGGTGCCATCGGCCTTGTGGCGCATCGCGGCGTCGTAGATCGGCATGACTTCCTGGCCATAACGCGACATGCCGCCTTCGATGCCCGGGACCATTTCATTCTTGATGCGGATGTTGGCGAAGGTGCCGCGCATCATCACTTCGTGGTGGCCGCGGCGTGCGCCATAGCTGTTGAAGTCGGCCTTGCTGACCTGATGTTCCATCAGCCATTTTCCGGCCGGCGAGTCCGCCTTGATGCTGCCCGCCGGAGAAATATGGTCGGTGGTGATGCTGTCGCCGAGGATCGCAAGCGGCTTTGCGCCGACGATGTCGCTGACCGGTGCCGGCGTCATCGACATGCCCTCGAAATAGGGCGGGTTGGCGACATAGGTCGAGCCAGCGCGCCACTGATAGGTGTCGCTGCCCTCGACCTCGATCTTCTGCCAGTGCGCGTCGCCCTTGTAGACGTGCGCGTAGCGCGCCTCGAACATGTCGCGGTCGACCGCGCCGGCGACCATGTCGGCGACTTCCTGGTTGGTCGGCCAGATGTCCTTGAGGAAAACGTCCTGCCCGTCCTTGCCGGTGCCGATCGGGGTGGTGGTGAAATCCTCGATCACCGTGCCCTTGAGCGCATAGGCGACAACGAGCGGCGGAGAGGCGAGGAAGTTGGCGCGCACGTCAGGCGACACGCGGCCTTCGAAGTTGCGGTTGCCCGAAATGACCGCCGCGGCGACGAGGCCATTCTCGTTGATCGCCTTCGAAATCGGCTCGGCAAGCGGACCCGAGTTGCCGATGCACGTCGTGCAGCCATAGCCCACGAGGTTGAAGCCGATATTGTCGAGATGCTTCTGCAGCCCGGCCTTTTCGAGATAGTCGGTTACGACCTGCGATCCCGGCGCGAGGCTGGTCTTGACCCACGGCTTGGGCTTCAGGCCCAGCTCGTCGGCCTTTTTGGCGACGAGCCCCGCGGCAACGAGAACGCCGGGGTTCGAGGTGTTGGTGCAGCTGGTGATCGCGGCGATGGTGACGTCGCCGTCGCCGATGTCGAAATCCTTGCCCTCGACCGGCACGCGCGTCTGCGCCTTGTTATAGACCTTTGCCATGTCGGCATTGAACACATCGTCGACATCGGGAAGCGAGACCCGGTCCTGCGGCCGCTTCGGCCCGGCGAGCGACGGGACGACGGTCGACAGGTCGAGTTCGAGCGTGTCGGTGAAAACCGGGTCCGCCGCGCCGTCGACGATCCACAGCCCCTGCGCCTTCGCATAGGCTTCGACCAGCGCGATATTTTCTTCGCTGCGGCCGGTCAGGCGCATGTAATCGATCGTCTTGTCGTCGATGCCGAAGAAGCCGCACGTCGCGCCATATTCGGGCGCCATATTGGCGAGCGTCGCGCGGTCGGCGAGGCTCAGCGAGGCGAGGCCGGGGCCGAAATATTCCACGAAGCGGCCGACGACGCCCTTGGCGCGCAGCATCTGCGTCGCGGTGAGCACGAGGTCGGTCGCGGTGACGCCTTCCTTCAGCTTGCCGGTGAATTTGAAGCCAACGACTTCGGGGATCAGCATCGACACGGGCTGGCCGAGCATCGCGGCTTCCGCTTCAATCCCGCCGACACCCCAGCCGAGGACGCCGAGGCCGTTGATCATCGTCGTGTGACTGTCGGTGCCGACGCAGGTGTCGGGATAGGCGACGGTGGTGCCGTCGGCATCCTCGCTCGACCACACCGCCTGCGCGATATGCTCGAGGTTGACCTGGTGGCAGATGCCGGTGCCGGGAGGCACCGCCTTGAAGTTCGACAGCGACTTCGACCCCCATTTCAGGAAGTCATAGCGTTCGCCGTTGCGATAATATTCAATCTCGACATTCTGCTCGAACGCCTTGGGCGTGCCGAATTCGTCGACCATGACCGAGTGGTCGATGACGAGGTGGACGGGGACGAGCGGGTTGATCTTGGTCGTGTCGCCGCCGAGCTTGGCAATCGCATCACGCATCGCGGCAAGGTCAACGACGCAGGGAACGCCGGTGAAATCCTGCAGCAGCACGCGCGCCGGGCGATACTGGATTTCGCGGTTCGAATGGGGATCCTTCTGCCAGTCGACCAGCGCCTGGACGTCATCGGTCGAAACGGTGAAGCCGCCGTCCTCGAAGCGCAGCAGATTTTCGAGCAGCACCTTCATGCTGAACGGCAGGCGCGAAACGTCGCCCAGCTTTGCTGCCGCCTTTTCGAGCGAATAATAGGCGTAACTCTTGCCGCCGACATTCAGCGTCGAGCGGGTTCCGAGCGTGTCGTGGCCGGTGGTGGTCATAGGTCAGCAGTCCCCATGTTGGCGCGGCGGGGAATGACGGCCGGCCGCCCAAGCCAGGAGAGCGGGGCAAGCGGAGTCGCACGCGCGGGTTTATGTCCGCGCCGCCTTACGCCGGAAGGCAGGAATTGCAAGGGGGTGGCGGTGGACGATGCACGCGAACCCGGCCTTTCGTCCACGGGCGGCGCCCGAAATTTCCCCGGACCAGGACACAAAGCGCCGCGGTCCCGAAGCTTTGTTATTCGGGATGACGATCCCGCCCGAACAATCGCGTCAGGCAGTACCGCGCACCGCGAGGCGGACGGGTATGCGGGTGCCGTCGCGGGCGTGGGCATCATCCTCCAGCGCCATGGCGACGAGCGCCTCACCCGCGGCGTCGAGATCGGGCTCGATCGTGGTGAGCGCTGGGTCGGCGAGCGTGCCGGCGCGAATGCCGTCGAAGCCGATCAGCGCGACGTCGCCGGGCACGCTGCGCCCCATATCCTTGATCCCCTGTAGCACCCCCAGCGCGAGCATGTCGCTGGCAGCGAAAATACCGTCGATGTCGGGATGCGCGGCGAGCAGAGCACGCGCGGCGGCGATGCCCTCTGCATGGCGATCTTCCGCCGGCGGCGGCTCGGCGAGGATGGGGGCGAGGCCTTGCGCGGCGAGCGCTGCGGTGAAGCCGTCGCGGCGCTCGTCGAACTGGCGCTGCGGCGAGCGCTGCGGGCCGACGAAGGCGAGGCGGCGACGGCCTGAGGCGACGAGATGATCGGCGGCGAGGCGCCCGCCCACCTCATTATCGCTGCGCATCCAGTGGAAGTCCCCGCCGGGGCTGCCCCAGCAGGTGAAATCATGCCCCGATGCCTGCGCCGCGGCGAAATAATCCCACGCGGCGCGGTTGCTGGTCGTGCCGATGACGATCATCGCGTCGGCGAGCCCCGAGCGAACGAAATCGGCGCGGAAATTGGCTTCGCTCTCCTGAAAGGAAACGAGCAGGTTGAAGCCGCGTGCCGAGGTGGCGGCGGCGATGCTGCCGAGCAGCGCAAAGTAGAAAGGGTTGATCGCGCTGCGGTCTTCGCCTGGGCGGCAGATAGTAACGAGCGCGATCGTCTCGCTGCTTTTGAGGCGGAGCGACGAGGCGTGGCGATCGACAACATAGCCAAGCTCGGCCGCCGCCTGCGCGACGCGGGCGCGCGTTTCGGCGTTGACGCCGGGGCTGCTGCGCAGCGCGCGCGAGACGGTCGACTGCGACACGCCCGCGCGCTCGGCGACGTCGAACGATGTCGGGCGCAGGGTTTTCATGTGCAGTCCGTCTCCCCTCTTACGCCGTCTCTTGCGTCCACGCCGGGGCTTGTCAATCGGCGAGGCCGTCCAATGCCAGGAGCGCGAAGCTCGCGAGCCAATGTTCGCCCATATAGTCGCCGGTGACGTGCGGGAGCGCGGCGGCGAGGTGCTGCTCGGCGGCAGCTTCGGCGACGGGGGCAACGGGGTGCGCCGCGCCGAGCTTGGCGGCGATCGCACGCCAGCACCAGGCGCGGCTGAGATTGAGGCCGTCGAGATGCGCGATCTTGCCGTCGCTGCGGTCCGACACGGTGGCGGGGGTGAAAAGCGTTGCGGGTTGATGCGCAGCGGCGCGGGGCAGGAAGACCTCGAACCACACCGGGAAGGCGTCGCCGAGCACGACCGCCATCAGATGCGCCTCGGTCAACGCCGAGGAGAGAAATTCGTCGCCGCCGGGTTCCCATGCCTGACAATCGCGGTCGCCGGCGAACCAGTCGCGCGCGCGGGCATCGATAAGCGCGACGAGCGCGGGGTCGCGGAGCGCGGCCCAGTGGCGCGCGAGGAGCAGCGCGAAAGCGATGTTGAAATGGGTGCCGACGCGCAAGGGATAGGTGAGCTTGGGCAGGAAGGCGTGGAAACGCGCCGCAAAGGCGAGCGCGAGCGGTTCGAGCGCGACGGCCCAGGGGGCGTTGTGCTGTTCGGCCTCTGCATGGAGCGCGAGGAGCCACGCCCAGCCATAGGGACGTTCGAAACCCGCCGACATCGGCCGGTCCAGAAAGGCAAGCTCGCCCGCGACCTTGCCCGGCACGAGCATCGCATCGGCGCGCGCGCGGATCTCGGCCGCAACGGGAAGATCGGGATAGAGGCGCGCAAGGCGAAGGATCTGCCACCAGCCATGGACGCAGCTATGCCAGTCGAAACTGCCGTGAAAGATCGGGTGATGCTCGCGCGGGGGCCGTGCGTCCTCCGGCCCGTTCAGCACCAGGTCCATCTTGTAGGGATATTCGCGGCCGAGATGCGACAGGGTCGCGGTGGCAAAGCGGACGGCGTGGTCGGGGGTGAGGTCGGTCATTACCGGAATTTCTCTATCCGTTTGTGCTGAGCTTGTCGAAGCACCGTTCTTCTCTTTCGACGCTGCAGAATGAAGAATGGCCCTTCGACGAGCTCAGGGCGAACGGAAATTTGAAAGCGGCGCTAAAACGCAAACAGCCAGATGAAGAGGATATTGACCGCGAGCAGCGGGATCGCGGTGCCGATCTGCACCTTGATGACGCCATAGGGGTTTTTCAGCTCGAGCAGCGCGGCGGGGACCAGGTTGAAGTTCGCCGCCATCGGGGTCATCAGCGTGCCGCAGAAGCCCGCAAGCATGCCGATCGCGGCGACGACCGCGGGGTTGCCGTCATATTGCTTGATGAGCAGCGGCATGCCGACCGCCGCGATCATCACCGGAAAGGCGGCGAAGGCGTTGCCCATCACCATGGTGAAGAGCGCCATGCCGAGCCCGAAGGCGACGACGGCGCCGAACAGGCTGCCTTGCGGGATCGCGGCGCCGATCAGGTCGCCGACGACTTCGCCGACCCCGGCGAGCGCGAACACCGCGCCGAGGCTGGCGAGCATCTGCGGCAGGATCGCCGCCCAGCCGACCGCGTCGAGCAGCCGCCGCCCCTGCTGCGCCGGGAGCAAGAGCGCGGGCCGCAGCTGCGCCATGCCTACGGCGAGCGCGATCACCACGCCGATGCCGAGCGAGATCAGCGTCGCCTGCTTCGGATCGGCGAGCCCCGGCACCCATTTGAAGAGGAAGGTGCCGGCGAGTGCGACCGCCGGGATGATGAGCGCGACGACAAGCAGGAAATTGCCGTATTTCGCTGCGCGTTCGGCCTGCACGCCCGCCGCCACGTCGCCGCCCGGCGCGCGGCCGATCTGGCCCGCCCCGGCGATCGCGACGAGTGCAAGCACGAGCAGCCCGTTGCCGAAATCGCCGAGCCGGTCGCCCGCGAGCATCGACAGTGCGAGCAGCCCCCAGAAGGCGGCGTTGCCAAAGCGTTTGGGATTGCTGCGATCACCGAGGCCGAGCGCGGCGAAGATCGCGAAGGTCAGTCCGGCGAGGACATAGACGAAACCGAGCGTGATCATGCGCCGATCCCTTGCCCCGGCGCGCGCAGCATCCGCTTTTCGAGCAGCCGCAGCCGGAAGCCGTGGATCAGGAAGGCCGCGATCGCGGTCGGGATCGCCCAGACCGAGAAATGCAGCGGTTCGATGACATAGCCATAGCCTTCGAGCAGCCCCTTCATCAGCAGGATCGACCCGATGGCGAGGAAGATATCTTCGCCGAAAAACAGTCCGACATTGTCGGTCGCGGCCGCATAGGCCCGGATCTCGTCGCGCTGGGCATCGCTCAGC
Organism: Sphingopyxis sp. P1IMeth2; assembly: GCF_900185685.1. Taxonomy (NCBI): domain Bacteria; kingdom Pseudomonadati; phylum Pseudomonadota; class Alphaproteobacteria; order Sphingomonadales; family Sphingopyxidaceae; genus Sphingopyxis; species Sphingopyxis sp. P1IMeth2. The sequence goes on from NZ_FYAT01000001.1 coordinate 378,095, forward strand.
GCGACGCCCTGCGCCTCCGCGGCGGCTTCGGCCATCGGCGCGACGAGCGGACGCACCGTCTGCGGATGCCCGGCCACCGACGTCAGCCCGACCGCCGACATCGCCTGGCGCAGCAGCAGATAGGAGGCGAGCAGCCGGGCGAGCGTCGCGCCCTTGATCCGCCCGATCAGCGAGCGCGCATGCTGCTGAAGCCCATAGGCTTCGAGCAGGCCGATGACGGGGAGCACGATCCAGACGATGCTGACATAGCGTGTGTCGTTAAACGCCTTGCCGAAGGCGGCGATGATCGCGGTGACGTCAAGCCCGGCGGCCAGACCCGTCGCGAGCGCCGACGCCATGATGACGAGCAGCGGATTGAAGCGGAGCAGGAAGCCCGCGATGATGATGGCAATCCCGATCAGGACAAGCATCTAATCCCCCTCCGCTTCGCCATAACCGCCGCCGCCGGGGGTTTCGATGACGAAGGCGTCGCCCGCGCTCAGGTCCGCGCTGGCAGTCGCGCCCAGTTCTTCGGTCGTCCCGTCCGCGCGCTCGATCCAGTTGCGGCCCGGTGCGCCGTCGGCCCCGCCCGCAAGGCCGCACGGCGCGATCCGACGACGATTAGCGAGAATATTCGCAGCCATCGGTTCGCGAAACCGGATGCGGCGCGTAGCGCCGTCGCCGCCGTGCCAGCGGCCCGCACCGCCCGAACCTTTGCGGATCGAGAATTCCTCGACGATCACCGGGAAGCGCGCCTCCATCACTTCGGGATCGGTCATCCGGCTGTTGGTCATGTGCGTCTGGATCACCGCGGTGCCGTCGAAGCCGAGGCCAGCGCCCGATCCGCCGGCGATCGTTTCATAATATTGGTAGGCCTCGTTGCCGAAGGTGAAATTGTTCATCGTCCCCTGCGCTCCCGCCATCGCGCCGAAGGCGGCGAACAGCGCGTCGGTGATGACCTGGCTGGTCTCGACATTGCCCGCGACAACCGCGGCTGGAAAGCGCGGCGAGAGCATTGAATCGTCGGGAACAATCAATGTCACCGGCGCCAGGCAGCCCTCGTTCATCGGTATCGGGTCGTCGAGCATCGTGCGCAGCACATAGAGCACCGCCGCGCGCACGACCGGCAGCGGCGCGTTGAAATTATCGGGGAGCGTCGCCGACGAGCCGGTAAAGTCGATGGTGACGTGGCGCGCCGCGCGATCGACTGACACGGTGACGACGACTTCGGCGCCATTGTCCATCGCATAGCGGAAATGACCATCGCCCAGCCGCGCGACGAGCTGACGCACCGCCGCCTCCGCCTGACGCTGACCATGTGCCATATAGGCGGCGACGGTCGCGCTTCCGTGCGCGGCGGCGAGGTCGGCAAGGCCGCTGGCGCCGCGCTGGCAGGCGGCGACCTGCGCCTTCAGATCGGCGATGTTGAGCGCCGGGTTGCGCGCCGGCAGGTCGCCTGCGGTCAGATGCTCCTGCACGGCGGCGTCGCGGAAATGGCCGTCATCGACGATCAGCATATTGTCGAAGATGATGCCTTCTTCTGCGATATTGCGGCTGCCCGGCGGCATCGATCCGGGCGCTATCCCGCCGAGATCGGCGTGGTGGCCGCGCGCCGCGACGAAAAAGGCGGGGGTATCGGCACCCGTATCGACGAACACCGGCATGATGACGGTGATGTCGGGCAAATGGGTGCCGCCGTCATAGGGGGCGTTGAGCGCATAGGCATCGCCGCGCCGGATGCCGCGTCCGTCGCGCGGGCGACCGTCGGCGCCCGGACCGCGCTGGCGCAATATGGTCCGCACGCTTTCGCCCATCGACCCCAGATGCACCGGCATGTGCGGCGCATTGGCGACGAGCCGCCCTTCGCCGTCGAACAGCGCGCAGGAGAAATCGAGCCGTTCGCGAATATTGATCGACGAAGCGCTGTGCTGAAGCGCGCCGCCCATTTCCTCGGCAATCGCCATGAACAGGCTGTTGAAGATTTCGAGGCGCACGGGATCGGGTGCTGCAGGATCGTCACTGCCTCCTTGCGATGGCAAGGCGACGGGACGAATGGCCGATGGCTTTGCGAGCCGCAGCGTCCCATCGGGCTCGACCGTTGCCGTCCAGCCGGGTTCGACGACGGTCGTCGACAGCGGATCGACGATGATCGCCGGGCCAGTGATGCTGCGGCCGGGAGCAAGCGCGCTGCGCTGATGAAGTGGGACGGCGCAGGGTCCGCCCGCGAGCCAGGCGGTGACGGTTTCCGCCTCGACCTCGGCCGCTGGCGCGGGCGCGGGAAGAGCCGCGGGCGCGCCGCCCGCTTCGGTCAGTTCGACACGGATGCGATCGACGACCAGATCGTCATGCGGCGCATAGCCGAAACGCCCGCGGAAGGCGTCGATGAAGGCAGCGCGCACCGTGGCGGGATCTCCGGTCGGCAGCTCGATCGCATTGTCGCTGTCGGCAAGACGCACGAACAGCAGGGTTTCGTGCGTCACCGTTACGTCGGGTGCAAGATCGCCGCGCGCCTGAGCGACGAGTTCGGCCTCCGCGCGGTACAGCGGTTCGACGCAGCTCGCGCCGAGCGGCAGCGCAAGCGTGCGCTCGCGGATCGTCGAGGGCCGTGCGAGGCCCATACCATAGGCTGACAACACCCCGGCGAGCGGGTGGAGCAGGATCCGGTCGATCCCCAATGCGTCGGCCACGAGGCACACATGCTGCCCCGCGGCGCCCCCGAAGCCGACGAGATGGTAGCCCTGTGTCACATCATGTCCGCGCGCGATGGTGATACGTTTGATCGCGTTCGCCATCTGCTGAACCGCAATCGCTAGCAGCCCCTCCGCAAGCGCCTCGGGCGTGATGTCGCCGACTTCGGCCGCCAGCGCAGCGAATTTTTCGGCGACGATGGCGCGATCGAGCGGCTGGTCGCCGGCCGGTCCGAAGAGCCTGGGGAAATGTTCGGGCTGAATCTTGCCGAGCAGCACGTTGCAGTCGGTGACGGTCAGCGGCCCGCCGCGGCCATAGGCGGCGGGGCCGGGATTGGCGCCCGCGCTTTCGGGTCCGACGAGCAGGCGCGCACCGTCCCAGCGGCAAATCGAACCGCCCCCGGCGGCGACGGTGTGGATACGCAGCATCGGCGCCCGGATGCGCGTGCCCGCGACGATGCTTTCGTTATCGCGTTCGAGCCGCCCGGCATAATGGCTGACGTCGGTCGAGGTGCCGCCCATGTCGAAGCCGATGAGGCGATCCTCGCCCAGCGGCGCGGCGCTGCCGACCATGCCGACGATGCCGCCCGCCGGACCCGAGAGAATCGCATCGCGGCCATGGAACGCCGCGGCCGATGCGAGCCCTCCCGAGCTTTTCATGAACTGCGGACGGCTATCGTCGCCAAGCTGGGCGCAGAACTGGCCGACATAGTGCCGCAGCACCGGCGACAGATAGGCGTCGGCAAGCGTCGTGTCGCCGCGCCCGACCAACTTGATCAGGGCGCTCACCTCATGGCTGACCGAAATCTGCGCGAAGCCGAGTTCGGCGGCAATCTCTGCCAGGCGCCGTTCGTGCGCGGGATAGCGATAGCCGTGCATCAATATGATCGCGATGCTGTCGATTCCCGCCGCACGCGCCTTTTGCAGCGCGGTGCGCGCGGCGTCTTCGTCGAGCGGGATCAGCAATTCGCCGTCGGGACCGACGCGCTCGGCGATTTCGGCAACTTGGGCGTGCGGCGGAGGTGTGCGGTCGAGCCGGCGCGCGAACAGGTCGGGGCGATCCTGATAGCCGATGGTCAGCGCATCGCCGAAGCCGCGCGTGATCGCGAGGAGGGTCGGCGCGCCCTTGCGTTCGAGCAGCGCGTTGGTCGCGACGGTCGACCCCATGCGCACCGCGAGCGGCGGCAGCGCGCCTGTCCCGGCGCCGGTCAGGTCGCGGATCGCACCCACCGCCGCGTCGCCAGGGCGCGCCGGGTCTTCGGAGAGATATTTGGCAGTGACGACCGCGCCCGCCGGCGAGCGCGCGACGACATCGGTGAAGGTGCCGCCGCGATCGATCCAGATATGCCAGCGCGGATCAGGCGGTGGCGACACGATCGGGCCAGCGAATGACGATGGACAGGCCGTGATCGGCGGCGGCGCGGGTCCATTGCCCCTTGAGCTGGCGTTCGATCAGCGAGCGGATGAACTGGGTGCCAAAGCTTTCGCTTTCGATGTGCGGGGTTTCGGGCAGGCCGCTTTCGATCCACGACAGCTCGACATCGCCGCCGTCGCGGCGCCAGCCGACCGCAAGATCGCCCTTCCCGCCGAGCGCGCCATATTTGACGCTGTTGGTCACCAGTTCGTGCACGGCAAGCGCAATAGCCTGCGCGCCCTCTTCGTCAAGCCGCACGTCCGGGCCTTCGACCGCGGCAAGCCGCTGTGCGTCCCAGCCCGCAATGTCGAGCTCGCGGCGGACGATACGGCCTAGGTCGACCGTATCGACCGCGCCGGTAACCAGCATCTGCTTCGAATCGGACAATGCGCGCAGTCGCCCGTCGAATTTCGTCTCGAACGCCTCGAGGCTGTCGACCTCGCGCAGCGTGATCCGCGCGAGCGCGCCGATGCGGGCGAAGGCGTTTTTCATGCGGTGCGCCATTTCGCCGATCATCAACTCACGATCTTCGGCATGACGCTCCTTCTCCTCCGCCAGCGCCTGCGCCGCGCCGAGGCGGCGATGCTGCAAGCGGTGCAACTGCACCGCGAGCCAGGCGAGCGCAGCGCCGAACAGCAGGATCGCGAGCGGACGGCCCAGCCGGTCGATGAAGCGGCCGTAGGACAGCCGCATCGTCCAGCGGCGATCGGCGACGCGCAGCGTCTCCTCATGCGCGTCCCAGCCAACCTTGCCATGACGGAAGACGAGCGGCGCCGACGGGCCTTCGCCGGCATAAACTTCGATCCCGTCGACCGTATCGAGCTGGTTTCCCAGCACCGCGCGCATCAGATTCTCGATGCGGAACGGCGCGTAGACAAAGGCCTCGATCGGTTGCCCGGCCGAGGGCGGCGGCACCGCCGAAGGCGCGGCGTCTGCAGCCACGGGCGGGTTGGCGTAGACGGGCACATAGATCAGGAAGCCCGGCTGCTTATGCTGCGCACTACGTTCCTGGATCAGTTCGACGATCCCGCTCGCTGCCGGCTGACCGGTCTGCCAGGCGCGGCGCATCGCCTCGCGCCGGATCGATTCGCTGTACATGTCGTAGCCGAGCGCCCCGCGGTTGCGAGCATTGTCGGGTTCGACAAGGACGATGGGAAAGCCGATCGGCTCACTTGTCCGCGGCCAGACCTTGATCTCCCTGCCGTAATTTTCGAGCAGCTGCGCTTCGGCCGCGGCGGGAGTATCCTGCTGGATCGCGACGGCGATGCCGACCCCCTGCATCCCCGGCGCGCGCACCTGCGGCCGCAGCGCCGCGAGGAAGGCGCGAACTCCCGGCCCGCTCGCCGCCGTGTCGGACTGATAGAGCGCGCGCACCCCTTCGAGCACCGCGAGCTGATCGCGCAGCCGGACGTTGACCTGCATCGCGACGCGGGTCGCCTGCTCATCCTCCTGCGCCTTGTTGTAGAAGAAGCTGGCGACCGCCGCGGCTAGGGCCGCTGCCAGGATGCCGAGCCCGACGAAGCGGACCGAAAGGGCCATCAGCCGATCTGCCCAGAGCGAAGGGCGCATTACACATATCCTGATGATTGCTGCCGTAGCAGCGCCCCCCTCTGTCACAAATAGGAGCATGCCAAGCGACCGATAGCAAGCAGCATTTCTTGCGCATCGCTGCAATCATCGAACAGGTTGCAGTGAGCAACCGACCGCCTATGCTCGGGCTGGAATCAGGAGGATGTCATGATGATAGTCTATGGGTCGATCGTATCGCCGTTCGTACGAAAATTGCTGGGGTTTCTGGGCGAAAAGGGCCTCGATTTCGAGCTCAAGGGCGTCGGCATCGGCGATCCTGATCCCGGCTTTCGTGCCGCTTCGCCGCTCGGCAAGATGCCGGCGATCGACGACGACGGCTTCCTGCTCGCCGATTCGAGCGCGATCATCCACTATCTCGAAGCGAAATATCCCGAACCGGCGCTGATCCCCGCCGACCCCGAAGCGCGCGGCCGCACCGTGTGGTGGGACGAGTTCGGCGACACCGTGTTCGCGGCCTGCGGCGGCAAGATGTTCTTCAATCGCATCGTCGCCCCCAAATTCCTGGGCCGCGAAGGCGACCTCGCCGCCGCCGCCGAAGCCGAAGCCGACGAACTGCCAAAATTGCTCGCCTATCTGGAAAGCGCGATCCCGGCGTCAGGTTATCTGGTCGGCGACCGGCTGACCCTCGCCGATCTGGCGGCGGTGTCACCGCTGGTCAACGTCCGTCACTGCGGCGTAACGATCGATGCCGCAACCTATCCCAAAATCGCCGCGTGGAGCGAGGCGATCCTGTCGCGCCCGAGCATGGCGCCCTGGATCGCCAAGGAAGAGCGGATGATGGCGAAGGTGCTGGCGGGTTGATCCGGACCGGCGCGGCGATCGCGGGCGCGCTGGCGCTCGCATCCCCGGCGGCCGCGCAACCGTCGATGCCGGTGGCTCGTGCCACCGACGCCGACCGGTTGCTCGTCGGCCTCGCGGACGAAGCGGCGGGCGAAGCGATCGTAACGCTGCGCCATGACGAAGCGAGCAACGCGCCGACGTGCAAGGCTGGCAGCGTGCGAGGCGGGCCGGCGATCGCCGATGCGTCCTGCGCGCTCGCGCTCAAAAAGCTCGGCTGGGCAGCGGCGGGGGTCGATCGCAACGGTAAACGGCAAGCATTGCCGCGCCTACGCATCGCCTGGACCAAGCCCGACAAGGCAGGCGCCGAGCCCGACGCCACCGACGACGATGGCCTGACGCCAATAAGCCCCGAGCGCTGGGTCCTGCCTGCCGATTATCCCGGTACACGGGCGCAAGGTGCCAGCGAGTTCATACTGGATGTTGCACCTTCGGGCCGCCCGACCGCTTGCCACATCACAAAATCGGCCGGCAGCGACATCCTTGATCGCAAGACCTGCGAGGTCCTGATGCGAAGCGGGCTGTTCCTGCCCGCCCTCGACGCGCAGGGAAAGCCGCGCCCCGCGCAGTTCCGCTCGCGGCTGAGTTGGGCCATCGAATAGCGGGGGGGGGGGCGGCCAGCGAGACGCAGCGTGTGCCGCTCTCGTCATCCCATGCGCTATCCAGGAAAGCGAAGCGGCAAAGGAATTGCGTTCGGCCAAACTTCGCCTTGAAATCCCTTGCATTTGCGAATCAGTCGCACTAGCGGCCTCCTCAACAGGAGTTGAGAATGATTCGCAAAATTGTCACTGCGGCGCTTGCCTGCACCGCACTTTCCTCCCCCGCGCTCGCGCAGTCCGCGGCGCCTGACACGAACGCCGAGGAACATATCGTCGTCACCGCGGCGCGCACGATCCTACCGCCCAACGCCCTGCCGCTGACGGTCGATGTCATCGGCAAGGACGCGCTCGATCAGCAGGTGCTGATTTCGGGATCGGTCACCGACGCGGTCGCAACGCTGACCCCCAGCTTTTCGCCGACGCGGCAGAAATTGTCGGGCGCGGGCGAGACGCTGCGCGGGCGCTCGCCGCTCTATGCCATCAACGGCATTCCCCAATCGACCCCGCTGCGCGACGGCAGCCGCGACGGCTTCACCATCGACGGCTTCTTCATCGACCGCGTCGAGGTCATTTATGGTTCGAACGCGCTGCAGGGGATCGGCGGCACCGGCGGCATCGTCAATCAGGTGACGGTCGGCGCGCCGAAGACCGAAGGCGTCAGCGGCCGGCTGCTGCTGCAGGGCACCGCCGACGACGAATTTTCCGAAGCCGGCATGGGCGGCAAGGCGGCGGGGCTGATCCAGTATCGGGCCGGTCGCTTCGACGCGTCGGTCGGCGCCGCCTATGAGGTGCGCGGGATCTTTCGTGACGGCGAGGGCCGCCCGGTCGGGATCAATCTGACGCAGGGCGAGACGCAGGATTCCAAGACGCTCTCGCTGTTCGGACGCTTTGGCTACGAGGTCACGGACACGATGCGGCTCGACCTGATCGCCAGCCGTTACGAGTTGAAGGGCGACGGCGATTATGTCGCGGTGGCAGGCAATCGTGCGACCGGCCTGCCGACCAGCGCAGCGCGCGGCACCCCGCCCGGCGATCCCGCCGCGAGCCGCACCGAAAGCCTGGCGCTGTCGTTGACCGACAGCAACCTTGGCGGCGGGAATTTCGTCGGCCAGATTTTCTGGAACCGTACCCGCGACACCTTCGGCGGCGAACCCAATCCGATCGCGACCTTCCAGGACGTCCAGATCGCGCCGGTCGGAACGCTGTTCGATCAATCGCAGAACCGCAGCCGCAAATATGGCGCCAAGCTGAGCTATGAGCGTGCGGTGCCCGGTTTCGAGGCACTGACGCTGATCGCCGGTTTCGACGCGCTGTGGGATTCGACCGAGCAGCGGCTGATCGCCACCGACCGCGTCTGGGTGCCGCCGACCGATTTCCGCAGCTTCGCGCCGTTCGGACAGGCCAATCTCAAATTGTTCGACGGGCTCGTCCGCGTCGCCGGCGGCGCGCGCTACGAGAATGTGAAGATCAGCATCGACGATTATACCACGCTCGCGAGCGCCGGCCGCACCTTCGTCAAGGGTGGCAGCCCGAGTTTCGACGACGTGCTGCTGAACGGCGGGGTTATCGTCGAGCCGATCCCCGGCATCCGCGCCTATGCGAGCTATGCCGAGGGCTATACCGCCCCCGACGTCGGCCGCATCACCCGCGCGGTGAGCACGCCGGGGGTCGAGATCGACAATTTCCTCAACATCCGTCCGATCGTTTCGAACAACCGCGAGATCGGTGTCGAGGTGAAGCGCGGCCCGCTCGATGCGAGCGCGACCTATTTCTGGTCGTCGAGCAAGGAGGGGCAATTGCTCGTCGCCCGGCCCGACGGCATTTTCGACGTGCTGCGCCAGCGCGTCGCGATCGAGGGACTGGAAATCAATCTGGCGGTCAAATTGCCGATCGACGGTCTGACCGTCTCGGCCGGCTATGCCCATCTCGACGGCAAATATGATGCCGACGGCGACGATGTGGTCGAAACCGACCTTGACGGTGCGAATATCTCGCCCGACCGGCTGAACCTCGCCGCCAGCTACGGCAAGGGGCCGCTGTCGGCGCGCGTCCAGACGCAATTCTATCTGGCGCGCAGTTTCACTGGCCCGACGCGCGACCCGCGCAACGATTTCGAGGGCTATAATCTGACCGACGCCTTCCTGCGCTACCAGACGCGGATCGGCGGCATCAGCCTGGCGGTGCAGAATCTGTTCGACCGGCAATATATCGCCTATGCGAGCGACACCCAGCGCCCGACCGACAATTTCTTCAACTTCGCCGGGCGCGGACGCACCTTCACGCTGGGCTGGGATTATCGCTTCTGATGCAGTTGCTCGACACGCTGCACCGCTGGACCGGCGGGCTGATCGGACTGGTGCTTGGCCTGCTCGGCCTCACCGGCGCGATCCTCGTCCACAAGGATGCGTGGATCGGGCTGCCGCATAGCGGCGATCCGCTGCGCAGCGACCTTGGCAGCGTGACGCGGGCGACCGAGGCGATCATGGCGCAGCCGGGCGCGCAGGGCATCATCTATGCCCGCGACGGCTTCGGTCTCCACCAGACCCGCTTCGACGAAGGCGCCGGCGCCTATGCCGACCAGTCCGGACAGATCGTCACCCGCTGGGCGAGCCAGTGGGAGCGGCCCGAGCTGTGGATCTTCGATTTCCATCATCATCTCTTCGCCGGCGACAGCGGCGAGTGGGTGATCGGCATCGCCGGCCTGTGCGGGCTGTTCTTCATCGTGTCGGGCATCATCCTGTGGTGGCGGACGCGCCGGACCTTCCGCCTGCGCCTGTGGCCCAAGCGGATGAGCCGGCCGGCGATCGTCACGCATCACCGCGACCTGGGGATCGTGATGGCACCGCTGTTGCTGCTTTCGGTCGTCACCGGGACGATGATGATCTTTCGCCCCTTCGCGATGGCTGTCGTCGCGCCCTTCGGTTCGATTGCCGCGGCAGAGAAGTCGATGGCGCCTCCCCAATATAAGGGCGGCCCGCTGGCTGCGAAGCCCGACTATGCGGCGATGCTCGCCGAGGCGCGCCGCCGCTTTCCGGGCGGCGAGTTCCGCATCCTCAGCCTGCCGCGCAAGGCGGGCGACCCGATCATGCTGCGGATGCGCCAGCAGGCCGAATGGCTTCCCAACGGCCGGTCGACGCTTTGGTTCGATGCGCAGACGGGCGAGTTGCTCGGCGCGCGCGACGCGCTCGCCATGGCGCCCGCCGCACAGGCGTTCAACAAGGCCTATCCGCTGCACGCCGCCAAGGTCGGGGGGCTCGGCTACCGTATCGTCATGACCCTGTCGGGGCTGACGATGGCGATGCTCGGCAGCTTTGCAGTGTGGACCTTCTGGTTCCGGCGACCGAAGCCCGTCCGCTCCCTTCCGCGCCGCACCGTCACCGCCTGATCTCCCGATCCGCCAGCGAAATCGCACCGCGCGGTGCCTGTCTCAATAGTTAGGCATTGACCTAAGTATTGGACCGAGCTAGGAGGGCGGGCGAAAGGAATGCGCCATGTCGACCATCCGGCCCGACGCCCCGATTGCGCCCGAACCGGCGATGATCGACGGCATCTTCCGCGCCCTCGCCGACCCGACACGGCGGCAGGTCCTCGAACGGCTGGGCGAACGACCGGCCTCGGTCAGTGAACTTGCGGCGCACCACCCCATGGCGCTCCCCTCCTTTCTCGCGCACCTCAAGGTGCTCGAAGGCTGCGGCCTCGTCCATTCGCGCAAGCTTGGCCGGGTCCGCACCTACAGCCTTGCCCCCGACCGGCTGCGGCTGGCCGAGGACTGGCTCGCGACCCAGCGCCGCCTGTGGGAAGGCCGGCTCGACCGCATGGATGCCTATCTGCTCTCGCTCAAGAACAAGAAGGAGACCTTCGAATGACCTTTCCGCTCAGCCCGGTCGACCCCGACCTCGACCTTGTCCTCGAACGCGTGATCGACGTGCCCGCCGACCTTGTATGGAAGGTCTGGACCACGCCCGAGCATCTGGTGCACTGGTTCGTGCCCAAGCCCTGGACGGTCACCGCTTGCGAGATGGACCCGCGCCCCGGCGGCGTCTTCAGCACGACGATGCGCTCGCCCGAGGGTGAGGAGTTTCCCAACAGCGGCTGTTATCTGGAAGTCGTGCCGGGCGAACGGCTGATCTTCACCGACACGCTGCTCCCCGGCTTCCGGCCGGCGCCGGCGCCCTTCTTCACCGCCGGCCTGTTCCTGACCCCGCAGGGCGACAGCACCCTCTATCGCGCCGTCGCGGTCCACGGCGACAGCGCCGCGCGCCAGAAGCATGAGGAAATGGGCTTCCACGACGGCTGGGGAACCGTGGTCGGCCAGATGGTCGACTATATCAAGGCGATGTGATCCGCCGGCGCACGTCGGCAGCGGACATCGGGTATCGGCTCGGCGAGGCATAGCGCGCTTTCCTATTTTCGCCGCGCTCCTATATCGTCATCGCTTCCATGACCCGCGCCCGCGTCCTCCTTCTGACCGCCGCCCTCGGCCCGCTCGACTATCGCGTCCCGCACGGCAGCGACGCGCCGCTCGGCAGCGTCGTCGTCGCGCCGCTCGGCCCGCGGCGGCTGGGCGGCGTGGTGTGGGAGGATGAAAGCTTCGGCGCCCCCGAACCCGTCGGCGACAACCGCCTGCGCAATCTGTTCGAGGTCGTGCCGGTGCCGCCGATCCGCGCCCCGCTGCGCCGCCTCGTCGAATGGACGAGCGACTATTATCTCGCACCCCCGGGATCGGTGCTGCGCATGGTTCTGCCCGGCGCCGCCTTTGCCGACGCGCGGCGCCCCATCGTCGAATATCGCGCCACGGGAGAGCTGCCGGCACGGATGACGCCGCAGCGCACCGTGGCGCTCGAAAAGATCGGCGCGCGCCAAGGCATTGTGCGCGAACTCGCGGCGCTGGGCGAAGTCAGCGAGGCGGTGATCCGCGGCCTCGTCCAGACGGGCGCGCTCGAGGCGGTGAGCGTGTCGGCCGATCAGCCCTACCCGGAGCCCAACCCCGGTTTCGCGCCGCCCGACCTCTCGGACGAGCAAGCGGCCGCCGCCGGGCAATTGCGCGACGCCGTCGCCGCCCGCGGGTTCGAGACGCTGCTGCTCGACGGCGTCACGGGATCGGGCAAGACCGAAGTGTATATGGAGGCGATTGCCGCCGCCATCGAAGCGGGCAGGCAGGCGCTGGTCCTGCTCCCAGAAATCGCGCTTACCGAACCGATGCTGACGCGCTTCGCGGCGCGCTTCGGCTGCGAGCCGGTGGCATGGCACAGCGGGCTGCGGTCGGTCGAGCGGCGGCGCGCCTGGCACGCGATCGCAAGCGGCGAGGCGAAGATCGTCGTCGGCGCGCGCTCGGCGCTGTTCCTGCCCTATGCCGATCTGGGCGTGATCGTCGTCGACGAGGCGCATGAAACCAGCTTCAAGCAGGAGGATGGCGTCCATTATCACGCGCGCGACGTCGCGGTGATGCGCGGCCATTTCGAGGGGCTGCCGGTGATCCTTGCGAGCGCGACTCCGGCGCTCGAAAGCCTCGCGCAGGTCGAGGCAGGGCGTTACCGCCATATCGTGCTGCCCGCCCGATATGGCGGCGCGACACTACCCGACCTGGCAGCAATCGACATGCGGCAGGATCCGCCAGATCGCGGCCGCTGGCTCGCCCCGCCGCTCGTTGAGGCACTCGCCGACCGGTTGCAAAAGGGCGAGCAGAGCCTGCTTTTCCTCAACCGCCGCGGCTTCGCGCCGCTGACGCTGTGCCGTACCTGCGGCCACCGCATCCAATGCCCTAACTGCACCGCGTGGATGGTCGAGCACCGGCTAGTCCATCGCCTCGCCTGCCACCATTGCGGCCATGTGATGCCGCCGCCGCGCCTATGCCCCGAATGCGAGGACGAGGACAGCCTCGTCGCCTGCGGCCCCGGCGTCGAGCGCGTCGCCGACGAGGTGAGCTTACGTTTTCCCGAGGCGCGCACCGCGATTGTCACCAGCGACACCTTATGGTCGCCCGCGAAGGCGGCCGAGTTTGTCGAGGCGGTCGAGGGCGGACTCGTCGACATCATCATCGGCACCCAGCTCGTGACCAAGGGCTATCATTTCCCCAATCTTACGCTCGTCGGGGTGGTCGACGCCGACCTCGGCCTCGACGGCGGCGATCTGCGCGCCGCGGAGCGGACCTTCCAGCAGATCGCACAGGTTGCGGGACGCGCGGGGCGCGGGGTGAAGCCCGGCGAGGTGCTGATCCAGACACGCGTGCCCGACGCGCCGGTGATGGCGGCGCTGGTCGCCAACGACCGCGAAGGCTTTTATGCCGCCGAAACGGCGGCGAGAAAGTTCGCCGGGGCGCCGCCCTATGGCCGCTTCGCCGCGCTCGTCATTTCGTCCGAGGATATCGAAGTCGCGCGCGGCGTCGCGCAGCGGCTGGGCGAAAAGGCGCCTGTCGCCGATGGTCTCGCTATCTATGGCCCCGCGCCCGCGCCGCTTGCGATGCTGCGCGGCCGCCACCGCTTCCGCCTCCTCCTCCACGCGCCGCGCAGTTTCGACCTGCAGGGCGCGATCCGCGACTGGATCGGTCGGATAGATTGGCCGGCAAAGGTGCGCCTCGCGATCGACGTCGATCCCTATAGTTTCGTTTAAGGCGAATCGGCATTTACAGGGCCGACATTGGGGCTAGACCTTTGTCATGTCCCGCTTGACCCTGCGCCTTGCGCTCGCCCTCGCCACCGGCCTCGTTGCCGTCAGCGCCACGCCGCTTCTTGCCGAGCCAATCGCGGTTCCGGTCGTCACGCCAAAGGATCTCGGCGATGAGGGCAGCGGGCGCCTGATCGTCTTCGCTCAAAAGGTCGAACCCGGCGCAAAGCCCCAGGACGCGGTCGACACGTCGCCGTTCGAGCCGACCGGCACCGCGATCGCGGCGATCGAAGTGAGCAGCCTCAAGCCGGGCCGGACCGCAATCGTCGGCACCGACGTCGATGCCTTTCCGGCCGCCTGGTCGACACTGGCGCCGGGCACCTATCGCATCCAGGCGGTGTTCGACCGCAACCATGATTATAATTATGGCGGGCGCGGCGCCGGCGATCTGGTGTCGCCCGTCGTCGAAGCCCGTCTGCCAGGGCCGGTGCCGACCTTGTCCCTCGATCGCGAGATCGCGGGCCAGGATTTTGCAGCCTGGCTTGCCGCGCTATCGCCCGAGGCGCGGGCGGGTATCGAACCCGGGCTGACGTCGGTCGAGCCGCTGTCCGTCCACAGCGCCGCCCTGTCGCGCTTCTGGGGTCGCGACACAGCGATCGAGGGATGGGTCGCCTTGCCGCCGGGCTATGCCAAGGGCGGCGACACCTACCCCACCGTCTATTCGGACGGCGGCTTCGGCAGCACGAGCGACAGCGCGCACGCAAGCGCTGCGCGCACAGCGGCGATGATGGCGAAGGGCGACCTTCCTCCGATGATCTGGGTCTTCCTCGACCATCATATCGCGACCGGAACGCACGAATTTGCCGATTCGGCCAACAACGGCCCGTGGGGAACGGCACTGACGACCGAGGCGATCCCCGCGCTGGAAATGAAATATCGCATGGACGCCCGTCCGTCGGGCCGCTTCCTGACCGGGCACAGTTCGGGCGGCTGGTCGACGTTGTGGTTGCAGGTCGCCTATCCGAAGCTGTTCGGCGGAAGCTGGCCGACCGCGCCCGACCCGAGCGATTTTCACGATTTCACGAATATCGACCTCTATGCGCCTGCCGCCAACGCCTATGCAGGCAGCGACGGAAACGACCGGCCGCTCGTTCGCGAGGACGGCAAGGTCGTCGCGACCTTTCGCCAGTTCGCCCAACTCGAGGCGGTACTCGGTCCCTATGGCGGCCAGCTTGCAAGCTTCGACTGGGTCTTTTCGCCCAAATGCCCCGATGGACGTCCCTGCCCGATGTTCAATCGCGTGACCGGCAAGATCGATCCCGCCGTCGTCACCTATTGGCGCGATCATTATGACATAGCGCATATCATCGCGCGTGACTGGGCACGGCTCAAACCCGATCTCGACGGCAAGATCCATCTTACCGTCGGCACCGCGGACACTTTTTATCTCAACCAGTCAGCCGAGCGGCTGAAGGCCGTCCTCGACGGCCTCGGCGCAAAGGCGAGCTTCCGCTTCGTTCCCGGCCGCACCCACTTCGATCTCTACAAGGAAGGCGACGATCGCTGGGCGCTCACCAAGACGATGGCAAAGGAAATGTACGCCGTGGCGCGGCCCGCAACGGCCACTCAATAATCGGGTTCGCCGCCGCCCAGCACCTGCTGCGCCTGACCGGTCAGCCACGCCATCGCCGCCGCCCACGGCTGATGCCCATGACTGATCCGCGCGACGCCGAGCGCCGCCAGTTCGGCATGGGTCGGCCCCGCCTTGGCGCGCAGGATATTGACCGGTAGCGGCGACGCCGCGCAAATCGCGCCAATGCAGCGCGCATCGCCGAGGAAGGGGACGAACAGCGAGCCTGCGCCGGCATCGGCATAGGCGCGGGCGCGCTCAAGCACGGCGGCGACGAGCCGGTCGCCCTCCTTCGCCGCATCGGCGCCGCGAAAGACATCGCAGCGGGCGTTGACGAAAATTCCGGTATCGGCCGCGGCACGGTAGCGCGCCTGCGCCTCCGCGATCGGCAACAGATCGTTCCGGCCGGGCATCCGGTCCTCCATATTGATCCCCGCCGCTCCCGCCGCCCTTGCCCGCGCGACCGAGGCGCCAACGCTGGCGGGATCGGCGCCATAGCCCGATTCCATGTCGATCGTGACCGGCAAGTCGGTGACCGACAGGATGCGCGCGAGATTCTCGAACACATCGGCGAGCGGAAAATCCTCGCCATCGGCGCGGCCCTGCGCGCCGGCGACGCCATAGCTTCCGGTCGCGATCGCCTTGACCCCCGCGGCGGCGACCGCCTTCGCGCTGCCGGCATCCCAGATATTGACCAGAATCAGCGGGTCACCGGGAATGTGAAGCGCACGGAAGGTCGCGATTTTGTCGGTCATTTAATTTCCCTTTTCAGAAGTTCGCGCTTGATCGGCAGGCCATAGGCATAGCCGCCGAGCGAGCCGTCGCTGCGCACGACGCGGTGGCACGGGATGAGGACCGCGACGTTGTTCGCACCATTGGCGCTGCCCGCGGCGCGCACCGCCTTGGGCTTGCCGACCGCGGCCGCGATGTCGGCGTAGCTGCGCGTCTCGCCCGCCGGTATCTTGCGCAGTTCGCGCCAGACCGCTTCCTGAAAGGCGGTGCCCTTCACATCGAGCGGAATATGGTCAAAACCGGCCGCCGGCGCCTCTACCGCATCGACCACCTGCTGCAGCAGCGCGGTGAAATCGGCGCCGCCCTCGACCAGTTCGGCGGCCGGGAAGCGCGCCTCAAGCGCATCGCGCCCTTCCGCAAAGCTGAGGCGGCACACGCCCTTTGCGGTCGCCGCGACGAGCATGTCGCCAAGGCTCGTCGATACCACCGCCCAGTGAATCGTCGCGCCCTTGCCGCCATTCACCCATGCCGAAGCGGTCATTCCCATGCGTCCCTCCATCGTGTCGTAAAAGCGCGACGGCCCCGAAAAGCCCGCGTCATAGATGGCGTCGGTCACGCGCCCCGCCTCGCTCAACGCCGCCCGGGCGCGCTCCTCGCGCAGCGCCCTTGCATAGGCAGCTGGCGAAAGGCCGGTGTGACGGGTGAAGACGCGCTGAAAATGGGTCGCCGAATAGCCGGTACGCGCCGCAAGATCGGCGAGCGCGAGCGGCTCCTCGCTGTCCTTGATCGCGGCGATGGCGGCGATCACGGCGCCTTCGTCGCGCGCGACATCGTCTGGCAGGCAACGCTTGCACGGGCGCAGTCCGGCGGCGCGTGCTGCGGCTCCGTCGGCGAAGAAGCGGACATTCGCGCGCGCCGGATGCCGCGCCGCGCAGCTCGGCCTGCAATAGATGCCCGTCGTCAGCACACCGGTGACGAAGCGTCCGTCGAGCGCACGGTCGCGGCGCTGCACCGCCGCCCAGCGATCGGAATCGGTCATGCTGTCGGCGCTCATGGCTCGGCTCCCTCGCTCGCATCCCGCTCGATCCGCGCGGCAAAGCATCCGTACGCGGCATTATGGGCGTCGATATAGGCGATGCCGGCGTCCGCGAACAGGTCGCGGATTGCGGCATCGGCTTCGCCCGGCCCTGCGACCCGCGCGGTTCGCAGCATGCCGTCGGCACCAAAGGCACGCATCGCGAGCGGGCGCCCCTCGAACACCGGCGGCGTCCGGTCGCGCCACATCGTGCGCGCCGCGCCGCGCCGGACATAAATGGCATAGGCGCTGCGATAGGGCGTGGCGACGTCGTGGCTGAGGTGATGCAGCAGTACTAGTTCCTCGCCCGCCCTTGCGTCCTCCAGGCTGACCCGGCAGGGAAAGCCGCGGTCGGCGGTGGCAATGACGCGGCGGGCGTTCCGCGCGCTCAGCGCCTCATCGTCGAGCGCGAAAAGCGGGGCGAAGGGCGCGGGGTCCAGCCCCTGAATTCGATAGCGCATTCGATCAGTCATATGCGGCTCCTTTGTCTGCTCGCCGATTTGTCATGCCAGGCGCGGCGATGCGTCCCGATGCTTGCGCTCAAAGCCGGACGATGCGCTCGCCTCTGATTTTTTCCACCAAACCAACAGTTTCGATGCCCGGCATCGACGGATGACATCGGAGACTATCGAATGACGACCATCGACGTATCGCAGACCGGCGGAAAGCGGGCGGCGCCGCGCGACTGGCTCCGGCTTTCCGCTACCCTCTGCTTCCTGTCGATCGCGGCGGGCCAGTTGCTCTTCACCGCCTTCATCCTGCTTTTCTACTACCCGTCCTCCTTGTCGGGTGACTTCGCCGCGTGGAATGCCAAACCGCTGATCAAGGGCTTCGTGCCCGGCGATGTGGGCGGCAATCTCTTCTTTGCGGCACATGTGCTGATGGCGGCGGTCATCACCTTCGGCGGACTGGTGCAGTTGGTGCCCGCGATCCGGGGACGCTGGCCCGCCATCCACCGCTGGAACGGCCGGCTCTATCTGCTCAGCGCGCTGGTGCTCGCGCTCGGCGGGCTCTGGCTGACCTGGGTGCGCGGCACTTGGCTGCACTGGGCGGGCGCGGTGGGAATCAGCCTCGATGCGCTGCTCATTCTTCTCTTCGGCGCGCTTGCATGGCGGGATGCCCGGGCGCGCCGGTTTGCGGCGCACCGGCGCTGGACGCTACGCCTGTTCGCGGTGGCGAGCGCAGTCTGGTTCATGCGCGTCGGCTATATGACCTGGGGCATCGCGGCCGGCGGCGCGGGGATCGGCACGGCGATGGACGGCCCGTTCGACATCTTCCTGGCTTTCGCCAACTCGCTGCTGCCGCTCGGCGTGACCGAACTCTATTTGCGCACCGGCGCGCGGGGCAGGCCCGCGGTGCGATCCGCCGTGACCGTAGTGCTGGCGACGAGCGCGATCGCCATTCTGGTCGGCAGCGCCGGGGCATGGCTGATCATGTGGCGCCCCTACCTCTAACTTGCCTTCGCGCGCGCAGCGACTAGGTTCGCGGCCATGACCCGTCTTCTCGCATTCTTCTTCGCCCCCCTGCTTGCCCTCGTCGCCTTCGCGGTTCCGGCCCGCGCTGCCGACGATATCAGCGCGGTTTCGCGCAGCGTCGTCCGCGTCGTCACCGTAGCGATGGTCGATGGCGAAGTCGTCGGCTTCGGGCATGGCAGCGGCATCGCCATTTCGCCGACCCGCATCCTCACCAACGCCCATGTCGTCGAATCGGCGGCCAAATATCCGAACAATGTCGCGCTCGGCGTCGTCCCCTCCGAAGGGAAGAAAAGCTATGCCGGCAAGCTGATCGCGATCGATACCAAGCGCGACCTGGCGCTCATCGAAATGACCGAGGGGCACGTGCCCGCCGCGGTCATCTATTCGGGGCCGTTCGAGGCGGGGGCAGAGGTCGTCGCGCTCGGCTATCCGGGCAATGTCGACCTTGCGACCGCGCAGAGCGCGACCGATTATATCACCCCGCGCAGCCCGGTGCGAAGCGAGGGCAATCTGTCGAACACCCAAGCGATCGAGGGCATCGCCACCTATGTCCACACGGCGAAGATCGCGCGCGGCAATTCGGGCGGACCGCTCGTCGACAGTTGCGGGCGCATCGTCGGCATCAACACCTTCATCACCCGCGCCGACGACGGCGATTCGCCCTTCGCCTTCGCGATCGCGGGCCGCGAGGTGACGCGCTTCCTTGGCGACGCCGGACAGAGTTTCGCGAGCGTCGGAACGCCGTGCCTGACGATGGCCGAGGCCGACGCCCGCGACCGCGCCGCGCTGGAAGCCGATGCCCGCGCGCTGGCGCAGGCCAATGCCGCGCGCGACGAAGCGGCGAAGCTCGACCATGACCTCAAGGCCGCGCGCGCCGAGGAAGCGGCGATGACCGCGCGTGAGAACCGCATGGCGCTCGCCGGGGTGCTGTTCGTGATCGGCGCGCTCGGCGCCGGGGCGGCGCTGATCTTCTACAATCAGAAGAATATGCGCCGCGCCAAGATCGCGGGGAGCGCCGGGGCCGCGCTGATGCTGTTCGCGGCGCTGCTCTTTGCGACGCGGCCCGATGCGCATGCGGCGCTCGACGCGGTCGAAGGCGATACGGCCGATACGGCGAAGCCCGAAGGGGCCAAGCTTGCCGAAGGCAATTATCTCTGCACGATCCGCCCTGACCGCAGCCGCATTACCGTGTCGTCGACCACCGACGTGCCGGTCGCGATCGCCGCGAACGGCTGCGTCAACGACCGCACCCAATATGCGATGGGCGCCGATGGCCGTTGGCAGCGTATCCTGGTGCCCAATGAGGAGGCGACCGTGACCGTCGCGTCGATCGATCCGGGGGCGAAGGATTATCGCGTCGACCGCTATCTGCTCGATGCCGACACCATGAAGCTCGCGCGCGAGGCGCGGGCGGGGATCACGCTCAAGGCCTGCACCACCGACCCCGACGCGCTTGCCGGGCTCGCGACGCAGCAGGATGCAATTCGCGCCGTACTGCCCGCCAGCCCGAACGAGCGGCTCGTCTACCAGTGCCAGAAGGCGGCGGCAGGGGCGGGAGCAAAGCCAGCGCCCTGATGCTGCGCGGGGTCGCGGCAGCGTCTGCTATCCCCCGCACGCCTTGAACAGCATGAGTGTGCGGTCCCTCGCGAGGTCGGCGCTCGGTTCGTGATAATCCTTGCGGCGGTCGCTGTTGAAGCCGTGGCCCGCCTCATAGACGAAGATTTGCGCGGTCGGATGATCGCGCGCGATCAGCGTCTCGACGCCGTCCATCGGAATGCCGCCGTCGAAGCGGCCGAAATGGGCGATGGCGGCGCACCCCGGCGCCTCATCCTTGAACATTGTCGGGACGAGGCTGCCGTAATAGGAGGAAGCGGCGGCCAGATCGGGGCTGATCTGCGCCATTCGCCACGCGACCGACCCGCCGTAGCAATAGCCGGTGATGAAGACCGGCCCCTTCGCCTTCAGGGCATCGATACAGGTCTGCGCGTCCTTCAGACTCTGTTCGAACGGATGGAGTTCGCGCGCCAGCTGCACCGCGCGCTCGAACTGCGGCCCCGAATAGTCGCTTTCGAACCCCGGATGCTCGCGGTCGAACAGCGCGGGCGACAGCACCTCATAGCCGTCGGCCGCATATTCGTCGCACAGCTCGCGAATATGATCGGTGACCCCGAAGATTTCCTGGATCAGGACGAGCCCGCCGCGGCGTTCGCCGACTGGCTGGGCGTGATAGACCGCGATTTCCGCGCCGTCGTCCATTGTCATACGGATCATTTCGCCCATCGGCCTTGCCCTCTTCCGTGCTTGCCGCGCCAGTCGTGGCGCGATCCGACTTTCGCGCCTGTTTGGAGAAAGTCGGCCGCTTCGACAAGCGCGACGCAAAGGGGGGCGGAAGGTGAAGCGGATTCCTCCCACCCCCACCTTGCATTGCAACAGAATCGTTGCTAGGCGCGCCGCGACTTCGCGCGGGGGTGGTTCGTCGAATTTCCCCGAAAACCGCGCGACCAAATCCCCCACGGGATCGTAGAGAAGGACTTTCGCGCGTGGAGAATTCCGGCGGCATTCAGGGCAACATCACGGCGGGCCTCGCGGGCCGCTATGCCAGCGCGCTGTTCGATCTGGCGAGCGAATCGAAGGCAATCGACGGCGTTCAGGCGAGCCTTGCAACGCTGCAGACCGCGCTGACCGATTCGGCCGATCTGGCGACCCTGATCTCTAGCCCCGTCGTTACCCGCGGCGATGCCGAAAAGGCAATCGAGGCGGTGGCCAAGGCGTTGAAGCTCGATTCGCTGACCGCCAAATTCCTGGGCGTGCTCGCCGAAAATCGCCGCCTTGCCGATCTGCCCGCGATGATCGACGCCTATCATGCGATCGTCGCGGCGCACCGCGGCGAAGTGACCGCCAAGGTCACCAGCGCCCACCCGCTGAGCGCCGAGCAATTGAAGGCGCTCGCCGCCAACCTCAAGACCCGTGTCGGCCGCGACGTGAAGATCGCGACCACCGTCGACCCCGCCATTCTCGGCGGCCTCGTCGTCCAGCTGGGCAGCCAGCTGATCGACGGCAGCATCCGTACCCGTCTCAACAGTTTCGCCCAGGCGATGAAGGGCTGAAAAGCCCGACGCCAAATTGCCCGATGAAAGGCTGAATAATGGAAATCCGCGCCGCTGAAATCAGCAAGGTCATCAAGGACCAGATCGCCAATTTCGGGACCGACGCCACGGTCAGCGAAATTGGTTCGGTGCTCTCCGTCGGTGACGGCATCGCCCGCGTCTATGGCCTCGACAATGTCCAGGCCGGCGAAATGGTCGAATTCGCCAATGGCGTGAAGGGCATGGCGCTCAACCTCGAAGCCGACAACGTCGGCATCGTGATCTTCGGCTCGGACAGCGAGATCAAGGAAGGCGACACCGTCAAGCGCACCGGCACGATCGTCGACGTCCCCGTCGGCAAGGGTCTGCTCGGCCGCGTCGTCGATGGCCTCGGCAACCCGATCGATGGCAAGGGCCCGATCAAGGCCGACAAGCGCATGCGCGTCGAAGTCAAGGCGCCGGGCATCATCCCGCGCACCTCGGTTCACGAACCGGTCCAGACCGGCCTCAAGGCGCTCGACGCGCTCGTTCCCGTCGGCCGCGGCCAGCGCGAACTGATCATCGGTGACCGTCAGACCGGCAAGACCGCCGTCGCGATCGACACATTCATCAACCAGAAGGACGTCAACAAGGGCGACGACGAATCGAAGAAGCTCTACTGCATCTACGTCGCCGTCGGTCAGAAGCGTTCGACCGTCGCGCAGATCGTTCGCCAGCTCGAAGAAAATGGCGCGATGGAATATTCGATCGTCGTCGCCGCGACTGCGTCGGAACCCGCGCCGCTCCAGTATCTCGCCCCCTATGCCGGCGTGACGATGGGCGAGTTCTTCCGCGACAACGGCATGCACGCCGTGATCGTCTATGACGATCTGTCGAAGCAGGCCGTCGCCTACCGCCAGATGTCGCTGCTGCTCCGCCGCCCGCCGGGCCGCGAAGCCTATCCGGGCGACGTTTTCTATCTGCACAGCCGCCTGCTCGAGCGCGCTGCGAAGATGAACAGCGACAATGGTTCGGGCTCGCTCACCGCGCTGCCGATCATCGAAACGCAGGCGGGTGACGTTTCGGCGTACATCCCGACCAACGTGATTTCGATCACCGACGGCCAGATCTTCCTTGAAACCAACCTGTTCAACGCGGGTATCCGTCCGGCGATCAACGTCGGCCTGTCGGTGAGCCGCGTCGGCTCGGCCGCGCAGACCAAGGCGATGAAGAAGGTGTCGGGCTCGATCAAGCTCGAGCTTGCACAGTATCGCGAAATGGAAGCCTTCGCGCAGTTCGGTTCGGACCTCGACGCCTCGACGCAAAAGCTGCTCAACCGCGGCGCGCGCCTGACGCAGCTCTTGAAGCAGCCGCAGTTCCAGCCGATGCCGTTCGAAGAGCAGACCGCATCGATCTTTGCCGGCACCAACGGTTATCTCGACGCTGTCGCGACGACCGACGTGTCGCGCTACGAAGCGGCGATGCTCGCCTATCTGCGCAGCGACCATGCCGATGTGCTGAAGGCGATCCGCGACACCAAGGATCTTGGCGACGACACCAAGAAGAGCCTGGTCGCGGCGCTCGACGCCTTCGCCAAGATTTTCGCGTAAGCCAAGTTACCGTGAGCCCGGCCTCCTGCGCCGGGCTGACGAACAAGAGGGGCCGTAATGGCATCGCTTAAGGAACTCAAAGGGCGGATCGTCTCGGTCAAATCGACCCAGAAGATCACCAAGGCCAAGAAGATGGTTGCCGCCGCCAAGCTGCGCAAGGCGCAGGCCGCGGCCGAAGCTGCGCGGCCCTATGCCGAGCGGCTCGAAGGCGTCGTCGCCAGCCTCGCCTCCAAGGTCGGCGCGTCGGATTCGGCGCCCAAGCTGCTGTCGGGTACCGGCAAGAGCGACACCCACCTGCTGGTCGTGCTCAACAGCGACCGCGGCCTTGCCGGCGCGTTCAACTCGAACATCGTCAAGGCGGCACGCGACAAGGCTCTGGCGCTGCAGGCCGAAGGCAAGACGGTTCGCTTCTTCCTCGTCGGCCGCAAGGGCCGGCCGGTGATCGCCCGCCTCTTCCCCGGCCAGATCATCGAGAATTACGAAACGACCGGCATCCGCGATATCGGCTTCGATCAGGCGAACGAGATTTCGGCGAAGGTGATGGAGCTTTACGAAGCCGGCGCCTTCGACGTCGCGCACCTCTTCTATTCGAAGTTCCGCTCGGCACTGCTTCAGATCGCAACCGGCCAGCAGATGATCCCGGTTCCGCCGCCCGCTGACGTTCCGGCGTCGAGCGGCGCTGCGGTCGAATATGAACCGGGCGAGGAAGAAATCCTTGCTGACCTCTTGCCGCGCAACGTCACCATCCAGATCTTCAAGGGCCTCCTTGAAAACGCCGCGTCCGAACAGGGCGCGTCGATGACTGCGATGGACAATGCGACGCGCAACGCGGGCGAGCTGATCAACAAGCTGACCATCGTTTACAACCGCACGCGTCAGGCGGCGATCACCACCGAACTTATCGAGATTATCGCGGGCGCCGAAGCGCTCTAACCGATCAACCCAAGGAAGAAGACCATGGCTACCGCTCCCGCTGAAAAGAAGGCTCCCGCCAAGAAGGCCGCCGCGCCCAAGGCTGCTGCGCCGAAGAAGGCCGCAGCGCCGAAGGCTGCTGCGACCGGCACCGCGACCGGCCGCGTTGCACAGGTCATCGGCGCCGTCGTCGACGTCCAGTTCACCGGCCCGCTGCCCGCCATTCTGAACGCGCTCGAAACCGACAACAATGGCAACCGCCTCGTCCTCGAAGTTGCGCAGCACCTTGGCGAGAACACCGTCCGCACGATCGCGATGGATGCGACCGACGGCCTGACCCGCGGCCAGCCCGTCACCGACACCGGTGCGCAGATTTCGGTTCCCGTCGGCCCGCAGACGCTCGGCCGCATCCTCAACGTCATCGGTGACCCGATCGACGAGCGCGGCCCGGTGAACAGCGACATGACCGCACCGATCCATGCCAAGGCTCCCGAATTCGTCGACCAGTCGACCGAAGCGGCGATCCTGGTCACCGGCATCAAGGTCATCGACCTGATCGCGCCCTACGCCAAGGGCGGCAAGATCGGCCTGTTCGGCGGCGCCGGCGTCGGCAAGACCGTTCTCATTCAGGAACTGATCAACAACATCGCCAAGGGCCACGGCGGCGTGTCGGTGTTCGCGGGCGTCGGTGAACGCACCCGCGAAGGCAACGACCTCTATCACGAATTCCTCGACGCCGGCGTTATCGCCAAGGACGCCGACGGCAACCCGACCCCCGAGGGGTCGAAGGTGGCGCTGGTGTTCGGCCAGATGAACGAACCCCCGGGTGCGCGTGCTCGCGTCGCGCTCTCGGGCCTGACCATGGCCGAATATTTCCGCGACCAGGAAGGCCAGGACGTTCTGTTCTTCGTCGACAACATCTTCCGCTTCACGCAGGCGGGTTCGGAAGTGTCGGCGCTGCTCGGCCGTATTCCTTCCGCCGTGGGTTACCAGCCGACCCTGTCGACCGACATGGGCGCGCTTCAGGAACGCATCACCTCGACCACCAAGGGCTCGATCACGTCGGTGCAGGCCATTTACGTCCCCGCGGACGACTTGACCGACCCGGCTCCCGCCACCTCCTTCGCTCACTTGGACGCGACCACGACGCTGAGCCGCGCGATTTCGGAACTCGGCATCTATCCCGCGGTCGACCCGCTCGATTCGACCAGCCGCGTGCTGACCGCCGCGACGGTCGGCCAGGAGCATTACGAAACCGCCCGCCGCGTTCAGGAAACGCTGCAGAAGTACAAGTCGCTGCAGGACATCATCGCGATCCTGGGCATGGACGAGCTTTCGGAAGAAGATAAGCTGGTCGTCGCCCGCGCGCGCAAGATCCAGCGCTTCCTGTCGCAGCCGTTCCACGTCGCCGAAGTCTTCACCGGCATCCCCGGCAAGTTCGTGCCGATCGAGGAAACGGTGAAGTCGTTCAAGGCCGTCGTCGACGGCGAATATGACCATCTGCCCGAAGCAGCCTTCTATATGGTCGGCGGCATCGACGAAGCGGTCGCCAAGGCCGCGAAGCTCGCCGAAGACGCGGCCTGAGGATAACGGCCCCTCCCTTTCGGGGGAGGGGTTGTAGGAATAGAGATATGGCTCTGAAGTTCGAACTCGTTACCCCCGCCCGCCTCGAGCGGTCGAGCGACGTCTATATGGTCACCGTGCCGGGCAGCGAAGGCGATTTCTCGGTGCTCGAAGGCCATGCGCCCTTCATGGCGACGCTGCGCAACGGCCCGCTGACCATCTATGCGACGAACGGCGCCCAGCCCGAAACGATCGAGGTCGAAGGCGGCTTTGCCGAAGTGAACGAAGCCGGCCTCACCGTCCTCGCCGAACATATCGCCGGCTGACGCCGCGCGTCGCTTGCCGGATCGAAAAGGGGCCTTGCGGCCCCTTTTTTTGTCGGCGGTGCCGGGGCGGGTCGCCTAATCGCGCTGCGCCGCGAGGCGATCGAGCGCCGCAGGGTCGCGGATGGTAATGCGGTTGTAATCGATGGCGATCAGCCCCGCCTCCTCGAACCCGCGCAACAGCTTGTTCACGCTCTGGCGCGTGACGCCAAGCATCGCGCCCAATTGCTCCTGAGGCAATCGCAAACCCAAGTCGGTCCCCTGTTCGCCCGCGATGCCGTGGATGCGCGCGAGGTCAGCGAGCGTCCACGCCATGCGCTGGTCGAGCGATCCGAGCTGCTGGTCGTTGAGCAGCCGCAGGCTGTCACCCTGCCGCGCGCACATGAGCAGCGCGATGTCACGCCACAGGATCGGATCGGTGTCGAGGATCGCGCGCAGCCCGGCCACCGGCAGATGCACCAGTGTCGTATCCTTATGCGCGCGGTAAGCGAAACGGATCGGCGGATTGTCGAGCAGACGAACGAGCGCGAGCACTTCGAACGGTCCCGACAGGCTGAGCACGAACTTGCGTCCGGCGGCGCTGCCCCGGCTGACCTCGACCCCGCCTGCCGCGATCACGAAAATGTCGCGTTGTTCGGGATCGCGCGCGAAGATTTCGGCGCCGCGCGGATAGTCGGCGCTGCGCGCGATGCGGGCGAGGTCGGCAAGCCGCGCCTCCGGCCAGGCAGCGAAGAGCGGACAGCGGCGCAGCACGGCCAGCCGGTCGCCGTGCGTCGGCGCTGTGTCTTCCCCCACGCTTTCCCGCGACCGCGACGCCATCACCCGTCCTCCCGGCGCCCATAGTAGGATGCGGCGGCAATTTTCCCAACGAGATTGTCGGCCCGATGACAGACTGCGCCCGCCTGCCCCGCTACGGCGCCAATGCAAAGGTGGATAGAGGAGTGAGGTCCTATGAAATATCTGTTGGCGCTGCTGGCGATGCTCGCGGGCACGCTGTCGGGCCCGGCCGTGCAGGCGGCCCCCGCGAGCGAGGAGGAGGCCTATGAGATCGGCCTCGACGCCTATACCTATGGCTATCCGATGGTGCTGATGGACACGACCCGGCTCGTATCGACCAATGCCGGTGCGCCCGGACGGCTGCGCGCGCCGATGAACGATTTCTCGCATATGCGAACCTATCCCGACGCGACCTTCAAGGATGTCGTGCGCCCCAACGCCGACACGCTTTATTCCTCGCTATGGTATGACGTCGGCAAGGACCCGCTCGTCCTGACGCTGCCGAAGACCGCCGGCCGCTATCATGTGGTGCCGATCATGGACATGTGGACCGAGGTGTTCGCGACGCTGGGCACGCGCACCACGGGCAACGACGGTGGTACCGTCGCGCTGGTCGGTCCGCATTGGCAGGGCAGGCTGCCCCAGGGGATGCGGATGGTGCGCAGCCCGACCGACATGGGGTGGATCATCGGGCGCATCCAGACCAACGGCCCCGCCGATTACGACCATGTCCACAGCCTGCAGGCAGGCTATGATGCTGCGCCGCTGTCGCAATGGGGCAAACCGCGCGCCGTCACAATGCCGAAGGTCGACAGCAGCGTCGACATGAAGACCCCGCCGGTGATCCAGGTCGCACAGATGACGCCCGGCGCCTTTTTCGCGCGCTTCGCTGAGGTGATGAAGCGCAATCCGCCGCACGCGACCGATTACGCGATCCTGCTGCGCATGGAGCGCGTGGGTCTGGTTCCGGGACAGGATTTCGACCTCGCAAAGGCCGATCCGGCGGTCCAGCGCGGCCTGACGCGCGCCGCGGCCGACGCCTATCAGCGGATGCTCGATCGCCGTAAACGGCTGGCGCTGACGCGCAACAATTGGGTTGCGCTGGGCAATGCGCTGGGCGTCTATGGCAATGACTATCTGCAACGCGCCTTCGTTGCCTATGCCGGGCTGGGTGCGCTGCCGCCCGAGGAAGCCATCTACCCGATGGCGCCGCTCGACAGCGAGGGCAAGCCGCTGACCGGTGCCGCACGCTATGTGCTGCATTTCGACAAGGACCAGCTTCCGCCCGCCGACGCCTTCTGGTCGCTGACCATGTATGGCGAAGATCAGTTCTTCGTCGACAATCCGATCGGCCGCTATGCGATCGGCGATCGCGACAAGCTGGCGTTCAATGCCGACGGATCGCTCGACCTCTATATCCAGAAGGACGACCCCGGCGCCGACAAACAGGCCAACTGGCTGCCCGCCCCCGCCGGGTCCTTTTCGATGAACCTGCGCCTCTACCTGCCCGAGCGCGCGGCCCGCGAAGGCCGCTGGACGCCGCCCGCAATCAAGCGGCTGCCCTGAAGCGGATTGAGGTAAGGCGAAGCGGGCCTGCCGCGCCGACGGCTATTTGTCGACGACGAGGCAGGCCTGTCCGCTCTTCTGGAGCGTAGCGCAAAAGCCCTGGGCATCGGCGCGGGTGGCAAAGCCAGTGGCGTGAAGCCGCGTGACCGACCCCGCCTTGACATAGGCGGGGGTCTGGGCCGCGACGGCGGGATATTTGCGCGCCAGCGTCGCCCACAATTTCTTCGCATTGCCATCGACCGCAAAGGCGCCGAGCTGTGCGCGCCACGGGCCGGAGGTTGCGGCGCGCACCGGCGCGGGCTTGGCCGCGGCATCGGGCGTCGCCGCCGGTTCGACGCGGATACGTTTGGGCGCCGGAGCCGCGGCCGGGGTTGCCGGCAGCGGGCCCGCCAGCGGCGGCGCAGCATAGCTGGTCCCTGGCTTGGCGGCGGCCGTCGCGGCGACGCCATCGGCTCTCGCTTCGCTCGCGGCGGTGGCGGCGTCGCGCGACTTGGCGGGCTTCGCGGCGGAGGGCTGCGGTTCGATCAGCGGCGGCGGCGTATAGCTCGCGCCCGGTTGGGAGGCCGGCAGGCTGGCCGTGCGGATCGTCGGCGCGGGCGCTGCGTCGGGCGCCGGGGCGCCCGCACTGACCGCCGCGAGACGCGCACGCGCTTCGTCCTTTTCCATCTGCGGCAGCATGGCGAGCCCGCGCTGACGCTGGTCGAGCGGCACGAGCTGGTCGAGCTGGACCAGCCGCGCCGAGGCGACAGTCAGCCCGGCATCGCTGGCGCGTTTCGTCAGCGCATAGCTGCGCGGCCAGTCCTTGGCGATGAGGTCGCCGTTGAACAGCGCGGTGCCGAGTACATATTGCGCGCGCGGCTCGCCGCGTTCGGCCGAGCGGATGATATAGGGCATCGCCTCCTTCTGCCGCCCGGCGGTGAAGATGACGAGGCCAAGATTATCCTCAGCCTGGAGATGGCCCTGTTTTGCGGCGCGGCGATACCAGCTTTCGGCCTGCACCAGATCGACCGCCACACCGCGCCCTAGCTTGTACGCCTGGCCCAGATTGAACTGCGCATCGGCATCGCCGGCGAGCGCCAGCGGCCGCCATTCGGCCACCGCCTTCGCAAAATCGCCGGCCTGCCATGCGTCGACGCCATCCTTGACGTCCGCGTGAGCGGGCAGCGCGAAAGCGAGGGCCGAAGCGATCGGGAGCGCGAGGCGCAGCGCGGTGCGAAATGAACGCATCTTATTCTCCAATGACTTGCGCCGCACCGGGCGGGCGGCCGTCGCGGCAGCCGGTCCTAACCCCAAATGGCTAACAGCCCCTTAGCATAGAGGCCGGGCGCAGCGAAGTTGCCCCGCTTCGGCACATGTCGTTACTGACGCCTTGTTAACCAGATTCCTGCGCAATTCGTTCACCTTCTTTTTATCATCGTTAACCCAATTTTAGCTCCCTGCATGGCATTCCCCCGCCAATTCGTTGATTTTTTCAGGGGGACAGCAGTGCGCGTTCTGGCATTGGCTTCACAAAAGGGCGGGTCGGGCAAGACGACCCTGTCGGGGCATCTGGCGGTGCAGGCCCAGCTTGCAGGCGCCGGTCCGGTCGTCCTGATCGACATCGATCCGCAGGGTTCGCTTGCCGACTGGTGGAATGAACGCGAGACCGATCTGCCGGCCTTTGCGCAGACGACCGTCGCGCGGCTGGCGTCCGACCTCGAGATATTGCGCCAGCAGGGCTTCAAGCTCGCGGTCATCGACACACCGCCCGCGATCACCATGGCGATCCAGAGCGTGATTTCGGTCGCCGAGCTGATCGTCGTCCCGACGCGTCCGAGCCCGCACGACCTGCGCGCCGTCGGCGCCACCGTCGACCTGTGCGAACGAGCGGGCAAGCCGCTGGTGTTCGTCGTCAACGCGGCAACCCCGAAAGCCAAGATCACAAGCGAAGCGGCGGTTGCGCTGTCGCAGCACGGCACCGTCGCGCCGGTAACGCTGCACCATCGCACCGATTATGCGGCTTCGATGATCGATGGCCGCACGGTGATGGAGGTCGATCCGAACAGCCGTTCGGCCGACGAGATCCGCCAGCTTTGGACCTATATAAACGACCGGCTGGAAAAGAATTTCCGCCGCACCGTCTTCTCCGCCCCGATGCCGGCACAGCCCGGCTACGGCACCGTCCGCCCGATGGGCGGCGGTTTCGGCCGCCGCATGGCCGGCCAGTGAACGGGGGAGTAGAAAAAATGGGCGAACCCAAACCCCTCGCATCGCTGAGCGCCGGACTGCTGGCCCGCAAGGGCGCTGCACGGCCTGCCATGCGCCGCCAGCCACTCGGCAGCGGCCCCGCCGCGACCTTCGGCCAGCAGGGCTATGACGATCTGGGCTGGAACGACATGGGCTATGATGTCGATCCGCAGCAGTCGACGGAACCGGCACGCATGGTCGATCTGAAGCCGCTGCTCGCCGGATCGGTGCTCGATCACAATGCCGCTGCCGAACATGCGGTCGACGCCAGCACCGGCCACGAGCTGATCGCCGAAGAAACGGCCGACCTGACGCCCGCCGACATGGCGCCGCTCGATCCGACGCCGGTCGATCTGACTGGCGCGCCGGCGGCCGACTTTGCTCCCGAAGCAGTCGAAGTTCCCGAAATCGTTCGCCAGCAGGAATCGCTGATCGAGCGCGTCGCGGCCGTCGCCCGCAAGGTCGAGGCGCGGCCCGAGCCCAAGGCGAAGAAGGACAAGGCGCCGCGAACGCAGCGCGCTCGCGAAAAAGCGGCGTTCACGCTCCGCCTCGATGCCGAACGCCATTTGCGCCTGCGCCTTGCGAGTGCGGTGACCAACCGGTCGGCGCAGACGATCCTGACCGAACTGCTCGACGATTATCTGTCGGCCTTGCCCGAAATCGACGCGATGGCGAGCCGCCTGCCCGCCGCGCGCCCGCTGCGCAAGTCGGCCTGATCCGGACCAGATAAAGGGGGACCTGACATGAACCGCAACATGCTGATGAAGCTCGCCGTTTCGGGCTTTGTCCTGGGCGTTACCACGACCGGGTGCGCCGCACCCGGCAAGGTCGCCGCGGGGCCGAACGATGCCGCGGGCAAGCCCGAGGTTGCCGCCGCGTCGGCCGAAAAGGCGCGCGCCGCCCTTGAGGATGGCAAGGTCAGCAAGGCGGTCGGTCTTGCCGAAGCCGCGGTCGCGGCGAGCCCACGCGACGGCCATTACCGCGCGCTGCTCGGTCAGGCCTATCTGAACGACGGACGCTTCGCCTCGGCGACCGACGCCCTGTCGGAAGCGATGGAGCTGGGCGTCAAGGACAGCAACACGGTGCTCGCAATGACGCTGGCGCATATCGCACAGGGCAAGACATCGCAGGCGGTGTCGCTGCTCAAGGAAAATTTCGATACCGTTCCGGCCCCCGACCTCGGCCTCGCGCTCGCGCTGGCCGGAGACACCGAATCGGCAATCTATATCCTGACCGAAGCCGCGCGCGCCGAAGGCGCGACCGCGCGCACGCGGCAGAATCTGGCGCTGGCGCTTGCCCTGTCGGGCCGCTGGGCGCAGGCGCGCATCGTCGCGTCGCAGGATCTGTCGCTCGCGAAGGTGGAAACGCGCATGGCCGAATGGTCGAAACTGGCCGAACAACCCAATTCGCAGCTTCGCGTCGCGAGCCTGATCGGCACGACGCCGCAACAGGATGCCGGTATGCCGGTGCGCCTTGCGCTCAGCAACTTCGCCGGTACGCAGATGGCCGCCGCCGATACCGCGCCGGCCGCCGACGCCCCGGTTCTGGCGAGCGCCGATCCCGCGCCGGTCGGTCAGTTTGCGCCGCCGCCGCCGCTGCTCGCCAGTGCCGACAGCGCGATCCGCACGGTCGAACTGCCGATGCCGCAGCGCGACGCCAATGGCGTCGTGCCGGTCACCGATCTGCCGCAGCCCAAGGCCGCGCCCGTCATCATGGCCGACGCCAAGCCCTATCGCGCCGCGCCGCGCGTCGCGGGCGATTATGTTCGCAAGCCGTCGCCCGAAGCGAAGGAACTGGCCGCGAAGGTCATGCCGCGCGTCGCCGCCTTCGATGCCGCCAGGCCGCAGGGCTGGGCCGTCCAGCTCGGCGCCTATGACAGCCTGGGCATCGCCAAGGAAAAGTGGGGCGTGTTGAAAAAGCGCAACGGCGTGCTGGCCGCTTATCCGGCTTCGAGCCATTCAGCGGTCGTCGATGGCCGCACCTTCTTCCGCTTGACCGTCAACGGTCTCGGCTCGCGCGCCGACGCCGTGAAGCTGTGCCGCAGCCTCAAGGCCCAGGGCCAGAGCTGCTTCGTCCGCGAAATGGGCGGCAGCGAGGCGATCCAGTGGGCATCGGCGGGCAAGCCGGTGCGCATGGCCGCGCGCTGAACAAAGTTATCCCCTTCCACCAGAGGAAGGGGTTTAGGGGGGAAAGGGGCGTAGCCGGGGGGCCGCGCCCCTTTCGCGTCTGCAGGCGCTCTCCCTGGCGCGCCAGCACCTATTCGCCGAGCGCCGACAGGCGGTAAGAAGGTCCGATCGGAACTTGTTTTGTTCTCATCGCCGTGCCCCCTTGGCGACGATCCCTGTCGCCGACAGGCAGCGATGCGATCAACAACGGGCGATCGCCGGCTTTGCGCCACGCGCTTTTACGGCTAGGGCGAGCGGATGAACGGACTTTTCCCTGTCATGGTCGGCGGTGCGATCGGCGCGGGTGCGCGGCACCTGGTCGGCCAGATCCTGCTCGCGCGGCTTGGCCCCGGCTTTCCCTGGTGGACCTTGTCGGTCAATATCGCCGGCAGCCTGATGATGGGGCTGCTGATCGGCTGGCTCGCGCGTAGCGGCGGCAGCGATCAGGCCCGACTGTTCTTGGGCGTCGGGGTGCTGGGCGGCTTCACCACCTTCTCGTCGTTCAGCATGGAGTTTTGGACGCTGTTCGAACGGGGCCAGATGGCGCAGGCGGCGGCCTATGTCGGCGCGTCGGTCATCATCGGTATTGCGGCGTGCGGCGTCGGAATGGCCATGATGCGGCAGCTTCCCGCATGAGCGGCGACAGCGCCATTGTCGCCGAGGAGGATGACGGCATCCGCCTCGACCGCTGGTTCAAAAGGCACCGGCCGGGCACGCCCCACGCGCTGATCGCGCGCTGGGCCCGGTCGGGTGAACTGACCGTCGACGGGCGCAAGGCCGATGTCTCGGACCGGATCGAGGCGGGGCAGACAATCGCGATGCCGGTACCGCCCACGGCGCCAACCGGCCCCCGGCCGCGCAAGGAAAAGGCGCTGTCGCCCGCCGATATCGCGCTCGCCGAAGCGATGGTCATCCACCGCGACAAGAGCGCGCTGGTGCTCGACAAGCCGCCGGGCCTCGCGACGCAAGGCGGAACCAAGACCGACAGCCATGTCGACGGCCTGCTCGGCGCCCTGCAGGGCGATGCCGCCGTGCGTCCCAAGCTGGTCCACCGGCTCGACAAGGATACGTCGGGCGCGCTGCTCGTCGCGCGCACTCCGCGCGCCGCCGCATGGTTCGCCAAGGCCTTTTCGAACCGCAGCGCTCGCAAGACCTATTGGGCGATCGTTGTCGGCGTCCCCGACATCGCGCAGGGCGAGATCGACCTGCCGCTCGCCAAGCAACCCGGATCGGGCGGCGAGAAGATGCACGTCGACGAGAAAGGCCTGCCGTCGAAATCGCGCTATCGCGTCATCGAACGCGCGGGGAACAGTGCGGCGTGGGTCGAACTGCAGCCGCTGACCGGCCGCACGCATCAATTGCGCGTCCATATGGCGGCGATCGGCCATCCGATCGTCGGCGACGGCAAATATGGCGGCAAGGGCGCGTTCCTGACCGGAACCATCAGCCGCAAACTGCACCTGCACAGCCGCCGGCTGCGCATCGACCATCCCGACGGCGGCGCGATCGACATCAGCGCGCCGCTGCCGCCGCATTTCGCCGAAAGTCTGGAGGCGCTGGGCTTCGACCCGCTGCTCGGCGACCTGCTGACCGAAGAGGCGCCGCGCGTATCGACCAAGACGGTGCAGAAGGCGAAGGCCAAGGCGCATGCGAAGCAGGTGCGCAAGGCACGACGCGGTGAACGGCGCGGCCGTGCCGAGGCGAAGGTCCAATCGAAACAGGGGACGGCGAAAGCAGCGAAGTCGAAACCGGGGACGGCGAAATCCGGCGCACCGAAGCCGGGCGGCAAACCGTCCGCAAAGCGCGGCCCGGCGAAGCCCGGCGCCGCCAAGACGGGCGCCCGCGGTCCGGCGCCGCGGAAGCCGCGCTGATGCACCCCAATCCGGCGTTCCGGCCCCGACAGGACGATCTCGCCGCGCTGCTGGTGCGCGAGATCGGCTTTGCCGCCATTTTCGCGGCGACGCCCGACGGTCCGCGCGTCGCCCACGCGCCCGTCGTGCTCAGCGCCGACGCGACGACGCTGCAATTCCACCTCGCGCGCGGTAACGGGCTGACGAAGCATCTTGCCGGCGCGCCGGCGCTCGCGGTGGTGCAGGGCCCCGATGCCTATGTCAGCGCCAACTGGTACGCCGACGCCGCAACCGCGGTACCGACATGGAATTATGTCGCGGTCGAGATGGAAGGCGTGCCGCGCAAGCTGGGCGTTGCCGAACTGGTCGCGCAGCTCGACACGCTGTCGACGCTGCACGAGGCACGCGTTGGCGAAAATCCGCCGTGGACGCGCGCCAAGTTGGACGCCAGCCATTTCGCGCGGTTGACCAGCGCAATCACCGGCTTCGAGATGCGGATCAGCGCATGGCGGCCGACGGTGAAA
This sequence comes from Sphingopyxis sp. P1IMeth2, assembly GCF_900185685.1. NCBI lineage: Bacteria > Pseudomonadati > Pseudomonadota > Alphaproteobacteria > Sphingomonadales > Sphingopyxidaceae > Sphingopyxis > Sphingopyxis sp. P1IMeth2. The sequence goes on from NZ_FYAT01000001.1 coordinate 413,297, forward strand.
CTGTCGCAGAACAAGGATGCCGCCGAGCGCGAGCGCGTGGCAGCGGGAATCGAGCGGACGGGCCACGGCGCCCTGGCGCATTTGATGCGCCAGCTCGCAGGCGATAAGGCGGGGGCATGAGCAACGAACAGGACCGGCTGGCCAAGAAGCGCTTTTTCGCGCTGTCGGCGATGCGAATCGTCGGCGCGCTTTTCATCATGGCGGGCTTCGTGCTCATACGGGGCGGCTGGGCAATCGCCGGTCAGCCCACCGATCGCTGGATCGGTGTGATCGTTGTCCTGACCGGCGTGTTCGATTTCGCAATCATGCCGCGCATCCTGGCGCGCCGCTGGCGGACACCGCCCGCGCCATGAAACGCTTCTGGAAGAATGCCGCGACCGTCCCCCAGGACGGCGGCCGAGGCATCGCGCTCGACGGGCGCCCGGTGCGCACCCCCGCGCGCGCGCCGCTGGTGGTGCCGAGCGAGAGGCTCGCCGAAGCGATCGCCGCCGAATGGAATGCGCAGGGCAGCGACATCGACCCGGCGGCGATGCCGATGACCGGTATCGCCAACGCCGCGATCGATCTGGCGACGGGCGACCGCGCGGCCTTTGCCGAGACTATCGCCGCCTATGCCCAGACCGATCTACTCTGCTACCGCGACGACCGCGATGCCGCGCTGCAAGGCGAACAGGCTTCGGCGTGGAATCCGCTGCTCGCCTGGGCGGAGGCGCGGCACGGCATCGAATTCGCGCTGGCACAAGGCGTGCTGCCGATCGACCAGCCCGCCGCGACGGTCGCGGCGCTGCGCGAGGCGGTGCACGCGCTCGATCCCTTTCGCCTCGCGCCGCTGTCGCCTCTCGTCACCATCGGCGGGTCGCTCGTCGCCGGGCTCGCGCTCGTCGAGGACGCCTTCGCCGCCGACATGCTCTGGGAGGCGGTCAGCCTCGACGAACTGTATCAGGAACGCCGCTGGGGCGCCGACAGCGAAGCGCAAAAGGCGCGCGACCGCCGCGCCGCCGACTGGGGCAATGCGGCGCGGTTCTTGCGCTTACTCTGACGAATCCGATGCTCTGACGCCTCCGCTCAATCGGCGAAGTCGGGCTTGCGCTTCTGCATATGCGCCATCACCGCCTCCATCTGATTGGGGGTGCGGATGACCTTTATCTGTTCGTCGCTTTCGGCCTGCAGGATTTCGGCATCGCTCGCGTCGGCGAGCATGTTGCACAGCCGCTTGGCGCCGCGGATCGCATGTGGATTCTTGCCCGCGATCACCCCCGCAAGTTCCATCGCCTTGGCGAGCGGTTCTTCGGCGACATGCGTCGCAAAGCCCAGCGCCTTTGCCTCGACGCCGTTGAATTCGCGGTTGGTGTAGATCATCTCGCGCAGCACGTCGTCGGCGACCTGGGTGCGCCACAGCGCCATGCCGGCGACATCGGGGACAAGGCCCCAGCGCATTTCCATGATCGCGATCCGCGTATCGGGATGAACGATGCGAATATCGGCTGCGGCCATGATCTGGCTGCCCGCGCCAAAGGCGACGCCGTGCACCGCCGCGATCACCGGCACCGGCAGTTCGCGCCAGCCCCAGGCGGCATATTGCGCGTTGTTGGCAAGGCCGCGCGTCCGTTCGGCGAGCCCGCCGCCGGCGCTGCTCGCGCCCGGATCGCGCTCGCCGCCGAGGCTGGAGAGATCGAGCCCGGCGCAAAAGGCGCGCCCCTCGCCCGACAGGACGACGACGCGCAGCCCCGCGGTCGCCTTGAGCTGGTCGACCGCCGCTGCAAGCGCCTCCCACATCGCGCCGTCGAGCGCGTTCATCTTGTCGGTGCGGATCAGGCGGACGTCGGCGATGCCGTCGTCGAGCATGGTGATCGAAATACGGTCCTGCATGGAGAGTCCTCTCAGGCTTTCAAAAGCGCCGCTTCGACGAGCGGCAGTTGGTCGTTGCCGAAATACATATCATCGCCGTCGACGAACATCGACGGCGAACCATAGCCGCCGCGCGCGATCACCTCGTCGGTATTGGCGCGCAGCCGCGCCTTGACCGCATCGCTCGCCGCCGCGTCGCGGATCGCCGCGCCGTCGAGGCCCGCGCGCGTTGCTGCCGCTTCGAGCACCGCGGGGTCGTCGAGATTGTCCTGCGCGCCGAAATAGGATTCGAACGCCGCCCGGGCGAAGGCGATCAGCGCCGGCTGATCGGGCTCGAGCGCGGTGGCGAAGCGCATCGCCGCGACGCTCTTTGCCGGATGCCAGCGGGAGGGGAAATTCATCTCCACCCCCGCAAGCCGCGCCCAGTCCCCCAGCACCTTCCAGCTATGTTTCAGCTTGCGATTGCCGCTCTGTTCGCGCGCCGCGTAGACCGATTGGTTCACAGCGTTGAACACCCCGCCGACCAGGATCGGCCGAAAGGTCGCGCTGGCGCCGGTGCGCGCGATCAGCGGCTGGACGTTGGTGAACGCCAGATAAGTCCAGGGCGACGATAGGTCGAAAAAGAATTCCAGCTGGCGCGGCATGATCGGTCCTTCGGAAATGGAGGGGCGCGTCAGGCCTGCAGGTCGGCCTGTTCGATCGCGCGGTGGAAGCGGCGCGCCGCAGCGGGATCGAGCCGGTCCTCGAACAAGGTCAGATGCCGTTCGACCGTCCAGCGCGCGCTATCGAGGTCGCCGACCGCCGCCGGGTCCATCTCGCGCTGATATTCGAGGCCGAAGCGCAGGATCACCAGCGCATTGGTGCAAAGATCGCCGAGCCGCGCGCGCGACCAGTCGAGGTAGCCGCGATCGATCATCGCGCCGAGATAGAGCATCAGCTGGCCGTGCACGCGTTCGTACCAGCCGTCGATGTGGTCGAGAATGATCGGGCTAGATTCGCCATAATCGGCGCGGTCGCGATAGAGAAACCGGAAGGTATGGAGTTCGCGCTGCATGCAGGCGAGCAGTGCGACATATTCTTCGATCAGATCGCCGTCGTCGGACGGCTGCAGTTGTAGCCGCTCTTCGATCGCCTCGGCGAAATCGGCGCTGATCGCGTCGAGGAGTGCGCGCTTGCTGCGGAAATGATACCAGAGATTGCCCTCGGCGATGCCGACATCGGCGGCGATAGCCGCGGTGGATACGCTGCCGAAGCGCTGTTCGTTGAACAGGCGCAGCGCGGCAGCGAGAATGCGGTCGCGCGTCTTGACGCGGGGTGCGCTCACGCCTTCTTTTCCCAATATTGGTCGCGCAGCAGCCGCTTGTAGAGTTTGCCCGTATCGTGGCGCGGCAGCGCCTCCATGAAATCGATCCGGCGCGGCACCTTCACGCCCGACAGTTTCTGGCGCGCATAGGCGCCGAGCTCGTCGCGGAATTCATCGGTCGCGTCGGCCATGTCGGCGGGCTGAATCACCGCGATCACCTCCTCGCCCATTTCCTCGTGCGGGCCGCCGACGACCGCGACATCGGCAACCCTGGGATGGGTGACGAGATGGTTTTCGATCTCCTGCGGATAGATGTTTACCCCGCCCGAAATGATCATGAAGCTCTTGCGGTCGGTGAGATAAAGGAAGCCGTCGGCATCGAGCTTGCCGACGTCGCCGAGTGTCGACCAGCCCTTCGAATTGCGGCTCGACGCGGTCTTTTCGGGGTCGTCGTGATATTCGAAGACATTGTCGCTTTCGAAAAAGACCGCGCCCTCCTCGCCGACCGGCACTTCGGTTTCATTATCCTCGCCGACGATGTGGACGGTCCCCAGGATCGCGCGGCCGACGGTGCCCTTGTGCGCCAGCCAGTCCTGGCTGGTCGCAAAGGTCATGCCATTGCCCTCCGACCCCGCATAATATTCGAGCAGCACCGGCCCCCACCAGTCGATCATCGCCTGCTTGACCGGAACCGGGCACGGCGCCGCAGCGTGGATCGCGCTCTTCATCGACGACACATCATATTGCGCGCGCACCTCCGCGGGCAATTTGAGCATGCGGACGAAATGAGTGGGCACGAACTGCGCCGCATTGCAGCGATAATGCTGGATCGCCGCCAGCGCGGCTTCGGGGTCGAATTTCTTCATCAGCACGACGGTGCCGCCAAGCCGGTGGATCGTCATCGACCAGCGGAGTGGCGCCGCGTGATAGAGCGGCGCGGGCGAAAGATAGATGCTGTCGGCGTTGATGCCGAACGCCGCCGAAGCGAGCATCACCAGACTGTTCGGCGCGTCGATCTCCTCCTCTTCGGGGAGCGGCACCTTGACCCCCTTGGGCCGGCCGGTCGTCCCCGACGAATAGAGCATGTCGACCCCGGCGCGTTCGTCGGCGATACGCGTCGCGGGCATCGCGGCCAGCGCGTCCTCGATTCGGGGCCATCCGTCAATCGCGCCACCCATCGAATAGCGTTCGATCCGAGTTTCAAGCTGGAGTGCCGCGGATGCGAGGCTGGCCGAGACGACGAGCATCTTCGCGCCCGAATTTTCAAGGATATAGTCGGTCTCGTCCTGCGTCAGCCGCGACGAAATGCAGACATAGCGCAGCCCCGCGCGCTGTGCCCCCCAGGTCAGCCCATAATAATGCGGCGTGTTTTCCAGCATGAAAGCAACGACATCGTCATGCTTCAGCCCGTGGCTGCGAAACAGCTGCGCGGCGCGGTTCGACGCTGCGTCGAGTTCGGCATAGCTGATCGTCTCACCGGTTTCGGCGACGATTACTGCGGGTTTGTCGGGCGAGCTGGCAGCATGAACAGACGGGTGCATCGGGCATCTTCTCCAAGAGACTTTTGGTTTCTTTATGTCCCGCGATCAGTAGCAAGCTGAAACTTTCGGTCAAGCCGCCGTAGGGTGAAGACCCTAGGATATGCCGATGTCAAAATGGGCGCAGTTTCGCTACGGCCGAAGCGCCCGCCGATCCCGGCAAAAGTCCGGGGATAAGCCCGGTATAAGTCTGTGGATCAGTTGTTGAGGCTGCGCCGGATCGCGGCGATTTCGCCGTCGAGTTCGCTGTCGGTCACGCGCAGCGCCTCGACCGTGCGGACCGCGTGGATCACCGTCGAATGGTCGCGCCCGCCAAAGCGGCGGCCGATCTCGGGATAGGAGCGCGGCGTCAGTTCCTTGGCGAGATACATCGCGACCTGGCGCGGGCGCGCAACCGCGCGGACGCGGCGTTTCGACGCCATTTCGGCCTTGTCGAGCCGGTAATGGGCACAGACCGCACGCTGGATTTCCTCGATCGTGATCCGCGGGCGCGCGCTGCGGACATTTTCGGCAAGCCGATCTTCGGCGAGCGCCAGATCGACCTTGGCGCCGGTCAGCGCTGCATAGGCGAGCAGCTTGTTGAGCGCGCCTTCGAGTTCGCGGATGTTGCGCGTGAAATGGCGGACGAGATAGGCGACGACGTCGTCGGGCACTTCGACCATCGGCATGGCGGCAAGGCGCTGGCGGATGATGCGTTCGCGCAGATCGTCCTCGGGCGCCTCGATATCGGCGACAAGCCCGCCCGACAGGCGCGACAGCAGCCGCGCCTCGACCCCGTCGAGCATCGCGGGCGGCCGGTCGGCGGTGACGACGAGCCGCTTGCCCGCGGTCATCAGGTCGTCGATCGTATGGAGCAGCTCTTCCTGCGTCGAGTTCTTGCCGATCACGAACTGCAGATCGTCGAGGAGCAAGAGGTCGGCGGCGCGGAGCCGCGCCTTGAACGCCATCATGTCGCCGCCGCGCATCGCGCCGACGAATTCGAGCATGAATTTTTCCGCCGACATCAGGATGATGGTCGCGGTCGGGTGCGCGGCAGCATAGTCCTGCGCGATTGCCTGCAGGAGATGCGTCTTGCCCTGCCCGGTGCCCGAGCAGAGATAGAGCGGGTTGAACTGCGGCGTTTCCACCATCGCCATGCGGCGCGCCGCATTGGCAGCGAGGATGTTCGAGCGCGCGACGACGAAGCGATCGAAACAGAGCCGCGGATCGAAGCCGAGCAGCGCGGGATTGGCGGCGGGCACAGCAGCAGGCGCTGACGCCTCGAAGCTCGGCAGCGGCGCCGAGGCGAGCACGCTCGCCCGCTCGGCAGCGGCAACTCCGCCGCGCACCGACACGCTGCGCACCGCGGGCAGCAGCTGGCGCCACGCCAGTTCGAGGCGCTCGCCGAATCGTTCGTTGATCCAGTTGGCCGAAAAGCGGCTCGCGGTTTCCAGCGTCACGACGCCCGACAGGGTGCAATATTCGGCGAAACGGACGGGCTTCAGCCAATGATCGAAGGTGCGCGCACCCAGATCGCGGCGCAGCCCTTCGGCCACGCGCGGCCAAAGCGTCGCGGCATCGGCGTTCATCGTTTCCATGCCTGCCTTGCCGTCACGCCTGTCCCCGCTTTGCACCACAATCCATGCCCCCAATATGCCCCCACGGCGGCCCGATCGCCCCGCAGCCCACCACATGCCGATCCGGGCGCCCACGCCGGGGCGCAAGCATCCTGTCCCGGGCGCGCAGCCCGAAGCTTTCCGAATCATGTCGATGTGGCGGCCGCCGGCGAAGGCCAACGACGCCTTTTTCTAGGCAGGGGGAGACGAGTCGATCAAGGGTGCGGAGCGTAAAAAATCTGAAATAAAATTCTTGACTCGCAAGGGGACGCGGAAACGCGTTGCAGGGCAAAATTTCTTATATTTTTCAGATATTTAGTGCAGCGTAAAAACGTCATGGTAAACGAATCGCGATAAATCCGTCACTTACCGCGCTGCAACAGCTTTGCCATCGCGCTGTAACAAAAAAGGACCCGCGGGCGCTTGGCCGACGGGTCCTTTTTTGTGCCCTTTCGGGACGGTGCGGCGTGCGCGGATCAGGCGATCGCGTTCACGCTCTTGGTCAGGCGCGAATATTTGCGCGCAACCGTGTTCTTGTGGAGGACGCCCTTGGCAACGCCGCGCGCCATTTCGGGCTGCGCCGCTGCGAGCGCTGCAGTCGCGGCGGCCTTGTCGCCGGCGGCAACCGCGTTTTCGACCTTCTTCACGAGCGTGCGGATGCGCGACACGCGATTCTTGTTGATCAGCGTGCGCGCGCTGTTGCGACGGATGCGCTTTTTTGCCTGCGGCGTATTGGCCATAAGTTCCTCAAAATATCCAATCGGTTCAACGGTCGGAGCACAGCAGCAGCGGAGCAGCCGAATCGCGCGTGGACGGCGAATCAATGTCCGGATGCGGCCGGTTCCGGTTGACCGGACCCTGCTCGAAGGGTGGGCCCATAGCCAGCATGCCTCCGAAGGTCAACGCTTTTCGCTGGAAAAGCGGCATCCGATCACGCTCACCGCTGGCATTTGGGGCAATAGAAGGTGGACCGCCCCGACTGGACGATCCGCACGATCGTGCCGCCGCATTCGCAGCGCTCGCCCTCGCGGCCATAGACGCGCCAATCCTTGGCAAAATAGCCGAGGTCGCCTTCGGGACTGAGGAAATCGCGCAAGGTCGAACCGCCCGCAGCAATCGCCGCCGCCAGCACTGCCTTGATCGCCGGTACCAGCGTGCCGAGCTTTGCCCGCGAGACGTCGGCCGCAGGGCGGGTCGGCGCGATTCGCGCCATGTTGAGCGCCTCGCAAACATAGATGTTGCCGAGTCCCGCGACGATCGTCTGGTCAAGCAGCATCGCCTTGATCGGCGCGCGTCGGCCGGCGAGCGCGCGCACGAGATAGGCGGCGTCGAAATTGTCCGACAGCGGCTCCGGTCCCAGCGTTACGAACGCGGGAAAGATCGCGAGCGGATCGCCATTCACAAGATCGACCGACCCGAACCGCCGCGGATCATGGAGAAACAGGCGGTGTCCGGCGCCGGTTTCGAGCAGCAGATGATCGTGCTTGCCCGCCTCGCCGCCCTCGGTGCGCCACCGCCCCGACATGCCGAGATGGAAGATCATATGGTCGTCGCGGTCGGTCGAGACGATGCCATATTTGGCGCGCCGCGCGAGATGGGTGACCGTCGCCCCGGTCAGCCGCTGCGCAAGGTCAGCGGGAAAGGGACGCCGCAGATCGGGGCGGAAGGTGCTGACCGTGACGAGCCGCTGCCCCTCGAGAAAGGGCGCGAGGCCGCGCACGGTGGTTTCGACTTCGGGAAGCTCGGGCATTTCGCGCCAGCGGTATCTGGCATTTGCGCGCGCGGCAAGGCCCGGCTAAAGGCGCTGCTGAAAGAGGCTTTCCCCGCAAAGGCGCGCACCCGATGACCACCCCCGACACCGTCAGCTTCGGCTATGAACAGGTCCCCGCGACCGCGAAGACCGCGATGGTCGGCGAGGTGTTCAGCCGCGTTGCGCGCAAATATGACATCATGAACGACGCGATGTCGGGCGGGATGCACCGGCTGTGGAAGGACCGTTTTGTCCGGCGCGTCAAGCCGCGCGCAGGCGAGGCGATCCTCGACATGGCGGGCGGCACCGGCGACATCGCCTTTCGCATGGAGCCGTCGGGCGCGAGCATCACGGTCGCCGATATCAATCCCGACATGCTGGGCGTCGGCATGGAACGCGCGGCGGAGCGCGGCATCGACACGCTGGTATGGTCCGAACAAAATGCCGAAAAGCTGAGCTTTCCCGACCAGTTTTTCGACGCCTATACGATCGCCTTCGGCATCCGCAACGTGACCGACATTCCCGCCGCGCTGAAAGAGGCGCACCGCGTTCTGCGCTATGGCGGGCGCTTCTTCTGCCTCGAATTTTCGACCAACGAATGGCCCGGCTTTGCGCAGGTCTATGACGCCTATTCGCACCATCTGGTGCCCAAGCTCGGCAAGCTGATCGCCGACGATGAAGACAGCTATCGCTATCTGATCGAATCGATCCGCCGCTTCCCGCCGATGCCGCGCTTTGCGCAGATGATTCGCGATGCGGGCTTTACCGCGGTGAAGGTCGAACCGATTTTGGGCGGACTGGTCGCGATCCATAGCGGGTGGAAGGCTTGACCCGACCCGTCACCCATATTGCCCGCCTGCTGAAGTGGGGCCGCATCCTGGCGCGCCACGGTGCGCTGCGCGGGATCGAGACCGCGCCGCAGACGCCGCCAGGGGTCAAGCGGCTGTGCCGCATCGCGCGGCTCGGCACGGTCCAGCCCAAGGTGCCCGATTATGCCGCCGCCTTCCAGGCGATCGGACCGGCGGCGGTCAAGCTGGGACAGACGCTCGCGACGCGTCCCGATCTCGTCGGCGAAGAGGCGGCGCGCAACCTGCTGACCCTGCAGGACGCGCTCGCGCCCGTGACCTTTGCCCGCATCCGTGCCGAGATCGAGGCGACGTTCGAGGCACCGCTCGAAAGCCTGTACAGCGAATTTGATCCCGAACCTGTCGGTTCGGCCTCGATCGCGCAGGTTCACCGCGCGGTGACCACCGAGGGCCGGCAGGTCGCGGTCAAGGTTCGCCGACCCGGCATCGACAAGCAGTTCGCGCGCGACATCGAAACCTATGAATGGGCCGCCGCGCACCTCGAGGCACTGGGCGGCGAAGCCGCACGGCTGCGGCCGCGGCAGGTGATCGCCAATTTCCGCCGCTGGACGCTGCGCGAGCTCGACCTGCGCCGCGAAGCCGCGTCGGCATCCGAACTGCGCGAGGCAATGGCGGCCGAGCCAACCTACGAAGTGCCCGCGATCGACTGGGACCGCACCGCGTCGCGCGTCATGACGCTCGACTGGATCGACGGGATCAAGATTTCGCACCGCGAAGCGCTGGTCGCGGCGGGGCACGACATGGAAAAGCTGGCGACCAATCTGGTCCAGGCCTTTCTGCGCCAGGCGATCGCCGAGGGGTTCTTCCACGCCGACATGCACCAGGGCAATTTGTTCGTGAAGGCCGACGGGACGATCGCGGCGGTCGATTTCGGCATCATGGGGCGGATCAACCGACAGGCGCGCTACTGGCTCGCCGAGATCCTCTATGGGCTGACCACCGGCAATTACCGCCGCGTCGCCGAGATTCATTTCGAGGCGCAATATGTCCCCGACTATCACAGCGTCGAGGAATTCGCGACGGCGCTGCGCGCGGTCGGCGAGCCGATGCGCGGCAAACCGGTGAGCGAGCTGTCGGTCGGGCAGATGCTCGACGGACTGTTCGCGATCACCCGCGACTTCGACATGCAGACCCAGCCGCATCTGCTGCTGCTGCAAAAGACGATGGTGATGGTCGAGGGCGTGGCCACGATGCTCAACCCGCGGATCAACATGTGGGATGTATCGGGACCGTTCGTGCAAGGATGGATTCGTGACGAACTGGGCCCCGAAGCCGCGCTGGCCGATGGGCTGCGCGAACAGGGGCGGACGCTGGCGCTGATCCCCGACATCATCCGCCGCCTCGACGCGCAATTGCCGAAGCCGGGCGCTGCTCCGCCCGCGCCGCCGCTCCCCGATGTCCGGCTGATGTGGGAAAAGGGCGAAAAGCGGACAGCATGGCGCTATGCGCTGACCGCGCTCGCCGGGGCGGCCGCAGGCGCTGCGATCCTCCTTGCGCTGGGCGGTTGATCGCCGCCGCCAAGGCCGATTGTGATTACCAAAGATTTACCTTAATTCGCTAGCGTTTTTGAGGACCAACAGGGCGGTACCGCTCGATCGAACCGAGGCATCTTCACCCGATATGCACCACGAAACCGCCCTTGCCGACCCGATCGTGTCGGTTGACACCCTCCCGCTCGAAGTCGCGGTCGTCGTCCCGACGCTCAACGAGGCCGCCAATGTCGAGCGGCTGGTCGAGAAGCTGACGAACGTCCTTGCCGGTCGCGGCTGGGAAGTGCTGTTCGTCGACGATAATTCGCCCGACGGTACCAGCGACGTCGTGCGCCGCATTGCCCGCAACTCGCGCCACGTCCGCATCGTTCAGCGCGTCGGCCGCCGCGGCCTGTCGTCAGCGGTGATCGAAGGGGTGCTGGCGACGGCCGCTCCGGTGATCGCGGTGATGGACGGCGATCTTCAGCACAGCGAAGACGCGCTGCCGCGCCTGATCGACGCGGTGGCCTCGAACGACGCCGACATCGCCGTCGGCACCCGCTACGTCGATGGCGGCGGCGTCGGCGAATGGAGCGCGCTGCGCGTGTCGATGAGCCAGTTTGCGACAAAAATCGGCCAGATCGCGCTGCGCACCAAGGTGAGCGATCCGATGAGCGGCTTTTTCGCGATGCGCCGCGAAGCCTTCGACGCGGCGCTGCCACGCCTGTCGGCGATCGGCTTCAAGATACTGGCCGACATATTGGCGTCGTCGCCGACGCCGCTGCGCGTCGCCGAAATTCCCTATCAATTCCGCACCCGCGAAGCGGGCGAGAGCAAGATCGGCGCGCGCGTCATCGCCGAATATGCCGAACTGCTCGCCGAAAAGACGATCGGCCGCTTCGTGCCGGTCCGGCTGCTCAAATTCCTGATGGTCGGCGGACTGGGCGTCATCGTCCACCTGTCGGTGCTGTGGGCGCTGCTGACCGCCGGCAACAGTTTCATGATGGCGCAGACCGGAGCGGTCGTGACCGCGATCGCGTTCAATTTCTTCCTCAACAACAGCTTCACCTACGCCGACCGCAAGCTCAAGGGCTGGGCGGTGCTGGGCGGACTGGCGAGCTTCTATGCGATCTCGGCGGTCGGCGCGCTCGCCAATATCGGCATCGGCACCTGGCTCGCCGGGCAGAATGAGCGTTGGTGGGTCGCGGGCGTCGCCGGGGTCTTGGTAGGCGCGATCTGGAATTTCGCCATGTCTTCGGCGCTGACGTGGCGCAAATAGCGCCGACGGCCGCCACCGGCTGGAACCGCTTTTCGGCCATCCCGCGGCTTTGGGCCGCGGCCGTGCTGGTCCTGCTCGCCGCGCTGATGGTGGCCGGATGGAGCGGCGGCGTGGGCGGCAAGCGGGTACAGCCCGCCAAGCCCACATCGATGAAGTTCGAAGGCATGGTCGGCGATCATGCGCTGTACCTCAACATCCTGCGCAAGATGGAGGCGGGCCAATCCTATTATCCCGCCGCGACGGAAACGCAGCGCGCGCATCGCTATCCGCTGCATCCCTTCTTCACCGTACGCCTGCCCACCCAGGCCGAAATCATGGCGGTAATCGGCCTGCGCGGGTCGGTCGCGCTGCTGACGTTGACCGGTCTTGCGGCGTTTCTTCTGTGGCGAAAGCGGTTGATGGCCGGTGATCTGCCGCCTTATGCGCGCTTCGGTGCGTTCCTCATGGCGGTCAACATGTCGCAGATCGTATCGCGCCAATGGGTGCTGATGCACGAAGTGGTGGCGGGCGTGCTGATCGCGCTGGCGCTCGCCCTCTATCGCCCTGCCCGTCCCTGGCCGGCGATGGCGGTGATCGCGCTCGCGCTGGCGATGCGGGAAACGGTCCTGCCCGTGGCGATGTTGCTGGGCCTGTTCGCGCTGATCGACCGCGATTGGCGCGCCGCCACCGGCTGGCTTGGTATCGGACTGGGCTTCCTGGCCTTGATGGCATGGCATGCGACGACGCTGACCGCCTTCGTCCGTCCCGGCGATATGACCACCCCAGGCTGGAGCGGGATGGGGGGATGGCCCGCCTATCTGTCCTTCGTCCATGTATCATCGGTTTTCCGCTTTCTTCCGGCTTGGACGATGGTGCCGGTGGTGCCGCTGGCATTGCTCGGCTGGGCCGCATGGCGATCGCGGCTGGGCACGACGATGCTGATCGTCCAGCTCGGCTATGCGGCGATGCTGATGCTGTTCGCCCGCCCCAACAATTTTTACTGGGCGATGCTGATCGAACCGACATTGTTCGTGGGGCTGATCTTCGCGCCCGCCGCACTCCTTGCTCTGTACCGGTCGATCCGGGCGGTGCCGTCCCCAGTTTCCGTACCCGCGGTCTGAGCGGTCAGAATCTGCGTGGATCGCGGGCGCGGACATCCTATAGGATAGGGTCATGACCCATCGGCGTATCCTTCTGATCATCGGCGGCGGCATCGCCGCCTACAAGGCCATCGAGCTGGTGCGCCTGCTCCGCAAGGCCGGCCATAGCGTACGCTGCGTGCTGACGCGCGCGGGCGAGCAGTTCGTCACGCCGCTGACGCTCGCGGCCCTCTCTGAAAATAAAGTATATACATATCTTTTCGACCTGAAGGACGAGGTCGAGATGGGGCATATCCAGCTTTCACGCGAAGCCGACCTGGTCGTCGTTGCCCCCGCGACCGCTGACCTGCTGGCAAAGATGGCGGGGGGCATCGCCGACGATCTGGCGACAACCTTGCTGCTCGCGACCGACAAGCCAGTGCTCGCGGCGCCGGCTATGAACGTACGCATGTGGCTGCACCCCGCGACGCAGCGCAATGTCGCGACGCTGCGCGGCGACGGGGCGACGGTGATGGAGCCCGACGCGGGCGAAATGGCGTGCGGCGAATATGGCCCCGGCCGCTTGCCCGAGCCCGAAGCAATCAAGGCGGCGGTCGAGGCGGCGCTGGTACAAGGCACGGTTGTCCGACCGCTCGGCGGCCAGCCCGATTTCGCGCCGTCGCGCCACCGCCCGCTCTTTGGCCGACGCATCCTCGTCACCGCGGGACCGACCCACGAACCGATCGATCCCGTCCGCTACATCGCCAACCGGTCGAGCGGCAAGCAGGGCTTCGCGATCGCCGCAGCCGCCGCCGAAGCGGGCGCGGAGGTGCTGCTGGTCGCGGGACCGGTACCGCTGCCGACGCCGCCGGGCGTGATTCGCGTCGATGTCGAAACCGCGCGCGAAATGGCGGCCGAGGTCGAGGCGGGACTGCCCGTCGACGCCGCGATCATGGTCGCCGCAGTTGCCGACTGGCGCGCCGCCGACACATCGGCGCAGAAGATCAAGAAGGACGGCAGCGGCGAGGTGCCACCGCTCGCCCTGGCAGAAAATCCCGACATTCTGGCGAGCGTCGCGAAGAGCGCCAAGCGCCCGCCGCTGCTCGTCGGCTTCGCCGCCGAAACCAACGACGTGATCACCCATGCCCAGGCAAAGCTCGCCCGCAAGGGCTGCGACCTGATCGTCGCCAACGATGTGTCGGCGGACCCGATGGGCGGCGAGACGAACCGCGTTCATATCGTCAGCAAGGCTGGCGTCGAGAGTTGGGACCGGCTGCCCAAGGAAGCCGTCGCCCGCAAATTGATGGAAAAAATCGCCGATGAACTCGATACCCGCGTCCCGCTTGCCGATGATTGAGATCCGCCTCCAGCGCCTGCCCAACGGCGGCGGCCTGCCGGTTCCGGCCTATGCGAGCGACGGCGCCGCGGGGATGGACATCGTCGCGGCCGAGACGCTGACGCTGCGCCCCGGCGCGCGCCACGCGGTTGCGACCGGCTTCGCGATGGCCATTCCCGCAGGCTATGAGGTGCAGGTGCGCCCCCGCTCGGGCCTCGCACTCAAGCACGGCATCACCTGCCTCAACACGCCGGGGACGATCGACAGCGACTATCGCGGCGAGGTGAAGGTGATCCTCGCCAATCTCGGCGACGAGGTGTTCGAAATCAAACGCGGCGACCGCATCGCGCAGATCGTGCCCGCGCCCGTCCAGCGCGCGACCTTTGCCGAGGTGGAGACGCTCGACGAAACGGCGCGCGGCGCGGGCGGCTTCGGATCGACCGGGGTCGCGAGCGGCACGGCCGACGAACAGAGCGAAGGCGATCAGGATGCGCCCGCCAATGTCGGGTCGCTCACGGCGATGAAGATGCGGCGGCCGGGCGAATAGGTCTTGCTCAGCGCCGCCGAACTCGACCGCTATGCGCGCCAGATCATCCTGCCGCAGTTCGGCGGCGCGGGGCAGGCGAAGCTCAAGGCGGCGCATGTCGCGCTGATCGGCGCGGGCGGGATCGGCTGTCCGGCGATCACCTATCTGGCGGCAGCGGGGGTCGGCAGGCTGACGATCATCGACGATGATCGCGTCGAACTTTCCAATCTGCAGCGTCAGCCGCTGTTTACCGATGCCGACATCGGCCGTCCCAAGGCGGTCGTCGCGGCAGACGCCGCGCGGCGCATCAACCCCCATGTCGAAGCGGTGGCGGTCGAGGCGCGGCTCGATACGGGCAATGCCGAAGCGCTGCTGACCGATGCGAGGCTGATCCTAGACGGTTGCGACAATTTCGCCACCCGCCTCGCGGTCAACCGCGCGGCGGTCGCGCGCGAGATTCCGCTGCTCAGCGCCGCCATCGGCGCGTTCGAGGGACAGATCGCGCTCTATGAAGGCTGGCGCGGCGACAGCCCCTGCTACGCCTGTCTGGTCGGGGACGATCCCGACCGACCCGGCATCAACTGTGCCGAAGCGGGCGTGATGGGCGCGCTCGCCGGAATGGTCGGAACGATGGCCGCGCTCGAAGCGGTGCGCGCGCTGACCGGCTGGGGCCAGCCGCTGACCGGCCGCCTCGCCATCCTCGACATGCTCGATCGCCGCTGGCGCGAGGTCGGTGTCGCAAAGGAGCCGACATGTCCGATATGCAGCGCCTGAGCATCATCGTCGCGAGCTGTGACGGTGCGCGCTTCTATGCCGCGCTGGAGACAGGGATTGCTGCCGCGGCGCTCGGCCGCCCGGCCCGGCTGTTCCTGCAGGGCGAGGCGGCGGCGCTGCTGCGCACGCCCGTCACCTTTGCCGGCGACGGTGCGCGCGAGGCGGTTGGTCAGCCGGGGCTTGCCGCATTGATCGCCGAGGCGATGGCGATGGATGTTGACCTGTTCGTCTGTCAGTCGGGTATCGCGCTCGCGGGCATGACGGCGAACGACCTGGTGCCGCAGGTGCGCTCCGCCGGCCTCGTCAGCTTCCTTGCCGACGCGCGCGCCGACGACAGGCTGCTGGTCTATTAGGGGTTCTTGCAGACCTTGATGGCTGTAGGCGCTGGGCGCTGACCGTCGGGTACAAAGCGCGCGAGATAGCCGCCCGCATGTGCCTTGTCGTCATAGGACAGAAGCTTGAAACCCACCGCCTCGAATTCGCAGACGAGCAGGCGAAAGGGTGTCCCATGCTGGGCGATCGGACGATCGCCGTCGACGACGATCACCTGCCCGTCCTGGCGCAGCGCCGGGCGCAGGCGCCACAGAAAGGCATAGGGCTCGCCGATCTCGTGATACATATGGACCATGAACACGCGGTCGAAGCTGGCCGCGGGCAGGCGCGGATCGTCGACCGCACCAAGTTTGAGCGAGACATTGTCGAGCCGTTCGCGCGCGACACGGTCGGCGAGCCGCTCGATCACTTCGGGCTGGATATCCTGCGCCAGCACGCGGCCCGACTGGCCGACCCGCGGCGCGAGCCGCACGGTATAATAGCCGTCGCCGGCGCCGATATCGGCCACCGTCATGCCGGGGCGCACGTCGGCCGAATCCATGATGTCGTCAGCTTCGTTGACGCGGTCCCGCGCCTCTTCGGTCGACCATTTGGTCGAGGTGATCGGCGCGACCGGACGGTCAGCAGGCGGAAAGTCGCGCGCGGTTTCGGGGCGGTCGCTATTCTCGCTCCACGGCGCCTTGCATCCCCCGAGCAGCGACAGCGCGGCCAGCGCGGCGAACAGCGGCAGCGCCGCAGGCCGGGCCGCGCGGCGGCGCATCAGTCGATATCCTCCACCTCGACCTTTTCGCCTGTCACCTTCTGCGACAGCGCCGCTGCCATGAAGGGGTCGAGCGCGCCGTCGAGCACGTCGGAGGGCGCAGTCGAGGTCACGCCGGTGCGCAAATCCTTCACCAGCTGATAGGGCTGGAGGACATAGGAGCGGATCTGGTGACCCCAGCCGATTTCGGTCTTGGCCTGATATTCGCCCGAAGCCGCGGCTTCGCGCTTCTGGAGCTCCGCCTCGTACATTCGCGCCTTCAGCATCCCCATCGCGGTCGCGCGGTTCTTGTGCTGCGACCGGTCGTTCTGGCTGGCGACGACGATGCCGGTCGGGATGTGCGTGATACGCACCGCCGAATCGGTCGTGTTGACGTGCTGCCCGCCCGCGCCCGACGCACGATAGGTGTCGATCTTGAGGTCGCCTTCGTTGATCTCGATCTCGATATTGTCGTCGATCACCGGATAGACCCAGACGCTGGAAAAGCTGGTGTGGCGGCGCGCCGAGCTGTCGTAGGGCGAAATGCGGACGAGGCGGTGAACGCCGCTCTCGGTCTTGGCATAGCCATAGGCATTCTCGCCCTTGACCAGCATCGTCGCCGATTTGATGCCCGCCTGTTCGCCCGCCTGATATTCGATCAGTTCGACCTTCATGCCGCGCTTTTCGGCCCAGCGCATATACATACGCTGCAACATTTCGGCCCAGTCCTGGCTTTCGGTGCCGCCCGCGCCGGCGTGAACCTCGATATAGCAGTCATAGCTGTCGGCTTCGCCCGCGAGCAGCGCCTTGATCTTGTCCTCTTCGGCGCGCGCCGCCAGCGTGGCGAGCGACTGCACCGCGTCATCGACCAGCGCCTCGTCGCCCTCCATCTCGGCAAGTTCGATCAGTTCGACCGTATCGCCCATCTCCTTTTCGATCGACCGCGTCGCGGTGATCGCCTCGTCGAGACGGCGGCGCTCGCGCATGACATCCTGCGCCGCCTTGGGATTGTCCCAAAGCGTCGGGTCCTCGACCTTCGCATTAAGTTCGTCGAGGCGGCGCACCGCGCGGTCCCAGTCGAGGAAACGGCGCAAGAGCGCCAGCGCGGCGTTGATGGTATCGACATGATCCTGCGCTTCGGCGCGCATGGTCTTTGCTCCTGAAACTGTAGGCGACGGCCATAGTGGCTCCGCCGCGCGAGGCAAGCCGTCAGATGATACCGCCGCGGTCGTCGAGGAAGTCGGCGTCGCTGCGCCGGCCATTGCCTTCCTGCACCGGGGCATCGGGTCGCTTGGCGGAGGCGGCAGGCTTGATCTCTTCTTCGCGGATCGTCCGGCGCGGTTCGCTTTCGGGCTTAAAGGCTTCCCAGATGATCGCCGCCTTGGGATCGGTCCCCGGCCACGCGCCATAGACGCGGCGGCCCGACTGGCGGTCGATGCGCACCATGCGGATATTCTTCGGCGCAATGAACGGCACCGGCGGCCGGCCGGTCAGCGATTCGAGGAAGAATTGCTTGAATACCGGCGCGGCGAGGCTGCCGCCCTGCGCATAGCCGCCCATGCTGCGCGGCTGGTCATAGCCCATGTAGAGGCCGGCGACGACGTCGGGGGTGCCGCCGACGAACCAGACGTCGGTCGGGCCGGTGGTCGTCCCCGTCTTGCCGAACAGCGGCACGTTCAGATCGCGCAGCACCTGCGCGGTCCCGCGCTGAACGACGCCTTCGAGCATATGGACGACCTGATAGGCGGTCATCGGGTCCATCAGCTGCTTGCCCGACGGCGTGAAGCGCGGCATCGGCTTGCCATCCCAATCGTCGCTGTTGCACCCCTCGCAGGGCCTCCAGTTCTTGGGAAAGATCACCTTGCCGCGGCGATCCTGGACATAGTCGATCAGTCGCGGCTTGAGCTCGCGGCCGTGGTTGGCGAGCATCGAAAAGGCGTTGACCATCTTTTCGACCGTCGTCGACCCGGCGCCGAGCGCGGTCGACAGATAGGGTTCGTGCGTCCCGATCCCCATCGTCTTGATCGTTTCGACGATCGGTTCCATCCCGATCTGGCTCGCCGTCCTGACCGTCATCAGATTGCGCGACTGCTCAAGGCCCCAGCGCATCGTATGTTCGCCGCTGCCGCTCGCGCCGCCGAAGTTGCGGAAGCATTTGTTGCCGAAGCGCGCGCCCTGATAGACGCAGAAGGGGCCGTCGACGATCAGCGTCGCGGGGGTCATGCCATTGTCGAGTGCCGTCGCATAGACGAAGGGCTTGATCGTCGACCCCGGCTGGCGTTCGGCCTGGGTCGCCCGATTGAACGGCGACAGGCGAACGTCGAACCCGCCCTGCATCGCATAGATGCGGCCCGAATGGGGGCTTTCGACGACCATGCCGCCCGACACTTCGGGGATGTTCTTCAGCGTATAGACGCCGGGCCCGGTCGCCTTGACCGCGATCAGGTCACCCGGACGCATCGCCGAAAAGGCGCTGCCGCCCGTCTTGCGATAGCCCATGCTCGCGGCACCGGCGGGCAGGCGCCCCTCTTCGCCGTCGGCAAAGCCGATGCGCGCCTCGCCGACCGTTTTGGCGAGCACCGCGGCAACGCGCCAATTGTCGTAGTCGATGCCGATGAAGCTCGACGCGAGGCGGCTGCGCCATTTGTCGTCGGCCTCGATCCGCGCGATCGGTCCCGACCAGCCCTTGCCGGTGTCGTAGCGGACGAGGCCGCGGCGCAGCGCGCCGGTCGCGGCCTGCTGCATCTTGTCGTCATAAGGGGTGCGCACCCAAAGCCCGCCGCCATAAACGCTGAGCGGGCCGTCCTCGGGGGTCTCGCCGAACTGGTCGATCAGCTGGCGGCGCACCTCTTCCATATAATAGCCGCCGACCTGCGCGACCGCCTTGTTGCCCGTTTCAGAGAGGCCGAGCGGCATCGCCTGCGCGGCGTCGCGCTGCGCCGCGGTGATCCAGCCGTTGCGGAACATTTCGGAGAGCACGAAATTGCGCCGCGCGATCGCCTTGTCGGTATTGCGCGCGCGGCCATAGGTTTCGGGTGCCTTGGGCAAAATGGCGAGGAAGGCCATTTCGTGAAGCGCGAGCTGGTCGACATCCTTGTCGAAGTAGGCGCGCGCGGCCGCTTGGACGCCGAAGCTGCGGCGGCCGAGCGGAATTTCGTTCAGATACAGTTCGAGGATCTGCTGCTTCGTAAGCGCCGCCTCGATCCGCTTGGCGAGGATCGCCTCGCGAATCTTGCGGGTATAGCTGACCTCGCCCGTCAGCAGCAGATTCTTCGCCACCTGCTGCGTGATCGTCGAGGCACCGACCGGGCGGCCGTCGCGCTTCAGATTGGTCAGGATCGCGGTCGCGATGCCGGGATAGTCGATCCCGCCATGTTCGAAAAAGGTGCGATCCTCGGCCGCGAGAAAGGCGCGGACGAGAAGCTGGGGATATTCGGCATATTCCAGCTGGACGCGGCGCTCGCGTGCATAGCTGTGGACGGGCTTGCCCTCGCCGTCGCGCACCATCGTCGGCAGCGGCGGCTGATAGTCGCGAAGCTGGTCGACCGAAGGCAGGTTACGGGCGAAAATCGTCCACAGCAGCGCCAGTGCGGCCACGCCCGCCAGCGCCAGATAGCCGAGCCAGCGGAACCAGCGCCGCGTCCACATCTGCCGGAACCAGCCAATGACGGCGTTGCTGTCGCGACGCAGGCGGTAACGGAAGTGGGACGTGCTGTCGGCGACCATGATTGGCTTGCCTCTAAAGCCTGCTTCGCCGAAAGGGAAGCGGCTTGCGCCCGGACGGTCAGCCGTCCGTCGCGAGATCCTGGAGCGACGCCTTTAGCAGACGCGCAGCGTCGGCGAGCACCGCATCGGCGGCGACCCGATCTTCCTCATAGAGCATCTCGTCGGCGGCGAAGCCGATCTCGACCGCGAGGCGCAGCCGCCGCCAACAAGTCTCGCGCGGCACGCCGACGAGCCAGGGCAGACATGCATCGGTCAGCCGGTCGGTGACGTGGCGATGCGATTCGAGCCGGACATGGACGAGTCGCGGGGTCGCGTGGAGCGCGCGCAAGGTCCACACCGCGCCCGGCTCGGCGCGCGTTACCGTGGCGGTTTTGGCGAGCAGTTCGCCGATATGATCGGCCATTGCCGCGATGCCGCCGCTCCGGTGCCGCTCGATCCACGCCTCCAGCACTGCATTCTGCCGCTCCATCAGCCGGCGGCCCAACGCTTCGAGAACCGCATATTTGTCGCCGAAATAGCGATAGAGTGCGGGCGGGCTCAGCCCTGCCTCGGCGGCGATCCGGTTGGTCGAAATGCGTTCGATGCCCTCTTCGGCGAGGAGCAGGCCCGCGACATCGAGCAGCCTGTCATAGGTGGCGCGCGCGCGGTCCTGCTTCGGCGGCGCCTTCGCCGCGACGCTCATCGCGCGCGCCCGCGCGCACTGACCGGCCAGATGGCGACGAGCGTGTCGCCTGCGACGACATGATAATGGTCATAGAGATTGACGGTCGGGTCGCAGTGCGGGACGGTCAGCGTCACCGGATCGCCCGGCGCCATCCGTTCGCCGATGCCGGGCGCGACCAGCGCCGCATGTTCGTCGCCCATGAAGGCGAAGAAGCTGTCCGTGGGCGCGCCGCGCCGCACCACGGCGACCCCGCCGTCGGTCGACAGCGATTTGAACCCCGCGTCGATGGTGACAAGGCCGCTATGATTGGCGCTGACGACGCGCGCATCGACACCGAGCGCAACCTCGAACGGCGGCGCGCCGTCGCCGGTCAGATCGCAGTCGCAATATTGCTTGTCCATGAAGACGTAGGAGCCCGCCTGCAGCTCGGTAAAGACGCCGAGGTCGAGGTCGATATGGTGCGTTCCGGTCCCCGAGCCGCTGACGATTTCCGCCGCGAAGCCCGCGTCGGCAAGCGCGGCGAGGGCCGTCTTCAGATAATCGGTGCGCTCGGCGATCGCGGCGCGGCGCTCGGCATAATCCTCGATATGTTGCTGCGACCCGCAATAATATTGGACGCCGCGCCAGCGCAGCGTCGGCAGCGCGGCGATGGCGCGGGCAAGGTCGACGGCCTTTTCGGGCGAGGCGACCCCGGTGCGCGCGATACCGGGATCGATGTCGATCAACACGTCGAGCGTCGCGCCTTGGACCGCAAGCGCGGCATCGATCCGCTCCGCAACATCGGGATGATCGACCGTCGCCATCAGCAGGTCCGCGCGCGTGGCCAGCGCCGCAAGCCGCTCGATCGCGCGCGGCGCGGCGACCGGCGAGGTGATGAGGATGCCGGTGATGCCGCCGTCGGCGAGTGCCTCCGCTTCGCCGATCTTCGCGCAGCAGACCCCGGCGGCGCCCGCTGCAAGCTGGCGCTTCGCGATATCGACGCTCTTGTGGGTCTTGGCATGGGGCCTCAGGCCAATACCGCGCGCGGCGGCCAGCCCGGCCATCGCCGCAATATTGCGGTCGAGCGCCTCGATATCGAGGACGAGTACCGGCGTATTGAGGTCGGCGCGCGACCCCTGCCGACCGACAAGATGGGCGTGCAGGGTCAGATCGTCGCTCATGAAAACAGCGCCTCCAGATGCGGGTTCAGAAATTTGCCGTGGGGATCGGCAGCACGGCGGACCGCGCGATAGCGCTCGGCCATCGGAAAAAGCGCATCGACATCGGCGCGCGTCAATGTGTGGCGCTTCGCCCAATGCGGCCGCCCCCCATGCGCCCGAAAAATCGCTTCGGCGCCAGCAAAATGATCAGCCCATGGCATTTTTGCATATTGATGCATCGAGATCGCAGCGACCGGCCCCGCGTTCATCGGGCTCATCCAGATATCGTCGGCGGCGACGGTGCGATATTCAAAGGGAAAGGTCACGGGCAAACGCCGGGCGCGAATCCAGCCGATCACCGCGTCGAGCGCGGCGAGGCCGACGGCGCGCGGCAGTTCATATTCCATTTCCTCGAAGCGGATCGTGCGGTCGGACGGAAAGATGCTGTGCGCGGGCCCGCGACGCTCGCCATCGAAGCGCGTCTTCATCATCGCGCGCTGGAGCAGCGGGGTCAGAAAAGGCGCGAAGGCCGCGACGTCGAGCGCGCGGCGGAAAGCGCTTTCGTCGACATCGCTCGTCGAGCGGGGCGGATCGCACGGGTCGCACGGCGTCAACGTCTTCAGGATCACATGTTCGGCGTGCGGAAAGATCCAGAATTCGATGTGGCGGTGCTGCTCGGCAAGCTCGTCGTAGCTTTCGCGGATTTCATCCCAGCGCCTTTTCTCGATCTGTTCGACCAGATGAAAGGCGGGGACGACGGCGACCTCGATCTCGGTCGCGATGCCGAACAGCCCGAGCGACAGCCGCTGGGCCGCGAATAGATCGGAGTTTTCCTGCGCGTCGCACCAGCGCGCCGCGCCGTCGGCGCCGATCAGCCGGAAGCCGCGTGCAAAGGTTGACAGCGAGCCGAGATCGACGCCGGTCCCGTGCGTGCCCGTCGCCATCGCGCCCGCCAGCGCCTGCGGATTGACATCGCCCTGGTTGGCGAGCGCAAGGCCGTGCTGCCACAACGCCTCGGTCAGCCGCTTGATGCTCCATCCTGCCGGGATGCGCGCGGTCTGACGATCGGGGGCGATACTGAGCTCGCCCGCCATCGCGTCGAGGCTCACGATCAGTTCGTCCGACTGGCATAGCGGCATGAAACTGTGCCCGGCGCCGACCGCGCGCACCTTGGCGGCCTCGCGCACCAGCGCGGAAAGCGCCGCCTCGTCCGTCGGTCGCGCCACCGTTGCCGGGGCACGGACGCTACCCGACCAGTTGCTCCATCCTGCCTCCGCCGTCGCCATGTCGCTCTCCCGCCGCGAACCGGGCGAAAGCTGCGCGCACGCCAAAAGTTAGTCAAGACTAACTTTCTGGTTCAGCGGCCGACTGCGGCGATCTGCCGCGCAAAATGAAGCAGGATGGCATCGCGGACGCCCCGCGCAACCTTCTTCTGCCCCGCCGCCGAGGCGAGAAATTCCGCATCCTCCTTATTCGAGATGAAGCCGGTTTCGAACAGGATCGACGGCGTATCGGGGGCCTTCAGCACGACGAAGGATGCAAAACGGTGCGCGGTGGTGCGGAAGGTGACATCGTCCGCCGCCTCACGCTCGAGCAGACGGGCGAAGTCCGACGCGACATTCATCGTCTCGCGCTGCGTCAGGTCGAGCAGGATCGACGAGACTTCGCCGCTGTGCGCGCCCAGGTCGACGCCGTTGATGATATTCGCCTTGTTCTCGCGCGCCGCAAGCCGAGCCGCCTCGCGGTCGGAGGCGACTTCGGACAGCGTATAGACCGACGCGCCATGCGCCTCTTCATTCTCGGCCGCGTCGGCATGGATCGAAATGAACAGATCGGCCTTCAGCCGCCGCGCGATGCCATAGCGTTCCTCGAGCACCAGAAAGCGGTCGTCCGAGCGCGTGAGCGCAACGCGGACGCGGCCGCTGGCGACCAGATCGTCGCGAATCGCGCGCGCGATCCCCAGCGTGATATCCTTTTCGCGCTTGCCGCTGTGCGGCGAAATCGCGCCCGGATCGTGCCCGCCATGGCCGGCGTCGATGACGACAAGCGGCAGGCGCGGATTATTCGGCCCTTCGATCTTGGGCAGCGCCGGCGCCGGCTTGGGCGCGCCGATCGGCACGGTGACGCTGTAGCGCTTTTCGGGCGGCTTGGCGCGAAAGTTGAGCGGCGGCTGCCATTCGGTGCGCGGCGTCTTGGCGGCGCGTTCGAACTCGTCGGCCGAGACGGGACGCAGGCGCAGCGAAAGGCTGCGCCCGTCGGCGGCGAAGCGCGCGTCGGTGACCACCGCGGGCCGCGCCAGATCGAGCACGACGCGCGCCGTGTCGGCGGCCGGCCGCCCCTGGCGCACCGCGCTGACAAGCCCGCTGCCCTGCGGCGAACGGCCAGGATCGGCGCCCAGAATGTCGAGCGCGATGCGGTCGGGTCCGGCGAGGACGAAGGCCGACGCGCCCGCGACGACGTCGGCAAAGCGCAGCGTCACCTCGCGGTCGCCGATTTCGACCGCGCGAATATCGCCCGCGATCGCCGCCGGCATCGACAGGATCGTCGCGATCAGGACAAGGATCAGGCCCATCACCCGGTTATGCCGCCCCCGGCGCGCGATGGTCCAGCGCTTATTCGAAAACATGAGCGCTCCGGCCGCAAAAAAGGATGAACCAGCCATTAGCCATCGCCCGTCAAATCACGGTCAACCGGCACGGTTAACAGGCTATTCAGTATGAATTACGCGAAACGCCTTGTCGGCGCGCGCGAACATTCCCATGTGACTGCCGTGCTTTGGGTTGCCGTTGGTCCGTGCCGATGCTAGCACCCGACACACTGACGGTGTCCGACCCGATCCCGTCCGGCCTTTTGAGGGGAAAGGCTGACCCGCGCGATTCGCGGTTCATGGCCTCCCTGGCGCCGGACATGCGGGGAAAGGCATATCCGTCAGTCCACCCGGATGACCGGGCGGCGGCCGACCCCATTCCAGCGTCGCCTGCCATAACGGTCACCCCGTAACAGGTTGATGCCGTATGAGGCTTGCCATGCCCTCTTCCCATGCCGACGCAGTCGCATTTGCGCCGCGCGTCGACGTGACGGAAGACCGCATGCGCGTCCAGGACCGGACGCGGGCCACGCGCGGCAATAACGTCTTTTTCCGTTTGAACCCTATCGACCGCAGCCGCCCTCCACGGGCGGCGGCGGCCTTTTTGTTTGGCGCGCTGCGGCGCGCCTGGAGTAATAATAATGACCACGCGCATGTTGATCGACGCGCGGCACCGGGAAGAAACCCGGGTCGCCGTCACCAAGGGAAACCGCATCGAGGAGTTTGATTTCGAGTCCGCCGAGCACAAGCAGCTCAAGGGCAATATCTATCTGGCCAAGGTAACCCGCGTCGAACCGTCGCTGCAGGCGGCGTTCGTCGAATATGGTGGCAATCGCCACGGCTTCCTGGCCTTCAGCGAAATCCACCCCGACTATTACCAGATCCCGAAGGAAGACCGCGAAGCGTTGCTGCGCGAAGAGGCGGAGCATGCCGCCGAAGCCGCGATGCGCGCCGAGGAAGATCTCGACGAGCTGGAAGGCGATGTGGCCGATGTCGACGAGCCCGGCGACGATGACGCCGCCGTTGCCGCCCCCCAAACCATCGGCGAGGACAGCGACGATGATGGCCGCGAAGATTCCGCGGACGACGCCGACGGCGAAGATGGCGAAGAATCGCGCGACGATCGCGACGACAAGGGTCGCCGGGGCCGCGGGCGTGGCCGGGGGCGCAAGGGCGGCCGCGGACGCGGACGCCGCGACGAGGACGAAAATGGCGAAAGCCGCATGTCGCTGCGCCGCAAGTACAAGATTCAGGACGTCATCCGTCGCCGCCAGGTGATGCTGGTGCAGGTCGTCAAGGAAGAGCGCGGCAACAAGGGTGCGGCGCTGACCACCTATCTGTCGCTGGCCGGCCGCTACTGCGTGCTGATGCCCAACACGATGCACGGCGGCGGGATCAGCCGCAAGATTTCGAATGGCGCCGATCGCCGCAAATTGAAGGCGATGATCGACGAGCTCAACCTGCCGCCGTCGATGGGCTGCATCGTCCGCACCGCGGGGATGAGCCGCACCAAGACCGAGATCAAGCGCGACTTCGACTATCTCGCCCGGCTTTGGGACGAGATCCGCGAAAAGACGCTGGGGTCGAGCGCGCCGGCGCTGATCCATTCGGACAGCGACCTTGTGAAGCGTGCGATCCGCGACATCTATCACCGCGACATCGAGGAAGTGCTCGTCGAGGGCGAAGAGGGCTATAAGGCGGCGAAGCAGTTCATGAAGCTGCTGATGCCCAGCCACGCCCGGCGCGTGAAGCAATATGCCGACCCCGTTTCGCTGTATCAGCGCTATGGCGTCGAGGATCAGCTTGCGGGGATGCTCAATCCCGTCGTCCAGTTGAAATCGGGCGGCTATCTGGTCATCAACCCGACCGAGGCGCTGGTGTCGATCGACATCAACTCGGGGCGCTCGACGCGCGAGCATAATATCGAGCAGACCGCACTCAGCACCAACCTCGAGGCAGCGCACGAAATCGCCCGCCAGCTCCGCCTGCGCGACATGGCGGGCCTGATCGTCATCGACTTCATCGACATGGATCATGGCTCGAACGTCCGCAAGGTCGAGCGCGCGATGAAGGATGCGCTCAAGAATGACCGCGCGCGCATCCAGGTCGGCCGCATCTCGGGCTTCGGCCTGATGGAAATGAGCCGCCAGCGGCTGCGCACCGGCGTGCTCGAAGCGTCGACGCGACCCTGCCCGCATTGCGAAGGCACCGGCCTCGTCCGCACCGCATCGTCGGCGGGTCTCAGCGCGCTGCGCCTGATCGAAGAGGAAGCCGCACGTGGCAAGGGCAGCAAGATAATCCTGCGCGCGAGCCAGGAAGCAACCTTCTATCTACTCAACGAAAAGCGCCGCGAACTGCGCGACATCGAGGATCTGTACGGCGTCAGCGTCGAAATCCTGCCCGACGGAGAAACCGAAGGCGCGCGCATGGCGATCGAGGTCGGCGGCCCGCCGCCCGTTCAGCGCCGCAGCTTCGCCCCGATCGCGCCGATCGAGGATGATGATGACGACGATATCGTCGACGAAGAGGATATCGAAGAAGAGGAAGAAGAAGCCGAACGCCCCGCGCGCCGCGAACGCGAGCGTGACGAGGGCGATGCCGATGGCGAAGGCGGACGCAACAAGCGCCGCCGGCGTCGCCGCCGCGGTCGTCGCGGTCGCCGCGATGACGAGGGCAACGAAACCGCCGAGGGCGAAACGGCTTCCGAAGAGGCCGAGGACGGCGACGACGAAGTCGGCGCCGATGGTGCGGTCGAAACCGTAGCCGCCGAAGCGAGCGAGGAAGGCGAAGCCAAGCCGCGTCGTCGCCGCGGTGGCCGCGGTCGCAAGAAGGTCGAGGCCGAAGCCGAAGCAGGCGACGCGGACACGACCGCGCCCGAACCGGAAGCCGTCGAAGCTCCCGCCCCCGAAATGCCGCCGGCTGACGAAAAGCCGAAGCGAAAGCGCGCGCCGCGCAAGACCAAGGCGGCGATCGCTGCCGAAGCGGCCGCTGCCGAAGCGAGCAGCGAAGCGCCCGACGCTCCTGTCGCCGAAGTGCCGGTAGAGGAGGCGGAACCTGCCAAGCCTGCGCCGAAGAAGCGCGCCAGCCGCAGCAAGAAGGCGGCCGCCGCCGAGGCGCAGCCCGCCGAAGCGACGGCAAGCGCACCGCAGGGCGATGCGGCGGACGAAGCCGTCTCCGTCCCCGCCGAGGCCGATGCCGACGGCGACGCCCCAGCGGGCGAACCCCGCCGAGGCTGGTGGCAGCGCACCTTCGGCAACTGACGCGCCTGCATCGCGTAAAAAGATGGGCCCCCGTGCAAGCGGGGGCCCCTTTTTTGGACTGTCACCGCGGCGGCGACCATCTCTCGCCTTGCGCCCGCGCGGCTGGCGCCCCAATAAGTCTCCATGGCTTCAGTCGAGGTTCAGACGCGCGGCGCAAGACAGGCGGCGATGATCGCCCCGTCCCCGTCCCACATCCTGGCCCGGCTGGGCGCCTGGCGCGCCGCGCTGCGCCTGTTGATGACGCTCCTCGCCATGGTGGCCGTTGCCGCGCGGCCGGTGATGGCGCAGTCGATGCTGCGCGACGCCGAAACCGAGGCGCTGTTCCAGGACATGGTCGACCCGCTGCTCGTCGCGGCGGGGCTGCGTCCCGGACAGGTGCGCGTCCACCTGCTCGGCGACCGCAGCATCAACGCGTTCGTGGCGGGCAGTCAGGACATCTATGTCTTTAGCGGCCTGATCGAGACCGCCGACAGCGCCAACGAAGTGCAGGGCGTACTCGCCCACGAGCTCGGCCATATCATGGGCGGCCACGCAATCCGCGCCAGCGACGGCGCCAAGACCGCAACGGGCATCTCGCTGCTCAGTATGCTGCTCGGCGCCGCGGCGATCGCGGCGGGCGGCGGCGACGCTGGAATGGGCATCATGATGGCAGGGCAGCAGGCCGCACTCGGCAAATATCTGGCGTTCAGCCGGGTCCAGGAAGCGACCGCCGATGCCGCCGGCGCCCAATATCTGTCGAAGGCGGGGATCAGCGGCAGGGGCAGCCTCGATTTCTTCAAGAAGCTGCAGAACCTCGAATTTCGCTATGCCGTCAAACAGGATGATGATCAGGCCTACAGCCGCACGCACCCGCTGTCTGGCGATCGCATCCAGGCGCTTCGCGAAGTCTATGTCGTCGATCCGGCGTGGGACAAGCCGAGCGACCCCCAGCTCGAGGCCCGCTTCCAGCGCGTGAAGGCCAAGCTGCTCGGCTATATGGAAGAGCCCGAGCGGACGCTGCGCAAATATCCCGAAAGCGACAAGAGCGTGCCCGCGCGCTACGCCCGCGCTTACGCCTGGCACAAGAGCGCCTATCCGCAAAAGGCGCTGGACGAGGTCGATGCCCTGATCGCCACCAATCCCGAAGACCCTTATTTCCTCGAACTCGAAGGCCAGGTTCTGCTCGAATCCGGTCGGCCCAAGGAAGCGATCCCGCCGCTGCGCAAAGCGGTCGCCAACTCGAAATCGCAGCCGCTGATCGCCTCGACCCTCGGCCATGCGTTGATCGCGACCGAGGATCCGGCCAATTTTCCAGAGGCCGAGAAGGTGCTGAAGACCGCCGTCGCGCTCGATAACGAGAATCCGTTTGCCTGGTATCAGCTTGGAATTGTCTATGCGAACCGCGGCGATCAGGCGCGCGCCGCGCTCGCCTCGGCGGAACGCTACAGTCTCGAGGGTGGACAGCCGATGCTCGCGCTGCGTAATGCCGAAATGGCGATGCAGGGCCTGCCGCAAGGGTCGCCCGACTGGATTCGTGCACAGGATATTTCGATGGTTGCGCGCGCCGAGGTAGAACGGACGCGCAAACGGCGCTAGATTCACGACGAAATTCGGGGATGCATCGCAATTTCGCGAATGCACAAGGGCGACAAGTGACAGACAAGAAAGACGAATATTACCAGCCGTGGTTGCGCGACCCGACGCCGGCGCCCGATCCCCTGCCGCGCGCCGACGAGGGGCTGGCGAAGCCGAAGGACGCGCCCCCCGTCGGCATCGACGTCGGCCGCTATACGCCGCAGCCCGCTCCGGCGCGCGATCCGCGCGTCACGGGCGAGCAGCTGAAGGCGGGTGCGGCGCGGCTATGGAGTGCGATCCGGCACGGCGCTGCGGCCTTTGCCGACTGGACGATCGATGTCGGCGAACGCGCCGATATTCCCGCCCGCGTCGAGGCAATGGAGATACCGCGGCGGACGCGCGACCTTGCGCAGCGTTCGGGCCGCGGCGCCGCGCGCGCCGCGCGCGCCATCGGACGCGGATCGGCGAAGGCGGCGCGCAGCGCAGCAAGCGCGAGCGGCGAGGCGTGGGGCAAGATGGCGCTGGGCGACAAGGTCGCGAAAATTTCCAGCGAAGCCGGACGCGGGATCGGCGAAGTCGCGGGCAAGACGAAGGCCGGAATCGGCCAGGTCGCAGGTCAGGTTGCGCGCGCCGGCAAGGACGGCATCGGCGACGCCGCGAACAAGCTGCGTCCCGCCGCCGAAGAGCTTGCGCCGCCGCCTTCGGGGCTCGAACAATTGCTCGCGCGCGAAGAGGCAGAGGCGCGCGCCGCCGACGCCGGGAACGCGGGCGACCTGCCGCTCTTCGCCGGCGAAGCGATCCCCGCGACGCTGGCGGAAACGCCGGCCAAGGCAGCGGCAACAGCAATCGCGTCGGACGATGATCGCACCCCGCATGTCACGCCCCCGGCCAAGCCCAAGCCCGCGCGGACCAAGGCGATGACTGCGGGCCGCCTGCCGCAGCGCCAGGGAGGAATGATGGACGGCGTATCGACGCGAACCCTGCTGATCGGCGGCATCGCCGCGCTCGCGCTGCTCGGCGCGACCTTCTGGCTTGGCAGCCGCTTCGGCGGCGGCATGAGCAAGAGCGAGGTCGAGACGATCGTCGGCGACTATATTCGCGCCAATCCCGAAATCATCCCCGAGGCGCTGGAGGCGCAGCGCGACCGCGAAATGGCGAAGGCGATCGACGCGATCCGCCCCGCGCTCGAAAAGCCCTATGCCGGCGCCTGGGCGGGCAATGCCGACGGCGACGTCACGCTGGTCGTCTTCACCGATTATGCCTGCGGCTTCTGCCGGGCGAGCGTGCCCGATGTCGACCGGCTGGTCCGCGAGGACAAAAGGCTGAAGGTCGTGTTCCGCGAATTGCCGATCATCTCGCCGCAAAGCCGCGATGCCGCGCTGATGGCGCTCGCCGCCGCGCGGCAGGGTAAGTATGACGCCTTCCACCACGCGATGTTCGCAGCGAGTTCGCTCGACCCCTCGGCGATCGCCGCGGCGGCACAGCGCGCGGGCGTCGTTACCGACGGCAGCGCCGACGCGACCGCGAACGAGGCGCTGTTCCAGCGTGAACTCGACGCGAATCTGGCGATCGCGACCCAGCTCCAACTCAACGCGACTCCGACCTGGGTTATAGGCAACCAACTGCTCCAAGGCCAGGTCGGCTATGACACGCTGAAGCGCGCCATCGCCAAGGCCCGGTCCAAGAGCTGAGGCGCGCGGTTTTGGCGACCGTCACGCACGATCAGGCGCTCGCCAACGCCCGGCATCTGCTGGCGGGTCAGCCTGCCGCGGCGCTGGCGCAGGCACGGGCGATTATCGAGGTTGTTCCGACATCGGCCGCCGCCCACCGCCTTGCCGCGCACGCGCTGCGCGCGCTCGGACGCGAGGATGAGGCGCAGGCGGCATCGCTCGACGCCGTCGGCGCGGCGATCCACGATCCCGAAATGATCGCAGCGGCGCTCGCCCTTGCCGAAGATCGGCTGCCCGATGCCGAGGTCGCGCTACGCGGGCGCCTGCGCGACGACGCCACCGATGTCGCAGCGATCCGCATGTTGGCCGAGGTCGCCGGGCGTATCGGCCGTTATGGCGATGCCGAAAAGCTGCTGATGCGGGCGGTCGAACTCGCGCCGGGGTTCGGCGCCGCCCGCGCCAATCTGGCGACGGTCTATTACAAGCAGAATCGCTTTGCGGAAGCCGTCGCGGCGCTCGATTCCGTGCTCGGCGACGATCCCGACAATCCGGCCCACGCCAATCTGAAGGCCGCCGCCCTCGGCCGTATCGGCGGCTATGACGAAGCGATCGCGCTGTACGAAGAATTGACCCGCCGCTTTCCCGGCCACGCCAAATTGTGGATGAGCTATGGTCATATGCTCAAGACGGTCGGGCGGCAGGACGACAGCATCGCGGCCTACCGCCATGCGCTCGCTACCGATCCCGGGCTGGGCGAAATCTGGTGGAGCCTCGCCAATCTGAAGACCATTCGGTTCGACGCCGCCGACCGATCCGCCATGGAAGCTGCGCTCGCCGATGCGGCGCCAACGGACGAGGCGCGCGCGGATGACCGGCTCCATCTGCACTTCGCGCTTGGCAAGGCCTATGACGATGCCGGCGATCATGCCGCAGCCTTTCGTCACTACGCAGCAGGCAATGCGATCCGGTCGGCGCAACTCGGCTATGATCCGGCAGATACGCGCGCCACGGTCGATGCCATCATCGCCCATTTTCCGGCCGAACGCTTTGCGGCAATGGCCGGTGCGGGCGCGCCCGATCCCGATCCGATTTTCGTCCTCGGCCTGCCGCGCGCGGGTTCAACGCTGATCGAGCAAATTCTGGCAAGTCATAGTGCGATCGAAGGCACGATGGAATTGCCCGATATTCCGGCGCTGGCGCTTAGCCTCGGGCGCGATGCGAAGGGCGACCCGCGTCGCTGGGTCGAAGCACTGGCCGATCTGCGCTCCGATGCGCTGGCCGACCTCGGCCGGCAATTTCTGGCGCGCACTGCAGTCCAGCGCAAGACGGACAAACCCTTCTATATCGACAAGCTTCCGAACAACTGGCTTTACCTGCCCTTCATTCGCCTGACCCTGCCCGGCGCAAAGGTCATCGATGCTCGGCGCCACCCGCTCGATTGCTGCTGGTCGAACTTTCGCCAGCATTTCGCCAAGGGTCAGGCGTTCAGCTATGGGCTGGCGGATATCGGCGCCTATTATCGCGACTATGTCCGCCTGATGGCGCATATCGACGCGGTCCAGCCGGGCCGGGTTCACCGCGTGATTCACGAGGCGCTGCTCGACGATCCGGAGGGCGAGGTTCGCGCGATGCTTGCCTATCTGAACGTCCCGTTCGAGGAGGCCTGCCTGGCCTTTTACACCAATGATCGCGCCGTGCGTACCGCATCCAGCGAACAGGTGCGCCGCCCCATCAACCGCGACGGCGTCGATCAATGGCGCCCCTATGACGCATGGCTCGACCCGCTAAAGTCGGCGCTCGGTCCGGTGCTGGAGGCTTATCCAGGGGTTCCACCGCTCGCCGACTAGCCCGCCGCGCGCAAATTCGTTGCCTTTGAGCAACAGCAGCCGACATTTTCGACTAACGCGCGCGCCGTTGCGATGACAATGCTTGCGCTTGCGCTGCACCGCGTCATTCTCCGTCACATTGTTGTCATCGAGGGGGGTCTCTATGCGGAATGTTTCAGCAGTGTTGGCGAAAGGCAGCGCGCTGCTGCTCGGCAGCACGATCCTGTGCACGTCGGGAACGGCGCTCGCACAGCAAACGACGCCGGCCAATGGCGACGACATCGTCGTCACGGCTTCGAAGCGCGAGCAGAATCTGCAGGACGTGCCGATGGCGATCACCGCGATCGGCACCGAAAGACTGGCCGAGTTGCAGGTCAAGGAATTTCAGGACGTCGTCAAATTCCTGCCGTCGGTAACGATCCAGACGGCCGCCCCGGGTTTTGCCCAGGTCTATTTCCGCGGCGTGTCGTCGGGCGAGAATGCAAACCATTCGGCCTCACTGCCGACCGTCGGCACCTATCTCGACGAAATGCCGGTGACGACGATTCAGGGCGCGCTGGACATCCATGCCTATGACCTTTCGCGCGTCGAGGCACTCGCCGGGCCGCAGGGCACGCTGTATGGCGCAAGTTCGATGGCGGGCACGATCAAGCTTGTCACCAACAAGCCCGACGCCAGCGGCACCTATGGCGAGATCGGGGCCGAGATCAATTCGGTCGCGCACGGCAATTTCGGCGGTGTCGCCGAAGGCTTCATCAACGCGCCGCTCGGCGAGCGCGCGGCGCTGCGCCTCGTCGGCTGGTACCGGCACGATGCTGGCTATATCGACAATATTCCGGGCAGCCGCACCTATCCGACCAGCGGCATCGTCCAGAATAATTCGGCCTATGTCGAAAACAACTACAACGACGCCGACACCTATGGCGCGCGCCTCGCGCTCGGGATCGAGCTCGACGACAATTGGACGCTGCGTCCGACGATCATGGGCCAGATCCAGAAGACGAACGGTAGCTATTCGCAGGAACGGTCGAGCGCCGTTACCGGCCAGCTGCAGACCGTCCAGTACAATCCCGAATGGAGCAAGGACAAATGGCTGCAGGCGGCCCTGACGATCGAGGGCAAGCTCGGCAATTGGGATCTGACCGTCACCGGCGGTCACCTGCGCCGCCGCACCGACGTCGCGAGCGACTATTCGGATTATTCCTATTTCTATGACGCGCTCTACGGTTCGGGCTATTATCTGCGCGACAATGCGAACAATCTGATCAGCCCCAACCAATATATCAACGGCATCGACCGTTATAAGAAGAGCTTTGTCGAGGCGCGCATCGCATCGCCAGCCGACGCACCGATCCGCTTTATCGGCGGCGTGTTCTGGCAGCGCCAGAGCCATAATATCGAACAGAATTATATCATCGACAATCTGGCCGACGATCTGAAGGTGCCCGGCACGGCCAGCGACATCTGGCTGACTAAGCAGTTCCGCGTCGACCGCGACTATGCCGCGTTCGGCGAGCTCAGCTACGACATCACCGACAAGCTGACGCTGACCGGCGGCGGCCGTCTGTACAAGTTCGACAACAGCCTGGTCGGCTTCTTCGGCTATTCGGCGGGCGTATCGAGCCGAACCGGCGTCGCCGCCTGCTTCGGTCCGGCGATCGTTGCCGGATCGCCCTGTACCAACCTCGACAAACGGACCAAGGACACCGGCTTCATTCACAAGCTGAACCTGACGTACAAGCTCAGCGACAATGCCTTGATCTATGGCACCTGGTCGCGCGGCTTCCGTCCCGGCGGGATCAACCGCCGCGGCACCCTGCCGCCCTATGGTCCGGACACGCTCGACAATTATGAGTTCGGCTGGAAGACCAACTGGGGTCCGGTGCGCTTCAACGGCGCCATCTATCAGGAGGACTGGAAAGACATTCAGCTTTCCTTCCTCGGGCTCAACGGTCTGACCGAAATCCGCAACGCGGGCGTAGCGCGCATTCGCGGCATCGAACTCGACCTCGGCTATCGCGAGGGCGGCTTCTCGATCAACGCCGGGATGAGCTACAATGATGCACAGATTCGCCGGGATTTCTGCCTGATCGCAAACAGCAGTTTCGACTGCACCCTGCCCGGCAGTGACGGCGCGACCAATGCGCTGCTCGCCCCGTCGGGAACGCAGCTTCCGGTGACGCCGAAGTTCAAGGGCAATCTGGTCACGCGCTACGAATTTCCGATCGGCGGCCTGGGCGGGCATGTCCAGTTCGCGCTCAACCATATCGGCAAGCGGCGCAGCGACCTTCGCATCTTTGAAAATGCGCTCAAGGGAACGCTTAAATCCTATACCACCGCCGATATCAGCATCGGCGTGAAGGGAGAGGATTGGAAGGCCGAACTGTTCGCGACCAATTTGTTCGACAGCAACGGCATCATCAATACGGGTGTCCAGTGCCTCGAAACCACCTGCGGCGATCCCGACGGGCTGACCGGCACCGGCGGGGTATTCTACGACACGCCGATCAGGCCGCGACTGATCGGGATCAAGGTCAGCAAGGAATTCTGACCGGGTGACGAACCCCGCACAGCAACAGGGCGAGGCCGGGCAGAAGCTCGGTCTCGCCATGTGCGTCGCGCTCGTCATGGGCAATATGATCGGGTCGGGGGTGTTCCTCCTGCCCCGGGACCTGGCGCCGCTCGGCTTGAACGCGGTCATCGGCTGGGGCGTGACGATCACCGGCACCCTGTGCCTCGCCATCGTCTTTGCGCGGCTTGCGCGGCGATTGCCCGGCGGCAGCGCGACGTTCACCTATGCCAATGCAGCCTTCGGCCCCGGCACGGGATTCACCGTCGCCTGGAGCTACTGGATCAGTTGCTGGACGGCGAATGCGACGCTCGCCGTCGCGGCGGTCAGCAATCTTTCGATCGTCATCCCCAGGCTGGGCGACAAGGGGCAGCTGCCCGCGCTGGTCGCGATCGGCTTCCTGTGGCTGTTCACGCTCATCAACCTGTCGGGCATCCGCCGCGCGGGCGAGACGCAGATCATCACACTGCTGTTGAAGCTGGTGCCGGTGATCGGCGCGGTGCTGGTCGCGGCTTGGCTGCTCGGTACCGGCGAAAGCCATGCCGCAGGGATGGCGCATACCCAGCCGGTCAGCCTGTCGGCAGTGAGCGGCGCGGCGACGCTGACGCTGTTCGCGCTGCTCGGCTTCGAAAGCGCCGCCGTCGTTGGCGACCGGGTGCGCGATCCCGAGCGGATGATCCCGCGCGCCACACTGATCGGTGCCGCGGCGACCGGCCTCCTCTATCTCCTGTCCTGCACCGCGGTCACCATGCTGCTGCCCGTCGAAACGCTGCAACAGTCGAACGCCGCCTATGCGACCTTTTTCGGAACGCTGGTCAGCCCGCTGGCGGGTGATATCGTCGCGGTCTTTGCCGCGATCGCCGCGCTCGGCGCGCTCAACGGATTCGTGATGCTGCAGGGCGAGATTCCGCGCGACCTCGCCCATCGCGGCCTGCTCCCTTCCCTTTTCGGGCGCGACAATCGTTTCGGGTCGCCGCAAATGGCGCAGATCGCGTCGAGCCTGCTCGCGAGCATCGTCGTCTATGCCAATTATTCGCGTGGCCTCGCCGAACTTTTCACCTTCATGGTGCTCATCACCACTTCGACCGCGATCATTCTTTATGTCGTCGGCAGCCTGTCGGCGCTGCGGCTCGAACAGGCGGGCAGCCTGCGCGTCTCGCCGGGCTTTGCAGCGCTGACCCTCGTCGGCTTCGGCTACAGCTGCTGGGCCTTCTACGGCGCCGGGATCGAGGCGAGCCTGTGGAGCGTCGCGATGACCGCGGCGGGGCTACCCATCTATCTGCTGATGCGGCGCCGCGGGGGCGCGGCCTCAGCGCCAGCGGGGCGCGAATAGACCGCGGTCGCGCAGGATCACCTGCGCCGCATTATGCCCCGGCGCGCCGGTGACGCCGCCCCCCGGGTGCGTTCCCGCCCCGCACATGTAGAGCCCCTTCACCGGCCCGCGATAGCCGCCATTGCCAAGCACCGGCCGCGCCGACCAGAGTTGATCGAGGCTCATATTGCCGTGCATGATGTCGCCGCCGACCAGCCCGAACTTGCGTTCGAGACCCTTGGGGCTGAGGCGCGTCTGCCCGACGATGCTGGCGCGGAAGCCCGGCGCATGCTTTTCGACCGTGTCGATGATGCAATCGGCCGCGGCTTCCTCCTCATCGTCCCAGTCGCGCCCGTCCGGCAATTCGGGTGCGAACTGCTGGCAGAAGAGGCTGGCGACATGGCAGCCTTCAGGGGCAAGGCTGTCATCGACGGTCGAGGGGATGAGCATCTCAACGATCGGTTCCTTCGACCAGCCGTCGCGCTTCGCATCCAGAAAGGCGCGGTCCATATAGTCGAGCGTCGGCGCGAGGATGATCCCCGACTGGTGATGCTCGCCCGGTTCGGGGAGGCAGGTGAATCTGGGGAGTTCGGACAGCGCGACATTCATCCGGAAGGTGCCGCTGCCTGCCTTGAAACCCTTGATCCGGCGTTCGAAATCGGCAGGCAGGTCGCCCGCGTCCATCATCCGTTCGTAAAGCAGCTTGGGTCCGACATTGGCGATCACCCGCGCCGCTGCAATCTCCTCGCCGCCGACGAGCTTGACCCCCACGGCCTTGCCGCCGTCGACGAGCACTTTCGCTACCGGGCTTTCGAGGCTGATTTCGACGCCATGATCGCGGCAGACCTTGGCCATGATCTCGGTGATCTTGCCCATGCCGCCGACGCTGTGGCCCCACGCCCCCTTCTTGCCGTTCACCTCGCCGAAGACATGGTGGAGGAGGACATAGGCGCTGCCCGGCGTGTCGGGGCTGGCATAGTTGCCGACGACGGCATCGAAGCCGAAGGCGGCCTTGACCGCCTCGCTCTCGAACCAGCTGTCGAGCATTGTACGCGCCGACTTGGTGAACAGGTCGAGCACATCGCGCTGCTGTTCGAGGCTGAGCGTCGCGAAGCGCCGCCCCTGCCGCGCGCCGTCGAGCAGCGTGCGCATGCCTTCGCCGACATTGGGCGGGACGCGCAGCGCAAGATCGCGGAGCAGTTCGGCGACATTTTCGAGCGCGTCATAATATTGCGGCAGCACCTCGGCATCGCGGGCGCTGAACTTGCGGAACTCGGCCTGCGTGCGTTCGAGCCCGGCGCCGAGTTTGAGATAGCCCCCATCCTCCTGCGGCAGGAAATTGCTGATCGGCCGTTCGATCACGCGATAGCCATGATCGGCGAACTTCATGTCGGCGATCACCTTCGGCTGCAGTAGGCTGACCGTATAGCTCGCGACCGAATTGCGGAAGCCCGGCGCGAATTCCTCGGTCACAGCGGCGCCGCCGACGACGTCGCGCGCCTCCACGATACGGACCTTCAGCCCCGCCTTGGCAAGATAAAAGGCGCAGACAAGGCCGTTGTGGCCGGCGCCGATGATCAGCGCGTCATAGGCTTTGGTCATGAAAAATCTTTCGCAAGTGGGGACTGAACATGCTGCCGCCCGAAGCCGAGGCCGAGTATGCGGCCGGGAATCCGGCGCAGCAGCGGGATATGGTCGAGCAGGCGGATCGCGAGCGGTACATGATCGATCTTGCCGCGCAGCACAGGTTCGACGACGCGCCGGTGCGCAAAACGCTGCAGCGCCTGCATCTTTGTCGTGGGCTTCCATCGGCGGTCCTGCACCCGCGCGAGCAAGGGATCGGGGTCGGCGCCGGCGACGAGCGGCACCGCAAGGATGTTCGCGGCGGCCACTGCATCCTGCACCGCAAGGTTGATCCCGACGCCGCCGACGGGCGACATGGCGTGCGCGGCATCGCCGATCGCGAGCAATCCGGGCTGCCACCAGCGGGTCAGCCGATCGAGCGCGACCGACAGCAGCTTGACGTCTTCGAAGCCGCCGATCGCGTCGATCCCGGCGGCGAGGCCCGGCGCTATCGAAACGATTGTCTCACGAAAGGCCGCGATACCGCGCGCCTCGACCGCCGCGAAGCCGCCCTTTTCGATGATCTGCGCGCACTGCCAATAATCGCCGCGCGGTATCGCGACGACCATGCCGCCTTTGTCGATCGTACCGAGCGGGACTTCGGTCATGTCCAGATCCGCCGGCATCGGCACCCGGAACCATAGCACATCCATCGGTGCGCCAAGATCGTCGAGCGGCAGCCTGGCGGCATCGCGCAGCACCGAGCGGCGCCCGTCCGCGGCGATGACAAGGCGCGCGGGCAGCGTTTCACCGCTCGCCAGGGTGACGCCGTCGACGCGGCCGGCGGCATCGTGGCGCAATCCCGTCGCTTCGGTCGACATGCGCAGGTCGAAGGTGGGATATTTGCGGCCTTCGCGCGCGATGAAGTCGAGCAGATCCCATTGCGGCATCATCGCGACAAAGGGTGCGGCAACGGGCAGATGCTTGAGCGTCGCGATCGTGTAGCGGCGCCCGAGCAGGTCGAGCGTCATCGTGTCGATCGCGGCATGCGGAAGCGCGAGCAGCGCGCCAAGCAGGCCGATGTCGTCGAACAGATCGAGCGTCGAGGGGTGCACCGTGTCGCCGCGAAAATCGCGAAAAAAGTCGGCGTGCTTTTCGAGCACCGTCACCGCCACCCCGGCGCGCGCGAAGAGCAGCCCCGCGACCATCCCGGCGGGACCGCCGCCGACGATCACCACGGGCGCCGTGCCGGTCAAGCGCGGCTCCACCCCGCCGCCGGCGCCTGCTCCAGCCGCGCTTCGGGGATGATCGCGCGCATCCGGGCACAGAAATGCTTGAGGCAGACTTCCTTGTCGCTGAGCGGTCCCATCTGGAAACTTTGCGATTGCATGCCCTGCTGGACGCGGGTGATCAGCGCCGTATCTTCGGCATTGACCTGACGATTGATGCGCCAGTTCAAATAGCGCGCGGCCTTCATCTCGCGGCGGGCATCGGGAAGCACGTAACTGATTTCGCGGATCAGGCAGCTCGTCGGGCCGGTCGGCAGCCACTGCATGAAATCGACCTGATCGGGGTAGATGTCGAAGG
The DNA here is from genome assembly GCF_900185685.1 of Sphingopyxis sp. P1IMeth2. Classification (NCBI taxonomy): domain Bacteria; kingdom Pseudomonadati; phylum Pseudomonadota; class Alphaproteobacteria; order Sphingomonadales; family Sphingopyxidaceae; genus Sphingopyxis; species Sphingopyxis sp. P1IMeth2. Next base: position 453,168 of record NZ_FYAT01000001.1, read on the forward strand.
CGACATTGGGCCACAGCTTGAAATAGAGCCAGTGCCGCTGGTTCGCTTGCGGCAGGTGCGGGACCGGCGGCAGCAACCGCTGATAGAGCCGCTCGGACCAGTTCGCCGACGGTCGGTCGGCGAGGTCGCCCCACATGCGATCGACGCGATCTTCGACTTCGACGCCATAGCTTTTTCCGAACAATCGCGTCAGGCCGGGGTGGGCGACGGGAATGTGCAGGCCGTCCGAATAATTGTCGCCGACATTCTTCCAGTTCACATCGCGCGGGCGCAGCGTGACGCGCCCCAATGCGCCGAGTTCCGCGAAACGATAGGGTTCGACCATCGCTTCATAGGGCGCCATCATCGCGGCGACCGACGGGCCGCCGTCCTCCTCCAGCCGCACGAACCAGAAGCCGCGCCATTGTTCGAGGCCGACGGGCGCGAGCCCCGCCTTTTCCTTGTCGAGCGTCGGATAGCTCGCCGAATCGGGAACGCCCGAGAGTCGCCCGTCGAGTTCGTAGGTCCAGGCGTGATAGGGGCAAACGAGCTTCTTCGCGCAGCCCGCCGCGCCGTCGACCAGCCGCGACCCGCGGTGGCGGCAGACGTTGGTGAAGGCGCGCACGACGCGGTCGGCGCCGCGCACGACGATCACGCTTTCGCCGCAATAATCGATGCTGTGCCAGTCGCCCGCCGCGGGAATGTCGCTGTCATGACAGACGACCTGCCAGCTCGGGCGGAAGATGCGCGCCATTTCGGCGGCGTAGAAATCGGGGTCGCTATAGGTCCAGGCCGGGAGCGACCAGCCGTCGAGCGGATCGGGATGCGAATCGCGAAGGGGTGCAGTTGCCATGGCTCGTTCCTTGTTATACACATGTATAACAATATGACCGCCGCTCGCCAAGCCTTTACGCGCGAAAGTGCCGACGCCCGCCGGGCCGACCTGATCGACGCGACCGCGGCATGTCTTGCCGAGCTTGGGCTGGCGGGAACGAGCGTCCGCGCGATCTGCGCGAAGGCGGGCGTGTCGCCCGGGTTGCTGCGCCATTATTTCGGCGGCATCGACGATCTGATCGCCGCAGCCTATCAGGCGACGAGCGACCGGATGGATGCGGTCTTCGCCGCCGCCACCGACGCGGCGGGCCCCGATCCGCACACGCGGCTGACCGCCTATCTGACTGCCAGCTTCCGCCCGCCGGTGACCGACCCGCAATTGCTCGGCGCGTGGACCGCGTTCTGGGCGCTCGCGCGCAGCGATGCGCGCATGGCGGCCATCCATGCCGATAGCTATGCCGGTTATCGCGCCCGGCTGCGCGACCTGCTCGCGCCGTGCGGCGCGCGCGACCCCGACCAGCTCGCGATCCTGCTTACCGCCATGGTCGACGGGCTGTGGCTCGAACTGTCGCTCGACGCGAGCAGCTTCGGCGCCGATGCGGCGGCGGCGATGGTCGAGCGGGCGGTGGCGGCGCTCATATAATCGTCGCCCCCGCGCGGGCGGGGGCGACGGCATAGGTTCGGACGATTATTTCGCCAGGTCGCGCAGCAGGCTGTCCCAATGCGCAAGCGCGCCGGGAATGGCGTTGACCGGCACCCTCTCGTTGAGCCCGTGCGCGTAGCTGTCGCTCGCCTTCGAAAACAGACCCGCGACGCCATAGCTCGGAACGCCCAGCATACGGAAATGATAGCTGTCGGTCGCCCCTGCGCTCATCGACGGTATGATCGGCAGGCCCGGGAAGCGCCCATGGACGGCCTTCGTCACCGCCGCCATGACATCGGGGCGCAGCGGCGAGGCGTCGCTCGCGCTCGCGTCGGGATCGGGCTTCACCGCCACCGCGGGGTCGGCGATCACGCGTTCGAGTTCGGCGCGCACCGCCTCGACAGGCACGCCAGGGAAGATGCGGCAGTTGATATTGGCGGTCGCCCGCTGCGGCAGGGCGTTTTCGGCGTGACCGCCGTTGACCAGCGTCGGGACGCAGGTGGTGCCGATCTGGCCGACATATTCAGGATCGGCGGTAATCGTCGCGATCGCCGCCGCGTCGGCGGGGTTTCCGGCAAAGGTCTTGAGCGCTGCGCCGATCGCACCGCCGACCTGATCGGCAACAATCGGCATACCGACCTTGGTCAGTTCGTTCTGCTGCGGCTTGAAATGATGGGCGCCCACCTTGGCGAGTGCATTCGACAATTGAACGATGGCATTGGTCGGCGACGGGCGCGAGCTGTGACCGCCGGGGTTCGTGACCTCCAGCGTGAAGTCGGCATAGGTTTTTTCGCCGGCCTGCAGAGCGTAATATTGCGCCTTGCCGTCTTCACCGATCAGGCCGCCGCCGCCGTCGCCGTTGAGCGCGAGTTCGGCGCCCTTATATTTGGCGGCGAGCGCACGCGTCGTCATCATCGACGTTTCCTCGTCGCCCGACAGCAGCAGGATGATCGAGCGCTTGGGCTTGAAGCCGTCCTTCCTGAGCTGCGCCATGGTGGCGACCATCATCGCGACGTCGAATTTATTGTCCTCCGACCCGCGCCCGAAAATATAGCCATTCTCCTCGACCGGCACGAACGGATCGCGCGTCCAGTCCTTCGCGTCGGCCTCGACGACATCCATATGGCCGAGCAGCAGGATCGGCTTTTCCTTCGTCGTTCCCTGCAGCGTGGCGGCGAAGGTCGCGGTTTCGCCCATCGGGGTGATGACGATGTCGCTGTCGGCATAGCCCGCCGCCTTCAGCACCTCGGCATAATAGGCCGCAAGTTCGGGCACCTTGCCGCGTCCCGCGACGGTCGGGATCGCGACGCTGTCGATCAGGATCTTTTTCGCGGTACCCGCATCGGCGGGTTTGGCATGGACGGGCGCGGCGGCCAGCAAGGCGGCGGCGAGGGCGAGCGGAGCGGTAAGGGTGCGCATGGTTCGCGACTATGGCGTCTGCGCGGGGGCGCGCAAGACCCGAAGTTGGGCAGATCCCCCCTGCCCCCCAATCGCCGCCCGCGGTCAAGCCGGCGCGAGTTCACTCGCAAGCTTGAGCACGCAGCGCCCGTCGAGCATTTCGATCAGATAGGCGGGATTCCCCGCGCTCCCGTTGCGCACGATCCGGCTACCCTTGATCGTGCGTTCGACGCGGCGGTCGAAGCGCTCGGCGATCACGCCGCGACCTTCGCCGCGGCCCCATTGCCAGCACACCATCGTGCCGACCGGAAAATCGCGGTCGGTCAGGCGCCGAACGAGGCCGGCTTTTCGCCGACGACTTCGAGCGCCGGAGGCGCCTTGGCCGCACCCGCGCGGCGGTGCGACAGCTTGCCGTCGACCTTGCCGCCATTTTCGATCGTGATCGTTTCGTAGGTCACGTCGCCGGTGATCCGCGCGCTGGCGTGGATGATCAGCGTCTTGGCCTCGATCGACCCGTCGACCAGACCCGCAAGCTTAGCGGTCTCGGCGACGACACCGCCCTTGATCTCGCTCGCCTCGCCCTGGACGAGGTTGGCGCATTTCAAGTCGCCCTCGATCTTGCCGTCGACGTGCAGGTCGACACTGGCCGACACATTGCCGGTGATGACCACATCCGACCCGATGATCGAGAAAGTGGTATGACGGGCGCCGGTCGCCATCTTAGCGGGCACCGGCGGAAGCGAGGGCGCCGACCCGCTGTCGGGCGTCGTCTTTGACTTTGAGAACATCGGCTTTGGCCTCCAGAAAACGCCGCGGATTGACCGCGACCCCGTTCAAACGGACTTCGAAATGCAAATGGCTGCCGGTCGAGCGGCCGGTGCTGCCCATGCGGGCGATCTGCTGCCCCGCGGTGACGCGGTCGCCCACTTTGGCGTTGAAACCCGACAAATGGGCGTAGCGGGTCAGGATACCCTGACCATGATCGACCTCGACGACATTGCCATAGCCCGACTTCTGGCCGACGAAGCTGACACGCCCGGGCGCGGCGGCGAGGATCGGCGCGCCGATCGGCCCCGGGAAATCGAGCCCCGCGTGCATCGCACCGGCGCCGGTGAAGGGATCGCTGCGATAGCCATAGCTCGATGAGAGCATCAGCACATGCGCCGGCTGACCCGAAGGAATCGCGACGAGGGTGCGTTCGAACACTTCCATACGGAACAGCGCGCCTTCGAGCGCGGCGAAGCTGGTGCCGAGCGCGCCCGCATTGCCGCCGCGGCGCTGGAAGGGGATGAGCGGACCACCACGACCCGACGAGGCGTCGCGAACGAGCGCGCGCGGATCGAGCCCGAGCTTGGCGACCGCGCTTTCGGCCTTGGCGGCGCGGGCGTTGACCGCGGCGAGCAGGCGCGACGAAAAGGCCTCCTGCCGCGCCTCGATGCGCGCGAGCGCCTGTGCTTCGGGGGGCAGGCGCGGATCGATGGCGCTGGTCTTGAGCGGCGTCGCGGCGTCGCCGTCGGCTTTTGCACCATCGGCCGCCTTCGCCGGCGCGGGCAGCGCTTCGTTGCCGAAATAATCCTGCTGCCACTGTTCGAGCTGCTTTTGCCGCTCGTCGAGGTCGGCGGCGATTTCGCCGACGCGGTCGCGATAGCGCGCGATGCGCTGCTCGGCAGCCGCGGCAGCCGCCTGCTTCTGCGCGACTTCGGCGCGCTCGTCGGCGGTGAGCAGCTGGTTGACGAACACGGCGAGCGTAATCGCAGCCCAAGCGAGCAGCACCGCGCCAGCGATCAGCGCAACGCGCTTTTGCCAAACGGCGCTGATACGCAGAAACCGGACATGGCCGTGCGTGCGAATGAAGATTTCATGGTCCTGGAACAGCGCATTAAAACGCTGGCGCCAATGGCGCAGACCCGTCGATTGGGAAGACAAGCTACGACCCCGTCTTGTTGTTCTGATGGAGCCCTCCGCCCCGACTTGGTGGGGCCTTTACCAGCGCCGGCGGGGCATCGCGACTCTTCAGCGGCCGAGTCGGGTTGAATCGAACCTGACTCGCGGTGAACGGTGTCAAACCGTCGCAACTATGATCGATCGGGCGGCATTTTCGCCGCGAATCGGGGATTATCGTTGACGGCTTGCTTACCATTTCGGCCTAGGACGAGGGGGTGACCCATATGCCCGATCTTGCCGTTCCGGCGGCCGCCGAGACGGCGGCTGACGCCATCGAAGCGCCCGCTTCGCGCCCCCGATCGGCGGTCAGCGCCGGGGTCGGGATCGTCGGTATCCTGGGCCTGTTTTCCTATCTGCTGATCGCGCGCTACGCGCCCGAAATCGCGGCCTATCTGGGCGTCGACTGGGGACAGCGCGGGCCGATGAACGGCCCCAATTCGGCGATCGCCAGCGTCCTTGCCTGCGGCGTTCCGATGGTGCTGTGGTCGCTGTTCGTCGACAAGGTGCACCGCAATCCGTCGACCGGCATCGACTGGTCGCTGCGCCGCCCGTGGCGCGAGACGGTCGACATCAGCCTGACCAAGATCGCCGGGCTGTGGACGACCTGGGCGCTGATCGCCGGATTCTATGCCGTGATGCGCTATTATTGGGAGGGCAATTACGCCTTCTCGATGGACCTGCTCGAACGGGTGGTGCCGTGGCTGCTGCTCGTATCGGTGCCCTATATGCTGTGGCTCGACCGCCGCATGGTCGAACCGCGCGACGGCTGTTACCAGTTCGGACGCTGGCTGATCGCGCCGCGCCAGTCGGGCCGCGCCCAGCCCGTCGATGGGCGCGCGATCGCGCATCATCTGCGCGCCTGGGCGGTGAAGGGGTTCTTCACCGCCTTCATGCTGTCGATCGTGCCGGGCAATTTCTCGTCACTGGCCAGCGTGCCGATGCGCGACGTCCTCGCCAATCCCTATATGACCGGCATCTGGACGATCAACCTGCTCTATCTGGTCGATGTCCATGTCGCGACCGTCGGCTATATCCTGACCCTCAAGCCGCTCGACGCGCATATCCGCACCGCCAATCCCTATGGCATGGCGTGGGTCGCGGCGCTCGTCTGCTACCCGCCCTTCATTCTGATGAACGGCGGGCCGCTCGATTATACGGTGAACGGGTCCGACTGGGGCTATTGGCTTCAGGGGCACGACACGCTGATGACATTGTGGGGCGTGGCGCTGGTATTTCTGGTCGGCATCTACGCCTGGGCGACGATGGCGTTCGGCATCCGCTTTTCGAACCTGACCCACCGCGGCGTCATCACCCACGGCCCCTATGCCTTCACGCGGCACCCCGCCTATGTGTCGAAGAATCTGAGCTGGTGGATCGGCTCGCTGCCCTTCCTCGTCACATCTGGCAGCGCCGCCGACGCGGTGCGCAACACCATCCTGCTCGCGGCGGTCAGCGGCGTCTATTACTGGCGCGCCAAGACCGAGGAAAAGCATCTGCTCGGCGATCCCGCCTATCAGGCCTATTGGGCCTGGGCGCAGCGCCACGCCCTCGTCCCGCGCCTGTTCGCGAAGCTGAGTGGCCGCGCATTGCCGCGGATACGGCTCGATCCCGATCCGCGCGTCGGGCCGGTCGCCTGACCGCCCGGCGGACGCGCTATCAGGGAGCCTGCCAGCCCTTCGGGGCGGGCGTCTTGGGCTTGTAACGGCACAGATCGGCAACGGGGCAGCGCCAGCATTCGGGGGTGCGCGCCTTGCAGATATAACGACCGTGCAGAATCAGCCAGTGGTGCGCGCCGACGCGAAAGGGCTGCGGCGTTTCCTTGTCGAGCTTTTTTTCGACCGCGAGAGGCGTCTTGCCGGGCGCAAGGCCGGTGCGGTTGCCGACGCGGAAAATGTGCGTGTCGACCGCAAAGGTTTCCGCCCCGAAGGCGCAGTTCATGACGACATTGGCGGTCTTGCGCCCCACGCCGGGCAATTCGACCAGCGTATCGCGGTCGGCGGGCACTTCGCCGCCATGGTCGCGGACGAGAATTTCGCTGAGCGCGATGACATTCTTCGCCTTCGCGTTGAACAGCCCGATCGTCTTGATGTGCTGTTTGAGGCCGTCTTCGCCAAGGTCGACCATCTGCTGCGGGGTCTTCACGTCCTGAAACAGTCGCCGCGTCGCCTTGTTCACCCCGACATCGGTCGCCTGCGCCGACAGCACCACCGCGACGAGCAGCTGGTACGTGTTGCCAAATTCCAGTTCGGTTTCCGGACTCGGGTTGAGTTCGGCAAGGCGGCGATAGAATTCGAAGATGTCGGCCTTCTTCATTCGGCCGCGGGCGGGTGCGCCGCCTTCCAGTCCATCGCGACGCGCACGCGCCGTTCGACCGAAGGATGGTCGTAAAAGATCGTCTCCTCGACCGCGCCGGGGCGCGGGTTGCGATATTCGGCGGTCTTGACGAGCGCGGTGGCAAGCGCATCGGGCCGGTTTTCGGTCTTGAGCGAATAAAGGTCGGCCTCGCTCTCGTCGATGCGGATGAGCGTGTTAGTGATCGGCAGGGTGACGAGGCCGAACAGCGACAGGAAGAAAATCAGCACAGGAAAGCCGCGCGGATCGCCGATCTCGGCATCGCTGCCGAACAGCCGTGCGAGGCGCGGAAAGAGCCGGTCGGCCAAAAAGAAAAGCAGCACCGCGAGCGCCGCAAAGACGAAAACCATGCGCCAGATATGGCCGAGCACATAATGGCCGATCTCGTGCCCCGTCACCGCGCGCACCTCGTCGAGCGAGGCCTTGCCGATCGCAACGTCCGAGATCGCGATGCGCGCCGAATGACCGATGCCCGAGACATTGGCGGTGAAATTGTTCGATTGGCGCGATCCATCGAACATATAGATACGGTCAGCGGGTATGTCGGCCTTTGCCGCCATCTCGACGAGCGCATCGCGCACCGGCCCATCGGGAACCGGTGTATATTTGTTGAACAAAGGCTCGATCGCGATCGGCGCGACGAGCAGAAACGCCGAAATGGCGATCGCCGCCAGCCCGCCCGACCAGATCCACCAGCGCTTGCCCGTGCGCCGGATCAGCGCATAGACGCCGAGGAAGAAGAGCCCGCCGAGCAGCGCGGTGATGACGGTCGAGATCGCCGCCTGACCGAGCCAGTCGCCGAGCGGCTGGCTGGTGCGATCATAGGCGGTCTCGCGAATCCAGCCGGTGTAAATGTCCCACGGCAGAGTGACGAGCGCCGAAAGCAGGAAGAAGACCGCGCACAGCACCCAGGTCCGCAGTGCCCAGCCGCGCCGCGCCAGACGCGTATCGATGCGATCGAGAACCCGCAGCCGCACGAAAAGCAGGGTCACGGCCGCCGCGACGAGCAAGCCCCACAAGAGCAGCCAGTGATTGCCGTGCGTATAGGCGGCCGCCTTCGCCAGCGCCTGCGGCCCGAGGCTGTCGATGTAGCCCGCGGTTTCTGCGGCTGGGTTCATCGCGATATCTCCCCTCAACTTTGGCAGCGATGCCGTATTAGGAGAGCAATACGCCGAAATCGGCGCGCCGCAAGCCCGTTCAGAGGCCGAGCACCTGCGGCATCGTGTAGCGACCCGGCGGCTGGTGGATCAGCCACAGCGCCGCCCGCACCGCGCCGCGCGCGAAGATCATGCGGTTTTCGGCGCGATGCGACAGAGTGATCATTTCCTCCGGCCCGGCGAAGATGACATCATGGTCGCCGGCGATGGTCCCGCCGCGCAGCGATGCGAAGCCGATCTTGCCATGGCCACGCGCCCCGGTGACGCCATCGCGGCCACGTTCGGAGCAGCGGTCGAGGCTGATGCCGCGCCCCTCGGCGGCTGCCTGACCAAGCAGCAGGGCGGTGCCGCTCGGCGAATCGACCTTCATCCGGTGATGCATTTCCAACACCTCGATATCCCAATCGGCGTCGAGCCGCGCCGCCGCCTCGCGCACCAGATGCGCAAGCAGCGTGACGCCAAGCGAAGTATTGCCCGTCTGGAGCACCGCGATATCCTTCGCGGCATCGTCGATCAGATAATGGTGACGCTCCTCAAGCCCCGTCGTGCCGATGACGATGGGCTTCCTTGCGGTAATGCAGGCGTCGAGCGTCGCCTCCAGCGCCCCCGGCGACGAGAAATCGACGAGCACATCGGCGGCGGCAACGAGCCGTGCGACATCGCCGCCCTTGTCGACGCCGCAGCTGCGCTGCCCCGCCTCCGAAATCGCGGCGGCGAGCGCGACGCCCATCCGTCCCTGACTGCCGATGATGCCGATGCTCGTCATGACGCGTCCCCTTACCCCATCCCCCTTAGCGCTTCCGATCGCGCAAAGTCGAGGCGCGGCTCGCCCGGCACGGGCCGGATTGATGAAAAAGGATGAAGCCGCCACTGCGTCTCGATAGAGAGGCCGCATGAGCGGCGTCCATAACATCGTGATCCTGACCGGCGCGGGCGTGTCGGCCGAAAGTGGTATCGACACCTTCCGTGACGGCGGCGGGCTTTGGGAACAGCATCGGGTCGAGGATGTGGCGACGCCCGAAGCTTTCGTCCGCGATCCCGATCTGGTCCACCGCTTTTACGATGCGCGCCGCGCCGCGATCCAGACCAAACAGCCCAACGCCGCCCATGTTGCGCTGGCACGGCTCGACGCGCATTGGCCCGGCGAGTTGCTGATCGTCACGCAAAATGTCGACGATCTGCACGAGCGCGCGGGCGCGAAGCGGTTGATTCACATGCACGGCGAACATCTGAACGCGTGGTGCACCGCGTGCGACCGACGCAGCCCATGGTCCGGCACGTTGATCGACCGGCCCGCCTGCCCGGCGTGCGGCCTGGTCGGCTATCTGCGCCCCGACGTCGTGTGGTTCGGCGAGATGCCCTATAGGATGGACGACATATATCGCGCCATCAACCGCGCCGACCTGTTCGTTTCGATCGGCACCTCCGGCGCGGTCTATCCCGCCGCGGGTTTCGTGCGCGAGGCGCGGCAGGCGGGTGCCCGCACGCTCGAGCTCAATATGGAGCCGAGCCAGGGCAGCTATTGGTTCGACGAGGCGCGGCAGGGACCGGCAACGCAGCTGGTACCGCAATGGGTCGATCAATTGCTGGGGCTCTGACGGTCAGCGACGCGCCGCGAAGAAATCGCGGAGCAACATCGCCGCTTCACCGGCACCGATCCCGTCGTAGATTTCGGGGCGATGATGGATCGTCGGCTGCGCGAAGACGCGCGGACCATGCGCGACCGCCCCGCCCTTCGGATCGTCGGCGCCATAATAGAGGCGCGCGATGCGAGCATGGGCGATGGCACCCGCGCACATCGCGCAGGGTTCCAGCGTGACATAGAGGTCGCAGCCGTCGAGCCGCTCGTTGCCGAGCTTCGCCGCGGCCGCCCGAATCGCCACAATCTCCGCATGCGCGGTGGGATCGTGCGATTCGCGCGGGCGGTTATGGCCTTCGGCCACGATCGCACCGTCCTTGACGACGACCGCACCGACCGGCACTTCGCCCCAATCTGCGGCGATCCGGGCAAGGTCGAGCGCGCGGCGCATGGGTTCGGGAAGGGGGAAAGAGGGCATTTCCTACCGCTAATCGCTTGACGAATCTCCGGCAAGCCGATAAGCGCGCGCCTTTCCCGGCCCACCCGGTCCCTTCGGCGCCTTTCGCGCCAACCGGCACGCCGCCCAGATTTTGTGAGGAAGAAGACGATGTCGCGCATTTGCGAACTGACCGGCAAGGGCCGCCAGGTTGGCCACAATGTCAGCCACGCCAACAACAAGACCAAGCGTACCTTCCTGCCCAACCTGCAGAATGTGACGCTGCTGTCGGACGCGCTCGGCAAGGGCGTGAAGCTGCGCGTGTCGACCCACGGCCTGCGTTCGGTTGAACATAATGGCGGCCTCGACAACTGGCTGATGAAGACCGGCGACAATCTGCTTTCGGACAACGCCCGCAAGATCAAGAAGGAAGTCGCGAAGAAGCTGGCCGAAAAGGCCGCCTGATTCGTCCTTCGACGTGCTGCGACAAAAGGCCGCCGGTTTACCGCGCGGCCTTTTTGCTGCCCGGCAGGTCGACGAGTTCGAATTCGACGAGCAGGCTGCGCTGCCAGGCGTTGAAATTATTGTCCGCGACGAGCCAGACGAACGTGCGGCCATCCCTCCGCATAACGGCCGCCCCTTCATAATTGTCGGCGAGCGGCGCCGGAACCTGACCGATCGCCATCGACCGGACGACAGCGTCCTTCGCAATATCGGCGGGGTCGACGATCGCGAGGATCGTCGTGAAGATCGGGGAGAGGCCCAGCCGCCGGTGAACGAGCAGAACTCGGCCGTCGGGTAGCGGCGCGGCATCGCTGACCAGCCCCTTTCCTTCTGCCTCATAGAAGAAGCGCAGCGGCGCCGGCCCCGGTGCGGCCGGGTCGCCCGTGTAGAGCAGCGCCTCTCGTCCCCGCGGATCGCGGTGCGCGTCTTCGGAAAAGATCAGGGTCCGGCCGTCGGCCAACCGTGCCATCGCCTCCGGCCCGCTGTTCGACGGCCAGGCCGGTTCGGGCAAGGCGCGGCGCGATTCGATCTTCGTCAGCGCCGGATCGAGCCGCCAGACCTGATTGAGCCCTTCGAGCGCCAGCCAGGTCCGGCCGCTTAGCGGGTCGACCAGCATCGATTCGACGTCGCGCTGCGATTTGTTGCGCTCGCCGCCGGTCGGGGACGGCCCGGCCGGTGACGGAATCGTGCCGATGTGCGCGGCGCGCGGCCGGCCGTCTTCGGTCAGGGTCATGCGGACCAGGACGCCGTTATCCCCGGCTAACTGAAACCGGTCGGGGCCGGTCAGCGCCAGCGCGGAAAAGCCGCCGAACATGGCATTGGGGCTGACGAGCTGCCAGCCGCGCACGAAGCGCAGCGTTCCGGTCTGCCCCGCCGGATAGACCAGGGGCCGCGCCTCGATCCGTTGCGAGGTGCGGTCCATGACACGCAGCCGCTGCTCGGTTCCGGGCAGCGGGCCAAGCAAAAGGAAGATGGCGGCGGCGGAGAGAAGGCGGCGCATCGCCGCGGCGATAGGCCCGAACCTTCCTCGCAGGCAAGCCCGGTGTCCGGCGCGCGAAGCTGAACAAATGCCAACAATGGCGTTCAGGCTTCCCTCAAGACGAATCGGGCAAAACCCTTTCATCGACCCACCGCCCGCACCGGGCAGACGCAAGAGATTGAAGGAGAAAGACGATGAAAAAGATGATGACGCTCTCCCTCGCCGCCCTGATGTCGACCGCGACGCTGGGCGTGGCGACGCCGGCCGCCGCCCAGCAGGGCTATTACGACGGCAGCTATGGCACCTATTACAGCGGCTATGGTCGCGACGACCGTCGCCACGACCGTTACGAGCGCCGCTATGACCGCCGCGACTATCGAGCCGACCGCCGCTACGATCGTCGCTACGACCGCCGCAATTATCGCCAGTGCGACAATGGCACCGGCGGCACCATCATCGGCGCGATCGCGGGCGGCCTCGCAGGCCATGAAATCGCCGGCCGTGGCGACCGCACCGTCGGCACGATCATCGGCGGCGCCGTCGGCGCCATCGCCGGCCGCGCCATCGACAAGGGCAATGACGGCTGCCGTCGCTAAGGCAGGCCCGAGCCCCAACAAAAAACAGTCTCCCTTGCCCCGTCCGGCCCCGCGCCGGGCGGGGTTTTGCTGCGCCATGCGCCTTGCCATCGCGGCGGGCCGCGCCTAGGTTCGGTCCCAAGTGCACACCCGCGGCTGATCGCGGGTGGGTGAGTTGAGACAGGTCATTTAAATCATGCGGCAAATGGCAGCGCCATCGGGCCGACCGCCGCGGTCAGGACAGGCGGCAAAAGGACGAAACAAGACGGCACCGCCCCCGCGGCCCGTGCCGGTCGTACGGCCGCGCAGCTATGCCGCCATCGACCTTGGCACCAATAATTGCCGTTTGCTGATCGCGCGCCCGCAGGAGGGCGAACTGGTCGTCATCGACGCTTTTTCGCGTATCGTGCGCCTCGGCGAAGGGCTGCACAGCACCGGCCGGATCAGCGAAGCCGCGATGGACCGCACCGTCGCCGCGCTCGCCATCTGTGCCGACAAGCTGCGCCGCCGCCATGTCACCCTATCGCGCGCGGTGGCGACCGAGGCATGCCGCCGCGCCGCCAACGGGGTCGAGCTGGCCGACCGGGTGCGCCGCGAAACCGGTATCGTACTCGACATCATCTCCGCCGCCGAGGAAGCGCGACTTGCCGCGCTGGGTTGCCACAATCTGATGGAACCCGGCGACGGTCCGGCGCTGATCTTCGACATCGGGGGCGGTTCGACCGAGCTGATGCACGTCGATATATCCGACCATGATGTTGCGATCCGCGACTGGATCAGCGTGCCGTGGGGCGTCGTCTCGCTGACCGAACATGCGCCGCCAGCTGAGGATAATCTCTCGGCCCGACAGGCGAGCTATGCCCATATGCGCGCGGTGACGCGCGAGGCCTTCGCCGGTTTCGCCGAACGGGTGAAGTGCTACGAAGGCCAGCCGCTGCGTTTGCTCGGCACGAGCGGCACGGTAACGACCCTGGCGAGCGTCTTTCTTGATCTGCCTCGGTACGATCGGCGCGCGGTCGACGGGCTGGTCGTTCCCACCGACGCAATGCGCGACATCAGCCGCCGGCTCGCCGAGGCGAGCCTCGACGACCGTGCCGAAATCGCGTGCATCGGCCGCGAACGCGCCGATCTGGTCGTCGCGGGCTGCGCGATCCTTGAAAGCATCATCGATCTGTGGCCCGCATTGCGCGTCGGCGTTGCCGATCGCGGTATTCGCGAAGGGATATTGCGCACGCTGGCGATGCAGGGGCGCGACATTCCAGTCACCCGGCGCGAGTATCGCAAATGAGCGGACGCAAGGGCGGAGGCGGGGGCGGAAGCGGGCGCGGCGGACTGCACGAGCGCGTCAAGACCGCGCGTCGGCGCACCGCATCCTCGACGCGCTGGTTGCAGCGTCAGCTCAACGACCCTTATGTGCGGCGCGCGCAGGCCGAAGGCTATCGGTCGCGCGCCGCGTACAAGCTGATCGAGCTCGACGACAAATTCGGCTTTCTCAAGAAGGCGCGTGCGGTTGTCGATCTGGGCATCACGCCTGGCGGCTGGTCGCAGGTGGTACGCAAGGCCAACCCCCGCGCGCGCGTCGCCGGTATCGACCTGCTCGCCTGCGAACCGATCGAAGGCGTTGTGATCCTCGAGATGGATTTCATGGACGATGCTGCCCCCGACGCGCTGATCGAGGCGCTCGGCAGTGCGCCCGACCTCGTGATATCGGACATGGCGGCCAACACCGTCGGCCACCCGCAGACCGACCATCTGCGTACTATCGCTCTCGCCGAGACGGCCGCCGATTTTGCGGTCCAGACGCTGTTGCCCGGCGGTGCCTTCGTCGCCAAGGTGTTCGCCGGAGGCGCCGACCGCGAATTGCTGATGCTGCTCAAGCAGAATTTCGCGAGCGTGAAACATGCCAAGCCGCCTGCAAGCCGCAAGGGGTCGCCCGAGCTATATGTGATCGCGCAAGGATTCAAAGGACGCGGCGATAGCGCGCCGGAGCATGACGAAGGGGAGTAGGGACATGGCGAAACCGAGGGTGCCGCTGACCGCATTGACGATGGCGGCGCTGATGCTTGCCTCGTGCGGCGGAGGAGGAGGTAGCAGCACGGCGGGGAGCGGGCCGGTAACGGTCACCCCGACACCCAGCCCGACCCCCACGCCCGCAAGCTGCGGTCTGTCGGCACAGCAGTCCTTTGCCAAGTCGGTGATCGACGAATGGTATCTCTTCCCGAACGATGTCGCGACGAACGTCAATCCGGCCAGCTATTCGACGGTGCAGGATTATATCGACGCGCTGGTGGCGCCTGCGCGAGCGCAGAGCAAGGATCGCTATTTCACTTACGTCACCTCGATCGCCGAAGAAGAGGCCTATTATAGCAGCGGGTCGAGCGCCGGTTTGGGCGTCCGCCTGACTTACGATCCCTCGACCCAGCGCGTGATTATCGCCGAAGCCTATGAAGGCGCCCCCGCCCTCGCCGCCGGGATCGATCGCGGCACGCAGATATTGGCGATCGGGACCAGCGCCGCCAATCTGCGCAGCGTCGCCGACATCGTCGCGAGCGAAGGGACCGCGGGCATCACCAATGCCCTGGGGCCAAGCGATCCGGGCGTTACGCGCCTGCTGCGGATCAGCGATGCTGGCGGCACCCGCGATGTCAGCGTCACCAAGGCCGACTATAATATCGACCCCGTGTCCGACCGCTATGGCGCCAAGGTGATCACCGAAGGCGGCCAGAGCTATGGCTATATCAATCTGCGGACCTTCATCAGCTCGGCCAATGATCAGTTGAAGGACGCTTTTCTGAATTTCCGCAGCCAAGGGATCACCAATGTCGTGGTCGATCTGCGCTACAATGGCGGCGGCCTTGTGGCGACCGCAGAGTTGTTCGGGGACCTGCTCGGCCGCAACCGCGCGGCAAGCGACGTCTTTTCGCGAACCAGCTTTCGCGCGTCGAAATCCGCGAACGATGAGACCCACAATTTCACGCCGACCACGCAGTCGATCGCGCCGACGCGCATCGCCTTCATCGGCACCGGATCGACTGCGTCGGCGAGCGAACTCGTCATCAACGGCATGCTGCCCTGGCTCGGCACCAATATGACGCTCGTCGGCAGCAACACCTATGGCAAGCCGGTGGGCCAGATCGCGCTCGACAAAAGTGAATGCGACGAGCGGATGCGCGTGATCGCCTTTTCGACGGGCAATGCGAGCGGGCCGAGCGACTATTTTACCGGGTTGGCGCCCAAGATAGCGAACAGCTGTGCGGCCGCGGACGATCTCGATTATCCGCTCGGCGACGTGCGCGAGGCATCGGTACGCGCCGCAATCGATTTCCTGTCGGGACAAAGCTGCGCGGCGCACATCGCAAGCGCATCCGCCGGCATCGCCGCGCGCAGCTTCGCCGCCGCACCGGCCGCGCCGGAGATGCTGATGCCGGCCGACCCCCGCGCCGCGCAGCGCGAATTGCCGGGCCTGTTTTGACGCTGCGGCGCGAAGGAGCATGACCATGGCCTCGATCTTCCTGCCGCGGTCGATCCGCATCGGCGGCGGCACGATCGCCGAGCTGCCGGCGGCGCTCGCCCAGTTCGGCCTCGCCGCTCCGGCGATCCTGACCGACCCCTTCCTGGCGCAAAACGGCACGCTCGAGCGGCTGCTCGCGATCCTTGACGACGCAGGGATTGCGGCGCGCGCCTATTGCGACGTCATCTCCGACCCCACGGTCGCATCGGTCGAGGCGGCGCACGGCTTTGTCGCCGAAGGCGCGCATGACTGTGTGATCGCGCTCGGCGGCGGCAGTCCCATCGATACAGCGAAGGCGGTGGCTGTGCTCGCCGTACGCGGCGGCACGATGCGCGCGCGCAAGGTGCCGCATCAGGAAGATGCCCCCGCCCTGCCCATCGTCGCGATCCCGACCACCGCCGGCACCGGATCCGAAGCGACCCGCGTGACGGTCATCACCGACGAGACCAATGACGAAAAGATGCTGTGCGCGGGCCTCGCCTATCTGCCGACCATCGCGATCGTCGACTATGAGCTCACCCTGACCAAGCCGCTGCGCCTCACCGCCGACACCGGGATCGACGCGCTGACGCACGCTATCGAGGCTTACGTGTCGCGGCTCGCCAATCCTTTCTCGGACGGCATGGCGCTCGCCGCGATGCGTGCGATCTGGCCCAATTTGCGTACCGCCTGCGCCGAACCCGGCAATCGCGCCGCGCGCGAGGCGATGATGGCGGGGTCGCTGCAGGCCGGAATCGCCTTTTCGAACGCCTCGGTCGCCTTGGTCCATGGCATGAGTCGCCCGATCGGCGCGCATTTCCATGTCGCGCACGGCCTGTCGAACGCGATGTTGCTCCCCGCCGTCACCGCCTGGTCGGCACCGGCGGCGCTGCCGCGCTATGCCGACTGCGCGCGCGCGATGGGGCTCGCGGCAGAGGGCGAAGGCGACCAGGCGGCCGTGGCGCGGCTGGTCGAAGCGCTACGAGACGTCAACCGCGACCTCGCGGTCCCCACCCCCAAAAGCTATGGCATCGACGAAGCGCGCTGGAGCGAATTGCTGCCCCTGATGGCCGAACAAGCGCTCGCATCGGGATCGCCGGGCAACAATCCCCGCATCCCCGACACCGCGACCATCGAGGCGCTGTACCGCGAAGCGTGGGCCTGACCGGCCCGCCGTTGAAATTCCGATGTCAGCGAAGAATGGAGCGGGCGAAGGGATTCGAACCCTCGACCCCAACCTTGGCAACTTGAACGCGATTCGCTTCGGCTTCTTCTTTTTCTACGCTATCGCCCTATAATTGCTTCTTTTCTTGATATCTATCCTACGACGCCCTATCCTCGCCTAGCCGCTGAAACACCGTACAGCGCTGACAATTTGCTGACAATGGCTCGATCCGAGATTTTGTCAGCAAGGGGATTAATAGCATGCCGACGAGCAAGTTGACAAAACGCACGATCGACGCGGTCATTTCGCCGGCCTCGAAACAGCTCATCTATTGGGACACCGAGATTAAAGGATTCGGACTTCGCGTTCTCCCATCGGGCCTGAAGACCTTCATCGTTCAATACCGCAATGCAGAGGGCATTCAGCGCCGGATGAACCTCGGCCGTTTCGGCGTTCTCACGGTTGAACAGGCGCGCGATCTGGCCCGGCTCAAACTGGCCGCCGTCATAGTCGGACAAGATCCGGCCGATGACGCTCGTCAGTCGCGCAATGCGATGACGGTCGCGGAGATGTGTGATTGGTATATCACGGAAGCCCGCGCCGGAAACATTCTCGGCCGGAAGAACCTTCCCATTAAGTCTTCATCGCTCGACATGGACGATAGTCGTATTCGGACCCACATCATTCCCTTGCTCGGAAAGCGCGTGGTCAAGCATCTGAAGATCGCAGATGTCGAGCAGATGCAGACAGACGTGAAGAACGGAAAGACCGCGAAGCCGCGAACCGGAGGACGTGGCGGCAAAGCGACCGGTGGCCCCGGTGTTGCCGGGCGGTGCGTTGGCACTCTTCAGGCGATTATCGCGCATGCCAAGCACAAGGGCCTGCTGGAGGTTCACCCGACGCATGGCGCAAGAAAGCTTGCCGGGAAAAAGAAGACGCGGCGGCTTAGCGTCACGGAACTCGAATTGCTCGGGAAGGCGATTGCCTACGCCGAGATCAATGGCGAGAATCCGGTTGCGCTCGGCGTGTTGCGAACCTTGCTGCTGACTGGATATCGCCGACAGGAAGCGCAGGCTATGCATCACGACTGGCTACATGCAGATCGTGGATATGTGGCCTTTCCGGACACGAAAGGCGGCGCGCAAATTCGCGCCATCGGGCCTGCCGCGATCCGAGTACTCGTCGCGCAAGCCGGCATTGCCGGCAATCCCCACATGTTTCCATCGGCAGTGGGAAGCGGGCCCTTCACCGCCGTTAGCGAATGCCTCAAACGGGTTTGCGGTCTTGCGGGAATAAAGGGCGTCACTCCGCATACGCTTCGGCACACGTTCGGCAGCGTCGCCGGCGATCTTGGTTTTTCCGAACTTACGATCCGCGCCATGCTCGGCCATGCGTCGCAGAATGTCACGCAAGACTATGTCCACATCGACGAAGCTCTGAAGTTGGCTGTGCAGCGGACGTCGAACGAAATCGATCGCCTGCTCCGTCGCGGCGCAGCAATGCTTCGAACCACTGATCTGGCAGCGTAAACGCCACGCTGAAAAGGAGCAGGTCCGCCGCCGACTCCTCGAATGAGATAAATGCCCTTACTCATTGGTCACCCCTCTCGTTGTAAACGAGATGCGCCAGGATCACAGCCATTGGCCACTAGCCATCCGTCAGTGTTCAGACTGGAATCCGGCAAGATCGGTCAGCATTTGGAAGAACTTCGCGGATCGAGAACTGGCCCACCAGGACGCGACTCGCGGTGAAGAATGATCGCCGAAAGGGAACAGAGTTCGGTCGTCCGGCATTCATTCCATAACCCGCAATCGGAATTGCTTTGCCGCATCATACGAAAGGAGCAAGAGCCATGAACGGCGACATGAAAAAGCATGGATCGAGCTACGGCCGGTTTGCGGCGATGATCGCGACGTCGACCATTGTCATGTTCGGCCTGATGTATCTGAACAGCTACGCACTCGATCATATTTACTACAGCCAGACGAGAACCTGGATGGCGGTCTATATGGGCGCCGTGATGGCCATCATCATGCTTGGCTTCATGTGGTCGATGTACAATAACCGCCGAATGAATGCGATCATCGTGGCCGCCAGCCTGATCGTCTTCGCAACCTCGTTATGGCTCGTTCGCAGCCAGCAAACCGTCGACGATGTTTCCTACATGAAGGCGATGATCCCGCATCATTCGATCGCCATCATGACCAGCGAACGGGCGAAGATTCGCGATCCCAGGGTCCGCAAGCTCGCCGATGGCATCATCGAGGCGCAGGTTCGGGAAATTGATAAGATGAAGGCATTGATAGTGGATCTCGAGCGGCATCCGATTGCCGCAGACGCGCCGTTGCTGCCCGATTACAGGGAGCGATAGATCCAGCGCAAAATCATCTGGTCCGGCGGCAAATCTCGCATCTTTTGCGAGACCGGATGATGCCGGCACAGCTGGGTAAAATGCCGAGCAGCCATCAACCGCCATTCGTACCGCAGGGATGCGCCATCCCCATTATTTCATCTCCGAGCTTGTTCGCGCCAGATTCGCGTCCGAGATTATGTATCGCAACTATATGACTGCAAGTGCCAGCGCGGCTCCAACGGTCCCAGCAACGAGCGCGAGCGGAGGGCAGCGAAATCGCAGCACAATCAGCAATCCGACGCGCACTATTAGAGCATCGGCGAAAGATTTTACGCCGGACGTCCAGAGCGGGTCATAAAGCGCGGCCGCCAGAATGCCGACGACGACCGCATTGACCCCCATGATCGCGGCCTGCGCGCGAGCATTTTTTGCGATCGCCGCGCGAAACGGCAACGCGCCCGCGACGAGCAACAGCCCTGGCAGAAAAATTGCGACGATGGCGATCAGTCCGCCTGCGAGTGGCGCATCCGGTGAGCCGACGGCTCCGAGATAGGCCGACAGTGCGAACAATGGTCCTGGCAGAGCCTGCGCCGCGCCATAACCGGTCAGGAAAGCCGTATCGTCCACGAAACCCGGGACCAGTTCAGCGTGGAGCAACGGCAGAACGACGTGACCGCCCCCAAATACGAGCGCCCCGGCGCGATAGAAAATACCCGCAAGCTCGAAGAGCGAGCCGCCCCGCCCGGCAACCGGGAGAAGGAGAAGAATAGTGGCAGCCCCCGTCAGCATCAGGAAACTGGCTCTGCGCGTCGGAATCCACCCGCCATTCCCTATGCTGGACCGGACTTTCGGCGTGCAAACAAGCAGCCCGGAAAGAGCGCCAAGCGCAATGAATCCGATCTGCGTCACAGGCGACGCCAGAACCAGCATCCCCGCCGCCGCGGCGGGGCCAGGAAGGAACTGACAGAGCGCCAGCAACTCGGCAAAACCGCTGTCGTCGATCCAGCGACGACGGATGACAAGCTCGTCACGAAAATAGCCCAGATGTGCAATCGGCCCACCAATCGACGTCACCCCGAGCTTCAGGAAGGCCGCAAATACTTCGCGGGCACTGCCAGCGCGAACAGATGGCCGCTCGTTGCCCGATATATCATCCATGCCTCCAACTAGTCTCACTGTCTTCTCAACTCAATTGGCCGGTACACAAACCGCTCCGCGGATTGGTGCTAGCGGCAATGTAAAGCGGCCCATCAAGCACCTCCATGCACCACAGGACGCGCAGCGTGCGATCCGCCTGGTCCGCTCGCGCGCCGACGAACTCAAGATCGGTCCCCATAAGATTGGTGTCATAGGCTTCTCAGCCGGCGGGTATGTGGTCGCCCAGACCAGCAATATATTAGAAGCAGCCTATGAGCCGGTCGACGAAACAGACACAGGGAGCAGCCGGCCTGATTTTGCCATCGCGATGTTCCCCGGCCACCTTTGCCGAGCCAGGTTTCTTTGAAAAAAAGGAGCACGCCGCTGCGCTCGACGAGCGGACAAGGACGCTCGTCATTTCGTTGCGACATCGACGATTGGCAGCCTTCTCTTTTAACTAGCTGGGAAACCGTGAAGTTGTATAGACGACCTATGAGTCCTTCGCCCACTCGGAAGCCCAAAGTTTCAATGCCCAAGCCCCGAGAGGCAATGCCTTCCCTCGACCATGCCGGTGATGAATCGACACCACGCTACGTTGTTATCAAGCAGAGTATTTCCGACGCCGTTCGCGATGGTCGCCTCCAACCAGGCGACCGTGTTCCCTCGGAAGCAGAACTAGTTCAACAATTCGACGTTTCGCGCATGACGGCGAATCGTGCTCTCCGCGAGCTACAGGCTGCCGGAGTTGTCGTGCGGCGCGCTGGAAGTGGCTCGTTCATCGCGGAGCCGAGGCCGATCGGCCAGATGATCGAAATCCGCAACATCGCCGAGGAAATCCGCGAGCGAGGTCATGCCTATCGTGCCCGCGTGATCCAGAACCGGGAAGAGCGCGCCAATGTCGACACGGCGGCGCTGCTCGAAGTTTCGGTAGGGACCAAATTATTCCATTCGATCATCGTCCATCACGAGGCCGAATTCCCGATTCAGATCGAGGAGCGTTTCGTCCTCGCGTCGATCGCGCCCGATTATGGCACGCTCGACTTCACACGGATGACACCGAACGAATATCTGACGTGCATCGCGCCGCTCGAACGGGTCGAGCACCGTGTCTGTGCGACGATGCCCGACGAACGAATGCGCGGCATGTTAGGGCTGTCCGCGAGCGAACCGGTACTCCAGATGACGCGCCGGACATGGAGCCGGTCGCGTCTCGTGTCGCATGCCTGGCTGACACACCCCGGCACCCGGTTCGAACTGTCGGCCGCCTTCTCGATCGACGATTGACGCCGATCAGCTGGTTCGAGCGACAACCACAGGTTTGCGACGGCGTAGCCAGCGGAAATCGGCGCGACTGAAGCTTTTGAACAGCAGGTAGAAGCCGGTTCCGGAAAGCCAGAGTACGCCGAAGGCGACGAAGATGATCAGCGGATGATTGAAGCTCTTCCGGTTGATATAATCCATATTGTGGAGCATCCAGAAGAAGTCCCATGTCCGCCAGGTATCGCCACGCATCACCAGGAAACGGGCGGTGTCGAGCGAAACATAGGCACTGCTGTTTTCGGCGTCCGCGAAATCGACGCGCCACATCGCGCCTTCATGGTCGCGCGATTCAAGATTGGGTTTGGCGAGCACACTTACGTTGCGGATCGGCGCCTCGTTCATCATCGCCGCGACATCGCGGGCGACCTGCTCGTCGACCCGAATATCCTCGCCGCTCGTCGCATCGACAAGGCGTGTGCCCCCGGCGGCGCGGACCTCATAGACCGGCCGCGCACCGAGATCGCGCAGAACCACGCCAGTGACGGGTTCGCCGCGCGGTAGGGCGGCGACATCGAAATATTCGCCGGCGGGCAGCGCGTGCGCGTGCGACATGCCGCCGCCGTGCCCTCCGACCTTGTCCTTGTCGAGCAGCGCCATCACCGAACCGCTGAGCGCCCAGAGCAGGAACTGCAGACCGAGGATCAGCCCCACCCATTTATGGATACGCCGGAAAAAGAGCGGGGTCAGCCGGATGCGTTTCATGCCTGCTTCCTTTTGCGGCGTTTGAAAGACCAGATCAGCAGCCAAGCGCCGGAGAGCGCCATCGCAAAGGCGCTCCAGGCCGCGACGCGGAGCAGCGGATTGTTGACGTCGGTCCGCTCGTCATAGTCCATAATATGCAGCATCCACGCGAAGTCGAAAACGCGCCACAGCGCGTGGCGGCGCGAGATGAGCTCACCCGTCGCCGGCGACAGATAGAGCGTCGGCCGGTTCCAGCCTTCGAACTCGACCTGCCAATATGGTGGCTTGCGCGCCTGCATTTCCTGAGGTGCCTCGGTCAAAAGTCGCACCGAGACGATCTTGCCGTCACCCGTGTAGATGCGCCGTGCCTGTTCGCGGACCTGGGACTCGGTCAGGGCAGGCAGCGGCGCACCCGAACGCGCGTCGAACAGGCGCGCGCCTTCAGGGGTCTCGGCGCGCCAGACCGGTTGGCCGAAAAAGCGCTGGAGACGGATTTCGGACACCCCCGGCGCGGCCGCGACGACCTTCGACGGCGCTGCGAGGCCATCGAGGTCGAAGGGCTGGGCCACCGGGGAGCGCACCAGATGATCGCCGTGGATGGTGTCGATGTGAACGACCACCATGTAGAAGCCGGTCAACGTCCAGAGCAAAGCCTGGACACCCACGACCAGCGCCAGCCATTTATGCGTTCGCCGAACGAGCAGCGGCCAACGTATCGCCATCTCCTGGTTCCTCAGAAGGCGGTGCGGAAACCGACATAGAAGCGCCGTCCGAGCAGATCGTAGGTCATCGTGTCGGTGTTCGCATCGGTGAAGCTCTGGATATAGGGCGCCTTGCGATCGAAGACATTGTCGACGCCGACCTGGAAGCGCGTCTTCTCGTCAATCTCGAAGGCGACCTGGAGATTGTGGTAGAAGACGTTCGGCGTGCTGTAGCCGATTTCGCCGGGCGCCGCATTGAAGTCGGTCGCCTTGCCGATCCATTGGGTCGACCAGGTGGCGCTGACGCCATCCTTCTCGGCGGTCAGCACGCCATAGCCGCGCCATTTGGGATAGCCGCCATTGCCGCCGCCGATGAAGCCGTCGAAATCGATCGGGTCGCCGCCGGGGAACGGCAGAACGACATATTTGTTGAGATAAGTCAGGTTGACGTCGAGCGAGATGTTCACGCTGCCGATGCCGCCCGCATAGACGAGCCCCAGATCGAGGCCATTCATCTCCTCGCGCCCTGTATTGATCGGCTGCGCGGATAGGAAGGTCACTTCGCCCGTCAGCGGGCTGCGCGTGAAATCGTCGCAGAAAGGGTGCGACAGATTCTGGCTCGCATAACATATCGACAGCTTGGTCGATCCGGGGATGGCGCGAATCGCATCCTTGATCTTGATGTCGAACCAGTCGGCCGTCAGCGACAGACCGGGAACCAGCCCTTTGGGCGAGATCACCGTGCCGACGGTCCAGGTCGTCGAGCTTTCGGGTTTCAGATTCTCGTTGCCGCCGACCGTGGTGAGGATCGTCGTGCCGAGCTGCACATAGTTGGCGGGAACACCCGACGCCTGGCAATTGGCGATCAGCGTCGCATTACCGCTCGTCGAATAGCGCGAACAGGGATCGGTGGTGGTCAGATTGCCTTCCGATACGCCGCCGTAAAGTTCGGGCACGTTGGGAATGCGGAAGCCGGTGCCATAGGTCCCGCGCAGGCGGAAGCTGTCGCTGATCATCCAGTCGAGGCTGGCCTTGTAATTCCAGTCGCTGCCGAACAGATTATAGTCCGAATAGCGCACCGCGCCGTCCAGCGTCAGCGCCTCGAAGAAAGGCTTGCCCGCGAGAATCGGCACGGACAGCTCGAGATAGGCTTCCTTCGCCGTGGTCGAACCCGAAATCGGATCCTGCTGGTTCGTGTTGGCAATACCGAGCACGGTCAGCGGATCGGGATCGCGCCAGCCCTTTTCCTTGCGATAGACGACCCCTGTCGCAAAGGAGACGGGGCCAGCTGGAAGGTTGAACAGGCTGCCGTTGAGATCGGCGGTGACCGTCGCCAGTTCGTTGCCGCCGCGATCGCGCGAGGTGAAAAGGATATAGTCGAGAACCTCGGGGGTCAGGTCGCCGGCGCCCAGATAGTCAGCGCAGGGGATCGCAGCTCCAACCGTCACGCTGCACTTGCTCGGGTCGATCGAGTTGCGAATGCGTTCGAGGTTGGCGATGTTGGTCGATCCGTCGATCGCCGTGTTGCGTCCGAATGCCCCCGCGACTTCCCACGCCCAATCGTTGGACAATTTTCCGCGCAGGCCGAACGTACCCTGCCAGGTATCAGTTTCCTGGAAGAATTGACGCGGCCCTGGTTCGGCAAGCCGGCGCTGGATGAGCACGATGTCCTGCCCGGTTGGGTTGGTCGGATTACTCGCCGAAATGGACAGGTTGCGGAGCGTGCCCGGCGTCGCAATCTGATTGGATTTGCGGAATGTATAGAGAAACTCGCCGAAAGCCTCGATGCTGTCGCTGAGGTCATAGTCGACGAAGAAGGCCGTGCTGATGCGTTCGACGGGGCTGACCGCGTTGAGGAAGGGCGCCGAATTGAAATTATGCTTCGCCGCGCTGTACGGCTCGAAGAAGTCGCCATCGCCGCCGGGAGTTTGATTGAAGTTGATTTGTTGCCCGTTGGGCAACACGGCGCGGCCGCCGATCGTCGAGGCACTGTTGACGCACGATAGCGAACCTGGCGTGACCTCAGCGAGCGAACAGGGCGCGCGCGTCGCCATATTGACCGCGCTGGTCTTCTGATACGTCGCGGCGATCATGACACCACCACGATCATTGCGGATGCCCCAGATCAGGTCGGCGGAAAAATCGGAACCGTCGCCCTCGCCCGTGATGCCATAGCGCGCGCTCAGGCCAAGACCTTCATAATCGGTCCGGGTGACCAGGTTGACAACACCCGCCATCGCGTCCGCGCCATAAATTGCCGACGCGCCGTCCTTCAGCACGTCGGTACGTGCCAGCGCTACGACCGGGATCATGTTCAGGTCCGGCGACGAGTTCGCGCCGGTGCCGCCTGCCACGAGACGGCGACCATTAAGCAGCACGAGCGTGCGCTTGATGCCAAGCCCGCGCAAGTTCACCTGCGCCGTGCCATAGCCGTTGCTTGTCCAATAGGCCGAGGTCTGGTTGCCCGCAAAGCCTGCATTGGCGGGAAGGCGCTGCAATACCGTTTCGATGTTGACGATCCCGGTATTCTCGATCTGCTCAGCCGAGACGACCGTGGCGGGTCCGACGCCCGCGAGGTCCTGGCGGCGGATGCGTGAACCCGTCACGACGATGTCCGAACCATTCGGCGCGTCGGTGGCCAGGGGCGGCTGCCCTGACGATTCGTCCTGCGCAAGTGCCGGCGTTGCCAAGACCGCGACTGCCGCGACGCTGGCGAGCAAAAATGTTCTGATCATCATAGCGAAACCCCCTGTTGGTTGGCCGATTTCCCTCAGAGAGCATTAAATGTATATACAGGTCAACAGGAATTTATCGAAATATATCAATTAGTTAAATGCCAAATTCGGCGCGCATCATACTTGTCTAATACGCATGCCGACGCCTCACCCCTCATCGATTTTGAAATTTTTTTGCAGGGTCCGGCCCATTCGCGCAAGGAGCCGACCGCCTTCCCCTTCGACTTGCTCATGAAATGACAGGGGACGCAGATCGAAGCCATTCGGGGCCGCTCACAAGCGACTGCTCAGTGCGAAAGTATCTGTTCAAGGAATGTCTGTGCGCGTTCGCTTTTGGGAGCCGCAAAAAAGTCGGACGGCCTCGCGTCCTCGACAATTTGCCCCTGGTCCATGAAAAGAATGCGATCGGCTGCCTCGCGCGCGAATCCCATCTCGTGCGTCACGCACACCATCGTCCGCCCCTCGCCGGCCAGCGCTGTCATCACATCGAGCACCTCCTTGATCATCTCGGGATCGAGCGCCGATGTCGGTTCGTCGAAGAGGAGAATCCGGGGTTCCATCGCCAGCGCACGCGCGATGGCTACTCGCTGCTGCTGCCCGCCCGAAAGCTGCCCGGGATATTTGCTCGCCTGATCTGCGATCCGGACCTTGTCCAGATAGGACATGGCCCGCGCCTCGGCATCCTCGACCGCGACGCCGCCGACGAGGACGGGCGCGAGGGTGCAATTTTCGAGCACCGTCTTGTGCGGAAACAGATTAAACTGCTGAAAAACCATGCCGACCGCACGGAGCGCCGCGGCAGCATCGCGGGACACCCGGTTTATCCTGACGCCCTCTATCAGCACCTCTCCGGCGTCCGGCGCTTCGAGCATGTTCATGCAGCGGATCAGGGTCGACTTACCGGAGCCCGAGGGACCGCAAATCACAACGCGTTGGCGCGGCGCGATATCGAGGTCGATCGAACGAAGCGCGTGATAGCCGCCGTAATATTTTTCGAGCTGCCGCAGACTGACAGCCGCCGGAATCGAAGCGTCCGTCATGACGCCCGCTTTCCGCTCCGCATCATCCGCACCCGCCCGAAGGCCGCATCGAGATCGGCGATTAGATCGTCGGGCGCCTCCAGCCCTGCATGAATACGAATCAGCGCACCTTCGGCCTCGCCATTCGGAAAGTCGCGGATCGGCGCCGGCCACGCGGGGACCGCAAGGCTTTCGAAACCGCCCCAGCTCGACCCAAGCTGGAATAGCGAGAACTTGTTGAAGAATGCGCTGGTCTCCGGCGGGGAGAGACGATCGAGCTGGACGCCGAACAATCCCGACGCCCCCGCAAAGTCCCGCTTCCAGATCGCGTGGCCCGGATCGGCGGGGTGAGCCGGATAGCGAACCGCGACCACCTCGGGCTGACACAGAAACCAGTCGATCAGGGTCGACGCGGTGCGCTGGTGGCGCTCGAGACGCGCGTCGAGCGTCCGGATGCCCCGGTGGACCAGATAGCAATTGTCGGGGCTCGCGCAATTGCCCCAGCGCGCCGCCGCATCCTTGAGGTGGCGATAGATGGCCTCGCTGCCCGCGGTCATCGTGCCGAGCAGGCAATCG
The DNA here is from genome assembly GCF_900185685.1 of Sphingopyxis sp. P1IMeth2. Classification (NCBI taxonomy): domain Bacteria; kingdom Pseudomonadati; phylum Pseudomonadota; class Alphaproteobacteria; order Sphingomonadales; family Sphingopyxidaceae; genus Sphingopyxis; species Sphingopyxis sp. P1IMeth2. The sequence continues at coordinate 480,725 of NZ_FYAT01000001.1, forward strand.
GAGTGCCCCGAGAGATATTTGGTCGCCGACGCGAGCGAGACATCGACGCCATGAGCCAGCGGCTTGAAGAAGAGCGGCGTCGCCCAGGTGTTGTCGACCGCCGTCAAAATGCCACGGCCGCGCGCGACCGCCGCGATCGCCGGCACGTCGATCATGTCGAATGTCTGCGAGCCCGGGGTCTCCATATAGATGAGGCGGGTGTTGCTGCGGCACAGGTCAGCTATCTCCGCGCCGATATCGGGCCGGAAATATTCGACCTCGACCCCGAAACGCGCGAGCACATCGGTCAGGAATTTTCGGGTCGGCCCATAGACGCAGTCGGCGACGAGCAGATGATCGCCCGCGCCCGCAAACGCCGTGAGGGTGAGCGCGATCGCGCTTGTTCCCGAGGAGGTGATGACCGTCGCATAGCCGGCCTCGAGCTCGGCGACGGCCTCAGCGAGCGCAAAGGTCGTGCGCGTGCCATACAGGCCGTAGATGACCTCGTCATAAAGCCCCCGGTGGCGATCCATATAGGCTTCGACGCTGTCGTAGATGATCGTCGAGGCGCGATCGACGGGAGGATTGATGAGACCCCGCTGATCGCTCGCGCGCGGGCCGGCGTGAACGGCGCGGGTTGGATCCTGCCAGGCGCCCCCGGCGGGTTCAGCCCGCTCGCGGGGCGATGCTGGGTCTTGTTCATGCATAGGATAATTTCCGTTCGATCTTCATGCTGAGCCGGGACAGGGAGAAGCAGAGGAGGAAGAAGATGGTCCCGGTGAAAAGATAGGCTTCGGCGAAATAGGGTCGCCATTGCGCCTCGACGTAGGAAAGGCGCGTCGTCTGCAACACATCGAAGACGCCGACGATCAGGACGAGGGTGGTATTCTTCACCTCGCTGATCGAGGTGTTGACCAGACCCGGCACGCTGACCTTGAGCGCCTGCGGCAACAGGACGTGCCGCCGCGCCTGCCATTTGCTCAGGCCGAGCGCCTGCGCGGCCTCGCCCTGCCCGGCCGATACCGCGAGCAGGCCGCCCCGGATGACCTCGGCCATATAGGCGGCGGTGAAGAAGAGGAGCGCGATCTGGACACGCGGCAGGCTGTCGATCGAAAGATAGGCGGGAACGAACAGCGGGAACATCACCGCGGCGAGAAACAGCACGCCGATCAGCGGGGTTCCGCGAACGAGCTCGATGAAGGCGGTGCTCGCCCAGCGAAGCGTGCGCCGCGACGACCTGCGACCGAATGCGAGGACAATCGCCAGCGGAAATGCGCCGACCACCGCGATGCTGGCGAGCAGAAGCGTGACCGGAAGGCCGCTCCATTTTTCCATGGGCACATGCACGAGCCCCGCGAACCCGCCTCGCAACAAGAGCACAGCGACCAGAATAGCGCCGACCCAGACCAGCCCGAGGCGACGGCCCCAAAAGCGCGGGACGAAGGACAGCGCGAGGGACAGCAGCAGTACCGCCGCTGCTGCGGCGGCGCGCCACTGCTCGGCTTCGGGATAGGTGCCGAACAGGATGAGCCGCGCATTTTCCCGCAGGAAGGGCCAGCACGCGCCGCTGGCCAACCGGCATTCGATCGCCCCGCCGGCGAAGGTCGCATCGAGCAACAGCCACGACAGCCCCTTGCCGATGGCCAGAGCCGCCAGAACAAAAATGGCGAGCGTCAGGACAGACTGCCCTCCGCCCCCGAACAGATTGCGCCGCATCCATGCGGGCCAGTCGGCCATCCGGCGCAAGGGGAAGGGTTCAAGACGGGGTGCCTCGGCACTCCGGCCCGGCTGTCCGGCGACACTCCAGCCCAGACGGCGGGCATAGCGGCCGGTGACGAAGGACAAGGAAAGCGAAAGTAGGAGGAAGGTCGCCACAATCAGACCGACGCCCTCGATGGCCTGCCCCGTCTGGCTGATGACGGTATCGACGACCGAAACAAATTCGGGATATCCGATCGCCACCCCCAGCGAGCTGTTCTTGATCGTATTGAGATGCCAGCTCGTCATCGGCGGTATCGCGACGCGCAAGGCTTGCGGAAGGACGATCCGTCCCATCGTCTGCGCGGGCGACAGGCCGAGCGCCCTCGCCGCCTCGCGCTGCCCGGCGGGCACCGCGAGAATGGCGCCGCGGAATATCTCGGCCAGATAGGCCGAAGCGTAGACCGAAAGCCCGGCAACCAGCGTCAGAAATTCGGTCGAGAGCGAGAGGCCGCCGACCGTTCCGAAACGCCCCGCCCGCGGCAGATCGACCCCGCCCCACAGGATGAACGAAAGCGAGGCGATGCCAGCCAGCGCCAGCGCGGTGCGCACCCGAACGCGCTGGCGCCCGACGGCGCCGAAGAGGATCGCCACCGCGATGATCGCGGTCAGCAAGGCGAGCCTGCCGGGATCGGAGAGCACAAGTGCGGGGAGATGCAACCCCCGATTGTCGAGATCGAACGCACCGACGGATCCTGCGGCGGGACCCGGCAACCCGAACAGCAATATGGCGTACCAGACGAACATCTGGAGCAGCAGCGGGATGTTGCGGACCAGTTCGATATAGAGGCCGGAAAGCTTCGCAAACGGCCAGTTGGACGACAGGCGCGCCATACAGATTGCGAGGCCGAACAGGGTCGAGAAAATGATGCCGAGCGCCGAGATCAGGAGCGTGTTGAGCAGCCCCACCGACAACGCAGCGGCATAGGAGTCGCCCGGCGCGTATGCGATCAGCGTTTCGCCGATCGCAAAGCCCGCCCGGTCGAACAGGAAACCGAACCCCGTCCGGATATTCCGGTCGGCGAGATTGTCGGTGAGTGTCATGAACAAGGCGTAGCTTGCCGCCAGCCCTCCCGCCAAAAGCAGCCAGGGCAGCGCGGCGATGGCAGATCGTCGCCGAACGGGGGTCATCGCATCGGCAACGGGAAGATCAGCCCGCCGTCCCGGTATAGCCTGTTCTGCCCGCGTTCGACACCGAGCGGGGTGATGTGGCGGTCGAAGATTTCGCCATAATTGCCCGTCTCCCGGATCGCCCGATACGCCCAGTCATCGTCGAGGCCGAGCGACTTGCCGAATCCCGGCAGGCCGCCCAGCATCTTGCGGACCTCGGGATCGGGGGAGGTTGAACGCATCCGCGCCGCATTCTCCCGGGTGACTCCCATTTCCTCGGCGGCGAACAGCGCGTTCAGGACCCATTTGTTGATCTCGAACCATTGCTCGTCGTCGCTGCGCACGACAGGCCCGACCGGTTCCTTGGTGAGCCGTTCGGGCAGCACGACATAATCGCCCGGCGTTGCCGTATCGGCGAGGCGGATCACCGTCAGCGTGAAGGCATCGGTGGTCATCGCGTCGCATCGCCCCGCGAAGAAGGCGAGTTTCGCTTCCTCGGGATTCTCGAAGACGACCGATTGGAAGCGGAGCCCCTTGCGCTCGAAATATTCGGCGGTGTTGAGTTCGGATGTCGTCCCCTTGGTGATACAGATCGACGCGCCGTCGAGATCCGCCGGAAGCCGCACGCCCGAGCGTTTCGGCACAAGGAAGCTCTGCCCGTCATAATACATGATGCCGACGAAATTCACCCCGAGATCGGTGTCGCGCGTCAGCGTCCATGTGGTCGTCCGCGACAGGACGTCGGCTTCGCCCGTCTGCACGATCGTGAAGCGCTTGTTCGAGGCAACCGGCATGAAGCGGACCTTGCGCGCATCGCCCAGAACGGCGGCGGCGAGCGCCCGGCAGTAATCGACGAAGAACCCCTGCCAGCGTCCGCGCTGGTCGAGATAGGACATGCCGAGCTGTCCCGTGTGGACGGCACAATTGAGCGTTCCCCGCGCCCGGATTCGCGCGAGGGTCGAACCTTTCGCCGCAGCGGCGACCTCATGTTCGCCAGAGCCCGCAGGCTTGCCGCCGCAGCCGCCCAGTAGCAGGGCGCCCGCGGCGAGTAGGGCAGAAAGCAGAGAGCGCGGCGCGCGCGACCTATTCATAATGGAAGCTTTCAATGCTAATGCCATAAAGAATAGCTATAAGGAGCGATGTGCGATGAACCTGCGTCACCTCGAAGCATTCCGGGCGGTGATGGTCTCGGGATCGGTTACCCAGGCCGCGCAGTCGCTCAACCTGTCGCAGCCCGCGGTGAGCAAGATGCTCGCCGATCTCGAGCATCAACTCGGCTTTCAGCTCTTCCTGCGCTCGCGCGGCAGCGCGCTCACCGTGACCCCCGAGGCCGATGCCTTTTTTTACGAGGTCGAGCGTAGCTTTTCCGGCATCGCCGCGCTGAAGCGGGTGGCCGAGGACATCCGCAACATGGCGACCGGAACCTTGCGGATCGCAGCGCTCCCCGCCCTTGCCGTCAGCTTCCTGCCACGCGTGATCGCGGCGTTTCGCGAGACGCATCCCGGCGTCACCATTCAGCTGCAGACACGCAGTTCGTCCACGGTGCGGCAATGGATGGCGAACCAGCAGTTCGACATCGGGCTGGCGACGCCGGCGCGCGAGTTGCCTGGCATCCGGATGGAGCGCTTTCTGCGCTGCCCCGGTGCCTGCGTCCTTCCCGCCGGGCACCGCCTCGCCGCAAAGGACGTCATCCGGCCGGCGGACCTCGAGGGCGAGCCCTTCATCTCGCTCGCGCTCGAAGACGGCGTGCGCCACCGCATCGACCGCATTTTCGAGGACGCGGGCGTCCACCGCGAAATGGTCATCGAAACCCAATATGCAATGACGATCTGCGCGCTGGTCATGCAGGGCGTCGGATGTTCGATCCTCAACCCCGTAACCGCCGCGGATTATGCTGAGCGGGGGCTTACGGTCCGTGATTTCGCGCCGGAGGTTCATTTCGAATATATGCTCTTCACGCCGATGCTGCGGCCGATGTCGCAAGTTGCGGCCGCCTTCATCGCGATGCTCGAAGCCCACCGCGACGCGATGTTCGGCGCCGAAGCCGGCTGAAGACGAAAGTCGTCGCACGCCCGCCCAGCGCCACCGATCAGAAGGAAGCGGTCGCGCGGACGTACCAGAAGCCGCCGTTGAACCCCGTCGGCGCAAAGCGGAGATACTGGATCCCGTTGTTGATCTGCGATTGGCGCGCCTCGCGGTCGGGGTAGTTGTCGAAGATATTCTCGCCGCCGACCGCGAGTTTGAGCATGTCGTTGACCCGGTAGGAAAGCTCGAGATCGACCAGCAGTTCGGCGCCGCCGGTCTGGTCGGCCGCCGGGGTCGCGCCATAGTCGGTCCATTTGCCATAATAGTTCGCGCGCGTGAGGAAGCCGAAGCGCTCGCCTTCATAGCTGAAGGAGGCGTTGCCTTTCCACTTGGGGACGAAGCCTTCGAGTTCGAGCAGTCGCTCGCGGTCGGCGGTGATCACCGGCGAAGCCTTGATGACGTCTGTCTTCGTATAATTGCCGTTGAGGCCCAGTGTTGCCTTGCCTGCGCCGAGGTCGAAGCCGACGGTCAGTACGGCGTCGACCCCCTGGGTGCGGCTGTCGAAGGAGTTGGTAAAGAAGCTCACCTGCTGGAAGGAATCCCCGCCCGGAATGCCGAGCGCCGCAAGCTGCGCCCGCTGCGCCGGCGTGAGGTTGAAATTGCCCGATACCGCGATCCGGTCTTCGACCTTGATGTTGAAATAATCGAGCGTGAAGGTGACGCGATTGGACGGCTTCACGACGATGCCGCCCGCCAGGTTGAAGGATTTTTCCGGCCGGAGCGGCGTCGCCCCGAAGAATTGCGCCACCGGATTATTGGGGGCGATGATGCCCGCCGTCAGCGGCGCGCCCGTGACCGAGTCGATATTGGTCTGGACCTGCGAGGCATTCGACTGGCCGGGCGTGGGGGCGCGAAAGCCGGTATTGACCGAGCCGCGAACCGCGAACAGGTCGGAAAAATCATATCGTGCGTTCACCTTCCAGGTGAACTTCGAGCCGAAATCCGAATAATTCTCGTATCGACCGGCGAGGCCGAATTGCAGCGCCTCTGTGAGATTGCCTTCAAGCGACGTGTAGGCGGCCCAGTTGCGGCGCGCGAACTCGCCGGCCTGTATCGGGCTGAATCCGGGAAATCCGTTTGAGCCGACGGGGAGCCCCACTCTGTTCCCGGTATCGGGGTCGACGACCGAGGCGAAGGGGCCGACCTGCCACGACGCGATATCGCCCGCGGTAATCTCATATGTCTCGCGCCGATATTCGAGGCCGCCGGCGAGGGTCAGCGGATCGGCGGTGCCGATGGCAATCGGGTAGGTGAGATCGAGGTTGAAGGCGAGCTCGCGCTGTTCGAGTTGCCCCGGCTTGAACGACGTCGGCGAGCTTAGCCCAAGCGACGGATTGACCGTGTTGTCGATCCGGTAGGACGCATGGTTCTGCCCATAAGAGGCGCTGAGATCATAAGTCAGGCCCGACGAGAATTCGCCCTTGAGGCCGGCAGCGAGCGCGGCATCGGTGACCGTGGCCCCGAATTCCGGCGTAAAACCGCCCGGATAGAGCTGGCGAAAGCTGAAGCGTTGCCCCCCCGGAGTGCTGGTGAGCGGGATCGAGGTAGAAATGAAGCTCGTGTCGGGATGGCGGTAGAAGAAGGCCGTCGTCCCACGGCTCCAGCTGTAATTGCCGAAGGTATAGAATTCCATCTCGTCCGACAGGTCGATACCGGCATTGACGAAGATGCGGGCCGCTTCGGACTCGGGATTACCCCAGCGCTGCGCCGGGACCGGGACGCCCTCGACGCCCGCATCGATGAGCGCCTGCGCGTCGGGGCGCTGAACGCCGCGCGACGTCGTATTCGCGTTTACATATTCGCCGCTGATGTTGACGAAACCGGCATCGGTGAAGGGAAGCCCGACATTGCCCTGGATGAGGACATCCTCGCCGTCGCCCTTGTAGAATTGACCGTAGCGGGCGATCAGCAAGCCCCCCTCGCGGTCACGGCGCAGCCCGAAATTGAGCACGCCGGCGATGGCATCCGATCCGTAGAGCGCCGACGCGCCGTCGCGCAGCACCTCGAGCTGGCCGATCGCGATCGACGGGATCGCCGAAAGATCGGGTCCCTGCGATCCCCGGATATAGGGAACATTGGTGAACTGGACCGTCGCGCCGCGATGGCGCCGCTTGCCGTTCACGAGCACCAGCGTCTGGTCCGGCGGCAGACCGCGAAGCGAGAAGGGCCGGGTGAAGACGGCCCCGTCATTGCTGACGAGACGCTGGACGTTGAGCGATGGAACCTCGGTGCGAAGGAGGTCGTTCATGTCGGCCGTGCCCTTTTCGAGCAGTTCTGCGCCGGTAATGATATCGATCGGCTGAGCCGAGTCCGCAGCCTTTAGGTCGTTCCGCCGCGTACCGGTCACGATGATCTCGCCCTGCGATGCACCCGGCTTCGATGCCTCCTCGCCATTCTCTTGCGCGAAGGCGGCCATGGCCGACGAGGCGGCCAGGACAGCGGCGATCGAGCCACTCGTGCGAAAAAATTTTCTCATGGGTCCCCTCCATTTGCGAAAGCTCTCGGCTTCCTCAGCGGGCTATCGCTGCGCTTGGGTCATGGCCAGAAATAATCACGACTCATCGCCACAAACGAGAGGGTCATTCCATTAAGTTATATATCGCGCCCGCGTCCCTCTCTCCCGGCTCGCAAGCCCTTGCTTCGTCGCAAAGCGTGTCGCCGATCAGGCGCCGAACACCATCGACTTGCCATCCGGGCCAAAGGCAATGACTTCGAATCCATCCGCGCTTCCATCGGGCATCTCCATACCCGGCGAGCCGCGCGGCATGCCCGGAACTGCGATCCCATAAATGTCGCGGGGCCGGTCCCGGAGCAGCTGCGCGACATGCTGCATCGGCACATGACCTTCGATCGCATAGTCGCCGACGACCGCCGTGTGGCACGAGGCGAGCTGCTCGGGAACGTGGTGACGCGCCTTGACCTCGGTCATGTCCGACCGGTTTTCGACGGTCACCTCATACCCCGCCTTGCGCGCGATATCGGCCCAGGCCTCGCAGCATCCGCATTCGGGATCGCGATAGACGAGCATCCGCTTGGCGCTTGCAGCATCGGCACGGGGTTCACGAGCGGCCTCCGTCTCGCCGATCGGCACGGATCCCGGCGAAGCGTTACAGGCCGCCAGCGCCATGCCCGAGCCGGCCACCACCAAGCCGAGAAGATTGCGGCGCGTCATGGGACTTGTCATATCATTTCCTCGCGAGGATGGATTTCATCTGTTCGATTTCGGCCGCCTGTCCCGCGACGATGCCGCGGCACAGTTCGCGAATTTCTGGATCCTTGAGCGAAGCCTGCTCGCACATCAGGATCGCTCCCGAATGATGCGGGATCATTGAGCGCAAAAAGGCGGTGTCGCCGATCGTCGTCTGGGTCCGGATGAGCGCGAAGCTCCCGAAGAAGGCGACAGCCGATCCGAGCAGCAACAGTGTGTTGAAGCGCTTGGACGAAAACATGCCCGGCATTGCGACGATCATGATGACGACCATCGGCGACACCATCATCAGCGTCATATAGAACATGTTGAGGTTGTTGTAGAAGCTCGAGAGGCGGTCGATCATCACGAACATCACCAGATACATGATGATGCCACTGACAATGGTCTGCAGCGCAAGGCTGCGATAGGCTGGTTTCACGGCATATCTCCTCGACGTGTTGCCACTCCTCGATACTTCTAGAACCAGGTGCGCACGCCCATCACAAAGCTGACGCCACCCGGATCCTCACCGGCCGCGCGCGCGAAGCGCGCAGTATCGCCGAGCTTTCGCGCCCACTCGACGCCCAAATAGGGTGCGAACTCCTTCACGATCTCGTAGCGCAGGCGAAGACCCAGCTCGACGTCGGACAGGCCCGAGCCGACGCCGGTTTCAGGAACATCCTGCAGGGCGAAATTCAGCTCCGCCCTCGGCTGCAAAATCAGTTTCTGCGTGATACGCTGGTCGTAATATCCTTCGAGACGGCCGAGCAAATCCCCCTTGTTGGAGAGGAAAAGCGCGCCCTCGACCTCGAACCAATAGGGAGCAAGACCCTCGAAGCCGACCGTTGCATAGGTGCGATCGGGGCCAGGCCCAAGATCTTGTCTGATACCTGCCTGCGCATTGAAATAGGGTCCGATCGTTCGGCTGTAGAGCGCCTGAACCTCGGCACCCTCGATCCCTTCGCCGAAAACGGCCTCGCCTTCGCTCTTCAGCGTCAGCCGGTTGATATCGCCACCATACCAGGCCTCACCGTCCCATCGAAAGCCGTCACGGCCCTTGCGCGCCTGATATTCCGCGAGGTTGAAGCTGATGAACCCGACAGTCTGCCCCCCATTTTCCTTCATCATGTCATGCCGCGAATGTTCCATTTCGGCTTTCGGGTAGATGCGGTCGGCATACCAGTCGCCGGGGGGCGCCGGAGCGGTAGCATCGCCGGGCGGCAAGTCCGTTCCGCTCGCGCTGCCCATCCCAGGCATCGCTTCCATTCCCGGCATCGCCTCCATTCCCGGCATATTTTCCATCCCCGGCTGCGGGGACGTCGTATCGGCGGGGCCGGCTTGCGGGGTGCAGTGGCCCATTTTGGCATGTTCGGGGGGACAGTCGGCATCGGAAGGCGCCGCAGTGTCGGGCTCCATCGCGCCCATATCGGCAGCCAGCTTCTCGGAAGCCTTGTCGCCCGCCGTGCAATGACCCATCGCGGCATGTTCCGGTGGACAGGTCGAAGCTTCAGGCGCCATGTCCATGCCCTGCATGTTGCCATGGTCCATCGGCGCTTCAACTGGCGGCTCAGTCGCCGGCGCGGGAGCGGGTTTCGAAGCAGGCTTCGAACCGTGCATCGAATGGTCCATCGACTGCGCAGCAGCCGGAACGGCGACCGCAAAGGGTGCGATGCCGGCAAGGAGGAGCGCGACCCGGGTCATTCGCCGTCTCCCTTCGGACGGACGCTCACGACGCGCATCATTCCGGCATGCATGTGATAGAGAAGGTGGCAGTGGAACGCCCAGTCACCGAGCGCGTCGGCGGTGAAGTCGAAGCTCGCGATCCCGCCCGGCTGGACGAGCACCGTATGCTTGCGCGGCGCATGATCGCCTTTCCCCGTGACCAGTTCGAAGAAATGGCCATGCAGATGGATTGGGTGGCTCATCATCGAATCGTTGATGAGGTTGATCCGCACGCGCTCTCCCTCGATGAAGGGGATGGGCTCGTGATAGTCGGACATCTTGATGCCGTCGAACGACCACATGAAGCGTTCCATATTGCCGGTCAGATGGATGTCGAGCGAGCGCGAGGCGGCGCGGGTATCGGGGTTGCGCTCGAGCGCGACAAGGTCATGGTAGGTCAGCACCTTGTGCCCGACATTCTCCAGTCCCTGCCCCGGCTCGCCCATGCGATCCATCGGCATCGGCGAGATCGTCTGAACGCTGGGATCGCGCTTGACCTGCGGCGCGACACTGAAGTCGCGCATGCTGTGCTGCATGCCTCCGCCAGATCCATGATCCATGCCCGCCATCGCGCCGCTTTCCCCCGCTGGCGTACAATGGCCCATCTTGGCATGTTCGGGAGGACAAGAAGGGTCGCTCGCCGGCATGGGCATGGCGCCCATATCGCCGCCCGAATGGTCCATACCCGCCATCGCGCCGCCCGACATGTCGCCCATGCCCATGTCCTTCATGGTCGCGAGCGGCCGTTCGCGGAGCGGCGGCACCTCGGCGACCATGCCAGCGCGCGGTGCGAGCGTCGCGCGTCCCATGCCCGAGCGGTCATTGGCCTCGGCAACGAGCGTATAAGCACGGTCCTCGACCGGGGTCACGATGACGTCATAGGTTTCGGCGACCGCGATCTGGAACTCGTCGATTTCGGTCGGCACGACATTGAGCCCATCAGCCTGGACGACGGTCATCCTGAGGCCCGGGATACGGACGTTGAAGATCGTCATCGCCGACGCATTGACGATGCGCAGGCGTACCCGCTCGCCGGGGCTGAAGAGCGCGGTCCAGTTGTCGCGCGGACCATGGCCGTTGACGAGGAAGGTGTAGGTCGAACCATTGACGTCGGCGACGTCGGTCGGGTCCATCCGCATCTTGCCCCAATCGATCCGCTCCTTGAGCGGTTGATCCTTGCCGGCAAGCAGGCCCGCCAGCGTCTGGCGCTGCATGTTGAAATGGCCGGGATTGACCTTGAGCTTGCGGAAGATCGCCTCGGGCGACAATTGACTGTGGTCGGACAGGACGACGACATGCTCGCGGTCGTAGCCGATCGGGTCGGCGCCCGCGGGATCGATGACGATCGGGCCATAATGGCCGAGCTGTTCCTGAAGCCCCGAATGGCTGTGATACCAATAGGTCCCCGATTGAACGACCGGGAATTCATAGACAAACTTCGAGCGCGGCTTGATCCCGGGGAAGCTGACGCCGGGCACGCCGTCCATCTGGAACGGCAGGATCAGGCCGTGCCAGTGAATCGAGCTGTCCTCGTCGAGATCGTTGACGACGGTGAGGCGCGCGTTTTGTCCCTCCTTCAGCCGGACGAGCGGCGCGGGCACGGTGCCGTTGATCCCGATCGCGCGACTGACCTTGCCGTCGATGCGCATCGTCTGGCGCGCGATGCGCAGCGTTATGTCATTGCCGGATACGGTCGGAAGCGGCGCGGTGATGCCGGACGACACCGGCTGGGCCCAGGCCGGGAACCATGCGGCCATCGCCGCAGCAGCCCCTCCACCCAAAGCTCCACTGACGAACCGACGCCTTTCCATCTGCATATTCTTTCCGACCGTTACTGACTGTTCCTAAAGCTATACGCAGGCGGCACGCCTGCCCCTCAATAAAAATGCCGGACGATGAGGAGATGCCGCCTGAACGAGCGGTCGAACCCTCAACCCTCGGCGCTCGCAGATGTTCCCGCGAGCAATTCCCGGAGCCTGGTCCGCGCTCGATAGAGGCGCGTTTCGACTGTTTTCTCGCTGACCCGCAAAATGACCGCTGTTTCGGCCTGGCTGACCTCGTCGACACCGCGGAGGAGCAACACTTCGCGCAAATTCTGCGGCAGCTGATCGATCGCCCCGCGAACCCTGGCGAGCTCTCGCCTGTCGGTCGCCGCGGAATCGGGCCCAGGACCATCGCTTGCTACGTGATGCGCATTTTCGAGCGGGAGCGCGCGGGAGAAAAAGGCGCGCACCTTTCGCCGTCGTGCCCAGTCGCGACATTTGTTGAGCGCGATACGGGCGATCCATGTGCGGAAGGGGCGTTCGCCATCATAGCGATCGAGCGCCGAAAAGCCGGAGACGAACGTCTCCTGCGTCAAATCCATCGCCTCGTCGGCATCGCCGATCTGCTTTACGATGAGCCGGTAGACGCCCGTTTTGTAACGGCGCAGCAACTCGCGATAGGCGTCTTCGCGGTGCGCGCGCGCAAAGGCCGCCAGATCCTGGTCGCTACATTGCGATAGGTCGGCGCTCACCGCGCATCGGCGGTCAGCGCCTTGACCACGCTTTTGTCGAACATTTCCGCTTGATCGGGGTTGAGAACCCCGCGCATCGCGAAGAGATGCTGGAGCGTTTCCTTCTGCAATGTCCCCATCACCTCATGCGTCTCGTCGATCGCCTCGGTGACGCGCGGTCCATAGCCATGCTCGGCTTCGATCGCCTGCGCGAGCCGGACATTGGCGGCGCGCATCTCGAGTTCGAGCGCCTGGCGGCGACCGGCGAAGTCGGCTTCGATCCGCTCGAGTTTCTTTTCCTGCTCCGGGGTCAGGTCGAGTTGGCCGTGGAGAAGCGCATGAAGTTCGGTTTCGCTGGCTTTGGGCGCATCGGCTACCAGACGGCCGATGAACACGCCGGCAATCGCCGCGGCGAAGGCAATGAGCCCCAAGAGAAGAAGACGGCGCGACGGCATCGCTACTGTACATCCAGCAAGGTGGAAGGCACCAATGCGCTAGGCGGGCCGAATGGGGTCAGGGGGCTTGCCGCGACCGCCGGCTGGGAAATCGCACTCCCCGCAAAGACACCGCCGCCGAGCGAGACAAAGGCCGCGAGCGCCATCAGGCGGCGCATCGCTACCGCTTCGCGCCGGCGGATCGCCAATGCGCCCATGATGCGATCATCGAGCGCATCGAGCGCTGCGGGCAGATCGATCCTGTTCAAAATGCGAAGCTCCTTATCCATCGATCGTCTCTTCAAACCTTTCCATCATTGTACATACGCGCCGAAGCGCCTCACCCCTCACACCAGAATATTATTCCGGAATATTTGAGGGCCATGCCGATATCCTGCGTATTAGCAGGACAGACACGCATTTGGAGGTGTTCATGTTCAAGTCTCTTCTCCCCTCTGCAGCGGCGGCTTTCGCTCTGCTTCTCATGCCGGCCACGGCAAGCGCGCACACCAAGCTCGTCAGCTCGACGCCCGCCGCCAATTCGACCGTTTCGAAGGTCACGTCGGTCAATCTTCAGTTCAACGAAAAGATCGTCGCCTCGACCCTCAAGACCGAGCTGGTCATGACCGGCATGCCCGGCATGGCCAATCATGCCCCGATGAAGGTGCCTTACTCGTCGATGATGGGCAAAGAGGGCAAGTCGGCGATGCTGATGCTCAAGCGGCCGCTGACAGCCGGAACCTACAAGGTCACATGGTCGGCGGCGGGCGCTGATACCCACCGCATGGGCAGCGAATTCAGCTTCACCGTAAAGTAAAAGACGGTGGGGGACCCCGTTCTGATCGGCATCAGGTTCGCACTTTATGCGGACCTGATGCTCATCGCCGGCCTTGCTGCGTTCCCGCTTTTTGCGCTGACACGGAGCGAACGCCTTGCGCCGCAGTCGATGATGGCCTCGATCTGGCGCGCAGAGCGATGGCTCTGCGCCGCCGGACTGCTTCTCTCCATCTTGGGGATGGGCGTGCTCGCGGCTTCGATGCAGGGTGTGGGGCTCCTCTCCCTGGAACTCCAGCCTTTTTGGGACCTTGTTCGCGAGACCGAGGTCGGCACAGCCTGGGTCTACCGGAGCGCAGCGCTGCTGCTCGCGCTGGGAGTCGCGATCTGGATGGTCCGCTGGCCGACAACTTCGGCCGCCGTACTCGCGGCCGCGGGCTCGGTGGCCGTCGCGAGTCTGGTCTGGTCCGGCCACGCCGGCGCGACCGAAGGCGCCGCAGGCACCGTGCACCGGATCAGCGACATCTTGCACCTGATTGCAGCGGCGGTCTGGATCGGCGCGATCGGCGCCTTCCTGATCCTGATCTCACCACGTCGTGTCCGCGAATGGCCGGGCGGACTCCAAATTGCGGCGCGGAGCCTCGATCAATTCTCGCGCGTCGGTACGATCTGCGTCCTCGTCATCGCCGCCACCGGCCTCGTCAACAGCCAGATGATCGTCGGCGCCGAGAATCTCGGCCGTTCCCTCGGCTCGCCCTATGGACAATTGCTTCTCGCCAAGCTTGCGCTGTTCGGACTGATGCTGGCGCTCGCGGCGGCGAACCGCTGGCGGCTGACCCCGGCGCTCGCGGCCGCCGTCCCGGGGACCGATACCGACAATGTCGACGCCGACCCCGACCTCGCGATTGCAGCCATGCGCAGAAGCCTCATCATCGAAGCGTCGGCCGCGCTCGCCATACTCGCGCTGGTTGCCTGGTTCGGTACGCTCGAACCCTTCGTCACCGCCGATCCGGTTTGACCCCAAGCACCGCCTCTTGGTCGGGTTCGATCATGCTCGGGACCGGCTGGGCGCTCATTGACGCGCGCATCGGGAGCAGCCGTCCCCATAACCATGTGGCGCACCAGATCAGCCTCGCCATCGAACGCGACCTCGAAATTTCCGGTGATGCCGACCTGATAGTTCCCGCCGGACACGCCATTGCGATAGCGTCGCATGTCCGGCACCGCCTCGGGCCGCCGGGCGCCCTCGTGCGGTCATTTTATCTCGACCCGCTTTTTCGTGCCGGCACCCGGCTGTCCGCCGGATCGGCGCCTGTCCTGTTGACGCCGATAGAGACAGCCGGACTAGGTGACATCGCAAGCGGCGCGGACGCGAAGCGCTGGGCGTCCGACTATCTCGACCGCTCGCAGGCGCGTCCGGTGGATGCCCGCCTGTCCGAAGTGCTCGCGGCCCCTGACGATTTGTCGACCGCGCGCGCCTTGGCCGACGTCGCCTGCCTTTCGCCCTCGCGCCTCCGCGAAATCGTCAGCCGCGACTTCGGCGTGCCTCCGGCCAAATTGCTGCAATGGCTCCAGCTTCAACGCGCCGTGCGGACGCTGGTCGGCGGCGGAGGTCTTGCCGACGCCGCGGCGGCGGGAGGCTTCGCCGATCAGTCGCACTTCACGCGCCGCTGCGCTCAATGGCTAGGCGTGACGCCTTCGGCCGGCCTTAGTGCCTTCGCGTTCGAAATCGTGCCCTGAGCCGGATGCGCCTCGCACCGCGTCGCCCCGGCGAAACATTCAAGACTGCCGCGCCTGTTTGCCCTTAAGCGTCTCGTCGAGACCGGCGATTGCGGCCGCAATCCGGCGGCAAGCCAAAGCGTCGAAAGGAGACGGCCATGCCCGACCCGAAACCCGTAGCAAGATCCTACACGCCAGCGGCAGGATATCACTTCCTGACGCCCTTTTATGATTTCGGCGTCGCGGTGACAACGCGCGAGCGCGTGTGGCGCGACCGTCTCGTTCGCCATATGGCGCTCGGCGAGGGTGACGTCATTCTCGATATCGGCTCGGGTGCGGGAAATCTTGCGCTGGCGATCGCTCGCCATAGCCGGGACGTCCGCTATCTTGGTTTCGACCCCGACGAGGCAGCGACGCGAATTGCCCGAACGAAGACCGCGCAGATTGTTCCACCGCCGGAGTTTCGAGTTGGCTTTTTCGCGGCTTCGGCGATCGATGACTGGCCCCCGCCTGCCAAGATTGCGATCTGCCTCGTCCTTCATCAGGTCGGGCTTGAGGAAAAGGCACGTCTGCTACGCGAGGCCCGGCAGGTGCTCGCGCCGGGCGGCAAACTCTATGTCGCGGACTATGGGGAACAGCGCAGCCGCCTCATGCGGTTGCTGTTCCGCCTGACGATCCAGCAGCTCGACGGCGTCCAGGACACCCAACCCAACGCCGATGGATTGCTACCGGTGCTGATGAGAGAGGCCGGCTTTCGCGATGTTCGCGAACTTGAGACGTTTCGCACGCCAACCGGTGCGATCGCGATCATCGAGGCCAACAAACCCCGGATCTGATTGCACGGGGCAAAGAAAATCCGAGGGATAACCGCTCTTCTTGCGTATCGATAGGAGCGGCTTCATTCTGGAACCGTCAGGGAAAGCCGCCTACGACGAACACGGCCGGCGGCGTTCGGACGCCCCGCCACCAAGCGGGCATCCTACATGTACAGGAGCGGCGACGATGCACGATCATCAGGGCGCGGAAAAAGGCAGAGGGAGCACCACCGATCCGGTCTGCGGCATGACGGTCGATCCGGCCACCACGCCGCACATCGCGACGCACGACGGCGAACATCATCATTTTTGCAGCGCGGGCTGCCTCGCCAAATTCGAGGCCGATCCCGATCTTTACGCCGCAAAAAGCGAGCCGACCGCAGCCGACGCACCCGAGGGGGCCATCTGGACCTGCCCGATGCATCCCGAGATCCAACGCCCCGGCCCTGGAAGCTGCCCGATCTGCGGCATGGCACTCGAGCCCGTCATGCCAACCGCGTCGGACGGCCCCAGCGAAGAATATCACGACATGCGGCGTCGCTTCTGGGTCGGCCTCCTTCTCGCCCTTCCAGTCTTTGCACTTGAGATGGGCGGCCATCTGACAGGCCTCCACCAATATGTCGGCCGCCAGACGAACAACTGGGTCCAGATGCTGCTCGCGACCCCCGTCGTTCTATGGGCGGGCTGGCCCTTCTTCGAGCGCGCCTGGCTCTCGATCCGCAACAAGAGCCTCAACATGTTCACCCTCATTGCGATGGGGACGGGCGTTGCCTGGGGCTACAGCATGATCGCGGCGATTCTCCCGCAAATCTTCCCGGCAGCCTTCCGCGCCGCCGATGGCTCGGTCGCGGTCTATTTCGAGGCCGCCGCGGTCATCACGGTGCTGGTGCTACTCGGGCAGGTGCTCGAACTCAGGGCCCGCGAGACGACGAGCGGCGCGATCCGCGCGCTCCTTGACCTGACACCGAAGCTCGCCCGGCGCGTCCGCAGCGATGGAAGCGACGAGGAGGTAGCGCTCGAGGAAGTCGCGGTCGGCGACATGCTGCGCATCCGTCCGGGCGAAAAAGTCCCCGTCGATGGCATCGTCGTAGAAGGCCGCGGCACGGTCGACGAATCGATGGTCACGGGCGAATCGATGCCGGTGACCAAGGCGGCCGGCGCGGCGCTGATCGGCGGAACGATCAACCAGACGGGCGGCCTGCTCATGCGCAGCGAGAAGGTCGGGCGCGACACGATGCTCGCGCGGATCGTACAAATGGTCGCCGACGCGCAGCGCAGCCGGGCGCCGATCCAGCGTCTCGCCGATACCGTTTCGGGCTGGTTCGTGCCCGGCGTCATCGTCGTCGCCATTGTCGCTTTCGTTGTCTGGTCGCTTCTGGGCCCCGCGCCCGCCATGGCCTATGGCCTTATCGCCGCCGTCTCGGTGCTCATCATCGCCTGTCCCTGCGCGCTCGGCCTCGCGACGCCAATGTCGATCATGGTCGGCGTGGGGCGCGGCGCCGAAGCCGGCGTGCTGATCAAAAATGCCGAGGCGCTTGAGCGGATGGAGAAGGTCGACACGCTCGTCGTCGACAAGACGGGGACGCTGACCGAAGGCAGACCCTCGGTCGTCGCCATCGAAGTCGCCGAAGGGTTCGAGGAAAACGACCTCCTCCGGATTGCCGCGAGCCTCGAGCGCAGCAGCGAACATCCATTGGCCGCCGCAATCGTCAAAGCGGCGGAAGACCGCGGCCTCGCGCTCGTCGAGCCATCGGGAGTCGACCAGCCGGTCGGCAAGGGCATCGTCGGGGCGGTCGACGACAAGGCGATCGTCCTTGGCAATGCGAGCTTTCTCGAAGAATATGACGTCGATCTGGGCGCACTCGCCGCGGCGGCCGACCGCCTTCGCACTGACGGCGCGACGGCGATCTACATCGCGGTCAACGGCAAGGCGGCCGGCGTCATCGCTATCGCAGATCCGGTCAAGGAGACGACGAGCGACGCACTCGCGGCGCTGCGCGAAGCCGGAATCAAGGTCATCATGCTCACCGGCGACAATCGCGTCACCGCCGAGGCGATCGCACGGCGGCTCGGCATCGACAATGTCGAGGCCGACGTCCTCCCCGACCAGAAGAGCGCCGTCGTCCAGCGGCTGCGCGAAGAGGGCGGGATCGTCGCCATGGCCGGCGACGGGGTCAACGACGCCCCCGCGCTTGCCGCCGCCGATGTCGGCATCGCCATGGGTTCGGGAACCGACGTCGCCATCGAAAGCGCGGGCGTCACACTATTGCGCGGCGACCTCCTCGGCATCGTGCGGGCGCGGCATCTCAGCCATGCGACAATGGCGAATATCCGCCAGAATCTCTTCTTCGCCTTCGCCTATAATGCCGCGGGCATTCCGGTGGCGGCGGGCGTGCTATACCCGATCTTCGGGCTGCTCCTGTCGCCGATCATCGCCGCCGCGGCGATGGCGCTCTCGTCGGTCAGCGTGATCGCCAATTCGCTGCGGCTGCGGTTCGTGAAAATCTGATCGAAGCGTCGCCGCGCCGTTCGGCGGCGGGTATTGAGAAAGGGAGAATGGGGATGAGAGGTTTCATTGCAGCGGCGATCGGACTGGCGCTGGCCATGGCGATTCCCGCCCAAGCGGCCGCAACCCCGGATTATCAGGCGGCCGCCGCGACGCTGGCGCAATATAAGCAGGCGATCGAGAGCCGCGACCTGTCGGGCGTCGGAGCCCTGTTCGCGCCCGACGCCCAGATCTTCGAGTCGGGCGGCGTCGAAGGAAATTTCGCCCATTATCGCGACCATCATCTCGCGCCCGAGCTCAAGGCGTTCAGGTCCTTCGCCTTCAAGGACTATAAGGTTTCGGTGCGGGGCGAAGGCGAGGTTGCGATCGCCACCGAGACCTATTCCTACACGATCATACTCGCGAGCGGCGAAACGGTCGAACGTGATGGCGTTGCGACGAGCGTGCTTAAGTGGACGGACGGCAAATGGCGGATCATCAGCCTGCACAGTTCTTCGCGCAAGCCGAAGGCCTGATGGCGGCGGGCGGGGCAAGGATTATCTGGCCCGGGTGTAACCGCGGAGGGGCTGCTCACGAACAACGCAGCAGTCCAGGCGCCGCAATTTCAGTTTGACGCCAGGAGTGACAAGGAACATGCTTCGACCGTGAAACGTTGGCTTTCTCTGCTGCTTCTCTTCGGAGCTGTGCTGGGCCTTCTCGGCCAGGAAGCCGCGTTTGCGTCTGCTCCGGCAATCCCGATGTCCGATACGACAACCGCGGCGACGTCGATGAGCGACGAGTGCGCCGAAATGATGGGAATGGACAAATCCGAGGGCGACGCGCCCTGCAAGGGTCTGACGTTCGATTGCATTGCCAAGATGGGTTGCGCGCTCCCGCCCCTCGTCATTTCGTCGCCCATGCTGATCGTGGCGGCGACTCACATGACAGGGCTGCTCGACCCGCTACCGATCCAGCCGCTGGATGGCCGGACATTCGGGCCCGAACCCAATCCACCGCTAATTCTCGGCTGAATTGCACGATGCCCGCCGACCCGTTTCGGCGCTCATTTTCTTGCTTTCTCAACCGAGGAATTCAACATGAAACCGCTTTTTGCCGTTGCCGCGCTCGCGGCAGCGACGCTTGCCGCTCCCGTTTTTGCCCAAGTGCAATCGGGCGGCCGTTATGAATGGCAGACCCGCCAGGTTCCGGGACCGAACAAGTCCAATGCCACGTCGCGAGTCCGCGTCTGGGTGAAGGACAAACCGGCGCAAATGGCCGAGTGCGATTGCGACATGATGAAGGCCGATCCGGCCGGTTGCATGAAGAAAATGTCCCGCGGCTCCATGCCACACCCCGGCGCGTAAAGCTCTCCGCCCTCGGCACAGAGGCGTCGGGGGCGGTCTTGTCCGGTCCACAAAAGGGGACATCATGCGCAATTTTTTTGCGGCGACCATGCTGATCGCGCTGCCCGCGACGCTTCATGCCGAGCCGTTGACACTCGACGCCGCGCTGCGGCTGGCCGAAACCCAGGCGCCCGAACTGCGCGGACGCGAAGCGGGGATCGACGCCGCCGAGTCGGCGGCGATCGCGGCCGACCGGTTGCCCGATCCCAAACTCGATCTGGCCATCAAGGATTTCCCGGTCACCGGCCCCGACGCGGGCCGCCTCAACCGCGACAATTTCACGATGCAGGTGATCGGTATCAGCCAGGAATTCACCCATCCCGCCAAGCGCCGGGCGCGTGCGACGCGCGCGCTGGCCGAAATCGGGATCGCGCGCGCCGACGAAGCGGTCGCGGCGCAGGACGTCCGGCTGGCGACGGCGCTCGCCTGGATCGACCTTTTCTATGCCAAGAAACGGCTCAAGAAGCTCGAATTGCTCGATGCCGAGCTCGACGATTTGCAGGCGACGGTGACCGCGCGGTTGGCCAGCGGCGCGGCGCGGCCGGCGCAGGCGCTCGAACCCGAACAGCTCCGCGCCGAGATTCAGGATCGCCGCAGCGGGCTCGCCGCCGAGGTTGCGCGCGCCCGCGCGCAGCTCGCGCGCTTCA
Source organism: Sphingopyxis sp. P1IMeth2 (assembly GCF_900185685.1). Lineage (NCBI taxonomy): Bacteria > Pseudomonadati > Pseudomonadota > Alphaproteobacteria > Sphingomonadales > Sphingopyxidaceae > Sphingopyxis > Sphingopyxis sp. P1IMeth2. Next base: position 501,340 of record NZ_FYAT01000001.1, read on the forward strand.
CCGGCGACGCCGCCGCCGACACGGCAGGCGCGCCGCCGCCGCCGGTCGTCGATGAAAGCGCGCTGCGCTCCGGAATCGACGCGCTGCCGCGGCTGCGCGCGCTCGATGCGCGCGCGCTGGCGGCCGATGCCGAAACCGGGCTCGCACGCGCCGACAAGCGGCCCGACTGGAACGTCTCGGCGGCCTATGGGCGGCGCGAGCCCAATTATGGCGACCTCGTCACGCTCGGCGTCACCATCGACTTGCCGCTCTTCGCCAAGAAGCGGCAGGACCCGAAGATCTCCGCGCGGGCGAGCGAGGCGACGCGCGCGCGGCTCGATCGCGAAGCGGCAAAGCGCGACATCGCCGCGGCCCTCGACGCCGATCTCGCCGATCATCACATGCATCACGAACAGCTCGGCAATGCGCAGTCGCGGCTGGTGCCACTGGCGAAGAAGCGCGCCGAGCTTGACCTCGCCAGCTACGCCGCCGGCCAGCTCGACCTCGGGACCGCATTGCTCTCGACGCTCGCGCTGGCCGAAGCCGAAGTGGATGTACTGGCGCGCGAGGCCGAGGTCGCGCGCGACGCGATCCGGATCAATTATATCTATGGGGAGACAGGGCGATGACCGAAGCGACGACAGCGGTGCGGTGGCGCGCCGGGATTTTGGCCGCGGTGCTGATCGCGGGCGGCGGCGGTTACTGGATCGGGCAGCGCGGCGCGGACGACGTGCCGACGGGCGCCACAAGCGATGGGCGCAAGATCCTCTATTATTACGACCCGATGTTCCCGAACCAGAAGTTCGACAAGCCGGGCAAGTCGCCCTTCATGGATATGGAGCTGGAACCCAAATATGCCGACGAAGGCGGCGGGGCCGACGCCGCGCCGGGCTTTTCGATCGATCCGTCGGCGATGCAAAATCTCGGAATGCGCGTCGTCGCCGCCGAGATGGGCAGCCTCGCGGCGACCTTCGACGTCACCGGCGCGGTCGATTTCAACGAACGCGACGTCGCGATCGTCCAGGCGCGTTCGGACGGCTTTGTCGAGCGCGTCTATCGGCTGGCCCCGGGCGACGTCATCGGCGCCGGGACGCCGATCGCCGATGTTCAGTCGCCCGATTGGGGCGGCGCGCAGACCGAATATCTGAGCGTCAAGAAGCTCGGCCGGCCCGAGCTGACAGCGGCGGCGCGGCAGCGGCTGCGTCTGATCGGCATGTCCGACGCCGTTATCAACCGGGTCGATCGGACCGGGCGGACAAGCGGAACCGTTACGATCAGTTCGCCGATCGGCGGCGTCGTGCAGAGCCTCAGCGCGCGGGCGGGCGTTACGCTGGCGCAGGGCCAGACGCTCGCCGAAATCTCGGGGCTGGCCACCGTCTGGCTAAACGCCTCCTTGCCCGAGGCTCAGGCCGGGGCGGTGCGCGTCGGCCAGCGCGCGGTTGCGACGCTCACCGCCTTTCCCGGCGAAACATTTGGCGGGCGCGTCATCGCGATCCTGCCGACGACGCAGGTCGACAGCCGGACGCTGACCGTGCGCATCGAACTCGCCAATCGCGGCGGCCGGCTGCGCCCGGGCATGTTCGCCAATGTCACGCTCGGCGGCAACGCCAAACCCGCGCTGCTGGTGCCGAGCGAGGCGGTCATCCGCACCGGCACGCGCAGCATCGTCATGCTGGCGACGGGCGACGGGCGCTATCATCCCGCCGAAGTGCAAACAGGGCGCGAGGGCGGCGGCCAGACCGAAATCCTGCAGGGGCTGGCGGTGGGCGAGAGGGTCGTCGCATCGGGCCAGTTCCTGCTCGATTCCGAGGCGAGCCTGACCGGCATCGCCGTCCGCCCGCTCGGTGACGCGAAATGATCGAGCGGATCATTCGCGCCTCGGTCGCGGCACGCGGACTGGTCGTTGCCGCGGCACTGATCCTGACCCTCGTCGGTGTCGCCGCAGTGCGGACGACCCCAGTCGATGCGATTCCCGATCTGTCGGACGTTCAGGTCATCATCCGCACCACCTATCCGGGGCAGGCGCCGCGGATCGTCGAGGATCAGGTGACCTATCCGATCAGTTCGACGATGCTGTCGGTGCCGGGCGCGCGCGTCGTGCGCGGCTATAGCTTTGTCGGCGACAGTTTCGTCTATGTGCTGTTCGACGACGACACCGACCTGTATTGGGCGCGCAGCCGGGTGCTCGAATATCTGAGCCAGGTGCAGGGAAAATTGCCCGACGGCGCGACCGCGTCGATCGGACCCGATGCGACCGGCGTCGGCTGGATCTATGAATATGCGCTGGTCGACAAAAACGGACGGCATGATCTGGCCGAACTGCGCTCGATCCAGGACTGGTTCCTGCGTTACGAATTGAAAGCCGTCCCCGACGTCGCCGAGGTCGCGACCATCGGCGGGATGGTCAAACAATATCAGATCATCCTCGATCCCCAAAAACTGGCATCCTATGGCGTCACCGTGCGCGAAGTCAGCGACGCCCTGACCGCCGCCAATCAGGAAACCGGCGGCGCGACGGTCGAACTGGCCGAGGCCGAATATATAGTTCGCGCCAGCGGCTATCTGAAGACCCTCGACGATTTCCGCGCCGTGTCGATCCGCACCGCCGCGGGCGGAGTCCCGGTGACAGTGGGCGACATTGCGACGGTGCAAATCGGTCCCGAGATGCGGCGCGGAATCGCTGAACTTGATGGCGAAGGCGAAGTCACCGGCGGGGTGATCGTCATGCGGCAAGGCAAGAACGCCCGCGAGGTGATCGAGAATGTCCGGGCCAAGCTGAATTCGCTAAAGGCCAGCCTTCCGCCGGGGGTGGAGATCGTCACCACCTATGACCGCTCGGGGCTGATCGACCGCGCGGTCGATAATCTGACCTCGAAGCTCGTCGAGGAATTCATCGTCGTGGCGATCGTCTGTGCGCTGTTCCTGTGGCACGCGCGATCGGCCCTGGTGGCGATTCTGACGCTGCCGCTCGGCATCCTCATCGCCTTCATCGCGATGCGCGCACAAGGCCTGAACGCCAATATATTGTCGCTCGGCGGCATCGCGATCGCGATCGGAGCGATGGTCGATGCAGCGGTCGTGATGATCGAAAATGCGCACAAGCATATCGAACGCTGGGCGCACGAGAATCCCGACCGGAAATTGGAAGGGACCGAACGCTGGCGCGCGATCACCGGCGCGGCAGCCGAGGTCGGCCCGGCACTGTTCCTCAGCCTGCTCATCATCACTTTTTCCTTCATCCCGATTTTCGCGCTTCAAGGACAGGAGGGTCGGCTGTTCGCGCCGCTCGCCTTCACCAAAACCTATGCGATGGCGGCGGCGGCCCTGCTTTCGATCACGCTCGTCCCGGTGCTGATGGGCTGGCTCATTCGCGGCAAGATTCCCGGCGAGAATGCCAATCCGATCAATCGCTGGCTGACCCGCCTCTACCGCCCCGGGCTCGATTGGGTGCTCGCGCGTCCGAAACAGGCGTTGTTCATCGCCCTACTGGTCTTTGCGACCAGCCTGTGGCCGATGGCGCGGCTTGGCGGCGAGTTCATGCCGCAAATGAACGAAGGCGACCTCCTCTATATGCCCTCGGCGCTGCCCGGGCTTTCGGTGGCCGAAGCGGGCAAATTGCTCCAGCAGACCGACCGTCTGATCAAGACGGTCCCCGAGGTTAGCCGTGTGTTCGGCAAGGCGGGGCGCGCCGACACCGCGACCGATCCGGCGCCGATCGAAATGTTCGAAACGACGATCCAGTTCAAACCCAAGAGCGAATGGCGCGCGGGGATGACACCGGAAAAACTGATCGAGGAACTCGACGCGCGGGTGCGCGTGCCGGGGCTCGCCAATTTCTGGGTGCCGCCGATCCGCAACCGGATCGATATGCTGGCGACGGGGATCAAAAGCCCGATCGGGATCAAGGTCGCGGGATCCGACCTCAAGGCCATCGACGCCAGCGCCAAGCGGATCGAGGATGTCGTCAAGACGGTGCCCGGCGTCGCATCGGCGCTCGCCGAACGGCTCACCGGCGGGCGCTACATCGATGTCCAGATCGATCGCGGTGCAGCGGCGCGCTATGGAATGAACATCGCCGATGTTCAAGCCATCGTATCGGGCGCGATTGGCGGCGCGACGATCGGGCAGACGGTCGAGGGGCTGGCGCGCTATCCGATCAGCGTGCGCTATCCGCGCGAAATCCGCGACAGCCTCGATGAAATCATCAACCTGCCGGTGCTGACCCCGACGCGCCAGCAGATCACGCTCGGCACCGTCGCCGAAGTGCGGATCAGCGACGGTCCGCCGATGCTGCGCAGCGAGAATGGCCGCCCGGTGACCTGGATTTACGTCGATGGCCGCGGGCGCGATTTGCAAACGCTGGTCGCCGACATCCAGGCGGCGATCGCGCGCGAGGTCAAGCTGCCGCCGGGGGTCAGCGTCTCCTACACCGGCCAGTTCGAATTTCTGGTGCGCGCGACCGAGCGGATGAAGATAGTCGTCCCGGTGACGCTCGCGATCATCTTCGGGCTGCTCTATCTGACCTTCCGGCGGCTCGACGAGGCGTTGCTCATCATGGGGACCCTGCCGTTCGCGCTCACCGGCGGGTTGTGGCTGCTCTATCTGCTCGGCTACAACCAGTCGGTCGCGAGCGGCGTCGGCTTTATCGCGCTCGCCGGGGTGTCGGCCGAGTTCGGTGTGGTGATGCTGATCTACCTCAAGCAGGCGCTCGCTGCACGCAGCGACGGCGATGTCGCGGCGGGGGTGCGCGACGGTGCGCTGCTGCGCGTCCGGCCCAAGGCGATGACGGTCGCGGTCATCCTCGCAGGCCTGTTCCCGATCCTCGTTGGGACCGGAACCGGCTCCGAGGTGATGAGCCGGATCGCCGCACCGATGGTTGGCGGCATGCTCACCGCGCCGCTGCTGTCGATGTTCATCATTCCCGCCGCTTATCTGCTGATGCGCAGGCGAGCGGCAAAACCAGCTCAACCAAAAGGAGAAACGAAATGAAGAAACTGCCGATCATCGCGCTGGGCCTTGCGCTCGCCGCAGCGCTTGCCGGCTGCGACAAGCAAGGCGAAGCGCCGAAAGCCGAAGAGAAGGCAGCCATGGCCGATGATGTTGGAACCATGGCGACGCCGGCCGAAATCAAGCATGGCAAGGGCACGGCTACCGTCACCGCGATCGATAGCGCCAAAGGACAGGTCACGCTCGATCATGGTGCGATCGCCGAGCTCGAATGGCCGCCGATGACGATGGGCTTCGCCGCGAAAGGCGAACTGCTGAAGGATATCAAGGTCGGCGACAAGATCGCGTTCGAACTGGACTGGGACGGCAAGGCCGGGACGATCACCAAGCTCGACAAGGCGCCGTAACGCGCCGCCATTGCGCGCGGCGGCCCAACTGCCGCGCGCAATAGCTGCTTTGGGGTGTTGGCGGAAGACGGCTGCACTCAAACCTAGTCGGACAGCGCCTCCAGAAGCGGGCAGCCCCCGGCATCGCCGGCGCCGCACGCCTCGACAAGATCGCCCAAGACAGCGGCCATGCGGTCGAGGTCGGCGCGCTTGGCGAGGACTTCGGCAAGCTGGCCCTCGGCCATTTGACGCACCTGATCGCAGCTATGGCTGCCGCCTTCGGCCAGAAGGAGCAAAGTGCGGACCGTATCGAGGGGAAAACCCAGTTCGCGCGCGCGCCGCACAAATGCAAGGCGCCGCACACCAGCTGAATCATAACGGCGAAATCGCCCGTACCGGACCGGCGCGGGCAGAATGCCGATGCGCTCATAATAGCGGATCGTCTCGATATTGCAGCCGGTAAGCCGAGAAAGCTCGCCGATGGGGATGGTGCTTGAGGGGGCCATTGCGATTCCGCTTGCATCTGTAGTCACTACAGATGGTAGACTTGCCGATACCGCGAAACAAGGAGGTAGAATTTGGCTGGAGATGCAAGGCGTCCGAAAGGATTTGGGGCCATTTCGCTGGCGCTTGGCGGGATCGCATCGGGCTTTCTCGCAGCCACCTGCTGCGCGCTTCCCATGCTGCTTGCCTCGGCGGGGCTCGGGTCCGCCTGGCTCGTCGGCATAGCGGTCCCGGCCGCGCCCTACCGGCTCTGGTTCGTCGCATTCGGCGCAATTTCGCTCGTCGCCGGTGGCGTGCTGCTGGCGCGCCAGCAGATGCGCGCGGCGCGCTGCGGCGCCGATGGCCTATGCGTGCCGGCGACGCTGCGCGTCGTGACCTTCGTCGGCCTGCTCTTCGGCGCCGTCCTCCTATGGCTTGGCTATCGCTATGCTTGATCCCTCGCCGGTCCTGCAATCGACGCTGACGTGTCCGCTCTGCGGTCAAATCGCCGACGAAATCATGCCCACCGATGCGTGTCAGTATTTCTACGACTGCAAGGGATGCGGCGCGCTGCTCAAGCCGCTGCCAGGAGACTGCTGTGTCTTCTGTTCCTATGGCACGGTACCCTGCCCGCCAATACAGGTTGACGGCGGCAAGGGCAGTTGCTGCGGCTGAGCCGCAAGCCGCCGACAGTCCCGATAGCGCGGCGGCTAGGCATTTCCGGCGGCGATGGCCTCGATGACCCGGCAATCCGACACCGGCCCGCCATCGCAGAGCTGGACGATACGGGCAAGTTCAGCACGGAGCCGCGCCATCCGTTCCAGCTTTTCATCGACATCGAGCAGGTGACGCGCCGCAAGCGCGCGGATTTCGGCGCAGTCCTGCCCCGGCCCCAAGGCCAGCGCCGTCAACGACCGGATTTCATCGATCGAAAAGCCGAGGCCGCGGGCATTGCGGATGAATGCGAGGCGCCCGACATCCTCATCCCCGTAGGTGCGCCGGCCAGAGGCTGTGCGCGCTGCGCAAGGCAGCAATCCGATATCCTCATAGAAGCGGATCGTGTTTACCTTGGTGCCGGTGCGTTTCGCCAGGCCGCCGATCGGCAGCCGCGTGTCGCGCGCCATCTCCCTTCCTCTCAGTCTCGTTTCGATTTCAGCTTGCTTCTACAGTTACTGTAGAATGTAGAACAGGGGAATGAGCAACGACAGCAATTGCGGCTGCACGGGCGACACCGTCAGGGCCGAACGCGATCCCGCCTATCGAAGGGCCTTGTGGATCGTCGTAATTCTCAATCTCGGCTTCGGCGCGATCGAGATCGTCGGCGGGTTCATCGCCAACAGCCAGGCGCTGAAAGCCGACTCGCTCGACTTTATCGGCGACGGCACGATCACGTTGGCCGGCCTCGTCGCGATAGGCTGGACTGCGCTCGCCCGCACGCGTATCGCCTTAGCCCAAGGCCTGTTCCTGCTGTCGCTCGGCATAGGGGTCATCGGCGTCGCGCTGTGGCGTGCCCTGACCGCGGTTCCGCCCGAAGCCGAGCTGATGGGCGGCATCGGCGCCGCCGCCCTCCTCGTCAACCTCACCTCGGCCGCGGTCCTCTCGCGGTTCCGCGAAGGCGACGCCAATGTCCGGGCGGTGTGGCTGTTCAGCCGCAACGACGCGATCGCCAATGTGGCGGTGATCATCGCCGCCGGCCTCGTCGCATGGACCGGGCAAGCCTGGCCCGACCTTGCAGTCGCCGCCATCATTGCCACGCTTTTCCTGCATTCGGCCTATGAGATTCTACGCAGCGCGCGGACCGAATTGCGCGAACTGTCGACTGTGCCCGGACAATAGGGCCAATGCCCCCCGCCCGCCGCTTTCTCTCTCTGCTGATCGCGCTTGCTGCAATCGGCGGCCTCGTCGTGCCGACGGCACAGGCCCGCACTGATGCCGACGAAGTCCAGACCATATGGCGCCTGCTGGACTATGTTGCGGTCGACTATGGTGGAGCCGTCTCGAATGGCGTGGTGACGAGCACGGTCGAATATTCCGAGATGACCGAGTTTTCCGCCACCGTTCGCAAGGGGATCGAAGCGCTTCCGGTATCCCCGGCGCGGGCTCGCCTTGTCAGTGAAGCGGGACAACTCCAGACGGCGATCGCATCGAAGGCGAGCCCCGGCAAGGTGGCTGGCCAGGCGCGCGGACTCGCGGCGGACCTCCTCGCCGCCTACCCCGTGCCCCTCGCGCCGCGCAACGCTCCAGATCCCCGGCGCGGAGCCCAAGTCTATCTGGAAAATTGCGCCAGCTGTCATGGGGCGCGCGGCGATGGCAATGGACATCAGGCCAAGGGGCTCGACCCGGCACCTATCGATTTCACCGACGCCGGACGCGCTCGCAAGCGCAGTCTGTTCGCGCTCTATCAGGTCATAGGACAGGGGCTCGAAGGCACGTCCATGCCCAGTTTTGCCCATTTGCCCTCCGACGACCGCTGGGCGGTAGCAGCCTATGCCGGTGGATTTGCATTTCGCGACGTCGCAGCCGGCCGGCGTGTCTGGAACCAGACCCCTGCGGCGCGCGAACTGGTCCCCGACCTGCAAGCCTTCACGAGTCTCAGCCCGGAAGTGCTTGGTCGTGGGCTGGGATCGGAGCAGGCCGACGCGCTTACCGCCTATTTGCGTTCCGATCCCCAAGCATTGACAACCGCTTCGCCCGCGACGCTTGCGGTTGCGCGTGACAAATTGGCGCAAAGCCTTGCCGCATACCGCAAGGGAAACCGGAGCGAGGCAGAGCGTCTCGCGCTGTCCGCCTATCTCGACGGTTTCGAACCGATTGAGCCGATCCTGACGACGCGCGATTCCGCCCTTATGGCGCAAATCGAATCCGCGATGTCCGATTATCGCGTGTCCATCGCGCGAGGTGTGCCGGTCGATGCGGTCGCGGGTAAAGCCGCCGCAGTCGAAACCCTTTTCGCCGATGCCGAAGCTGCACTGTCTCCCGATGCAGCCAGCGACGCATCGACCTTTGTCGGGGCGCTTACCATCTTGCTGCGCGAGGGTCTCGAAGCGCTTCTGATCATCGTGGCGATGATCGCTTTCTTGCGAAAGGCCGAACGGCCTGAGGTCCTACCCTATGTCCATGGCGGCTGGATCGCAGCCTTGGCTGCCGGCGGCGCAACCTGGGCAGTCGCGACCTATGCAATCTCGATCAGCGGAGCGAACCGCGAGTTGACAGAGGGATTTGGCTCGCTTTTCGCCGCAGTCGTGCTCGTCTGGGTCGGCATCTGGATGCACGGAAAGTCGCACGCGGAGAGCTGGCAGCGCTATATCCGCGAAGCGATGGGCAAGGCGCTTTCGCGCCGCTCGGCCTGGTTCCTGTTCGGGCTCGCTTTCCTCGTGGTCTATCGGGAAGTCTTTGAGACCATCCTGTTTTTCGCAGCTCTCGCCGCGCAAGGGAGCCGCAGCGCGATCGCTGCCGGAGCCGGAACTGCAGTGGTGATCCTGGCAGCAATCGCATGGGTCATGCTTCGTTACAGCCGGGTCCTGCCGATCGGGAAATTTTTCGCCTACAGCTCCGCACTGATCGCCATCCTTGCGGTTGTCCTGGCCGGCAAGGGCGCGGGCGCGCTACAGGAAGCCGGCCTCCTCGGCATCACACCGCTCGCTCATTTTCCTCGCTTCCCGACGATGGGGATATTTCCTTCGCTCGAACCGTTGCTGCTCCAGCTTCTCGCGCTTGCAATCCTCTGGATCGGCTATCGTCACAACAGTCGGCAACATCGCCGGGTCGAGACAACGCAGGGTCAATGAGGGTAATCATCACGGGGTCGGCGCACTTCTCCTTGGCCGTGCGGCGGCTTCCGAAAAGAGCCTCCGAGCCAGACAGCTAACCCAGCGCCCGTTACGCACATGAGTTAGGCCTGCTATCGAGACCCGATGCCCGACACGTCCAACTGGAACGGCCGACTTAGCCTCGGCGACTATCATGCTCTCTGGTCGGGTTCGGTTGGCGATGCCGCCGCGCACCGTCATTTTGCGGCGCAGGCAGTATTCTGTGCTGAGCCGCTTACGGTGGTCACTGCTGATGGCGCGCGCCTGTCGGGGCGTTGCTTGCTCATCGAACCCGATACCGTGCACCGGCTGCTCCCCGCTCCCGCGGCCGAATTATGGTTCGTCGAGCCGACAGTGGGCTTCGGTCCGCCGGTAGAACTGAAAAACCGGCTGATCTGCTCCGATCCGATTCATGTCGAGATGCCGGGACAGCGTTCCTTCTGGAAAAACTGGCTCATGCGAGGCACCCGCCCCCCGCTCGATCCGCGCATCACCCGCGCCGCCGCCTCGATTGACCGCCTGATCCCCATGGGCTCTGTCCGCCTCGCGGATGTGGCGGAAGAGAGCCGCCTTTCGCTCGGCCGCTTCCGGCATCTCTTTGCCGCCGAGATCGGCATGCCCTTCCAGCGCTTTGTGCTCTGGCGACGGTTGATTATCGCCTTCGACGAATTGGGAATGCGCCGCAGCGCGACCGAGGCCGCACATATGGCCGGGTTCAGCGACAGCGCGCATTTCGCCCGCACGATCAAGGCGATGTTCGGTATTCGGGCAAGCGACCTTTTCATCGAATCATAGCCTCTCCGTTCAAGCCGGTGCGTGATGACGCCTAGTAGAGGGGCATCATGTCAGACGCACAAAGAGACTTCGTCCCGGCACTCGGCAAGAGCGGATCGCTCGACCGCTACGATGCCGCCATAGCCCTCATGACCAGAGAGAAAAGATGGCGAAGCGACTTGCTGCGCTTCGCCGAACCGCGGCCGGGCGAGCGGATCGTCGACATCGGGTGCGGCACGGGAACATTTGCAATCGCCCTCAAGCAGTCGGCGCCGGAAAGCATAGTTCTGGCGGTCGATCCCGACCCCGCCGTGCTGGAAATCGCGCGCGCCAAGGCTGAGGTTGCCGATACCGAGATTCGATGGTTCGAGGCCATGGGCGACGAGCTGGACGGCATCGACGCACTCCGGCAATGCGACAAGATCGTATCAAGCCTTGTCCTTCACCAGTGCCCGATGGCCGTCAAGGAAGCGATTGCCGCGCAGATGTTCAGGCTCCTGAGGCCGGGCGGGACTCTTTTCATAGCCGACTATGGCGAGCAGCGGTCGCTGCTGATGCGCATGCTTTTTCGCCAGATCCAGCTGCTCGACGGGTTCGAATATACTGAACCCAACGCGAAGGGCTGCGTCCCGGGAATCCTTAAAGCCGCGGGTTTCGAGGCGGTCGAAGAGATGAAAGTCATCCCGACGCCGACCGGCTCGATTTCGATCTACCGCGCGCGGCGATAGCGATCAGCCGGGTGTCGCGCCCGCCGTCAGCCGTTCGCCGGTGAAGGGCTCAACGCCTGCCTCCAGGCGAGAAAGAGAGCCCAGACCATCACGATCGCCGCGATCATGAGAGAGGCCGCGACGATCGGGAGGACGAAGGACGCCTCGCCGTTGACCGGCGCTGCGCCGCGCTCCAGCGCCTCCAATCTGCCAAAGGCGCTCCGCCACCCGAAGCCGAGATTATAGGTCCAGGCGGCGGCCAGCAGGCCGGCCGCACTACGCGGCCTGATGCGGAGCGATGTCACGGCCCCGAAAATCATCAGCGCCACGCTGATATAGTCGACGAGCAACGCCTGAAGCGGCTGCCCCCAGACCATATGATACCAGGTTTCGAGGGTGAAATGGATCGTCGTCGCGAAAAGCGAAAACCAGGCAAGCCATGTCTCGGATCGGTGCCGCATCATCTATCCCCCCATAGAAGCGGCCCTTCCTAGACGAGCACTATCCCGGCGCCAACGTCCCTGCCGGCTCACCCGCGCCAGTGACGCCCGCGATGGTGGTGGTGCATCCGGCGCTTCTGATAGCGCCGCTCGTAGCGGTCGCGGCGTTCGTAGCGGCGATCGTATCCGCGATAATAGGGGTCGTAGCCGCGATAGCCCCGGTCATTGCCATAATAGGGCTGGTCGTGCCGGTTCGAACGATAGTCGCGGTCGTGGCCACGCGGCGCATCATGGCCGCGGCTATATCCGCCGCGATCGCCATGATGCTGGGCAAGCGCCGTTCCGGGGACCGCGAAGGCGAGCATCGCAGCCGCGATCGTCATCAGTTTTCGCATGTCAGTCTCTCCTTTTCGTGGCGGTCAAAATCCCCCTTCATGCTTGAATGCGCTGTGAATATTTCCTCCACCGCCGCCGATCGGCCGGTGACCCGGCGTGTCCATGCGACAGGCCGATGGCGGGAGAGACAGCGTCGCGACGGATGGTGGGCACCCGCCCCGCGTGGACGAAGCGGGGCGGGTGCGGCCCTCATTTGCCCTTTGCCGCGACGGCGGCCTGGACTCGGGCCTCGACCTGTTCGGGGCTGGGCTGGACGAGCATCTCGCCATTGACAAAAAATGTCGGGGTGCCCTTGACGCCGACCGCGCGCGCGTCGGCAATGTCCTGTTCCATCCAGGACATCGCATCGGCGGTCGGCATCGCGCGCGCTTTCGCGACATTGAGGCCGGCCTTCTCGGCCGCGGCCCAGGCGCCGTCCATCTTCCCGTCATGCCAGTCGGGCTGCGCCTCGAGCAGCGCCGCCGTCACCGGCACAAGCTTGCCCTGCACGCGCGCGGCTTCGAGGATCACGATCGCCTCGGCCGAGCCGGGGTGCAGCGGCAGGTAGCGCATCACAAGACGCACATCCTTGGGATATTTGGCGACGATGCCCTTCACCGTCGGATAGAAGGCGCGGCAGGCCTCGCACGACGGGTCGAAGAATTCGACGATCGTGACCGGGGCATTCTTGGGGCCGATGATCGGCGAGTGCGGGCGAATGAGGCTGTCGACGGGCCCCGCCACGACCTTCTTCGTGGGTTCGCCCTCGGCGGTTCCGCTGTAGAGCATCGCGCCGCCGGTGAAGGCGAGTGCCGAAACGACAAGCGTGGCCACCACTCCGATACGTCTGTTCATGATTTCAGTCTCCTTTGGAAGTTGAGCAAGAGGATAAGGATGATCGCGAAAGCGGTGAGCGACAGGAGGGGCAGCGGCACGCCTCCGATCGCCATGCTCTCGCCCGAGCAGGAGGGACCGCCGGTGCAGGGGACGATCGGGGCCGGAATGACGCCGGCATAGAGCAGGCTATGATAGAGGGCGACGAGGCTGCCTCCCGCGGCCAGCGCCAGCCCGTAAGGAATGACGGCGCGGTCCGACTTGAACGCGGCGATGCCGAGAATGATCGCGAGCGGGAACATGAAGGCGCGCTGAAACCAGCAGAGATCGCACGGTGCCTGACCCATGACCTCGCCGACGAAGAGGACGGCGAGGCTCGACAAGAGGGCAATCGTCCAGGCCGCGCCGAGCGGACGCCATTTGTGCGGAGCGAGAAGCGGAAAGCTCGTCATCGCCGGCCACCTCTGAACTTCGGTTTGGTTCGCCGGGGCGGCGATTGCGGCTTGCTATACTTGGACTTGAGATAGCTGAGCAGGATGCCGTCGATCGACCCGATCATTCTCTGGAAGCTGGTCTTGATGCCGGGAAGCCGGAGCCAGGCAAAGGGCCCGCGGCAGCGGTAGCGGTGGACGAACTTCGTCCCGCTTGCCGTCGGCGTCACGATGTAGCTTTCCTCGAACTGGAGGATGAAGCTAGGCTTCACGTCGAGTATCAGTTCTTCCCCGGGGCGCGCTGACGTTACCGCAGCGGGAACCTCGAGAAACTTGGGCTTGTGGAGATCCATTCGCATCGAATAGCGGATCGCGATCGGGTCCTCGGTCAAACGCTCGATGCGGACATAGGGATTCCAGATCCGGTGGTTCTCGAAGTCGCCGAGAACCGCCCATATCTGCTCCGGACTATAGGGGAGATCATGCTCCCGCTCGAACTCCATCACGTCTCCTTTCCTCCTTCGCACGCGCGGTCCGGGCCGTCGGCGACCTGGTCACCGCTCAGTCCGCGACGCGGTCGCGATAGGCGAGCAGGCGCAGCGCGTTGGCGACAACAACGAGCGTCGAACCTTCATGCGCCGCGACTGCGGGACCGATACCGAGCCCGAAGATCGTCGCCGGCACGAGGACAACAACCACGCCGAGGCTCACGACCAGATTCTGGCGAATGATCCGCCGCGTCTGGCGACTAAGACCGATCGCGAAGGGCAGATGCGCGAGATCGTCTGCCATCAAAGCGACGTCGGCGGCTTCAAGAGCGACATCTGATCCAGCCGCCCCCATAGCGATGCCGACGGTAGCATTTGCCATAGCGGGAGCATCGTTGACGCCATCGCCGACCATCGCTACAGGTTGCCTGGCCTTCAGATCGCGTATGGCGTCAACTTTCTGATCAGGCATGAGGTCGCCCCATGCCTCGTCGATACCGACTTCACCAGCGACAGCCTCCGCGACCTGCTGGTTGTCGCCCGAAACCATGATCATGCGGCGAATCCCGAGGTGTCGTAGTTTAGAGATCGTGGAAGGCGCTGATTTTCGGGGCTGGTCCATTAGTCCGATCACCCCAAGGTCGCGCGTCCCCTTCCGAACGGCCATTGTGGTCCGACCGTTCAAGCGCAAGCGCTCAATCTCTGCTAGGAGTTCGGGACCTAGGGGGGGCGTACCATTACGCCCGAACATCTCGGATTTCCCGATCAGCACGTCTTCGCCGTCAACGGTCGCGGAGACACCCTCACCAGTGCGGCTTCTAAAATCCTGCGCTTCCGGAATATTCCCGGAAGCCAGCAGTTCTCGGCCATCACGAGCTATGGCGCGAGCCAGCGGATGATCGCTCAGCTGTTCAACCGAAATTGCAACCCGTAATAGTTCGTCGCCCGTTACATCGACTGAAGGGATTACGGACACAATCCGTGGCTCCCCCTCCGTAAGCGTGCCGGTCTTGTCAAATGCCAGTGCAGTGAGCGAACCGAGGCTTTCGAGCGGCCCACCTCCCTTTACGAGCACACCGCCACGGGCGGCGCGGGCTACCCCTGAAAGGACAGCACTCGGCGTGGCTATTGCGAGCGCGCAGGGACTAGCGGCAACCAAGACCGCCATTGCCCGATAGAAGCTGTCGCGAAATGGTTCGTCTATAATGACCCAGGAAAAGAGCAGTAGAAAAACCAACGCGAGCACGCTGGGAACAAAAATCCTTTCGAAGCGGTCGGTGAATCGCTGGGTCGGAGACTTTTGCGTTTCGGCTTCACTTACCATCTGAACGACTTTGGCGAGAGCAGAGTCGCCGGCAAGCCGTGTCACTGCAACGTGGATAACCCCATAGCCGTTGATCGTACCCGCGAAGACCCGATTTTTTGAATCGATAGCATCGGGACTTGCTGCGGCGATTGAGCGGCTCGGCACAGGCTCTTTGTCGACGGGAACGCTTTCTCCCGTCACGGGCGCCTGATCTACTGCCGTTCGCCCAGCGACGACAAAACCGTCAGCCGGGAGCCGCTCGTTGGGCTTGACCACGACCGTGTCGCCGATCTGCAGAAGCTCGACCGCCACTTCGCGCGTGCTGCCGTCGTCGTTCTTCACCACGGCGGTCTGAGGCGCCAGTTCGGCGAGCGCCTCGATCGCGCGCTTGGCGCGGCCCATGGCATAATGTTCTAGCGCATGGCCCAAGCTGAAGAGGAAGAGAAGCAGCGCGCCTTCGGCCCAAGCGCCCAGCGCTGCCGCGCCGGCTGCGGCGACGAGCATCAGCGTGTCGATCTCGAAGCGCTTGAGCTTCAGATTCTCGATCGCTTCACGGACGGTGAACCAGCCGCCGAAACCATAGGCAGCAAGATAGAGGCCGAAGCTCACCCACCCGGGAGCGACCTCGAACTTCTCGATCGCGAAACCGATGCCGAGGACGAGACCGCAAAGGAGGGCGAAAATCAGCTCGGTGCGTTCGCCGAATATCCCGCCATGGTCATGACCATGATCATGATCGTCCGGCCCCGTATGGCCATGCTTATGGTCGGGTCCGTGGGTGTGATCGGGGCCATGATCATGACCATCGTCACCATGCACATGTCCAGCTTGTGCCGGGACAGCCGCGGCGACGGCAGCCGATTTCCGGGTGACGCCCATATCCGACAATACCTTTCTGATCGCTTCGATGGAGGTTTCCGAGCGCTGGAACTC
The DNA here is from genome assembly GCF_900185685.1 of Sphingopyxis sp. P1IMeth2. NCBI lineage: Bacteria > Pseudomonadati > Pseudomonadota > Alphaproteobacteria > Sphingomonadales > Sphingopyxidaceae > Sphingopyxis > Sphingopyxis sp. P1IMeth2. Next base: position 517,232 of record NZ_FYAT01000001.1, read on the forward strand.
GGCGCGCAGCGTCCCCGCCGCGCCGACTTCGGCTTCGATCACGCCCGGCATTTCGCGAAGCCGAAGGCCGATCGTCCGCGCGCGCCGCGCGTGGCCGACGCCCTCGAGATCGTCCCAGAAGAGATGCTGATATTGGCCGGTGAGCTCCGCGCCGGCGCTTCGCGCGAGCTGCCGCACGCGTTCGAGCGGGAGAATGTCCGGACGGTAATGGATGCAGAGCTGCGGCGGCGAAGCGTCGCTCGACCGGACCACATGGACCTTGTCGACGCCTTCGCGTCCTTCGAGTTCGCTCATCAGGCGCGCGACGCAGCGGTCGGCGGTATCGGCGACTTCGGGGAGGAGCAGCGGAATATCGAGCCGCAACTGGTCACTCATGATGCGATCCTTTTCACTTGGCGATCGGCATTGCGGTCCGGGCGCATGTTAAACGCACGGCAGGATGAGGTGCGGGAACCTTCTCGGGATGCGACCCGGCTCCCGCACCTCCCTGACCGCCGGAGACCCCTGCCCGTGGTGAGGGGGGCGAATGAGAGGGGCCTCCGACGGCCAGGTTTCGAACTCAAAATCATGCGCGCCGTCCGCTCGGCCGCGCATAACGCGACTGGACGGTCGTGCGGCCGAAATGCTTTTCGAGCGCCGCGTTCGAGCGGCGCAGGAACACCGAGCAGGCGCGGCGCAGAAAGGGATAGCCGAGCCAGGAGAAGACGCCGCGGCAGTCGAGCCGGTGTGTGACCTCGACGCCCTGACCGAGCTTTTCGAGCCGGTAACTCTCCTCGATGACGAGCAGACCGCGCATACCGGTCCGCCATGAGAAACCCGAAAGCCAGTCGAGACCGGTGATCCGGCCCTCGGCCGACAGTTCGGGTCCACGCGCCCCGCGCGGCGAATAGACATAGTCGAGCCGCTCTTCATCACCGGGACGATCGGTGAAGCGGAGCGTCGGATGCCAGTCGCCGTATCGCTCGATATCGACGAGCAGGCGCCAGACACGCCCGATCGGGACCGGCAAGCGGAGCGAGGTACCTACCGAGAACATCGGCTGCCCCCTCGCTCGCGCAAGCTGGTCCGCGACGCAGGCCGGGGACCTGCGCCGCGGTGTAGACCGGCAAGGTGCCGGTCAGCTCTGGACATCAGGGGACTCCGCGGCGGATTTCCCGCCGAGGATATCCACCGCTTCGAGCGTGATGAGCCCGATGTCCGGTATTTCGGCGAGCTGCGCCGCGAAGTCGCGCAGCTTCTGCTCGTCGTCGATGATCTCGATCACGACCGCCCGGTCATTCTCCAGCGCATGCTTGCGGTGAAGATGCGCCGAGCGGCCGAAACCGAGAACCGCTTCAAGGACGGTTACCCCCGCCAGCTTTTGCTGGCGGGCGAGTTCGGAAATGAACTCGAAGACGCGCTGGTCACCGAAAAAGGCAGATTCGTCGGTGTAGACGCGCAAGAGCTTGGATGCTTTTTGCATGTTCCTCTCCTATTCCGTGACCGGCGCTTCGGCCGGTTCGGACTTGCGTTTCATGAAGCCGGGCTGCCAGTTCGATCCGAGCACCACCTTGGCGATGGCGGGAAGAACCAGAAGCGTCAGGATCGTCGCCGCGATGAGACCGCCGATGACGGTCGTCGCGAGCGGCTTCTGCACCTCGGCACCCGTCCCGGTCGCGAGCGCCATCGGCACGAAGCCGATCGCGGGCACGAAGCCGGTCATGATCACCGCACGCATCTTCTCGGTCATGCCCTCGCGGATCGCCTCGACGAGAGGCGTTCCATCCTCGAGCCGCTCGCGTATCGCCGTCATGACGACGAGACCGTTGAGGACCGCGACGCCGGCAAGGCAGATGAAGCCCACCGCCGCCGACACCGAGAAGTTGATGCCCGTTAGCGCCAGGGTGAACACCCCCCCCGCGAGACCGAGCGGCACCGCAAGGAACACGGCAGTTGCACGCCCGAAGGTACCAAGTGCCATGTAAAGCAGGATGAAGATGCCCGCGAAGCAGAGCGGCACCACGATCGAGAGCCGCTTCGACGCCGCCTGGAGGCTTTCGAACTGACCACCCCATTCAATGTAATAGCCCGCCGGTAGCTTCACATTGGCGATCTTCGCCTGCGCTTCGGCCACGAAGGAGCCCGCATCGCGGCCTTCGAGGTTCACCTGGACGACGACGCGCCGCTTGCCATTTTCGCGGCTGATCTGGTTGAGCCCTTCGGTCAGCCGGATCTGTGCCACCTGGGCGAGCGGAATCTGTCCGCGGTTGCCGCCCTCGGAAGGCAGAAGCACGGGCAGCGCGCGGATGTCGTCGAGATTGACCCGGGTCGCATCGGGGACGCGAACCGTGATGTCGAAGCGCCGGTCGCCTTCGTAGAGCAAGCCGGATTCGCGGCCGCCGAGCGCCGCCGACACCGTGTCGGCAACCTCCTGCACCGACAGCCCGTAGCGCGCGATCGCATTGCGATCGAGCTTCACATCGAGCGTCGGAGCGCCGCCCACCTGGTCGGCCTTGACGCTGCCCGCACCCGGAATGCCCTGAAGCACACGGACCATCTCGTTCGCGGCGAGCGACATCTTGTCGAGATCGTCACCATAGAGCTTGATGGCCACGTCGCCGCGGACACCCGCGATCAGCTCGTTGAAGCGGAGCTGGATCGGCTGGCTGACTTCGAACATCTGCCCGAGCTGACCGCCCGAGGCCTTCTCGATCCTCTCAACGACGTCGGCCTTGCTATCGACACCCGCCGGCCACTGATCCTGCGGCTTCAGGATGACGAAGCCGTCGGAAACGTTCGGCGGCATCGGGTCGGTCGCCACCTCGGCGGTACCCGTTTTTGAGAACATCAGCTCGACTTCGGGCAATTTGGAGATCGCGTTCTCGACATTGCGCTGCATCGTGAGCGACTGCTCAAGGCTGACCGATGGCACGCGCGTTGAGGCGAGCGCCATATTCTTCTCGTCGAGCTGCGGAATGAATTCCGAGCCAAGCAGACCGAAGGGCGGGATTGCCAGCAGGAAGAAGGCGAGACCGCCCGCAATGAAAGTCCATGGCTTCGCGATCGCCTTGTCGAGCAAGGGCAGATAGCGTTCCTTGGTCTTCCGGATGGCCCAGACTTCCTTCTCGGCCACCTTGCCGCGGATCATCAGCGCGACGAGCGCGGGAACGAGCGTGATCGCGAGGATGAAGGCGGCCACGAGCGCGAGCATGATGGTGATGGCCATCGGCGAAAAGGTCTTGCCCTCGACGCCCGTGAACATCAGCAGCGGCGCGAAGGCGAGCAGGATGATCGCCTGCCCGAAGACGGTCGGTTTGATCATCTCCTGGCTGGCGCGCATCGTCTCCTCGAGACGTTCGCGCAGATTGAGCAATCTCCCTTCATGTTCCTGCCTGTGCGCCAACCTCGCCAGACAGTTTTCAATGATGATCACCGCGCCGTCGACGATCAGGCCGAAGTCGAGCGCGCCGAGGCTCATCAGGTTACCGGGAACATGGAACGCGTTCATGCCCATCGCCATCATCAGGAAGGAGAAGGGAATGACGAGCACCGCGATGATCGCGGCGCGCCAGTTGCCGAGCAGGAAGAAGAGCGCGGCCGCCACGAGCAGCGCGCCCTCGGTGAGGTTCTTCTCGACGGTTCCGACCGTTGCGTTCACAAGCTTGGCGCGATCGAGCACCACCTTGACCTCGACGCCCGGCGGGAGGGTCTTCGAAATCTGGGCGATCTTCGCCGAGACATCCTCGGCCACGGTGCGGCTGTTCTGACCGATCAGCATGAGCACGGTGCCGATCACCGCCTCCTTGCCGTTCATGCTGCCCGCACCGGTGCGAAGGTCGCCGCCGATCCTCACATTGGCGAGCTGACCCACGGTCACCGGAACCCCGCCGCGCGTCGCAACGACCGCATTGCGGATTTCGTCGACCGAGCGCACGCGCGCATCGACGCGCACGAGATAGGCCTCGCCCGCCCGGTTGTAATAGTTGGCACCGACCGCGAGGTTGGCGCGTTCGAGCGCTTCACCAAGTTCGCTGTAGGAAATCCCGTAGCTGGTGAGCCGCGTCGGATCGGGCTCGACGACGAAGGTCTTGGCATAGCCGCCGATCGAGTCGACGCCGGCAACGCCGCCGACCGACTTCAATTGCGGGCTCACGATCCAGTCCTGGACCGTGCGCAGATAACCGGCCTTGGCGACCTCGTCGGTGAGGATGTCGCCTTCGGGGGTCAGATAGCTGCCATCGGGCTGCCATCCGGGCTGATTGGCGACCTTCTTGGCGCCTTTACCGTCGGGGTTCTTGTAGCCGACGGTGTACATGACGACTTCGCCGAGGCCCGTCGTCACCGGCCCGATCTGGGGCTGAACCCCGTCGGGCAGATTTTCACCCGCCTGCAGCAGGCGTTCACCCACTTGCTGGCGCGCGAAATAGAGGTCGGTTTCGTCGGTGAAGATCGCCGTCACCTGGCTGAAACCGTTACGCGAGATCGAGCGTGTCGTCTCGAGCCCCGGAATGCCTGCCAGCGAGATTTCGATCGGATAGGTAACGAGCTTTTCGATTTCGACCGGCGAGAGACGCGGGTCGATGGTGTTGATCTGGACCTGCTTGTTGGTGATGTCGGGCACGGCGTCGATCGGCAGCTTGGTGAGCTGCCAGACGCCGAGACCCGCGACGACGAGGAAGAGAAATAGCACCGCCCAGCGCGCGCGGACGGATAGCGCCATCAGTTTCGCGATCACGGTTTATTCCTCCTCGCCCGCGCCCTTGCCGAGTTCGGCCTTGAGCAGGAAAGCGTTCTTGGTCGCGACGATCTGGCCGGGCTTCAGACCCGAGAGGATCTCGATGCGGCCGGCGCTGCGCTGGCCGACGGTGACATTCTGGGCACGGAAACCATCCTTGGTCCGCACGAAGACCACGTCGCGGCCTTCGAGCGTTTGCAGCGCCTCGTCGGCGATGACGATCCGGGCAGGACCGCCGGCTTCGGCGCCCCGGCTCGGGAGCAGGCGAACGCGCACCGCGAGGCCCGGCTGCAGCGACCCCGGCACGTCGAGGACGGCGGTTGCCGAACGCGTGTCACCCGAAAGGCCCGGGGTAACGGCGCGCACGCGCGCATCGATCGTCCGGCCATCGGGCAGTTCGATGATCGCCCTGTCGCCGGGGCTCAGACGCTGCGCGTCGGCGGGACCGACGGCCGCCTCGATCTGGACCTGCGACGGGTCGGCCACCCGGAACAATTCGGTCTCGGGCTGCACGAAGGCCCCGAGGCTCGCGCTCTCGGCGGTGATGCGACCCGAGATCGGGCTCGCGACAATCACGCTGCTTCCATCGCGCGTCACCTGCGCGGCACTGGCTGCGGCGCGGGCGCGCTGCGCCTCCGCCGCGGCAGCTGCCGCCTCCGCCTGCGCCCGCTCATAATCGACCCGCGCCGAGACCTTCTGGTCGAGCAGGGTCTTCTCGCGGTGGAGATTCTTCTGCGCGAGGGTCGAGCGCGCATCGGCCGCGACCCGTTCGGCCGCGATCTGCGCGGCGTCACGGCTCTGAACGATCGCGATCGTTTCGCCCGCGCGAACCGGGTCGCCGAGCCGCTTGAACAGGCGCGTGACGGCACCGCCCGCCCGCGCGGTCACGATCGCCTCGCCGCTCGGTGCAGCGGTGACGGTCGCCTGCGAGATGATTTCCGAGCCCAGCCCGCCCGCGTTGATCGGTTCGACGCCGATCTCGGCGGCCTTGATCGCTTCGGGGGTGATGGCGAGGCTGCTCGGAAGGGCTTCGCTCGCCGCTTCCTCGCCGCCTTCGGCCGCGGGGGCCGGCGCCGGATCGGCGGTGCAGCGCGCGACGCCGAAGCCCGTGACGGCGGCGAGCGCCATCGCGCCCGCGACGGTGCCGAGAAGGCGCTTGTCCTTGGTGATCATATTCTATCTCCGCTGTTGATGCGGTTCGCGCGCCGACCGGCAGCGCACCCCTGTTGATTAAGAAGGAAGGCGGGGCGGACGGCCCCGCTGTTTGCTGGAACCGGCGCGCTCATGGCTGGTGATCCGCGTCGCCGTCGGCCGCAGCCTGGCGCGAGAGGATCGCGCGCGCCTCGGCGCGGGCCTGCCGGGCCGCGATCAGCTCGGCCTGCGTCGCGGCATAGGCTTGCTGCGCGTCGATATATTCGACGAGCGTCGACTTGCCGGCGCGGTAGCTGAGCTCGGCGAGCCGCACGCCTTCGCGCGCCTGTTCGATGCCGCTGCCTTCGAGCGCCGCGAGGCGGGCCTCGGCGGCTTCGAGTTCGGCCTTCGCGTTGGCGATCTGTGCCTCGGCATTGACGACCGCATTTTCCCGCCGCGCGATGGCGGCAGCGACGTCGGACTTGGCTGCCGAGATATTGCCGCGGTTGCGATCGAAGATCGGCAGCGGCACCGAGACATTGGCGATCAGAGCGCGATCGCCGGTGTCGCGAAGCTGCCGCACCCCGAAGCCGACCGAGGGGTCGAGACGACCGTCGGCACGCTGCCCCTGGAGGCGAGCTTCGGCGATCAGGCGATCGGTCTCGGCAAGCCTGACGTCGAGCGTGGCGAGCGAGTCGACCGTGGCGGGCATCGCCCACAGGTCGCCTTCGACCAGTTCGGCCGGTGCCACCGAGCTGCCGAGAAGCGCCGCGAGCGAACGGCGTGCCGTCCGTTCCTCGGCCTCGGCGGCGCGCAGTTCGGCGGTTGCCTGAACCAGCGCCGCATTGGCCCGGAAGGCGCGCAGCGGCGGCTCGTTGCCGGTGTCGACCATCGCCTGTGCGACGCGGACGAGCTCACGAGCGCGCGCTTCATTTTCGCGCGCGAGCGTCAGACTGTCGCGGGCGGCGAGCGCGGTTGCGAACTGGTTGCGAACCTCGAGCGCGAGATCGGCGCGGGCAATCTCTAGCCGATATTGGGCCGCGAGAAACTCGGCATCGGCGAGCGTCATACGCGCACGGCGCCGACCGCCGATATCGAGGCGCTGATTGACCGACACCGTCGTTTCGAGGCCGTTCAGGCCCGAATAGGGACCGGTGCCGGCGAAATTCTCGACATCGACGTTGAGGATGGGGTTGAAGCGATAGCCCGCCTGACGCTGGCGGCCGCGGGCGGCCTCCACTTCGGCCTGCGCGGCAACCACGCGCGGGGAGCGCGCATCGGCTTCCTCCATCGCCTGTGCGAGGGACAATCGGGCGGGAAGCGGGCCGGTACGCACCGCCTCGCTATCGGACGAAGGCGGTCCCACCAGCTCCGTCGCTGCCGACTGGGCAGCGGCGGGCACGGAATTTGCGCCTGCAACGAGCGCCGCGAGACTCGCGGCGACAACTATGGATTTCATGAAAAAGAGACTCCTGACGTTTCCAGGGAGAAGCGCACGCGGAGGGCGCGCGCAGACCTAGAGCGTCAGGCGATTGGAGGGCGGAACGTCCCGATATAGGCGACGGGCGGCAAGGCGGCCGTCAGGATGCGCGTATGCGCTTCAGGGGCAGGGGTTTCGGTCGCTGCTGAAAAGGTTTCCGCCGGCACGCCCGAATGGTGGCCATGGCAACCATGAGCGGCGGCTGGAACCTGCTGCTTTTCGCCGGGCGACGATTTTTCCTTGTCGGGCTCGGCGTTTTCGGCAGCCGGCGGACTCACGCAGCCCGCCTCGATCGCCGCGACAAAAAGGCTCGCCTCGGCCCGATCCTCGGTCGCATGCGCGAGCGACCCCGCAACCGTTCCGGATGCAAGGAGAAGGGTCAGGAGGAAGAGGATCACCCGTCGCATTGGAACCGGCCCCTAGCATCGAAACAGCGCGATGAAAAGTAGAAGATTTTCAATCAACTTCGGCAGCACTCTTCGAACCCTCGAAGGGATGCTGTAATGTTATCTCATTATCGCAGCGAAGCCATGTATCGGTCATAGGAATACTTATCGATCCGTCGGAAAGAAAAGGATATCGGTCGGACAATCCGGCATTAAGCACAATAGTTCTGCGATTTTCTTTCACATTTATTTGCTGCCTTACGCTATTGCCCTTGCCTTCCTTTGTACCGGGCCGAGCGCCGGCAGCGGGATTCGTCGTGGACAGGGCGGTAAATCGGGAGCCGCGCCCCGAGGCGCCGAGCGGTAACATGAGGGCTTGACCCTGTATCTACTACAGGGTGCAAAAGCTTGCCCTGGACAAAAAGGGGGACCCGGCATGACGACGTCGACTGCAAAACCGCCTAGCAGGGCCATCGCCGCGCCGCTCCTGCGCGACCAATATCGCCTGTTTCGCGAATCAAGCCGAATCGGCGATGAAGCCGCCGCGTGGCGGGCGCTGGAATGGGAACATATATTGAGCCAGCCCTTTATGGTCGCGCACCTGGCCTCGCACTGGCACATGCTGCGCTATGCGATCGAACTGGGTGATAGCCGGGAAGCCGCCGGTCAGGCGATGCGGCTCCTGCTCGTGCCGCTCGGCTCGCTGACCGGTCGGCTACCCGCCGGGAACAATGGCCGCGCGCGCGTGAGCGCCTTCGATCCGATGCCGATGCCGGAGGGCCTGGCGGTACTGATCGAGGCGGCCCGGTCGGCGGCAACGCGCGACGGCCGTCCAGGCTGAGCCGGTTTTGGGCTTTCGGAACAGGCTATTCGCTGTTAGGGGCGCGCGGATGTCCGGCGCTCCGCTCCGCCTCTTGATGCTGTTCGTCCTGCTGCTGAGCGGGCTTCATAATGCTGCGCCCGCGGCTGCCGGCATGTCGCACCACGCGACCGATTCCCATCTCGCCCACCATGCGGACGTGCCACAAGCGCCGGACAGCGACGCAGACGGCAAGCAGGACGCCGATCTGCACGGAAGCCACCACAATTGTCCGGTGGCGTCCGATCAAGCGCTTTCGGGGAACAGCGATCTGACCTGCTTTTCCGGCGGCCTGCACTTCGCGCTGCCCGCGACGCGCCTCGCGTCGCGCGCCCTCGCGCCTCCCCTGAACCCTCCCCTCGCCTGAACGACGCCTGCCGCGCGGCCCTTCCCGGCCTGCGCTCAGTCGAACCGTTCAGGAGTGATCATTTATGCATATCCATATGCGCGCCGCCCTGTTGGCCGGGGCTGCGCTGCTGGCCGGGCCCGTGTGGGCTCAGCCGCTAACGCTCGACCAGGCGGTCGAGCGGGCCATCGCTGCATCGCCCGAGCTCAGAGCGGGTGAAGCGGGGGTCGACGCCGCGCGTGCCGACCAGCTGCAAGCTCGCGTTCGTCCCAATCCGACCGTCTCGGTCGATCTGGAAAATGGCGTCGGAACGGGCGGCTATGGCCTGTTCCGACAGTCGGAACTGACCGTCACCTACTCGCAGCCGCTCGAACGCGGCGGAAAGCGGGAGGCGCGGATGGCACTTGCCGAGCGCGGCGTCGTTCTCGCCGAGGCGCAGTGGCGGCTCGTCCGGCTCGACATCGCCCAGGAAGTGCAGCGCGCCTATATCGACGTCCAGATCGCCGAGCAGATGGTCTGGGTCGCCGAGGACCGCGTCAAGCTCGAGAAGGAGATACGCAGCGAGGCGATCCGCCGCGTGCGGGGTTACAAGGATCCGCTGTTCGTCGAGACGCGCGCCGATGCCCGCATTCTCGAAGCCGAACTGGCCCTGAAAGAAGTCCAGGCGAAGCGCCAGTCGGCGCGCGCTCTGCTCGCTTCCTTCTGGGGCGGCACGCCCGACAGCCTCGTGATTGCCGAGGGGATCGAAAAGCCCGATCCGCGCGATCCACCGCTCGCCGAGGCCGATGCGGCCGTCTTCGACGCGGCCGTCGATCGCGCGCGGGCGCAAGTGGTCGTCGAGCAAAGCCGCGCGCACCAGGACTATACGGTGTCGGGCGGCACGCGTTTCCTTCGCGAGACCAATGATGTCGCCGTTCTCGGCGGCATCTCGATCCCGCTCGGACGCTTCGACCGCAACCAGGGCAATATCGCCCGGGCGCAGGCCGAACGGCGGCAGCTCGAGTTTCAGTCCGAGGCGAGCCGGCTCGAGCGGCTGCGGCGCCTCGCCACGCTTCGCGCCGACGCCGACGCCGCGCGGGTCCGGGCCGAGGGCATCATGAACGACGTCTATCCGAAGGCGGTGAAGACGCTCGCCCAGGTGCGCGAGGGCTATGCCCGCGGCGGGTTCCTGTTCGCAGACGTGCAGGATGCCGCCGACGTCATCATCCAGATCCAGGGTCAGTGGGCCGAGGCCATGACGCGCTACCGCGATTTGCTCGCGGAGATCGATCGCCTGACCGGCCGCTTCGATGCGGCTCCCCTTGCGGAGAATATTCCATGAAGAAGTTTCCATTTCCCGCCGCTGCCGCGGCGCTGTTTCTTGCCGTGCCTCTCGCTGCCTGCGGCGGCGGCGGCGCCGAGGGCGAAGACAAGCATGAAGAAGGCGAAAGCCACGCCGAGGGCGAAGGCGAGGAAGATGCCAAAGGCCCGAACGGCGGCAAATTGCTCAAGAATGGCGATTTCGCCGTCGAGGTGACGATCTTCGAGAATGGCACCGAACCGCAATTCCGCGTCTTCGCAACGCGGGGCGGGAAGCCGGTCGATCCCAAGGATGTCCAGCTCGCGATCACGCTCACCCGTCTAGGCGGCGACGTCGATCGCTTCACCTTCCGCCCGCAAGGCAAGTTCCTCGCAGGGCAGGGGGTCGTTACCGAACCGCACAGCTTCGATGTCGAAGTCGTCGCGGTGACGGGCGGTAAACGCCACGTCTGGAAATATGCGAACCCCGAGGGTCGCACCCGGATCGCGACGGACGCCGCCAAGGCCGGAGGCATCGAAACCGCTGTCGTCGGTCCGGCGACGGTGGGCGAGATGCGCGAACTCTACGGCACCGTCCAATTGTCTCCGACCGCCCGTTCCGAAATTCGCGGCCAGTTCCCCGGCCGCGTCGTGTCGGTGACCAAGGCGGTGGGCGACAGCGTCCGCCGCGGAGAGCTTCTCGCGCGGATCGAGTCGAGCGAGAGCCTCCAGGTCTATCCGGTCTATGCGACGGTCGGCGGCGTGGTCGCGGAGCGCAACGCAAATCCCGGTGACGTCACCGACGGGCGCGCACTCTATGTGGTTACCGACCCGGCGCAGACCACGGTCGTCTTCAACATCTTCCCCCGCGACCTCGCGATCATCCGACCGGGGATGCGGGTGACGGTGGAGACGCAGGATGGCGCCGCGATCGCGACCGCGCCGCTCGGACAGTTCCTGCCCGACGGCAATGTCGAGGCGGGCATCGCGCTCATTCGCGCGACGATCCCCAACCGCTCGGGGACGCTTCGGCCCGGCATGGCCTTGCGCGGCCGCGTAATGGTCAATCCCGTCACCGTGCCACTCGCGGTGCGCACCGAGGCGATCCAGCCCTTCCGCGACTTCAAGGTGGTCTATGCCAATTTCGGGCAGGACTATGAGGTCCGCATGCTGAAGCTCGGCCGTTCGTCGCCCGAATGGACCGAGGTCCTGTCGGGCATCAAGCCCGGCACCGCCTATGTCACCAAGGGCAGTTTCCTCGTTCGCGCCGACATCGAAAAGTCCGGCGCGGGCCACGACCATTGATCGGGGGGCAGGATAATATGCTAGCCAGAACCATAGGCTTTTCGATCCGGCAGCGGTGGCTCGTCCTCGCGGTCGTCGCGCTCCTTTGCGCGATCGGCGCATGGAGCGCGACCAAGCTGCCCATCGACGCCGTCCCCGACATCACCAACGTCCAGGTCCAGATCAACACCAAGGCGGAAGGCTATTCGCCGCTCGAATCCGAGCAGCGCATCACCTATCCGATCGAGACCGCGATCGCGGGCATCCCGAACCTCAGCTATACGAGGTCGATCTCGCGCTATGGCCTCAGCCAGGTCACCGTCGTCTTCGAGGACGGGACCGACATCTATTTCGCGCGCCAGCAGGTGGGCGAGCGCCTCCAGGCCGCGCGCGGCCAGCTTCCGCCCGGGATGGAGCCCGAAATGGGCCCGATCTCGACGGGTCTCGGCGAAATCTTCATGTTCTCGATCGAGGCCGAACCGGGCGCAAGAAAGCCCGACGGCACGCCTTATACGACCGAAGACCTCCGGACGATGTCCGACTGGGTTATCCGACCGCAGATGCGCACGATCCCGGGGGTCGCCGAGATCAACACGATCGGCGGCTATGCACGCCAATATCATGTAACCCCTAACCCGGCCTCGCTCGCTTCGCTCAACCTTTCGCTCAACGATGTCGTCACCGCATTGGAGGCCAATAACGCCAATCGCGGCGCCGGCTATGTCGAGCGCAGCGGCGAACAGATTCTGATCCGCGTGCCGGGTCAGGCCAATAACGAGCGCGACCTGTCGCAGATCATCGTCACCACCCGCGGCGGGGTTCCGATCCGGATCGCTGACGTCGCCGATGTCGCGATCGGCTCGGGGCTGCGCACGGGCGCCGCGACCGAGAATGGCAAGGAAGTCGTCCTCGCAACGGTCTCAATGCTGATCGGGGAAAATCCGCGCGTGGTGGCGCAGGCCTCGGCCGAACGTCTCGTCGAAGCCTCGCGCGCCCTGCCGAAGGGTGTCGTTGCCAAGCCGCTCTATGATCGCACCGCGCTCGTCGAGCGGACGATCTCGACGGTGCAGAAGAACCTCGCTGAAGGCGCGCTCCTCGTCATCGTGATCCTCTTCCTGCTGCTCGGCAATTTCCGGGCGGCGCTGATCACGGCGGCGGTCATTCCCGTTGCGATGCTGATGACGCTGACGGGCATGCTCCAGACGCGAACATCGGCCAACCTCATGAGCCTTGGCGCCCTCGACTTCGGCCTCATCGTCGACGGGGCCGTCATCATCGTCGAGAACTGCCTCCGCCGGCTCGGCGAGGCACAGCACAGGCTCGGACGCCTGCTCGACCGCGACGAACGCTTCGGCCTCGTCGCCTCGGCGAGTGCAGAGGTGATCAAGCCAAGCATCTTCGGCATCATCATCATTACCGCCGTCTACCTGCCGATCTTCGCGCTCGAAGGCGTCGAAGGAAAGACTTTCCATCCAATGGCGATCACCGTCGTCCTCGCGCTTACCGCCGCTCTGCTGCTGTCGCTCACTTTGGTTCCGGCCGCGGTGGCGCTCTTCGTCACCGGCAAAGTCGAAGAGAAGGAGAATTGGCTGATGCGCGGTCTCGGCAAGGGCTATCGCCCGATGCTCGACCGCGTCCTCAATTGGCCGAAGGCTGCGCTTTCGAGCGCGCTGCTACTCGTGGCGCTCAGCGGCGTGGCGGCATCCAGTCTGGGGTCCGAGTTCATCCCGGACCTCGACGAAGGCGATATCGCGATGCACGCGATGCGCATTCCGGGGACGAGCCTGACCCAGTCGATCGCGATGCAGGAGGCGCTGGAGAAGAGGATCAGGCAGTTCCCCGAAGTCGAACGGGTGTTCGCGAAGATCGGCACGCCCGAGGTCGCGACCGACCCGATGCCGCCATCGGTCGCGGACAATTTCATCATGCTCAAGGACCGGAAGGAATGGCCCGATCCGAGAAAGACGCGCGACCAGCTCGTTGCCGAACTCAACAAGGCGGTGAACGAGGTGCCGGGGAACAATTATGAGTTCACCCAGCCGGTGAAGATGCGCATGAACGAGCTGATCGCCGGCGTCCGCGCCGACGTTGCGATCAAGCTGTTCGGCGACGATCTCGATCAATTGCTCGAATCGGGGCAGGCGATCGAGGAAGTCGCCGGCGGGATTGCGGGCGCGCAGGACGTGAAGCTCGAGCAGGTCACCGGCCTGCCGATGCTCTCGGTCACGCCCGATCGCGACAAGCTCGCGCGCTACGGCGTCAGCATGGAGACGGTCCAGGACGCGGTTTCGACCGCAACCGGGGGCCGTCAGGCGGGCGAGCTCTTCGAGGGTGACCGCCGCTTCGACGTCATCGTCCGGCTTCCCGAGGCCATTCGCACCGATCTCGCGTCGCTCGGCAATCTCCCCGTTGCGCTTCCGGCGGGCGGCTTCGTGCCGCTTTCGGAACTGGCGGAGATATCGCTCGCGGCGGGGCCGAACCAGATCAGCCGCGAAAATGGCAAGCGCCGCGCGGTGATCACGGCGAATGTCCGTGGGCGCGATCTGGGTTCGTTCATCGACGAGCTCACGCAAAAGGTCGAAGCCGAGGTCGTGCTGCCCGATGGCTATTACATCGAATATGGCGGGACGTTCGAACAGCTTCAGTCCGCAACCGAGCGCCTCCAGATCGTTGTGCCGCTCGTGCTGCTGCTGATCTTCGGCCTGCTGTTCATGCTGTTCGGCACGGTGCGCGATGCGGCGATCGTCTTCTCGGGCGTGCCGCTGGCTCTGACGGGAGGGGTCGCGGCGCTGGCGCTGCGCGACATTCCGCTCTCGATCTCGGCGGGCGTCGGCTTCATTGCATTGTCCGGGGTCGCGGTGCTGAATGGCGTAGTGATGCTCTCCTTCATCAAGGATTTGCGCGAGCGCGGAAAAGGCCTCGTAGATGCGATCCGCGAGGGGGCGCTCACCCGACTCAGACCGGTGATGATGACCGCGCTGGTGGCGTCGCTAGGGTTCATACCGATGGCGCTCAATGTCGGAGCGGGATCCGAGGTGCAGCGGCCGCTGGCAACCGTCGTCATCGGCGGGATCATCTCGTCGACGATCCTGACGCTCCTGGTGCTACCTGCGCTCTACCTCCTGGTCCACCGACGGACCGCGAAGGCCGAAGAGGAAGAGTTGGCGCGTCCGAGCGGCGCGGCCAGCCCCGCAGGCTGAGACCCTCCCGGTCAGCCGCCATTCCCCCCTGTCGGCGGCAACCGGGAGTGCCGACTGAGGCGGAACCCAAGCGGGTTCCGCCTCCTTTTAGGGATGGTGAGGATTGAGGAGCTTGCAATGAATGAAAAAGCATCCGGGAGCGAACGCGAAAAGCGAACGCTCCAGATCGTTCTCGTCCTGAACGCGGCGATCGCGATCGCCTTCCTTTTAACCGGCGCACTCGGCGATTCGAGCGCGCTCATCGCCAACGGGCTCGACAATCTGTCCGACGCTGCGGTCTATGCCTTGAGCCTCGTTGCGCTCAGCCATGGCCTGAAATGGAAAACCCGTGCTGCCACGGCATCGGGCGTCATGCTGCTGGTCTTCGCGGCCGGCGTCCTGTTCGATGTCGGACGGCGCTATTTCGAAGGCAGCGAACCGATCGGTCCGACGATGATGATCATGTCGGCGGTCGCTGCGGTGGTGAACTATGCTTGCCTGAAGCTCTTGCAGCGCATTCAGGATCCGGACGTCAACCTCAGAGCCGCGACAACCTTCAGCTACAACGACTTCATCTCGAACGGCGGCATCCTGATCGCGGGCGTACTCGTCTGGTGGCTCGGGACGAACTGGCCGGATCTTCTGGTCGGGTTTGCGACTGCACTGATCGCGATCAAGGGCGGGATCGAAATCCTTCGCGACGCCCGGCAGGAAGCCAAACAGCAGCAAGGCTAGAGGCTGTGGGGCCTATCGGATCGGCGGAAGAATGTTCGGACCTGTTCGAACAGAGCCGCCGATCCTTGCCCAGAGGCACCCGACAGCTCGCCCCCATCATATTACGTCCTTATTACGCGAGGCAAAATTCGGGCTCGCGTAACAGGGCATATTACGCCGCTAATCGGCGTAAGTTATTGAAATTTTTTGGAAAACTGGAGCGGGCGAAGGGATTCGAACCCTCGACCCCAACCTTGGCAAGGTTGTGCTCTACCCCTGAGCTACGCCCGCTCTGGCGGCTGGCGACCGGTGGGTGCCAGCGGGTGAGGCGGGCGATTAGCACCGGCTTTTGGAGTCGGCAAGCCCCCCCTTGTACTTTTCTTAGAGGGGCCGGGCGAAGGGTTGGCATCCGGCGTATAATTCCCACATAACGCGGCGAAGAGATTCTTTTCGCGTCGGCACGGAGCCATTGCAGCCCGCCGCCATGGCGCGAAACAACCGGCAAGGAGCATGAGCGTGGCGACATTGGGGCTGAACCCGCAGGAAAAGGAAGCCGTCGAAGCCTTCCGCCGCGACGTCGTCGAACCGTCGATGACGAAGCTCGTCATCCTCGATTTCTGGGCCGAATGGTGCGGGCCGTGCAAGCAGCTCGCCCCCGTGCTCGAAAAGGTCGCCGCCGATTACGCCGACAAGGGCGTGGTGCTGGCGAAGGTCGACGTCGATACCAACGGTTTCATCGCGAGCCAGTTTCAGGTCCAGTCGATCCCGACCGTTTATGCGATCTTCCAAGGCCAGCCGGTCGCCAACCTGACAAACGCGCGCAGCGAAAGCCAGCTCAAGTCGATGCTCGACCAGCTGCTCGCTCAATTGCCGGTCGAAAGCGACGCCGGAGCACGCGCGGTCGAGATCGCCCCGCTGCTCGAAATGGGCGAATCGGTTCTGGCCGAAGGCGACGGCCCGCGCGCGGTCGGCATTTTTTCGCAGGTCGCCGAAATGGCGCCCGACAGCGCCGCCGCGCACGGCGGGCTGATCCGCGCGCTGCTCGCCGCAGGCGATAGCGAAGGTGCGGCGCTGGCGCTGGCCGCCGTCCCCGCCGACATTGTGGGCGATCCCGCGATCGCGCAGGCGAAAAGCGCGCTCGAACTCGCCGCAGATGCGCCCGACGCCGGCGAACTCGCGGCGCTGGAAGCCGCGACCGCCGCCCATCCCGACGACCATCAGGCGCGCTTTGATCTTGCCGTGGCGCAAATCGGCGCGGGACAGCGCGATGCCGCCGCCGACAATCTGCTCCACATCGTCGCCGCCGACCGCGAATGGAACGACGGGGCAGCGCGCGCGAAGCTGCTGTCGCTGTTCGAAGCGGTGGGGCTGGAAGATCCGTGGGTCGCCGCCCAGCGCCGCCGCCTGTCACTGATCCTGTTCGGCTGATGTCGACCGACGCGCCCCTGACCATTCAGCGGATCGCGATTTTTCCGCTGCCCGGGGCGGTGCTGTTTCCGGGACTGCACCTGCCGCTCCACATTTTCGAGCCGCGCTACAAGGCGATGGTGCAGGAAGTGCTGGCGCGCGACCGCCAGATCGGGATGATCCAGCCGCGCCAGATCCCGGGCGAGGAGGATCGCGAGCCCCCCGCGCTTTACGATGTCGGCTGCGTCGGGCGCATCATCGACGTCGAGGCGCTCGCCGAGGGTCGGTTCAACATCGTCCTGGAAGGCGTCGCGCGCTTTCGCGTCCGCCGCGAGCTCGACGTCACGACACCCTTTCGCCAGGTTGAGGCCGAAATAGAGGCCGAGGTCGAGGATGAAGCAGCGCTGTCGAGCATCGAGCGCGCGAGCCTTGAGCGCGAGGCGAAACGCTTTGCCCAGCGGCAGGGCTATGTCGTCGACTGGGCTTCGGTCGGTCAGCTCGACGACGAAACACTGGTGAACGGCATCGCGCAGGTCGCACCGTTCGACGCTGCGGCCAAGCAGGCGCTGCTTGAAACCTCTCCGCTCGAAACGCGCGCCGAACTGGTGATTCAGTTGATGCAGTTTTTCGGCCGCTTCGACGGCGACGACGGACGCGCGACGCTGCAGTAGAGCGTTAGTGCGGCGAGCGCCAGCGACGCGCAAAGGCACGATCGATCCGCGCCCGCGCACCCGGCGTCACCTCTGCCGCGGTGTGCGCCGTGCCTCGATCCTGTCCGACATCTTATGTCCCCTGTTCCCCGCGGCAAAATGGCCGCGCAGGATCAGGCTATGCCGCAATGGTTAGCGCGGTCGCACGGGGCGCCCAAGCAGGACTAGCTATATTTCGGTGCCAGCCAGCAGCCGCGGCAGATCGCCCGCTTCGCCGCGCGCTTCGTCCATGAAGAAGCGCTTGAGCGCCGGCATGCGCTGCACCGCGCCGAGCCCGGTACGGCGGACGAGGGAGGCGGTGCGCCCCGGAATGCCGAACAGCCGCGTCAGTCCGTCGGTCGCGAGGCTGACCATCAGATTGTCGAGCCCGCGCCAGCGCTGATAGCGCGCGAGCAGCGCCGCATCGCCAAGATCGAGTCCGATCCGCGCGCCGTCGACGAGGACCTCGGCCAGCGCCGCGGCATCGCGCAGCCCCAGGTTGAGACCCTGCCCCGCGATCGGATGGATGCCGTGCGCAGCGTCGCCGACCAGGACGATGCGGTCGCCGACGATCTGCGCGCTGTGATGGAAGCCGAGCGGATAGGTCATGCGCGGCGCGACGAGCTCCATCGTGCCGAGAATGTCGCCCGCGCGCTTGCCGAGTTCGGCGAGGAAGCCCCGGTCGCCAAGCTTGGCGAACCCCGGCCCGTCCTGTTCGGATACGGTCCACACGAAGGCCGAGCGATGCCGCCCCTCGCCATCGTCGACAAGCGGAAGCAGCGCGAAGGGTCCCGAGGGGAAAAAGATTTCGTGCGCAATCTGATCATGCGGACGCGAATGCGCCACCGCGCCGATCATCGCGTGATGATGATAGGACCAGTTGGCGATCGTGAAGCCGGCCGCATCGCGGGTCGGCGAACGGCGCCCTTCGGCGACGATGAGCAGTGGCGCCGCGAGCCGCGTGCCATCGGCGAGGGTCAGCGTGACACCATGCGCGTCGATATCGCGCGCGACCACCTTCCACGGCATGAACAGGCGCACCAGCGGCGCCTCGGCAAGCGCCGCCGCGAGCGCGACGCGAAGCTGGCGGTTTTCGACCATCGTACCGAGCGCGGGGGCGTCCGCATCGGCGACGAAATCGAGCTCGCCCGCCTGTCCCCCGTCGCTGACCTTGATCGCGCGGATCGGGCAGCCGTGGGGTGCGAGCCGGTCAGCAAGGCCGAGCACGCCGAACATCTGCCATACCGCGCTGGCGATCGCCGAGGCGCGGCCATCGAAGCCTGGCGCGATCGTCGCAACCGGATCGGCGGGGTCGACGATCTGCGACGACAGACCATGATGGGAAAGCGCGATCGCCAGAGCCTGGCCGACAAGCCCGCCGCCGGAGATCAGGACATCGCTGCGCAATATTTCGCTCATGCCGCCGCTCTACTCTGGCCCGGCGCGCTTGGGAAGCGGGCAGGCGCACCCGGATCGCCGGCGCGCCGGGCGCCGCTTGACGACGAGTCCGCCCCATGCGCATATCGCCGTGGTTAATCGATCGAGGACCGCATTCCGCATGGCAAGCCGCAAGCCCGCATCGGCGAAGGCCGACTGGCGCACCGTTTTCAGACAAAGCATCGCGCGATCGCTGGTGATTGCCGCGGCACTGGCGCTCGCCACCTTCACGCTGTTTTTCGCGCTCGCCCTGCTCACATACGACAGCACCGACGCAGCGCTCAACACCGCTGCGGGCGGCAGCGCCGCCAACTGGATGGGCCATGCGGGGGCCTGGTTCGCCGACCTTGGCCTGTCGGTCGGCGGCGCGCCGGTCGCGCTGCTCGTCCCGCTGTTCGGCATCATGGCCTGGCGGCTGTGGGCGGCCGAGCCGCAGCCCTATTGGCTGCGTCAGCTCACCTATTGCTTTGCCGGCATCCTGCTCGTCGGCATGGGCGCCGAGCTTTGGTCGCCGGCGTCGGGATCACCGATGCCCGCGGGTTGGGGCGGCCTGCTCGCTCTGCTCGCGGGGAGCGCGGTCACCCCGCTGTTTGCGCTGGCAGGCGACCCCGCCGCGGCGCTGATCCGCTTCGGCACGATCCTGCTCCTCATCCTTGTCGGCCTCTGGCTCGCGATGCGCTCGCTGCGGCTTGAAAAGGGCTGGCTCGGGCGGCTCAGACTGCCGGCGGCCGAAGGAAACCGGGTCGTCGAACCGGCGCGCGCGGCCCCGGCCGATGCGCCGCGCCCCGCCAATCTGGTCGAGCGCGTGATCCGGCCGCGCCCGCGCGCCGAACCGAGCGATCGCGCCCCGCCCGAGATTGCCGACCCGGCGCAGCGCTCGGCGCCATCGAAGCCGCGCGCCAAGCCGCAGACCGAGCTGTTCACCAATTACCGGCTTCCCTCGATCGACCTGCTTTCCCCGGCCCCCGACACGCCGGCGGGACAGATCGACAAGGCGGCGCTCGAACGCAATGCGCGCTTGCTCGAATCGGTGCTCGAGGATTTCCAGGTCAAGGGCGTGATCACTGCGGTCCGCCCCGGTCCGGTCGTCACCATGTACGAGCTTGAGCCCGCGCCCGGAACCAAGGCGAGTCGCGTGTCGAACCTCGCGGACGACATCGCGCGCAACATGTCGGCGCTGTCGGCGCGCATCGCGCCGATTCCGGGGCGCACCGTCATCGGCATCGAATTGCCCAATGCGCACCGCGAGGCCGTCGTGCTGCACGAAATCATCGGCAGCGGGCTGTTTCAGGAACATAGCGGCGCGCTGCCCATCATCCTCGGCAAGAATATCAGCGGCGACGCGGTGATCGCCGATCTTGCGCCAATGCCGCACCTGCTGATCGCCGGCACCACCGGGTCGGGTAAATCGGTCGGCCTCAATGCGATGATCCTGTCGCTGCTCTATCGCCTCGGTCCCGATCAGGTGAAGATGATCATGATCGATCCCAAGATGCTGGAACTCAGCGTCTATGACGACATCCCGCACCTGCTTGCCCCGGTGGTGACCGAACCCAAGAAGGCGGTGCGCGCGCTCAAATGGGCGGTCGAGCAGATGGAGGATCGCTACCGGATGATGTCGTCGCTCTCGGTGCGCAACCTCGCGTCCTACAATGACAAGGTGCGCGGCGCGCTCGCCAAGGGCAAGTCGCTCGGGCGGCGTGTCCAGACGGGCTATGATCCCGAGACCGGCCAGCCGGTCTATGAGGAAGAAACGCTTGATTATCAGCCGCTGCCGCAGATCGTCGTCGTCGTCGACGAGCTGGCCGACCTGATGATGACCGCGGGCAAGGAAGTCGAATTCCTCATCCAGCGCCTTGCGCAAAAGGCGCGCGCGGCGGGCATCCATCTGATCCTTGCGACGCAGCGTCCGTCGGTCGACGTCATCACCGGCGTCATCAAGGCGAACCTGCCGACCCGCATCAGCTTCAACGTGACGTCGAAAATCGACAGCCGTACCATTTTGGGCGAGGCCGGCGCCGAACAACTGCTGGGCAAGGGCGACATGCTCTACGTTCCCGGCGGCAAGCAGATCACGCGCATCCACGGTCCTTTCGTGTCCGACGACGAAGTCCGCGCGGTCGCCGACCATTGGCGCGGCCAGGGACGCCCCGACTATGTCGAGAGCGTCACCGAGGATCCCGAGGATGGCGGTTTCGCGATGGAAGGCGCGCCTGCGGGCGGCGACAGCGCCGAGGACCGCATGTATGCCAAGGCCTGCCAGATCGTGGTCGAAAGCCAGAAGGCATCGACCAGCTGGCTGCAGCGCCAGCTGCGCATCGGCTATAATAGCGCGGCGCGCCTGATCGAGCGGATGGAGGACGAAGGGCTGGTCAGCCCGCCGAACCATGTCGGCCGCCGCGACGTGCTGACCGACCAATATGGGCAGCCGCGATAGGGAACTTTCGCCACGCCAACGACTTGAACAGCGTCTAAAGGCCGGGTTCAGGGCGGGTTCAATGCCGCCCTGCAACAAGCCGGTATCGACCGAAACATACAAGAGAGCCCGATGACCCTGACGATCGACCGCCATATCCTGACCCGCGCCGCCGCGCTGGCGCTCGCGCCCGCCGCCGCGATCGGCCTGACGCTGACCGCGCCCGCCATCGCGCAATCGGCGAGCGCGCTCGCCGCGGTGCAATCGCACCTCAAGTCGACCAGTTCGATGACCGCCGACTTCGTGCAGACCGATCGCAACGGTCAGCGGCTGAGCGGACAGCTGACGCTGAAGCGTCCGGGCAAGATCCGCTTCCAGTATCAGAAGGGCGTCCCGCTGCTGATCGTCGGCGACGGCAGCCGCCTGACGATGATCGATTATGAGGTCAAGCAGGTCCAAAGCTGGCCGGTGAAAAATTCGCCGCTCGGCGCGCTGCTCGATCCCGATCGCGATCTCGCCAAATATGCGAAGGTCGTTCCGACCGGAAACAGCGATGTGCTGAGCGTCGAGGTCAAGGATCCCAAGCGCCCCGAATATGGGACGATCACCATGGTGTTCATCCGCGATGCGGGGGCGCCGGGCGGATTGCGGCTGCGCGGCTGGGTGGCGCTCGATTCGCAGAACAACCGGACGCGGATCGATCTGTCGAACCAGCGTTTCAACGTGCCGGTCGCCGATTCGGCCTTCCGCTGGACCGATCCCCGCCCCAAACAGCGCGGCCGCGTCTGACGCCAGCACGACTTTTATGAACAGGGCACCGTCTCCCCCATGGGATTCGGCGCGCTTTTTCCGTCCAACCGACGTTCGGCATCGACGAACTGCAAATGTCGCCGACAGCCGCCGATTTTCGTTCAGCTTGGGGACAGGGAAGAGGGGCTATTTCAACTCTCGAAGGCGCCGACACGGCCTCCGGATTTTGGGTTTCCCCCTGTTGCCCCAACCGGATTGCCAGGTGTCTTCATTCAAGAGCGTGACGAACGCTGACCTTGAACCCCCGTTCCACCGCCCCTGGAACGGGGGTTTATGTTTATGCGCGGCGTGTCTGGCGCGTCGCTGCAGGCGGCACCAGCCCGCAACGATTGCAGTGAAGGCTTCGCACCGATAGAGCCGGACCCCATGACCCAAACGAGCATTGCTTCCTGGAACATCAACAGCGTGCGTGCGCGCATTGGCATCGTCGAGAAATTCCTGCGCGAAGAGGCGCCTGACGTCCTCTGCCTTCAGGAAACGAAGGTCGAATGCGGACTGTTTCCGAAGCAGATGTTTGAGGATCTGGGCTATCGTCACATCGTCACCAACGGCCAGCGGATGCACCATGGGGTCGCGATCGTCAGCAAGCTGCCGCTCACCGATGTGCGCAAATATGATTGGCAGGCCAATGGCGAGGCACGCCATGTCGGCGTGACGCTGCCGTCGGGCGTGCGACTGGACAATGTCTATATCCCCGCCGGCGGCGATATCCCCGACCGCGCGCTAAACCCCAAATTCGGTCAGAAGCTCGACTTTCTGGAGCGCATGACCGAATGGGCGGGCGCGCTCGCCGATACGCCCACAGTGCTGACTGGCGACTTCAACGTCGCGCCGCTCGAAAGCGACGTATGGAACCATAAAGCGCTGCTCGACGTCGTCAGTCATACGCCGGTTGAGGTCGATACGCTCGCCCGCCTGCAGGCCGCGGCTGGCTGGATCGATCTCGGCCGCCAGTTCGTGGCGCCGCCGACGCCGCTCTACACCTGGTGGAGTTACCGCGCGAAGGACTGGGAAGCGTCGAACCGCGGTCGGCGGCTCGACCATATGTGGGTTACCCCGGACATCCGGAACGCGGCGCAGAGCCACCGCGTCGTCCAGCCGGCGCGGAGCTGGGAACGCCCGTCCGACCATATCCCCCTCGTCACGGAGTTCGCATTTTGAGCGACGCGGCGGGTAGCGACCGCGGCGCCCGCCGCGCCGCGCGCGCAATCGACGCGCTGCGCCGCGGGTGGCCCTTTCGGATCGAAGGCGCCGACGGGGCTCTTGATCTGCTCGCCGTCGAAAGCGCGCGCGATGCGGCGCTGGCCGAATTCGGCAGCGCCGACCTGCTGATCTCGGGCGAGCGCGCGGTCACGCTGAAGCTTACCAACCAGCGCGCCGCCGCAACGCCGGGGCCCGTGCGGCTCGCGGATGGCGCCGCGAGCATCGCCGCGGCGCTGGCGATCGCCGACCCGGCGCTCGACCTTGCCAATCCGCTCAAAGGACCGTTTCGCACGATCGCAAACGGCGGCGAGGCGGCGGCGGCGACTGCGATGACAATGGCGCGCCACGCGGGCCTGCTCCCCGCCTTTTTCGTGCACACGGCCGGAGGTGAAGCCGAAACCGTCTGTTCCGCCGCCGACGTCGCCGCCCTGCTCGACCCGGCGCGGCTCGAAATCGCGGCGCGCGCGCGCCTGCCTGTCGCGGCGAGCGAAACCGCCGAGATCGTCGCCTTTCGCAGCCCCGAGGAAGCGTCGGACCATGTCGCGCTGATTATCGGCAAGCGCGACGGCAATCCGCCCGTGGTGCGTCTGCACAGCGAATGCCTGACCGGCGACGTGCTCGGCAGTCTCAAATGCGATTGCGGACCGCAGCTGCATGCGGCGCTGCACGCGATGGCCGACGCGCCATGGGGGGTGTTGCTCTATCTGCGCCAGGAAGGCCGCGGCATCGGCCTCGTCAATAAGCTGCGCGCCTATGCGCTGCAGGATCAGGGCTATGATACAGTCGACGCCAATCTGCGGCTGGGTTTCCCCGTCGAGGCGCGCGATTTTGCGATCGCCGGCCAGATGCTCGCGCTGCTCAACATCCCGCGCATCCGCCTGATGACCAACAATCCCGAAAAGGTCGCGCGACTGGAAAAGGAGGGCGTCGACGTCGTTGAACGCATCCCGCTCGCGCTGCCGACGAACAAATATAACGCGCAATATCTCGCGACGAAGCGCGACCGCACGGGGCATCAATTGTAGAGCCTCGCCATTGCGAGCGCAGCGAAGCAGTCCAAAGCGGCTTACGCCTGCTCTGGATTGCAGCGTCGCTTCGCTCCTCGCAATGACGATATGTGTTGGCGCTTAGTGCACGAACCGCGCGACCACGTCGCGGTAGCTGCGGCTGACCTTCACCTGCGCGCCCGAGCCGAGCACGAGGAAACACTCGCCGTTGGTGTGGGGCTTGACCTGCTTCACCTGGCTGAGGTTGACGATGGTCGAGCGATGCACGCGCTGGAAATTGCGCGGGTCGAGCCGCTTTTCGAGATCCTTCATCGTTTCGCGCAGGATCAGCGAATTGTCGGCGGTGTAGATGCACATATAGTCGCCGGCAGCGTCGATGCGTTCGATGCTGTCGACATCGACGCGGAAAATCTGCCCGCGATCCTTGATGTTGATCATCTTTTCGTAGCGGTCAGCGGCAGGCGCATCGGCCGCCGTTTCGGCATCATATTCCTCGACCGCGTCGGGCGCGACTTCGGCAAGCACCGTCTTCAGCCGCTCAACCTCGGCCGCGCCACGCTTTTCAGTGAGGCGCTGGCGCACGCGGTCGAGCGCATCGGCGAGCCGCTCGGGTTCGACGGGCTTCACCAGATAATCGACCGCCTGCGCCTCGAAGGCGCGGATCGCATGATCCGAATAGGCGGTGACGAAGACGACGAGCGGCGGCTCGACTTCCATCAGCCCCTGGATCACCGAAAAACCGTCGAATCCGGGCATCTGGATATCGAGGAAGACGAGGTCGGGCTTGTGCGTCTTGATCTTGCGAATGGCCTCCCGGCCGTTCTGCGCGGTGTCGACGACTTCGACATCGCTATGCGCTTCAAGCCGCAGTTGCAGGCCCTGGGTCGCCAATTTCTCGTCATCCACCAGGATGGTTCTGATCGTCATGTGCGTTCGGTTCCAATCGTCGCTTGTCCATCGGGCTGAAACGGAATCTCGATAATCACTGTGAATCCGCCATCGGTGCCCGATTGCACCTCGAACCGTTGCTGGTCGCCATAGGCCTGGGCCAGCCGGTCCCTGATGTTGGCTAAACCCACACCGGTCGATTCCGTTGCAATCCCGGTGGTGGGGTCGACGCCATCGGCTGACAATCCCGTGCCGGTGTCGGACACGGTAATCCGAACATTTTGACCGGCAAGCTGAGCCGTCAGGGTAATGTCGGCTCCTTCTTCCTGCGGTGTCACCGCATATTTGATCGCATTTTCGATCAGCGGCTGGAGCAGCAACGAAGGCAGGCGGGCGCGCTGCGCCGCCGGATCAATCTGGAAATGCGGCCGCAGCCGGTCCTCGAAACGCATCTTCTCGATGTCGAGGTAGAGCTTCAGCGTCTCGACCTCCTGCGCCAGCGTCACCTGCGCGGTCGGTTCGTTGGCGAGCGTGTAGCGCAGAAAGGCCGACAGGCGCGACAGCATCGCATTGGCGGGCTCGGTCTGTTTCAGAAGGACAAGGGTCGAGATGCTGTTGAGCGTGTTGAAAAGGAAGTGCGGGTTGAGCTGGTAGCGCAGCATCGCGAGCTGCGCCGACGCGGCCTGCGCCTCGAGCCGCAGCACGCGGTCATTCTGTTCCTCGAGCTGCAGGAAATAGTTGATCGCGAAATAGAGCGCCGACCAGGCGGCGAGCGTCGTCGCGTCGATATAGATCGATACCAGCAGCAGGCCAGTAAAGCTCGTCTCGCTGTCGGGCTTCAATATCTGGAACAGCCAGGCGTCGATGAAGGCCCAGACCGCGGTGGCGAAGGCCAGGAGGCCGAAGCTTGCCCCCCACATCAGGATCGTGCGGCGGTTGATCAGCGCGCGATAGCAAACCGAAAGCAGCAGTGTCAGCGAAAAGCCCGTAACCGCGGAAACGACGACGAGGAAAAGGAAATCGAAGGATTGGCCGCCCGCCAGCCCCGACACGACGCGCAGCCCGAACCAGCCGAGCCAGCCGAGGATCTGGAGATTCCAGAAGGCGCGGATCTTGTTCCCGAAAAACGGCCCGGGCGAGGAAAAGCCGAACAACGGAATCGGGGAAGTCTGGCTTGCCATATCAGCCGCCGAAATCAGGGGACGAGCGCGTCGTCCGCAAAGTGGGGATCATTCGGCCGCGACCGGTGCCATCCGCACGCGCGCCTGGCCGAGCGGCTGGAGTTCCGAACGATGTTTCCAGACAAGCTCGCCATATTCCAGCGGCCGGCCGTCGTGCGCGGTGATCGTCACCGGGCCGATCGGCTGTTCGTCATGCGAATCGACGAGCACCGGGGTCGAGGGAACCCCCGCCCCCCATTTTTCGCCCCACTGGCGCAGCGCGATCATCGCGGGCAGCAGTTCGACGCCCTTCTGGGTAAGCTGATACAGAACCTTGCGACGATCCTCGGCCATCACTTCGCGCGCCATGATGCCATGATCGACCAGCTTCGACAGCCGGTTTGACAGGATGTTGCGCGCGATATTGAGCTCCTGCTGGAACTCTTCGAAATGATGGACACCGTTGAAGGCGGCGCGAAGGATCATGAAGGACCATCGTTCGCCCATCGCCTCGAGCGCGAGCGGCAGGGCGCAATTGCCCCCATCAAGATCGTTCAGTTTTTCGCGTAATTTTCCCATAGGCCATGCCCTAACGTAAAATCGCCGCCGTGCCAAAAAAATATAGGGCCTCGGTTGCATTTCGCAACGGACGCACCAGATCGCGAAGCGCAACCTTTCGGTTGTCAAAAAAAGGAGGCTCCCATGTTCCATTTCCGGCTTTCCCCCGGCACCCCGATGCTCGCCCTGGCGGGCGCGCTGTCGATCGGCGCCGCGGCGCTCCCCGCTGTTCCTGCCGCCGCCGCTGGCGGCCCTTTCTATCGCGCCGAACTGGCCGACGCGGCGAAGACCGCGCGCTTCGTCGCCCGCGATGTCGTCTGGGTCTGTGAGGGCACGACCTGCACGGCAGGCCGCGGCACCAGCCGTCCGCTGATGATGTGCGCCGCACTCGCCAAGAAGACGGGCCGGGTTACCAGCTTCACCGTCGATGGCAAGCCGCTCGAGAACGCCGACCTCGCGCGCTGCAACGGCGAAGGCTGACCCTTCGCCCGCAACAAGGGCCGCGCCGGCTCTCCCCCTGCACCGCGCGGCCCTTTTCTTGCCCTGGCGAAGCCTCGTGGCTTCGCTGCTCCACCGATACAAATATATTGCAATTGGCCTCGCATGAACGACATTGGATGCGATGCTGAGGCAGTATGAACTTGTCGAGCGCGTGCGCGCTTATGATCCCGACGTCGACGAGGCGCTGCTGAACCGCGCCTATGTCTTCACCGTACAGAAGCACGGGAGCCAGAAGCGCGCGTCGGGCGACCCTTATTTCAGCCATCCGGTCGAGGTCGCGGGCATTCTGACCGACCTGCATCTCGACAGCGAGACGATCGTCACCGCGCTGCTCCACGACACGCTGGAAGACACGCTGACCACACCCGAAGAGATCGAGCGGCTGTTCGGCGCCGACGTCGGGCGACTGGTCGATGGCGTCACCAAGCTCAGCAAGATCGAGGCGCAGACCGAGAATGAGCGCGCCGCCGAAAATCTGCGCAAATTCCTCCTCGCCATGTCCGACGATATCCGCGTGCTGCTCGTCAAGCTCGCCGACCGGCTGCACAATATGCGCACGCTGCATTTCATCAAGAATCCGGACAAAAGGCGCCGCATCGCCAAGGAGACGATGGACATCTATGCCCCGCTCGCCGAGCGGATCGGCATGTATGAATATATGCGCGAAATGCAGCTTCTGGCCTTTCGCGAGCTCGAGCCCGAGGCCTATGCGACGATCACCGGCCGGCTCGCCAAACTGACCGCGGGCGGCAAGGACAAGGTCGCCGGGATCAGCCGCGAGTTCAAGGAACTGCTCGCGAAAAGCGGGATCGAGGCGGACGTGTCGGGGCGCGAAAAGCATCCCTATTCGATCTGGCGCAAGATGCAGGAACGCCACGTCAGCTTCGAACAGGTCACCGACATCATCGCCTTTCGCGTCATCACGCGCAGCGATGCCGACTGCTATGCCGCGCTTGGCGTCTTTCACCGCAAGTGGAAGATGGTCCCCGGCCGCTTCAAGGATTATATCTCGACCCCCAAGCGCAACGGCTACAAATCGCTGCACACGACGATCATGCACAATGAAAATATGCGGATCGAAATCCAGATCCGCAGCGAAGCGATGCACCAGCAGTCCGAATTCGGCTTTGCCGCGCACTGGGCCTACAAGCAGGGCGGCGGCTCACCCGACGGACAGGCGGGATGGATTCGCGACCTGCTCGAAATCCTGGACCAGACGCACGATCCTGACGAACTGCTCGAGAATACGCGCATTGCGATGTATCAGGACCGCATCTTCGCCTTCACGCCGAAGGGCAGCCTGTTCCAGCTTCCCAAGGGCGCGACGCCGGTTGATTTTGCTTATGCCGTCCACACCGGGCTCGGCGACCGCACCGTCGGTGCCAAGGTCAACGGCCGGCTCGTGCCGCTGCGCACCCAGCTCGTCAACGGCGATACCGTCGAGATATTGTCGTCCGAAAAGCAGACGCCGCAGCCCGCGTGGCTGGGCTTTGCGGTGACGGGCAAGGCGCGCGCCGCCATCCGCCGCCACGTCCGCTCGAAGGAAAAGGTCGAACTCGCCGCCCTTGGCCGCAAGATGTACGACGAGATCGCCCGCCGCCTGCCCAACAAGGTCGGCGACAAGGCGCGCGCCGCCGCGCGCGAGCGGCTGAAGCTAGAGGATGACAGCGCGCTCTATGTCGCGATCGCGCGGCGGCGATTGTCCGACGACCAGATTCTCGAAGCGCTCGTCCCCGGCATCACCGCCGAGATGAAATCGAAGCCGGGCAAGCTGCGCCAGGGCGCTGCGGTGTCGATCGAGGGGCTGACCCCCGGCGTCGCCTACAAGCTTGCCGACTGCTGCCACCCCGTTCCCGGCGACCGCATCGTGGGCCTCGCACGGCCCGGCGAGGGGATCGAGGTTCATGTGATCGATTGCCCCAGCCTGGCCGACGGAATCGACGCCGACTGGATCGACCTGAGGTGGCAGGAGGACAGCGAGGGCGGCAATGCCCGGCTGTGCGTCGTAATCCTCAACGAAACCGGTACGCTCGCCGAAATGTCGGGCATCCTCGCCGCCAATTCGGCGAATATCACCAATCTGCGGCTGTCGAACCGGGAGGGCGATTTCCACACCTATGACGTGGTCGTCGAGGTGCGCGACGTTCAGCATGTCATGCGTATCCTGTCCGCCCTTCGCGCATCGGACAGCGTCGTGCAGGCCGAGCGGCTCTAGCGAAACGTCAGTTCGGGTATGCCAGGGGCGGTCGCCATGCCGCCTGATCGACGGTGTCGCTGACCTTGTAGACCAGCCCCTTGCTGTTCAGGAACAGCTTCTCCATTTCGGGCCGGGTGAAGGGGCGCGAACCGACGCGGCCGAACACCGCCATCTGCCCCCCCGTTTCGTCGACCGCCCGGTCGCGGTCGAGCCCCTTCGACAGCGCGAGCGCCGGCGACGGAGTTTTGGCCCAGGCGATCAGTTCGGGCGTCGGCGCGGGCGAGAAGCCATAGAGGCCAGGATTGTCCGGACTGGTAAGCTGGAGCACCTTGATGCCGTTCCGTCCGTCGGCAACATAGGCGAAGAGCGACGCGTTGGTCGATGCGACGATTACATCCTCGGCATCGTTGAGCGCCCCCCCGAAGGTCATCGCGGGCCAGACGGCCGGCGCCATCGGCCGCGTGACGTCGACGATCACCAGACCATCCTGCTTGGCCGCGACATACATGAAAGTGCGCGCGAGATAGATTTTGCGCGCGTTGGCGAGCCGCACCGTTCCCGCCGGAACCGGTTTCGGCCGGTCCATATGCGTGATGTCGAACAGCTTCACGCCCTCCGCGTCAGTGACCCACAGGTACCGGAACTGCACGGCACTCGCGCGCGCATCGGTCAGCGGCAGCTGCGCCGTCACCTTCGGTTCGAGCGGCGTCGACAGGTCGAGCACGACGAGCCCGGCATCGGTGGTGACATAGGCATAGTCGCCCGCAAGCGTCACGTGGCGGGCCCCGGCAAGCACATTGTCTGGATTCCACGTTAGCGCGCGGCTCAGCTTGTTATTACGGAATTCGCCGTCCGCCATCGTGTCAATGTCGACCAGAATCAGGCCTTCGACGCTGTCGGTGATGACGGCATAGCGGTAGAGCGGGTGCAGTGCCTGTTCGTGATTTTCAGGGAAATCCTTACGGATATGCTCGTTGCGGGCCATGCTGATCGGCTGGGTCGTGCCGATCGCCATGCAGGTCGCGTTCGTCGTTTTGACATGCGTATCGTGCCCCAGCGGCGAAAAAGGCGCGCGGGTGATGCGTTCGGAGAAGCCCTTGTTGCCGATCGATGCGACGTCATAGACGCGAAAGCCGCCCCTGCCTTCGGCGACAAACATATATTCGCCGCGCAGTTGCAGGCAGTTGACCCGGCCGCTCGTCCCCTGGACGATATTCGCGAATTCCTCGAGCGCATGGCTTTCGCCCGACCCCTTCTTGTCGAAGGTCTTGCCGCGCACCCAATTTTTGAGCTCGCGATGGTTCTGGTCGACGTGCAGGCGCCAATAGTCGGGATAGGCATATTTCTGCAGATAACTGCCGATCACCGCCTGCGGCTCGTCCCATTCGGTGACGCGGGTCGCCTGGAAGCCGTCCTCCAGCCCCGACCAGACATTGAGCCCGACGAAATTGACAAAATTGGTCCCCATCAGGAGCAGCTGCGACATGATCGCATTATTGTCATCCGCCTGCGACAGATGGCAGTCGGTGCACTGCTTCGTTTCCTGACGCCGGACCGTATGCGGGAAATGCGGCGCGAAGGCCTGGCTCGAGAAGCCTGCAGCAGAGATCGGCGGTTGCTGGATATAGATGCGTTCGCGGTTGAGGTTCGTCGAGGACAAGACCAGCGCCGATGTCGACCGGATCGGCGCGATGATCCCACGCGGATTGCCGTCGGCGTCGGGCTCGCCGGGCTTGGTCAGCATGTGCCGGCCGAGCTGGAACATTTCGTCGCGCGCGACCTGCGGGTTGTAGGTTGCGAAGTTGCGCGTCTCCTCCCCTTCGAAATGGTGCATGCTGGTCTTCCAGTTCGCCTCGATCGGCAAATGGCAACCGCCGCAGCTCGTCGTCCACGACAGGTGACAGGTGAAGCAGGCCATCTTGTCGTCGCCGTGCGCGCGATCTTCCCTTGCCACGCCCGGCCCCCACGCAAAGCTGCCATCGTCGGCGCCGCTGCGCGACATCAGTTTGGCGCGCGCCGCCTTCGCGTTGAAATGCGGTCCCGGCGTCACCGCCTGCTTGACGAGGCTGACCTGCCACTGGAGCTTCGGATCGACGATCGACCGCTGGATCAGCCCGGTGATTTCGCCATTGTCGTCATATTGGAATTCGAACCGGCGCCGGCCGTCCGAATTGCGGAGCAGCGCAAGATTGGTTCCCTGCGGCCGTGCCGCGACATTCGAGGTGAGCAGATTGGGATAGGCGTCGGCGGTGCCATGGCAATCCTTGCACCCGATCTCGACCGCGTTCGCGACCTCGCCCTGGATATAGCCATTGCCGTGCGCATCCTGCGCGAAGTGACAGTCGGCGCACTGCATCCCCTTTTCGGCGTGAATGTCCATCATATGGACCGCCTTGCCGGGGTTGATGCCGGGCGGCACGAATTTGCCCTCGACACCGGGTTTGGCGGGATCGGCGCTGGCGAGGCACAGGTCGCGCTGCGCCGGGTCGCTGTAGCTGGCGCAGCTCTTGCGCCATTTTTCGGGATCTTTGGGATCGACGATATGCGCCTTGTCGGTGCCATAGGTCGACATATTGCCGTCGGCGTCGAGCAGATTGCCGCTGCGGTCGCGTTTGAAGATGCCGCGGAAGTTCCAGCCATGGCCGTGATAGTCGGCGAACTGGGTGTCCTTGTTACTGTCGTTCACGTCATAGACGTCGCGCAGAAACTCGACGTCGGCCCAAAGGCCGCGCGGGCTCGCGCCTTCGGGATTGCGTTCGAGAACCTTGTGGACTTCGGCGGCGGTCGGATAGCGTTGTTGCTTGTATTTCTTCTGATATTCCTCGTCGCTCATCCCCGGCGGCCGCGGCGCGGTGTTGTCGGGGCCGGGCCATAGCTGCGGCGCATCCGATTCATAATCCCACATCGTGTAGCCGAGGTAGGAGTTCAGGAAGATATTGGGCTGGTGCATGTGGCAATTCATGCACTGCGCCGTCGGGATCGCGCGGGTGAAGGTATGGGTGATCGGATGCCCCGATTCGCGCCGTTCCTTCGCGGGAACCGCCTGCGGTCCGGCTTTCGCGGCTTCGGGATCGATCAGCGCGCCATGGCCGTCGGGCGACGGCGCATGCTTCGCCGTATCGCCAAGTGCGTCGCCAGCGCTCCCACCATGTCCGCCGTCATGTCCGCCGCCGTGCCCATCATCATCGGGTTTCCTTTTCTTCTCCGCGATCGTCGGATCGATCGTCGCGCTTTCGCCATCGCGGCCATATTGCGCATAAGTCAGACTGTGCCGCGGTTCGCGGTCGTTGGCATAGATGACATGGCAGCCGGCGCAGCCCGACTGGCGATAATCGCCCGGCTGGTCGTTGGTGCCCATGAACCACATGAAAGGATCGTTGAGGCGCGTCTTGTGGATGTTGAGCACCGGAATCGCGACACGCAGCCCGGTGCCGGGGCCGCGGTTCGACTGTTTGAGGTCGGGGCGTCCGGGTTCCTCGAGCCGCTGGATGCTGCCGGTCGGGTTCGGCAGGCCGATTTCGGCGAACTGGGTGTTGATGTTGCGGCCACCGCGTTCGAAGACGCGGAAGACGTCGCCGGGCGGGATCACGCTCCAGCGCGGCAGCGGGTACATTTTGGCAAGCGCGCCGCGTTTCTTTTCGGCGTCGGTCAAAATCTTGTCGAAGCCGAACTCCGGCTTGCACGCCTCGGCATATTCCTCTTTCGTCAGCCGCGACGAGGGCGACAGGATGCAGGCGGCCTTGCCGTCGCGCGTATAGGCCTCGCCGAAGATGTAATTCTTGTAGGGAACGATGCCGTTGTTGTACGCCGCCCCGCCCCACAGCATCGCGCCGGTCGACATCAGCGACCGCTCGGTCGCCTCGATGATCTCGAGATGGCACGACCCGCAAGCCTCGCGCGCCACGCGGTAGTCGCTCGGGTTGACGAAGCGGATATATTCGGGCGCCTCCTTGTTGAGCAGCGTGTAGCTGCGTTTCGGGTTCGCCGATGTGCCGCCCCACGCGCCGGGCAGCGTC
This sequence comes from Sphingopyxis sp. P1IMeth2, assembly GCF_900185685.1. Lineage (NCBI taxonomy): Bacteria > Pseudomonadati > Pseudomonadota > Alphaproteobacteria > Sphingomonadales > Sphingopyxidaceae > Sphingopyxis > Sphingopyxis sp. P1IMeth2. Next base: position 550,892 of record NZ_FYAT01000001.1, read on the forward strand.
GGCTGGGGGTGCGCAAGCTTCATCGCCGCCAGATTATAGGGATTGTCGTAGCCAAGTTCGGGGCGCCCGAACGCCGCGGGCGATTGCGAATCGCCGCCGTGGCAGTCGGTACAGCCGAGCCGCACCGCAGGCGTCGCGTGCATCGACGGCCGGTCGGTCTGGGTATGGCAGCTGTAACAGCCCTTCGACTTTGCCTCGACGTCGGCCTCGCTCTGTTCGCGCGGTGCGGGCGGGGTGAAGCGATAGGTGACGGCGACCGGCTTTTCGCCTTCCGACGCGCGCGCGCCCTGCATACCGGCGGTCATCGCCATCAACAGGAAGATCAGGAGGGCGAGGAGCCTGCGCATCATCGTCTAGAAACTCACGATCAGATTGGCGAGGACCGAGACATAAGCCCGGTCGCGCTCGCGATTCTCGAACAGATCCTTGAAACCGTCGCCGGGCAGCAGCACCGCGGCGCTGAGGCGGCCGACGATATTCTGCGTCGCCTTGGGCCGCCAGATGCCTGCCACCGACAGATCCCAGCCGATATCCTTGGGGATCGACCCTTCGCTGCGCAGCACCTGCAAACCCGCTGTATTGTCGAACCACAGATGATTGGCGTTCACGCTGACGCGCGTTTCGGGCGACAAGTCGAAATCGGCACCGGCGCCGACGAACACGGTGCCGGGGTTGTTGAAATTCGACTGCCCCTCTTCCTTCGAAGAGCGCAGCGAATTGAGAATGCCGTTGCGACCGCTCAACGAAATGACGCGCCCGCCGCCCGCAAAGGGAATCGTCTGACGAATCCAGTAGCTGGTGTCGGCGCCGCCGAAGATCGGATTTTCGAAGATAGCATCGAAACCGCCCTCGACATTGTTATAGGGATCGCTGTCGCCCGTGGCGTAAAGGCCCGACAGGCGAAAGCGCATCCAGTCGTGATCGTAGCTGAGTTCGGCAGCGCCGAAGCCCGCGCGGATCTTTGCCGGCTTGCTGGTGAAGAAACTGTTCCGGTCCTCACCCAGTGCTGCATAAAAGCTGGCGGTCAGATTGATCCGCCCGATACGCCCGTCGGCGCTGTAACCAAGATAGGTCACGTCATATTCGCGGCCGCGCAGATCGCCGAGCAGGGCCGGGCGCACCGGAAAGCCATTATGGTCGATCTGGATGTCGTTCTTTTCGCGGTTGCGATTGTAGGTGACGCTGAGCTGGCTCGTCAGCCCGACGAACGGGAAATCCTGGCGATAGAGGTTCGCGGTGAAGATGAAATCGTCGCGCGGGCTTTGCGTGATGTCGTTGAGCCCGCTGTTGGTGTCCTTTTCGAGCCGCCAGAAGGCCGCGACATTATATTGAAAACGGTTATTGTCGCGGTTGCCGAACAGGCGGATGCCGAGTTGGCTGTCGTTGAACAGGAAACCGCGAAAATCGCTCTGGAACGGCTGGATGCCGATGCGGATCGAATGGAAGTCGTAACGGTCGCTGTCGTTGCCCAGATGCTTGTCGACGAACAATTCCTGCACCCCCAGGAAATTGTCGTAACGATGGCTTGGCTGCGACGGGCGCACATCGAGCACGCGCCGTTCGGGCACGTCGACATAATTGAAATTATAGGCCAGCGTGACGCGATATTCGACGTCGGGCGGCTTGAAGGCGGTCGACCCCTTGATGAGCGCGGCGCCCGCGATCAGCGTCTGCGACAGCACGAAGCTGCGATTCTTGCCGAACACGTCGAGGCTGCCCGGCCGCTCGGTGGTCTGGACGCCGACCGGAATCGGAAAGGTGCGCGGTTCGAACACGGTATCTGACACCGCACTGGCGACGAAAAACCAGTCGTCGCCCCTGATGGGGAGCCACGGCACCTTCGACCGGTCGATCGGCCGGTCGCCCTTCAGCGTATTCTGATGATAGGGATCGAACCAGCGTTCCTTGACCACGCCGAGCGATTCGATGAGGCGCCAGCGGTCGGGCACGGGCAGTTGATCCTCGATCCCCGGAAAGGCCTGCGGCGGCGGCGGACGCAGCGCGCCAACATTGTCCTGCCGCATCTGGTCGGGCAGATCGGGCGTGTAGCCGGGACGGCGGCGCCCTTCGATAATCTGGGTGACCAGATCGTCTTTCAGCACATCCTTCCAGTCGACCGGCGGCGGCGGCGGGATCAGCGCTTCGCCGTCAGGCGCCGGGATCGCAGCCGGCGCCGCGCCCTGCGCAGCGCCATCGGGCGCGGGCGGTTCGGGCGGCGGCGGGGGCGGCGGCAACGCCTGCCCCGCCGCGGGTGCACCCTGCGCCGCGAGCGTCGCGATGATCGGCAGCAGGCTGCTTCCAAGCGCGCTCATCGCCTATAGCCCCTGGCAGACATTCTGCTGGCTGGTGTCGAGGAAGGGCGCGAAGGGGCAGCTGATGTAGCGCAGGCGCACCGTCTTTCCATCGGACAGGGTGACGACGATATTGTCGGCACGCTTGTCGATCGGGGCGTTGCCGATCGTGCCGACACGCGCGCCGCCGTTATGCGCTCCGAGGAAGCTGATCATATCGTCCTGGTCGATGCCGTCGCCCGACACGCCGATCGCGCCGACAAGCTGCGCCCCGCGATAGATGGGCACCGAACCCGGGAAAATCTGGATACCGTTCTGCAATCGGTTCTGTCCCGCGGCGACGTCGGGCAAGGTCGTGCAGCGCTGCGGCGTGTCGGTCGCGCTGGCGCCCGATACGAAGCCGAGGTGCGCGCCGATATTGCCGATGACGAGCGCCGATTGCAGCCCGGTCGAAAAGGGATTGAACTGCGCGATCGGGCGCGACAGCGGGCCATTGGGCCGCCCGACCTCGCCGTCGGGGAAATAGGGGCGGGAGAGATTGCCCCCCGACCGGTCGGCGAAGGCGAAGGTACCGGTCAGCGCGCTGGGATCGTTCAGAAAGCTGCGCACCGCGGGGACGAAATGCTGCACGTCGGCGCTGGCGTTGGCGCTGAGCTCCGCCCCGGCGTTGGCGCCCGAGAAAAAGGCCGCGGTGCGCGCCTTTTGCAGCGACACGTCGGTGCCGAAAATCGGCGCGTCGGGCGCGCGGACGATGCCGAGCACGGCGCCATGCGTATCGACGAGACTGATCGTCACCTGCGCCCGGCTGTCGAGCGGGCGGCGAATCTGCGCGCGCGCGCGGCTCATCACGGCAAAGGCGTCTTCGAGCACGGCGCGCACCTCGGCCTGGGTCAGCGGCGCGCTGTTGGTCGATGCATCGGTGCCGGCGCGGATCGGAAAGCGGTTGGTGCCGCTGCCATTGGTCAGGACAAAGGCGTCGCGGTTGGAAAATTCGGCCGCGGTCGAGGCGCGGATTCCCGACGCTTCACTGCCATAGGCGGTGCCCGCGACGATCGCCGCGGCGGCATAGCCGATGACCGCGACCAGATTGCCGGCCGTGCCGTTCAGGCTGGCGAAGCTCGCGCCGCCGCTCGTCTGCAAGCCGCCATAAGTGGCGTCCGAAAAGCGCAGCGTCGTCCCGTCGACGGTGATCTTGTCGGCGGTGATCGCCGCCGGCGCCTCGAACCCGCGCGTCCCGGCGAGCGCAATGAACTCCTCGGCATCATTGTCGATGTCGAGAATGTTGGAATCGCTGCCATAGACGCCGTCGCCCATCACCCCGATGCCGCCGACGAGCACGCCATTCTTGTAAAGCGGCAGGCCGCCCGGGTCGGCCGCGAGGCCGAGCGGCGAGCGCTTTGGCCCGATCAGCGCGCCGCCGCCCATGGCGCCGAAGCGCGCGGCAAGATCGCTGCACGGAAGCTGGCTGAACTGCACCCCGAACAGCGGCCCGCTCTCCAGCCCCGCAGTCGTCGGCGCGGGCGGGAAATGCTCCTGGACGATCTGGCTCGCGGTGCGCGTCGAAAAGGCGTTGCCGCCGCTCGACAGATAGGCGCCGGTGATCGCCTTCGCGATCGCACCCGCTTCTGCAGGGAAGGTGACGTTCTGCGCGTCGATATTGTCGCCGTTGGGCGCCGCCGAGGTTGTCGCGGTGGCGCGCGCGCCGTTCATGCGGAAGACACCGAGGACATTGCCGACGCGGTCGGTGACCGCGATTACCGACGGAAGGCCGCGCGCCTGCGCCTCGGCGATTGCGCCGGCCAGTACGGTCTGGACGTCGGCGACGCTGAGCGACTGGCTCGCGGGCGGCGTGTAGAGGCCGCCGGTCGGAGTGGGAGTCGGCGTCGGCGTGGGCGTTGGCGAGGGGGTCGGCGTGCCGCCGCCTCCACCGCCGCACGAGGCGAGGAGCAGTGCCGGGCCGGCGACAAGGGCGGCGGTACGAAAGAGGCGCGATCGGGTCCGCATCGGCTTACCGCAGCGCCTGAATCGCGCGCACCGCGCTGCCGAAGGAGGCTTGGAAGTCGCTGGGCTTGTAGGCGTTGGGATCCTTGACCGAGGCATAGGCGCGGTCGATGTCGGCGCGGATGCCCGCCGCAGCGCCGATGGTGATCCGCCCCGACGAAACCATCGCGTTGAGCAGCGTGTCGACCCCCATCACCGCCTGCGATGACCCCGCATAGTCGGTGAAGCGGTCATTGACCGCCTTGCCCGCAATCGCATCGACCATCGCGAAGGCGTCGGTGCCCGAAAAGGCGCGCGCTGCGAAGGCGCTTTTGAGCGCCGCGACCGTCTGCGCCAGATCAGCGGCGGCGCGAACCGCGGCCGGACGATCGGTCGCGATCGCGCGGTGGAAGGCGGCGCTGCGCGCGCCGAGCTGTTCGGCAAGCGCGGGCGAGGCCATGCGCGCGGCGGCCGAGAGCATGATCAGATTTTCGTCATTATAGGGCGGCATGCCTTCGGGAATGCCCGGCCGCGCCGGATTGTCGACGCTGGTCTTCACCGGCTTCGCCTGATCGTAGATCCGGCGGTGGCAACTGTGGCAGTCGAGGAAATAAAATTCGGGGAACATCCCCTCGGTCCCGCGTTTCGACTGGAACAGCGCGAGGCTGCGTTCGAGCGCGGTCGCCTGCCCCACCGCCCACATCTGCACATGGTCGGTGCGCGCGCCCGCCGCGCCGAACTTGCGCCAGCCATAATCGGCATCTTCCTGATGATGCGCCTGGAGCGAGGAGAAGAGGTCGAGCTCGAATGAAATGCGCGGATGCCCCGCCGCCATGATGCGGTGGGTGACGAACTGCCCCTCGCCCGCGGCCCCGAAATGGCAGTCGACGCACACGCCCGCGCGCACCACCGGATCCTCGAGCCGGCGCAAGCCGGCGCGCAGATTGGCGAGATGCTTCTCGCGCATTTCGCCGCCGGGGCTGGGGTTGGCGCCGACCCCGGCATAATGGCTCGCGATCCAGCTGCCTGCAGGACCGTGGCAGGATTCGCAGGTGACGCCGTCCTCGACCGGCGCGGCACCGCGGCTCGTTGCCGCATCGCTGTGGCACCCAAGGCACATCGAGGCGCGCGCCGGATCGCCGATGCCGAGGTTGCGGGCAATGAACTGGCTTCGGCTGGTGTTGAGCACGGCCCAGGCGCGGCTATGCGCGCCGCCGGGGGTCGAGGGTTCCTGCCAGCGCATCAACTCGTCCTGACGGACAACGACGCCGTCGCCCTCCATCCGGCCGTGGCAGGTCGATCCCGCGCAGGACGCAACACCCAGAAAACGCCCGCCGCTTTCGCCCTGCGAGCGCGCCGGAGGCGCCGAAAGCGTCGCGGCGATCGCAAGCATAGCAAGCAGCAGCGCCAGTGCCGCCACCGCCGCCCACGACCGATCGCCGCGCCCGATGCCAGCGTGCGTCGTCATTCCCACGAGTCCCCTTTTGCCCTGAGGGCCTTTTACCCTAAACGACCCCGAACGCCAGCATCGCGTCGGCGACTTTCTTGAAGCCGGCGATGTTCGCGCCCTTCACATAATCGATATAGCCGCCGCCCTGATCGCCATAGGTCAGGCAGCGTTCGTGGATGCCCGCCATGATATCCTTGAGCATCTGTTGCAGCTCGGCTTCGCTCCAGCTGCGCCGGCCGCTGTTCTGGCTCATTTCGAGGCCCGAAACCGCAACCCCGCCGGCGTTGGCCGCCTTGCCGGGCGCGAACATGATCTTTGCGTCCTTGAAGACATGAACACCGGCAAGGTCGGTCGGCATGTTCGCGCCCTCGCTCACCGCGATGCAACCGTTCGCCACCAGCATTTTCGCATCATCGCCATTCAGCTCGTTCTGCGTCGCGCACGGCAGCGCGACGTCGCACGGCACCGCCCACGGCGTTTCGCCCGCGGTAAAGGTGGCGCTCTTGAACTCGGCGCAATAATCCTCGATCCGGCCGCGCCGGTGCGTCTTGTGCGCCTTAACCCAGTCGATCTTTTCCTGGGTGATGCCGTCGGGATCGTGGATGAAGCCCCCCGAATCGGACAGGGTGAGCACCTTGCCGCCCAGCTGCACGATCTTTTCCGCCGCGTGCGTCGCGACATTGCCCGATCCCGAAATCACCGCGCTCTTGCCGACGAGATCCTGCCCCTTCGCCGCAAGCATGTTTGCGAGGAAATAGACAGCGCCATAGCCCGTCGCCTCGGTCCGGATCAGCGAGCCGCCCCATTCAAGGCCCTTGCCGGTGAGCACCCCGGTAAATTCGTTCGTAATGCGCTTGTACTGGCCGAACATGAAGCCGATTTCGCGTCCGCCGACGCCGATGTCGCCCGCCGGCACGTCGACGTCGGCGCCGATGTGGCGATAGAGCTCGGTCATGAAGCTCTGGCAGAAGCGCATGATCTCGCGCACGCTCTTGCCCTTCGGGTTGAAGTTCGACCCGCCCTTGCCGCCGCCCATCGGCAGGCCGGTGAGCGCATTCTTGAACGTTTGTTCGAACGCCAGGAATTTGAGGACGCTTTCGGTCACGCTCGGGTGAAAGCGGATGCCCCCCTTATAGGGGCCGATGGCATTGTTGTTCTGAACCCGCCAGCCGCGCTGGACGCGGATATTGCCGTTGTCGTCCTCCCAGCAGACGCGGAAGGACACGACCCGGTCGGGTTCGGCAATGCGCCGCAATATCTGCTGCGCGTGATATTCTTCCTTGTCGGCGATGAAGTCGAAAATATCCTCGGCGACTTCCTGCACCGCCTGGACGAACTCGGGCTGGCCCGGGTTGCGCCGCTTCACACCTTCCATGAACGTCGGAAAATCGACGTGATCCGCTACCGCCATGCACCCCTCCCACGCAAAGACTTGGGAAAACCGGTGCGACCCCCTGTTTTACGATTTTATCGTTGACCGACCTCGCCCGACAGAGGCTACACCTTTGCCCGCCAAAGGCAATATGGCGCGGCACCGTCGCGCGCGATTTCGCCGCGGCGAATATTCGGGGGATGGAATGAGCGAAACCAAGGCCATGTCGACGACGAACCGTGCGATCCTGATCGCCGCCTTCCTCCTGCTCGCCGGCGCGATCGGCTACGCGATCTGGCGCGATTCCGCCAATTATGCCGCGGCGCCCGCGCCGACGGCCGCAGCGTCACCCGATGCACAGCTTGCCGCAATCGAGGACCGGACGCGGCGCGAACCGCAAAGCGCCGACGCGTGGATGGCGCTCGGTGCCGCGCGTTTCGACCTTGGCGATTATCCCGGCGCCGCCGCAGCTTATGAAAAATCGGTCGCGATCGCGCCCGAGTCGGCTGGGCTATGGTCGGCGCTTGGCGAGGCGCGCGTGATGGCAAGTCCGCGCGATCCGATGCCCGCCGCCGCGGCCGAAGCCTTTGACAAGGCGATCGCGCTCAATCCCAGAGATCCGCGCGCACGCTATTTCATGGCAGTGAAGAAGGATATCGCTGGCGATCACAAGGGGGCGATCGACGAATGGTTCGCGCTGCTCGCCGACACGCCGCAGGGCGCTCCGTGGGAGGCCGACCTGCGCCGCACGATCGAGCAGGTCGGCGCGATCAACAAGATCGACGTCGCCCCGCGCCTCGCCGCGACGCAGCCGCGCGCGCTCAAGGCCGACGAGATGCCCGTCGCCGCGCGCGCAATCCCCGGCCCCAGCCGCGCCGACATGGAAGCCGCCTCGCAGCTTCCCAAGGGGCAGCAGGACGCGATGATCGTGGGGATGGTCGACGGGCTGGAGGCCAAGCTGAAAGCAAATCCGGCGGACGTCGACCGCTGGATCATGCTGATGCGCAGCCGGATGACGCTCGGCGAAACCGCAAAAGCGGCGCAGGCACTGAAAGACGCGCTCGCCGCCAATCCGGGTGCGGCACAAAGGCTGAAGGCGCAGGCGCAGATGCTCGGGGTGCCGGGGACCTGATTTTTTAGCAGGGGGAGAAAGTCGTGAAATCCGTGATGATATTGGCCGGTATAATGGCCATGGCCGCCGCCGCACCGACCGCAGCCGCACGCGAGAGCTTTGTGCTGGAAATCGGCGGCGAACAGCTGACGGGACTCGCGCCCGAAGGATATTGCGTTCCCAAGGGCAGGGACAAGGAAGCCAGCGATCTGCTTGCCACGGGTGACACGCAGAATTTCACCTTGATCATGCTGATCCGGTGCGATCGCCAAAACCATCCGCAAGGATTCGGCGCCGACTATTTCCTGATCAAGGCGGCGCGCGAGACGATAGACGTCGTTATGGAACGCGCCGAATTCCTCAAGCTGATGGAGGCCGAGATTGGCAAGGCCGAATGGCGATCGGGTGAAACTTCGGACGCGTTGCTGAAAAATGCGTCGAAGGACGTAAGCAGCGCGCTGGGGACGGATATCGCGATATCCGGCGCACTGCGCCCGCATGGCGTCGACACGAGCTGCGCCTATCTTGGCGGTTCGCTGAACGTGGCCACCGACGGAAAAACGCTCCCCATAGTCGCGGGGGCCTGCCTGACCTCGGTCGCAGGCAAGCTGCTGTCGGTTAACGCCTATGACGAGGCGAAGCCGCCCGTCGACGCGGCGGTCCAGATGCGCCGCGCGCGCGCTTTAGCGATGCAGTTGAAGGCCGCTCCCTGACCCGAAAGCTGTCCTAACCCGCCATCAGCGCCGCATTGCCGCCCGCGGCGGTGATGTCGGTCGAGATCGATTTTTCCTCGGCGAAACGGTGCAGATAATGGGGGCCACCGGCCTTCGGCCCCGTGCCTGATAGGCCGCGGCCGCCGAAGGGCTGCGATCCAACGATCGCGCCGATCTGGTTGCGGTTGACATAGACATTGCCGACCGCCGCGCGCGCCGCGACATGCGCCGCGACGCCGTCGATCCGCGTGTGGACGCCTAGCGTCAGGCCATAGCCCGAGGCGTTAATCGCGTCGATCAGCGCGTCGAGCTCGCCGCCTTTCCATGTCGCGACATGCAGCACCGGTCCGAAAATCTCGCGCCTGAGATCGGTGACATGATCGAGGCGGATCATCGTCGGCGGTACAAAGGTACCGCCCGCCGGCCAATCGGTGCGCGCCGCCTCTGCGATCACGCGGCCCGCGGCGCGTGCATCCGCGACATAAGCCGCGATGTTCGCTTGCGCCTCGGCATCGATTATCGGACCGACGTCGGTCGAGAGGATCGCCGGGTCGCCGATGTTGAGTTCGGCCATCGCGCCCGCGACCATGTCCATCATCGTTTCGGCGACATCCTCTTGCACGCAAAGCAGGCGAAGCGCCGAACAGCGCTGGCCCGCCGATTGGAACGCGCTGGCGACGGCGTCACGCGCGACCTGTTCGGGAAGCGCGGTCGAATCGACGATCATCGCGTTGGCACCGCCGGTTTCGGCGATCAGCGTCGCGATCGGACCGTCACGCCCCGCGAGGCTGCGGTTGATCGCGCGCGCAACCTCGGTCGATCCGGTGAATGCGACGCCGATGATATCGTCATGACCGGTCAGCGCTGCGCCCACCGTTTCGCCGCGACCGGGGAGAAATGCCAACACATCGGCGGGCACACCCGCCTCGAACAGCAATTCTATCGCGGCATGCGCGATCAGCGGCGTCTGTTCGGCGGGCTTCGCCAGCACGGCGTTGCCCGCGGCGAGCGCCGCCGAGACCTGCCCCAGAAAGATCGCCAGCGGGAAATTCCACGGGCTGATGGCAACGAAGACGCCCTTGCCTTCGAGGATCAGTTCGTTGCGCTCGCCGGTCGGGCCGGGCAGCGCGATGGGGTAGGAGAAATCGGCGCGCGCCTGGGCGGCATAATAGCGCAGGAAGTCGACCGCCTCGCGCACTTCGGCCACCGCATCGACGAGCGTCTTGCCCGCCTCGTCGATCGCCAGCCCCAGAAAGAGAGCATCGCGTTCCTCGAGCAGATCGGCCGCGCGTTCGAGCCGTTCGGCGCGGAAAGCGCCGCCGGCAAGACTCCAGTCGCCCTGCGCCGCGCGCGCGGCGGCGACGGCGGCATCGACCATATCGGCATCGGCCTCGATCATATGACCGACGACAGCGCCGGTTGCGGGATTGCGCACCGCTTCGGCGGTGCCCGCCGCTGCCGTGCCGCCGACGATCGGCGCCGCGATGCGCCCGCTGTCACGCGCCCCGGCAATCGCGGCCGCCAGCGCCTCGGGCACGCCGGGTTCGCCAAGGTCATAGCCGCGCGAATTGCGCCGGACGGGATCGAAAAGCTGGAGCCCGGTCGGGATCTTCGACGGCACGCTCGCGATGCTGCGCGGGTCGACCGCCAGCTCTTCGGCGGTCACGTCGGGGTCCGAAAACTGGTGCACGAAACTGCTGTTCGCGCCATTTTCGAGCAGGCGGCGGACGAGATAGGCGAGCAGGTCGCGGTGGGTGCCCACGGGCGCATAGACGCGTACCGGGCGCGGCGGCGGCGACAGCGCAACGATCGCATCATGCGCGCCTTCACCCATGCCGTGCAGCCGCTGCAGTTCGTAATCGGCGCCGTCGAACAGTTCGGCGATGAAGGCCAGCGTCATCGCATTATGCGTCGCAAAGGCCGGGAAGATGCAATCCTGATGCTCGCGCAATATCTGCGCGCACGCCATATAGTTGAGGTCGGTGTGGTTCTTTGCGGTGAAGACCGGAAAATCGCCGAGCCCCATCGTCTGCGCGCGCTTGATCTCGGTATCCCAATAGGCGCCCTTGACCAGCCGCATCGACAGCATCACGCCCCGCGCGCGCGCCTTGGCGGCAACCCAGCGGATCGCCTCGCTCGCGCGCTTCTGATAGGCCTGGATCACGATGCCGAGCCCGGTCCAGCCGTCGGCGAGCCCCGCGTCGATCAGCGCGCCATAAACGTCGAGATGCGGTTCGAGCCGGTCGCTTTCCTCGGCATCGATCATCAGCGGAATGTTGACGCCGCGCGCGGCGCGGGCGAGCGCGATAACATCGGGGATCAATTCTTCGCGAACGCGCTCGGCCTGCAGATATTCGTAACGCGGGTGGAGCGCCGACAGCTTGATCGAAATGCCGTGGTTGGCAAATGGGTCGCCCGGCTTCGCATCGCGGCCGATGCGCGCGATCGCCGCGGCATAGCTGTCATAATAGCGCCGCGCATCCTCTGCGGTGCGCGCCGCTTCGCCGAGCATGTCGAAGCTGGCGAGTTCGCCCTTGTCCTTGTCGGCACGCCGCACCGCGGCGTCGATCGTTTCGCCCATCACGAACTGCTGGCCGAGCAGCTTCATCGCCGCGAGTGCCGCCTGGCGGATCACCGGCTCGCCCGAGCGGCGGATCATCGACTTGAGCAGGGTGAGCGGGTTCGCCTTGCTGCCCATCGCGCCGAGCATCAGCGTCGCCGAGCCCAGCGACAGGCCGCGCGCCGACAGCGCGACAACCAGCGGGCTGTCCTCATCCTCGCCCTCGCGCCAATGGCGTCCGGCGATCTTGTCGCGGATCAGCGCATTGGCGGTCGCGCTGTCGGGAACGCGCAGCAGCGCTTCGGCAAGGCACATCAGCACGACGCCTTCCTCGGTCGACAGGCGGTAGCGATTCATGAGCTGCGCGACGAGCGTTTCGCGCGCGACCTCGGCCTTCGCCTTGCGGATGAGCGCGAGCCCCCGCCGCATCACTGCCTCGAGGGTGGCGGGCGAGCGGGCAAGCTGGGTCCGCAGATCGGCGACAAGGTCGGCTTCGGAACGGCGGGCGAGGGCGCGGATGGCGGCGCGGTCGGTCGGCTGGGTCATGGCGCATGATAGCATGCGGCGAAAAGGCAATCCGCCTTCAATCGCGCACCTACGATTATCTTTTGACCTATTATCGGCGTCATATTAGGCAATTGGTATGGTAAATTCGAAAATCATGGTCGATCTGGACGAATTCGATCGCAAGATCATCGCGATATTGGGCCGCGACGGGCGGATGACCTACACCGAACTGGCGCAGCGCGTCGGCCTGTCGAAGACGCCTTGCCAGCAACGCGTCAAGCGACTGGTCGACAGCGGGCTGATCACCGGCTTTCGCGCGATCGTTGACCCCGCCAAGCTGGGGCTCGACCATGTGGCCTTTACCGAGGTCAAGCTGTCCGACACGCGCGAGGAGGCGCTACGCCGCTTCAACGACGCAGTGCGGCGGATTCCCGAGGTCGAGGAATGCCACATGATCGCGAGCAGCTTCGACTATCTCCTGAAGGTGCGTACCCTCGACATCCGCCGCTATCGCATCGTGTTGGGCGAGAAAATCTCCAGCCTGCCGCATGTCGCGAGCACCTCGACCTTCGTCGCGATGGAAACGATCTGCGAATCGGCGCGCTGAGCCGCCGGTCTGCACCGCTGCCGCATCCCGGCCAGAATCTCTTTCTTATTTCACGTCGGTTCGCCCGGTAGACGGCAGGCGCGAATCGATTTTCGCCACGATCCGGCATTCGAGGGATTGTGCAGCGCAGTCTTTCGCGACGGCCTTTTCGAGATCGTTCGGCCAAGCCGTCCAGGTCACATGCGGGCCACCACCCGCATCGACCGATAGCGCCACCTTGCTGTTGGACGACCAGGACACCGCCTCGCATTCATCCTTGGCTTCGGCCCGGCAGGCCGCCAGTGCCGCCTTCTTCGCGCTGTCAAAATCCTTCGCGCCGGACACCGACCACACCGAATTGCGCCACGGCGCCTTGCCGCTCTTGGTCCAGCTTTGCGCGGTAAACCAGGGCTTGCCGAAAGCGTCGGGATCGTATCGCACGGCCTGTTCCGTAACCAGGTCGAAAAAGCCCGCCTCGCTGCATCGCTTGTGCCTCTTTCGGCAGAAATCGAGCGCGCGCTTCTGGGCAGCCGTGGCCGAGGATGCGCTCGCTGCGCCGCCCATCACGCCGCCGCCCATCGTCAGGGCAATATAGACGTCCGAACCAGCCAGTGTGACGCTACAAGTCTTACCGCTGTCGGCCTGGCACATCGCAACCACATCGGACGCCGCCTTGTCCGGCGAAGGTCGCCCGCCCACGATCCAGACCTCGCGCGGCGGAGTCCCCTCGGCGCCCGCATCAGGCCAGGCGAGAGCACCGTAGCGGCGATGCGGATCGTTCACCGGACCATAGATTCGCGGCGATTCGGAAATATTCTGCCCGGAGGGCGCGATCAACGCTGGCGCCGTCGCCCACTGGATTTCCTCGCACTCATCGTTTTCGTCCCTGCAATATTTGGCCATGGCCTTTTCTGCCTTGCCTTTATCCACCTCGGACACCGCATAAAGATCGCCCTCGACCCCGCGGGAGATGACAAGCGCGCCATTGGTGCCACCGGCCGCTGTCGTGCACCCGGATCCCATCGCTGCATTGCAGGCCGCCAGCGCCGCGCGATCGGCGCGCGTCCGATTCGAATAGCCGGTGACGAGCCAGGCCCAGCTAGAATCGCGATGCCAGGCGGCCGCATAATAATTGTCATAAGCGGACCTCGTCGGCTGTTGCGGCTCCTCCTCGCCGCCGCCATCGTCATAGCCGGGGTTTGGCGCACACCCTTGCCATCCGCCCGTCCCGCCGCCAATCGGGAAGAACCCGTCGGGACAGCCACCTTCCGCATGTGCTGCCGGAGACATGAAGCCGAAAAGGATCGCCGCGCATAGCGTAAGAAAAATCCGGCCGAGAAAAGGCTTCCAGTCCATGACGCGCGTCATCCCCACTGAATCTTTCATTCTGAAAATCAGCATTGGATAGCGGTTCGTGCCGGTAAGGCGACGGCTGCGGCGTACCAGTACAGATGCCGGTGATAGCGACATGGCCGATCGGGCGCGGCCTGACGGTTCGCCAATACCGATACAATCGATTCCGAGATTATCGTCGGCAGCAAGGTTAGATGGGATGAATGGAGGCCGAGCCGGAATCAAACAACTCAAAGTTTCTTATTTTATTACAATCACATATTCAGTTCTCGCGACGCGGATGCCCCCAATTAGGCCCCGAGAATTCTTTCCTTCAAAAGCAATCGAACCGATTCCAATTCTCAACAAGTAGATCGTTTCAGGGGCCCGAGCTTGGGATCTCTATGAGCTGACGCCTGATGCCGTATCGCGCACACGCCCGGATGGCCGATTTCGGACCGTCAGCTTTTAGACTTAGAATTCAAGGTACCCGACATTGAGCACGTCTCCGCAGCCACGACTTAAATCGACCGTTAGCGGTCAATCTTCAGTCCGTTCCAGCAATGGGATTGAGATCGTATACTTGGCAGCGGATGCCTCTATTCGAGAGCGGTGCCGGCGGCGACACCCGCTTGCACACTCAGGATCCCCTAGGCGACGTCTGAGACATACTTTGGCGCATCCCATTCGGGCGGATCGTAAATTTTCGATCGTTTGATTTCGCCCTGAAAGCCCGTCGCTGCGGCGATCATCGCCCGGTCGGCTTTCCAGCCTGCACGGTCGCGATTGGGGTCCGCCATGATTTGCGTGACCATGCCATGCGGTTCGACCTGGTAGCGATAAAGGCCATCATCACAATCCTTGGCATCGCCAAAATAGATCAGGCGAACCTCACTCTCATGAATAAAAGCACGTCGCTTGAGCAGCAGCGACTGCGCAAATTTGCGCGCGGAAATCTCAAGAGGGTGACCGTTCTGCAAATAGGCCTGGAGCTGCTTTTCGGTCTGATAATCAACCTTGCCGACAAAGCATCGATCTTGCGGCATGTCCGGGTGCGCCGCCACCAGCGCGGTCAGAAGCTTACGCGGCGTCGAGCGAATTCGTAGAAATCGCTGCCCCGGATCACTGGCGTAAATGCCCCACATCGCCTCCGACAGATACTCGCTGGTCCAGCACTGTCCGACGAAATCATCCTTGAACCCATAAGTGAAGGCTTCGCCATCGATGACGCCGCCCAGTTTTAGCTGAAAATTTTCGAACTTGTCCTTCCAGTTGCCAACCTGGCTCAACACATTCTGGCCCGACTGGAAGAGCGATAGGACAAAGGGCTCGGGCATTATGCGGTAGATATGCGCATCCAGCTGTGCCTCGGTCAGATTGATAAAATTCAGATCAGCCATCGCGTTTCCCCTCGCATCCTCGACGATGCCATAACTTGGTGGCGACGCGCAGGGCAAAATGCTTTTTCTGCGCTTCGGCGAAGGCGAGCGCGTCGAGGGCGAGCAGCGGCGAAGCGGCGGAACCGCCACAAAGTCAGGCATGGCCATGCGATATCTCCGCGGGAGCAAGTAACGATGCGCCCCTTCTCTCCCGATGCCGGGACGCATCCCCTTCCCGGCCCCTCTCGCGTTCTGGGTCAGTCGGAGACTGGCCGCGGACGGCAGCGCCGTCCGCCATGAAACTGCACCCTGAAAGGAGGCCCGATGCGGCAAGGTCGCGCCCCGCGGCAGGCGGGGTCTGCCAACTGCCAGGCGGGGCGCTTCGTCGATGGGGCTGGTTTCAGAGTGCGCGCGGGGCGGCGTTCAAGGGGCCGCACCCTGTCCGGATCCCATCCGGACAGGGTGCGTCATCAGCCCCGCTCGTCAGGTGCGGACGGGGGAAACGAGGGCATCGGCCACCTGTGAGCCAATTGCATGGCAGAGAATGGAAAAGGCCCGGAATGTCTTCCGGGCCTTAGATGGTTGCTGCTAGCGTGACCAACGCGGTGGGCATGAGATGCTTGATGAAGCTACGGATGTAGCGAACGGCAGTCAGTGCGGTATCAGAGATTTTCTTCATAGGCTTTCTCCATGATCTGGCTAGCAACCACATGGCTGCGTCATAGGTCGTGTGGAGCGCGCAATGGGCGAAAACATGATGAGCGATGGTGGTCCAGCTAGCAGGCCCTCCCAAGAGGAGCTCTGAAACTGTTAATCAGGTCATAGCCGAAAACGCCCGGATTGTCGAGAGGCAGCCATTGACATAGACCCATGAAATGGCTATATACCCATTTATGAGTATAAACCCGAACAGCCTCCCTGTAGGTCAGTTGATCATGATGCGCCGAGCCCTGATGGATGTGCAAGGCACGCTCAGTCTCGCACAACTCGTCGCGCTCATGACGATTGCGATCGAGCCGGGGTTGTCGGTGAACGAGCTGGCGGAGCAGCTCAAAATTCCGCAGCAAACAGCGAGCCGCCATGTCGCCGTGTTGACGGGCCGTTACCAGAGCGACCTCGCCGATGCGCCGATTGACGCCATGATCGTACAACAAATCAACGAGAGCGATCCGCGTAAGCGGGCGCTTTACCTGACGCCGCAGGGGCAGACATTTATCGCCTCACTCACCGGCGCATCCACGGGAGAGCAAGAATGACCGCAGCAGATAAGCTTCTCGGCCTCAATCTGGACAATGGATGGGTGGTCACCGGTCACCTTCAGCGCAATCCGAGCGGCACGGGAGGCACCTTCTCGCAGAGCTATGAGGTCAAGAAGGGCGACAAGAGGGGCTTTCTCAAGGCCTTTGATTTCTGGGAGGCATTCGAACCTGGTACCGACACGGTTGCCGCGATCCAGATCCTCGTCGAATCCTATAACCACGAGCGCGACATCCTTAGCCATTGCGCGGACAAGAAGCTCTCCAAGGTCGTCATCGCGATCGACCATGGTAGCGTAGAGGTTCCCGGCTTCGGAAAGATGGAAGGCCGGGTCTTCTATCTGATTTTCGAAATGGCGGACTGCGATGTTCGGGTCCAGATGGACGCGACGAAACGCTTCGACACGCTCTGGTGCATGCGCGCGATCAAGGATGTCACGCATGGGCTCCACCAGATCCACAAGGAGATGATCGCGCATCAGGACACCAAACCCTCCAATGTCCTCGCCTATGGCGACAGGGGCTTCAAAATCGCCGATTTCGGACGCTCGTCGCGCCGCGGACAGGCCATCCACCACGACGTGATGACCATCGCAGGAGACAAATCCTACGCCCCGCCGGAACTGCTCTATGGTTTTGCTCATCCCGATTTCGTGCCGCGGCGTATTGGCTGCGATCTCTACATGCTGGGCAACCTCGCAGGTTTCCTGTTTTCCGGAACGAACATCACGGCAAGCCTGCTGTCCGCCCTCGATCCTCAGCATCATCCGCGCGCCTGGGGCGGCACCTATCAGGAGGTTCTGCCCTACCTGCAAAATGCCTTCACAAAGGTCCTCGAAGACCTGGCCCCGAGCATCGACGAGCTTGTTCGTGACGATGTGCTCCGCCTGATCAGCGACCAGTGCAATCCCGACATCTCGCGCCGCGGACATTCGAAAATGGTCGGTCATCCGACGCAATATTCGCTGGAGCGTCACCTCTCGCATCTCGACCTCGCGGCGCGAAAGCTCGAAGTGCGGCTGCGGGTGGCACGGGCGAAGGCGGCATGAACCCGTCTGTCTGGCAAACGCAGCGACGGCTCGTCCCGCGATGGCGGAGCTTGGCGACAACGCTAAAATCGCGAGAGTTGGCGTCGCCGCTGCCGATCTTATCGAAGTCCGCCCCGGACATGACAACGCATCCGGATATGTTGATGCGCCTTGAGCGCTGGCGCTTGGCACCCAGCCTCATCACGGCTGCGGAACTGGTGGAAATTTGCGTCGTCGAGGGCCGCGAGCGCGAAGCTGTCGACGCAGCGCGGCGTCTCGTCAACATCGACCGGAACGCGGCACCCCTCATCCGCGAGCATGCGGCGTTGTTGCTGGAACGAAATGGTTTCGGCGATGATGTTCCGGTTGAAGCACGCGGTGCTCAGCCAATCGACCGCTCCCCTCGCCTGCTCACTCGCATCCACCCGCACGATCCCATCGCATGGGTCGAGCTCTCGTTGCGCCAGACTATCCACGGCTCGACAAAGGCGGCGAAGCGCTCGATGAGCGTGGCATTGCGGCTGGCGCCCCACAACCGTCACGTTCTTCGGTCCGCTGCCCGTCTGCTCCTGCATTGCGATGACCCGGAGCGCGCGTTGGCCATCGTTTCCCGGAACGAGGCCACCAAGTCCGATCCTTGGTTGATGGCTTCCGAAATCGCCCTCGCCCATGTGGCGGGTTACAAGTCGCGATTCCTGAAAGCCGGAAGCACGATGCTGTCCGATCGCAAATATCATCCGCGCCACGTCACGGAGCTTGCCGGCGCGGTTGCGACCGAAGATCTCGCGCACGGCAAACGCAAGATGGCGAAGCGTGCGTTTTTGCAAAGTCTGACAGACCCCACGGGAAGTTCGCTGGCGCAGGGCGAGTGGGCCACGGACGCGCTCGGAGGCGACCTCGTCAGCGAGGCACAGCTTCTCTCGACATTCGAGAATGACGAGGCGAGAGCCTTTCATCTCTATCGAATGGGGAAGCTCGAACTGGTCGGCGAGGCTTGCGAGCGCTGGTCGGAGAATGACCCCTTCTCCGTCAGACCTTTTGAATTCGGCGCGGCGAGTGCGGGACTGATCGAAGATTTCGAAGGAGCGCTCGCCTTTGCCGCGAAGGGCCTGAAGATACGACCGACTCTTACCTCTCTGCTCAATACAAAAGCTTTCGCGGCAGCTTCGCTCGGACAGGTCGATGAAGCGGCCGACGCGCTAAACAAGATCAAACCCGGCGACGCCACGAAAATGCAGCAGTTGGTGGCCACGGCCAATCGCGGATTGATCGCGTTTCGCCGGAAACAGGAGGATGCCGGCCGGGCCTTATATGCCGAAGCCATCGACGGCTTCAAACGAGACGGATCCGAGGAGTTCTCCGCGCGGGCCCGGCTTTATCTCGCCCGCGAAGCAATGATCGCCGGAGCCGAGGATTGGCCGAAACTGCTGAAGGAAGCCAAGGAGGCCATGTCTAAATTCAAGGATTCCGAGGCAACGCCGGTTTTGCGTGAACTGGAGAAAAAAGCTGCTGCCGCACTGCCGGACACAAAAGCGGAACCCAAGCCGGTCGAACCGCGGGAGGAGCCGACCAAGCCGACCATCCGGGTAACCTATGGCGCCACGCCAAAACTGCAGCGCAGACTGAAATGATGAGTAACAGGCGCTCACATACGACATCGGTACGCTCGCGATGAGCGCCCATGAAAAAGGGGATACGGCGGACACCGCATCCCCTTCAATCTCGTGCAGATCCGCAGCCGCTGTGCGGGATGCGTTCTCCAAAGATATGCACCATGCTGATAGCATGGCTTTGAAGAAACGCAATGAAGGCTGCTTTCTCGCGGGACTAGCCCGCAATCGAAGAAGTGGAAAAAGCATGCCCAATCGTAAAGTGCCGACCCAGGAGACTTTTCGAAGCTCCGATTCCGGGCGGTTCGTCACCGAGCGTTTTGCGACGCGAAATCCGAAGACCACGGAACGCGAACGCATTAAGCATCCTGAGCGAAAATAAGGATCACCGACAGGTGTATTTCCGAATGTCGTCGGCTTCCCATGGGAGCCGGCGACATTCCCCATTTCAAAGCATGACGATATTCCGCTCAATTATTTTCGGTGAGCGGAATCGGACAGCTTTTATTCGGCAGGACAGATGGCCATTGTTACCTGTCTGCCTCAGCCCTCGGGCTTCGGGAGTTCGGCGCCGCGCGCGGCACGGCGGAAATTCTGTTCGGCGGTGAGGATCGATCCCGCGCGACGCGCCGCGGCGGCCCAGCCCGACAGCGGAACCTCGGACGCAAAGCCAAGATCGCGCTCGATGCCGAGGCCGAAGGGCAGGCGTACCGACGCCAGTTCGGACAGGCTGAACGAACCGAGTTCGGGGCAGCCGAAACCCAGATCGGCAAGCCCGAACAGCGTATCGCCATCCTCACCCAATTCGGTCGCGAGCCACGTTGCCGCGCCCACCGGCGAGAAGAATTTGGCAACCGGCACGAAGTCCGGTTCCACCGCACCCGCCATCACGGCGGCATGCCGCGCCTCGTCATTCGCGCGCAAGGCGTCATGAAGTTCAGCGGACAGGAGCTTGCCCCCATCGCGGCGCTCTTTGGTCTTTCCCATGTCATCCTCCATTCCCGCCCCCTGACCATCAGGCCCCCGGCGGAGCGGGGGTGGGCGGCGAGAACGACCTGCCGGGCGGGGCCAGGGAGGCGGCCCGCACCCGAAGGGCTGGAACGAAGAGGAAGAGCCGCGCAGCGGCTTGCGGGACGCCGGGACGCGCCCAGAGGGGAGAGCCGGCCAACCCAGCGACAGACGGGAGGCCGATCGATAACGCCGCCGCGTTCAACGCGGCGCCAACATGATCGTCAGCGACGAAGACTAATTCGCCGTTCCGGCGGATCTAGAGAAGGATCGCACTCTCGGACCGACCGCGGGCGGTGCGGCGTGCGTGCGCAGCTGTGCTTAGCCGCCGCACCGCCAAGATTGCCGGGCCGAGTGCGCAGCGCGGTCAAGACAGACGTGCGATCCCTGTCGGCGCCTGCGGTCGGCAGCGAGCGCCCATTTTCAACCGCGCACCATATCGGGGGCGTCGCGGGGGCGGCCAGCCTCTGCGGAAGGGGTACGGACGGACTACAGGCCGGCCGTCAGGGGAAGGCTTTCCCCTTTCAACAACCCAAACCGCCGCGCCGTCGGCGCCAAATTTCCTAGCGATGACGAGGGACTGTCGGCGTCACAATGGCGCGGGAGAAAAAACGGGTATTGGTGGTTGGCTACGTGCCTGCACGGACAATTGACGGGCATGGTAAGAGGCGCCCAGCATCCGTCCGTCGCCCAAGCTCACGGTGGTTTTTGCCGCACCTTCCACTTCGTGCAGAACGCGCCGGTTGACATCTCGTTTTTGACCGGGCAAATATGACGGGTCAAAAACGAGATGCTAAATGCAAACATATCATCCCGGTGTATTTTCAACTTTATACGCGTCGGAGCTCGGCTCGACGCTTTGGAATTATCTGACGTCACCGGAGGCGGTGGCGATGATGAAGGCCGCATCCGCGCTGGATCGCCCTGCCATCGAGGCTCTCGAGGAGCCTCTCATGGTCAAGTTCGGTGCCCGCATCATGGAAGATCGCGTGAAGCAGATGTGTGGTCACATGGTTCGCCAGATCATGGAGGCTGAAGGCTATCAGGTCGGTGTCCAGAACGCCAAGATCACCAATGGGGCGCCGTTTTCGCGCGGCACAAAATACCGGAAGAAGGATGAGATCGTCATGCACAGTTTCAGAAACGCGGATGATCCGCGCCTCTTCGCGCTTTCGCACTACAAGGACGGAAGCCTCTTGCCGAAAACCGACGGTTCGCGCTGGCACTACCATCAGGCGATCAAGGGTGGTGCCCGGATTTCCTTGTTAACGCTCACGAAGCTCGATGCCGTCCTCGCGGCGATAGAGAAGGATGGCCACCTGCTCTATCGCATGGACCGAATTACGCGCACGGCGGGCTAGGTACTGCGGCTTCGATCCGGGCAGTCGCGCGTCGGCGTGCGGAGTAAGGATGAAGGCACATGTATAATGATGATATGATCGCCTCCCAGAGGGAGTGGGCCGAGGAAGGCTTGATGGCTACCAGAGCGCTCCTGCCATTGATGACACCTGTTGGAACCCACGCCTGGGAGCCTGAGGAGCGCCAAACGGTTGGGTTCCTTCTATCTGCCACCGCCAGGGCGTCGGAGAGCGCGCTGCTTCTGTGTGCATATGGCCAGCTCTGGGACGCGGACATCTTGACGCGTTCGGTGCTCGAAGGTTCGCTCAAGTTTTCTTACATGTTGCAAGACCCAGCAACTTTTCCCGCTCGGCATTCCGAGTATGCCCATGACCTCTTCAGCATCGCGCTGATGAAGGACCATCGGAAATGCCTCGATCTCCTTGCCGTCATCGAGGAGCCCGAGCATCCGCAATGGCGCCCGATGAGGGACCGCTTGCTGGCCGACGACGAACTTGCCGAGTTGAGCGCCACGTATGACCGGGTTCATCGCCGCGAGCTCGAGAACCGGTGGGGTTTCACTGGCCTTGTCGGCGAATTGTCGCGATCTGGCGATCCCCTTTTTCGCGATCTTGGCGCCATGGCACAAAACTACTCCATGGCAAGCCATATCCATCATATGGACATGGTGGGTGCCTCGATTCCACTCGACCGCGATCGCCGTTCCCCGGAGCGGCGCGAAGCCATCCACCTTGCCCATGAGGGTCGGTTGGTATCGGATATCCTCGCGTTCCTCTATTTACGCCTTGGCGTCGGGTATCGCTTCGTAGGAGCCGACACCGCCCCACTCGCGGAAGCTCAATCGACGATCAGGGCGCTTAACGACAAGTTCGCCATTGCCCACTCCACTTGGATGGATGTCGAATATCCCCCAGCTGATGAGAGTGACTAATATCCCATTCCTGCCATGATGAATGGCCGAGATACCGGGCGAGCCTGGCGAGGCCTGAGCCGAAGGGGGTAGCATGCCAAGAGCAAGATCATTGAAAGAGGCCTTCGCCTATTTCGGGGCGGTCAAGACCAACCCCGTCTGGGGCTGGGCGGCGCGGAGTCCTGACGGTGCCACGGTCGCGATCACTATGTGGGAAGACCAGATGGAGGAGGTTGACGGAAGGATTATCTACGATGTCACCCACCGTGGCGACCTCGAAGTCTGGCGCAATAGGGACGGAAATAAGGATCGAATTCGTCAACTGCAATGGGCGATTGAGCATTGCCACGGCCTAGTGCGCAGCGTGATCGTCAGGGCTGAGGATCCCAAGGCCGTCCTCAGGAAGGTGGTGTCGTGCGAGGCCCATCCTACGCTCATAATGCGAATCAGTCGGCTGGATGAGGAAACGGGCGAGTTCTATGCTGAGAGCATTACCTGACTCCCTCAACTGACCGGCACCGAGAAGGCGCCCCCGGCACCGCAACGTCTGGCGCAATCAACGTTTCATCAAGTTTTCATCTGTTTAAGCTTCCTTTACGTCGACCCGACTCTTCACGATGGCAGGATCGTCGTGACGTTGCTATGCTCATTGCGGGGCTTGGGTAAGTCGAGACAATATCGGCAGTCGGGTCCCTGGTCTGAGGTGTTTTTCCTTGGCTAAGCATGACGGAAACTTGAAGCTAGCCTCGCCGGATAGCCTGCAAGCCAACGAGGTATCTTTTGGCCGATGAAGTCCTATAGTTTCGCCGATTTGTTTGCAGGATGTGGTGGCCTTTCGCTTGGGCTGTCCGAGGCAGGACTGACGGGCAAGTTCGCGATCGAGCGCGATCCGATGGCGTTCGAGACTTTTTCGGCCAACTTCATCGAAAACCAATCGTCTCGCGTCGCTTTCGATTGGCCGTCATGGCTCGCCAAGCAAGCCTGGGACATTGAACTCCTCCTCGCGCAGCACAAGGATGACCTAGTCAAGCTGCGGGGCTCGGTCGACGTTTTGGCCGGTGGGCCGCCATGCCAGGGCTTCAGCTTTGCCGGGCGTCGCATCGAGGAAGACCCTCGTAACTTGCTGTTCGAGAAATACGTGGAGGTTGTCGGTGCCCTCCAGCCACAGGCCCTAATCCTGGAGAATGTTCCCGGCATGCGCGTCGCCCACGCACGTCGCAACGTCATCGACCTCCCGGTTCCCGGCGAGCAGATTGAAAAACCGAAGTCCTTCTACGACAAGCTCGTCGATAGTCTGGACCTCGCTGGATATAAAATGGAAGCAATGCTGGTGGATTCCTCACGATTTGGGGTGCCCCAACGCCGTTCGCGCTTGATCGCGGTGGGCGTCCGAAAAGACCTTTGCGAATGGCTGGACGGTGGAATCTCCCGGATGTTCGTGCTGCTCGAGGAAGCGCGGCTTGCTCAGCTCAAGGAGCTTGGGCTTCCCGATGCCGTCAGTGCTTCCAGCGCCTTGTCGGATCTAGAGACAGCGGGCCGCGAGATGATCGATTGCACGGACCCTGAGTCGAGACGGGGATTCCGCGAGGTAAAATATGGCAAGCCAACAACAACATACCAACGGCTCATGCAAGCCGGTCACGACGGCGGCATGGACAGCATGCGGCTCGCCCGTCACCGAGACGACGTGCGGGAAAGGTTCGGTCGCATTCTCGCCGAGTGTCGGAAGGGCGTCCGGATGGATGACGAGAGCCGGAAGACCTATGGACTGAAAAAACACCGAATCTATCCAATGGCAAGCGGAGAACCGGCGCCCACGGTCACGACCCTGCCGGACGACATCTTGCATTACAGCGAGGCTCGCATCCTCACTGTCCGCGAGAGTGCGCGCTTACAGTCTTTCCCGGATTGGTTCGTGTTCAAGGGGAAGTTCACGACCGGCGGGGACCGTCGAACAAAAGAATGCCCACGCTATACGCAGGTCGGCAATGCTGTGCCGCCCTATCTAGCACGCGCGATCGGCATCGCTGTACGCAACCTCTTGGAGGAAGTTGCCCAAGCGAAATCCCTGTTCGGCGAGGGCGCTGAGGAACTGCCGGTCGCATCGACGGCCTAGGGGGACTTATGACGGGGGAAGCAATTTCGGCGCCATTTCCGGCGCAGCTCTTGAACTGGGCGGGAAACCGGTCGGGGGGAGTGCGGCGCCTGTTCGACGCCGGCAGCGGCCGTCCAGGGCAAGCTGTCTTCGAAACGAACCTGCTGCATCGCCTGGAAGCGTGGGCCGGTTCGATTGCGTCAGGGCCAAGCAACGTCCCGCGTATTGTGCTTTTGGTTGGCGGCCCGGGCAACGGCAAGACCGAGGCAATCGAGTCAACGGTAGGTTGGCTTGACGCTGCGCTTGGCGCAGCGGGAAAAATTGCCGACGGGCTCAGGAAATCCTTCTTCCCACCCGAGGGAACCGCCGTGCCGCGGCTCGTCCGGGTGGACGCCGTGACCCTCGGAACCGGGTCGCGCAAACTTGGCTTGTCAATCGTCCAGGATGCTTCCGCCGTGGTTGGCTCCCCCGGCAAGCAAGCCGCCCAGCTCCTGCTCGACGAACTCGACGCAGTGCAAGCGGCCGGGCCGGAAGAGGCCTATTTGTGCTGCGTGAACCGTGGAGTACTGGACGACGCCCTAATTGAGGCGATCGACCACGATCGGGAAGGTTCGCGCCGCTTGCTGGAGGCCGTTACGCGCGCGGTGAGCCTAACGCCGGACGCGCCGTCTTGCTGGCCGCTCGCGGGATTTTCCGACGTCGCCGTTTGGCCAATGGACGCTGAATCGCTCTTGCTCCCGCCCATCGCCGGTGGAGAGGAGCCGGCGCGCAGCCTATTCCGCACCGCGCTCGACGACAAGAAATGGCCAGCGCTTGGCTCTTGCAAAGGTGGCGCTTTCTGCCCGTTCTGCGGAAGTCGAGAGCGGTTGACGCGAGAACGCGAGGAAACGTCCCTCCTCCAAATTCTTCGATGGTTCGAGGTGGCGAGCGGGAAGCGGTGGAGCTTTCGTGATCTATTCTCCCTGGCATCGTATCTGCTTGCCGGCCACCGCGTATCGCCTCGCGAAGCTAGTCTCGAGCCCTGCGAATGGGCGGGGAAGCTTGTCGGGCTCGACGAGATTGCGCGCCGAGGCGGCAAGCCGGCGAAGGAACAATCGACCGCCATTTTCCAGTTGGTCGCATCGCAATACCAGCACGCGCTCTTCCACCGCTGGGAGCGCGACGCTGGTCCCGCGCTTCTGCGAGAGATCAAGGAACTTGGCCTCGACGACGATAACACCGCGATGGGCTTGCAATGGTTCCTGTCGTCGCGTCGGACAGCCTACCTTCCAGCGATGATCAGCAGTGCGCTCGAAGGTGTCTCCGAGCTTCTTGATCCCGCCCTCACCGATCCCGACACGGAAGTGCAGGCCACCAAGAACACCCGCTTCGCATTGCGCGAGATCGACGTCAGGTTCAGTCGCTCGGTCCTGGAAGGCCTGGACTTTATCCGGAAGCTGCAGGTTCTATCGAAGCTGGAAGTCGATCTAGTCGAACGACTGGCCAAGCTGGACGCGGAGCTTTCGGTTAGCAGCGTCCGCAGGAAGCGCCCGGCATCGGCGACCAATGTCCAGCGCTTCGTTCGCGATTTTGCGTGTCGCCTCGTTCGCCGGGCGCTTGGCGCGCGGACGGCCGCCGTCCTCGACGCGCCGATCCTCCTGGATTTCCAGCGTGTGCTCGAGGACACCGCAGGCGACGATCTATTCGATGTCGCGCAGGAGGTGGAACAGCTTCTCAATCGGAACCAAGACTTCGAGATTTCCCTGACCACGACCTTCGGCCAGCCGCTCCCGCCCATGATCCGGCGGGCGACCCTGGTCGTTCCGTCACGCTCAGTGCAGCCCCTTGATGCCGAGAAAGCCGGCAGACCGGCGTCCCCGATTTGCTTCCTAAAGGTGGGCGACGGCCGATCTGGGCAGCCGATCGCGCTAACCTATGACCTGTTCAAGGCAGTGAAGGAACTCGAGAACGGCATGTCAGTCGCGTCCCTGCCCCGAACGGTACTCGCACTATTGGACACCACGCGCGCGCGCCTTTCTGGCCCGATTGTCAGGGACAAGCTAGTGCTCGACCGCGCCCGCATCCGGATCGGATCAAGCGGGACGTCGGTCGTCCAGCGGCGATCCGGCTTCGCCGTTCGCAAGGAAGGAGGCAGATGACGCTGGCAAAATTCCGGGAAGAGCCCTGGCGCAACTCCCATTCTGCCTACCAGGAGTCTGCGCTCGCGATGTCGCCGGCCCCGGAGTATGCGAGCTCGGAAGTCATCATGTCGTCTGTATACCGCCATGTCGGCCTGGAAGGGGCAACCGAGCGGACAGTGCCGCAACGCGGCCGGGATCTTGACAAGGAAGTCCAATGGTATCGCGACCGATCGCGAAAACCGGACGCCGCCGCACTGGATGCCGACACATTCCATATGTTGCTTCATTCGGTGCTGGAAAGCCCGAAGCTTCCTAACCAGTCATCGAAGCGGTTCGTGCAGGTCACGCCGCTGGTACCTCAGGCGGCGGTCTTCTCCGGGTCGGCACGGCTGAGCAGCAACTCTTGGCCGGCGGGTGCTCTGGTCCGTCGCATGGTATGGCTTGGGTCGTCGGACGCGGCCGCTGCGGCCTCGACCTGGCAGGCGCTGTTCGATGCACTCTCGGTCACCGACGAAGACGACATCTTTGCTCGTTTCCTGCAAGCCGAGATCGAGGCATGGTCTCCCCAGCCGGCTTGGGCAGCCGTTGAGCCTGGCGATCAGTCGATGCTCGACCCGGCAGATCGGGACGGACTGGACTATCCGGCACGGCGTTTCGTTCGCGATCTGGGTTCCATTATCGATGCAAAGGAATCGATGACACGCCGGCAATGGACGAGCCTCCTGGAGGCAATCGTCAGGCTCGCCGCGGTTGCCCATGTTACATGGCTTTGCGATGTCCATGCCAAGTCCTGGGAATGCATCAAGGCGGCGCTCGATGGACATGGTCCCGCCAATGTTCCAGCGGCACGCGTCGCCATTTACCCCAAGGCATTCGAATTCCTGTCCTATGGCGATCGTGCTCTTCCCGGAATCAAGGATCGTGCATCGGCGTTCCTACAGGCCCGGCTCGGTCTCAACGCCACGCTGTGGGCGTTGCAGGCCGTCGGCATCGAGTCGGCTTCGCTATCGTCGGCTGCGGCCGTCGTGGACGTGTGCGACCACGTGCGTGCGAACGCGAGCGCCCTGGAAGCAGCGGGCATTCGCGACGTTTTGGCAGACGTGTCCGAGCGCGAGACGCGGACGCTCCTCTGCAAGAAAGGCATTGGCTCCAACATCATGGAGTTCGCTCGCCATGTCCTCGGCCAGCGCCAGGCCGCGAACCCCGTCCTTCGCGGTTATGACCAAGGTTTCTCGCTGCGCAAGCGTGGCACCAGTAACTCGAGCCCCTGGGTCGTCGGCCTTGGTCCAGTCAGCGTGCTGGCGTTGGTGCATTGTTCGTTGGCGGGGACGACGGGGCCGCGATCGGTGCGGCGCCTTTCCCAACATCTGGCCGGATACGGCGCAATCGTCGACTATCGGGACATCGCGACGAACGACCTAGGCCATCAGCTCCGGATGCTTGGGTTGGTGCTCGATAGCCCTGACGCGGAAAGCGGCATGTTGCTCGTGCCGCCCTTTCCAGCCCGGCAGGAAGAAGCCCTATGAATCGCCTGGCTTCCACGATCGCAGATCTCATTCGCGACAAGCTCTCGCAGTCACCGGGCGGCGACCAAGGCGAAGTGCGACTGATCTTCCACGGACCCCATAGGGAAATCCTGGCGGGGGTCTTCGACCTGTTGACTAGCAACGACGAGGTGGGCTCGAAGGTGCCCATCTTGCTCCTGCTTCCGAGCTTGGCCACGGGCGAAGAGAACCCGCCGGTCGGCGTGTCTGGTCGCTGCGACGACACGCATCTGTTAAACTTGCGGAATTCGCCATCTCAACCAACGTTTCTGGCGCTCGTCCCTCCGGGTCAGCACAGTATGCGCTCGGTAACTTCGACTACCGATGAGTTTGGAGTCGCTGCCGCCAACAACGGCGGCAACGTGCCGTTCGAGGATTGGTGGGCAGACGAATTTATCCAGGAATTGGTCCGCGCCGGCATTGGCCAAGCGGGTATCCAGGAACAACAGCAACGAGACGACGCCCGTACCCTGGTGGGAAAGGCCGCCTCCGCAGCCGACGAAATGGATCCAGAGCGGACCCAGCGCGCGGCCGCCTGGAAAGTCCTTTCGCGCCTCTTCTCGGCCGAGCCGGGCTTGGCCGGCCTCACGCCCGGACAACAAGTCAGCCTCGCCTGCGGCATGCCGCCGATGCGCGATGGAGCCGTATCATCACGCGAGCAAGTCGCGGTCCTGGAGAAGATCGCCGATGCCATGTCCGATGGGTTCGGTCCTGGCATTAGTCGTGCGCAGGAGAATGCAGGGGAGGATGACAGTCGTCACCTTGACGCCTTCCTCGCCCACCTTCGCGAGACTTGCGATCTCCCTACAGCCTTTGAGAGGGCGACGGCAGCCTATTATGTTCGTGGAAACGGGTTGGACATGCCCGTCGCGCCGGATTGGTGGCGGGCGCTAACGACCGAGAAGTGGTCGGAGCTGCTGACCGAGGACGCGGCCGCGCAGGGCGATATCCGCATGGGTTGCTCGAATGCGCTCATCCCCCTGGCGAAGGGCATGCCGATCCTCGTTGAAAGCAATGTCGCGCTCACCTTCGAGACAGTCGGGCCTGACGCATCTGGCACCGTGGTGTCAATCGAGCGCGGCAAGGGCAACAAGCTCGGCGAAGTAAGGGTTGGCGAGGAGGAAGCGGTCTTCCTCGACGAGGCGCCGCCCAGCCACAAGTCTCCTATCAGGTACGCGGCGTCTGCCGATGGTTTCAAACCCGGCGCGATCAAGATCGTATCACTTGCGACCTGGCAGCCGGGGATCTTCGTCGCCTGCCGCCTGGCTCGCAAACTTACCCCGCCGCGCAAGCCGACGCGGCGCGCCAAGGGGGCGCCCGAGTTCGAGACCAGCCTCGTCGTGCCCGGCGGGGGCCGTTATGAACTTTTGGTATTCACATCCCCAGGGGTCGAGCTGGATGCTTCCGCGACCGGCACCGCCGACGATGCGCAGGATCGCATCGATGCGATTCAACAGCTCATCGTGCGCCCTGTTCGGGAGGGCTTCCATCAAGTCGAAGTCGAAGCCGAGACAAACTATCAAGTCGACATTGGTTTTGGCCGACCGGCGACGGACGGCTCGGTTTCGCACGAAACCTGCCGCGTCTTCATCGCCGTCGAAGACGTGGTCGAGCAGGGCTGCCGAAGCGAGTTCGAACGGCTCATCCGTGTAAATCGCCGCGCGATTGAACCGTCGGAAGCCAAGCCGGTCGTCCAGTTAAACCGGAGTTCCCGCGCATCGAGCCTGCAGGATTGGATGCTGTCGGAGGATTCTGCCGGGCGGTCGTATCTCCCTATCGTGCTCGCCGATGATTACGTCGATGCCTGGGTCCAGCCCGTGTGGGGCACGGGCACAGGCCCGATTTTCTCCGCTGGGCGCTTCCTGCAGGATCCACGGCCCGACGCTGCCGAATTCCAGCCCCCAGCTGGCTTCGTGGAAGCGAGGCAACAATTGGCTGCGCGCATACGCGGCACAGGCGACCAGACCGGCTTGATGGAGTCGGCCGAACTTGGGAAATGGCTCTCTAACGACGAGGAGTTTCGTGCGCTTGTCGAACAATATCTCGACGCCTACCAAGCGTGGCTGGCCGCCGAACCCGACGTTGCCTGCTGGGTCGACGTGGGCATCATTACCTCCCTGGAAGACGATGGTAGGACCATTTCGCGGATTCCCGACGCGATCATGTTGTCCCCGCTCCACCCGCTCCGCCTCGCATGGCATGCGGTCGCGCAGGGTGTCCTTTTGGAGGCCGAGTCCGGCGGGAACCCTTGCCCTGCAGTTAGTGTCCTTGATCCTGATTGCGTTCCAGATCTCCTGACGCTCTCGCTTCGGTCTCCCGGCGGCATCGAGAAGGTCGATTTTCTGGCAGTCGAGAATGGCACCGACTATTGGTCGGTCTTGTGGAATGGCGAACGACTTGGCCGCCTCCCTAGCCGGTCGAGAAAAGCTCCGTTCGGCGAGGCCTTCGGCATCTCGGTTGGCGGCATCTCGGTCGGGTTCAGCGCCGCTCAGGTCGCTCGCGCGCTCGAAGACGTGTCAGGCTTGCTTTCGGCAAAGCCGGTCATCGGCGTGGTGGTGGCGAGCGCAGGCGGAACCACTGATGCCTGCAACGAGGGTCTCATCAACTGGTGCTCGGATCGATATCGTGATGGGGACGGACGGGCGCCCCGTCAGGCGGCGGGACCACGCTTCGTTGAGATTTACGACCATCGCGATGGCGACTCCCGCCCCGACGACGCCACGATTGCCAACCTTTCAGAGGATACCCGCAACAGCGTGCGGTGGTTCGATGGCCAGCCATCGACCGCCCGTCCAGACCTAGGGGTTATCGCGCAGCTCGACATGTCGGAGCCAAGCACCGCTCCAGTCTCGGGGCGTTCGCCGCTTGGCCATGGGGGTTTGTTGCGCCATCGGGTCCGCCGTCAGCTCCCCGGCGCGTTCCTGAGCGAGACGCGCCAATCGCTGGCGGGATCGACTTCCGGCGACGTACTTGCCGACAAGGTAGCAGCATGCGTCGGGACTATGGAAAGCCTTGGCGATCGCCGAACTGGCATGCGGTTTGCGCCCAACGTCAACGCAGTGCGCGACATGCTCGAGACGCGCCGAACCGACTTCGTCGCGGTCTCGTCGTCGGCGATCGATCCTGCCTGCTTCCTTGGCGGGTGGTTGGAGGACGCCTACCTCTGGGACTATGACATGCCGTCCTATTCCCACCGAGCCGGCGACACCAACGGCTATTATCTCCTGTCGCGCGTCAAGCAGGCGGATCGCGAAGCCCTGTCGAAGGCACTCGCTCGCCTTCCAGATTGTGCCGCAATCGAGCCCGACCAAGTCCAGGATGTGTTGCTCGAGATCGCCCGGCGCGGGATTCCCACGATCAGGGGACTCGCCGGCGACAACGCGGGCGCGACAGGCGACTTGGGCTTGTTCGTGGCCGTCCGGCTCCTTCAGGATCGGTTTCGGCTCTCGAACATAGGCGAGAGCCTCGTCCCCGTCATCGACGGCACCGGCGAGGACGTGACGGTCTGCATTATCGTTCCGGTAGATCCCTTTCGGGGATATTTTTCCGATCTCGCAAAATCGCTAGGCAAAGACCGGAAGGACGCCTCCCTCTCCCGTCCCGACCTGCTGGTGGTAGGCGTCAAGCTCGGGGTGGAGGGCGTCCGCATCCATCTCACGCCCATCGAGGTGAAATGCCGCCCCGGGTCCGTCTTTCCGCCATCCGAGATAAACGACGCGCTCGAGCAAGCGCGGACCTTCTCCCGGCTGCTGGCCAACATGCTCCCGCATGATGGCCAGCCCGTCGCCTGGGCGCTGGGGTTCCAGCACCTGCTACTTTCGATCATCGGGTTTGGCATGCGGGTCTACAGCCAGCATCCCGACGTCGTGGGGCGTGAGGCGCAATGGTCATCGCTCCACGAGCGCATTGCGTCGGCTATCCTCGATCCACGTCCCTGCGTCTCGGTCGATCAGCGCGGCCGATTGATCATCGTGGACGATAGCGCGCGGAGTGGCGTTCGCGACCGGGACGACGATGGATTCGACGAGACTATCACGATCGGCAGTGCCGATGCCGGCCAAGTCGTCGCCGGAGATCCGCTGGCCTTCTACGACAGCGTCCGGGCGAGGGTCGGGCAATGGGATCTCTTTCCTGTCGCCGGCGCGTTCATGACGGGCCTTGTGCAACCTCATGCCGACACAAGCGTGGAGGATATCCTCCAAGCGCCACCGATAGAATCCCGCGAAGAAAACGCCGGGCCGGGAGCGGGAGTGCCTGCGCCACCCCCGGCCGCTGTCGCGGAGTCGATCGTGGCCCAGCCTGTCGAATCCTCGACCGGAATCATCCTGTCGATCGGCGCCACCGTAGACAGCTTTCGGCCCGGCGAGATCCAGTTAAACATATCTGATACCCGATTGAACCAGCTTAACATGGGCGTCGTGGGCGATCTCGGGACGGGCAAAACGCAACTACTTAAGTCGCTGATCATGCAGATATCGGACGCGTCGGCAGCAAATCGGGGCATCCGCCCGCGATTCCTTATCTTCGACTACAAGCGCGACTATAGCAGTCCGGAATTCGTCAAGGCGACCGGAGCGCGCGTCGTGAAGCCATATCGGCTGCCACTCAACCTGTTCGATACGAGCGCCATGGGCGATGCCGCCGCCCCTTGGTTAGACCGGTTCCGCTTCTTTGCGGACGTTCTCGACAAGATCTACACTGGCATTGGGCCTGTGCAGCGCGACAAGCTCAAGCGGGCAGTTCGCGCAGCCTATGACGCATGCCTCCCTGGCCAACAGCCGACGCTCTATGATGTCCACTCGGCCTATGCAGAGCTGCTTGATGGCAAGTCGGATTCTCCCATGGCGATCATCGACGACCTTGTGGACATGGAGGTGTTTGCTTCCAAGACAAGCGATACGCAGCCTTTCGACGAGTTCCTCGATGGCGTGGTCGTCATCTCCCTCGACGCTCTGGGGCAGGACGATCGCAGTAAGAACATGCTCGTCGCGGTAATGCTAAACATGTTTTACGAAAATATGCTGCGCACGCCCAAGAGACCGTTCATCGGCAGCGACCCGCAGCTTCGCGCGATCGACTCTTATCTGCTGGTCGACGAGGCAGATAACATCATGCGATATGAGTTTGACGTACTACGAAAGCTTCTCCTGCAGGGGCGGGAATTCGGGACTGGCGTTATCCTCGCGTCGCAATATTTGCGGCACTTCAAGGTGAACGCCACGGACTATCGCGAACCGCTGCTGAGCTGGTTTGTGCATAAGGTACCGAACGTCACGCCGGCCGAGCTATCGGCGTTAGGACTCACGGGCGGCGCGGCGGAGATGGCCGAGCGCGTGAAATCGCTCCAAGTCCATCAATGCCTATATAAATCGTTCGACGTGCCAGGCGAAGTCATCCGGGGCCTGCCCTTTTTCGAGCTGGAGGTGCGCCGCGAGACGGAGGACGGGTAAGCAGGATGGTGGATAGCATGAGCCCGGCGCAGCGATCCGAACGGATGTCGCGAATCCGCTCAACCAACACGAAGCCCGAAGTCGCCCTCCGGAAAGCACTCCATCGGCTCGGATTTCGGTTCAGGCTGCACGCGCGGGGGCTGCCTGGGAAGCCCGACATCGTCCTCCCGAAGTACCATACGGCAATCTTTGTCCATGGTTGTTTTTGGCACCGGCACGAGGGCTGCAAGGTGGCGACCACGCCCAAATCCAACACCCAATTCTGGGTCGAAAAATTCGACCGCAATATTCGCCGGGACGCGGCCGCTATCGAGCAACTGGAAGCGGCGGGTTGGCGCGTCCTGATAGCATGGGAATGCGATCTCGTAACGCCCGATAAGGCAGCAGCCAAGGCAATGGCTCTTGGCGAGGAAATCAGGCACGCTTCGCGGTAAGACGGCCTATCCCGCCCACTTTCCAGGGCGTTCAAATTTTTGGACCTCCTAGATGGACAGCTGGTGGTCAGCGATTCGGCGGCAGCAGGTTATGATTTAAGAAGCTGCCGACCATTGCTAAGATTTGACGGTAGCCGAACTGCTAGGCGGCGCGATCCGAAACCCCGTCGGCGAACCGAGACAGTGGGATAGGTGGCCCCGCACTGTACGGCCGACATGAGGCGCATAGCGGTCATCCTTGCCGGTTCCGCTAAAGCTTACCACCGTTGAAACGCGACCGCCTTTCGGCACCGCGAGAGCGCTCGCATCATATGGTATTCAACTCCTTGTTCGCGGATGCCAATTTCTTCCGCGATTTCCCGGTAAGTTTGACGCCGCAACCTGTGCATCAGAAAGATGCGCCGCGTGCGACGAGGCATTGCGAGAATTGCCCGCCGTAAACCGCGCCGCAAATCCGACGCTTCAATTGCCAACGCCTGTTCGGGGCCGGCAGGTGCATCACGTCCTTCATCGAACGGGAACATTCCAGCTTCTTTCCGCTTCCGCCGACGTGCGCGCTCGATCACCAGATTGCGGGCTGCGCGAAATAGGTAAGCGCGCGGATTTTCGACCCGCTCGAATGCCCCGGTTCGCAGCATCCGAGTGAATGCCTCTTGCGTGAGGTCTGAGGCTTCTTCGCGTCCCACACGACGCCGGAAGAAATGAAACAGCTGCTTATTCTCGCACCGATAGAATTCGTCGAACGATGAGGATGGTCTTGGGGCTGTCATGACCGTTCCCCCCGCTGATCGCGCGAGGGCAGCGGCGTATCCCGCGAAGCGCGGTAGAGAGTGACGCCGGCCTCGATCCGGTCGAGAATAAAAGAGTCGCGCTCGGCCTTGGCGGTGCGAATATCGGACTTCGAGTAGATCTCGGCATCGACCGCACAGCGATTGCCCAGTTCGCGGTCGATCGTCGCCCGCGCGCGCCGCCAACAAAGCTCGTCAGTGAAGAGCGGATGATTGACGACGACCCAGAATTCATAATCGGAAAATTCGATCGTCCGGCTGTCTTCGTACCAGGATCGCCGCGCATAGGGGCCGATGAGAGTGATACGCT
This sequence comes from Sphingopyxis sp. P1IMeth2, assembly GCF_900185685.1. NCBI lineage: Bacteria > Pseudomonadati > Pseudomonadota > Alphaproteobacteria > Sphingomonadales > Sphingopyxidaceae > Sphingopyxis > Sphingopyxis sp. P1IMeth2. Next base: position 586,085 of record NZ_FYAT01000001.1, read on the forward strand.
TGATCCGTCCTGGCTCGGGCGCCTGAACCTGCGAGGGGTCGAACAGGCCGCGCAATATGCGGGTGATGCGCTCGATTTCGCGCTGCTTGCGCCGGATGAGATGGCCGACGCGCGCCATTACGACCTCGCGCGCGTAAACGTCGGGTGTTGGGGGTGTCATTTGCAGCTCGCACCGCGGCGGTCCGCGCGATTGGGCGCGGATGGGCAAGCGGTGTTCGCTGTGGTGCCGCTGGTGCGGCGATCAGCAACCGTCCGACACGCGGCCGGACCTACATGATGCCTGGCAGGATAATCCCCGGAATGGCCGCCAGTCGTTCCATTCCGTGCCGACGATTATGCCAGAATCCGGGAGTCCCGGCAAGCGGGTCCGGGGCTAGCGCCTATCGGCGCGCCGCCGCCGCAAGCTCGGCAATCTTGTCCGAACAGACCTGATGGACCACGCGGCCTAATTCCTCGACGCGCTCGCCGAGCCAAGTCAACTCTTCCTCGCTGATCTTGTAATGCTTGGAATAGCGAGCCTTGGTGTAGGCTTCCTTCAGTTTCTGGAACATTGATCGCTCGCGATGCGTGTCCTCCGGCCAAATGCCGAAGAGACGACGATCCAGGCCCTCGGCGAGAGACCGCAGGAACGCGATATTGTGATTGTACGGCGTGTAGAATGTTAGCGTCAGCAACAAGCAGCCGTAAAGTCGCTCGGTCGCCTGATGCAGTTGAAAGGCGGACTCCTTTAGCCTGCCCCGACTAAGCGCATACTTCGACGTATCGAGAAAGCCCGCTGCGCTGGGCATCCACTCTTCAAAATACTCCCGGGCCGTTTCGAGCGCTTGTTCAGGCGTCTTTGGCTTTGGCGTGGCCAACTCACGGTCATCGGCCTCGTAAAGCGCGATCCCGTCCTTAGCGACCTCCATGAAGAAGACACGGCCATGTGAGAGCCCGTCATTCACCTCATGTAGGCTGTGGACGATGAAGTTGACCGGCGTGTGGAGCGTTTTCTCGATCGTGTAGGCGCGGATCAGCCTTTCCTCGGCCTTCGCCCAATAGGCCGCACGATCCGTCAGTTCCTTCTGGCTGACGATGATTAGGATGTCATAGTCGGATTTATACTGGTTCGCCGAAAGCGGCGCATCGACCCAATCGCCGCGGGCGTGACTGCCGAAAAGGATGACCTTGAGGATGCGCGCGCCCTTGCGCGGCCCGGTCGCATTTTCCGTGGCGCTGCGGAACTCGTCGAAGATTGTCTCGACGACGCGCTCGAGCTCGCGCTGCTTGGCGGCAGGAAGGTGATCGACGTCTGTTCGCATGCTCATGGAATCTTCGAGAAACTGTAGTGGTTTGGCAAGGACAATCGGGTAGCCGCTACAATGCTGTGCCGAAGCCCGTTTTTCGGAGAGGCAACTGAACAGACCCTGGAAATTGGTCGGGCTCAGCAACCTGACCTCCAAGCGTAGGCGAGGAAAATACGTGGGCAGACCACCGAAACATGACCTTTCAACGTGGAATGTGGTCGACGATTGGCCCGATCCGGTTCCCGTCACAGAGGTAGAGATTGCCGTGTTCGAACGCTGGTTCGGCGACGTGTTCGACGAACTATTTAACCGGCCCGCTCCGCCTTCGATCGCTCCAGAAACAGGCGCGCACATAGAAGGAATGGACGCCGAGCCTCTGTGGTCTTGGCCCGACCTGCCATGAATTCGCCAGTAAGGACGAAATTCCATTGGATGTGACATTCAATCAGATGAGCGGCGCGATAGGATCGCTGATTCTGCTCTGGTCCAGGATTGAACGGTCTGCTCGCGACGACGTCGTCCGTCTCTTGGGATTTCTCCCGGCCAAGGCACACGGCATCAAGGCCGTTATAGGAACTTGGGAAGGCGCGGTCGTCGAGGCCCAGTCACCCGACACTCTGTGCTCCCTGCTAGCGGCTACTCTCAAATTGCAGCTTCAGGCGCAGCTGGATATTCGCAACGGGATTTGTCACGGCCTAATCGGAATTATGGGGTCGGTCGGCGACGCTCCTGCCGCGCTAAGCTGGGAGTTGAACGGCCTGAAGCACTCGATCTCCTGGGAAGAGTTACAATCGGCACTTGGCTGGCTTTCCAGGATTCCTTTTGCCTTCTCGATGATCTCGGAACCGGTGTTGGACCGCCTCGACTGCAGGGTGGTCGATACAGTCGAGAACCGAGAATGGTGGCGGGCCGAGTGGGGTCTGCTCCTGCCGTAACTGCGACCACAGGTGGAAATGCTCTCAGCGCAATCTCGGTCGAAGAGGTCAAAGCCCGAAGGCCGCAAGGTTTTTAGATAATGCGGAGCCTGCTGCTTTGTGAGCGTCGGCCGCCGGCATCGCAGCCTGTGCGATGGCCGTCTGCACGGCGCCAGCGCGTTCATTGATCGCCGAAACCAGCTTCGCGCGATTATCGGTGACGATCGTCGCCGACTCCTTCGCTCGCGAGATGCCGACATAGAAGCTTTTCTGGTCGACCAGATTGGTGGCGCGGCTGTCGGCGTGGATGATGACATGATCGGCGGTGCGCCCCTGCGCGGCGAAAGCGGTTTCGACATAGGCATGGGCGATATGACGGTCGCGCGCTGCGTCGAGGTCGAGCGTCTGTACCTGCCCACGAGAGCCGAGGACCGTCGCCGTTCGGGCCTGTTCGTCGATGGAGGCAACCTCGCCGCGTGCGCCATTGATCCGCGCTGCTTCGCGATCGTTGCGAGTGAAGCGGATGCTATCGCCGGTCCTGAGGTCCATATTCTGGGGTACGAACACCTGCACCTTGCCGGAACCCCATTGGCGGAGCCGCCAGTCGACCTCCCGCCCATCCTCGGACCTCAGCGCGATGGCGGCCTTGACTGGATCGACTGCCTCGACACGATAGGCTTCGCCCCGCGCGACGCCCTTGTCGGCATAATCGCGGGTGAAGCGCACGACATCACCCCGGTCATAGCTCAGCGGATCGCGTGCCTCGGCGCGGGTGAGCCCCTTGTTGACAAGGCTTTCGACAGCGACGGCGGGACCGGAAAGCGCGCCCGACCCGACCAGTGCCGCCCTTATGTCTGCTGTCAGCGCGTCGCGCCCTTCGCGCGAGGGCTCGATGACAATCGTTCGCGCCCGCGCCGCCTTGTTGAGCCCGGCATAGTGATCCGCGATCGCGGCGAAGCGCCCGACGCGATCGGCATGTTCGACAATCTGGCCGCCGCCACGGTCGAGCGCGGCGAGCGCCTTCTTCGCATCGCCCTCGATCGAGGCGAGCACCGCATCCTTGGTAGCGGCATTGTTCTGCCGGACGATCTCACCAAGCTTTGCGGTCTCCATGCCGGCGCCCTGAAGCTGCGCGAAGGCGGCGCCGGCCTCGACCGATCCGAGCTGTTTAACATCGCCAACGAGGATGAGGCGGGCGCCATGTTGCTCAGCAAGGTCGAAAAGACGCGCGGTATCGCGCGCCGACAGCAGCGAAGCTTCATCGACCATCCATGCGACCGGCTGACCGGGCGCCGAGCCTTCGGGCGCTAGCAGATGGCGCGCGACCGTATCGCCGCGCGTGCCGAGCGCCTCGCCGAGTGTCATCGCCGCGGATGCCGTCGGCGCCAGCGCGACCACTGACACGCCGCGAGCTTCGGCCTCGCGCGCGAAGGTGGCGAGCACCGTCGTCGTCTTGGCGGTCCCGGCAAAACCCTGAACCGCGGTGATCCGATTGCGGCTAGTAAGGAGTTGTTCTGTCGCGGCCTTCTGGTCAGCGTTCCAGCCAAAGCCGGCCCGCTCCGCCTGCGCCGCCGCACCCGCGACTGCCTTGGCAGCGGCAAGCGGCGAGGCGATCGGCGCGAACGCGCCGCGCCCGTGCGCTTCAATCCTCAGCAGCGTCTTCTCGGCGGCGATATTCTGGCGGGTTGTGAACCCGGCGAACGCGGCGCCGCGCCGATCCATGAAGCTGCGGTCGACCAGTTCGCCCTCCTTTGTCGCCCGCCCGATCGCCTCGCCGATCTCGGCATAGCCGACCTTCCCCAGTCCACCCCGCCCCGCCTCGTCGTGAAGCGCCGCGACCGAGAACACCGACTGTCGCTCGCCAAGCTTGTCGGCGGCATGGGCAACGGCGCGATCAGCGAACGATGGATCCGGAAGGTGAATGTCGTTCGCCGCCTTGGCCTCGGCCTCGCGCACCAACGCCAGCCGGGCATCGGCATCGAACCCCGCCCGGTCGGCGGTCTCGCGCCAGTCGGCGACAAGCGCGCCATGATCGGCCGTCCCCTTCGCCTGCCGCGTATCGAGCGCGGCCACCTGCTTTTCGGCGGCGCTTGCTTCCTCGCGCGATGTGCCGCGTTCGCCGAGCGCAGCCTCGATCTCGGCGCTGCGCGTGCTGAACGCCGCTATCACATCCGCCGAGACACCCTTGATCTCGAACATCGACTCCTTGCCCGGTGCGATCTCATAACCGAGTTCGCGGACCTTCAAGGCCAGCTCGTGCCGGTAGATGGCGCCGATCTGTTTCTGGAGCTGATAGATGGCGCGCGGCTCCAGGCTGCGCCACGATCCATCCTCCCCCTGTGTCGCGTTCATGATGACATTGTGGGTGTGGAGCTGGGGGTCCTGCGCACGGCTCGTCCCATGCTGAAAGCTGGCGACAACGAGATTGCCCGTCGCCTCGCGGGTCACGCTGCTACCATGCCGCACGCGGGTTGCAGACATATGCGTCTCTACATGCGCGAGCGCGGTTTTCACCGCCTGCCCATGTGCTTCGATCAACCGCCGGTCGCCCGCTACCTCCGCCATGATCGACACCGACTTGGGCGCACTCAACGTCACATCCCAGCCGGGCCGATGCTCAAGCTGGCCGTCGCGAACCGTGCCGAGCTGTTGGCCCGCGACCTTGCCGTCGAGCAGTTCGCGAAAGGCGTCGCGATCGACCTCACCCGATAGTCCAAGCTCCTCGGCGCCCTTGCCGTGCCATTCGGAGGGCGACAGCCCGCCATCGGCGTAGTAATCGTCGACCTCATAATAGCTGCTCGCCTGTGCTGAGCTGGTCAGCGCCGATACCGACGCGACCATCAGATCGGCCCGCCATCTTCTGCGGGCGGGGGTGCCGGTGGCTTCTTCCTTGGTTTCGGCTTTTCAGCCGCCGGACGGGCATCGGTGGCAGCATCCTCGGGCTTCTCAGGCGCTGGCGTTTCTATGGATCGGTGCCAGAGGGTCGTATCCGGGTTCGCGGCGACAAAGGCGGGCTGGCGGGGCTCGCCCCGTTTCTCGATATGGTCGGCGGTGAGCGCGATGCGCGCGACCGGAAGCCCGTCGGGGAACAGCAAATAGCCCTCATGGCGTGCGAGGCGGAGTTCACTTTCGAACACAGCGGGCCGCGTCTTGCGCTGGCGGCCGAGCGTCATCCGTGGCTTGTCGTCGCCGTCGCCCAGCGCGCCGGTCATGGTCTGGATCTCGACCTCGCAGGTGCCGATCGTGTCGCTCGCCCAGCGTCGGGATTCGCCATCGCCCATCTGGAGGAACAGCTTGGTGTTGCAGCAGCCGAGCATGGATTCGGCGAGGTCGTCGCCGTAGCGATGTCGCATCTGCCCGACGCCCTGAAAGGTCAGCACGACCGCCGCCCCAAACTTGCGGCCCTCTGGAAGAAGACGGGTCAGATTGTCGACGCGGGGCAGGTCGGCAAGCTCGTCGAGCAGGAACCAGACGCGCCGGTCTGATGACGGGGCAAGGCCCAGCATGGCGCTCGCGGCGCATTCGAGCCAGCACGCGAGCAGAGGCTTGAGCGCCGCAAATTGTTCTTCCTTCCGCGGCACGAAGATCCAGGGCTTGGCGCCCTTCGTCTCGTCGAGGCCGGCGATGAAATCGCGGAACGAAAAGACCTTCTCGCCTTCCTCGGGCATCCGAAGGAACTGGATCAGGTTCGCGGCCTTCGCGAGCATGAAGAGCACGCTGCCGGTGGCCCGGTCGGCGTCGTCGGAGAAGGTGCGCGCCGACGACGTGTCCTTGAGCCAGGTCTTGAGCTTGTCCTTGTCCATCTTTTGCAGCGCCTCGAGCAGGTCGGGCAGCGTGCATTTCTTCTCCTTCCAGAGTTCCCGGATCATGTTCGCGACGAGGATGCGGCTGGTTTCCAGCCAGACGTCGTCGTCCTGCTTCCCGGTTTCGGTAACGAGCTGCTGCGCGATGCGGTCGGCGTCGGCGGGGTGGGCGATCTCGGCGAAAGGCGACCAATAAACGCATCGGGCATCGAACGGATTGAGGATAATGTCGCCGCACTCGGGCCGGAAGTAATGGGCGATGAACTCGCCGCTGGTGTCATAGACCAAAGCGGCTTCGCCGCGCGCGGCGATCCCGTCGAACAGCTGGCGCAGCACCGTCGTCTTGCCGCTGCCCGTCGTGCCGACCATCGCCATGTGGCGAGTCTCGAGGCGGCGGGGAAAGGGGACGGGACCGATCGCCAGCGGATGCGAGCCGGCTTCGGCTCGCGCCAGCTTCACAAGCTCTTTCTCGCTCGTCACCTTGGTGCCGTCGATCACGCGATCGCGGAGCGCGCGTTCGCGTCGACGCGCGGCGACATCACGGAGTAGGAACAGGCCCGACAGCCATGCGATAAAACCCAGTATGGCGCCGCGCATGATGAACGACTTGGTGATGCTCGCCCGGCGGACAAAATAGGGATCGGTCGCGACCGTGCGGGCGGGGGTCAGATAGTCGGCTCCCTCGTAACGGATGACTATCCCGGGATCGCCGCCGTCGCCTGCAAACCATGACAGCATCTTCGCGTGATAATGGGTGCCGGTGTCCCGAAGGATGCTCGGGTCGAGCATCAGATAGGGCGCGGCCAAACCGCCGAGCGCGATCGACGAGACCATGATCGCGAGCTGTCGTTTGAACCGCCGCGTCTGGCTGTAGCGAAGATGACGCCGCAGCGTCTCGGCATGAAGCCGGAGATCATGAGGCTCGCTCATGGCTGTTCCCCCGCTACCGCCCGTTGCCGGTCATAGGCCCGGTTCGTCTCGGCGGTGATGACCTCATCGCTCTTGCCGCCGCCCTTCGCGGCGCTGCGCGCATAGCAATAAGCGGCGCAGGCTGTGTGCAAGGTGCGGTCGAGCAGGCGTTCGACTTCGACGAGGCGCGTGCTCATCGACGCCACCTCCGCGACCAGTTCGCGATCGTCGGAGCTGTTGACGGTAGAATTGGCCTGCCCGTCGATCCCTGTCTTCACGCAGCGGCGAAGCATCGCGTAGACCGTCTTGCCCTGCCGGTCGGCGAGTGCGCGAAGCGCCGTGTCGAGCGCTGCGGGCAGGCGAACGGAATGTTGGACGGTCTTCATCGCGCCGCCTCCCTGAGGGTGCGGATCGCACCCTCCGATTTTGGCGGAATAGCGTCGCTTCGGCGAAGCAACGGCGAAGCGCACTCTGATCGCACCCTCGAAAAGTGGCGGAAAAGCTGGATGCACCCGTGCGTGAGGTGTGTATCTAAATTACGGGTCCGATGCGTAGCATCGCGGCCCTGCGACCTTGCCAAAAGGACGACCGGATCAGGCATGGTCCGAACCTTCCCTGCAACCGTCGCAGATGGAGCCGCCGAGTTCGCCGGAGCAGCAATCGCAGGGTCGATCGCTTCCGTTTGGTAGAGCGTCGGCCATCGGTTTGGCGAACTGATCAGCCACCCACCGGGCGATGATTATGCGAGCTTCGCGGTCGGCCTTACGGCGGTAGAGGCCATGCTCGATGATCCAATGGAGTATCGTTTGCTCGATGGCTTTTTGCACTCGCTCATCGAGCTGGTGAGCTTCGACCGGATTGAGGTGCGCGGTGACGCCGGGAGCCTCGATCAACCCGCCAAGCGGAAGATAGCTCACACCCGCCTTCTGCAACGGGCCGTCGATCCGCAAACTTGAAAGCTCGCCTCGGTAGATATGGAGAGACGGGCGCTCGTTGAGCGTCCATTGCGCGATGGAACAGCGATAGGTTTCGCCATCGTCGTTGTCCAAGAGCAGCCGCTCGATGAGCGGCAAGGTGAAACCGGCGATGCGATAGTCGGCGGTGAACCGGAGTGTGACCTTGCGGCCAGCCCACAAACGATTGGTGAGCCGATCAATGGCGCGGCGAAAAATGGACATGAGAAATCCTTTCGTGAAATCACGATGAAGAGCTTTCGGATGCTTCGGGGAGCAGGCGCGGAGCGGCCCCCTATTCAAAAGGCTGGGGTCGTGGGCGCTTGCGGGTCAGACGGCGGTGCGGGATTGTGCAAAGCGCCGGATGGATTCGGTGGTCAGCAGAGTTCGCCTGCCGATCTTGATGGCGTCGAGGCCACCGGATTTTATCAGGGCGTAAACCGACGACCGCCCGACGCCGAGCGCCTTGGCGGTATCATTAATCGATATGGCAATAGGTTCCATGTGCGTGTCTCCATGCTGCCGATTCGCGGCGAGAGACATGCCAAGTTGCACATGGCTGCCGGTGTGTCGTCCAGCAATGGGAAAGCCCTAGAAGTCTGCCGCTGACGCGCATTACAGAAATGCAGTGCTGGGGTCCGAAAATCCACTGGCGGCGATCGAAAAACAATAACGCTGGTCAGCGGTCTTCGGCGGACGCGTTCATCTCCAAATGCGTGCAGATTTTTTCCGCATAACGCGTCAACTGATCGCGGCGCGGCACGTCACCGGATTCGTCGGCGTTGGTTTCGAACCATTCGGCAAGCCAATTCTTGACGGTGCTGATCGCCGCCGCCCGATCCTTAACATCCAATACCCCTAGCCGGGGATCGCCGATCAGGGCGATAATCGCATCGACATAGCGGTATTTGGTGTTCCGGCCGGGTCCGCCTCTGCGCTTCGGTCTGCTCATCGCGAGCATCGTCTCGACGTCATCGCGATGAAGATAAAGGTCAGCAGGCAGCGACATCGCAGTCGGATAACGCATGACCATCCCCCGATCCTTGCTGTGTTCGGAGAACAGGAAATAGCGCAGCCTGCCGAAAAACTGCCTGCGTTTGAGAGGAACCCGCTGCTTGCGGAAGCGAGAAAGATAATAGGCTTTTGGGCCGTCCACCTTCTGCAAATAGCCCAGCACCTCATCAAAGAGCCTGTCCGGCGCGTGGGGCAGTTTTAACGGCGCGTCGGGAATTTTGAGGCCGTATTGATAAGCCTGCCGCCAAAGGTGAGGCCCTATCGTGGCGGCCAGCGCGCCCAGCGCGAGGTAGAAGAAAAGGTCCGTCGCTGTCGAATGGCCTGAGACAAGGAGGCCGATCAAGAGGAGGACAGACAGGAATCCGAAGGCAAAGCTGATGACGAAGGCGAGATTATAATATCGAACCGGCGACGGCTTGGCCTGATTGATAATCGCCGCGTTCAAGCTCAAGCCTTCGTCCAGATCGTCCGACCTGAATTGGGCCAGCACCTTCCAGAGCGGCACGTTGTCGGCTTCGTCCCCGTCTGCGAAGATTCTCCAACCTTCTCCGGGGCGACCTGTCATCTGTTCCCTCCTTCGCGCAGTTCGTCCAGATAGTTGCTCCACCACTGCGCCATTTCAACACGCTCAGCCCAATAAGCTGACTGATTGTAGATGCGCCGAACGCTGCCCGCGACCATGTGCGCCAGCGCCCGCTCGATCGCGTCGGGGTTCCATTTGCCGGATTCGTTCAAGAGCGAGGATGCCGACGTGCGGAAGCCGTGCGCAGTCATCTGGTCCTTTGGATAACCCATCCGGCGGAGCGCTGCATTGATCGTATTCTCACTGATCGGCCGCGCCCGCGATCTGATTGATGGGAACACATAGCGGCCAGAACCGGACAGGGATCGCATGTTGGTGAGGATCGCGAGAGACTGCCGCGACAAGGGGACCGAATGAGGTTGGCGCATCTTCATCTTCCCTTCTGGAATAATCCAGACCGCCTTGCCAAAATCTACCTCCGTCCATTCCATATGACGGACTTCGCCGGGACGCTGAAAAACATGGGGCGTCAACCTTAGCGCGTGCATCACTGCGGGGTCGCCCTGATAATCTTCGATCGCGCGAAGCAACGCCCCGAACGTGACCGGATCGGTGATAGCCGGGAAATGTTTGACCCTCGGTGTGGTCAGCGCGCCAATTAATAATTGCGCCGGATCGCGTTCCGCGCGGGCAGTGGCGACCGAATAGCGAAACACGCGACTTGCGAACGCCCGCAAGAGATTTGCCGTTTCCAGTCGGCCACGCCGCTCATGCTTCCGTAGTTCGTGCAACAATTCCTGCGGCGTGATTTCCGCCACGGGACGCTTTCCAAAATCGGTTCCGAGCAGTTTCACGAACCAGCGCATCTTTGCCAGCGTCGGCTCCGCCAAGCCCTCCCGCTTCTTCTTCTCGATCAATTCCTGCGCCACGCTCGAAAAACTGTTGCTGGCTCGGATGCCTGCCTCGATGCGAGCTTGCCGCTTAACAAAATTGGGATCGATCGAATGGGCCAACTGTCTGCGCGCAGCATCGCGAGCACTACGCGCCTCCGCCAAGGTGATTTCGGGGTAGGAGCCGATCGCCAGTTTCCGCTCTACGCCGTTTATGCGATACTTGACGCGCCACAGCTTGCTGCCCCTTGGGTTGACCAGTAGATACAGGCCCTGCGAATCTGAGACCTTGTAGGGCTTGTCCTTGGGTTTCGCTTTGCGAATTGCGGTGTCGGTCAGCACGGTGGGGGCCTCGCTTTCATGGAGGCTTGGCGAAGCCCCCTGATTAGGCCCCCAACATCTGCAACTACGGGCAAACAGAGGCCATCGCTGGCAATCAGCGAATGGCCTTAAACTATCGGAAATTAGGGGTTTTTTCAACCATCAGCACACCTCGGCTGACAGGTTTATGGAGGCCCGAGCCGGAATCGAACCGGCGTATACGGATTTGCAGTCCGCTGCGTCACCACTCCGCCATCGGGCCTCGCGCCGAACGCCGCGGCCGCTGTGTCGCGGGCCGGGCCGGGTGTTGGACGGCGCCGCTAGTGCGGGGCTTTGGCGGGCTTGTCAAGGATTCGCCAAGGCCCACTCCATTTCGCACGCATTTTCGCGCAATGCGGGGTTGGCGCCACCAACGCGGCCAGCTATGCGCGACGCAGCGCCGCGCGATGCTGTATTAGTATTGCAACACAGCATCGGTTCGGCTAGAACGGCCCCAAGCTTCAGGGCCCCAGAATCGGAAAATAGGCTGATGGCGACGAAATTGAACGAAGTGACTGCTGCGGACATGCGGGCTGCGATGATCGATAGCCAGCTGAGAACCAATGACGTGATCGACCCGGCGGTCGTCGCGGCAATGGGCAGCGTGGCGCGCGAGGCGCATGTTCCCGCGGCGTTGGCGAGCGTCGCCTATATGGACCGCGCGATCGCGCTGGGTCACGGCCGCGCGCTCAACGCACCGCTCGTCACCGGCCGCCTGCTGGTCGCAGCCGATATCCGGCCCGGCCAGCGCGTGCTGCTGATCGGTGCGGCGACGGGCTACACCGCCGCGCTGCTCGCGGCGCTCGGTGCGTCGGTCGTCGCGGTCGAGGAGCAGGCCGACCTGCTCGCCGCCGCCCGCGCCGCAACCGACAATCCCGCGATTCGCTGGGTCGAAGGTCCGCTGGCCGCAGGCGAGCCCGGCGAAGCGCCCGTCGACCGCATCCTGATCGACGGCGCGATCGAACAGCTTCCCGACGCGTTGGCAGCGCAGCTCGCCGAAGGCGGCAAGCTGGTCGCGGCGCGCCGCGAAGGCAGCGTCACCCGGCTTGTCCAGGGCGTCAAGACCGCCGGCACACTTGCGCTGCGCGCCTTTGCCGACATGGATGTCGCGGCGCTGCCGGGTTTCGAGGCCCCCAAGGGTTTTCGCTTCTGAGAGCCCTCCCTCCCTTCAGGCTGAACCATATCATGCACGACATCGACACAAAAATGACCGGACGACGCGCCCGCTGGCTGGCGGGCATGGCGCTCGGCGCGCTGGCGCTGTCGTCGCAGGCGCAGGCCGAGACGCTGCAGGGCGCGCTCGCCAAAGCCTATGAGAATAATCCGACGCTGACGGCGGCGCGCGCCGGACAGCGCGCGAATGACGAGAATGTTCCGATCCAGAAGGCATCGGGCCTGCCCTCGGTCGGTGCCAGCGTCGATTATCAGGAAAATCTGGTCATCCCGGGCAACAGCTTCGTTTCGCCGGGCCGCGTCCTGTCTGCGGGCAGCCAGCTCAGCGTGCCGATCTATCAGGGCGGCGCGGTGCGCAACGCGGTGAAGGCGGCCGAATATCGCGTCGAGGCCGGGCAATCCGATCTTCGCGCAACCGAAGCGAGCATTTTCTCGCAGGTCGTGGGCGCATATATGGACGTGATCCGCGACCAGGCGATCGTCCAGCTCAACCAGAAGAATGTCGCGGTCCTCAAGACCAATTTGCAGGCATCGAGTGACCGCTTCGAGATCGGCGATCTGACGCGCACCGACGTCGCCCAATCGCAGGCCCGGCTTGCGCTGGCCGAGGGCGACCTGCGCGGCGCCGAAGCCAATCTGATTCGCAGCCGCGAAAATTATGTGAAGCTGGTCGGCGATGCGCCGGTCGACCTCCAGCCGCCGCCGGCGCTACCCAATCTCCCCCAATCGGTTGAGGATGCGGTCGCGATCGCGCTCAACAACAATCCCGACATCGAAGCGGCAAACCAGCGCATCAACGCATCGCGCGCCGACATCGGCGCTGCGCGGGCCGCCCGCATGCCCAAACTGTCGGCGACGCTGGGGGGCGGCTACAACAATAATCTCCATTCGATTCCTGCCGGCAACACCGTGGCCGAGAATACGACGAAGAGCGCCGCCGCCGGCCTGTCGCTGACGCTGCCGATCTTTCAGGGCGGCCGCCCGTCGGCCCAGGTGCGCCAGGCGCAATCGCGCAGCAGCCAGGCGATTGAAACCTATGTTGCCACCGAACGCGACGTGATCGCGCAGACGCGCGGGGCCTATGCCGCGTGGCAGGCGAACGAGCGCGTCATCGCCGCGACCGAGCAGGCGGTGGGCGCCAATGCCCTGTCGCTCGAGGGGGTGCGCGCCGAAAACAGCGTCGGCACGCGCTCGATCCTCGACATATTGAATGCCGAACAAGAATATCTGAACGCGCAGGTCCAGCTCGTCTCGGCGAAGCGCAACAGCTATGTCGCGGCTTTCTCGGTCCTCGCCGCGATGGGCAAGGCCGAAGCGCGCGACCTGGGGATCGAGGGCGGCGCGCTCTATGATCCGGCGGTAAATTATCGCCGTGTTCGCGGTCAGATCTGGGATTGGGCCGACGATCCGAAGCCGCAGCAGCAGGCCACCGATACGCGCAGCGTCCCCGCCGCCGATGCCAGCGTGCCTGCCGTGGAGCCGCTTCCCCAACAATAAGACTTGGCAAGCCCGCCCGCGCGCCGGTATGAACATGGTTAACCGGTATTTCCGGTGGAACTTAGGGGGCAAGCATGGGCGACATGTCGCGGGAGCCATCGATGGAAGACATTTTGTCGTCGATCCGGCGCGTCATCGCGCGTGACGAGGCCCCTGGGGCGCGCGCGCAGCGTGCGGCGGTGCCGAGCGAGGATATTCTCGACCTCAACGAAGAGGAAGAAGACGCCGTCGCCGAATCAGCCCTTGACGACAGCGGCGCCGCGACCGCGCAGGAAGAGCTGGTGTCGGTTGCCAGCGCCGATGCCGCGCGTCAGTCGCTCGAAGCGCTCACCGCCGCGATGGCGCCAGCCGCGGCCGCGGCCGCCGCGACGGTGCCCGCAGGGGGACGCAGCCTCGAGGATGTCGTCGTCGACGCGATGCGGCCGATGCTCAAGCAATGGCTCGACGCCAATCTGCCGGCGATGGTCGAATCGATGGTGGCGCGCGAAATCAGCCGCATCACCGGCAAGCGCCTCTAAGGCTCAGGCCGCCCAATCCTCCAGCAGATAGCGCGCGATCGCCAGCGGCGGCGGTGCCATGAAGCTCGCGCCCATGTCGCCGGCGAGCGCCGCGCGCACCTCCGCACGGTCGACCCACATCGCCGCTTCAAGTTCGGTGGTGTCGATCGTCAACGCGGCGTCGCGCGCGACCGCGCGGCACCCGATCATCAGCGACGAGGGGAAGGGCCAGGGCTGGCTCGCCACATAAGATACATCGGACACGGCGATGCCCGCTTCCTCGAACAATTCGCGCGCCACCGCTTCCTCAAGCGATTCACCCGGCTCGACGAAGCCCGCGAGAGCGGAAAAGAAGCCCGGCGGGAAGCCGGGCTGGCGGCCGAGCAGCACGCGGCCATCATATTCGGCGAGCATGATGACAACGGGGTCGACGCGCGGGAAATGTTCCGCCCCGCAAGAGGCGCAGCGGCGACCCCAGCCGCCCCGGAACAATTCGGTCGGTGAACCGCAAACGGCGCAGAACCGGTGCCGCGCGTGCCAGTCGACGAGGCTGCGCGCGCCGCCATAGAGCGCCGCTTCTTCGGGCGACAGCATCGGGAGCAGCCGCATCACGGTGCGCGAACGCGCATCGACGCGCCCTCCGGCATGTGCCTCGCGCACGAAGCGGGGCGCGCCGCTATCGTCGATCCCGAGCAGCAACAGCGCACGCTCGTCGGCCGGATCAAGCGCTTCCCATATCAGCCCGCCGCCGCTGCCCGGCACCGGATCGATGCCGTCAAGCAGCAGGCAGGTCGCGCGCGGATCGGCGATCGCCGCCGCGAAAGCATCGGGATCGGTGCGGAGCCGGTCGGCGCGGTCGAGCCGCGCCCCGGTAAAGCCGAGCGGCAGCGGCATCAGGCCATCACATCCTTGTAAAAGGCCTTGCCGAAGTCGCGTTGGAAGGGCAGCGCCTCCGACGGCATATATTGGGTATAGCCGCCGACGCGATAGCCGCGGCGGCGATCGACAAAGGCGATGGTGCCGGCCGCACCGCCCCAGCCATAAACGCCCTCACCGGTCGGCGATCCGGCGAGCGACACGCGGCCGCCGGCGCCAAAGCCCTCACCGTCGATGAACGTATTCTTGCGATCAACCGAATCGGCGAGCAGGTTCGACATTCCGAGCCGCGCGGTTTCGGGCTTCATGATCCGCACGCCGCCGGTTTCACCTTCGCCGAGCAGCATGGCGAGGAACCGGTCGTAATCGCGCGCTGTCGAAACGAGACCGCCGCCGCCATAGGGCATCGGCGGCGGGTCGAGGTAGATCGAGCTCGTCGCGGGGTCGATCGGCAGCAGCACGCCGCCCAGCGGCGCATAGTTGGTCGACAACCGCGCTTCTTCGTCGCCGGTGACGCGAAAACCGGTGCTCGCCATCCCGAGCGGATCGAAAATGCGCGCCTTCAGAAAGACGTCGAAGGGCTGACCCGAGACGACCTCGATCACGCGGCCCATCAGGTCGAGCCCGACCGAATAGCTCCAGCGAGTGCCGGGTTCATAGACGAGCGGCAGCGTCGCGAGCCGGTCGGCGAAAACCTCCAGGCTCGGCGCGGGGGTGGTCGGCGGGAAGCCTGGAATCGGCAGACGGCTGACCTGCCCGCCCAATATCCCCGCCTCGTTATAGGCGTCGCGGAGCGGCCCCTTCTGGACAATATTATAGCCGAGCCCGGCGGTGTGGGTGAGAAGCTGGCGGACCGTGATCGGCCCCTTCGCGGGGTGCACGTCGGTGATCGATCCGTCTGGAGTGTTCTGCACCTTCATCGCCGCAAAGGCCGGCAGGAAATCGGCGATCGGCTGATCCAGCGTCATCTTGCCGTCCTCGATCAGCAGCATGGCCGCCATGCCAGTGACCGGCTTGGTCATCGAATAGAGGCGCCAGATCGTGTCCGGAGCCACAGCGCGCTGCGAATCCATCGCCTGCTTGCCTGCGCCCAGATAGTCGGGCGGCGCCTGATCCTTGCCTATCGCAGCGATAGCGCCGGCGAGTTCGCGGCGGTCCACGAATCCCTTGATGAAGGCGTAGGTCGCCGGATAGAGCGCCTCGGCATTGGTCCAGGCGAAGGCGGCGCGCGGCAACAGCGTCGCGCTGCCCCCCAGCGCCAGGCTGCCTAGCAGCGCGCGGCGCGAAATCATCATCGTCATCGGTCACTCTCCCGCATCTTGTCGACCAGTTTGCGATACAGCGTCGGCAGACCCGCCGCGTCAAGCGCCGAAATCGGCCACCACTCACCTTCCCCTGCGGCATCCTCAACTCCGCGCCGGACGAGCGTCAATGTGAGGTCGAAATGGGTGAAGCCGTGCCGCACGGAGACGGCTCCGTCATCGGATGCGGGCGGCTCGTCCCACGTACTGCCGGGCAATGCCCGCATCCCGCCGAGCATTCCCTTGTCGGGGCGCCGTACCAGCCACAGCCGCGCATCCGATTCGATCCACCAGGCGCTTCCGTGGCGTTGCGGCTTCGCCCTTTTGGGCGGCTTGACCGGCAGGGATTCGGCGGTGCCGGCCGCAAATGCGGCGCAGTCGGCGGCGACAGGACAGCGGGTGCAGGCGGGGCTGCGCGGCGTGCAGATCGTTGCGCCCAGATCCATGAGAGCCTGCGCGAAGTCGCCGGGGCGATCGCGCGGAACGAGCGGCGCCAGCGCGGCACGGATCGCGCGCTTTGCGGTCGGCAGCGGCGTGGTGATCAGCCGGTGGCGCGCAATCACCCGCTCGATATTGGCGTCGACGACGACCGCGGGGCGGCCGAAGGCGATCGCCGCGACCGCCGCCGCGGTGTAATCGCCGACGCCCGGCAAGGCGCGCAAGCCCGCCTCGCTATCCGGAAAAAGGCCGTCATGATCGGCGACCACCGCCCGCGCGCAGGCGAGCAGGTTCCGCGCACGGGCATAATATCCAAGGCCCGCCCACGCCGCCATGACGTCCGCGTCGTCGGCCGCCGCGAGATCGGCGACGCTCGGCCAACTCTCGGTAAAGCGGGCGAAATAGCCTGCGACGGCGGCAACGGTCGTTTGTTGCAGCATCACTTCGGCGAGCCAGATGCGGTAGGGATCGGGCGTCACCACGCTCCCTGGCGCGATACGCCAGGGTAGGATGCGCGCCGCATGGTCGTACCAGGCGAGCAGCCGCGGCGCGAAATCCGCGTCGGCCGCGATATCGGGGTCTGGCATCTGGACGCTCACCCCCCGCCTATGGCATGGCGGCGGCGATGGCGAAAGCAGGCTCCAGCGACGGCGACAAGTCCCCTAAAGCGCGCACGAAGAAGGCTGCCAAAAAGCCGCCGGCGCGCAGCTATGAGCGGCCGCGCGGCGGCGAGGCGCGCGCGATCGCCGATATGGTTCCCGAAATCGGCCGGACCGCCTTTCGCAAATTCGGCTTCATCCAGTCGTCGGTCGTCAGCCGCTGGCGAGAAATCGTCGGCGATCGGCTCGCCGATGTCACCCAGCCTGCGATGATCCGCTTTCCCGCCGGACAAAAGGCGAGCGGAACGCTGCATCTGACGATCAGCGGCGCGCATGCACCCATGCTGCAGCATGTCGCCCCCGATATCGTCGCGGCGGTCAATCGCTTCTTCGGCTATGCCGCGATTGCGAGCGTGCGCATGACGCATGGTCAGGTCGCGCCCGCCCCCGCCCCCGTTCAGCAGCCGGCAATGCTGAAGCCGGTACCCGCCGAACTGGGGGATAGCCTGCGCGACATCGGCGATCCGGAACTCAGGACCGTGCTCGAACGCATGGCCGCCGGGCTTGCCAGCGCGCCGAAACTCCCGCGCATCAGTTGAAGGAAGACGGCACGTCCATGCCCAAGATATCCGGTCGCACCCTGTCCCGCCGCACCGCCATCGGCGCCCTGTCGATCGCCGCGCTGTCGCTGGTCGCCGCCGCGCCCGCCGCTCCGGCGCCGGCCTGGTCGTCGAAGATCAGCACCAGCGCGATCGGTGCCTATATCGTCGGAAACCCCGCCGCCAAGGTGCGTCTGGTCGAATATTTCAGCTATACGTGCACCCACTGCGGCGAATTTGCGCGCGACGGCGACGTCCCGCTCAAGGCCCAGTATATCGACAAGGGGCTGGTGGTCTTCGAATATCGCAACCTCGTCCGCGACCCGGTCGACCTGACCGCAGCGCTGCTGGCGCGCTGCGGCGGCGCCAAGGCCTTCGCGGCCAACCACCACGCCATCTTCATGGCGCAGCCGGTCTGGCTGACGAAGGTGCAAAAGGCGCCCGAAGCCATGGTCAAGAGCTGGTATGTCGGCACCGAGAGCGAACGCGCGCGCAAGATCGCGGCCGACACCGGCCTCGGCGCGCTGATGGCGAAACGCGGCTACACCCAGGCGCAGATGAACGCCTGTTTCGATAGCGAGGTCACGCGCGCCGAACTCGAAGGCATGACCAATATCGGGCTGGGTGCCGACCATGTGCGCGGCACGCCGGCCTTTTTCATCAATGGACGCCACACCGACGTGACCGTCTGGTCCGCGATCAAAACGCAACTCGACGCGGCGCTGAAGGCCTCGTAAAAGCCCGTTCACGCGAATTATCCGGAGACTATCCCCAATGACCAGATTGCCCCTTCGCCCCATCCTTCTCGCTTCGATCGGCGCCCTTGCGCTCGCCGGTTGCGGCAAGGGCACTACCGACCAGTCGAAGGAACAGGCGGTCGTCGCCAAGGTCGCGGCGCCCGCGGGCAAGCAATGGTCGACAACGGTGACCAAGACCGCCGAGGGCGGCTATCTGATGGGCAACCCCGACGCGCCGATCAAGATCATCGAATATGCGTCGCTGACCTGCTCGCACTGCGCCGATTTCTCGAAGGAAAGCCACGAAGAGATCAAGCGCGACTTCATCGACAGCGGCCGTGTCAGCCTGGAAGTGCGCAACTTCATCCGCGACCCGCTCGACGCGATGGCCGCGGCAGTCGTGCATTGCGGCCCGGTCGATCGCTATTTCCCGCTGCAGGAAAATGTCTTTGCCTCGCAAGCCGAACTGTTCGCCGGCGCGCAGGCCAATCCCAAGGGCGGCGAAGCCGCGATGGCGCTGCCCCCCGCGCAGCGCTTTCCCGCGCTCGCCAAAGCCTGGAAGCTCGAAGAATTCTTCCAGTCGCGCGGCGTAACCGCCGACCAGATCAATGCCTGCCTGTCGAACGTCGACAATATCAGCAAGCTTGAGCAGATGACCAACAAGGGCATCGAACAGTTCAAGATCCAGGGCACGCCGACCTTCGTCATCAATGGCCAGGTCGCCGAGGGCATCACCACCTGGGGCCCGCTGCGCGACCGCCTGCGCACCATGGGCGCCCGCTGAAGACAATAGCCCTCCCCGTCGCGGCGGGGAGGGCGGCACCCCTTGCGACTCGACCGCCCACGCGCCATGACGGTGCCAGGGGGATATGTGACAGCAAGGTTGCACCGGCTCCGATTCGCTGACCTGCACGAGGTGGCCTCGTGCAGATAAGACGCCTGCGCCTGACCGGTTTCAAAAGCTTCGTCGAGCCAACCGAATTGCGGATCGAACCCGGGCTGACCGGCGTCGTCGGTCCGAACGGCTGCGGCAAATCGAACCTGCTCGAAGCGATCCGCTGGGTGATGGGCGAATCGAGCCCCAAATCCATGCGCGGCGGCGGGATGGAGGATGTGATCTTCGCCGGCACATCGCAGCGCCCGCCGCGCGAATTTGCCGAGGTGGCCATCCATTGCGATACCGAAGGCAATGTCGTCGCGGGCCTGTCCGACGCGAGCGAAGGGCATGAACTCGAGATCATCCGCCGTATCGAACGCGGCGCGGGCAGCGCCTATCGCGCAAACGGGCGCGACGTCCGCGCCAAGGATGTCGCGCTGATCTTTGCCGACGCCGCGACCGGCGCGCACAGCCCCGCCCTCGTCAGTCAGGGCAAGATCGCGAACGTCATAGCCGCCAAGCCGACCGATCGCCGCGCGATGCTGGAGGAAGCGGCGGGCATCGCTGGTTTGCACGTCCGCCGCAAGGATGCCGAGCAAAAGCTGCGCGCGACCGAAACCAACCTCAATCGCCTGTCCGAAATCGTCGCCGACATGGAAGTGCGCGCAAATGCGCTGCGCCGTCAGGCGCGGGCGGCGGAAAAATATCGCAAGCTCAGCGACGATATCCGTATCGCCGAAGGCCGGCTGATCTACGCGCGCTGGCGCGATGCCGCCACCGCCGCCGATCAGGCGCGCCGCGAAGCCGATGCCGCCGAAGCCGCCGTGAAGGCCGCGCAGACCGAACTCGAAACCGTTTCCGCCGCGCAGGTCGAAGTGGCGACGCGCGTCGGTAGCGCGCGCGCCGAGGCGCAGGCACAGCGCGATGCGCTCGCCGAGGCGACCGCGACGCTTGTCCGACTGCAGGGCGAGGAACGTGCCGCGCGGCAACGGCTCGACGATCTGGCGGCGCAGCAGGCGCGGCTCGCCGAGGACCGGGCGCGCGAGGGCGAATTGGCGCGCGACGCCCATGCCGCCCTGACCGCGCTCGACGCCGAGGCGAAGCGTCTCACACAGGACATTGCCGCGCACGACGCGGGAAAGGCGGCGCTGGTCGAGGCGCATCAGGCGGCCCAGGCACGCCTCCGCGATGCAGAGGTCGCACTCGCGCAGGCACGGGCGAAGGCGGCGAGCGAAGCCGCCGATCGCCGCATCGCGGTGTCGGCGCGCGATACGGCCGAAGCCGCCGTCCGGCGTATCGCCGGCGACCGTCAGCGGGTCGAGGCCGAAATCGCCGCGCTGGGCGACAGCGCCGCACTCGCCGCAACCCAGGCCGAAAGCGTCCGCGGCGCCCAACAGGCCGAAGCGGCGATAATTTCCGCGGAAAGCGCGCTGCACGAGGCCGAGGCCGACCGCGAAGCGATCGCGGCCGATCTTGGCGCAATCGATGCCGGTCTTGCCGAAGCACGCGCCGCGCTCGCCGCGCTCGACGGCGAGGCGGCAACGCTCGAACGCGCGCTCGCCGCCGCCCGCACCGACGACGACCGCATCCTCGACCGGCTGCGCGTGACGCCGGGCCACGAGGCGGCGCTCGCCGCCGCGCTCGGCGATGATCTCGACGCCGGGACCGACCGCGCCGCCGCGCGCAGTTGGGGCGCCGCCGATGCCGACAAGAACGACCCGGCGCTGCCGGCAGGCACGCAACCGCTCGCGGCGTTCGTCCAGGCGCCCCCGGCGCTCGTGCGGCGACTCGCCCAGATCGCGGTTGCCGATCGCGACACCGGCCAGCCGCTCGCGGTCGGCCAGCGGCTCGTCACCCTGGACGGCGTGATGCGCCGCTGGGATGGCTTCGTCACGCGCGGCGACGGCGCGACGGCGACCGAGCGGCTGCAACGGCAGAATCGCCTCGACGCGCTCGCCGCACAACGCCCGCAAGTCGAACTCGGGGTGCAGGAATTGCAGGATCGGCGCCATGTTGCGGCAACGCAGCTTGCCGAGCGAACCGACGCCGCCGCCGCGGCGCGCAAGGCGCTCGCGAGCGCCGACGAGGCACGCCGCACTGCGCTGCGTGCCGCCGATCAGGCGCAGGCCGCGCTCGACCGTCACCGCGACGCCGCCGCGCTGTTCGACCGTCGGCTCGCCGAAATTGCGGCGGCCGGGAGCGACGCCGCTGCGGACCTCACCGCGAAGGAGGCGGCGCTCGCCGCGCTCCCCGACGACAGTCTGGCCCGCGCGGCGCTTGAGGGTGAAGAAAGTGCAACCGACCGCGCGCGCAGCGACGCCAATGGCGCACGCGACGCGCTCGCCGATCATGAGCGCGCCCTTGCCGGCCTCAGCGAGCGGCACGCGGTCGTCGGCGCCGAGATCAAGAGCTGGAAGGCGCGCGCGGGCGAAGCGGCACGGCGCGTGACCGACATGGACAAGCGCGCCGACGCGCTGACAGCCGAAGCCGCGAAGCTTGCGGGCCTGCCCGAAAAGCTCGCCGCCGATAGCGAAGCTGCTGCGGCCCGGCAGACGGAGGTGCGGGGTAAAGTGGGCGCCGCCGAGGCGCAGGAGCGCGAAGCCGAAGCGGCGCTGCGCGAGGCCGAAGCGGCGCTGACGACGATCCGCGAGCGCGTCGCCGCGGCGCGCGAGACACGCGCCGGCGCGGTGGCACGCTCCGAAAATGCCGAGCTGCGCCGCATCGAGATGGGGCGCCTGTCGGGCGAGCGCTTCGAATGTCCGCCCCCCTTGCTACCGCAGAAGGTCGGGTTCGAGGGTGATGGCGTCGACGATGCAAATGCCGAGTCGGCCGCGCACGACCGGCTGATCGGCGAACGCGAGCGGTTGGGCCCGGTCAACCTCGTCGCCGCCGACGAGCTTGCCGAACTCGACGTCGAACGCGAACGAAGCGCCGCCGAGATCGAGGAGCTGCAACAAGCGGTCAACCGGTTGCGCGGCTCGATCGGCAACCTCAACCGCGAGGGCCGCGTTCGCCTGCTCGCCGCCTTCGAGACGGTGAACGAACATTTCCAGCGCCTGTTCACCACGCTGTTCAACGGCGGGCAGGCGCATCTCGAACTCGTCGATTCGGACGATCCGCTCGAGGCCGGGCTGGAGATCATGGCGCAGCCGCCGGGCAAGCGCCTCGGCACGCTGACTTTGCTCTCGGGCGGCGAACAGGCACTGACCGCCGTCGCGCTGATCTTCGGCCTTTTCCTGACCAATCCGGCGCCGATCTGCGTCCTCGACGAAGTCGATGCGCCGCTCGATGACGCCAATATCGAACGCTTCTGCGACCTGCTCGACCGGATGACGCGCGAGACGAAGACCCGCTATCTGATCGTCACCCACAATGCGGTGACGATGGCGCGCATGCATCGCCTGTTCGGAGTGACGATGGTAGAGAAGGGCGTCAGCCGCCTCGTCTCGGTCGACCTCGGCGGCGCCGAAGAACTGCTTGCGGCCGAATAGGCGCCCGCGTCAGGGGGCGCTGCCGACCACCAGCATCGCCGCGAAGACCAGCAGCCCCGCAAAACGATTGCTGCGGAATTTGGCGAGCGCGTCGGCGCCATTGTCGGGGTCGAGCGTGACGACCTGCCCCGTCAGGTGCAGCGCGGCGGGGATCAGGGCGACAAGCACAAGGGCATCGGGACGAACATTCCACAGCGCGCCCGCCCAGCCGCCGAGCGCCACAACGTAGCAGAGCGCGACGCCGGCCTTCACATGCCGCCCCATCGCGCGCGCGCTCGATTTCACGCCGACGAGTGCGTCATCCTCGATATCCTGAAGCGCATAGATGGTATCATAGCCGATCACCCAGGCGATCGTGCCCGCATAGAGGAAGGGCAGCGCCAGCCCGCCTTGATCGTTTGCGCCGCCGCCGACCGCGATCCAGCCGACGAGCGCGCCCCAACTGAAGACAAGGCCGAGCCATGCCTGCGGCCACCAGGTAATCCGCTTCATGAAAGGATAGGCGGCGACCAGCGCGAGGCTGGCCACCGCGACGATCTGCGCCGGCAGGGGCAGACGCAGCAGCACGACGAGCCCGATCATCGACAGCAGCAATGTCCACATCAGGGCGTTGCGCACCGACACTTCGCCGCTCGCGACCGGGCGCACCGCGGTGCGCGCCACCTTCGCGTCAAGATCGCGGTCGACGATGTCGTTATAGACGCAGCCCGCGCCGCGCATCACGATCGCGCCGAGCAGCATCCACAGCAGCAGCGGCCAATGCGACCAGGCCCCGCCCGCCAGCGCCAGCGCCCATGCGCAGGGCCAGTAGAGCAGCCACCAGCCGATCGGCCGGTCGAAGCGCGCAAGCAGCGCATAGGGGCGCATGCCTGCGGGCAGGATCGCCAGAAAGCCCTGATGCTGGCTGTCGGGGGTATGCGTCGCTGTCATCGCCGCCCGCGCGATAGCAGGGGGCGCGGCGACAATAAATGGGGCATCGGCGTCCGGCCGCGCCCCGGTCGATCAGGTGCAGGTCATTTTCGTGGCCGCAGGGGACGGATTATAGACGCCGTCGCCGCCCGCCGGACCCTGCAGATCGCGACCTTCGCGGATATTGAAGGCGGCGGTCGTGCGGATGACGCGCGGCCCGAGCCAAGCGGCAAAGGCAAGCGGCTGATATTGGTAAGTGACTTCGACGAACATCACGGCGGTCCCGGTCGCTGCGGTGACTTCCGCGCCCGGTTTCCCCATCCCTTTAAAGGCGGTGCCCGTCTTGCCGGTCCCTTGCAGCCCATAGGCCGAATTCACCGGATAATTCCCATAGCAGCGTTGCCAGTGAATCCACTGGCCGCCGCTCGAATTGCGCTCAAGGCTCGACAGGATGATGCGGCCGTGGGCCTTGAAGTCCAGCCCGCGCGACTGCTCCTCGACGCCTGCGAAAACCTCGTTGATATCGACTTCGCGCACCCGCGGCAGCGACAGGTCGCTGCCATAGGCGATACGCGATGCGTTATCGGCGGCGCTCAGCGCCACCTGGCTGATGCGCGTGTTCGCCAGCGTCAGATTGGCGATCTCCAGCCCCCCGAAGCCCAGAAACACGAGCAGCGGCATCGTGAAGGCGGTTTCGATGAGCACGACGGCCTTGTCGTCGCGCGCGAAGCGCACCAGCCGGGCGGTGCGGCGCCGGGCGTGGGCAAGGATGCGGATCAGTTGCATATCACCCTACTTGTCACGGTGTTGACGTTATACGGCTGGTTGCGGAGCACGGTCGTCGCGTAGAGATAGGTTTCCGGGGGCTGGCCGAGCATGCGCCACACCGGCAAAATGCGTTCGAATTTCATCTTCGCGGTATAGAGCACGACATCCTCGGCGCCGCCGTTGCCGTTCGCGCCCTGATCGGCATCCCAACTATTGTTGCCGTTGCGATCTTCGAAACATTCGCCCGAATCATAGCGGTTGTTGTTGTTGGCATCGGTGAAGGGTTCGGGCTTGCCGACGTCGTTGAAGCTTTCATAGGATTTGCGGGTGAAGGTCACCGGGGCGCCGGGAAAGACATTCTGAACCTGATCGCGCACCGCCGCGTCGATGAGCGTCTGGTTGGATGCCGCCGATTCAAGCGTCGAGGCCCGCGCCGCGTTGCTGACGGCGCCCTGCAGCACCTGCTTGGCGTACATCTGCCACGTATAATCGAACAGGCCCATTAACAGCAGGATGAAGACCGGCGCGATCAGCGCAAATTCCAGGATCGCAGTGCCGCGCTGGTGGCGGCGAAGGCGGCGGAGGAGCGACGGTATCCGGATCATTGCGAGAGCCTCAGCTTCGAAATCTGGCGTGCGATCGCCTGGAAATTGTCGTTGAGCTGCGAAGCGTTGGAGGCTTCATAGGCCTTGCCCGGCGTCGCACAGGTCGTGAGTTGCGAGTTCAGCGAGGTGCCGAAGCCGACCACCCAGATGGTGATATTCTTCGCCTTTGCCCTTTCGCAGAGCTGGAGGAAGCGGTTGTTGTGCCGGTCGGTCAGATTGCTGTCGCTGGTCCCGCCGACACGCTGCATCGTCCATTCATAGCCCTGGAAGGTCAGATTCCCCATATTCGCCGACATGTCGCCGTCGGTCATGAAGACGATATGGCGGCTGATCGGGCGCTTGTTCGGCGCTTCGGCATTTTCGTCGGCGAACATGCCGTCGGGCGACAGGAGGCGGATGCCCCAGACCATGCCCGAATCATGATAGGTGCCGCCGACGGGCTGCAAGGCGTTGATGTAGGTGTTGAAGCTGGAACGGTCGCTCGCCGTCATCGTCGTCAGCTTCATCGACGGCGCGGGGCAGACGCCCCAGCCGCTGCTCCAATATTTGGAGTAACGCTGCCAGCTGCCGCCCGACGTGCTGTCGCTCGACACGCTGCTGCTGCTGACGTTGAGCGAACTCGTGGTTCCCGATGACGAAGGATTTTTGGCGCGCGGGAAAGCGATTTCGGGAATCAGCACTTTCCACTTGGTCCCGTCGTCGCTCGTCGGCGCGCTGTCGACATCCATGTCGCGGGCGCCGGCCGGCGCGGTCTGCGTCGGACCGAAAGCGACGGTTTCGCGCTCCATGACGCATCCGCCCCAGGTGGCCGAATAGTTGGTACCGCTGTCGCCCGTGTCGGTGACGATCGCCGAGCCCGCCTTCGCCTGCGTGACATCGAAAACGCGATCTTCGTAACGATATTTATTGTCGAAAGTCTGGATCGGCTCTTCGGTGGTCGTCGTCGTCGAGGTGCGCGTATAGGTCGCAACGCGGCGCTGCAGGCGGCACCTGTTGCTCGACCAGGTGTATTGGTAATTATAATAGGTGTAGGTCTGCGAGCTGTTGTTGGTCGTGACGCGGTTGCCGTTGCTGTCAAAGGTCTGCCCGGTCTGGTTGACGGTCGGCGACCCGCTTGGCGACGGCGTCGTATCGGCCGGCGGCTCCAGATTGCCGCAGCTGCTGCTGTTCTGACCGCTCACCGTGCTGACGTTCGACCAGCTGCCATAGCTGACATTGCCGGTCGACGAGCCATTTTCGACGGTCTGGCCATTGCCGTAGGTGATCTTGAAGATCGGCGTGCGCGAAGGCAGCAGCACATTGTTCGAAAGCCAGTCGGGATTCTTTGCATAGAGAATTTGGCCGACATTGGCGCTCGAGCTGTAGGGCACGACGCCAAAACGCAG
Organism: Sphingopyxis sp. P1IMeth2; assembly: GCF_900185685.1. Taxonomy (NCBI): domain Bacteria; kingdom Pseudomonadati; phylum Pseudomonadota; class Alphaproteobacteria; order Sphingomonadales; family Sphingopyxidaceae; genus Sphingopyxis; species Sphingopyxis sp. P1IMeth2. The sequence continues at coordinate 612,489 of NZ_FYAT01000001.1, forward strand.
ACGGCCATCGCCGATATCGGCGGTGGTCAGCGTGTCGAAGAAGTTCATCGTCGCGGTCTTGAGCGCGCTGATGCGGTTGACCGAGTCGCCCGAATTGGTCGTCGCCATCGATCCGGTAACGTCGAGCACCATCATGATGTCGGCGTTCGAGATTTCGAGCTTCGCCGTGCAGTTGACCGCAAGGTCGAATTGCTTGGTCCCGAATATCTTCATGATGTCGGTGGGCAGCGTAACCTTGGCTTCGCCGACGACGTTCGACGTCCCCTGCGCCTTCGATTTGAAATCGACGCCGCTGCTCGCGTACATGCCCGACGGGAAGTTGAAGGCGAACATCTTGTTCGCTTCGCCTTCGGCGTTCGAATCATAGTCGCCGCCCTGCATCGCGCGGCGTCCCGCGAGCACGCCCGCGTCGCACGCCTGTTGCAGGCGAAGCTCGGCCATATAGGCGCGGCCGATATCGACGCCCGACCCCACGAGGGCGACGATCGGAACGAGCGCGCCCGCCGTCAGCATCATCGTGTTGCCGCGCGTATCGCGGCAGATGGTCGAGATGCCGGCCCGCAGGCGGCTGAAAACGGTCCCTCGCATGGTCTAAAACCCCTCTTGGCCCGGCCGCGCGACCCACCAGATGCGCGGCTGGTAGCCTTGCACCTAGGGGGAAACTGCTTACCAAATCGCTAATCGGCCTGACCGGGAATGGCGGTTTTTCGGGGATTCTGGCCCGAAACGGAACAATCGGCACCGTGCAAAGCAAAAGATGCGCGAAGATTGTGCCTCTGCTATCGCCCAGCCATGCCCGCGACACCTGCATGGCCGCCCGCCAGCACGCCCCGACTCTATACCGACACGCCGCTTGCCGCCGGCGCGATGGTGGCGCTCGACGGAGCGGCGGCCCATTATCTGCTTAACGTCATGCGCGCGAAACCGGGCGATCCGCTGCTACTGTTCGACAATCGCAGCGGCGAGTGGCTCGGCGCGGTCGCCGAGGCGTCGAGGCGGACGCTTTCGATCCGCATCGAACACCAGATGCGCCCGATCGAACGCGTGCCCGATCTTTGGCTCTGCTTCGCGCCAGTGAAAAAGGCGCGGCTCGACTGGATCATCGAAAAGGCAACCGAGCTCGGCGTTGCGCGGCTCCAGCCCGTCATCACCGAACGCACGATCGTCGAGCGCGTGAAGCAGGAGCGGCTCGCTGCACAGATTGTCGAGGCCTGCGAACAATGCGGCCGGACCGCGCTCCCCGACCTCGCCGATCCGGCCAAACTGCCGCAGCTGTTGAAAGACTGGCCGGTGGGTCGCACGCTACTCTTCGCCGACGAAGCCGGCGGGGTTCCGCTCGCTGCGGTCGCGGCGCCCGCCCCCGCTGCCATTCTGACCGGCCCCGAAGGCGGTTTCACCGACCGCGAACGCGCGATGCTGAGCGACCATGATGCCGTGAAGCGTATCGCACTTGGACCGCGTATTTTGCGGGCCGAAACCGCCGCGATTGCAGCAACGGCGCTATGGATGGCGCAGCATGGCGACTGGCGCGGCGGCTAGAAGCTGTTTCATACTGAAACAAGAATGCTGCCAAACTGGCAGTTATTAACTCCAAATTAGGGATGTCGCGGGCAGAGGGTCGCCATGCAACGGCGGGACCAAAGCCGAGGACGCTGGCGTGGGGGCCAGCGGACGCTGCCAATCAGGGCATGGACCATGTTCCTGTGGCTGGCGATGACGCTCGTCGTTGCACCCGCTGCCTATGCGCAGACCACCACGACATACAGCAACACGACGGGCGGCGCGATCAACAGCAGCGCCCCCTGTTCGTCGCCGCTCGTCCGCAATTTCACGGTATCGACAAGCTATATCGTCGGTGACGTCGATCTTGGCGTCCTCGCAACCCATACGTGGCGCGGCGACCTCAGGATCACATTGCAATCGCCGGCAGGCACGCGGGTCCAGCTTGTCAACGGCGACACCAACAATATCTCGGGCGACAATTTCAACGTGCGGCTGAACGACGGCGGCGTCCAGACGGTCAACACCGACGGCAATACCGTAACCCATTCGACCAGCGCGCCGCCCTATCAGCATGACTTCAGCCCCAATTCGCCGCTGTCGGCATTCAACGGCGAAAATGCGCAAGGTACATGGCGGCTCGAGATTTGCGATCAATATCCGCAGGCGGACAATGGCAATTTCGTCCGCGCCGACCTGTATCTGACCAGCCTGCCCGCCAACTATGCCGATCTGTCGCTTACCAAGAGTGTCAGCAGCGCGGCCCCGGCGACGGGATCGAGCATCAGCTATACGCTGGCCGTCACCAATGCGAGCGGATCGCCGGCGACCGCGACGGGCGTCACCGTGCTCGATACGCTGCCTGCGGGCTTCAACTTCACGAACGCGGCCGGATTCGGCAGCTATAACAGTACGACCGGCGTCTGGACGGTCGGCAGCGTCCCGCCGGGTGCGACCCGCACGCTGACGATCAGCGGCACGGTCAACGCGACATCGGGTGCGACGATCCTCAACAGCGCCGAAATCACCGCCTCCTCGGCTCCCGACATCGATTCGACGCCGGGCAATGGCGCGACCGGCGAAGATGATTATGCCGCAGCCAGTTTCACCGTCTCGGGCAGCCGCGTCGCGGGCGTGGCGCCGGTGCTGATCTGCCCGGCCGGATCGACGCTGCACGATTGGGACAGCGTGAGCTGGTCTGCCGGCACGACGAGCGGCAGCTATGCGCTGACCGCCATCGGGACGATAAACTTCAACATCGCGATCAGCGGCGGCAGCTTTCTGAGCAACGCCACCTATGGCGGCCAGTCGCCGACGCGGCAGAATGTCGTCACCGGCGGGCTGTCGCCTGCGCAAAATTCGATCTTCGAGATCGTCGACTTCACAAGCCAGGCGGGGGTCGTCACGTCGACGATCAACCTGCCGACCGCGGTGCCGGGCGCGCAGCTCACGCTGTTCGACATTGATTATGCCTCGGGCCAGTTCGCCGACCGCGTGACCGTCACCGGCAGCTTCAACGGCACCACCGTCTATCCAACGCTGACCAACGGCGTCGCCAATTATGTCGTCGGCAACAGCGCCTATGGCGACGCGACCTCCGCCGACGGCAGCGCCAACGGCAATGTCGTCGTCACCTTTGCCGCGCCGGTCGACACCATCACCATCGAATATGGCAGCCACAGCCTTGCCCCGGCGAACCCGGGGCAGCAGGGCATGGCGATTCACGACATCAATTTCTGCCGTCCGGTCGCCAATCTGCTGATCGCGAAGACGAGCAGCATCGTCAGCGACGCGGTCAACGGCACGACCAATCCCAAGGCGATTCCCGGCGCCACCATGCGCTATTGCCTGCTGGTGACCAACGGCGGCAGCGCGACTGCGACAGCGATCTACGTCGCTGACCCGCTGCCCGCGACGACCAGCTTCGTTCCCGGTTCGCTGCGCAGCGGCACGAGCTGTGCCGGGGCGACAACCGTGGAAGACGACAATGCCACGGGGGCAGACGAAAGCGACCCGTTCGGCGCCGCGATCGCGGGGACAACGGTGTCGGCCTCGACCGCGGCACTTGGCCCCGGCAGCGCCTTTGCAACGGTCTTCGACGTAACCGTCAACTGACCCCTTCCAAGATGCCGCGAGGCCGCTTACATGCGCTGCCATGAGCACGCGGCAGGTTTCAGATCAAAACGATCCCATCATCGAAAGCCGCGACCAGCTCGCGGCCCCCATGATCAAGGGCGAAAAGCCCAAGGAGCGGTGGCGGATCGGCACCGAGCACGAGAAATTCGTCTATCGTACGAGCGATCACCGGGCACCGAGCTACGACGAACCGGGCGGCATCCGCGACCTTCTGATGGCGCTCACGCGTTTCGGCTGGGAGCCGGTGATCGAGGGCGGCCATGTCATCGCGCTCGCGGGCAGCGACGGCACCGTCAGCCTGGAACCCGCGGGCCAGCTTGAACTGTCGGGCGCGCCGCTCGAAAATCTGCACCAGACCTGCGCCGAAACCGGCCGGCACTTGAAGCAGGTCAAGGAAGTCGGCGCCGAGCTCGGGCTCGGGTTCCTCGGCGTCGGCATGTGGCCCGACAAGACGCGCGCCGAACTGCCCATCATGCCCAAGGGCCGCTACAAGATCATGCTGAACCATATGCCGCGCGTCGGCAGCATGGGGCTCGACATGATGCTGCGCACCTGCACCATCCAGACCAACCTCGACTATGCGAGCGAGGCCGACATGGTGCAGAAGTTCCGGGTGAGCCTAGCGCTTCAGCCGCTCGCGACCGCACTCTTTGCTTCCTCGCCCTTTACCGAGGGCCGCCCCAACGGCTTCATGTCGTACCGAAGCCATATCTGGACCGACACCGATCCGGCGCGCACCGGTATGCTGCCCTTCGTGTTCGAGGATGGCTTCGGCTATGAGCGCTATGTCGATTACATGCTCGACGTGCCGATGTATTTCGTCTTCCGCGACGGCCAATATATCGACGCCGCGGGTCTCAGCTTCCGCGATTTCTTGAAGGGTGAGCTGTCGGTCCTGCCGGGCGAACTGCCGCAGCTTTCCGACTGGAACGACCATCTCTCGACCGCCTTCCCCGAAGTGCGTTTGAAGAGTTTCCTCGAAATGCGCGGCGCCGACGGCGGCCCGTGGAACCGAATCTGCGCCTTGCCTGCACTCTGGGTCGGGCTGCTCTACGACAGTCAGGCGCTCGATGCCGCATGGGATCTGGTCAAGGGCTGGAGCATCGAAGAACAGCAGGCGCTGCGCGATGCGGTGCCCAGCGAGGGCCTCGACGCGCCGGCACCCGGCGGCGGGACGCTCGGCGAACTCGCGCACCGCGTCCTCGACATCGCGGCGGCAGGCCTGGCGGCGCGCGGCGAGGTCAATTCGATGGGCGATAACGAGGTCGGCTTCCTCGAACCGCTGCGGCGTATCGCCAAGAGCGGCAAATCGCCCGCCCACGACCTGCTCGACCGGTACGAGGGTGCCTGGCATCACGACCTGTCGAAAATCTACGACGAGCAGAGTTTCTGAGCGCGCTGCTGTGTCGGTGCGTCAGTCCTGCTGCGCGCCTTCGAACTGTTCGATGACCCAGTCTTCGGCCTGCGCGCCGCCGATCCATTCCTGCATATGCGGATGGCTGACGACCGCCTGGCAATAAGGCAGGGCAAAGCGCGGCAACGGGATCGAATAGGTGATGAAGCGCGTCACGACGGGCGCGAACATCATGTCGGCGGCCGACCAGTCGCCGAACAGATAATCGCCCTCGCCCCCGAACCGCGCGCGTGCCTCGGCCCAGATCTGGAGGATGCGGACGACGTCGGCCTGCACCTCGGGCAACAGCTCCGCGGCGGGGTAGATGCGGCGGATGTTCATGCTGTGGTGGCGGCGCAGCGCCGAGAAGCTGGCATGCATTTCGGCCGCCATCGAACGCGCCATTGCGCGCGCCGCCATGTCGGCGGGCCAATAGCCGCGGGCGCCGTCCGTTTTCTCGTTGAGATAGTCGATGATCGCCAGACTGTCCCAGACGACGATATCATTGCCGTCCCACAGGATCGGCACCTTGCCCCCCGACGGCGCGAATTCATCGCCCTCGCGGCGGCGATTCCAGTCTTCGTCATAGAGCGGAACGGTGACTTCCTCGAACGGCAGACCGCTGTGCCGGGCGGCGAGCCAGCCGCGCAGGCTCCAGCTCGAATAGGCCTTGTTCCCGATGAAGAGTTTCATGCGGTCTCCATATTCCTCTCCCGCTTGCGGGAGGGGCCAGGGGTGGGCGCGAGCGGAGCGAGCTTCGGTCGCGAAATCACCCACCCCGCTGCGACTAGCGAGCAAGCTCGCAAGTCTCGCTGCCCCTCCCGCTTGCGGGAGGGGAAACATTTCGTCAACTCTCCACCGCCTCCAGCACCGCGGTGCGCAGCTCGGCGATGCCCATGCCCTTTTCGCTGCTCGTCACGATCACCTCGGGGTGCGCGGCGGGATGTTTGCGGGCCTCGGCCTCGGTGGCGGCGTGGACCGCGGCGAGTTCGCTCGCCTTGATCTTGTCGGCCTTGGTCAGCACGACACGGTAGCTGACCGCAGCGGTGTCGAGCATTTCGAGCACCTCGCGGTCGACATCCTTGAAGCCGTGCCGGCTGTCGATCAGCACCAGCGTCCGCTTGAGCACCTGGCGCCCACGCAGATAGTCGTTGACCAGAAAACGCCACTTCTTGACGACATCCTTGGGCGCCTTCGCAAAACCGTAGCCCGGCATGTCGACAAGGCGGAACACCAGCGGATTGCCGACGTCGAAATAGTTGAGTTCCTGCGTGCGCCCGGGCGTGACCGAGGTGCGTGCAAGCCCGTTGCGATTGGTCAGCGCGTTGAGCAGCGACGATTTGCCGACGTTCGAGCGGCCGGCAAAGGCAATCTCCGGGACGCTCGGCGCAGGCAGATGCTGGAGTGCGGGCGCCGATTTCAGAAAGGCGATCGGACCCGCAAACAGCTTGCGGGCGCGTTCGCCGCGATCTTCGGCCGCCGGATCGATCTCGCTCACTTTACCGGCGCCGCCCGGAGTTGCGGGAATTTGCGATACATCCACTGCTGCTGCGCGATCGACAGGCAGTTGTTGGTGATCCAGTAAAGCAGCAGGCCCGCCGCGAAGGGCGCCATGATGAACATGAACATCCACGGCATGATCTTGAACACCTGTTGCTGCACCGGATCGGTCGCCTGCGGATTGAGGCGGAACTGCAGGAACATGGTGATGCCCAAGAGCAGCGCGAGCGGCCCGAGCGCGAGCAGCGACGGCGGCGTGAAGGGCAGCAGGCCGAAGAGGTTCAGGAAGTGCAGCGGATCGGGCGCCGACAGGTCGCGAATCCACAATGCGAAGGGCTGGTGCCGCATTTCGATCGTCAGCATCAGCACCTTGTAGAGCGCATAGAAGATCGGAATCTGGATGACGATCGGCAGACAGCCCGCGAGCGGATTGATCTTTTCGTCCTTGTAGAGCTTCATCAGCTCCTGCTGCATCTTCGGCTTGTCGTCCTTGTGGCGTTCTTGCAGCGCCTTCATCTTCGGCTGGACGAGGCGCATCTGCGCCATCGAATGGAACTGACGCTGCGCGATCGGGAACATCAGGCCGCGAATGATGACGGTGAGCAGCATGATCGCGACGCCGAAATTGCCGATCTGGCGGAACAGCCAGTCGAGCAGCTTGAAGATCGGCACTTCGAAAAATTCGAACCAGCCCCAGTCGATCGCGTTCGACAGGCGCGTGATGCCCTGCTGGTCCTGATAATGCGACAAGATGCTGACTTCCTTCGCTCCGGCGAAGATACGGCTGGTCGTCGACACCTGCGTTCCCGGCGCCACCTGTTTGAAGTCGCGCGCGAACAGCGTCTGATAATTGTCCGCGGCCGGCGCGGTGATCGACGCGGTGACCCGCTCGCCCTTCGCCGGGATCACCGCGGCGAGCCAATATTTGTCGGTGAAGCCAAGCCACGCCGCCGAATTATATTTGAAGGCGCCGCTTTCATCGAGATTCTTGTAATCGACATCGAACACCGACTTGCCGTCCAAATAGCCGGTCGGGCCAACGTGGATCGTCCAGCTGTCCTTTTCGTGCGGGTCGGTCGGCTTGCCGAGGCGGTCGATCAGCGCGAAGCTGCTTGCCGCGACCGGCGCGCTGCCCGCGTTCGCGATCGTCTGCTTCGCGGTGATCAGATACTTGTCGTCGATGCTATACTCGACGCGGAAGGTCTGGCCGGTCGTATTCGACCAGCTGAGCGTCACCGGGGTCGCCGGGGTCAGCTTCGTGCCGCTGGCGGCCCACAGCGTCGTCGGCCCCGGAACCTCGATCCCCTGCGCCGACCAGCCGACGCTCGCAAAATAGGCGGCCTTGCTGTTGCCCGGCGCGAACAGACGCACCGGCGGCGCATTCTTTTCGATCGTCTGGCGATATTTGGTCAACGTGATGTCGTCGATGCGTGCGCCGACAAGGTTGATCGACCCTGCGAGCGACGGGGTTTCGATCGGCACCCGATTGCCCGTGGCAAGCGCCGCCTCGACCGGCAGAATCGTCTTGGCGACCGGCGCCGCGGCCGCGGGCGTGCCGGATGGGGGCGCGCTGGCGGGCTGGCCCTGCGTCGTCGCGGGGGTCGCACCGGGCGCGCCGGCGACGGTCTTGGTCACGTCGGGCTTTGCCGGGGTGGGAAAGAATTTCTCCGAAACGAAATTCCAGCCGAGCAGGATCGCCACCGACAGTAAAATTGCCGCGATCAGGTTACGCTTGTCGTCCACGCTCTTCGGTCTCTCTTCTGGTCAATGTGGGGAAATGCCGCATCAAGGTACGGGATCGTAGCCGTGGCCGCCCCAAGGATGGCAGCGCAATAGCCGCTTTGTCGCCAGCCAGCCACCCTTGATCGCACCATGGCGTTTCAGAGCGATGATCGCATATTCGCTGCACGACGGCGCATAGCGGCACGTCGGCGGCAGGATGCGCGACGGGCCTAATTGCCAGGCACGGGCGATCAGGATGAGCAAGCGGGCAATCATTGGAAACACCCGGAAAACTGCGCAACTTCACACGCGATTGCACCAACTGCCGCGCCATGACCCGCGTCGGGAAGGGGTACGGCGCGCATATCCGCAGAAAACTGCGCAACTTCATTCGCGATTGGCGGTTTGCGGCGTAGGGCGGGCGGGATCATGTCTGGACGCTATGCCATCGCAACAATGCAGGACAGCCGGTCATTTCGCCAGCTTCCTTGCCGCGCGCTGCAGCGCCGAATCGAGATGCTCACCCAGCTCGGCAAAAGCGATGTCGTTGCCGCCCGGCCGCCCGATCATCACATGGTCGGCGCCGGCGATTCCCCGCGCGGGGATCGCCGCGCGGGCGAGCGCGCGGAAACGGCGCTTCATCCGGTTGCGGGTGACGGCGTTGCCAACCTTCTTGCTGACGGTAAAGCCGATGCCCGGCGCATCGTCGCCGTCGCCGCGCGGACGCACGAGCAGGACAAAGCCGGGCATGGGAAAGCGAAGGCCGCGGTTGGCGGCCAGAAATTCGCTGCGTTTGGAAAGCGATCGCACCAGCACCAGCTCCTTTTGGGCTGGCGGCGAAGCGCCGGCGATTAGGCCGACAGCTTCTTGCGGCCGCGCGCGCGGCGGGCGGCGAGAACCTTGCGGCCGCCGACGGTCGCCTTGCGGGCGCGGAAGCCGTGACGGCGCTTGCGCACGAGGCGGCTCGGTTGATAGGTGCGCTTCATCGCGGTATCCCCAAATTCTCTTCAATCGGTGCAACGAAAAAGGGCCGCCAAGCGAGGGCGGCCGCTGATCGAGGCGCGGATAAGCGAGAGTCGGGCGAAAGTCAATCGCCCTCGACGCCCGATTGCGATCAATCCCCATCGAGCGCCTCGAGCGCGGCGCGGGCGCGGCGGCGCGCGGCGCTGACCCGGCGCATGACACGGTCGGTCCAGGCGCCATAGCGCGGATGGCGCCGCTTGAAGCGAACATAGCGGCGTTTCGCCCAGGCGCTGTTCTGCAAGACAAGCATCAGTCCGACCGGAAACAGGATGATGAAGCCGGGGCCGGGCAGCGGGCCGATAAGCACCGCGACGATCATCAGCAGCCCACCGAGACAGAAGAGCGCGCTGCGCACCTGCGCGTTCGATCGCAATCGCTGGTATAAGCCGCGCTTTGCCATGCCGGGCGATGTGGGGAGCGGGCGGGTGGGTTACAAGACTAAAACACGTCGTTCCCGCGAAGGCGGTGGCAACGATTTAAATTGATCGGGGGTCAGTTCAGCGGGACGAAGCGCGCCATGTCGTCGCGGGTCAGATAGCGCACCTGATCGAAGGGGGTGGCGTTGGTCAGCGCATAGAAGGCGCGCGCATGGGCGTCGTCCATGCCCATTTCGCGGTAGAGGCCGATATATTCGGCGTGAACCGGATCGCTCGCGGGATAGTCCTTTGCCTCGCGTCCATATTCGTCTGCCCAGCTGTGGACACCGAATTCGGCGTCGGGAGCGGCGCGGCGGGTGGAACCGGCGAGCCAGAGCTCGACCGCACCCGACCGCACCGAACCGCCGCTCGGGACGACGGTTTCCAGACCCGCCCGGCGAATCGCGCGGGCGAGAATCAGATTGGCCTCTTCATCGAGGCTGCCGGGGCAGTCGATCATCTCGAGCCGCCTCACCCCCGGAAAGGCCGCGAGCATCGCGGCGAACTGGCGCGGTGTCGCACCGTCGACATCGCCGCTCATCCGCGCCGTCGTACCGTTGACGACCGCAAAGGGGCCAAAGCGCGCCTGCGTCGGGCCGCGCGTCGCCAGCCCGGCGCCGGGCGCATAACGCCGCGTCGCGCCCAGATCGGCCTCGCCGGCAACCGCAGTATCGCCGAGCAGGGCGGCGGTGTCGTCGTCAGCCGCGAATTCGTCCGCATCGTCGGCGAATTGGGCGCCCGCATTCCCGGCGTCGGACGCGTTGTCATCGATCCATGTCACGGTGGTCGTCACCGTGGTCGTGACCGTCACGAGTTGCTGCGCCCGCGCCTGCGGCGGCGCGAAGGCGAGCAGCGCCGCGAACAACGCGACGAGAAGCGTCCGGGCAAGCGCGGCGGGGGCGACAGGCGAAACCATCGACCCGCCTTCGCGCGCGCGCCCTTCCCAAATGGCAAAGCAGCACCGTCAGCGCGGCGTTAACCGCATATCGGGACGCCCCCAGTCAGTTCGGAACGCGGAGGCTCAGTCGCGGTCGGGGGCGCCGAGGGGGAAATAGCTGCGATAGGGCCGCGCATCCTCGACGCAGCGCGCCACCGACGGCCGCGCGAGCAGGCGCGCGCGGTAAGCGCGCAATTTGGCGTGGGCGGGATCGATCGGATGCACCCAGTCGGCATAGAAGAGCGCCGGCGCCGCGGCGCAATCGGCCAGCGTGAAGCCGTAGGGCGTCGCCCAGTCGCCATCGCCAAGCCGCGCCTCGAGCCAGCCATAGACCTGTTCGAGCTGATCGCGCGCGCGGGCGACGCGGGCCAGATCGGGCGTTTCGGTGATGAAGGGCAGATATTCGGCGACTGCGGCCTGAAAGCGCGCCTGGAAATGATTGTCGAATATCCGGTCGAGGAAGCGCACCTCGAGCGCCGCCCGCGGATCGGCGGGAATCAGCCGCGGGCCGGCGTCGGAGCGCTGATCGAGATACTCGGCGATGATGCTCGCCTCGAACAGCGGGCGCCCGTCATCGACGATCAGCGGAAACTGCCCGACCGGCCAATGCGCTCGCAGTTCGTCATAATTGGTGAAGGGCGGCGCGGTTTCGATCGCCCGAAATTCGTGCGCGACCTCCTTTTCGTAAAAGGCGATCTGCGCCTTCCACGTATAGGAGGAAAAGGGGTGGCCATATAGGATCATCGGTCATTCTCCTGCTCCATCGACAGCCAAGCGAGCGGCAGGCCGATGAAGGCGATATGCGGAAACAATGCGATCGCGCCCCGGGCGAGATCGGCAGGCGGAAACGGGGCTCCGAAACGCAGTGGCAGCACGATAGCGTTCATCACCAGATAGAGGATGACACCGTAAAGTGTGCCGCTGAGCCACCACAGCCTGCGCAGCGCGGGGATTCGCGCCGCCGCGGCGAACCAGACGCCGACCATCGCCGCCATGATCGCGTAATGGGTGACGAGCCCGGCGAGCGCCCCCGCCGCGCCCCAGTCGGCAGCACCGTCGCCAAAGGGGCCCTTGGCGACGCCGCGCAGCATCCGCCCGGGATCGCTGCCCGCCAGCACGCTCCACGCCGCAGCATAGAGGATGTCGAGCGTGCCGCAGAGCGCCCAGGCGAAGAGGAAGGGGTTACGCCGCGCCAACGGCGTCGCCCCGCACCGCCGCCTCGATCGCCGCGATGTCGATCTTTTTCATCGTCATCATCGCATCAAAGGCGCGCTTCGCCACGCCCTTGTCGCTGCTCGTCGTCGCTTCGATCAGAACGCGCGGGGTGATCTGCCAGTTGAGGCCCCATTTGTCCTTGCACCATCCGCACGCGCTTTCAGCGCCACCATTGCCAACGATCGCGTTCCAATAGCGGTCGGTTTCTTCCTGCGTTTCGGTCGACACCTGAAAGGAAAAGGCCTCGCTGTGCGGAAAGATCGGGCCGCCGTTCAGCCCGACGCACGGGATGCCCAGAACGGTGAACTCGACCGTCAGCGCATCGCCCTGCTTGCCGCCGGGAAAATCGCCGGGGGCGCGGTGAACCGGTCCGACCGAGCTGTCGGGAAAGGTCGCGGCGTAAAATTGCGCCGCTTCCTCGGCATCCTTGTCGTACCAGAGGCACAGCGTCACGGGGGGCTTGCCCATCATTCGTCTCCCTTCAGCGGATGGCCGATCGACCAGAGGTGGCCGAAGGGATCCTTCACCTGCGCGTAACGGTCGCCCCAGAACATGTTGTCGGGCGCCATCACCGACGTCGCGCCCGCCGCGATCGCGCGGTCGTACCAGCGGTCGGCATCGTCGACCTGCAGGTGCAGCGTCACGCCCGACGGCGCGGCCATCGCCTCGCCCGAATATTCAGGGAAATCGTCGTGCATCATCAGCGACGATCCGTTAAGCAGCAGATGCGCGTGCATCAGGCGCACGCCGTCCTCGGCCGGCATCCGCACCTGTTCGACGGCGCCGAACGCCTGTTTGTAAAATTCGATCGCCTCGCTCGCGCGCTTGTCGGCGATCGCGATATGCGGGGTCAGTCCGCCGGTCGGTCCTTGATTCTCCATCGTCTCTCTCCCTTCTTTAGGGTTCAGCGGCGCGGGCCGACGAGGCCGAAGGCGGCGCCCTGCGGGTCGAGCCCGGTTGCGGAAAATTCGCCGCCGGGGATTTCATGCGGCCCGCTGAGCAGCTGCCCGCCCTCGGCGGCAACGGCGGTCAGCGCGCGGTCGATGTCGTCGACGCCGATATAATAGGTCCAGGCGGATACCGGCATCTGCGGCATGCGCGGCATGACCGCACCGATGCCGATGTCGCCGAGTTGCAGGAAGCGGTAGCTGCCCATCGCGCCCATATCCATCGCGCCCTCCTGCCCCCAGCCGAAGTGGCGGCGGTAGAAGGCGATCGCGGCGTCGGGGTCGTCGGTCGACAGCTCGTTCCAGCGGACATGCTGCGCTTCCGTCACCGAAAAGACGTCGCTCGTCATGCCCTCCATGCCCGGCGGCGGAACGGGGTTCATGACATAGAATGGCGCGCCCTGCGGATCGCTGACCATCGCGATGCGGCCGACCGGAAGATCGGTCGCGGGCATATGGACCGCGCCGCCGTCGGCGACGATCGCGGCGACCGCCGCATCGACGTCGGGCGTGTAGAGATAGCCGAGCCAGCCGGGGCGGGCGCCGCCCGCGAGCATATCGGCATTGAGCGCCAGCATGCCGCCGGCATTGCCGCCGTCGCTGCGCCCGATCATGCGATAATCGACCCCGCCGGGCGCCGCGGGATCGGCGGCGCCCGCAATCGTCCAGCCGACGACGGCGCCATAGAAGCGCGCCGCGCCGTCGGGATCGCCGGTCATCAGTTCGTACCAGATGAAGCTGCCCTTGGGGTTCGTCATCATCATTCTCCGTGTCACATCTGGGGAAGGAAAGGCGCTGAGGTCAGGCGTCGAGAATCGGCGCGAAGCCGCCGTAGATCATGCGCTTGCCGTCGAAACACTGGTCGGCCGGGTCGTGCCGCATGCGATCGTCGGCCATGATCTTGTCCCAACCCGCGACGCGCGTTTCCTTGTCGGGCCATTCGATCCAGCTGAACACGATATTTTCGTCCGCTCCGGCGTGGACCGCGCGGCGATAGTCGGTGACCTTGCCGTCGGGCACATCGTCGCCCCAGCATTCGAGGACGCGCGTCGCGCCATGGTCGAGAAAGACGACCGCGGCCTTTTCGGCGAGCGCGCGATAGGCGTCGCGATTGGCGGTCGGAACCGCGACCACAAAGCCGTCGGTATACCCCATCGGGCCGCCCAGCCCCTCCTCGACGATCGAGGCGAAGCCCGCGACGATCATGCGCTTGCCGTCGAAGGGCATCGCCGCGCCCATCGCCTGCATGCGCGGATCGTTCATCATCTTTTCGGTCGCGGCGTCGCGCGCCGCGCGGTCGGGATATTCGAACCAGGAAAAGACGATCTCCTCGCCTTCCTTTGCCTGCACCGCGGTGCGGAAGTCGTTGACCTTGCCGACGGGGACGTCATCGCCCCAGCATTCGACATGGCGGCGGACGCCGAATTCCTTGAACAGCGCCACCGCATCGGCGGCATGGTCGCGATAGGCGTCCTTCGCATGGGCAGGCACCGCCAGCACAAAGCCTTCGACATAGGTCATCGTCTCTCTCCATTTTTCTTTCCAGGGGGATCAGGTCATGCGGCGCTCGGCTCCTCGGAGAAGGCCGCGAGCTGCGACGCGAGCGCACGGCCGAAGGCGGGGCGATCGAGGCAGCGCGCGAGATAGGTTTCGAGCCGCGGATGTTCGGCAACGACGCCCGCTTCTATGCCTTCTCGCAGCACCGTCGCCATCGCGATATCGGCGACGCTGAAGTCGCCCGCGAGATACGGCCGGTCGCCCAGCGCCTCGGCAAGCTTGCCGAGCCGGGTGCGAATGAATTCGAGCAGGCCGGGACGGCGCAGCCGTGCCCATTCCTCGCCCGCCGCGAAAATCTCTATGTTCGACAGTTCGAACATCAGCGGTTCGACGCTGTTGTAGGCGGCGAAGAGCCAGCTCGTCACCGTCGCGCGCCCTTGCGCGTCGCGCGGCAGCAGCGCGGCGTCCTTTTCGGCGAGATGGAGCAGGATTGCGCCGCTTTCGAACAGGCGGACATCGCCGTCGCGCAGCACCGGCACCTGCCCCCACGGCTGGTCGAGAAAATGATCGGCGGGCCGGTTGACCGCGCTGATCAGCCGCTCGGCATAATCGACGCCTATTTCCTCGCACGCCCAGCGCGGACGCAGGTCGCGGACGAAGCCGCGCGCGAAATCGGGTACCCAGTCGAAAGCGGTGATTTCGATCGCCGCATCGGATTTGACCCCCATGGCTCTACTCCCTCTTGCCCTTGATAAACGCGACGATCGACATGGCGTGCCCATGGCCGAGGTCGAAATCCTGTTTCAACCAGTCGACCACCGCGCCCGCTTTCACACCCGCGGCAAGCCCGCCCGCGTCGGCAAGCCCGCGCTCGACGGCCATGGCGCGCAGCGCCTCAGCCGACTTGCCGGTCCTGGCCTCGACATTGTCGAGATAGGCCTGAAAGCTCATGACGAGACTCCTTCTGTCTCGGACCGTTTGGCGAATAGCGCCCGCTGCGCATCGAAGGCGCGCCGAAAGGCTGGCCGCTCCTCGCCGCGCGCGACATAGGCGGCGAGCCGGGGGTGCCCATCCAGCAGTCCGGACGCCTTGAGTCGGCGGAGCACGGCAATCATCATGAGATCGCCAGCGGTGAAATTTCCCTCGAGCCATTCGGCATGACCTATCCGCATCGCGAGCGCGGCGAGCCGCGCGTCGACCGCATCGACGAGCATCGGCAGCCGCCTTTCGTACCAGTCGCTGTCGCGTTCCGCCAAGGACGCCATTGCATAGTTGACGATCGGCGGCTCGACCGTGCTCAACGCCGCAAACATCCAGCTGATGGCCCGCGCGCGGACATGGGCGTCGTCGGGCAGCAGGCCGGCATGCCGCGTAGCGATATGCAGCACGATCGCACCCGATTCGAACAGGACGAGGCCGTCCTCCTCATAGGCGGGAATCTGACCGAATGGCTGACGCGCGACATGATCCGGCTGCTTCATGGCGGCGAAAGGCAGCAGACGGACGCGATAGGCGAGCCCCGCCTCTTCGAGTGCCCATCTCACGGGCATGTCGCGCGCCAGACCGCGCCCGCGGTCTGGCGAAGCTTCAAAGACCGAGAGGATAATCGGCGCTTCGGGATCGACGGGCATCGCTTCTCTCCTCGCGCGCGCGGCCTAGGCGCCGGCGGCTTGGACAGCCGCCTCGCCGTTCGCGACGGCCGGGTCCATCCAGAACGGCCCCCAGACATGGCCGTCGGGGTCGAGGAGGTCTCGGCCGTACATGAAGCCATGATCCTGCACCGGGTTGATGTCACCGGTGCCGCCGTGCGCCGCGGCGGCGACGATCATCGCATCGACCGCCGCGCGGTCCTCCATCGCGAGCGCGAGGGACACCTCGCTGGCGCTCGTCGGCGGGATCGGACGATCGGTGAAGCTTTTCCACTTTTCGTGCGTCAGCAGCATCACGAAAATGCTGTCGGACCAGACCATCGCCGCCGCAGTCTCGTCGGTGAAGCGCGGTTCGTTGGTGAAGCCGAGCGCTTCATAGAAGGCCATGGATTTCGCGAGGTCGCGAACCGGCAGGTTGACGAAAATCATCTTGGACATGGGCGGCACTCCTCTTCCTGGGGGGATTTTTCGTCAGGTCCGCCCGAACAGCATGCGGACATAACGCGTCAGATGCGCGACACTTTCCCGGGCAATCGCCGGGTCGTTGGTGGTTTTGGCCAGAACGAAGCCGCCCTGCAGCACCGACTGGATATGCCGCGCGAGATCGAGCGCGCTCATCCCCGCGGGTGCGCCATAGGCCTGCATCGCGGCTTCGATGTCGGGGGCAAGCGCCTCGCAATAGGCGGCGATGCTCGCCTCGCACGCCAGCCGGATCGGCTCGCTGGTGGCATAGGCATCCTGCACCATCGTCCCGACGAAGCAGGTGAAGCCGTCGACCGGGCCGTGCAACAGCGAAAAGCGGAAATCGATATGGCCGAGCAGCCGGTCGAGCGGATCGTCCAGCTTCGTGTGCGGCAGCATGTCGAACATCGGCCGCGCCCGTTCGGTCCAGGCTTCGGCCGCGGCGACCGCCAATGCCTCCTTCGATTCGAAATGATGGAAGAAGGCGCCCTTGGTCACGCCGGCGGCGGCGCAGATCTGGTCGACCGTGGTCGCGGCATAGCCCTGACGCCGCACCTCCTGATGGGCGGCGGCGATGAGCCTGTCGCGCGCACTGCCACGCGGTGCGCGAGGGGCCGCAGCCGGGTCGGACGAAGAGTGAGTCGCGGTCATGAGCGCCTACATACCAACTGGTTGGTATGCTGTAAAGAGGCACGGGAACGAGGCACCAATGCCGCGATCGACGGTGAGCTGCCGGAAGCAGTCGCGACACCCGGCGAACCGGAGCGGCCGGTGCTGGCGCATGCGACAGAGGCGATGCGGCTGTTAGCGCGCGGCTACACGCGCATGCCAAGCCTCGAGCGAACGATCGCCGATCTTGCCGGCCCGCCTCGATCGGCCGGGTTCATATCGCCGAATCGCTGAGCTACCTTCGGCAGGTGCCGCGAAACCAGGATCAGGCGAAAGCGCCAACACTTTCGATGAATTTGATGACCGAAATCGGTTTCGAGACATAGGCCTCGGCACCCGCGGCGCGAATCTGTTCCTCGTCGCCCTTCCCGGCATAGGCTGTGACGGCCATGATCGGTACCGCGCGCAGCGTCAGGTCGGCCTTCATCTGGCCGATCAATTCGAGCCCGCTGACGTGGGGCAACTGGATGTCCATGATGATGAGGTCGGGCGCTATTTCGCGCGCCTTGGCGAGCGCATCGCGGCCGTCGCGCACCGGGTGCGCGCTATAGCCATGGGCGTTGAGCAGGTCGCAGAACAGGCGCAGGTTCAGCTCATTATCCTCGACGACCAGAACGGTCTTTCCCATGATGTTGAAGCTTTCCCCGCTTGCGTCCGCGGCCGGTTTAGGCGAATCGGCGGCGCGACACAATTGCTTCGCAGGGAAGGATTTTCGGCGTGAATGACGGCGACGCGGCGCTGGCGCTGCACGCGCTCGGCTGGATCCTGACCGACGAGCCGCGGGCCGAACGGCTGCTTGGAATGACCGGCCTGTCGCCCGAGGGGCTGCGCGCCGCGCTGGGCGATCGCGCAACGCTGGCGGCGATCCTCGGCTTTCTTGCCGCGCACGAACCCGACCTTGTCGCCTGCGCCCAAGCACTCGATATAGACGCCGGAGCCTTGGCCGCTGCCGCGCGCCGCCTCGAAGGACTGGAAGGACCAATGCCATGACCCGCCCGCTCGTCATCACCGATTGCGACGAGGTGCTGATGCACATGGTCGTCCCGTTCGCGCAGTGGGTCGACGAGGAACATGGCGTGATCTTTCGCATGGAAGATACGAGTTTCGCCGGCGCGCTGAAGCGCAAGGAATGCGGCACGCCGCTGGAAGCGGCCGAGGTCTGGCCGCTGCTCGACGGCTTTTTCCGCACCGAAATGCCGCGCCAATATCCGATTCCCGGCGCGCTTTCCGCGATGGCCGAAATCGCGCGCCATGCCGACATCGTCGTGCTGACCAATGTCGGCCCTGACCATCAGGCGGCGCGCATGGCGCAGCTTGCGGCCCTTGGCCTCGACGCACCGGTGATCGGCAGCCGCGGCGGCAAGGGCGAGCCGGTGCGCGCGCTGATCGAGGAGCGCCGGCCGCCGGTCGCGGTATTTATCGACGATCTCGCGAACCATCATCATTCGGTCGCGATCGAGGCGCCCGACGTGTGGCGCCTGCACATGGTCGGCGAGCCCGCGATCGCGGACAAGATACCCGCCGCGCGCCATGCCCATGCCCGTATCGACGACTGGGCGGCGGCGCAGGACTGGATATTGGCGCGGCTTGCCGAAAAGGCTCCGGCCCCGGCGCCGGAAGCCGTATAATCCCCCCAATCGAGACAGAAGGAATCACCATGGATATTGCCGCCAAGCTCGCCGACCTCGGCCTCGAGCTTCCCAAACCCGCCGCGCCGGTTGCCGCCTATGTCCCCGTCGTCGAGGCGGGCGGGCTGCTGCATATCAGCGGCCAGCTTCCCTTCCGCGACGGGCAGGTCGTGACCGGGCGGCTGGGCGCCGACACCGACGAGGCAAGCGGCTATGACGCCGCGCGGCGCTGCGCGCTGATGCTCGTCGCCCAGATCGGCAAGGCGCTGGACGGCGACTGGTCGCGGGTCGAAAAGATCGTCAAGCTGGGCGTGTTCGTGAACAGCGACCCCGCCTTCACGCAGCAGCCCAAGGTCGCGAACGGCGCGTCCGAGCTGATGGAATCGCTGTTCGGCGAAGCCGGCCGCCACGCGCGCAGCGCCGTCGGCGTGTCGGTGCTGCCGCTCGGCGCGGCGGTCGAAGTCGATGCGATCGTCGCGGTGAAGCCCGCGTAAGCCCATCGTGGCCGAGGCTGACCCGCCCACCCGCACCCTGTCGCTCGGCACCGGCGTCGCCGCGATCGATGCGGCGGCGTGGGACGCGCTGGCGGGCGGCGGCAATCCCTTCGTCGGTCATGCCTTTCTGGCGCTGCTCGAAGAATCGGGAAGCGTTGGGCCGGGGACCGGATGGCAGCCCGCGCCCTTGCTGGTCGAGGACGGTGCGGGCCGACTCGTCGCCGCGGCGCCCGCCTATCTGAAGACGCACAGCCAGGGCGAATATGTCTTCGACCATATATGGGCCGACGCGTGGGAGCGCGCCGGGGGCGCTTATTATCCCAAGCTTCAGATCGCGGTGCCCTTCACCCCCGTGCCCGGACCGCGACTGCTCGCGGCCGAGGCCGACGATGCGACGCTGCTGCTGCGCGCGGCCGAGGCGGTGGTCCGGCAGAACGACCTGTCGTCGGCGCATGCGACCTTCGTTGCGCCCGACCAGATGCCGCTGTTCGAGGCGGCGGGCTGGCTGCTGCGCCGCGACATCCAGTTCCATTTCGCCAATCGCGGCTATCGCGATTTCGACGATTTCCTCGCCACGCTGACCTCGGCAAAGCGCAAGCAGCTTCGCAAGGAACGCGCGCGCGCGGTACAGGGTCTGCGAATCGAGGATGTCAGCGGCGACGCGATCCGCCCCGAACATTGGGACGCGATGTGGGCCTTTTATCAGGACACCGGCGCGCGCAAATGGGGGCATCCCTATCTGACCCGCGCGGCGTTCGACATGATCGGTGCGCGCATGGCCGACAAGGTGTTGCTGAGCATCGCGTGGCAGGACGGGCGGCCGGTCGCGGGCGCGATGCACCTGATCGGCGCCGACACGCTTTATGGCCGCTATTGGGGATGCCTGATCGACATTCCCTATCTGCATTTCGAGCTATGCTATTACCGCGCCATCGACCTTGCGATCGCGCGCGGTCTCGCGCGGGTCGAGGCCGGCGCACAGGGCGGACACAAGCTGGCCCGCGGCTATGCCCCCGTTGCGACCTGGTCGGCGCATTTCATCGCCGATCCGGGCTTCCGCCGCGCGGTCGCGGACTTTCTGGAACGCGAACGGGCGGCCGAGGAAAGCGAAATGCAATGGCTGGAAGGACAGATGCCGTTCCGGCGGAGCGGCTGAGGAATCAGGCGGCGTAACGACGCGCCGCCGGGCGGCGGGCGGTTTCGTCGAGCCATGCGCGCGCCTGGCGCTGCGCCTCGGCGATCTCGTCGCGGCTCATTTCGGCCGAAACGTCGGCGCGGCACTGCTGGCCTTCGATATTGCCGCCGAGCGCCGCAAGATTAAACCATTTATGCGCCTGGATCAGATCGACATCGACACCGCCGGTGCCGGTCGAGAAGGCCACGCCAAGGTCGAAATAGGCATTGGCATCGCCGCGCGCCGCATCGAGCAGCCGGCTTTCGATCAGATACTGGGCAGACTTCAGACTGTTAGCCATGATAACCCCCTGTCGCCTCCACCCCACATGGAGACTTCGGGGTCAAACCTTGCGGCTTATGGTCAACAAAGCGTTAATGGCGCGGTGATTTTTTGGCCATAGGCGGAGCAAATGACAGAAATCCGCCAATTTTTCGTTTGATCAATCGACCGCATAATTGTCGATCAGGCGCGTTTTTCCCATCCGCGCCGCCGCCAGAAGCCGTGCCGGCGCGCGGAATATCGTCAATCTTTCGAGGCTTTCGGCATCGGCGAGCGCGACATAATCGACGCTGTCGAACCCGCCCGCGACGATTGCCGCCTCGGCATCAGCCAGCGCCTTCGCAACATCGGCGCCGCCCGCGATTGCCGCCACCGCGGCCTTGAGTGCATCCGGAAAAGCCGCCGCGGCGGCGCGCTGTTCGGGCGACAGATAAGCGTTGCGCGACGACAGCGCGAGCCCGTCGCCATCGCGTGCGATCGGCGCGCCGAATATGTCGAGCGCGAAATCGAGGTCGCGCGCCATGCGGCGGATTATCGCCAGCTGCTGCCAATCCTTTTCGCCGAAGATGGCGACGTCGGGGCGCACCTGGTTGAACAATTTGGCGACGACGGTCGCGACGCCGTCGAAATGCCCCGGCCGCGCCGCGCCGCAATAGTCGGCGCCGAGTTCGGCCACCTCGATATGCGTGGCATGGCCGCCCGGATACATGGTCGCGACATCGGGCGCCCATAGCAGCGCCACGCCTTCCTCGACCAGCAGCGCGGCGTCGCGCGCCTCGTCGCGCGGATAGGCGGCATAATCCTCGTTCGGGCCGAACTGGGTCGGGTTGACGAAGATCGACACCACGACATGGTCGGCAACGCGGCGGCCCATGCGGACGAGCGACAGATGCCCGGCGTGCAGCGCGCCCATCGTCGGCACCAGCGCGACGCTCTTGCCGCCCTGCTTCAGCGCCGCGACCGCGCGGTGGAGCGTGGCGATGTCACGGATGATTTGCACGCTTGCCCTGCCTCCGATATTGGCGGCGCCAATACGCCCTTCATGCGGCTGCCATGCCGCGCCAACAGGAAAATCGCAACGGTCATGACGAAAGCCCCCCCGCACCGGATCATCTTCGCCAATGAAAAGGGCGGCACGGGCAAATCGACCTGCGCGGTGCATTTCGCGGTCGCGCTGGCGAGCCAAGGCTGGCGCGTCGCGGGGATCGACCTCGACCCGCGCCAGCGCACCTTCCACCGCTATCTCGAAAACCGCACCAACACCGCCAAGCGCCGCGGGATCGACCTGCCGATGCCGCAGTTCGAGGTGTTCGAAGGCTCGACAGTCGAGGAACTCGACGAACAGGTCGCGCGGCTGGCCGACGGGGTCGATTATTTCGTCGCCGACACGCCCGGCCGCGACGATGTGTTCGCCCGCCACCTTGCGACCACCGCCGATACGCTCGTCACCCCGATCAACGACAGCTTCATCGATTTCGACCTGATCGGTCAGGTCGACCCCGAGAGTTTTCAGGTCACCCGACCCAGCTTCTACTCCGAACTGATCTGGGACACGCGCAAGGCGCGGGCGAAAAGCGACGGGCGGACGATCGACTGGATCATCCTGCGCAACCGTCTGCAGCACGTCGACGCGCACAATATGCGCCGAGTCGGCGAAGCGCTGAACCAATTGTCGCGGCGCGTCGGCTTTCGCGTCATTCCGGGCCTGGGCGAGCGCGTGATCTATCGCGAGCTGTTCCCGGCCGGCCTCACCCTGCTCGACAAGGCGCATCTCGGCGGCATGGGGATCGGTCATGTCGTCGCGCGGCAGGAATTGCGCGAGGCGATGGCGGGATTGAACCTGCCGCAGCGCGAACGGCTCCACCCCGACGGCGACCTGTTCGCCGTCGCCTGACCCTCCATCCTCCCGAGAGGCATCCATGACCCATCGATTCCACCCGACGATGCTGCGCGAATATGACATTCGCGGGGTGGTCGGCGACACGCTGTCCGATGCGGACGCCCATGCCATCGGGCGCAGCTTCGCGACGCTGATCGCACGTGCCGGCGGCAAGCGGGTGGCGGTCGGCTATGACGGACGGCTGTCGTCGCCGATGCTCGCCGACGCGCTGATCGCCGGGATCAACGCTGCGGGCATCGACGCGCTCAATGTCGGGCTGGGGCCGACGCCGATGCTCTATTATGCCGCATCAACCGAAGATGTGGACGGCGGTATACAGATAACCGGCAGCCACAACCCCCCCGACTATAATGGCTTCAAGATGGTGTTTCAGGGCCGCCCCTTCTTCGGCGCCGATATCCAGCGGATCGGCGAAATGGCCGCGGCAGGCGACTGGGAAGCCGTCAACCCGGGGGGAGAAGGCACGGCGCTGAGCATCGACATCGTCGATGCCTATGTCGACCGGCTGGTCGAAGGTTTTGCCGGCGGCGCCTTCCGCATCGGCTGGGATGCGGGCAACGGAGCCGCGGGCACGGTGATCGAAAAGCTCACCGCGCGCCTGCCCGGCGAACATCATCTCCTCTACACCGATATCGATGGCCATTTTCCGAATCACCATCCCGATCCCACCGAGGAAAAGAACCTTGCCGACCTGAAGGCGCTCGTCGCGACAAAGAAGCTCGACTTCGGCGTCGCATTCGACGGAGATGGCGACCGCATTGGCGCGATCGACGGCGAAGGCCGGGTGATCTGGGGCGACCAGCTGCTGCAGATCTATGCCGCCGCAGTGCTGAAGGAACGGCCGGGGGCGACGGTGATCGCTGATGTGAAGGCCAGTCAGGCGCTGTTCGACCGGGTCGCCGAACTCGGCGGCAAGCCGCTGATGTGGAAGACCGGACACAGCCTGATCAAGGCGAAGATGAAGGAAACCGGCAGCCCGCTGGCGGGCGAGATGAGCGGGCATATCTTCTTCGCCGACCATTATTACGGCTATGACGACGCGCCCTACGCGGCGGTCCGGCTGATCGAGGCGGCGACGAAGCTCGGCAAGAGCGTGACGCAATTACGCGGCGAAATGCCCGCGATGGTCAACACCCCCGAACTGCGCTTCCAGGTCGACGAGGTGCGCAAATTCGCCATTGTGGACGAGGTTCTGGCGCGGCTGACCGCGGCGGGCGCAACGGTCGACCGCACCGACGGCGCGCGCGTGCTGACCGACGACGGCTGGTGGCTGCTGCGCGCATCGAACACGCAGGACGTTCTCGTCGCCCGCGCCGAGGCGAAGGACGAAGCGGCGCTCGCGAGGCTGATGGCCGCGATCGACGGTCAGCTTGCGGCGTCGGGAGTCGTACGCGGGCCGCAGGCGGCGCATTGACCGCTCATCTGCCTGCAAAAATCTTGCCAGATTGACCTTCGCTGCGTCGCTGGGGTAACGCGCGCAAGGGGGCAGCGACAGGAACCCAGAACGGAACCGAAGATCCTATGACCGACCAGTCCACCGCCGGCACGCTTTCCGACACCAATCACGGCGTCGCCGAGCATACCGCGCACGTCCAGCAGGACGCCGCGGCGGGCAACGGGCTGGCGGTTATTTCGATCGCCAAAAGCTATGACAAGCGCACCGTCCTGTCGGACGTGTCGCTGTCGGTCGCCAAAGGCGAAGTCGTCGGCCTGCTCGGTCCCAATGGCGCGGGCAAGACGACCTGCTTCTATTCGATCATGGGGCTGGTCAAACCCGACGCTGGACGCATCATGCTTGACGGCGCCGACATCACCGCGCTTCCCATGTATCGCCGCGCGATCCTGGGCCTTGGCTATCTGCCGCAGGAAACCTCGATCTTTCGCGGCATGACGGTCGAACAGAATATCGCCGCGGTGCTCGAACTCGCCGAGCCCGACAAGATCGCGCGCCAGCAGCGGCTCGACGAGCTGCTCGACGAATTCGGCCTGACCCGGCTGCGCAGCGCGGCGGCGATGGCGCTGTCGGGCGGCGAGCGACGACGCGCCGAAATCGCGCGCGCGCTCGCGGCCAACCCGTCGATCATGCTGCTCGACGAACCCTTCGCCGGCATCGATCCCATTTCGATCAGCGATATCCGCGACCTTGTCGCCGACCTCAAGACGCGCGGCATCGGCGTGCTGATCACCGACCATAATGTGCGCGAGACGCTGGACCTCGTCGACCGCGCCTGCATCATCTACGACGGCAAGGTGCTGCTTGCCGGATCGCCCGCCGAGCTGGTGGCCGACCCAGAGGTCCGCCGCCTGTATCTTGGCGAGGGCTTTTCGCTTTGATGCGGTAGTCGCCGATGGCGTTGGGTCCACGCCTCGATTTACGCCAGTCGCAATCGCTGGTGATGACGCCGCAGCTGCAGCAGGCGATCAAGCTGCTCGCGCTGTCGAACCTCGAACTCGAAGCCTATCTGGCCGAGGCGCTCGAAGGCAATCCGCTGCTCGATGCGACGCCGGGTGACCGCGAACCGGGCGATGACGAAGGCGGCGACGAAGCGCCGCCGTCCGACGGCCCGCCCGCCGACACCGACCTGGCGCTGTCGTCCGAAGCGGGTACCGCCGACGATCTCGACGTCGATTTTGCCGAGGAACGATTCCACCACGACAGCGCGAGCGATTCGGTGGGGCTGTCGGGCGATGGCGAGGGCATCGATTTCGACAGCTTCGCGGGCGACGACGGCACGCTTTACGACCATCTGCTCGCCCAGGTCGGTGAACGTTTTTCAGGCATCGAGGCGATGGTCGCCGAACAGATCGTCGCGCTGATCGACGAGGCGGGCTATCTGCGCGCCGAGCTCGCCGAGCTGGCGCAGCGGCTCGGCGTGCCACTCGCGCTGGTCGAGGCCGTGCTCGCGGGCGTCCAGAGCTTCGACCCTTCGGGTGTCGGCGGGCGCGACCTTGCCGAATGCATCGCGATCCAGGCGCGCGAGGCCGACCGCTACGATCCCGCCATGGCGACGATGATCGCGCATCTCGACCTGGTGGCGAAGGGCGCCTTCCCCCAGCTCAAGCGCATCTGCGGCGTCGATGACGAGGATCTGGCCGACATGATCCGCGAATTGCGCGCCTATGACCCGAAGCCCGGTCTGCGCTTCGGCGGCACCGCGACGCAGGCGGTCGTGCCCGACCTTTATGTCCGCCAGACCGCAAAGGGATGGGCGGTCGAGGTAAACAGCGGCACGCTTCCGCGGCTGCTCGTCAATCGCCGCTATTATACCGAACTGGCAAAGGACGCCGCGGCCAAGAGCAAGGCGTGGCTATCCGAACAGCTCGCGGGGGCCAACTGGCTGGTGCGCGCCCTCGACCAGCGTCAACGCACGATCGTCAAGGTCGCGAGCGAGATTGTGAAGCAGCAAGAGGGCTTTTTCCTCCACGGCGTCGCGCATATGCGCCCGCTGACGCTGCGCCAGGTCGCCGAGGCAATCGGGATGCACGAATCGACCGTCAGCCGCGTTACCAGCAACAAATATCTCTCCTGCGCGCGCGGCCTGTTCGAACTCAAATATTTCTTCTCGTCGGGGATTTCGGCGACCGAGGGCGACGGCGCGGTGTCGGCCGAAGCGGTCAAGAGCCGGATCAGGGCGATGATCGAGGCCGAAGACCCCAAGGCGATCCTGTCCGACGAGACGATCGCACAGAAGCTGTCGGCAGAAGGCCACGACATCGCGCGGCGCACCGTGGTCAAATATCGCGAGGCGATGGGCTATGGCTCGTCGGTGCAACGGCGGCGGCAGAAGGCGCTGGCGGGGTGAAATTTTACGCCCCCTCTTCGTCGCCCGGGACTTGATCCGGGGTCCATTCCCACAGCGCCGGAATAGCGGATCCCGGATCAAGTCCGGGATGACGAAATTAAGGACGGGGGCGGTTGACTTTTCACCCGCTTCCCCATAGTTGCGCCGCTTCGCGTAACAACGCCAAGATTTACGGAACAGACCAATGAAGATTCGCAACAGCCTGAAGTCGCTGAAGGACCGCCACCGGGATAACCGCGTTATCCGCCGCCGTGGCCGCACCTATGTGATCAACAAGACCAACCGCCGCTTCAAGGCGCGCCAGGGCTAAATGCCTTGCCGGGACCGCGTGTCCCCGCGCATTTGCGAGTAAGCGTAACGCCGTCGGATGCTTCCGGCGGCGCTTTCGCGTGTCCGGAGCAGCCATGATTCGCCAGTGCGTCATTTTCGATGTCGGCCGCGTCCTGTTCGACTGGGACTTGCGCTACCTGTTCGCGAAGATGATCGACGATGCGGGCGAGCTCGAATGGTTCGTGACCAACGTCGTTACGCCGCAGTGGCATTTCCAGCACGACGCGGGCCGGCCGCTCGCCGACATGCTGCCCGAACTGAAGGCTGAATATCCGGCGCATGCGCCCCTGATCGACGCCTATGCGGCGCGCTTCAACGAGACGATTCCGGGGCCGATTCCCGGCAGCCTCGAACTGGTCGAGCGGCTCGACGACGCGGGGGTGCCGCTGTTTGCAATCACCAATTTCGGACATGAATTCTGGGAAGGCTTCCGCCCGACCCAGCCGGTGTTCGACCGCTTCCGCGATATCATCGTCTCGGGTACCGAGAAGCTGATGAAGCCCGACCCCGCCATCTACGCCCTTGCGATCGAGCGATTCGGCATCGATCCCGCTGGCGCCCTCTTCATTGACGACGTCGTACACAATATCGCCGGCGCCAAGGCGGTCGGCATCGCGGGGCACCGTTTCGTCGATGCGGCGACGCTGGAGCGCGAGTTGGTGGCGCGGGGCTATTTGTCAGCCACCTGATGGGTTTTGCTACCCTCGGGCGCGTAGATATCAAGATCCAGATACAAGCCGCGATCTGCTATTTCGGCCAACGTCTGGGAACATATCCGCAAACCTTCGTTTCTCTCTTCAAGGAAGAGGCCGCAGAAGAGGCGCCCAGCAAAGCGTGCAGAAAGTTCCTGCCAAATGGCCGTATCGCGGGTCAGCGGTGCGAAAATGGCCTCTACCTGGCCCGGCAAGTCGCCGGGAATCGATCTCGGTACCTGCAGCCTCCAAGATCCGGTGCGAGCGATCCGCTCACTGCCGCGGGGCGTCTTCCACTTGGCACCTTTCGCAACGCTGAAGGTTGGCGTTGCTCCAAGCCGGTTGGAAATGTCGGCCGGATCGAGATCGTCGCCAAAGAAACCTAGCGAGACTGCGGTTTCATGAAGCTCGACCATCTCCCCCCCTATTTCTCCACCCCCAACTGCGTCAGCACGAAGGCATATTCCTCGGCATCTTCGTGGAGCGCGCCCCAGCGGCCCGATTTGCCGCCGTGGCCCGCGCCCATGTTGGTGCGCAGCAGCAGCGTCGCGTCGTTCGTGCGCGTCGCGCGGAGCTTGGCGACCCATTTGGCGGGCTCCCAATAGGTCACGCGCGGGTCGTTGAGGCCGGCCGACACCAGCATCGGCGGATAGGCTTTCGCCGTCACATTGTCGTAGGGGCTGTAGCTCAGCATATAATCGAACGCCGCCTTGTCGGTAACCGGATTGCCCCATTCGGGCCATTCGCCTGGGGTCAGCGGCAGCGTTTCGTCGACCATCGTGTTGATGACATCGACGAAGGGAACCCCCGCGAGCACCGCGCCCCACAGCTCGGGCGCCTCGTTATAGATCACGCCCATCACCTGCCCGCCCGCCGAGCGGCCTTCGACCGAAATCCTGCCGGCGCTGGTGTAGTTTTTCGCGATCAGCCCCCTCGCGACATCGATGAAGTCGTTGAACGTGTTCTTGCGCTCGGTCGTCTTGCCCGCGAGATACCAGCCGCGGCCCAGATCGTCGCCGCCGCGGACATGCGCGATCGCATAGATCATGCCGCGATCGACGAGGCTGAGCCGCGTGGTCGAAAAGCCCGGCGGGACGCGATAGCCGTATGAGCCATAAGCATAGAGATGCATCGGCGCGCTGCCGTCGAGCTTGGTGCCCTTTTTGTAGACGAGCGAGGCGGGGATCATCGTCTTGCCGTCGCGGCTCGGAAGATTAACCCATTCGGTTACATATTGAGTTGCATCGTAACCCGACGGGATTTCCTGCACCTTGAGCGTTTCGAGCGTTCCGGTCGCCAGATCATAATCATAGACCGTGTCGGGGGTGACCATCGATTCATAATCGAGCCGCAGCTTGTCCTGATGATATTCGGGATTGTCACCGAGGCCCGCCACATAGGTCGCCTCGGGAAATTTGATCCGGCCGGGGGTCAGCGGCGCGTCATAGCGGCGTATATCGACCTGATCGAGCCCGTCCTCGCGCGCTTCGATGACGAAATAGTCGCGGAATATCGACAGGCCGGTGATGTAGCTATGGTCCGATCCGGGGATCAGCGTGGTCCACCTGCCCGGATCCTTCACGCTCGCGGTGGCGATGCGGAAGTTGGGATGCTCGTCATTGGTGTGGATGTAGAGCGTGCCGTCGCGCTCATCGACGCTGTACTCGCGGCCCTTCTGGCGCGCCGACACCAGTTGCATCGGCGCTTCCGGGTTATCGGCGGGGAGAAGATAGACCTCGCTCGTCTCGTTATCGCCCGTCGCGATCACGATATAATTGTCGGCGGCGGTCTTGCCGATCCCCACCCCGAAGCCGATGTCGGGTTCCTTGTAGAGCAGCTTGTCGTCGGCAACACTCGTCCCGAGCTTGTGCAGCCGGACATTGTCGGTGCGCCAATTCTCGTTCGCGAGGCCATAGAGGATCGCGTCGTTCCCCGACGTCCAGACGAGCGAGGACAGCGTGCCCGGGATAACGTCGGGCAGCTGTTCGCCCGTTTCGAGATTGCGGATGCGCGCCTCGAAGCGTTCGGAGCCATTGTCATCGAAGGAATAGGCCATCAGCCGGCCGTCGGGGCTGATCGACAGTTCGGCGAGGCGGAAATATTCCTTGCCCTGCGCCATCGCGACCTCGTCGAGGATCAGCTGGGTCTGGCCCGCGCCGGACGCGGGCTTGCGATACCATTTCTTATATTCGGCGCCCTCGTCAAATTCGACCCAATAGAGCCAGTCGCCGTCCTTCTGCGGCACCGACGAATCGGCTTCCTTGATGCGCCCCTTCATCTCCTGAAACAACGTCTCGACCAGCTTCGCGTGCGGCTTCATCGCCGCATCGAAATAGGCGTTTTCGGCCTTCACATAATCGAGGATGTCCGCGTCATCGATCACCGGATAGCTCTGGTCGCGGAGCCAGAAATAGGGATCGGACAGCGTTTTGCCGTGCAGCGTGACTTCGTGCGGCCGCCTGTCGGCGACCGGGGCGGCGGGGCTGGTGGTCAATATCGTCTCTTTCTCTTCGGCGAACGCGCTGCCGGGCGCGACAAGCGGGGTGGTAATTGCGGCCAGAAACATCCAAATAGCGCGCATCAAGAAAACCCCCGCAGCGTCGCCCCGGTCGGGCAGGAATTGGCTGCGATGTAGAAACAAGGAACAGCGCATGTCCACCCCCGACCATGCAGACCGCCTCGCCCGCCTGCGCGCCGAACTCGCGCGCCGGGGCCTCGACGGCTTTGTCGTGCCAATCAGCGATGAGCATTTGAGCGAATATGTCGGCGCCTATGCACAGCGCATGGCGTGGCTGACCGGCTTCGGCGGAT
Organism: Sphingopyxis sp. P1IMeth2; assembly: GCF_900185685.1. Lineage (NCBI taxonomy): Bacteria > Pseudomonadati > Pseudomonadota > Alphaproteobacteria > Sphingomonadales > Sphingopyxidaceae > Sphingopyxis > Sphingopyxis sp. P1IMeth2. The sequence continues at coordinate 642,669 of NZ_FYAT01000001.1, forward strand.
CGGCCGGAACCGCCGCAGTGTTGCCGGCGAAGGCGGCGGTGTTCGTGGACGGCCGCTATACGGTGCAGGTGCGCGACCAGGTCGACGGATCGCTTTATGACTATGTCGGGGTGCCGCAGTCGAGCGTCGCCGAATGGCTGGGCGCCAATGTCAGCGCCGGGCAGAAGATCGGCTATGACCCCTGGTTGCACGGCATCGACTGGGCGCGTGGCCTGGCGGCGGCGCTGACCGCGAAGGGCGCCAGCCTGATTGCAGTCGACAGCAACCCCATCGACGCAGTGTGGGACGACCAGCCGGCGCCGAGCGCCGCGCCGATCGCCGTCTATGATACCGAGCAGGCGGGGCAGTCGGCGGCCGACAAGCGCGGCGTGATCGCCGACTGGCTGAAGGCGCAGGAGCTCGACACCACTGTGATGACCGCGCTCGATTCGATCGCCTGGACCTTCAACATCCGCGGCGAAGACGTCAGCCACACGCCCGTCGGGCTTGCCTTTGCGCTGCTCCACGATGACGCCACCGCCGACCTGTTCGTTGCGCCCGAAAAGATTACCGACGCGGTGCGCGCGCATCTCGGCAACAGCGTGCGCATCCACGACCGCACCGCCTTCGATCCTGCGCTCGCCGCACTGGCGGGCAAGCGTGTCGCGGTCGATCCCGACCGCGCGGTCGCTGCAATCTTCACCGCGCTTGAAGGCGCGGGCGCAAAGATCGCGCGCCACCGCGACCCGGCGGTGCTGCCCAAGGCGATCAAGAACAGCGCCGAGCTTGCCGGAACCCGCGCCGCGCACGTCCGCGACGGCGTCGCGGTCGCGCGCTTCCTCAAATGGATGGAAGAGGTCGCGCCGCAGGGCGAGCTCGACGAACTCGGCGCGGCGGCGAAATTGCGCGCCTTTCGCGACGAAAGCGGCGTTTTGAAGGATCTGTCCTTCGATACCATCTCGGCCGCCGGTCCCAACGGCGCGCTGCCGCATTACAAGGTCGATGAAACGACCAATCGCGCGATCGAGACGGGCACGCTCTATCTCGTCGATTCGGGCGGGCAATATGCCGATGGCACGACCGACATCACGCGCACCATCGCGATCGGCGAACCCAGTGCCGAAATGCGCCGCCGCTTCACCCAGGTGCTGAAGGGGCATATCGCGCTCGCAACCGCGCGCTTTCCCAAGGGGACGCGCGGCAGCCAGCTGGACATTCTCGCGCGCCAGTATCTGTGGGCCGACGGGGTCGATTATGCGCATGGCACCGGCCACGGGGTCGGTGCCTATCTGGCGGTCCACGAAGGGCCGCAGCGAATTGCCAAGCCCGCCGGCGGGCAGGCAGGAACCGAGGAGCCGCTCCACGCGGGCATGATCCTGTCGAACGAGCCCGGCTATTACAAGGCGGGCCATTTCGGCATCCGCATCGAGAATTTGGTGGTGGTCGAACCCGTCCGGATCGAGGGGGCCGAGGAGGATATGCTGGGCTTTGAAACCATCACCTTCGCGCCGATCGCGCGCAATCTGATCGTCGGGGCGATGCTGTCGCCCGCCGAGGCCGACTGGCTCGACGCCTATCATGCCGAGGTGGTCGAGAAGCTGTCGCCAGGGATGGTCGCCGCCGACCGCGAATGGCTGGCCGCCGCCTGCGCGCCGATCGATCGCGGCGTCGCCGCGCTCGCGGCCTGAGGGGCGCGGCATGGACCGGGCCAACTGGTCAGTCCCGCGCGCCGATTTTCGCGTCCAGCAGGATGTGCGCGTCCGCTTCAACGAGATCGACGGCCAGAATATCGTCTTCAGCGGCAATTATCTGATCTACGCCGACATCGGCGTGACCGAATATTTTCGCGCGCTGGGCGAAGGGCAGCCGGGCCCCTATTTTCACCAATATGGTACAGATATCCGCGAAGTACATAGCGAAATCGACTATCACGCGCCGGCCCGGCTCGATGAGTTGATCACCATCGCGGCGCGCGTCAGCCACTTCGGGCGGACGAGTTTCACGCTCCACTGTGCAATATTTCGCGCCGCCGAACGGCTGACCGATATCGAGATCAGCTACGCCCATCTCGACCTCGATACGGGCAAGCCGACGGCGCTTCCGGGAAGCTTTATCGCCGAAGTCCGGCGATTCGAAACCCGCTTGCCCATTCAGGATTGAGGTGGGCGGTTCGCGCCGAACGTCGCCGATTCGCGTTTCTCCACCAAAAAGGTCGAAAAAAAAGGGCCGCCCGAGGGCGACCCTTGAAAGTTTTTGGGAGAGGATGCCTAAAAGGCAAGTGTGATATTGCACTGCACAATTGATTGTGCAACTGCGAAATAAGCATCCGGCATTGCAAAATTTGCAATCGTTGGCATCGATAGCATGCAAAGCATGCAATCCCCTCCGCGCGCACACCCCCTCGCAAATGGGCGCGACATCGCCTAGATTGGCGCCATGTCTATGCTCAAAAATTGGGATGTCGGCGGCGGCCTGTCGGATTTCTGGGCCTACATCCGCGAACCGCGCCCGCACCGCTGGACGGTGTGGGGCCTCGCGATCGTGCTGCCGCTGCTGATCTTCTACGGCTTTTCCAAATATCTTGTGCCCTACGAAAGGCCCAAGCCGCAGATCATCTATTTCGAAAACTGGAAGGCCGACCGCAGCGAAGCCGAGATACGCGCCGACTGGGTGGCACGCGCCAAGGAAACGACGCGCGCCAACGCCAAGCGCCGCGCCGAATTCCAGCGGCTCGCGGACATGATGGGGGTCGAGTATGACGCCAGCGAAGCCGAGAAGGTGACGCGCGAGACGCTGGGCAAGGAAGCCGACGCCATCGAAAAGAAACCCGAGCCGCCAAAGCGCTCGACGCTCGCCGAGCGGGCAGCGCGCGGCGCGGCGGCGCCCGCGACCCAGCCCTGACCCCGGTGCGCGCCGATGCCGAGTGGATGGCCGCGGCGATCGCGCTGTCGCAGCGCGGGCGCCCCGATGCCGCACCCAACCCCAATGTCGGCTGCCTGATTGTCAAGAACGGCCGCGTCGTCTCGCGCGGCTGGACGCAGGCGGGCGGCCGGCCGCATGCCGAAGCGATGGCACTGGCGGCGGCGGGCGACGCCGCGCACGGCGCAACCGCCTATGTCAGTCTGGAACCCTGCGCCCATGCGAGCACCCGCGGCCCGTGCTGCGCCGACTTGCTGATCGCCGCACGTGTTGCGCGCGTCGTCGTCGCCGCGCAGGATCCCGATCCGCGCACTGACGGACAGGGCATCGCCCGGCTGCGCGCGACAGGAGTCGCGGTCGAGAGCGGCCTGCTTTGCGGCGAAGCGCAGGCGGCGATGGCCCCCTGGTGGTCGCGCGCGACACGCGGCCGGCCGTTCGTCACGCTAAAGCTCGCGACTTCGCTCGACGGCTGCATCGCGATGGCCGACGGGTCGAGCCGCTGGATCACCGGCGCCCCTGCACGCGCGCACGCGCATCTCGAACGCGCGCGGCATGGCGCGATCCTGGTCGGGCGCGGTACCCTCGAGGCCGACGCGCCGACACTCGACGTCCGCCTGCCCGGACTTGCGCCGCGGAGCCCGCAGCGCCTGCTCCTGACGCACGGCGATGCCCCCGACGGCTGGACCGCGCTCGCTGCGCCGGACGCTGTGGATGCGCTGCCGATCGATTCGCTGCTCGTCGAGGGCGGCGCCGGGGCGGCGGCTGCCTTTCTTGCCGCCGACCGCGTCGACCGGCTGCTTCTCTATCGCGCGCCGATCCTGATCGGTGCCGGCCGCCGCGCGCTTGGTGACATCGGCCTCGACGATCTGGCGGGCGCGCACGGACGTTGGCGACCGGCCGACAGTCGGATGCTTGGCAGCGACCGGATCGACGTCTACGAGCGCATCAGGAAGGAATGACCGCCCCCATGTTTACCGGCATCATCACCGACATCGGCACCATCCGCAGCCGCGAGGATCGCGGCGACACGCGCCTCGTCATTGGCACCGGCTATGACGTCGACACGATCGACCTCGGCGCCTCGATCGCCTGTTCGGGCGCATGCCTGACCGTCGTCGACAAGGGCGTCGATGACGGCAGCAACGGTCCCGGCGGCTGGTTCGCGATCGACGCGAGCGGCGAAACGCTGTCGCGCACCGCACCGGGCATGTGGGATGCAGGGCGCCGTCTGAACCTGGAGCGCGCGCTGCGCGTCGGCGACGAACTGGGCGGACATATCGTGACGGGGCATGTCGATGCAGTCGGCCGGATCGTCGCGGTCGATCCCGTCGGCGACAGCGTCAAATTGACCGTCGAGGCGCCGGCATCGCTCGCGCCGCATATTGCACCCAAGGGGTCGATCACGCTCGACGGCATATCGCTGACCGTGAACGATGTGGCCGACCAGCCGGAGGGTACCGCGCATTTCACGCTGAACATCATCCCGCACACGCAGGAGATGACGACGCTGAACGAAGTGGCGGTCGGACGTCCGGTCAATCTCGAGATCGACGTCCTCGCGCGCTATCTGGCGCGGATGCAGGCGCGCGGATGAGCGACCCGCGCCGCAAGGCGATCGTCCGGCTGCGCATCGCGATCTGGGCCTGCGCGATCCTGTTGTTCGCGATCCAGTTCGTCCATCACGCAATCGGCCTGTTCCTGCCCGCGATGGCGCTCGCGCTCGTGCTGCTCGCCGCGGCGGTCCAGCATGTCGAAACGCGTCTGCAGCGGCCGGCCAAAAGCTATGCGCGGGTTGTGGTCGCATCGGCGGCGGCGGCGCTGTTGTTCATCGCGCTGCCTGCCTATTGGCACGGCATCATGTGGATCGGTGCGCTGCTTTGGGTCGGCTTTACCGCCGCCGGGCTTGCATGGTGCATCCAGTATGAGCGCACCGAGCCGCTCGACCGACCCTGAAACAGGCCGTCAGCGCTCGGCCCAGCCGGCCGCGATTTCGGGATCGGCGGCAATCATCGAACGGCGCATCGCGAGCCGGCCGATCCGCAGCAGTTCGGCCTTGCGCCGCGCGGGCGCGAGATTGCAGCTCGCGGCCTCGCGCACCACGGCGGCGCCATAGCGGTCGGCGACGATCAGGCCCGAGGTTTCGGGGCGATAGCCCTCGGTCTCGAGGATCGCGGGGTCGAGGCCAGACGCGAGCGCCCAATAGAAGCGGTCGCACCAGTCGCAATAGTCGGGCCATTTGCCGTCGCCGTGCAGATCGGCGCGGCTGACCTTTATCTCGACGATCGTGATATGGCCCTTCGCGTCGATCGCGGTGAGGTCTGTACGGCGGCCATTGGGGAGCGTCACCTCGGGGATCGCGACGAGCCCCTGCTGCGCGAACAGCCGGCACACGCCGCGCGCGACGTCCGCGGCGGTCAGCAGGTCACTCGCCATCGCTCAGAAATCCTCAGAAGGGGACGTCGTCGTCCAGATCGTCGTCGAACGGCGGACGTCCGCCGCCCGAGGCGCCGCCGCCGCCCTGGTTCCAGCCGCCGCCCGAACTGCCGCCGGACGCGGCGCCACCCTGATCCCAGCCGCCGCTCGATCCGCCGCCCTGCGACCAGCTATCGCCGCCGCGCGAGCCGCCGCCGCCGCCGCCGCCAGGCGCACCGTCGAGCATGGTCAAGGTGCCGCCCATGCCAGCGACGACGACTTCGGTCGTGTAGCGATCATTGCCGTCACGGTCCTGCCACTTGCGGGTGCGCAAGGATCCTTCGATATAAACCTTCGAGCCCTTTTTAAGGTAGCGCTCGACGACGCCGACGAGGCCGTCGCCGTTGATGACGACATTGTGCCATTCGGTGCGCTCCTTGCGCTCGCCGGTCATGCGGTCCTTCCACTGTTCGGAGGTCGCGATGCGGATATTGGCAATCTTGCCGCCGTTCTGGAACGACTTGATTTCGGGATCGGCGCCCAGATTGCCGATCAGAATAACTTTGTTGACGCTGCCAGCCATGCCGCTCCGCTCCGCTTGAATGTTGGAAGGATCAGCCTAGTCCAAAGGCGACGGCTGTCCAGTAGGTGATACCTGCCGCGGCATAGGCGAGCGCGAACAAATAGCCAACCATGAACAGCGGCCATTTCCACCCATTGGTCTCGCGCCGGGTGATCGCGATCGTCGAGATACATTGCGGGGCAAAGACGAACCAGGCTAGAAAGGCGAGCGCGGTCGCGATGCTCCAGCGTCCCTGAAGCCGCTCGCTGAGCGATTGCGCAACGGCATCCTCGTCATCGCCCGCGTCGATCGCATTCGCGGTTGCGAGCGCCGAGACGGCCACCTCGCGCGCCGCCATCGCAGGGATCAGCGCGAGTGCGATGTCGTGATTGAAGCCGATGGGTTTGACCACGACTTCCAGTCCGCTCGCGATGCGGCCGGCGATGCTGTAATCGACCTGGCGGACGTCTCCGCCCGCCGGCGCCTGCGGATAGCTGAGCAGCAGCCACAGCACCGCGGTGGTCGCGGCGATGATTGTGCCCGCGCGGCGCAGGAAGATCCACGCTCGCTGCCATAGCGCGATGCCGACATCGCGCAGCCGCGGCCATTGATAGCGCGGCATTTCCATCATGAAGCCCGCCGCATTGCCCTTGGTCACCGACCGCCGCAGCACGAAGGCGACGACCAGCGCGCCGACGATGCCCGACACATAGAGGCCGAACAGCACGAGTCCCTGCAGGCCAATGGGCGATCCGCCGACGCTGCGGTTCGGGATGAAGGCCCCGATGATCAGCGTGTAGACGGGAAGCCGCGCCGAACAGGTCATCAGCGGGGCGATCAGGATCGTCGTCAGCCGGTCTTTCGCATCGGGAATCGCGCGCGTCGCCATGATGCCGGGAACCGCGCAGGCGAAGCTGGAGAGCAGCGGGATGAACCCGCGTCCCGACAAACCGACCTTTGCCATGATCCCGTCCATCAGGAAGGCGGCGCGGGTCATATAGCCCGAGGCTTCGAGCAGCAGGATGAAGACGAAGAGAATCAGGATCTGCGGCAGGAAGACGACGACCGCGCCGACGCCGGCGAGCAGTCCTTCGACCACCAGCCCGCGCAGGAAGCCTGCGGCCATGTGATCGCTCGCCAGCGCCTGCAGCGCGGCGATGCCGTCCTCGATCCAGGCGATCGGTGCTTCCGACCAGGCGTAGACCGCTTGGAACATCACGAACATCAGCGCGAGCAGGATCAGCAGCCCGAAGACCGGATGGAGCGCCACCGCATCGACGCGCTGCGTCCAGCGGCGCACCGGCGTTTCGGCGAGCGTCGCGGCGCGCGCGATGGCGCGGGCGCGCTGGTGGAGCGCGGTGTCGCCGGGCGGCGGCGCCGGCTGGTCGGTCGCCGACAGGCCGTGCGAGAGGATCGCGCCATCGACCGCCGCAAGCAATTCGGTCAGGCCGCGCTTGCGCACCGCAACGGTGGACACCACTGGCACGCCGAGTTCGGCGGCGAGCCGGTCGGGATCGAGCGTCAGCCCGTCGCGCTCCGCAAGGTCGAGCATGTTGAGCGCGACGACGGTCGGCAGGCCGAGCGCGATCAGTTCGAGCGCGAAGCAGAGATGATTGTCGAGGTTCGCCGCGTCGACGACGACGATCAGTGCGTCGGGGCGCTTCTCGCCCGTCTGGCGGCCGAGCACAACGTCGCGCGTCACCGCCTCGTCGGGGCTGGCGGGCGACAGGCTGTAGCTGCCCGGCAGATCGACCAGCGCGAGCGGCCGGCCGTCAGCAAAGCTCGCATGGCCCGATTTGCGTTCGACCGTGACGCCCGGATAATTGGCGATCTTCTGCCGCGCGCCGGTCAGCGCGTTGAACAGGCTCGATTTGCCGGCGTTCGGATTGCCGAGCAGTGCGATCGTGGGCGCGGGACCGGTCATGTCGTCGCCGGTTCGACCTCTATGGCGGCGGCCTGCTTGCTGCGGATGATGACTTTCATCCGCCCGATCGTCAGCGCGAGCGGATCGCGCGAGAACAGGCTGCCGCGATGCAGCGGGGTGACTTCGCTCCCCTCCAGCAAGCCGAACTCGCGCAGCCGGCGCCCTTCGTCGTGCGACATCGACGTCCAGTCGATGCGCGCGATGCGCACCGCAATGCCAAGCGGGGAGGAATCGAGCTTCGCGATCATTTGCGAGCGATTATCAATAACAGCAGCGAAGCGCCAGCCCCAAAATTTGCCGGCGCCGCCGCCTCAGCGTCCCGGGTAGCGCAGCCGCCCCACGAAGCGCGCGAGGCTGGGCCGTTCGATGCGGTGCGCAGCGCGGCGGTGCTTCCACGCTTCGAAGCGCATCACATTGTCGATCCGCCGTGCAAGGAAGGCACGCGTTTCGGCAAAATCCTCGCTCTCGTCGTTGAGGAAGACCGCCATCGTCGATCCATAGACCCCGGTCAGGATCGCGCGCTTGCTGTAGTGATTATAGTCGGTCGCGGTGTCGCCCGCGAGGCGCCACATCAGGTCGGCGGCGCGCCAGCCGAGCTTGGCCGCGTGCGGGGCGTTGCCCGGCAGCGCGAGCAAGGCCAGCGCGCGGCGCAGCGATTCGCGGTTGGGCGCAAGCAGATCGATCCGCGTTTCGACGAGCCGAGTGATGCGTTCGCGAATCTTCATCGTCGCGAGCGTCTCCGCCGGGCAGCGTTCCGCCATCGCGGCATCGATCGTCGCAAACCAGGCATCGACCATGTCGCGCGCGCCTCCCGGAAAGGCGAGCCGCGCGACGTCGCGGTCGACCCCGAGCGCGTCGGCAGCTTCGTCGAGCGTGGCGGCGGTGAAGCCGTCGAAGGCAGCGGAAGCCGCGACAAGCGGCGCCAGCGCAGCGCGAATCTCGTCGAGCGTCGGATCGGCGGGCAGAGTTGCGGCGGACGGATGCTGAGCCATGACCATCAGATAGGCGCCGCGCGGCGGCTCGGCAACCGAATCAGCACCAGTGCCGCGGCGACCATCGCGCCGCCGAACAATTCCATCGCGCTAAGCGTCTCGCCGAAGATCAGCCACCCCGCGGTCGCCGCAACCACCGGCTGGACGAGCAGGGTCAGGCCGACGACGAGCGGCGAGAAGCGCGGCAATGCCCAGATGAGCAGCCCCTGCCCGACCAGCTGGCTCATCAGCGCCAGCACGATCAGCGGGGTCCAGTTGTGCGGCAGGATCGCTTCGCCGAAGAGCAGCGCCGTGCCGAGCAGCACCGGGATCCCCGCCGCCGACGATATGGCGAGCGCCGACCAGGGGCCGATGTCGCCGCGCACCCGCTGCATCATCAGCACATAACCCGTATAGAGCGCCCCGGCGAGCAGGCTGAGCAGATCGCCGACGAGATAGGCGGCCGACGCTTCATAGCTTTGCCCCATCAGCAGCGCCGACCCCGCGAACGCGAGCAGCACCGCCACCGCCTGCCACCCGCGCGGCAGGGTGCGCGCGACCGCAATCCCCCACAGCACGAGGAGCAGGCTGGCGCTGTTGCCGAACAGCGTCGCATTGGCGACCTTGGTCTGAAGGATGCCGAGGTGCCAGGCGGCAAGATCGAGCGCGAAGAAGAGCCCCGCCCCCGCCGCCACCGTCAGGGCGCCGCGCGGCGGCAGGCGGCCGCCCGTTTCGCGCCGCATCAGCAGCGCGAGCAGCGGCAGCGCGAGCGCGAGTCGCCAGAAGGCCGCGGCGACCGGGCCGGTATCAGCGAAACGCACCACCATCGCGGTCAGCGACAGCGCCAGATTGCCACCAACAAGCGCGGCAAAGGCCCATCGGTTCACCGTGGCGGCGACCGGCTTGGTCACCGGATCGACCGGCGAAATGGTGGGCGGGCTGATTGGCTTGTTGCTCATTTAGATTTTCTTTTGCTACCCGCCATTGTGCAGCGGCCGCCGCATCCATAGCTTCGGCGGCCATAGCGGCGACAGCACGGGCCGTCGCCGGTAAAGTGAAAGGTGGAACCTATGCCCGCATCGCTTCTCGATCCGATCAAGCTTGGCGCGATCGACGCGCCCAACCGCATCCTCATGGCGCCGCTGACGCGTGGCCGCGCCGGCCCCGGTTTCGTCCCCAACGAACTTGCGGTCGAATATTATCGCCAGCGCGCCTCGGCCGGGCTGATCATCTCCGAAGCGACGGGAATTTCGCAGGAAGGGCTCGGCTGGCCCTCGGCGCCGGGACTGTGGACCGACGCACAGGTCGAAGGCTGGAAACCCGTGACCGAGGCGGTCCACGCCGCAGGCGGGCGCATCGTCGCGCAGCTGTGGCATATGGGCCGGCTCGTCCATTCGGTGTTCAACGACGGCAAGCAGCCGGTGTCGGCTTCGGCAACGAAGGGTGAAGGTCGCGCGCACACGCCGGTAGGGCGGCTCGAGCTCGAAGAAGCGCGCCCGCTGCGCCTCGACGAGATTCCGCGCGTGATTGCCGACTATGTCGCGGCTGCCGAAAATGCGAAGCGCGCCGGGTTCGACGGTGTGCAACTGCACGGCGCCAACGGCTATCTGATCGACCAGTTCCTGCGCGACGGCACCAATTTGCGCGACGATGATTATGGCGGTCCGGTCGAAAACCGCATCCGTCTGCTCCGCGAAGTGACCGAAGCGCTGATCGGTGTGTGGGGCAAGGATCGCGTCGCGGTGCGCCTGTCGCCCAATGGCGAGACGCAGGGTGTCGACGACAGCGCGCCCGAAATACTGTTCCCCGCCGCAGCCGCGGCGCTCGACGCGCTGGGCATCGCTTTCCTCGAACTGCGCGAACCCGGCCCCGACGGCACCTTCGGCAAAACCGACGTGCCCAAGCAGTCGCCGGCGATCCGTCAGGTATTCAAGGGGCCGCTGGTGCTCAATAGCGATTATGACGTGGCGAAGGCCGAAGCCGATCTGGCGAGCGGCCTTGCCGATGCGATCAGTTTCGGGCGGCCGTTCATCGGCAATCCCGATCTGGTCGAACGCATCCGCACCGGCGCGGCCTGGGCCACCGACAATCCGCAGAGCTGGTACTCGCCCGGGCCCGAGGGCTATATCGACTATCCGGCGCTGGTCGCTGCCTAGATCAGATCAGACAACAATTTCGTGTGTCCCCGCGAAGGCGGGGACACTCCTCCGGTCGGTTTCAGATCGCGCCGGCTGAAGATGGGCCCCCGCCTTCGCGGGGCACGCTATCTTCAGGCAACGGGCGTTATCCCCTCTCGGCGACCGCCTTGTCGACGATCCCCGCCCCGATCGGCGCCAATATCTTGCCGCCGAACTGGAACAGCAGAAAGGCCGCGATAAAGGCCGCGACCGGCATGATGAGCAGCAGGAAGACGAAGATCGCGAGCCCGATCGCGAAGATCGTCACGAAGCCGCCGCTCAGGGTCGATTGCCCGCTCGCGCCGAGTTCGATCGTCCGCGGCCCCTTTGCATCCCACCATTTCGACGTGACCACCGTCTTGCGCGAACCGCGATCTGGTTGCGGCGCCGGGCGAGACCGCGATGCCGGGATCGGAGCGGCTTCGGGGACATGCGCCGGGATTCGCGCCGGCACGGACGCGCGCGCTGGCGGCGCGGCGGGCGTGTCGCCCCAGGGCTGGCGCGCCTTGGCCTGGGCGCCGCGCGCAGCGATCGCCTCACGCAGCCGATCAGCGGGAGCTGTGTCGGCAATCGTAGCGGGGGCTTTGATGGGTTCCGGTATCTCTTCGCGCGGTGCCGGCAGGGCGGGTTCGAGGCCCCGGCGCCGATCGTGTTCGGCCATGCGCTGTGCCGCGGTCGGCGGGGTTCCGCCGGTCGCGCGGTCGATCACCACCAGCCGGCCGCCGCGTTCGACGACGGAATATCGGCCGGGAGGAGTGCGATCAAGCAACGCCGAACTGATCCTTCAATGCGAGCATCGCGAGTGCGGCCTTCGCCGCCTCGCCGCCCTTATCCTTGCGCGTCTTGTCGGCGCGCGCAAGCGCCTGTTCCTCATCCTCGACGGTCAGGATGCCGTTGCCGATGGCAAGGCCGTCGAGCGTCAGCGCCATGATGCCGCGCGCGCTTTCGTTCGACACCACTTCGAAATGATAGGTTTCGCCGCGGATGACGACGCCAAGCGCGACATAGCCGTCAAAGCGGCCGCTCTGATCGGCAAGTGCGATCGCCGCCGGAACCTCGAGCGCGCCGGGAACGGTCACGACCTCGTGGCTGTGCCCCTCGGCCTCGAGCGCGCTGCGCACGCCATCGATCAGCATGTCGTTGAGATGGGCATAGAAACGCGCTTCGACGATCAGGATATGGGCCATCATTCTTCTCCGGGGATTGCGCGTTCGCCGACGACCGACAGGCCATAGCCTTCGAGCCCGACGAGATTATTGTGCGAAGGCGTCAGAAGCTCCATCGCATGAACGCCGAGGTCGACGAGGATTTGCGCGCCGATGCCGTAGGTGCGCAGATCCATGCCGCCGGTCGGCGGCGGGGCCGCGTCGGCGGCGGCCGAGCCGGGGAGCGGGCGCATGAGCATGACGATGACCCCCGATCCTTCGGCGCCGATCGCCTCCATCGAGCGTTGCAGGCGGCGCTTGCGGGGGCCCGGGCGGCCCATGATATCGTCGAAGATCGATACGGCGTGCATCCGCACCAGCGTCACGCCATCGGGATCGACCGCGCCTTTCTGCAGCACCAGATTGACGCTGCCGTCGACCTTGTTGCGATAGGATTTGAGCCGCCAGTCGCCGCCATAATCCGATTCGAAGGGTTCGTCGGCGACACATTCGACCAGCCGGTCGGTGCGGCTGCGATAAGCGATCAGGTCGGCGATCGTGCCGATCTTCAGCCCGTGTCGGCGCGCGAAGGGGATCAGATCGTCGAGTCGGGCCATCGTCCCGTCGTCGTTCATGATCTCGCAGATCACGCCCGAGGGATTGAGGCCGGCGAGGCGCGCGATGTCGACCGACGCCTCGGTATGGCCTGCGCGCACCAGCACGCCGCCGTCGCGCGCGATCAGCGGAAAGACATGCCCGGGCGTGACGATATCGTCGCGCCCCTTGGCGGCGTCGATCGCAACCGACACGGTGCGCGCACGGTCGGCGGCGGAAATGCCGGTGGTCACGCCCTCGCGCGCTTCGATCGAGGTGGTGAAGGCGGTTTCGTGGCGGGTGCCGTTGTTGCGGCTCATCAGTTCGAGGCCCAGCGTTTCGACCCGCGACCGCGTCAGCGTCAGGCAGATCAGGCCGCGGCCGTGCGTCGCCATGAAATTGACCGCATCGGGGGTCGCCATCTGCGCCGGGATGACCAGATCGCCCTCATTTTCGCGATCCTCGTCGTCGACTAGGATGAACATGCGGCCGTTGCGCGCCTCGGCGATGATTTCCTCCGGCGTCGCCATCGGCGACAGGTCGCTGCCGTGCGCGAGCCAATTCTCGAGCTTGCGCAGCGTTTCGGCGGTGGGGTTCCAGCCCGGCGATTCCATGTCGCGCAGGCTGTTGGCGTGGAGGCCGGCCGCGCGCGCAAGCCCCGAGCGGGACATGCTGCCGTCGTCGACGATGGCGCGGATGCGATCGATAAGTTGCGTAGACATGCCCCGCAATTATCACATCATAATGTGATTCCCAATAGAGAAATCACATTGCGCTATTATTTGGGTCCGAAGATCGGTCCAAGATCGCGCAGCGGGGCATCGGGCTTGGCGTCGAGCAATTGCAGCATCTGGCCCGTCCGGTCGTCGCGCTTCGCATAGTCGCGCGCCGACATGCCCGCAATATGATCCGATTTGTCGGGATTGGCGCCGTGGCGCATCAGCAGCCGGACCATCGCCGCATTCTTGGCCTGCACCGCCAGTATCAACGCCGTCTCGCCGCGGCGATTGGTCATGTCGACGATCGACTTGTCGGCTTCGATCAGTTCCTCGGCGCCGTCGGGATAGTTCAGCAGCGCCGCGTGCATCAGCGGCGTCACCCCCTGACGGTCGCCGATTTCGGGGTCGGCGCCCTTGCCGATCAGGAAGCGCAGCCACGTCGTGTCGCGGCGCTTGGTAACGATGATCAGCGCGGTTTCGCCGGTGTCGGGATGGCGCGTGTTGACCAGCGTCAAATCGTCCTTCAGCGCCTCGGTCGCCTTCGTTCCGTCGCGGTTCTCCACGGCCTGCAGAAAGGCGTAGCCGCCGCGGAATTGCGCATGCGCCGCGGTGCCGGCGCCGAGCGCGGCGGCGATCAGCAGGAGGAAGGAGGCGAGGCGAAGCTCCGCGCGTCGAAACATGATTGGGCGACCCCTGGCGATGATCGTCGCACGGCGCGACGAGAAAGGTTGATTTTCGTGGCCTAGCCCATCAAGGCTGGCCGCATGATGAACATCCCGAATATGGTCCGAAACGCCGGTCGCGCAAGCCTGCTTCTGATTTTTGGCGCGGCGCTCGCTGGGTGCAGCGCCCCGTCGGCGACGCAGGACGCGACCCCGCCGCTCGCCGGCGCGAAGATCGGCGGGCCGTTCAGCCTGATCGATCAGGATGGCAAGCCGGTACGCGACAGTGATTTTGCGGGCCGTTACCGCATCGTCTATTTCGGCTATAGCTATTGCCCCGATATCTGCCCGGTCGATGTGCAAAAGCTGATGCGCGGGCTGGCGGCGTTCGAGAAGGCCGATCCGGCGCGCGGCGCCAAGGTGCAGCCGATGTTCATCACCGTCGACCCGGCGCGCGACACGCCCGCCGTGCTCAAGGCCTTCGTCAGCCGGTACCACCCGCGCCTGATCGGGCTGACCGGCACCCCCGAACAGATCGCGGCGGTCGCGAAGGAATATGTCGTGTCCTTCCACAAGGTGGAGGGATCGGCGCCCGACCGCTATCTGATGGCGCATACGCAGCTCGCCTTCCTAATGGACCCGGCCGGCAAGCCGCTCGCGCTCCTGCCGCTCGATGACCCGTCGACCGACGTCGATGAAGGCGCGCCCGACAAGGTCGCCGCCGACCTTGGCAAGTGGGTGAAGTGACCGGGGCGGGGCGCCGCTTCTGGGAAGCGCCGCTCGCCTCGCTCGACGCGGGCGAGTGGGAGGCGCTGTGCGACGGTTGCGGCAAATGCTGCCTCCACAAGCTGGAGGATGAAGACAGCGGGCGCATCTATCCGACCAATGTCGCGTGCCGCCTGCTCGACTTGAAAACAGCGCGCTGCGGCGATTACAAGCATCGCCGCCGCCATGTCCCCGATTGCCTGACGCTGACCAAGCGCAGCGTCGCCGACATCGAATGGCTGCCGCAAACCTGTGCCTACCGCCTGCGCGCCGAGGGCGAGCCGCTGCCCGCATGGCATTATCTGGTCTGCGGCGATCCGGACGCGGTGCACCGGGCGGGCGAGTCGATCGTCGGTTGGACGGTGAGCGAGGATCGCGCCGGGCCGCTCGAAAACCATCTCGTCGAGCGCGTCGTCTGATGCGCCGCGAACGGGCCAGCGACGAGCGGCCGCATATCTGGGTCGGTGATACGCCGTGGCCGGTGCGGCTGGTCCCGCATGCGCAATCGCGGCGCTATCGCCTGGTCTTCGATGGCGCGCGCGGCGAGTTGCGGCTCACGCTACCGCGCCGGGCAAGCGCCGCGCGCGCGATCAAATGGGCGAGCGAGCAACAGGACTGGCTCGCCGAACAGGTCGGCAAGACCGCTGCGCCGGTCCAGGTCGGCCCCGGCACGGCGCTCCCACTGTTCGGCATCGAGCGCCGGATCGAATGGACGGCGACCGCCCCGCGCGCGGTTCGCGCCGAGGGCGACCGGCTGAGCGTCGGCGGCCCCGCCGAAACCGTCGGGCGCCGCATCGAGCGCTGGCTGAAGGCCGCGGCGCTCGACATCATGACCCGCGAGAGCCGAGAAATTGCCGCGCGCGCAGGACTGACCGTCGGCCGCGTCGGGGTCGGCGATCCGCGCAGCCGCTGGGGCAGCTGCACCCACGACGGCGACCTGCGCTACAGCTGGCGGCTCGTCATGGCGCCCGACCATGTCCGCCGCGCCACCGTCGCGCACGAGGTCGCGCATCTGCGGCATATGGACCATAGCGCCGCCTTTCACGCGCTGGTCGACGATCTGCACGATGGCGACGTCGGCGCGGCGCGCGCGTGGCTGCGCCGCGAAGGCCGCGGGCTGCACCGCTACCGTTTCACCTGATCCTTAATTGCCCTCGCCATTGGCGGGCGTACGCGCGGGCGGCGCCTTCAGCACCGGTGGCGGCGCCTTGGGCGGTGCTGGTGCGGGGGGACGCAGCTGCTGCGGGGCCGCCTTTGGCGCAGCGGCGCCATTGTCGGCGGGCGGCCGGCGCCCCGTCTGCTCCTCGATCCATTGCTGGTTGAGCACAGGGCCATCGGCGGGCGGCGGCGGGACCTCGCCCTGGGCGGTGTCGGGCGCAGCGGGCAGTTCGATCGGCATGCCATTTTCATCGACCATGCCGCCATTTTCCTCAGGTGCGCCGAAATAGGCCTCGTCATCGCCCTCAAGCTGCCATTCGGGCAGCTTGACCTCGGTATCGAAGGGCTCGACGGGGCGCCGTGCGACAGCGATGCGCATATAGTCGGCGAAGGCCTTGGCCGGCGCGCGGCCGCCCTGCAGCCCCCCGACCGCCTTGGCATCGTCGCGGCCCATCCAGACGCCGGTGGTCAGGCCGCTCGAAAAGCCGAGGAACCAGCCGTCCTTGTTGCTCGACGTCGTGCCGGTCTTGCCTGCCACCGGTCGGCCGATCTGCGCGGCGCGCCCTGTCCCCGTCGCGACTGCGGTTTGCAAGAGGTCGGTAATGCCCGCGGCAACCCAATTGTCGACGAGCACCTGCCCGCGCTCGGCCGGCTTCTGATAAAGGAGGCGCCCGTCGGCGGTCGTTACCTTGGTGATGCCATAGGGCTGCACCGACACCCCCTTGCGCGACACGGCGGCGAAGGCGGCGGTCATGTCGATCACCCGCACCTCGGCGCTGCCCAGCACCATCGACGGGTGGGTGTTAATAGGGGTCGTGATGCCGAAGCGGCGCGCCATGTTGGCGACCGACGAAAAGCCGATTTCATTGCCCAGCTTCGCCGCGATCGTGTTGACCGAATAAGCGAAAGCGGTGCGCAGGCTCATCGGCCCGGCGAAGCGGCCCGACGAGTTTTTCGGGCTCCAGCCGTTGATCGTCACCGGTTCGTCGACCACCTGATCGTCGACCTTATAGCCAGCTTCGAGCGCTGCCATGTAGACGAACAATTTCCAAGCCGACCCCGGCTGGCGCATCGCCTGCGTCGCGCGGTTGTAGTTGGAGGCGACATAGTCGGTGCCGCCGACCATCGCGCGCACGGCGCCGTCGCGATCGAGCGAGACGAGCGCCCCCTGCACGCCTTTCGGCGTGTCGGCCTGGATCGCCGCGGTCGCGGCGCGCTGCATGCCGAGGTCGAGCGTCGTGTAGACGTCGAGCGCCTCGGTGCCTTCGTCGATCAGCATGTCGAGCTGCGGCAGCGCCCAGTCGGTGAAATAGCGCGCGCTGTTCTGGCCCGTTTCTTGTGCCAGCTGGACATCGGCGGGCTTGGCACCGTCGGCCTGCGCCTGGGTGATGAAGCCCGCATCGACCATGGTTTCAAGCACGACCCCCGACCGGCCGAGCGCCGCCTGGGCATCGGCGGTCGGCGAATAGCGCGACGGCGCCTTGACCAGCCCCGCAACCACCGCCGCTTCGGACAGCGACATCTGGGTCGCGCTATGCCCGAAAAAGCGCCGCGATGCGGCGTCGATGCCGTAGCTTCCGCCGCCGAAATAGACCTTGTTCAAATAGAGTTCGAGGATCTCGTCCTTCGAGAATTTCCATTCAAGCGCGAGCGACAGGATCATTTCGCGCAGCTTGCGCGACCAGGTGTAGCTGTTCGACAGGAAGATATTGCGCGCCAGCTGCTGGGTGATCGTCGATGCGCCCTGCATCCGGCGCCCGGTGCCATAATGTTCGACCGCGAAGACAGCAGCGCGCGTCATTCCGACCGGATCGACGCCGGGATGATAGCGAAAGCGCCGGTCTTCGACCGCGACCATCGCATCCTGCATCACCTGCGGCGTTTCGCGCAGCGTCAGCCAGCGCCCGTAATTGGGGCCGAGCGACAGGAAGACGGTGCCGTCGGCGGCGTGGACGCGAATCGTCTGGCCCGCCGGCGACTTTTTCAGCTCCTCGAAGCTCGGGATGCGCTGCGCCGCAATGCCGACCGCGACCGCGATCGCGACGACCCCGACCAGCGCAAGCGCGAGGCCCCAGCG
Organism: Sphingopyxis sp. P1IMeth2; assembly: GCF_900185685.1. Classification (NCBI taxonomy): domain Bacteria; kingdom Pseudomonadati; phylum Pseudomonadota; class Alphaproteobacteria; order Sphingomonadales; family Sphingopyxidaceae; genus Sphingopyxis; species Sphingopyxis sp. P1IMeth2. Next base: position 660,733 of record NZ_FYAT01000001.1, read on the forward strand.
GAACAGACGGCGGAGCCAGAGGCGCAGGCCCGACGGCCCCCCGGAGCCGGGGCCCTTGCCCGAGCCTTTGCCTGACGATGATGATTTGGGGGCGGATGACGATTGTCGCTCGCGGCGCAAAATCCAGATTCCTTCTTTCGCTGCGCGGCGATGCGGCAGCCGGCCCGGCGGGGATCAGCCTTCGCCGGTCCCCGCCTCATCCTGCCCGCGGTCGGCGAAGTCAAGCGCCGCGCTGTTGATGCAATAGCGCAGCCCCGTCGGCCCGGGACCGTCGGGAAAGACATGGCCCAGATGCCCCTCGCACTTGGCGCAGCGCACTTCGGTGCGGATCATGCCATGGCTCATGTCGCGATGTTCGCTGACCGACGCGTCGCTGGCGGGCGCGGTATAGCTCGGCCAGCCCGAACCGCTGTCATATTTGGTGCGGCTGTCGAACAGCGGCGTGCCGCAACCGGCGCAGCGATAGAGGCCGTCGCCCTTGAAATCGGTATATTTGCCCGTGAAAGCGCGCTCGGTGCCGCCTTCGCGCAGTACATGATGGGCCATTGGGTCGAGTTGCTTGTCGGTCATGATGGGCTACTCCTGGGCGGCGCACGGGGGTGGGGAAGGGCGCCGCATGATGACCTGAATATCGGCGCGATGCCGCGCCCCCGCAAGGGGTAGCGTGGCCTGCTTTACCGCCGATTAACCACGATCGCGCTATGCCGAAGGGGTGATAATGCGTCTCCTCCTTGCCCTCCTGCTGTTCGGCGCGCCGCCTGCCCCCTTGGCCGCCCAGTGCCAATTGTGCCGCCAAGACGGCAAAGATGCCGCGATTGTGGCGCGCAAGGCGAGCATGCCGCTGCGCGTCGAGGTCGACACCCAGCTCGACCTGGGCCGCGTCGCGGTCGGCGCGAGCGGCGGCGAGATCGAGATCGATCCGCTCACCGGCGCGCGCCGCCTGCGCGGCGACGTGCGCGACCTCGGCGGCTTTGCGGTTACCGGCGTCGTCACTGTCAGCGGCGAGCCCGGCGCCGAAGTGCGTGTCACTCTCCCCCCGTCGGTCGATCTGGAGAGCGGCAGCGGCGCGAGCGCGCGCGTGACCGGGCTGGCAACCGACCTGGGCGCGGCGCCGCGGCTCGGCCCCGACGGCCGCCTCGTCTTCCGCTTCGGCGGACGGCTGCAGGTTGCCGGCGCCACCGACGGGGATTACCGCGGCCGCATTCCGGTGACGGTCGAATATCCGTAAACAGGCCCGCGTAGCGGCAAGAAAAGCCGCAACGCCAACGCCGCAAAATAGCTGCTCGGCGCCGACGTTCTTTCAATGCCGGGCGTGGCGCCGCCGCTTCTCCAGCCCGTCCATTGCTCCGAGGACCGAGTTTCGGGAAGGGGCATCGACGCCCAGACTTCAATTCCTGCCTCGGGAGCGACCGTGAATTGTTGCCAAAACCGCGATTCCAAGCCTTGCGCCTGTATTAATCAAGCAATACAGTGTGGCCGTTCTGACGCCCTGCGAATCGAAACCGCGATGTTCAAAACTATTCTTTCATCACTGACCTTTTTCGGACTCTCCGTTGCGGCGCCGGCGCAAGCGCTCGAAGGTGAAATGACCTTTCTCGTTCCGGCACGGGATGCGGCGGGCCAGGCCATCACCGAGCGGCTGTCTGATGGCCGGGAGCTGCCGGTTGGCATGCCGATCGCCGAAGGCCCGTTGAAACGCAGGCTACTCGCAGCGACGGCGAGCGGGGTCGCTGCCCTGCTTCCCGATCTCGATCGGATGGCGCGGGCCAGAAGCCGGCAGACGTTCGACTGCCCCTCGATCGGCGGCGGCATCATCGTCTATCTTTCCGACGAAGACGGCGGTTTCGCCCGCAAAGACCTGTTCATCGAGGACGGCAAGGGGCGCCGCGCACTTTGCCGCGACTATTTCATCGATCTCACGGTCGATGAAGCCAGTATCGCCGACGGCCAGTTCGAAGAGGTGCTCGCGCATGAATTCGGCCATGTGCTTTTGCGCCGGCTCCTTGGCCCGATCCCGCCGACGCTGTCGCGAAATGGCCATTCGGTGCTTGTCACGACCGATCCGACGACCGCCTTCGACGAGGGTTTCGGTGAACATTTCCAGCCCCTGGCGCTGGCATTGACGGCATCGGAGGGGTTTCGCGCCCGCGCGCGGTTCGTGGCGCCATCGCCCGCCGACTATTGGCTCAGCCGCCGCGAGACCTGGCTGCGCGAGACGGCGATCCCGCAAGGCGGCTTTCTCTTCGGATCGGTCCGGTCGGACGCGCAAGCTTCGGGGATCGAGGGATGGCGCCTCGCGCAAACCGATTATTCATTAGACCCCTGCAGCGTCAGATCGGGCGAGGCGCAGATGGCGTCCGAAGGCGTCGCCGCGAGCATCTTCTACCGGCTCCTCGCAAAAAGCATGACGCGCGAGGCTTTGCTCGCTCGCTACGAAAAGCTGTTCACGATTCTCGCTCGGCGCGCGGACTGGCATGGCCGCGCGCCGCTGGTCGACCTGGTTCGCGACTGGGCCCGGCTCTATCCCGACGATGCAAAGCAGGTCACTCGTATTTTTCTCGAGGCCACCGGCGGCGCGACGGCGAGCGCGGACTTGCGCGACGCCACTGCCCGGCTTTCCTGTTCCGGTGCGCATGGCAAGCTTGCCGACTTTCTTCGCGATTTGCCGCCCTATCGCCAGGCCTTCGCCGCAGCCACCGATCAAGTCGCGGCGGGAAAGCTCGCGCTTGATGCGCACCTCGCTCCGGAACTCTGGATGACGAACCCCGACGTCCATATTCCCGCGGCGCCGTGGGACGAGAAATTGACTGACCCCTTGGTGGTCGACCTCAATACGGCCGACGCTACCAGCCTCGCCTATCTCCTCGCAGGCAAGCGCGATCTCGCATCGCGGCTGGTAAAGGCGCGCGACAGCGCGCGCTTTTCGAGCATCGACGAAGCCGTGACGAGGGCGAAGCTTACGTCCGGGGAGGCGAGAGAAATTGCCCGATTCCATCGGCAGATCGGCGATCTGCCGGCATTTACGCGGCGCTGAGCGGATGTCGATTTGGCAGCAAAGTGATGGGAGTATCGCAACTATGGCTCGGGTGAAGTTCGCCTTGTTGCTGCTATGCAGCACCATAGCGCCCTCCTTGTTAGGCAGTGAGATTGCCGCCGCCCGTCAAGAGCCGGCGCCCTCGGTAGTCCCCCTTGATGTTGAGTTCGGTAAAGCGCCTGCGCCGGTCGAGGCGTCCGGCCGCGACCATCTTCTCTACGAGATGCGATTGACCAACTATTCGGGGCGCACGATCATCCTGACGGAAATCGACGTCTTCGACAGCAACGGCGGCCGTCCACTCGGCGCATTTGCGGCGAAGGATTTAGCGACGATGATTGCGACGCCCGGACAGCAGAAAGAGGGCGCCGACCGTCTTCAGATCGGGCCTGGCAGCTTTGTCATGGTCTATTTCGACACGGCGGTTCCCAAGGGGACAGGGGCCGGGTTGCGTCTTGGTCACCATATCCATGTGGCATCGGCATCAAGCGGGCCGCCCGACCCATCGCGCACTATTCTGGAAGCCCCGCCACTGACGGTGAGCGGCGAGGCTCCGCTCGCGGTGAACGCGCCTCTTGGGCCAGGCCACTGGCTCGCAGCCAATGCGCTGTCGAACGATTCCGATCACCGCCGAACGATCGCGGTCGTGGATGGCCAGGCCCGGATCGCGCAGCGCTATGCAATCGACTTCGTGAAGGTCGATGCGCATGGCCGTGCCTTTACGGGCGATCCTTCGAGGAACGAAAGTTGGTCCGGATATGGCGAACCGGTTCTGGCGGTCGCCGATGCGGTCGTCGAGCGCATCCTTGATGGCTTGCCCGACAACCAACCCCTGGCCCCGCCTGCTATCAAGATCGGCCTCGATACGATTGCCGGCAATCATATCGTCCTGCGGCTGCCGGGTGGAAAGCGCGTCCTTTACGGACATCTCAAGCCCGGCAGCATCAGAGTGAAGGAAGGCGAGCGGGTGCGCATGGGCGAGGTGCTCGCGGCGCTCGGCAACTCGGGGCAATCCGATGCTCCGCACCTTCATATCCATGTCGCCGATGCAGCCTCGCCGCTGGGTGCAGATGGTCTGCCCTTCGCGTTTCGCACCTTCCGGCTGGAAGGCTATGCGCCGTCGCTCGATATTCTCGAAAACCCCGGCGGGTGGACCGGCCCCACAACATCGGGCGTCGATACGCGGCATAAGGAACTGCCCACGGATCTGGCCGTCATCGCCTTTTAATCGCTCGCTGCCCCCTCGGGATCGAGTATCGCGCGCCCGGCAAGGACAATGTCCACAATATGATCAAGGACCGCCCGGATGCGCGGAGACCGACGAAGATCGGGATGAACAAGCAGCCAAAGCTCGCGGCTCGGTGGCGGTGAGGGTGTGGCCACCATCGCGAGCCGCTCGTCGGGGTCGCCGAGAAAACGCGGCAGAACCGCCAAACCCATCCCGGTAGCCGCCGCTTCGTGCAGCGTGGTCAATTCGTTGCTGCGAAATGCCAGGCGCAAGTCCGGCTCCAGACGTCGCAGCCATTGCTGTTGGAGCACATGATCGAGGCTATCGTCATAGCCGAGAAAATCGCGGTCGCAGGCTGCGGCTTTCGCAAGATAGTCCCGCTGGCCATAAAGACCGAAAGCCATCGTTCCGACACGCCGCGTCACGATCGAACCCGTCGTCGGCCGACTGAGACGGATCGCGATATCGGCATCCCGGCGCGACAAGCTGATGGCGCGGCTGTCGCCGGCAAGTTCGAGCTCGATCCCGGGATATCGGCGCCGAAGCGCCGTCAGGCGGGGCGCGATAAATCGGCTGGCGAATGTGGGCGGCGCGCTGATGCGCACCACGCCTGCCAGATCGGACTGCCGGCCTTGCGCCACGCGCGCGATGTTGAGGGTTTCCTCTTCGACGCGCGCCGCAATATCCGCGATCGCCTCGCCTTCGGCCGTAAGGCTGAATCCGCGACCGGACCGTTCGAATAGACGCATGCCAAGCCCTTCTTCGAGCGACGCAATACGGCGCGCGACCGTGCTGTGTTCTGCGCCCAGAGTGCGCGCCGCGGCCGAGAGCGTCCCCGACCGGAAAAGCGCCAGAAAATATTTCAGATCATCCCACTGCATCTGTGCATTTTTGCACAATAACTGGGCATACTAAAGGAATTACTGTGCGCGCTCCCATGCCCTAAGCAGCCCGCTTCCAAAGCGAAGGAGCGAGAAGATGGCACGAGTGGTGAAAATGCACGCCGTGGGGGATGCGGCTGTTCTGCGCGTCGATGACCAGCATGTCGGCGATCCTGGTCCCGGCGAGATCCGCCTCCGTCACGTCGCAGCGGGGGTAAATTATGTCGACATCTATCACCGAACCGGTCTCTACCCCATAGCCAACCTGCCCGCCGTCCTCGGTGTCGAAGGGGCCGGAGTGGTCGAAGCGCTGGGCGATGGCGTCACCCATCTTCGTCGGGGCGACCGGGTCGCTTGGGCGGGCCTGCCGATGGGCGGCTATGCCGAAACGCGCCTGCTGGCGGCAAACCGGGCGGTGCCGCTCCCGTCACATATCTCGGATACGGTCGCTGCGGCTTCCATGTTGCGCGGTATCACGGCGCACATGCTGCTGACGCGCGTTGCACGCATCTCGCCTGGAGATATCATCCTCATTCATGCCGCCGCAGGCGGCCTTGGCCTGATATTGAGCCAGTGGGCGCGCAAACTCGGAGCAAGCGTCATCGGGACCGTCGGCTCGCCCGAAAAGGCGGCGCTGGCCAAGAGCTTCGGTCTCGACCATGCGGTGCTTTACAAAGAGAGCGATTTTGTCCGCGAGGTTCTGAACATCACCGGCGGCCGGGGCGTCGATGTCGCCTTCGACGGTATCGGGGGCGACGTCTTGCTGCGAACCCTCGATTGCGTCCGACCCTTTGGCCTGGTGGTTAGTGTGGGCCAAGCCTCGGGGTCGCTCCCGGCAATCGATATATCCGAACTGGGCCCGCGGCGGTCGCTCGCCTTGGCCCGGCCCAGCGTCCTTGCCTATATGGCCGACCTTGATTCCTATCGGAATGCCGCGGCCGAATTGTTCGAAGAACTGGAAGCCGGACTGCACGTCGAGATCGGCGCGCAATTTGACTTGGCCGACGTGGCCAAGGCGCATTCTGCCCTCGAGGCCGGACGAACCACCGGTTCCGTCTTGCTGACGTTCTGACCCTGAGCAGGAAGATTTGAGCGATGGAAGACTGGATTTCGTACGCCATCACCGAAAGAAAAGGAACCTGATGATGAAGTACCTCGTCCTTTCACGGCGAACGCCGGAATTTCGTGGAGAAGTGCTTGGGGAGCACTATGCCTTTCTCGACCGCCTGCGCGATGCAGGACGGCTCGAATGCGCCGGCCCCTTCACCGACCAATCCGGCGGCGCCTATATATTGATTGCCGCCAGCCTCGACGAGGCAAAGCAGTTTGCCTTCAAAGATCCGTTGCACACGCAAGGCTGTTCCCAGCTTGATGTCTTCGAATGGAACGCGGATTGAGTCATTGCGGCCGTCTTCTGATCGTGCCTGGAGGATGGTCTCTTTTCGGTGAAAGTCAGCAAGAGCGATCCGTTCGGCATGGGGGCCGCGGCCGCCAACCCGGATCTCCGCTCTTCCCATTTCGATTGCGCGACCGTCATCGTGAAAGCCAGGCCGCGCGCGCGGGACAAACTCCCGACCCGGGTTCTCCTAGGCCCCTTAGATACGCATCCGACGCCGCCGTCTGCCCTTCTGCCAGCCGCGCGCCGCTCGCATTCCACCCTTGGTCGAAAAGTCAGGGGCGCTCGTGACCTAAATCTTTCGGGTCTGGCCAACCCGGCTAGAGTTTGCATCACGACGTGATCGGCACGGGTCAGGAGGGGGACAAGCAATGGACCGACGGAAATTTATGGCGGGTGCGGCTTCGATCGGGATCAGCGGCATCTGGGCGTCCCGTCTGTCCGCGGCGCCCTCGCAAATGGCATGGCGAGAGGATCGCCGCCTTTTTCCCCAGGGTGTGGCGTCGGGCGACCCGGACGAACATAGCATCGTCCTGTGGACCCGGCGGCCGTTCGACGCGGGCGACCGTCATGAACTGACCGTCGAGGTGGCGCTCGATCCGGACTTTCGCCGCGTCGTCGCGGCGGCGCGCACGCCGGTGCTGGCGGCCGCCGACTGGACGTGCCGGGCGCTGGTCGGCGGACTCTCGCCGGCGACGGTCTATTGGTACCGTTTCGCCGATGAAAGCGGCGCGGGCAGCCGGATCGGGCGGACAATCACGGCCCCGCGCGCCAGCGACCAGCGACCCGTTCGCTTTGCCTTCGTGTCCTGCAACAGCGTCAACGAAGGCGCGCAGAACGCCTACGCCCGCATGATCTGGGAGGACGAGCGCGCGGCGGCCGACCGCAAGCTCGGCTTTGTGCTCCATCTCGGCGACTTCATCTACGAAGTGGTCGAATATCCTGAAGAAACGCCGCACCGCTATTCGCGCACGGTCTATGATCTCGGCCACATTCCCGACGCGCGCAAGGTCGGCAATTTCTATGTGCCGACCAATCTCGCCGGCTACCGCCACGTCTATCGCGCGCATATCGACGATCCCGATATCCAGGATGCACGGGCCTATCTTCCTTTCGTGTGCATGGGCGACAATCACGAATTCTCCTGGCAGGGCTGGCAGAGCTTCATCAAATATGGCGCCACCGTCGAGCCCGCGCAGCCGCTGCGCGTCGCGGCCAACCAGGCGTGGTGGGAATATATCCCCTCGCGCGTTCGCAAGGCATCCGGCGCCGCGCTGGAGCAGTTTAGCCCGCCTGCCGTCGAAAAGGCCGCGATCGACACGTTCGACGACGATGGCTTCGGCACCGAAATCAACAACCGCATCGCGGTCGGCAGCATGACGACCTACCGCGCGCTGCGGTACGGCAAGCATGTCGATCTGATCCTGACCGACCTGCACAGTTACAAGGCGGCGGACCCCACCGATCGGCCCGAGGCGGCGGCGCTCGACTCCGGCGACTATCCGGTGATCCCGCAAGAGTGGCTGGAAATCGTCGACGGCGGGCGGGATTATGCGGGCGGCAAGCCGCCTGCGATCATCGCGATCGGCGACAGGAACATTCCCAATTATCGCAAGGACGAACCCGCGCATACTGTGCTCGGCCGGGAACAAAAGGCGTGGCTCAAGGCGCGGCTGACCCAGTCGACTGCGACCTGGAAGATCTGGGGCGCGACCAACGGCACGCTCGACATGCGCACCGATCCCCAGAACCTGCCCGAGGGGCTGGTGAAGGACCGATGGCCGGGCAGGGATTATGGCACCTTCGGCGGCGGCGATATGAGCGGAGCCTTCGCCGAACGCGCCGAAATCTACGATCTCGTTCGCGACGCGAAGATCCCGGGCTTCGTTACGGTTTCCGGCGACCGCCACAGCTTCTGGGCCGGATATGCAGCGCCTGCCCTGCCGCCCGCGGAATTCGCGCCGGTCGGGCTCAGCTTCATCACCGGTTCGATATCCGCTCCCGGCCTTGGCGAAGCTGCCGAGTTCTTCAAGGAATCGGCCTTGCGCCCGCTCTATGTTCGAAAGGTCGAAGGCGCTCCGCCCGAGCACACGATCAACCTCACAATCAAGCGCGGGGTGCGCGCGGCGCTCGAATATGCGGCGAACGGCGACATCGAAGCCGCCCGGGCGCTGACCAATCCCGACGTTGCGCCCCATCTCGAATTCGTCGACATGGCCGGTCACGGCTATGCAATTGTCAGCGCAGGGCCCGACACCATCGAAACCGAGTTCGTGTGCATCGTCCGCCCGATCGCGCGGGCGAAAACCGCCGATGGCGGTCCGCTTCGCTACCGCGTCTCGCACCACGCCCAAATGTGGCAGCCAGGGGCACAGCCCAGGCTCGAACAGCGCATTGTCGAGGGGGACGCGAAGCTCTCGATCTGAAGTCTTCGGATAATCGGCTGCAACGAGCCCGGACGAATTGCGTGCATCCACCAAAAGCGGTCATCGCAGGACACCGAAACCACTTGGATCGCAACAATGCTCATCTGAGCGCTGAATGCCTGTCGGCAGAAGGAGCTCGGCGGAGATCAAGTTTCCGGCGGCCGCTGAAATCCGCGCAGCTATTCTATGATGGACTTTTGCTGCAGCGATCGGATTTCATTTTCGCTGACAGCCCAGTCGATCAGGCTGCCGGGCAAATCGGGCCTCGAAACCACGGGGCTTGGTGACCGGAGGATGGACCGCGAAAATCGCGGCGCGGGTGCCGGTTGCAATGAGCGGCCCGAATGAACATGCGCTTCACGCGCGCGATTCGCGGGATGATCGGCCGCCTCGTCAAAGGTCAGCACTGGCGAGACGCAGGCATCGAGCCGATCGAAAATTGCGCACCATTCGCGGTGCGAACGCGAGCGGAATATCGGCTCGATCCGGCGCGTGCGGTCGGGCCAGACGTCGGGGTTGAGATAGTCGGGAAAATCCCCGGGGTCGAGACCAAGCCCCGCCAGAAACGCATCATGGAACTCGCGCTCGAGCGCGCCTACAGCCATGTGCCGGCCATCGGCGGCTTCATAGCAGCGATAGAAATAGGCGCTTCCGTCGAGAAGATTGCCGGTGCGCTCCCGCTTCCAAAGGCCCATCTGCATCCAGCCCGCCATCTGGGTCAGCAGAACCGAAATACCGTCGACCATCGCCACGTCGAGAATCTGGCCCTTGCCCGAGCGCTGCCGCTCGACCAGCGCAGCGAGCACCCCCATGGCGAGGAATGTGCCGCCGCCGCCAAAGTTACCGACCAGATTGAGCGGCGGCGTCGGCGGCGCGTCACTCGGCCCGATAGGATAGAGGGCGCCGGCGAGCGCGAGATAGTTGATGTCATGTCCTGCGCGCGACGCCAGAGGGCCGGCCTGCCCCCACCCGCTCATGCGCGCATAAATCAGACGCGGATTGGCTTCGCAGAGTATTTCGGGACCGAGTCCGAGCCGTTCCATCGCGCCCGGTCGATACCCTTCGATAAGAACGTCTGCCTTCATTGCCAGTTCGCGAACGAGATTGTGTCCTTCGGGCGATTTCAAATCGACCGCCACCGAGGGGCGGTTGCGATAAAGAAAGTCGAACTGCGGATCGCCGCCAAGCGGACGCCCGGCGCCGAAGCGTTCAATGCGCAGGATGTCGGCGCCCAGATCGGCGAGCAGCATGGCGCCAAAAGGCGTCGGGCCAAGCCCGGAAAATTCCAGAATCCGAATACCGGCAGCCGGCGGCGCAGAGCCATTTTCTTTTTCTATCATAGGTTTGTCATCCGTCTCCCTTGGCGGGCTCGCCGCCCATATTCCCATCAGTTGAAAAATATACTAGCCAGTATACGCTTCTCCTGTCACTATCTGATTCACCAGACCGGCGCAGACCGGACGATCAGAGGAGAGCGAGATCATGTCTAAGATCACCCCGAGCGAATTGCGCTTCACCCGGACCGAGCGGGTTACCATGGGCGTCCCCACGGCTGAGGCGATTGCCGACCAGGCCGCCAAGATGGGGTGCAACAAGGTTTTTCTGCTGGCATCGGCGACGCTGCGCGAACAAACCGGCGAAATCGGCTTGATCGAGGCGGCGCTTGGCGACCGTCATGCCGCAACCTTCAGCGGGGTCGCGCCGCACGCGCCGCGCAGCGATGTCCTCAACGCCGCCGATGCCGCGCGCGCCGCGGGTGCCGACCTGATTGTCTCGGTCGGCGGAGGTTCAGTCACCGACAGTGCAAAGATCGTCGCCCTGCTGATCAAGCATGATGTGCGAAGCGTCGAGGCGTTCGAACCGCTGCGCACCTTTGTCACCGATGCAGGCGAGGTGATCAACCCGATCACGATCGGTCCCGATATTCCGGTCATCTGCGTGCCGACCACGCTTTCCGGCGGAGAGTTCAACGCGCTGTCGGGCGCCACCGACGAGGTCACCCAGCACAAGCAGGGCTATGAGCACCGCAACATGGCGCCCGTCATGGTCGTTCTCGATCCCGCCATCACGCGCCACACGCCCGAATGGCTCTGGCTCTCGACCGGCGTCCGTTCGGTAGACCATGCGGTCGAGACCTTGTCCTCCTACCAGTCGAACGACTTTGCCGACGGTCTTGCCGAAAGCGCCCTGCGACTGCTTGTCGAGGGGCTGCCGCGCGTGAAGGCGGATCCGGGCGATCTCGAAGGCCGCCTGAAATGCCAGATCGGCGCATGGCAGTCGATGATCAGCATCATCGGCGGCGTTCCAATGGGCGCAAGCCACGCAATTGGCCATATTCTGGGCGGCACCTGCGATGTCCCGCACGGATATACCTCCTGCGTGATGTCGCCTTATGTCCTGGCGTGGAACGCCGAGCATGATGCAAGCCGTCAGGCGCGCACGCTCGCGGTGCTCGGGGGCGAGCATGCGAGCGCTTCGGCAGCGCTCGATGCCTTCATCGCGGGGCTGGGAATGCCGCGGAGGCTGAGCGAGGTGGGGGTAGACGAAAGCCGCTTCCAGCAGGTCGCCGAATATACGCTTCTCGACATCTGGGGCCGCACCAATCCCCGGCCGGTCACCTCGGCCGCCGACATCCTCGAAATCCTTCGGCGCGCCGCCTGACGATGGCCGGAGCCGGGACGATAGCCAAGGAAGACAGAGGGGTGACTATGCCGGACGCCGCGCGAGCGAGAGACTTTCAGGATCCGCGCATTCCCAATCGCGACGAATGCGTGCTGCGCTACCTGCTCGACCGCTGGGCGGCCGAGCGGCCCGACAAGGCGCATATCGTCTTTCCGGACGGGTCCGAATGGAGCTTTGCCGACATCCACGCCCGAGTTCGCGCCAAGGCCGCCGGCCTGCGCGCGCTCGGCGTCAAGCAGGGCGATCATGTGGCGGTGTGGCTGCCAAATGGGCCCGACGCGCTTTTGGCCTTTTATGCGATCAACTACCTCGGCGCCGTCTTCGTGCCTTTCAACACCGCTTATCGGGGCGGCTTGCTCGAGCATGTGCTTGCCAACGCGTCGGCGCGGCTTCTGCTGGTTCACCCCGATCTTGTACCGCGTCTCGCCGAAGTCGATCTTGGCGGTCTCGAACGTCTTGTTGTCACGACGGCCGGCACCGCGGCGCAAGCCCCTCTTCCGGTGGTGCGTTACGACAATGTGGAAGGCGACCCCTCGGACGGGTTGCCGCTCGAACGACCGATCGAACCCTGGGACATCCAGTCGATCATCTACACGTCGGGCACGACGGGTCCCTCGAAGGGCGTCCTGTCGTCCTATCTTCACATGTTCTCGAATGCCGGACCCGAAAGCTGGCCGATGGTGGGCGAGGACGACCGCTATATGTGTGTCGCGCCGATCTTTCACATCGGCGGGATGGGGCCGCCGTTCGTCATGCTCGCGCGCGGCGCTTCGGTCGCGCTGATCGACAATTTTTCGACCGACGAATTCTGGGCAGTTGCAAAGCGAACCGGCGCCACCGTCGTCTTTCTGCTCGGCGTCATGGCCACATTCCTGCTCAAGGCGCCTCCGGCCGCGCAGGACCGCGACCACGGGGTCAAGAAGGCCTTCATGGTGCCGTTGACCGGCGATGCGCCCGCCTTCACCGAGAGGTTCGGAATCGATATCTACACGATCTTCAACATGACCGAGATTTCCTCGCCGATCGTGTCGGAAGCCAATCCGGCGAAGGTCGGCACCTGCGGGCGGGTGCGCCCGGGGGTCGAGGTCCGCCTCGTCGACGGCGATGATTGCGAGGTCGCCATCGGGGAGATCGGCGAGATGCTCGTCCGCACCGACCGGCCCTGGGCGATGAACAGCGGCTATAATGCGAACCCCGAGGCGACCGCGGCGGCGTGGCGCAACGGCTGGTTTCACACCGGCGACGCCTTTCGCCGTGACGAGGATGGCTATTATTATTTTGTCGACCGGGTCAAAGACGCGATCCGGCGCCGGGGCGAGAATATCTCGTCCTTCGAAGTCGAGGCCGAAGTCTGCCGCCACCCCGACGTTCGCGAGGCGGCTGCTATCGCCGTGCCGAGCGAATATTCCGAGGATGAGGTGATGGTCATTGTCGCACCGGTGCCCGGCCGGTCGATTGACTGCCGCGCGCTCGCGCAATTCCTGATCGAAGCCATGCCCTATTTCATGGTCCCGCGCTATTTTCGCGTGTTGGACGAACTGCCGAAGACGCCGTCGGCAAAAGTGTTGAAGACCGATCTGCGGCGCGAGGGCGTCACGCACGACACCTGGGATCGCGAGGCGGCCGGTCTGCGGGTTCGCCGCGAATCCTTCTCGCCATGATCCTTCCGGCCTCCGCATCGCGCGCGGGGCACCGCCCTCGCTTCACCGGCGTCGTAGCCGGCGCACGCGCCCGTTTTTCCGCTTTTTTCAGGATATTTGTCAGATGACCCAACCGATAACCGACCGGCCGATCGCTGCGGACCGGATCGACTGGCCGCTTTTGGAATCGGGGGTGGAGCAGGCAAATATCCCTGCCCTGCTGATGCTGCTTCACCAGATGACCGGCGAGGAAAAGTGGCTCGAAGATCCCTATCGGCCGGCACGCGCACCGGGCCTCGATGACAATGACAGCGGCCAGCTGCCCGAGGACATCCAGCGCGAGGTGCGCGAAGCCGCACGGCTGGCAATCAAGGCCTGGCTGACGGGCACGCCGCTCGCCCTGCCGCGGCCCGACAATGCGCATCTCGCCAGGATGCTGAGCGTGGCAATGACCGAGCATGTTCCCGAGGAATATGGCGATATCGTCGCCGCCGGGATGCTGTACGCGCCGACGCCGCGTGCGATACCACCCTTGCTCAAGACCAAGTCGGCGATCGTGATCGGAGGCGGAATCTCTGGCATTTGCGCCGGGATCGAGCTTCAGCGGCTGGGCATCGATTATGTGCTGTTCGAGAAGAACGAGGATTTCGGCGGCACCTGGTTCGAGAATCGCTACCCGGGATGCGGGGTCGATACGCCTTCGCTGACCTATACATTCTCATGTCGGCCCAACGACTGGTCGAAATATTTCCCGCTGCGCGACGAGATCGAGAATTATCTTCTCGAAACCGCGCGCGAATATGGGCTGGCAGCGCACGCACAGTTCAATTCGAAGGTCGAGTCGGCGCGGTGGATCGACGACGCGCAGCAGTGGGAGGTCGTGGTCTCGAAGCCCGATGGCAGCACGGCCGCGCATCGCGCGGACTATCTCTTCAGCGCGGTGGGCATTCTCAACATCCCCCAATATCCGAGCATCGAAGGTCTCGACGGCTTTGAGGGCGAAGTGATCCACACCAGCCGCTGGCCGCAAGGCGCCGATCTTTCGGGCAAGCGGGTCGCGGTGATCGGCAATGGCGCATCGGGCATGCAGGTTGCTCCGGCGATTGCCGACGAGGTGCGTTCGCTCACCCTTTTTGCGCGGTCGAAACAATGGGCGGCGCCGTTTCCGCAGTTCCGCAAATCGGTTCCCGACGGCGTGCGCTATCTGATGCAGGCCGTGCCGCTCTATCGGGCCTGGCTCGAACAGCGTCTGTCGTGGACGTTCAATGACCGCGTCCATGGCACGCTTCGACGCGATCCCGGCTGGCCGCACCCCGAACGCGCGGTCAATGCGATCAACGATGGTCACCGCCGCCATTTCACCCGCTACGTCGAAGAGCAGCTGGCCGAGCGGCCCGACCTGATAGCGGATGTGCTTCCCGACTATCCGCCCTTCGCGAAGCGGATGCTGCTCGACAACGGCTGGTATCGCACGCTCCTCAAGCCCAATGTCCAGCTGATTCCCGAACATCTGGCGCGGGTGGAGGGGAATCGATTGATCTCGTCGTCGGGGATCGAGGTCGAAGCCGACGTCATCATTCTTGCGACCGGATTCCAGACCACCCGCGTTCTCGGCTCCTATGAGGTGATCGGACGGAACGGCGCGTTGCTGCGCGACATCTGGGGCGAAGATGACGCCGCTGCCTATCTCGGGACACTGGTGCCGGGCTTTCCCAATCTGTTCATTCTGCTCGGTCCCAATGTCGGTTCGGGCCATGGCGGCAGCATGATCCGCAACATCGAAAACCAGATGCATTTTGCGGGCGAGGTCGTTCTTGCAAGCGCCGCCCGCGGGGCCGCAACGGTCGAGGTGAAGGATGAGGTTTATCAGGACTATCGGCGGCAGATCGACGAAGCGCATGAGAAGCTCGTGTGGACGCATCCTGGGACCGAGAACTGGTACCGAAACGCGAAGGGCCGCGTGATTGCAATCACGCCGTGGCGTAACGATGCCTTCTGGCGCATGACCCGCTCGCCCAATGCGGACGACCTGGCTTTCGGGCGGCAGGACAGCGACGGGCTCGATGCCCGCGCCGAAGCCGGTTAGGCGGCGGCGAGGCCAAAACCGATGAAAGTCTTTCAAGGCCGCCGCCTCGGCGCGATCGAGGATTTCGCGATTGAGGAGCGGGCCAGCCTCCCGCCGGGTCCCGGTCAAATCCGCGTCCATGTCGAAGCGACCGCGCTCGGTTTTGTCGATGCACTCGTGATGCGCGGCCTTTACCAGGTGCAGCCCTCGTTGCCCTTCATTCCGGGAGGCGAGATTGTCGGTCGCATCGAGGCGGTGGGCGATGATGTCGAGGGCTTTACGGAAGGCCAGCGCATCGCGAGCTGGCAATTCGGCGGCGGGCTTGCCGAACAGGCGATCGTCAGCGCCGCAAGCAGCGTGGCGGTGCCCGATGCCCTTGATGCCGCAGGCGCTTCGGCACTTATCCTCGACTTCCTGACGGCCTATTACGGGCTTTTCGATCGCGGCCAATATGAAGCAGGCCAGTCGCTGCTCGTGACCGGAGCATCGGGCGGGGTGGGATCGGCGGCGGTCCAGCTCGCCTATGCCAGCGGCGGCCGCGTCGCCGCCCTGGCCTCGGGAGACGCCAAGATACGCCATGTTGCGGGCCTCGGCGCCGAGCTGGTGCTCGACTATCGCAATCCCGACTGGCGCGCCGACCTCAAGACCCGCTATCCCGGCGGGATCGATCGCGTGTTCGATCCGGTCGGCGGCGCGCTGTTCGAGCCCTGCTTCCGCTCGCTCGCCAAACATGGCCGGCACCTGGTCGTCGGCTTCGCGTCGGGTGACGGAATCCCGCAGCTTCCTGCCAATCTGCCGCTGCTCAAGTCGGGCGAACTGGCGGGCGTGGATGCGCGCTATCTTGGCGAAAGCGATCCGGCGCGGGTGCGGACGATCCTCGCCATCATCTTCCGCCTTGCCGAGTGCGGCCGGATCCGGCCCGTCATCGATCAGCGCTTCGCGCTGTCCGACGCCCCCGCCGCGCTACGCGCTCTCGCGTCGGGTACGCGGATCGGAAAGATCATCGTCACGCCCTGACGCGTCACCACTGCGCGCGAAGCGCGCTCATGCCACGGAACAGAAATCCCTCGCGCCATGCCGGCGCGTCGACGTCGACGGTCAGCCCCGGCAGGCGCGTCGCCAGCCTTTCGAAGGCGATCCGGCCCTCGAGCCGGGCCAGTTCGGCGCCGACGCAAAAATGAATGCCGCCGCCAAAGCTGAGGTGCCGAGCCGCATTGCCGCGACCGATATCGAAGCGGTCGGGATCGTCGAACAGCCGCGGATCACGGTTTCCGGCGCCGATGAGGGTGAGAACCTTCTCGCCCTGCGCGATCGACTGTCCGCGGATTTCGGTTGCTCGCAGTGCGGTGCGATAGGTTGCAATGAGCGAGCTTTCGTAGCGCAGCACTTCATCGACCACGCCTGCAGCAAGGGTTTCCGGTTCGCCGACAAGACGCCGCCATTGATCGGGAAAGCGGCTGAAGCAGAGCAGGCCGTTGCCGATCATGTGCGCGGTCGTCTCAAAGCCAGCCCCGAACAGGCCGATGGCGACGGTGACCAGTTCATCGTGCGAAAGCGCATCCTCGGCACCTCCGGCCTGGACTAGCGCGGTGGCGAGATCGTCCCTGGGCGCCGCCTTTCGCTCGTCGAACAGCGTCTCGAAAAATTGCTGCAGCACGGCGATCTGCCTATTCGCGGTTGCCAGTTCCGCGTCGGTGAGCGCGCGCGCTTCAAAGACGATGAAGCTTTGCGCAATGGCATCGATTACCGTCTTGAGACGGGCATCTTCGGGATCAATGCCGAGCATGTCGCACATGACGCGGACCGGAAGTTCATAAGCGAAGCGCGCGATCAGATCGCCTTCACGGTCGGCGGCGAAATCGTCGATCAAGCGATCGGTGATTTCACGAATCCGCGGCTCCATGGCGCGAACCCGCCGTGCGGTCAGCGCCCCCGTCACCTGTCCGCGCACGCGCGTGTGATGCGGCGGGTCCTGCATCAGAAACACCTCGGACAGCCATTTATAGCCTCGCTGTCCCATCACATCGAAATCCGGGCCATAGAAAAGGCGAATATTCTCGACAAAATCGCCCTGCCCGAACGCCTCGCGGTTCATCAGGACCGAGCGTATGTCGTCGTAACGGCTGACCACCCAATAGCCATGCGCGGACCGGTGAATCGGATCCTGCTCGCGAAGCCGGGCAAAGGCGTCGTAGGGATCGGCCTTCAGCGACGCATCGCCGGGCGAAAAGGGCGGCAAGGGAAGCTCGGTCATCGCAGCGCCTCGGTCAATGCGATGCAAAACGCGGCCGATATGACCCGTCATCGGCGCGCGCCACGAACAACGAATGAGGGGCCCCGAAATGCGCGGGGACGATGCGCGCTCCCCTGGCGCTCGCGCGCTCGAGCAGATGCCGCCGGCTCGCGGCCGCCTGCACCCTGTCCTCGCAATAGAGACTGTTCCAATCGGGGCGCAGCACCTGCATCGGGTGATGCAATATGTCGCCGGTGAAGAGTGCAACCTGACCTTGATCCTCGACTTCGAGGACCATGTGACCGGGCGTGTGCCCCGGAAAGGTCCAGGCGCGCATCCCGGGGGCGATCTCGGCGCCATCGTCGATCAGTTCGGCGAGGCCCGCGTCGATGATCGGCAGGACGCTGTCCTCGAAGACATTAGCGTTGACCCCGGCACCGGCGAGGGTCGCGTAAAGTGGCTTTTCGGGATTCCAGGCCGCTTCGTCCGCGCGCGGGAAATAGTAGCGCGCGTTGGGGAAGGTCGGCAGCCAGCTGTCCTCGCGCCATTCGGTGTTCCACCCCACATGGTCGATGTGAAGATGCGTGCAGAAGACCTTGTCGATATCGCTTGCTGCGAACCCTGCCGCCTCCAACTCCGCAAGAAATGGCGTCGCGAGATTGCCGAAGATCGGAATGCCGGGACGATCCTTGCCGTTGCCCGCGCCGGTATCGACGATGATCCGCTCGGTTCCGGTATCGATGAGCCAGCTTTGCAGATAGCCGTAGATCATCCCGTCACGAAAGAAGGCGGGCTCGAAACCCGCCGCCTGGGCGGCGAAGGCAGCGTCCTCATATTCCGCGAAGAGTGCCTCGGGCGGACTGAAGCCGCCCTGCCACTCCTCGAGACGGAAGACACGGTAGCGGCCGATATTGAACGCTGCCTCCATGCCGCAATACTCCAATCAGAAATCGACCCCGAGCGTCACGCCGTAGGTCCGCGGCGGCCGCAGTGATCCCACCGACACAAAGCTGTAGAGCGGCGCGGAGATGATCGTATTGGCGAGCGCATATTTGTCGGTCAGATTCTTGCCCCACAGCGCGAGCGACCAGCGTTCGTCGGGCGACCGGTAGGTAATGCTCGCATTGACCAGCGCGAACGCCTGCTGCCGCGCGTCGCGGTTGTTGAATTCGGTGAAGAAGACCTCGTCCTGCAGATTGACGTCGGCGGAGAGGTCGAGGAAGCCGGCGCTGCCGAGCTGGAAACGCTGGTCGGCAAAGGCCGCGACCGTAAATTTGGGCGCGTTCGACAAGCGGTTGCCCGACAGATCGACGAGGGCCGGGTCGGTCGGACAGGCCGGATACTGCGGCCTGCCGGGACTGCCCGCCCCATAATAGCCGTTGCAGAATTCCTTGTATTTCGCGTTGAGATAGGTGCCGTAGACCCGGATCGTGGTGTTCTCTCCGGGACGGAAATTGGCTTCCAGCTCGACCCCGTAGTTGCGCGCCGACGCGGCGTTGATCGTCTCGACGATGCTGTTGGCGTTGACGAAACCGACCTGCAGATTGCTGTAATCATAATAGAAGACGGCACCGGCGAAGCCGAATTTGCGGTCGGCGGTTTCCCCGCGGAAGCCCGCCTCGTAGCTCCAGACATATTCGGGGTCGATGACCGAGTTGATGCTGCCGATGTTGACGACACCCGATTTGAAGCCGCGCGTGACCTTACCGTAAAAAAGCGTGCCGCCCGGGGTGCGATATTCGATCGCGAACTTGGGCGTGATCGCATCCCAGCTGCCGCTCTTGTCGGTCGGGATATCGAGGCCCTGCGCCTCGAAGGTGAAACGCCCCACCCCGCTGCGCTTTTCCCAATTATAGCGAGCGCCGGCCGTCAGCGTCAGGTCGGGCAGCAGCTCGTATGACGCTTCGAGATAGGCGCCCGCCGCCTTGGTCTTGACGGTGCCGCGCTGGAGATAATTGCCGTTGTCGAACTGGTCGGCAGGCAAACTGGTGCCTAGAACGATGTTGAAATAGGATGCCAGGTTGACGGTCGGCACGCGAACCTCGCCGAACAGACGTTCATCGAAATAGGTTGCGCCGCCCAGGAGCGACAAGCCGCCGGTCTTGTAGGTGAAATTGACCTCCTGGCTGAACGACTTGCTGTCCTCGGTATAGTTGTTCTGACCGAAGGCATTGATATCGCTGACGTCGAGATCGTCGCGATTGAAGCGCTTGAACTTGCGGTAGGCGGTGGTGGAAACCACCGAGAGATCGCCCGAATCCCACGTCAAAATGCCCTGAACGCTCGATCCGTCGCGCTTGTTGACCGCGTCTTCGTCGGAGTAGATGTTGCGCAGGTTGGGCTTTTCGCCGCGCGCCGCATAATAGTCGAAGATCGTTTTGCCGCCGAGAAGCGACGACGCCAGCCCCGCCTCGGGAACCACGGTCGGACCGAAATAGTGGAAGGCATAATTATTGTCGTCCTCCTTGAAATGATCGGCGACGATCAGCAGGTCAAGGTTCGAGGAGAATTTTGCGAGCAGCGATCCGCGAATGGCATAGGCATCGCGGTCATCGACAGGATTGCCGGTGAACAAGTTGGTGCCGTAGCCGTCGCGCTTTTCATATTTGCCCGCGACGCGAAACATCAGATTTTCGCCGGTGATCGGTCCCCCCAGCGCGCCTTCGAGCGTCCGCGCGTCATAATTGCCGTAAGAGGCACGGGCATAGCCGCCGAATTGGGAGGTCGGCCGCGCGGTGACGATATTGATGACGCCGCCGGTCGCGCCGCGGCCATATGTCGTGCCTTGCGGTCCGCGCAGCACTTCGATCTGCTGAACGTCGTAGAAGCCGCTGAGCTGCGCCGCCGGGCGGCTGATCATCGCGCCATTCTGCAGGAAGGCCACGGCGCCGTCGGCGCCAAGGTCGATGCTGGTGAGGCCGATGCCGCGAATGAAGGTGCGGTTGACGCCGAATTGATCGCCGACCGAGACATTGGGCACCGCCGAGGCGAGATCGCCGGCGTCTTCGATGCCGCCCGCGCCGACGTCGCCGGCACCGAGAACCGAAATCGAGCCCCCTGTATCTTCCAGCGACTTGCCGGACTTGGTTGCCGTTACGATGATGGCACCATCCTCGCCGGCCTCGGTGCCGCTATCGCGCGCGGTCTCTTGGGCGAACGCCGGCGCTGCGACGGCAATCGAAGCCGTGGCAGCCGCCGACAGCAGTAGCTTGACCTTGAAATTCATATCGCCTCTCCCTGATATACCGGGCTTATAATTATCTACCCGTCAGTATTTGATTATCTGTTTGGGCCAATCGGGTATCGAAACCCGCTCCGTTTTCCGCCTGTGTCAGATTCCCTTTGCTATTCCGCGCCCGCCAGCCGCAGCGCGGCCTCGACCAGATATTCGATGACCTCGTCAGCGGTGCGTTGGCCGGTCGGCGAATACCATGTCGGGATCCAGCTGATGAGGCCGCCAATCCAGACCGCGATGAACGGATCTATGTCGGCGCGGAATTCGCCGCTTGCGACGCCTTCGCGGATCATCGTGCCGATCTGGTGATCGAAGCTGTGCCGCAGCCGGAGGATGCGCTTGTAATCATCAGCGGAGAGATGCTTCATCTCACGCTGATAGACGACGACATATTCCTGCCGGTCGATGACAATCCGCCCGACCTTGCGAACCACTTCGGCAAGCTTTGCACGGTGGCTCTCATGCTGATGCGCCAGCACATCCTCGAGCACCGCGAGGGCCTCGCTGATGCCGACCTCGCAGATCGCCGCAAGGATCGCTTCCTTGTTCCGGAAATAGGAATAGAGAAAGGGCTTGGTGACGCTGAGCTGGTTGGCGACATTGTCGAGGGTGCAGCTGCTGTAGCCGCGCTCGTAAAAAAGATGGCTCGCAGCCTCGACGATGCGGTTGACCTTGAAGGCAACAAACTCGGATTTGAGCGAGGCACCGGGGGCGCGCGGATTGATCATGGAATCACTGGACACGGCCACCGTCATAGCATCGACCCAAGGCAGTCGGATAGTGACACCAAAATCTCCCTCCGCGGTGCCATTCTGTCGATGGCGAGCCGTTGGGATAACTATGCCGCAAAAATTATATACCTGCTAGTAGTTTTTACATGATGTCGGTATTTTTGCGGAACTGCGACGAAAACGCCGCCGGGGTCACCATGGGGGCAGTCGCGAAAAGCGCTGCCGCCGCGACCAGCCGGGCTGCGAATGATGTGGTCAGCCGATTAAGCCCCGCACCCGTTGCCTTGACCTTTTGCCGATCGGGCGGGTTCTGGCGGCGGTGCGCCTGGCCCGATGGGTCAAGCGCACCGCCCGCTGACGACTGTGGGTCGCAGATCGCCGTCAGCGATTGCGAATAGAGCCCAAGCCTGCATGCGGTTCATCCTCCAGATGGAGGATGGGACGGAGTTTTTCGACTAGTTCGGAGCGGTTGCACCGAGCCGGGCCAGCAGCCCGGCAAGGTCGGACTGCCGTGACGCGCCCGTTTTCTCGAGCACACTGCGAATTTGGCTGCGCACCGTGCTGATGGCGACAGAGCCCGACGCCGCAATTGCTTCGGGCGTTTCGCCGCGGGCGATACCACTGGCGACGCGGGCTTCCGATGGCGTCAGGTCAAAAAGCGACTTCATCAGTGTTGCCGAAGGCACGCGATCCGAAGCGACCGGCACCATCATCAGCAAGGCATAGGAATCCCCAAAAACATCGTGCGCACCGCGCTGAACCGGGATCAGATGCGCGACCTGCCGGGGCATTCCCGCCGCGTCGCGTACCGGAAACGATCGCGCGCTGATGGCGGGTGCCGAGGTCAGTGATGCCAGGGCGTCGTCGAGGAGCGCATCTGCCTGCCTGTCCGCCAGTCGCAGGCGGCCGTGGGCACCCAATATCACAAGCGGTGACACATCGGTGCCAAGCGGGCTCATCTCGACAACTTCACCGCCTGCGCGCAGGAGAAAGGCAGGCAGGTGCATCGCGGTCAGCGCCTCGGCGGCGCCCTGCGCGCGCTGGTGCTGCATACGCGCGCTCACGAGCGCGCTGCGCGCCAGATGCGGGCGCAGCAGATTGAGCCGTGCCACGCTTTCGGCCGCCACCGGGCCTTCAGAAAAGGCGCGCTCGACGCTGAACACAATATTGTCGCCGGTCGGCACCTGGACCCCGGTTCCCGCCGACCATCCCAGCCCGCGCGGACGGAAAAAATCGCGATACACCGGATCGGCATCGATTTCCGCGTCGCTCCAGAAATCATGCTCGACGAAAAAGGAGGGTTCCTCGCGGCCCATCAGGCAAACGCGCCGGCTGCATTTGCCGAACCATCCTTCCTCCACATAGGCCGCAAAGACGTCGGCTACTCGCTGGGAAGCGGTCCAGTTCAGGGCCTTGCGCGCCGAGAAGAGAAGCCCACCCGCCGAACCCGCGAGCGCTGCCACCTCGTCGAGAACCGCCGGCCATGCCTCCGGGACCACCGAGCATTCGTAAATCCGATCGACAAGTCCGTCTTGCATTCTTGATCCCCGCGGGCAGATGGAGGCATTGTCGTCACCTTGGTCCAAATGGCAAGTGTAAGGAGCGCAGCCCGTAAAACGCATCTGTCCAACCCGGTTGAGGCTTTACACGGCGGCCGGCTCTCCCAAGCAAAGATTGTCGGGCATGTGCCTGAAGCCACACGTAGCGCCGGATATTTGACGGCCTGAGAGTTGCCATCCGCGCGTTAGGGTAAACTCATCTTGGCACATAGATGCCGTGAGCGGGAGCCATCCACCTCATCTGCTTCGGGCACCGAAACGAAAGTGATATTAACGCATCGGGAATTTGCGATTGTTATTGCCAGATGGAAATCCATCGGGTAATTTCGATGAATGACCACTGACGCAGCCCTGCTGGCGCTCGCCGCGCTCGCGCATCCGACCCGGCTCAATGCCTTCCGTCTGCTTGTGCGATACGAGCCCGAAGGTCTCTCGACAGGACAGCTCGTCAAACATTCTGGACTGACGCAGAGCACCTTCTCGACGCATCTCGCTGTGCTCGCCAAGGCTGGACTCGTGCAGTCGGAGAAGCGCGGACGCAACATCATCCAGCGCGCCGAGATTGATGCCCTTCGCGGCCTGATGCTTTTCCTCGCCAAGGATTGCTGTGAGGGGCGCGCCGAACTCTGTGAACCGCTGCTCGCCGAACTCGCCTGCTGCTGATCGGGATTGAGCCGTGGCCGACATTATCATCTATCACAATCCCGACTGCGGCACCTCACGCAACACGCTTGGTCTCATCCGCAACGCGGGGATCGAACCGCATATCGTCGAATATCTGCAGTCGCCGCCCACGCGTAGGCTGCTCGAACAGTTGATCGCTCGCGCTGGGATAGCACCGCGAGACCTCCTGCGGCAGAAAGGCACGCCTTACGTCCAGCTCGGCCTCGACGATCCCGGGCTCAGCGATGCGGAACTCATCGACGCGATGATGGCGCATCCCATTCTGATCAACCGTCCGCTCGTCGTATCACCCCTCGGTGTGAGGCTCTGCCGCCCTTCCGAAGCCGTGCTCGACATCCTTCCGGCGAGGCAGCTTGGCGCCTTCGCCAAGGAGGACGGCGAGCAGGTGGTCGACGACGCCGGCAACCGCATCGGCGACTGATCGATGCCGCAGAT
Source organism: Sphingopyxis sp. P1IMeth2 (assembly GCF_900185685.1). Classification (NCBI taxonomy): domain Bacteria; kingdom Pseudomonadati; phylum Pseudomonadota; class Alphaproteobacteria; order Sphingomonadales; family Sphingopyxidaceae; genus Sphingopyxis; species Sphingopyxis sp. P1IMeth2. The sequence goes on from NZ_FYAT01000001.1 coordinate 684,962, forward strand.
CAAAGGCGAACGCCTGTCGTTCCTCGACCGCTATCTGACGCTCTGGATATTCCTGGCGATGGCCTTGGGGGTGCTTCTCGGAACCATCTTCGAGGGCCTCCCAAGCGCGATCGAGGCGCTGTCGATCGGCACGACCAACATCCCGATCGCGCTCGGCCTGATCCTGATGATGTATCCGCCGCTCGCCCGCGTGCGCTATAGCGAGCTTCCGCGCGTGTTCGACGACCGACGCGTGCTTGCGATCTCGCTCGTCCAGAACTGGATCATCGGCCCTGCGCTGATGTTCGGGCTCGCCATTCTCTTTCTTGCGGACCGACCCGAATATATGACCGGCCTGATCCTGATCGGGCTTGCGCGCTGCATCGCGATGGTCATCGTCTGGAACCAGCTCGCGAAAGGCGACAATCAATATGTCGCGGCGCTCGTCGCCTTCAACTCGATCTTCCAGATTCTCTTCTTCAGCGTCTATGCCTGGTTCTTCCTCACCATCCTGCCGCCGCTGTTCGGGCTTGAAGGCAGCGTCATCGACGTGAGCTTCTGGACCATCGCTAAAGCGGTTCTCATCTATCTCGGCATTCCCTTTTTCGCCGGATATCTGACGCGCCATATCCTTGCGAAGGCAAAGGGCAACGATTGGTACGAGACACGCTTCCTGCCGCGGATCGCTCCGATCACGCTCGCCGCGCTGCTATTCACCATCGTCGCGATGTTCAGCCTCAAGGGCGGCGAGATCGTCAGCATTCCCGCCGACGTTGTTCGCATCGCGATCCCGCTTACGATTTACTTCGTCATCCAGTTCCTGATCAGCTTCTGGATGGGTAAACTCATCGACGCCGATTACCCGCGCACGACCGCGGTCGCCTTCACCGCCGCAGGCAATAATTTCGAACTCGCGATTGCCGTCTCGATTGCTGCCTTCGGCCTCGCCTCGCCCGTCGCCTTCGCAGCAGTTATCGGCCCGCTCGTCGAGGTCCCCGTCCTCATCCTCCTCGTCGGTGTGGCGTTTCGCCTCGGCCGCCGCTGGTTCCCCGCAACCACCCCACGGTAGACTAGCTCATGTCAGACCAAAACTTCGCGCGCCTGCGCGCACTCGTCGACCCCGACCACTTTCCGGCGCTCAGGCCCCAATATCTGCGCGCACAACCGGCGCTCGGTCTCGGCCCGCTCGATCCCGCGCCGCGCATTTTGCTGCTCTACGGCAGCTTGCGGGAACGCTCCTACTCCCGTCTCGTCGTCGAAGAGAGCGCGCGGCTGCTCCAGCTGTTCGGCTGCGAAACGCGGATCTTCGATCCCTCCGACCTTCCGCTTCCTGACCAGATCGCAGATGATGATCATCCGGCGGTCGAGGAGCTTCGCCAGCATTCGCTCTGGTCCGAAGGCCAGGTCTGGTGCAGCCCCGAACGCCATGGTCAGATCACCGGGATCATGAAGGCGCAGATCGATCACCTGCCGCTCGCTTATAAGGGACTCCGCCCGACGCAGGGCCGCACGCTCGCGGTGATGCAGGTCTCGGCGGGATCGCAATCGTTCAACAGCGTCAACACGCTGCGCATCCTTGGCCGCTGGATGCGGATGATCACCATTCCCAACCAGTCGAGCGTCGCGAAGGCCTATCAGGAGTTTGATGAGGCGGGCCGGATGCTGCCATCGAGCTATTATGACCGGATTGTCGATGTCGCCGAGGAGCTGGTGCGCTTCACCGTGCTCACGCGCGGCCATGCCGACCAGCTCGTCGACCGCTACTCGGAGCGGAAGGACCGGAACGAACCCGTCGTCACGCCAGCAGAGCTCGCGGGAATTCCGGGCACATAATGTTCGCAAAGCGCGCCCGGCAACTTGCGCAACGGTGCTCCTGGCGTAAGCAGATGCTTAAATCCGCGAGCATAAGCATCTGACCGATGGCCCGGCGGCGTCAGCCATGATCGGATCCTTCGAGCAACGAAGGAAAAGAGCATGCCACACGCGCAACAATTCGAACCCGAAGAATTTTCCCCAGCCCCCGCTCGCTCGCGTCGCAGCTGGGATCCCGTCGTGAAAATCACCCATTGGTCGATTGTCACCGCAATCATCGCCAATGCGCTGGTTACCGAAGAAGGATCGGGGGCGCACATCTGGGTGGGCTATGCGCTGGCCGCGGTCTTCGCGCTGCGCCTGCTGTGGGGTTTGATAGGTCCGGCCGAAGCTCGCTTTTCGGCTTTCCCGCCGAGCTTGCGCCGGGCGCTGGGGCATCTGCGCGATATAAGGGTCGGCCGAAAGGAGACCCATCGCTCGCACAATCCGCTTGGCGCGTTGATGGTCTACGCCATCTGGTGCGTGCTCGGCCTCATCATCGCCAGCGGAATAGCGATGGCAGGCCCACCTTCGGGCGCGCTCCCCGGCTCTGCGGATCAGGCGGGCGAGGTCAGCCGCCATTTGGTCGCCGAACAGGACGACGATGAGGACGATGACGAGGTGAAAGGCGCGGAGGGTAGCGAAAGCATGTGGGAAGAAGTGCATGAGACCAGCGTCAACCTGCTCTATATTCTGATTGCCCTGCATATCGCCGGAACAGTCTTCGAGACGCGCCGCAGCGGCCGGGAAATCCTGTTGGCCATGTTGCCCGGACGCGCGTAGACCGTGACCATGCGGGAAAGACGAAGAGCGCTGGAACGCCGGGCAGTCGCCATCACCTTCCTTGTGGCGCTGCAGACGCTCGCGACGATCTTCTTCGTCGCCGACGTCGCAGGCGACATCGCCGCGGATGGATGGAGCATGCACCTGTTCGTTGAATCCTGCGCAACCGCCGCCCTGCTCGCTGGCGTGGTCTTCGGCACGCTGCAGCTGCGCTGGCTGGTTGTTCGCGCAAGGCTTGACGAAGCTGCGGTCGCAACCGCGCGCGGCGCGATGTCAGATCTCGTCCGGCAGCGGTTCCTCGACTGGCAGTTGACCGGTGCCGAGGCCGATGTCGCGCTCTTCGCACTGAAGGGCTTCGATGCCGCAGAGATCGCATGCCTCCGCGGCGCGGCGTCGGGGACGATCCGGGCGCAGCTTGCGAGCATCTATGCAAAGGCCGGTGTCCATTCGCAGGTCGGCCTGATGTCCACGATGGTCGAAGATCTGGTCGAAGCCCCCAATTAGCGCCGGTCCAGCACCCGGCAGGGACTGGCCGGCTGGAGAGGGTCGGCTTTTATGATGCCAGGCACGAAAGCGAACAAAGCGATCGCTTGCAAACGAGCACGGCATCAGGATAGAGGGCCGCCATTCGCAAGGACCCGGTGCAACTCCGGGTGGCTATTCCGGCCGCCGATCCGCCGGACAACATCGCACATGCAAATATGATCGCGTCCGCCCGGGCGCCATGTGTCTTGATGTGAGCTTTTCATGTTCAACGGATTTACCGCTTACCGCCAGCAATGGTTCGCCGGCGCCGCGACCGCACGTGCCGACATCCTTGCCGGCATTGTCGTCGCACTCGCACTGATTCCCGAGGCGATCGGCTTTTCGATAATCGCCGGGGTCGATCCGCGCGTCGGCCTTTATGCATCGATCGCGATCGCGATCGTCATCTCCTTTACCGGAGGGCGGCCAGGGATGATTTCGGCGGCGACCGCCGCGGTGGCCGTCCTCGTCATTCCGCTCGTCCGCGAACATGGCGTCGAATATCTTTTCGCAGCGACGATCCTGATGGGGCTCATCCAGATTATCGCCGGATTGCTGCGGCTCGACCTCGTCATGCAGTTCGTATCGCGCTCGGTGATCACCGGGTTCGTCAACGCGCTCGCCATCCTCATCTTCATGGCACAGCTGCCGCAGCTTATCGATGTGACGTGGCAGGCTTATGCGATGGTCGCGGGCGGGCTTGCCATCATCTACCTGCTCCCACTGCTGACGAAGGCCGTTCCCTCGCCGCTTGTCGCCATCCTGATCCTGTCGGCAATCAGCATTGGGTTCGGCCTGCCGGTGAACACGGTCGGCGACATGGGCAAGCTTCCGGAAGGTCTTCCGAACATCGTCCTGCCCGATGTACCGCTGACTTTGGAAACGCTACGGATCATCCTGCCCTATTCGCTGACGATGGCCGCAGTCGGCCTGCTCGAATCGCTGCTGACGGCGCAGATCGTCGACGACATGACGCACAGTGATAGCGACAAGCGCCGCGAATGCGCCGGACAAGGCACCGCCAACATCGCCGCCGCCTTCGTCGGCGGGATGGGCGGCTGCGCAATGATTGGTCAGTCCGTCATCAACGTGACCTCGGGCGGGCGGACCCGTCTTTCGACCTTCACCGCCGGCGCCACGCTCCTGATGTTGCTCGCCTTGCTCGGCCCCTATGTCGGCCGCATGCCGATGCCCGCGCTGGTCGCGGTGATGATCATGGTGTCGATCGGCACCTTCAGCTGGAACTCGATCGCGAACCTGCGCCGCCATCCGCCGACCTCGTCGATCGTGATGGTGACAACCGTCGTGGTGGTCGTCGCGACGCACGACCTCTCCTTGGGCGTGCTCGCGGGTGTGCTGCTGTCGGGGATATTCTTTGCCGCAAAAGTGCAGCGGATGTTCGAGGTGCGGCGCGAGGCCAGTGATGACGCGAGCCGCACTACCTATTTCGTGACTGGGCAGATTTTCTTCGCCTCGGTCGACCGCTTCACACGGAGCTTCCAGATTGATGAGGCCGCACCCGACATCCTCATCGACGTGTCGGCTGCACATTTCTGGGACATCTCGGGTGTCGGCGCGCTCGACAAGATCATCGCGCGCCTGCGCCGCGAAGGCCGCACGGTGGAAGTCGTCGGTTACAATCGCGCCAGCGCCGACATCGTCGACAAGTTCGCGCTGCACGATAAAACGGGGTTCGAACTCGGTGCCGTACCTCATTGAAGAGCGGCCGGTCGGGAAGAGCCGCTTCCACGACGGGCCCTTATTGAAGCGGACATACGCTGTCGCGATGCTGCAACCATTACCTATCACAACACGTCCCGGTTAGCATTGCTCGTGCGCCGTAAGCGCGACCGTCCATGCACGCCTGGAGACAGCTGCGACCAGGACAGCGACCGGCTTCGCGACCAGGACCGGAGCGATATAGACAGCGATCGGGATCGCCTGCGCGACAATGACTGAACCGGCGACCGGAACCGCGACTGGCTGAACGCGTCGCAGGCCATGGACGACGAGCTTGCGCGCTTCAGCCTGCTGACAGGCGCCGAGCGCGCGCAACTCCGTGACGAGATGCGCGCAAGAACCCTCGAGGAGCGAGCGCGCATTCGCGCCCGTCATCGACAGACGATCGGGCACCGCGCGCGCGATGGGTATCGCTGCGCCGCTTGGCGTCGGCGGTGGCGCTGGGACCGGCGATGGAAGCCGCTCGGGCTGCATGAGGCATTCGCGGCAAGCCTTTCGGCAGGACTTCCGCTCAAATTCACCATTTGCGATCGCCGGCTTTCATTCTCCATCGCGAGGATCGGCGGTGCCAGGGCTCATTTTGTAGAGTTGGCCGCAAGCGAAGGCGCTTTGCAACGGCGGGGGAATGCTGCGGCGGAGGCAAAAGATGCCGCTGCGCGGATCGCGCCAGAGTCCTTTCGGATCCGTGATTGTTCGTCCTTTGTGTACGCGTCTGGTGTATCCACCGAGCCACTCACGAACATAAAACCGAGACTTCGGCGCCCTTCCGGCGATTTGGTGACCCCTACGGGACTCGAACCCGTGTTTTCGCCGTGAAAGGGCGACGTCCTAGACCGCTAGACGAAGGGGCCGTCGTTCGGTGAAGCGGCGCCTTAGACGGGCCCGTCGGTGCGGTCAAGCCGTGGTGGCGGCGCGTGCGCAAAAATATTGCGCCGCGCTGTTTCATTCAGCCCAGGCGGCGTCCTCAAGATGAAGTTCGGCGGCGGGGCGACTGCCCCAATCGTCGCGCTTTGCGCGCCCCGCCAGCCACAGTTTGCGCGAACCGCGCGCATGGAGCAGCGTCTGGCCGAGTTCGGTTTCGGCGGCGCGAAAGGCGATCGCCTTGAACCGCGCGCCATCGTCGCCCGCGACGATCAGCCGCAGATGGTCGGTGCCGACCACCCCCGATTCGACGATTCGCACTGGCCCGGTGGCGACGCGCGGCGCGGGCCAGCCGGCGCCGTAAGGGCCGGCGCTCTCGATCGCTTCGCACCACAAGGGATTGATCCCGCGCGGCGCGAGCACAGCGTCGATCAGCAGCGACCTGTCCCCGCTCGCCCGCTCGACATCGGCGGCCAGCCGCTCGTTCAGAAAGGCGCCGAGCGCATCGATCCGCGCGCGCTCGACCGTCAGCCCCGCGGCCATCGCATGTCCGCCGCCCGCGACGAGCAGCCCCGTCTCCTTGGCGGCCAGAATAGCGGCTCCCAGATCGACGCCCGAGATCGAGCGTCCCGATCCCTTGCCGACGCCATCCTCGTCGAACGCGATGACGATCGCCGGGCGGTGCAGCTTCTCCTTGAGCCGCCCCGCGACGATACCGATAACGCCGGGATGCCAGCCGTCGCCCGCAACGATCGCCACCGGCGCGTTCGCGGTTGCGCCGCTCGCCTCGATCGCGGCGTCGAGCACCGCCGCCTCGATCGCGCGGCGCTCTTCGTTGAGCTGGCAAAGCTCCTGCGCGATGTCCGCGGCTTCCTGCGGGTCGCCGGTGGTCAGCAACCGGACGCCGAGGTCGGATTTTCCGACGCGCCCGCCGGCGTTGATGCGCGGCCCCAACGCAAAGCCCATGTCGCTCGCCGTCGGGGGCTTGGTCAGCCGCGCCGCGTCCATCAGCGCCGCCATGCCGATATTGCCGCGCCGCGCCATCACCTTCAGCCCCTGCGTGACGAGCGCGCGGTTGAAACCGGTGAGCCGCGCGACATCAGCGACGGTGCCGAGCGCGACGAGGTCGAGCAGCTCGATCAGCTGCGGTTCGGGGCGGCTGCCGAAGAAACCGCGCGCGCGCAGCGTACGGAGCAGCGCCGCGCCGAGCAGGAAGGCGACGCCGACCGCGGCGAGATTGCCGTGCGCGGCCGCATCGGGCGCTTCGTCGAGGCGGTTGGGATTCACCACGGCAAAAGCCTGCGGCAGCGTGGTCGCGCATTGGTGATGGTCGACGACGATCACCTCGACCCCCGCGGCTTTCGCCTCGGCGATCGCGTCGAACGCCTGCGCGCCGCAATCGACGGTGACGACGAGCCGCGACCCCGCCGCGCCGATCCGCACCAGCGCGGCACCCGAGGGGCCATAGCCTTCCATCAGCCGGTCGGGGATATAAGCGCCCACCGGCACGTCGAGCGCGCGAAGCAGGCGGACGAGCAGCGCCGCCGATGTCGCGCCATCGACGTCATAATCGCCGAAGATGGTTACCGCCTCGCGCGCCTCGACCGCATCGGCGAGCCGCGCCGCGGCGGCATCCATGTCGCGGAACAGCGAGGGGTCGGGCATGAAACCGCGCAGGGTCGGAACGCGCTGGCGGTCGAGGTCGTCGCGCGCGACGCCGCGCGCGAGCAGCAATTGGGTGACGAGATCGTCGGGGGCAAGGCTTTCGCCGCCCATTTCGGCGCTGGTGCGGCGCCAATGCCACGGCTGGCCGAGGATCGAGCGAGTGATACCGAGGGCGGCCGTAGTCATGCCGCCGTTCCTGCCTGGAGGATGCGCGCGCGTAAATCCCGCGCGGCGGCGAGCGGGATGGCGGGGATTTCATGCGCGCCGAGCGCGCTGCCGCCGGGCACGCCAAACACGAGGGTTGCAAGGCCGAGCGGCCGGAGGAGGAAATCGGTCTTGATATCGACGCTCTGCACCGACGCGTGCGGCAGCAGCGTCGTCTTCGGCTTCCACCAGCCGCGGCGAATTACCACCATCTCGCCAAGGTCGGTCCACAGATGAAAGCGCGTCGCGAACAGCGCCCCGGCCGCGAGCAGGGGAGCAGCGATCAGGCCGAGCCAGCCGACCGCATTGCCCAGAATCAGCGCGATGGTTCCGCCGGTGGCCGCCGCGACCGCGCCGATCACCGGACCGATGGCAATGATGCGGTGGCTGTGTTTCCACGTCTGGCCGGGGCCCGGGCGCGGCATTGCAACCTCGGCGAGCACCCGGTCGATCTCGGCGAGTCGGCCGAAGGGGACGACCTGATGGTCGGGTTCCTTCGCACCGTCGCTCGCCAGGCTTTGCAGGCGCAGTTCGTGCCAGCCGAAGCGCTGTCGCAGCCAGCCGGTGACGAGGATCGCCGCCTGCACGCGCTTGACCGGCATCGCCACGTCGGTGCGCGTCGTCAGCCCGCGCGTGCGGCGCAGCGCACGCGGTTCGCGCACGAGACGAAAGCCCCAGTTGGCGAAGACCATCATCGCGATCCCGCTCGCAAAGCCGATGACGAGCAGCGACAGGAGCGCGCCGATACCGGCGACCCAGCGATGCGCGAGCACCCAATTGTCGAGGCCATAGCCTTCGGCCAGATCGACCCAGTCGACGGGGTTGAAGACGTTGAAATCGAACGGCAGCAGATTGTCGAACAGCTGCATCGACGCGCCGACAACCGCGAGCGCGGCGAGCGAGAAGTTGAACAGGCCCGCGACGAGCAGCCGGCGCGGATCCATTGCGAAGAGCAGCCGGTCCTCCGCGGCATCGCCGCCGCCTTCGGTTACGGCGCCCGAGGGATCGGAAACCTGCGTGCCGGCGGCATCGCTGCGCCAGGCGCGGATCGCGCCGCGCAGCGCCTGCGCTTCGTCGAACCCGATGGCGTCGAGATCGCCGTCGCCTTCCTTGCCGCCGCCCGCGCCGGTTTCGAAATCGACCTTGGCGATGCCCAGCGCGCGCGCGATCAGCCCCTGTTCGATACTGACGTCCTGGATGCGGTCGAAGGGGATGGTGCGGTGCTGGCGCGCGAACACGCCGCTCTCGATCACCACCGCATCATCGGTCACGGCATAGCGGAAGCGCAGCCAGGCAGCGATCGCGACGAGCAGCGACAGCAGCAGAAAGGCGAGCAGCGCGGGAACGACATAGGCCCATTTGCCCGCAAAGCCGATCGCCGCCAGCGCGGGCAGAAAATTGAGCGAACGCGGGCCGAGCTTGACGATCGCCAGCGCCAGCGTCGCTGCGTGCAGGCGCTGCCAGTCGGGTTGGACATCGACCGCCCGCGCGGGCGCCGCGGCAGGTTCGCCCTCGCTCATGCGAAGTCGGTCTGGATGTGGTGGCGGATCGTCTCACGCATCGCCGCCGCCAGATCGGACCGCAGGCCGGGCAGCGTCACCGTGCTGTTGTGCGTCCCCGAGGTATGGACGACAAGGTGCGACAGGCCGAACCAGCGCTCGATCGGCCCCTGCCCGACGTCGATGTGCTGGACGCGCACGAAGGGGACGATGGTGTCGGTGCGGAACATCCAGCCGCGCGCGACGCGTAATTGCCCCGCGCCAATGTGGTAGCCCCACCGCTGCATCCGGCGCGACGGCAGCATGACGATGACGAGGAGCGCGACCAGCCAGGCCAGCGCGGTGAGCAGGCCGACCGGGCCGCCGATGCTGCGGATCAGCAGCGCATCGGCGACGCTCGCGCCGATCGCCAGCGGGATGGCGTTGAGCGCCGCGGCAATGCGCATAACATGGCGATAGGCGGGATCGACCGGGTCGAGCCCCTCCACCGCGTTGAGCGCATCGGGTGCGAAGGGGTCGATGGGCGGCGCGGCGTCGGTATCGGTCATTGCCCTTCGTTAAGCGCAGCGCCCCCTATGGCACAACAATATTGAAGCGCGGGTCGGCGGGCGGGTGCATCGCGAACCACGACAGAAAGGCCATGCGGTCGCCCTCGATGCGGATCGCACCCGATTGCATCAGCGCCGGAAACTGCGCCTGGCCGAGCATCACATCGTCGAGCGTGCTGCGATCGAGCGTGATCGTCGCGGTCGGCGCGGCGTCGGTGACGCCGTAGCGCGGGAATTCGACCCCGCCCTCGACGACGACCGCGACGCTTTCCTTGCTGTCGGGCATCACGAACTGGAACACGCCCTTCTGCGCCGCGCCCTTCACCGCGTCGAAGCGGGTAGCAAGCGAATCGAAGAAGACCGCGGTCGGGATCGCGCTGATGAACGACCGGCTCTGGCCGTTGCTGGTGCCGCCAGCGACCGCATTGCCGCGCAGCGTTGCGGCGGCGGCGAGATAATAGTTGCGCCACGCCCCCGATTCGGCCTGATAACCGAGCTGGTCATAGGCCGAGGCGAGCGCCGCGCGCGCCGCCTGATTGTCGGGCGCCGCGAAGACGAGCTTGTTCAGCATTTCGGCCGCCCAGCGATAATCACCCTTGGCGATGGCGTCCTTGCCCGCTGCGAGCAGCTTGTCGGGGCCGCCCGCAAGCGCGACATATTTGGGCGCGCTCTCTTCGGGCGGCAGCGGGTTGAAATTGGCCGGATTGCCGTCCCACCAGCCGAAATAGCGCTGATAGGTCGCCTTCATGTCGTGATTGAGGGTGCCATAATAGCCGCGCGTCGAAAAATCGCTTCCCTGCACCGCCGCTTCGGGGGTCTGGTCGGCAAGCTCATGCAGCGTCGCGCCCCGGTTGGCGAGAAACAAGGTACGATCGTGGACGTAGCGATAGGCGTCGCGCTGGTTCGTGAGCAGCGTGCGGACCTCGCCCGCGCCCCATGTCGGCCAATGGTGCGATCCCATCGCAACCTCGGCGCTGCCGCCCCATTTGAGCAGCATTGCGTCGATCACCTTCGACCAGCGCAGCGCGTCGCGGACCTGCGCGCCGCGCAGCGTCAGCACATTGTGCAGATTGTGGGTCACCACCTCGGTCGTGTGGAGCGCCTTGTAGGCGGGGATGTAAAAGACGAACTCGGCCGGCGCCTCGGTGCCGCCGGCGTCCATGAAGTCGAAGGCCAGGCCGTCGATGGTCAGCGTCGCGCCGCGCGCGGGCACGGTTTCGGTCGGCTCCATATAGCCGATCGTCCCAGACGAAAGCTTGGGGCCGAGCCCGGTATCGACCTGTCCCGTCGGCCCGGGCGCGAGGATCGCCCCGAACATATAGAGCGCGCGGCGCCCCATTGCCGGGCCGGCAAGGACATTTTCCGACGTCGCCTCTTCGGAAAAGCCGTGCGGTGCGATAATGCGGATCTTGTCCTTCTTCACCTGTTCGGGGGTCACGATGCCGCGGACGCCGCCGAAATGGTCGCTGTGGCTGTGGCTGAAGATGACGGCGCGGATCGGCAGCACGCCCGTCTTTGCCTCGACCGTGTCGGCGAACAGCTTCCACCCCGCCGCAGCGGTTTCCTCGGACAGCAGGGGATCGACCACGATCCACCCGGTCTTGCCACGAATGATCGTCATTACCGACAGGTCATAGCCGCGCAATTGCCAGATCTTGTCCGGCACAACCTCGAACAGCCCGTGCACCGCATTGAGCCGCGCCTGCCGCCACAGCGACGGGTTGACCGTGTCGGGGGCCTTGGCCCTGTTCAGAAAGTCATAGGGGCGGCGATCCCAGACGATCCGGCCATCCTTGCCCTTGATGACGCCGTCGGGAATCTCGGCGATCTTGCCGCGCAGCACATTCGCCTCGTCGCGCGGGTCGTCGAGCGGCAGGCGCTGCGCGAGTTCGGCCTGCGCGGCGCGGGTCGCCTCGCTGGCCGCATCCTGCGCGGCCGCGCCGCTCGCCCACAGCATGATCGGAATCAGACAGATCGCACGCTTCATCGCATCCTCCCCTTTTGGTCCTGCTTGCGCCTTGTGGCATGGCTTGGCAAGCGGCGGCCCGGCGGTGCGGGCTTCGCGCGATGCTAGAGGATCTTGCGGCGATGAAATGCAAATTGCTTATCATTTGGCACAGCCGCACCGGCGGCAGCGCCGCGATCGCCGAGGCGGCGGCGGCAGGTGCCGGCGACGCAGCGCGCCGCGTCGCGGCGGACGATGTGACGCCAGAGATGATTAGAGCGGCGGCGGGCTATCTGTTCGTCGGCCCCGAAAATCTCGCGGCGCTGTCGGGCGCGATGAAGGAGATGTTCGACCGCTGCTATTATCCCTGTCTCGGCCGGATCGAAGGGCGCCCCTATGCGACGATCATCTGCGCCGGCTCCGACGGCGAGAATGCCCAGCGCCAGCTCGATCGCATCGCGACCGGCTGGCGCCTGCGGCGTGTCGCCGACCCGGTCATCGTCAACACCGATGCCCAGACGCCCGAGGCGATCCTCGCCCCCAAGACGATTGCGGCGGACCGCCTCGCCGAAGCGCGCGATCTGGGCGCGGCGCTGGCGGAAGGGCTGACGGCAGGAATTTTCTAGGCCCACAACCCTGAGGCCGGATGCCGTCAGGCCGGGCTCGCCGCCTGCATCTCGGCGATCAGCCCGTTGTCGATTTCCTTGGCCCGCCGGTATCCCGCGCGCTCGCGCAGCGGCGCGACATAGGCTTCGAAGGCGGGGCGCGTCGGGATCGTCCCGAATTGCAGACCCCAGTCGAGCTGGCTGCCGACATAGACGTCGGCGGCGCTGAAGCGCCCCTCCGCAACGAAGGCCTTGCCCGCCACCGCCGTTTCGAGCGCGTCGAGCGCCTTTTCGAACGAGCCATATCCTACCATTCGCTGCTGCTCGGCGCTCGGCACCCAGCCCGCGTGGGTGTTGGTCACCGCGGTTTCGAGCGGCCCGGCGGCAAAGAACAGCCAGCGGTAGTAGTCGGCGCGCGCCTCCAGCGGCGGCGCGAGCCCCGCATCGGGAAAAGCATCGGCGAGATAGGCGCAGATCGCGGCGCATTCGGTGACGACCTTGCCCCGGTGGACGATCGCGGGCACCTTGCCCATCGGGTTAATCGCCAGATAGTCGGCGCCCTTCATGCTGTCGTCATAGCCCAGGATTTGCGTGTGATAGGGCGCGCCCACCTCTTCGAGCATCCAGCGGACGATCTGTCCGCGCGACATGGGGTTGGTATAGAAAATCAGATCGTCGGCCATGGTTGCTCTCCCTTGCTGCGAGTCGCAAAGAACATATCAGGAACATCGTCTGCGATCCAGAAGCCTTGTTTTGTCATGCGGGCGCGGTAAGGCAAGAGGATGAGCGACGAACGCATCTGGACCGCCGCCGTGCTGGTGATCGGCGACGAGATTCTCTCGGGCCGCACGCAGGACAAGAATGTCGCGCAAATCGCGACCTGGCTCGACGTGCAGGGGATTCGCCTGCGCGAAGTGCGCATCGTTCCCGACGTCGAGGACGAGATCGTCGCGGCGCTGAACGCGCTGCGCGCGCGTTACGACTATGTCTTCACCACCGGCGGCATCGGCCCGACCCACGACGACATCACCGTCGATGCGGTGGCGAGAGCGCTCGGCGTCGGGGTCATCGTCCACCCCGATGCGCGCGCGATTCTCGAACGCTATTACACGGCGCGCGGCGGCGAACTGAGCGAAGCGCGGCTGCGCATGGCGCGCACCCCGGAGGGCGCCGAGCTGATCCCCAACCGCATGTCGGGCGCGCCCGGCATCCGCATCGGCAATCTGTTCGTGATGGCGGGCGTGCCGCACATCACCGCGGGCATGCTCGATGCGCTGACCGGCGCGCTGGAAGGCGGGGCGCCGCTCGTCGCGCACACGATCGGCGCATGGGCGCCCGAAAGCGAGGTCGCCGACCTGCTTCGCGCGGGCGAAAAGGATTACCCCGGCGTCGCAATCGGCAGCTATCCCTTCTTTCGCGACGGCCGCGTCGGCGCCAATTTCGTCTTTCGCTCGACCGACGCGGAGCGGGTCGCCGCCTGCGTTGCCGCCGTGCGCACAGCGCTCGAGGCGGCGGGCTATGCGGTGACCGACGGCGGCATCTGATCGGCCGCGTCGGCGTCGCTCGTCCGCGTCGCGCGCGGCAGGCGGCGCAGCATCGCGATCGCGAACAGTCCGAACAGCGCCGCCACCAGAAAGGCGGCGCCGGGGAAATGCACCGGCGCGTTCGCGCCCGTGAACCAGGCCATGGTGCCAGTGAGCAGCAGGGGCGCGACGATCTGTCCCAGCCCCAGCGCCATCGCCGATATTCCCTGCACCTCGCCCTGCGCGCCGGCATCGGCGCGGCGCGACAAGATCGCGCTCAGCGATGGCTGCACCGGCGCCTGGAACATGATCGGCACGATCAACAGGAAGGCGCCCCAGGTCGTTGTGACGAACGCATAGCCGACGAACACCGCGACCGCGACGGCGATGCCGATCGTCGCCGCATCGCGTTCGCCGAAACGCGCGACCATCGGCCCGACGACGAAGCTTTGCCCGAGCGCGATGGCGACGCCGACCGCGGCAAGGCTCGCGCCGATCATCCCCGGCGTCCAGCCGAGCTGCGCGATGCAGTAAAAGCTCCACGTCATCGGATAGACGAGGCTGGCGATCTGCCACAGCAGCAGCACCGCCGCCGCGCCGCTCATGCCCGGAAGCGCGCGCATCGCGCGAAAGGCGCCAAGCGGATTGGCGCGGCGCCAGTCGAAGCCGCGCCGTCTGTCGGGCGCCAGCGTTTCCGGAAAGATGAAAGCGCCGTAGATCATGTTCGCCGCCGCGAGCAGCGCCGCCGCCACAAAGGGCGCGCGCGGCGACAGCTCGCCCAGAAAGCCGCCGATCGCGGGGCCGACGACGAAGCCGACACCGAAGGCGGCGCCGACGAAACCGAAATTGCGCGCGCGCTCCTGCGGCCGCGTGACATCGGCGATCGCCGCCATCGCGGCGGCATAGCTACCCCCGAAAATCCCCGACAGCGCCCGCGCGACGAACAGCCAGGGCAGCGTGTCTACGATCGTCAGCAGTGCATAGTCGGCGGCGAGTCCGGCAAGCGACAGCAGCAGCACGCGCCGCCGCCCGAACCGGTCCGACAGATTGCCGAGCACCGGCGAAGCGAGGAAGGTCGCCACCGCCATGACGAGCCCGATCAACGCCCCGACCTCGATCGCATGCGGCAGGTCGATGCGCCCCACCTCCATCACGAGCTGCGGCAGCACCGGCATGATGATGCCGAACCCGATCGCATCGATGAAGATGGTCGCCACGATGAACGGAATGGTGCGCTTTGCCGTCACAAGAAAATCCTGAATGTCGGAAGCGGGAGGTCTGCGCCGAGCCTCTTACGGCAGGGCTGGAGCGGGTGAAGGGAATCGAACCCTCGTCGTAAGCTTGGGAAGCTTCTGCTCTACCATTGAGCTACACCCGCATTTCAACGACTTGGCCCCTGCCTGCCGTGCTGTTTTAAAGCGCGTTTTGCAGTTGCCCTCGCGATGCGGCATCCGAGTGCCACGATGACCGCGCTGTCGTCAACATATCTCTTGCGGATCGCGCGGGCACGCGGCGGCGATCAGCGCTTCCGCGCCTTCCATGCCCGCACCGCCGCCATTGTCTTCTCGATATGCGCCTGCGGCTTGCTGTCGGTGTAGCTGAGCAGGATCGTCCCGTTCGGCGCAATCACATAGGATGTACGTTCGGAGAGAATCCGGTTGTCCGCCGTGCGCATCGTCGTGTCATATTTGGCGGCGACCTTCGCGCCCGGATCGGCCGCCACGGCAAATTTGTCGCGGCATTCCGACCGCGAAAATTCGGCGACGCGGTCGATATTGCCCGCGGTGACGCCGATGACGCGTGCGCCCAACTTTTTGAAATCGTCGGTCGATTCTGCAAAAAGATGAGCCTCGATCGTGCAGCCGGGCGTGAAAGCCGCGGGAAAGAAATAGAGGACGACCGGACCCTGCTTCAACGCCTGTTTCAGCGACAGGCTGAAAGGCTTCCCGCCCTGTGCCGCATCCAGCGTGAAATCGGGCGCCTTCACGCCGGGCTTGAGCGCCGCGAAGCCCTGCAGCGGCGCGGCAGCCAAGAGCAGCCCGACACCCAGCGCGATTGCCGTCATGCCCCGGAATTTCATCATCGCTCTCCCATTTGGCCGATGTCGCCAAGCATGACCAAAAAATTGCGCGGGCGTCCAGCGCGCCGACGCGGACGCCCGTCGAGGTCATGGTCTTGGAGAAAACTGGCGCGCCGCGACCGGCGAAGATGAGAATTACGTTTTTGCTATTGCTCTCTGAGAATGGCCGGGATTTTCCAGCACCATAAATTCGAGCAGGCTATATCGCCCAATCGATAGCAATCGCGTTTGCTTGTTCGAGCACGAGATCAACTGCGGCTTTTTGTAGGTCGGGCGGATAGCCATAGCGGGCCAGCAGCTTGCGAACCTCGATCCGCATCTTTGCTCGCACGCTTTCTTTTTGCGTCCAATCGACCGTAACGGTGCTGCGGATTGTTTTGACGAGTAATTGAGCAAGGGTGCGGAGTGTTTCACGCTCCATCAGGTCTCGGGCTGATCCGTTTTCGGCCAACGCGTCGTAGAAAGCCAACTCTTCGGGCGCCATGCCCAGCTCCTCGCCGCGCTTGGCCAATGCGGAAACCTCACGCGCCAGCGAAATCAGCTCATCGATTACCTGCAAGCTATCGACAGCCCGATTGTGGTAGCGGGTCAGCACATCGGCGAGCCGCTCACTCAGCTTGCGCCCTTCGACAATGTTCAGCCGTTCGCGCGCCTTGATGTTGCCCTGCAAAAGCCGCCGCAGCGTTTCAACCGCCAAGTTTGGCTGCTTGGTCTGCTTCACTTCCATCAGGAAATCGTCGGACAAGATGGCAAGATCGGGCTGCTCAAGCCCGGCATCCTTAAACACGTCCAGAATACCGTCAGACATGACGGCCTGCGACATGAGCTGGCGAATTTCCTGCTCGATTGCCTGCCGGCCGCGTCCGCCCCGGCCAGACGTGTATTTGATAAGATTGGCCCGCAAGGCGACGATCAGCGCCACCTCTTGCCGTTTCGCCGATGCCCGCTCATCGCCTGCCGCGATGGCGAAGGCTGCCTCGGCCTGCGTAGCAAGGTCGATGAACTCTGCACGGTGATCGCTGGACAGGATTTCTTCTAAGCACTGTTTGAGGATGGTCAGGCGGGCGGCTGGATCAGCATCGAAAAAGGCCTGCCAGTTAGCCTTGCCGAGCAATGCAAGCGCGGATTCAACCTTGGTCAGAAGCTGGCGCACCGCCTCATCCATGTTGAGGCTGACCTGCTCTTGATCGCGGGCGCTGTACTGTGCCAGTGCAGCCCGCAATTCCGCTCCAATGCCAAGATAGTCGACGATCAGGCCGCCCGGCTTTGCACCGAACACGCGATTGACCCGTGCGATTGCTTGCATGAGGCCATGCCCGCGCATCGGCTTGTCGATGTAAAGGGTGTGCAGCGAGGGCGCATCGAAGCCGGTCAGCCACATGTCGCGCACGATCACCAGATCGAAGCCGGATGCTGGATTCTTGAAACGGTCAGCCAAGTCCTCCAGCCGCGACTTGGTGCGGATATGCGTTTGCATGGCCTGTGGATCGGCATTGTTGCCGGTGATGACCACCTTCATCATGCCGCCCGCATCGTCATTCCGATCAGCGCCAACCCATGTTGGACGCAATCGGGCGATCTCATCATAAAGCGCAACAGCAACTTGGCGGCTGATCGCCACGATCATGCCCTTGCCACCGCCCATCGCCTCCTTGCGTTCCTCGAAATGGGCGACAATGTCGGCGGCAACGGTCTCGATCCGTTCCTTGGAGCCGACGATTTCCTCGAACCGGCTGAACTTTGCTTTCAACTGTTCAGCGGCGCGCACGTCGCTGCCTTCGGCCAGCTCTTCGGCCAGCGCATCCAACTCATCGCGTTGATCTGCGTCGAGCCGCAACATCAGCTTGGCCAGCCGGGCGGAATAGTGAATCGGCACCGTCGCCTTATCGATGACCGATTGGGTCATGTCGTAAGTGTCGATCACGTCACCGAACACCGCCGCCGTGCTGCGATCCTTTTCGTCAATCGGTGTGCCGGTAAAGCCGATGAAGGTTGCGTTAGGGAGAGCTTGGCGCAGATACTCGGCAAAGCCGACTTCCTCCCGCACTTCATCGCCGCGCGTCACGAACCGGCGGTTGAGGCCGTATTGCGAGCGGTGCGCCTCGTCGGCGATCACGATGACATTGCTGCGATCGGTTAACAGCGGGTGTTCGCCGTCATCGCCACGAAACCGCTGAATGGTCGTAAACACCAGTCCGCCAATATCAACCTTGAGCAGCTCCCGCACTGCCGCCACGGTTTCCGCATTGCGCGGCTCGCCACGGATGGCGCTGCCGTGAGCGGCGAAGGTTTTGAATAGCTGATCGTCCAAGTCGTTGCGATCAGTGACGACAACGATTGTCGGGTTTTTCAGCCTTTTCGCCAGTTGGAGCTGGCGAACATAGAACAGCATGGTCAGCGATTTGCCGCTGCCTTGCGTATGCCAGACCACGCCGCCCTTGCGGTGTCCTCCCTCCCCAGCCGCCTTGACCGTTGAGGCCAGCGCACGCCGCACGGCGTGGAACTGGTGATAGCCAGCCAGCTTCTTAGATTTGACCACGCCATCGGCCATTTCAAAGGCGGTGTAATCGAAGGCCAGGTCAAGCAGCCGCGCCGGATCGAACGCACCCTTGGTGAGCACTTCCAGCTCTGCCCGGCCAAAATCATCGTGCTTGTCGCCGTCGATGGTCCGCCACGGCTGGAAGCGATCAAGCCCGGCAGTCAGCGAGCCGATGCGGGCTTCCATTCCGTCGCTGATGACCAGCGCAGCATTGAAGCGGAAAAGTTCAGGTGCCTTATTTTTGTAGTTCTGAAGCTGCTCGTGCGCCCGGCTCATTGTGGCGTTTTCATCGGCGGGGTTTTTCAGTTCCAGCACTGCCAGCGGCAGACCGTTTACGAACAGCACGATGTCCGGTCTGATCGTGTGCCGCTCGCTCTGCACGACAAACTGGTTGGCGGCGATGAAGCTGTTATTGTCCGGATTCTTCTGGTCGATCAGGCGCAGGCGGACCGTCCGGCCTTCGCCATTTTCGTTCAGCTCCACCGGCACACCGAAAGTCAGCAACTCATGGAAGGCCCTGTTATTCTCTAATAGGTTTTGCGTGGGCGCGGCCAGCACTGCGCGAATGGCGGTTTCAACCGTGGTTGAGGTCGCATCGGGGTTGAGCGCAGCGAGCGCATCGCGGAGCTGCCCTTCCAGCACCGTTTGCCGATAGTCGCTGCGGGCGGTCATCGGGCCGCCGGGAGCAAGGTAATCGCCGGGCAGCACGCGCCATCCTGACAGGTCGAGCCAGCTCATTGCCGCCAGTTCAACCGCGCCCTCGTTGAAGCGATTGGGGGTGGAGGCGCCGCCGGTGGACCAGTTCATGCGGCGGCTTCCTCTTCTGCATCAGCGGGGTTGGCAAGCCGCCAATCGGTCAGGGCCGCCTCATACTGGGTGCGATCAAGGTTGAAGAGAATGCGACTAGGTTCGAAGCTGGACCCGGCGATTTCTACCAGCTCGTATTCGCTGTCGTTGCTGTCGTTGAAATCGCCTTCCAGTTCATAGGACGGGCCGGACGGTTCTTCCACGTCATCGGATGGTCGGCTCCATGCGACATCGAGCAGAAATGAAACCAGCGCATCGCACAGGCCGCCCAGCATATAGGCGTGCTGGCGCTGCAACACGGCCCAATCGAGCGCGCCACCGTGGCGCATGTTGGGAATATTGCTGAGGCGGGCAAGCGCCGTGGTCGTTTCCTCGATACCCTTGATGAGCGCGGACAGCTTTTCATGGATCTTTTTGCCGTCCGGGTGGTCGGTCATAGAAAAGTCGAAGGCTTCGATAACCTTGGTCATTCGGCCCGGCAGCCCTTCACGGCCGAATTCGATGTTCAGTTGCAGGCCGATGGAGGCCTGCGCCGCCTCAAAGATCGTGCGGACGCTGGCAAGGCATGTGTTAGGCAGTTGCTCGATGCTCTGTTCCAACGCGGCAACGTGCAATTCAAGGTTGCCAGCCCGCTCCGGGTGCCGCTCGATCAGATTTCGCAGGAGCTGGAGCTGATAAGCCATGCGTTCCCCTATGCAGCGGCAATCGAATCTTCCGCGTCATCCACGCGAAGCTCGCCGGAAATAAGTTTTGGAATCAAATAATCCCTCAATTCCTGAAGTTGCGTTTCTTCTTCTGAAGCCGCCAATACACGCTGATATATTGGCGAAACCCGCGCTTCAAATGCATTCCTGATGCCGTCATTTGCAGGAACAATGCTCGCGTTTTGGAGAGTGGCTGTTGTTATGGTATCGAACGCCGATCCATGGGCCGCTGCGATAATCCTATTGATTTCGTTCCTGAAACAAAGATTGAACCAAAAATCAAATCCTTCGTGCGATTTCAACGCATAGCACGTCTGATTCATCGCCATATCAATGCCGAAAAGGCAGTTTCGACCTGTCGTAGCTCCGCGTGCGACAACGACAGTCGAATATGCAGGAACAATCTTCGTCGAACTCTCGTCAAGACCACGTTCTGTTATGGTGCGTTCGGTAGCCCGCAGGAAAAGTTGCCCGCATTGGCTAACATCTTTTGCGCTTGCCCATGGGATTGGGCCGTTCCAGTAAGCAGCGTTTTCCGTCTTGGGCGTTCCGCCCGAAATCAAATCCGCAAAACTTAGCAGCGGCTCGTGGCTCCATCCCAGCGGCAAGCCTTCATCATTGAAGCCATCCGGGAACAGCGCGGCGATGTCGGCGGGCAGGCCGGCGTCGTGCCCTGCGGCTTTGGCGTGTACTGGGTCGAAATCAACAAACCAGCTCTCGAACAGCCCCCGCGCCATGCCCTCCAATGTCGCGGCCATCTTGCGGTTGAGGTCAATTTTCGCATCAAGGCTGGCGAGTAGGTCAGCAATCTTTTCTTGCTCTATCCGGTTGGGCGCATGAATTGGGATGCTTTCCAGTATTCCAGTGTTGAGGTTTGGCATCACCAAGCCGACAGCGTTTTGCCGCAACCAAGCGCGGGTTTCGGGCAAGCCGATGTGATAGCCAATATACCGTGGGTCAGCATGCTTCGGATCAACGCGCGCCAGCAGGCAGCCCGTGCCGCACAACCAGTCAACTTCACGCTGAGTAACGACCGCGCATTTATCGACCTCTCCTCGTCGGGAGAAGATAATGTCGCCAAGGCGAACGCGGTGTCGCTTCAGTTCAGCGGCCTTAGCCTCTGAAATGCGGGCGATCCCATCTTCCGCGAGCCTCCCGCCTTGGATGTTCGTCGGCATGATGACCGGAACACCTTGATCCACATAATCGGCCCGGTGAAGCTGGCTACCGAACGGGCCAGTCTGGATGCCTCCATTTGGCTTGCGACAGAAATCTCGCAGAGTTTGTGTCTGCCACTCACCAGCCATAACCAACCTTTTTCAGTTGGCTGCGGATTTCCATGTCGAGCACATTACCGCGTTCCATCTGTTCTTTCAGCGTCCCGGTCAGCCGCGTCATCTTGTCTGAAAACAGCTCGCCATCGCCTACACGCTCCGCCTGCTCCACATACATTCCAGGGGTGAGCACGAAACGCTTGGCGGCGATGGCTTCAATCTTCACCGATTTAGCAAAGCCGGGTACGTCCGCATACTTGCCGTTCTTCTCCCGCCACGCATGATAGGTATCCGCAATGGTCGCTACGTCTTTTTCGGTCAGCTCTTTCAGCGTTCGCGTGACCATCGTGCCCATGTTGCGCGCGTCGATGAACAACACATCCCCGCGCCGGTCGCGCAGCTTTTTGTCCTTCACTATGCCGTTCGATTTGTCTCGAGCGACAAACCATAGGCACACCGGAATCTGCGTGGTCGAAAAGAGCTGACCGGGAAGCGCCACGATGCAGTCGATCACGTCCTTTTCGATCAGCCGCTGGCGGATTTCGCCTTCGCCCGATTGCTGGCTGGACAGCGAGCCATTGGCGAGCACAAACCCGGCGATGCCGTGAGGGGCCAGATGGTGATAGATATGCTGGACCCACGCGAAGTTGGCGTTGCCAGCGGGCGGGGTGCCGAATTGCCAGCGCGCATCGCCCTGCAATTTCTCCTGCCCCCAGTCGCTGGCGTTGAACGGCGGGTTCGCGAGGATGTATTCCGCCTTGATGCCGGGATGCATATCCTCGTGGAAGGTGTCGGCCCACTTGCTACCAAGGTTTGCCTCGATGCCCCGGATGGCGAGGTTCATCTTGGCCAGCCGCCATGTGGTCGGGTTGGACTCCTGCCCATAGATCGAAATGTCGTTGCGCCCGCCCTCGTGGGCTTCGATGAACTGTTCGGACTGCACGAACATGCCGCCTGACCCGCAGCATGGGTCATAAACACGGCCCTTGAACGGTTCGATCATCGCCACCAACAGACGCACCACGCAACCTGCGGTGTAATACTGCCCGCCGCGTTTGCCTTCGGCGATGGCAAATTGGCCAAGGAAATATTCATAGACCCGGCCAAGCACATCCTGCCCGTGGTGCTCATCGCGGAACGCTAGATCGGAGAAGAGCTTGACCACTTCGGCTAGCTTGGTCTGGTCGAGTTCCGGCCGGGCATAATTCTTGGTCAGCACGCCTTTGAGAGTCGGATTCTCGCCCTCAATGGCGATCATCGCCGTGTCGATCAGCTCGCCGATGGTCGGCTTGGTGCTGGTAGCGTTTTCCTTGAGGTATTCCCAACGCGCGTGTTCCGGCACCCAGAACACACTCTCGGCAGTGTAGGAATCCTTCTCTTCGAGCAGCTCATCCCGGAGCACGTCAGGGATAGTCTCATCAGACGCAATTTCATTGCGCCTCTCGTTAAAGCGGTCTGAAATATATTTGAGGAAGATAAGCCCCAGCGCGACATGCTTATATTCAGCCGCGTCCATGTTCCCGCGCAGCTTATCGGCAGCTGCCCAGAGCGGCGCCTCAAACGAGCGCGAAGATGAAGCGTTTTCTGGCTCAATTCGAACCTTTTTGGGTCGCCCCCGAGCCATATGAATCACCCCTGTAAAGCATTATTTTTTTGTTCTTTAGCCAGAGAATGCTCGTTGTCCTAGCGCCTCATTGCCCCCCACGAGGAAGCGTCTCCCGAACTGGATGATTGCTAAGGCAAGCCCAACGGCAGGGCGACGGAAGCCGCCGCATCTTGTTAGCCTTATGATAAGCCATTGAAACTTTTTGAAAAAACTATCGCAGTATGGCTCGAATTGCCTGTAGCCTTACAGTAAGTCATTCCAAAGTAACCACAATACGCGCGAAGCTGGCAGTCCTTTTATCTTGCCCTCCCAAATGTCCGTTCCCCGCATCCATCCCTC
The DNA here is from genome assembly GCF_900185685.1 of Sphingopyxis sp. P1IMeth2. Classification (NCBI taxonomy): domain Bacteria; kingdom Pseudomonadati; phylum Pseudomonadota; class Alphaproteobacteria; order Sphingomonadales; family Sphingopyxidaceae; genus Sphingopyxis; species Sphingopyxis sp. P1IMeth2. The sequence goes on from NZ_FYAT01000001.1 coordinate 708,039, forward strand.
ACACAGAAATCCATCGCCTCTCATTGGCAAACGACCAGCTGCGAAGGTTGGCAAATGGCGCGGCCCTTCCTAGAATCAGGAATTCAGTCGATACGATGAGAGACAAGGAAGCTATGACGCTAAGACTTAAGATCGGGGGAAATCGAACCATTCTGAACGGTGTTGAGCCGTCCTCGCTAAAGTTTCGGCATACTGACACCGCTCACGAAACCGTTTTCAGCTTCCTCGTCGCAATTATTGGATTTGGAAGCTTAGTTGACGTTTATATGGCGCAGCCAGAGGAAGGTGCAAAACCTTGGGCAGACGATCACTACGCGACCTTTGATGGCCTGCTCTGCGACGTCACGTTGCGATGGAAGCCGCAACTCGTCGTCCACTCTGCCATTACGAATAACATGCCACACGAAATATGCTTCGAACAGCATCAGGTTACCCCATTACCGGCCGGTGAAACAGTGAACTTAGGAGCGCTCAATCATCTCATCTTTGGCCTAAGCCAGATGATGATCGTGTCTTACGTCGAGAATCATAAGGACCATCTGAAAACTAAATACGGCCCGGTCGCCACTTGGCCTCCCGTATGGCAGTTTGCTCGGATCGTACGAAACGCGATGTCCCACGGGAACAAGGTCAACATCAGTGACGGGAAGGCCGCCACCTGGAAAGGCCTAACATACTCTCCCGCCGAGAACGGCCGCCCCGTAGTCAACGCGGACCTATTTCCAGCAGACCTTATCGTTATGCTTAGAGAGCTGGAAGACGCTCTTTAGTGCCGCAGAACGGTCCAACGCCACCGTCACTTACCAGTCGGAAGCGCTACCCAAGAGCGCGATCTTGCCGGGCCGCGATGCTTCGCATCGGACCCACAATTTGTAGTCACACACCTCACGCACGAGTGCTTAACGCTTTTCCGCCACATTCGAGGGTGCGATCCGGGTGCTCGGGCGGCTTCGCCTGTCCAAAACGACGGTTTTCTAGGACGTTTCGAGAGTGCGCATCGCACCCTCGAATGTGGCGGATTGGAATAGGTGAGCTGCCCGCCCCTACCCTGCCCCGACGACCTGCGCCGACGTTCGGGCTTAGAGCTTTTGCTCTTCTTCTCTCCGTCGAAGCTCTCGCTCGACCGCCTCGCGAATGAACTTCGCCAGCTGACGATTACCGACCTGAGCTTCAATCCGACGGATCGTGTCCACCGATAGCCGGATAGTCGTGGCTTTCATTCCAAGCGGCGGGCGTCCCATGCCCTCGTCGCTATCGGCCTCGCGCTCAATCTCAAAGAGAATCGCGTTAATGACATCGTTTATTTGCATATACGCTACCGTTTATGATATAAACGATAGCGTAAACAAGGTTTGTTTCGTCAGCCGACGACGAGCCGAGACCGAATCACGATAGCGATGGAGGCGATATGATCCATGAAGCCACAAGCGCCCGATCTGAACGCGCCGGGAAGATGCTGCCTGCGCCGTCCTCTGCTCCACGCCCTTCTCAGAGCGAGCTAAATCTGACCCCCGTTCTCGAACGATCCCGCGCCCGGCGCGCCCTGAGCGATACTCGCTATCGAAACGCCGAGAGCTTCTTTCTGGCGATTGAGGAGCGGCTGTTCTCCGACGCGAGCGATCTTCTCTATCAAGCCGGGATTGTGGCGCAGTTGGCGCTAACCTCGCATCTTCTCGACGTCGGCTTCGATGACAGATGGTGCGCCCGACATATCGGCCTGCATATCGACAAGGCGCTGGCCTACGCCAACGCGACCGGCCTCGACTATCACTCCGCCGCGCTCCAACGGCTGGCCCCGGTGCTGTCGCCCTACAATGTTTGGCGCAATCCTGACCCCGACGGATCGCGGCCCCCGGTCCCCAAGTCGCTGCCGGACATTCCAGCCCTACTCCGGGAACTGCTCGATCATGTGCGAGGGGTGACGGGACACCCGCCCCCACGGCGGAGGAAAGCCCATGGCTGACGACAACCTCGCGGCCTGCTTCGCGCGCACAATCCGCGACCTGCTTGTTCCGCCGCCGGTCGTTCCCAATTTCGACGAAGCCCCCGATCCAGAGATAGCGCGGATCGAATGGGCGATCGCCCGCTTGCCGAAGCGAACACGCGAAGTCTTCCTGATGCACCGCTTCGACGATCTTCCTTATGACCGCATCGCCCACCGCCTCGGCATCAGCGTAAAGGCGGTCGAGCGGGAAATCGTCAGGGTGCTATGCGCTATCCGCGAGGCGCGAGAAGATCATGCCCGCGAGCAATCCAAATAGCCACCTACGAAGCGCGCGGATGCTGGTGATTCGCAGCGAGAGGCCCGACTGGCGCTCACAAGCGACCCCAGCGCCGGACTCCGATCTTTCCTGTTTATTCTTTTTCGTCGCCATTGATGTACGCGCGCCAACGAAACGCGGATTGTTGTTCCATTGCGCGCGTTACCGCGCGACGCTTGCAGCGTGGCCCGTCCCTCCCCCGAGCGAGCGCCCAGCGCGTCGGAGCAGCTTGAAGCGCTGCTCGGCAAGCGGTGGCCCTTTCCGGGCCGCCCTCCCAAGCATGACCTCTCGACTTGGCGCGTCACCGATGATTGGCCCGATCCCGTTCCGGTCACGTTGGCGGAAGTCGAAGTGTTCGAACGCTGGTTCGGCGACCTGTTCGACGAGTTCTTTTCTTCGCCCCTCTAAGCTGACCTTACGGAGACTGCCATGACCGCGCCGCAGACCATCACGGGGGGGCGCGCGGCCCTCTACCTTCGCGTCTCGACCGCGCGGCAAGCCGAGCATGATGTGTCGATTCCCGATCAGCGGCGACAGGGCGAAGGCTGGTGCGCGGCGCGCAGGTTCAAGGTCGTTGATACCTACGTCGAGTCCGGTGCCTCGGCGACCAATGATCGCCGCCCGGAGTTCCAGAGGCTGATCGAGGCCGGGACATCGAAACCGGCGCCATTCGACCTCGTGGTGGTCCACAGCTTCTCGCGCTTCTTCCGCGATCATTTCGAGCTGGAGTTCTATATCCGCAAGCTCGCCAAGAATGGCGTGAAGCTCGTCTCCATCACGCAGGAAATGGGCGACGATCCCATGCACGTCATGATGCGCCAGATTATGGCGCTGTTCGACGAGTATCAGTCGAAAGAGACAGCCAAGCATGTGCTGCGCGCGATGCGCGAGAATGCGCGGCAAGGCTTCTGGAATGGATCGCTGCCGCCGATCGGCTACCGCGTCGTCGCCGCCGAACAGCGAGGCGCAAAGGTCAAGAAGCGGTTGGAGATAGACCCCTTCCATGCCGAGACCGTGCGGACCATCTTCCGGCTCGCCTTGGAAGGCGACGGCGTATCGGGTTCGATGGGGGTCAAGGCCATCGCAGCGTGGCTCAACGAGCGGTCCATTCGCACCCGCGATGGCGGGCGCTGGGGCCTCGGCGCCGTCCACCAGATACTGACCCGCTCGACCTATACCGGGCGCCACGAGTTCAATCGCCGGGGCAAGGACAGGAAGCTCAAGCCGAAGTCAGAGGCGGTCGTGGTCGAGGTGCCGCCGATCATCGAGCAGGAGACGTTTGACGGGGTGCAGGCGCATTTGCAGGCCCGCAATCCCAAGAAGGTGCCGCCTCGCGTTGTCAGCGGCCCTACGCTGCTTACAGGGCTGATCCATTGCGCGAAGTGCGGCGGCGCGATGACCATCCGCACCGGCAAGGGCGGGCAGTATCGTTATTATGCCTGCTCGACCAAGGCGCGGCAGGGGCCGACCGCCTGCACCGGGATGAGCGTTCCAATGGAACGACTGGATGATCTGGTCGCAAAGCATCTGGAGGACAGGCTTCTCCAACCCGACCGTTTGGAAGTCATCCTGTCCGCCGTGCTGGATCGGCGGCAGGAACAGACGACGCGCAAGCGCGCCCATGTGGCCGATTTGAACAAGCGCGCCACCGAGACCGAACTCCGGCTAAAGCGTCTCTTCGACGCCATTGAGAACGGGATTGCCGACGTGAACGATCCTGACCTCAAAGAGCGCATCGCAACGCTCAAGGCCACGCGCGATCAGGCCAAGGCCGACGCCGAGCGCGTGACGGCCTCGCTTGGCGCTGCGGGTCAAAAGGCGGTCGCTCCCGACATGTTGGCGAAGTTCGCCAGCGCCGCGCGCCAGCGGATGCGAATCGAAGGAGGCGGCTATCGCCGCGATCATGTCCGCTCGCTGGCTCAGCGCGTCGAGGTCGATGTCGGAGAAGTTCGGATTCTCGGATCGAAAAGCAATTTGCTGCAAGCGCTGATCGCGGGAGCCACGGAAACAAAGCCGGGCGCGGTGCCCAGCTTTGTGCCGAAGTGGTGCACCCGACAGGATTCGAACCTGTGACCTCTGCCTTCGGAGGGCAGCGCTCTATCCAGCTGAGCTACGGGTGCCGGTAGAGCGCGGCCTCTAGCAAGAGCTTCGCCTGCCAGCAATGGTCTATCGACCGCGCGGCGCGGATATGCGAAGCGGCGTCGGGGCCGCGATGCGGCGGCCGGTGCGGGGACGGTGATGGCGGATACGAACCAGGGCTGGCCGATGGCCGCCGATCTTTATGGCGAGCTGCAGCTTGAAACGACGCCGGCGGCCGCGCGGCGCTGGCACGATTATTTCCCCGGCGCCTTTGCGACCGCGATCGCGGCGCTCGCCGCTGCGTGGCTCGCCGATCATTATGGCGCCCCGCTTGTTCTGATGGGGCTGCTGATCGGCCTCGCGATGAGTTTTCTGTCGCAGGACAAGCGCACCCACGCCGGGCTCGACCTGATGTCGCAGACCGCGCTGCGGATCGGCATCGTCCTCGTCGGCGCCCGGATTACCGCCGAACAGCTCGTCGAACTGGGGCCGCTGCCCTTTGCGCTGCTCGTCGTCATCATGCTCGCGGTCATCCTGATCACCGTCGCGAGCGCGCGGCTGTTCCGGCAGGACAGCCACGCCGCGCTGCTCGCGGGCGGCGCGACCGCAATCTGCGGCGCGTCGGCGGCGCTCGCGCTCTATTCGCTGATCGGCGACAAGCGCGTCGACCAGGCGCGCTTCACGCTGACGCTGGTCGGCATCACGGTCGCGAGCGCGCTGGCCATGTCGCTCTACCCCATTCTCGCCGCCGAAATCGGCCTGACCGACACGCAGGCCGGCTTTCTGATCGGCGCGTCGATCCACGACGTCGCGCAGGCGATCGGCGGCGGCTTTTCCTTCTCGCCGCAGGCGGGCGAGGTCGCGACGATCGTCAAGCTGACGCGTGTCGCACTGCTCGCCCCGATGCTGATGCTCGTCGCCATGTGGCTCGGCCGCGCCGGCGACGCGCCCGCCGGAAAGCGCAAGATCCCGCTGCGCCTGCCGTGGTTCATCACCGGCTTTCTGCTGATCGCCGCGATCAATTCGATCGTTGCAATTCCGAAGCCGGTGCAGGGCGCGGCGGCGACCGCGGCGCAGGCGCTGCTATTGCTCGCAATCGTCGCGACGGCGATGAAGGCGCGGCTCGCGCTGCTGCTCGATCAGGGGTGGCGCAGCTTCGCGCCGATCATCGTCGCGACACTGACCAGCTTTCTGCTGTCGCTTGCCGCCGCCGTCAGCCTGTGACGCCGTGACGTCACGCCGGCGCAGCTGAGGTTCAGCCTTTCGGGAGTGCCCAGCTGACGGTCAATTGCGTGGCGCGGCGCGGAATATCGAGCTTCGCTTCGCTGAAATTGACCTTTTCGTTGGGCGGCAGCATCCGCACCGGCGGCTTGATCGTCCAGCTATAGACGATCGTCCCCTGCGCATCGCGTAGTTCGGCGAGGATCGGCGGCACGCGCTGTTCGCGATCGGTCGGGTTGATGATGACCCCGCTCGCCGCGAAATAGATGGTGCCGTCGGGAAGTTCGCGGTGATCCTGATTGGGCGGAAGCTCGATCACCAGATCGGGCTCGTCGGTCATCCCCGGAATACCCAGACCCTGCGCCCAGCCCGGCAGGCCGAACCAGTAGAGCGCCCCGGTCGCGCCGATCATCAGCAGCGCGGCGGCAGCGGCGATCATCGTCCAGCGCTTGGCGGGATTGCGCCGGGCGCGGCGGAAGGGCAGCGGCGGCTCGGCCTCGCTGGCCGGAATGACGCGCGGCTCGGCCTCGGGCACCGCAAAGGCCTGCGGCGGCGGCGGCGGCGCGGACTCCTCGACCACAGGCGGCGCGGCCGGTTCGCGATCGACTGCGGGCCCTGCGGATACAGACGAGGGAGCGGAAGGCGCGGCCTCGGGCGCCGAAACCGGCTCCGGGGCGGGCGGCGCAGCGGGCACGGGCGCCGCCGCGGCCGCTGCAGCGGGTTCCTGGAACCAGCTATGGCGGCAACTGGCACAGCGCACCGTTCGGCCATTGGGTCCGATCGCTGTGTCGGGGACGACATAGCGCGTATGGCAGGACGGGCAGGACAGGATCATGGCGTCTCTCTAAACACGCTGATTCGCGGTGTTGCAAGCGCCGCGTGCGCCGGGCGTGCCGGCAGGGCATGGCGAGCGCCGGTCGAAAAGCCGACGCTTGGCGCTTGTCCTCGCGAAACAGCCGTGCGACAGGCAGCGACATGAGCGGCGGGGCTCCCCTTTTCGACCGGCACCAAGGCGCGTCGCGGCGCGCGATGGTGGCGTCATGATGGCGACCGCCCCCGGCCGGCCCGGCGGCGCAATGGTCGAATTCGACGGCGTCGGCCTGCGCTACGGGCCCGATGCCGAGACATTGTCCGACATCAGTTTCAACCTTCAGCCCGGCAGCTTCTATTTCCTGACCGGCGCGTCGGGCGCGGGCAAGACCTCGCTGCTCAAGATGCTTTATCTCGCGCAGCGGCCGAGCCGCGGCATCGTGCGCCTGTTCGGCGAGGATCTGGGGACGATGCCGCGCCAGCGCCTGCCCGGCTTTCGCCGCCGCATCGGCGTCGTCTTTCAGGACTTCCGGCTGATCCCGCATTTGAGCGCGCGCGACAATATCGCGCTGCCGCTGCGCATCGCCGGGGTCAGCGAGGAGGATCTGTCGGGCCCGGTGGGCGAGATGCTGAGCTGGATCGGGCTGAGCGAACGCGCGCACGCCTTTCCACCGACGCTGTCGGGCGGCGAGCAACAGCGGGTGGCGATCGCGCGCGCGGTGATCGCCCGCCCGCAACTGCTCGTCGCCGACGAACCGACGGGTAACGTCGATCCCGAGATGGCGATGCGTCTGCTGGGCTTGTTCGAGGCGCTCAACCGCCTCGGCACCACGGTCGTCGTCGCGACCCACGACATCCATCTGATCAGCCGCATCGACAATGCCCAGATGATGCGGCTCGAAAAGGGGCGGCTGTCCGATCCCACTGGCGCGCTGCGCTATCCGCCGAACCGCGCCTAGGATGGAAGGCCGATGATCTTCGCGCGCGTTCCCGTCCAGCATCGCCGCCTGCTTCCCGATCGCCGCCTGTCGGGCCCGACACCGTGGGTCATCGCGATCCTGATGATGCTCACCCTGCTGGCCGCCGCGGGCGGCGTCGGCCTTGCGCGATCGGCGGATGCGATCGGCGAGGCAATTGCGGGGCGCGTCACGGTGCAGATCATTACCGCCAATCCCGTGCTGCGCGCGCAGCAGGCGGCGGCACTGCGCCGCGCGGCTGCTGCACAACCCTTCGTGCGATCGGCGCGCGCGGTCGATCCGGCCGAGCTGCAGGCGACGCTCGGCCAATGGTTCGGCACCGCCGACGGCGACGATCCGGTGCTGCGCTCGCTGCCGATGCCGGCGCTCGTCGATGTCGATTTCGTCGGCGAGGATCGGTCGGGTCATATGGGCCAGCTGCGCGCGCTCGTCGCCCGCGAGGCCCCCGGCGCGCGCGTCATCCCGCATGCGGATTGGCTCGGCCCCGTCGCGCGGTTGATCCGTTCACTCGCCTGGATCGCGGGTGGTCTCGTTATCCTGATGACGCTCGCCAGCGCCGCGGTGGTCATCATGACGGCACGTGCCGCGCTGGGCACCCATTATGCGACGATCGAGATGCTGCACCTGATCGGCGCCACCGACCAGCAGATCGCCCGCCTGTTTCAGCGCCGCATCACAATCGATACGGCTCATGGTGTCGCGCTCGGTACCGCGGTGGCCGCCGCCATCCTGCTGCTGATCGGCTGGCAATGGTCGCGCGTGACATCGGGACTTGCCGCGACCGCGTCGCTTGGCCCGATCGGCTGGGCGCTCTTGCTGGCGCTGCCGCTATTGGCTATCGCGCTCGCGGCACTGACGGCGCGGCAGACCCTGCTCGCCGCGCTCAAGAAGATATTATGATCAAACGGCTGATCTCTCTCCTGTTCCTGGCCTGGGTGCTGGGCTTCGCGTGGTTCGCGCTGCTCTTGCCGCTGCCCGCGGGCGACCAGACGACCGACGCGATCGTCGTGCTGACCGGCGGCCCCGGCCGGATCGACCGCGGGCTGGAACTGCTCGAGGCGGGACGCGCCAAGCGGCTCCTGATCAGCGGCGTCGCGCGCGAAGTGAAGCCGAAGGAACTCGCCGCCGAATATAAACGGCCGCAAAAGCTGTTCGATTGCTGTGTCGCGCTGGGTTTTGAGGCCGAGGATACACGCTCGAACGCGACCGAGGTCGCAAGCTGGGTTGCGCGGCGCAACTACAAGAGCATCCGGCTCGTCACCACCGACTGGCACATGCGCCGCGCCGAATATGAACTCGGCCGCGCGATGGACAAGAAGGTGACGATCCTTCCCGATGCGGTGCGCAGCCAGCCGAGCTTTTCGACGCTGTTTCGCGAATATCACAAATATCTGGCCGGTCTGGCGGGCGGCCTGCTCGGACTGTGAGCTATCCGATCGCCCTCGTGCGTTCGATCCTGTTTTGGATCGCCTTCGTCCTGATGAGCAGCATCTGCTCGATCGGCGCGATCGTCACGCTGCCGATCTCGCACCATGCGACGCGGGGGTTCGTGCGCGCTTGGGCGAAGTTCCACCGGCTGATCTGCCGCTTCATCCTGGGGCACCGCGTGATCGTCGAGGGCGAGATGCCCGACATCCCCGTCCTCTATGTCTTCAAGCATGAGGGCGCGTTCGAGACGATCGAACAGCCGATGCTGTTCAAATGGCCCGCGGTCTTCGCCAAGGAGGAATTATTCTCGATTCCCGTGTGGGGGCAGGCGGCGCGCTTTTACGGGCTGATTCCGGTCGACCGCGACGGCGGCAGCAAGGCGATGCGCGCGATGCTGCACGCGGCCAAGGCGGCGCTTGCAATCGGTCGCCCTCTGGTGCTGTTCGCCGAAGGCACGCGCGTGCCGCACGGCAAGGCGCCCCCGCTGCGGTCGGGCTTTGCGGGCGTCTATCGCATGCTGGGCGTCCCCGTGATCCCGGTCGCCGTCAACAGCGGCATCGCCTATCCGCCGCACCGCTGGGTAAAATGGCCGGGAAGCATCACCTATCGCATCGGCGACACCATCCCCGCCGGCCTGCCGCGCGAGGAAGCCGAAGAACGCGTCTGGCGCGCGATCAACGCGCTCAACCCGCCCGAAGCACTGCTGGAAAAGCCGGCCGAGCAATAGCAAAACGGTCGTCGCCCCGCCTTCGCGAGCGCGACGGTCAGTGTTTGCGCCCAAAATCGGGGGCCGCATCGTCCTGACCCTGCTCGATGATCGAACGGCGGATCGCCCGCGTCCGCGTGAACCAGTCTTCGAGCCGGTCGCCGTCGCCGCGGCGGATCGCCTGCTGGAGCGCCGTCAGATCCTCGTTGAAGCGCTGCAGCGTCGCGAGCACCGCGTCGCGGTTGGCAAGGAACACGTCGCGCCACATCACCGGGTCGCTCGCCGCGATGCGCGTGAAATCGCGAAAACCGCCCGCCGAATATTTGATGACCTCGCTCTCGGTCACTTCCTCGAGCTCGCTGGCGGTGCCGACGATCGTATAAGCGATCAGGTGCGGCAGATGGCTTGTCACCGCCAGCACCATGTCGTGATGCGCCGCGTCCATCGTCTCGACCTTCGCGCCGAGCGCCTGCCACAGCCCCGTCACCGCGGCGACCGCATCGGCGGGCGCGTCCGGCGCCGGGGTGACGATGCACCAGCGTCGGTCGAACAGCGTCGCAAAGCCCGCGGCCGGGCCGCTGTTCTCGGTCCCCGCGACCGGGTGGGCGGGCACCACGACATGATCGGGCAGAGCGGCGCGCAGCGCGGCGCCGACCCCCGCCTTCGACGACCCGACGTCCGAAATGATCGCATGCGCAGACAGGCCCGGCGCGATCGCCGCGGCAGCGGCGGCCATGCGCCCGACGGGTACCGCCAGAATCACCAGATCGGCGCCCTCTACCGCCACCGCCGCATCGTCGCTCACCGCGTCGCAGAAGCCGAGTGCGCGCGCCTCGGCGCGGACATCGGGATCGGCATCATGGCCGGTCACCGCCACATCGGGAAGCTTCGCCTTGATCGCGCGCGCCACCGACGAGCCGATCAGGCCCAGCCCAACGATCGCCACCCGCCCGATCGCGTGCGCCATGCCAGTCAGCCTGCGGCGATCGCGGCGCGGATCGCCGCCGCGAGCCCGCGCGTCTCGTCTTCGGTGCCGATCGTCATGCGCAGCGCCTGCGGGATGCCCTGTCCGGGCAGCCAGCGGACGATATAGCCCGCCTCCATCAGCCGGTTGTAGACCGTCTCGGCACTGATCGCGCCTTCGAACAGCACGAGCAGGAAATTGGTCGCCGACGGGATGATACGCAGCCCGTGGTTACCCAGGCTTTCGATCTCGCCCGCCAGCCAGGCACGCCATTTCGCATTATGCACGCGGCTGCGCGCGACGAAATCATCATCGGCCAGCGCCGCGACCGCTGCCGCCTGTCCGGGGCGCGTGACGTTGAAGGGCAGGCGGATACGGTGCAGCGCCGAGATCACTTCGGCGCTCGCATAGCCCCAGCCGATCCGCTCGGCCGCCAGCCCGTGGATCTTCGAAAAGGTACGCGTGACGAACACATTGGGCGCGCTTTTCGCCAGTTCGAGGCCGCCATCATCCTGATCGGCATCCAGATATTCGGCATAGGCCTGGTCGATCACGAACAGCACGTCGCCGGGCAGGCCTGCGTGGATGCGCGCAACCTCTTCCTTCGTTGCGAGCGTTCCGGTCGGATTGTTCGGATTGGCGAGATAGACGACGCGGGTCTTGTCGGTCACCGCGGCGAGCAGCGCATCGACATCGGTCGCATAGTCGCGGTCCTCGGCTTCCACCGGTACCGCGCCGACCCGCCGGGCCGCGATTTCATAGACTGCAAAGCCATAACGGACATACAGGATTTCGTCGCCTTCGCCGGCGTAGACGCCCGCCGCGAGGTGAAGCAGTTCGTCCGACCCGTTGCCGCAGATAACGCGCGCCGGATCGAGCCCGAACTTCGCCGCGATCGCCGCGCGCAGCACGTCGGCGCCCGGATCGGGATAGCGCGAGAGCGCGTCGGCGGCCGCCTGCGACGCCCGGAAGGCTTCGCGCGCCTTGTCGCCGGTGCCGAGCGGATTTTCGTTCGCCGAAAGCTTGATCAGCGGCCGGCCGTCGGCGCCCGCCGACTTGCCGGGCACATAGGGAGCGATGCCGCTGATCCACGGCTTGGGGGCGAGGGTTTTGCTGTCACCGGTCATGCGGCGCCGTTTAGCGGCTGTGCGCGCCGAGTCCAGTACGTTGACAGCCTTGGCGCACCGGCCTAGCGCCCCGGAAAGCATGGCGAGCCTCCTCCATCAGATCCGGCACCAGAGCGTGACGATCGACCGGCCCCTGCCGCTCGACAGCGGTCAGGCGTTGCCGTCGGTGACGATCGCCTATCAAAGCTATGGCACGCTCGATGCCGACCGGTCGAACGCGGTGCTCGTCTGCCACGCACTGACCGGCGACCAATATGTCGCGAGTGACCACCCGGCGACGGGCAAGCCGGGCTGGTGGGCGCGCATGGTCGGTCCCGGCAAGCCCGTCGATACCGACCGCTATTTCGTCCTCTGCGCCAACGTCCTCGGCAGCTGCATGGGGACGAGCGGTCCGGCGACGCCCGATGCGGCCACCGGCGCACCACTCGGCATGGCTTTTCCTGTCATCACTATCGCCGACATGGTGCGCGCGCAGGCTATGCTGCTCGACCATCTAGGGATTGCGCGGCTGCATGCCGTCATCGGCGGATCGATGGGCGGAATGCAGACGCTCGGCTGGGCTGCGGCCTATCCCGAACGGCTGGCGTCGGCGGTCGTTATCGCAAGCGCCGCGCGCCATTCGGCGCAGAATATCGCCTTTCACGAGGTGGGGCGGCAGGCGATCATGGCCGATCCCGACTGGCAGGACGGCCAATATTACGGCAGCGACCGCGCCCCGACCAAAGGGCTGTCGGTCGCGCGCATGGCGGCGCACATCACCTATTTGTCCGAAGCCGGGCTGACCGAAAAATTCGGCCGCCGGCTGCAGGCACGCGATGCCAAGAGCTTCGGCTTCGACGCCGATTTCCAGGTCGAATCCTATCTGCGCCATCAGGGGCTGGCCTTTACCGACCGCTTCGATGCCAATGCCTATCTCTACATCACGCGCGCGATGGACTATTTCGACCTTGCCGAACCGCATGACGGGCGCCTCGCAGGCGCATTTGCCAAGGCGCGCGACGTGCGCTTCACGCTCGTCAGCTTCGATACCGACTGGCTCTATCCGACCAGCGAATCGCGCCGCGTCGTCCAGGCGCTGCAAAGCGTCGGCGCGGCGGCAAGCTTCGTCGAACTGTCGGCACCGTTCGGCCACGACAGCTTCCTGCTCGACGTCCCGGCGCTCGACCGCCTCGTCGCCGGTGCGTTGCGGAACGGCGGCTGAGCATGGCGCTGCGTCCCGACCTTGCGATCATCGCCGGCGCGGTCCCCGCGGCCACCCGCGTCCTCGACGTCGGCTGCGGCGACGGCGAGCTGATCGCGGCGCTCCGCGACAAGGGCGTCGATGCCCGCGGACTCGAAATCGATGCCGCCAATGTCACCGCGGCGATCGCGCGCGGCCAATCGGTGGTCCAGGGCGACGCAAACCACGACCTTGCCGACTATCCCGACGATGCGTTCGACTATGCGATCCTGTCGCAGACACTGCAGACGACCGAGCGCCCCGACCGCGTCATTGCCGAGCTGCTGCGCATCGCCCCGCGCGCCTTCGTCAGCTTTCCCAATTTCGCGCATTGGCGCGTGCGGCTCGCGCTCTTGTGGAACGGGCGGATGCCGGTGACGCGCCTGCTGCCCGTCGCATGGTATGAAACGCCGAACATCCACCATGTCACCGTCGCCGATTTTCGCGACTTGGTGCGCGCGCGTGGGATCGGCGTCGAGGCGGCCTGGTATCTATCGGGCGACAAGCCGACCAGCGCCGCTGCCGCAACCTGGCGCGCTGAACATGCGATCTTCCTGATTTCGCGCGGCTGAGTCGCAAGGCGCGGCGTCAAGAAGTCCGGAACATTTGCTCTATTCCGCAGTCGATGCCTTGTGGCGCGCCATATGGGGTATGAAATCCATCTTTCCGATGAGCAAACCCGCATTGCGCAGCAAGGCATAGGCCATCGTGACATGAAAGTAGAAGTTCGGAAGGATCCAGTCGCGGATGTCTTCCTCCGCCGACATCAGGAAACGAACGCCATTGGGCAAGGTCAGATCGACGAGGGCACCGGCGTCAGCCCATTCGGCGGGGCCGGTTTGTTCGACCAGCGAGCGAATCGTAGAAATTCGCTGGCGCACCTCGGCGAGCGACTTGTAGGCCACCTCTTCGAGCGGTAGCGCCTGTCCGCCGACTTGATTGAGCGCCAACACCACCTGATTGAGCGCAACGCGGAACTGCAGTTCGAGCGGAAACATGTCATCAGTCAATTTGTCCGCGAGCACCTCATCCGTCATTCCGGCATCGATGGCTTTGCTGACGAGGTGATCGAGCGTGCCCAGCATATTGCCGAAGGTCATCCGGGCGGATTGCGCGTAAGTCATGACGATCCTTTATGGCGAACTGTGCCAGACGGTAGAACATCGGCGCGAGCCGTCAATCACAACGCTATGAAATATAACGTTTTCTGCGAAAATCGCCGTCGCCGTCCGCATCAATCCTTGTTCCTGAGCCCGTTCGCCAGCATGTCGTTGGCGATTCGGGCGACGTCGGCGATGTCGGCGCTTTCGTCCCACAGACCGTAGCGCATGCCCAGAAAGACGTTCATGCCGGCGATGGCCCAGGCATGGACCTCGCCCGCATCGGCGCGGATTTCGCCGCGCGCTGCGCCATTTTCCAGGCGCTGGCGCATGCGTTCGACCGTTGTTTCATAGTGGCGGCGATAGCTGGCATAATCGACGAATTCGGCCTCGTCGATGATGCGATAGATTTCCTTATGCTCGCGCACGAAGCGCAGGAAGGATTCAAGGCCGACGCGTTCGGCGGCGATTTCGTCGGGCGCCGCCTGCACCAGCGGGGTGACATGATCGCGGAGTTGCTCGCTCATATAGCGGACGAGCGCCTGGAAGATTTCCTCCTTCGAATCGAAATAGGTGTAGAAACTGCCCAGCGCGGTTCCGGCACGGCGCGTGATGCCGCTGATCGACGCGTCGTGAAACCCGCGCTCGCCGAATTCGATCGCCGCGGCGTCGAGCAGCTTGCGCAGCGTGCGCCGCCCGCGTTCGGTGCGCGGCGCCTTGTCGGGATTGCCCGGCGCCGCCGCATCGACGGGGCCTGCGCCCCCTTCGCCCGGCGGTGCCGATGATCGCGGCTGATCCATCTTGTGCCTTCCCTCTCCGCCCCGAATGTCCGGCGGCCCCCCTTGCGTGGCCTTTTTGCATCACCGGAGGGCAAAATATAGCCTTCACAACTTCCAAGTTGAACCTTGGTTCATGTTTCATTATTGGGTGCGGCGCGGCTTGGCAAGGACCGGCCCAAAAAAACGCAAAGGGTGACGAGGGGTCACCCGTCACATGGGAGACACATCATGCGTTCCTTCGCTCGCCCGCTGCGTCGTGCCGTTCTGGCCTCGACCGCGCTCTCGATGATCGCTTTCACCCCTGCTGCCTTCGCTCAGGACGAAGGCGCCAGCTCCGCCGACGACAGCGCCGAGATCATCGTCACCGCCCGCCGGCGCGACGAACGGCTGATCGACGTTCCCGTCGCGGTCACCGCCATTTCGGGCGAAGCGCTTGAAACCCGCGGCGCGATCGACATCACCGATGTCGCGAACATGACGCCGAACACCACGCTCGAGAATTCGCGTGGGACCAATTCGACGCTCACCGCCTTCATCCGCGGCGTCGGCCAGCAGGATCCGGTCCCCGGCTTCGAAGCGGGTATCGGCATCTACCTTGACGACGTCTATCTCAACCGCCCGCAAGCGGCGGTGCTCGACATCTACGACGTCGAGCGGATCGAGGTGCTGCGCGGTCCGCAGGGAACGCTCTATGGCCGCAACACCATCGGCGGCGCGGTCAAATATGTGACGCGCGCGCTCAACCCCGATTCGCCCGAGCTGCGCATCCGCGGCACCTATGGCAGCTATAATCAGGCCGATCTGGTCGTCACCGCCAGCGTGCCGATCAACGACATGCTGCGCGTCGGCGGGTCGGTTGCGCGCCTGTCGCGCGGCGGTTTCGGCGACAATCTCAACATCCCCGGCCTCGAAAACTACAACAAGGATGTGTGGGCCGGCCGCGGCACGCTGGAATTCGGCGGCAATGGCGCGCCGGTGCTTATCCGCATCTCGGGCGACTATACCCACGACAAATCATCGCCGCGCAACGGCCATCGCCTGATCCCGGGCCTCTTCTCAGGCGCGCCGGTGCTCGACAATGTCTACGACACCCGCGCCGGGCTCAACAATCCGAAACAGGACGTCCGGGCCTATGGCCTGGCGATGAATGTCACGGCAAATCTCACCGACACGCTGACGCTGCGTTCGATCAGTGCGTGGCGCAAGGACCGCAGCTTCACCCCGATCGACTTCGACTCGCTGCCGTCGGTCGACGTCGACGTGCCTGCGGTCTACCGCAACGAGCAAATCAGCCAGGAATTCCAGCTGCTCTATGAAGGCGACAAGCTGAAAGGTCTCCTGGGCTTCTATTATCTCGATGCGCAGGCCGCGACGTCGTTCGACGTGTTGCTCGGCCTGACGGGCGCCGCGCTGCCGCCAGCGTTCGGCGGGCCGCTGCCCGGCCTCAACGGCTATACTGCGGGCGACGTGCGGACCAAGACCTGGTCGGTGTTCGGCGATTTCACCTATGACTTCACCGATCAGCTCAGCTTGTCGGTCGGCGGTCGCTACACGAGCGACAATCGCAACGCCTTTGTCTACAAGGCGAACCGCATCACCGGCCTGTCGCCGGAGTTCGGTGGCACGCTGACCCCGATCGCCATCGCGGTGGCGACCAATTTCCGCGGCGAGCGCACCTTCAAGGAATTCACCCCGCGCGCCTCACTGAGCTTCAAGCCCAATGCGGACAATATGGTCTATGCCTCCTATTCGAAGGGCTTCAAGGGCGGTGGTTTCGATCCGCGCGGTTCGGGCACCTCGGCACCGATCAGCAATCCGTCGGCAGGCCGCACCTATGACGATATCTACAACTTCCTCGCCTTCGACCCCGAAAAGGTCGACAGCTATGAAATCGGCTACAAGGGATCGCTGCTCGATCGCCGCCTGACGCTGAGCCTCGCCGGTTTCTACATGGACTATAAGGATGTGCAGATTCCGGGGTCGGTCGGCTGCCTCGTCGGCGGGGTGCAGAGCTTCTGCGGTATCACCACCAACGCCGCCAAGGCGCGCCTCCAGGGGGTCGAGGCCGAAACCAATGCAGTGCTCGCGCGCGATTTTGCCGGCGCCGGTTCGGCCATCCGCTTCAACGGATCGCTCGGCTATATCGACGCCAAGTACAAGCGCTTCATCGGCCCTACCGGCACCGATGTCTCGAATATCCGGACCTTCCAGAACACGCCGAAATGGACGGTGTCGGGCACGCTCGCCGCGGGCATTCCGGCGATGGGCGGCAATATCGACGCATCGACGACGCTGTCCTATCGCAGCCTGACGCACCAGTTCGAAGTGCCGATCCCCGCGCTCGACCAGCCGGGCTACACGCTGTGGGATGCCAGCCTCGTCTGGACCGCCGACAGCGGCAATTATTCGATCGGCCTCCACGGCAAAAATCTGGCCGACAAGCGCTATATCACGTCGGGCTACAATTATCAGAATGCGGCGGGCGCCTCGACGCTCGGCCTCGAAGGCATTTTGACCGCCTTCTACGGCAACCCGCGTCAGGTCTTCGTCACCGGCACGGTCAAATTCTGACCTGCCGACGAACAGCCAAAAAAAACGGAAAGGGGCGCCCGCTGCGGCGCCCCTTTTCTTTGGGTCGCTGCGTCGCGGCTCGGCGGATCAGGGCAGCGGCGGCGCACCGGCGGCGGCAACCATGCGTTCGCCATCGATCACGATCGGACTCGCCACGCCGTCGATAAAGGCGCCGTCGGGCCGGATGCGCATGCCGCGCGCAATGACCTGCGGATCGGCGAACACCGCCGCCAGATCGTTGATCGGCCCCGCCGGAACGCCCTCGGCTTCGAGCGCGAGCGACAGCGGCTGCGCGTCCCAGGTCGCGATCCTTGCGGCGAGCAGCGGAATGAGCGCGGCGCGATTGGCGAGCCGCGCCGCATTGGTCACGAAGCGGGGATCTTCTGCCCATTCGGGCGCGCCCAAAATCGCGCACAGCTTGCGATACTGGCTGTCATTGCCCACCGCGATGACGAGCTGGCCGTCAGCGGTCGCAAACAGCTGATAGGGCACGACATTGACATGCGCATTGCCCATCCGCTTGGGCGCGACGCCGCTCGCCAGATAATTGGCGGCCTGATTGGCGAGCACCGCGACCTGGCTGTCGAGCAGCGCCATATCGACATGCGCGCCAGCCCCGGTGGCGTCACGACGCCGCAGCGCCGCCAATATGCCGACGGTCGCATACATGCCGGTGAAGATGTCGGCATAGGCGATCCCCGCCTTTTGCGGCGGCCCGTCGGGTTCACCGGTCAGCGACATGAAGCCGCTCATCGCCTGGACGATGAAATCATAACCGGCGCGGTGCGCATAAGGGCCTGTCTGGCCGAAGCCGGTGATCGAACAGACGATCAGACGCGGGAAATCGGCGCGCAGCGTCGCAGGGTCGAGCCCATATTTGACGAGTCCGCCAACCTTGTAATTTTCGATGACGACATCGGCTTCGGCGATCAGTGCGCGCACCGCCGCCTGCCCCTCGGCGGTCGCGATGTCGACAGCGACGCTGCGCTTGCCGCGATTGCAGCTGTGATAATAAGCGGCGCCCAGATTTTCGCCCGCCGCGCCGGTGACGAAGGGCGGCCCCCATTGGCGCGTATCGTCGCCAGCGCCGGGGCGCTCGACCTTCACCACCTCGGCGCCAAGGTCAGCGAGCAGCTGCCCGCTCCACGGCCCCGCGAGGACGCGCGCCAGTTCGACGACGCGCAGTCCCGCGAGGGGCTTGGCCACCGGCGCTGGCGACGATGCCTCAGGCAAAGGCGCTGATGCCGGTGATCGCGCGGCCGAGGATCAGCGCATGGACGTCATGCGTGCCTTCATAGGTGTTGACGGTTTCCAGATTCACCGCGTGGCGGATCACATGATAGTCGGCCGAGATGCCGTTGCCGCCGTGCATGTCGCGCGCCACCCGTGCGATATCGAGCGCCTTGCCGCAATTGTTGCGCTTGAGGAAGCTGATCATGTCGGGCGCGAGATGCCCTTCGTCGATCAGCCGTCCGACGCGCAGCGCCGCCTGGGTGCCGAGCGCGATTTCGGTGAGCATATTGGCAAGCTTGAGCTGGACGATCTGGTTCGCCGCCAGCGGGCGCCCAAACTGCTTGCGCTCGAGCGTATAATTGCGCGCCGCCTCATAGCAGAATTCGGCCGCGCCCATCGCGCCCCAGCCGATGCCGTACCGCGCGCGGTTGAGGCAGCCGAACGGCCCCTTCAGCCCCGAGACATGCGGCAGCAGCGCGTCTTCGCCGACTTCGACCCCATCCATCACGATCTCGCCGGTGATCGACGCGCGCAAGCTGACCTTGCCCTCGATCTTCGGTGCCGAGAGGCCCTTCATGCCCTTTTCGAGGATGAAGCCGCGGATCGCGCCGTCGTGCGCGTCGGACTTCGCCCAGACGACGAAGACGTCGGCGATCGGCGAATTGGTGATCCACATCTTCGCGCCCTTGATCCGGTATCCGCCTGCGATCTTTTCGGCGCGCGTGCGCATCCCGGCGGGGTCGCTGCCTGCGTCGGGTTCAGTCAGGCCGAAGCAACCGACAAGCTCGCCCGAGGCGAGGCCGGGCAGGAAGCGCATCTTCTGCTCTTCGCTGCCATAGGCATTGATCGGGTGCATCACGAGCGAGCTTTGCACCGAACAGGCCGAACGATAGCCCGAATCGACGCGCTCGACTTCGCGCGCAATCAGGCCGTAGCTCACATAATTGAGCCCCGCGCCGCCATATTTGGGGTCGATCGTCGCGCCGAGCAGGCCGAGCGCACCCATTTCCGACATGATCTCGCGGTCGAAGCGCTCGTCGAGAAAGGCCGAAGTGACGCGGGGCAAAAGCTCGCCGGTCGCATAGGCGCGCGCCGCATCGCGGACCATCCGCTCCTCTTCCGAAAGCTGCGCGTCGAGCGCGAGAGGATCGAACGGGTCGAGCGCTTCGATGCGCTGCGGATCGGCGAGGGCCATGGGTCAGCTTTCTTCAAAAGCGCGGACCCGTCGATACAGGCCCGCTCAGGAGGTCGGATCGCCCGGCTTGCGGGCCATCGCGGCGGTCGGTCCGTCGCGCGGCTCCAATATCGCCGCGGTCTCGATCAGGTCAAGCGCGCGCCGCGCCTCATGATAGCGCCGCGCCGCGATCAACCAGTCCTTCGCTTCGGCGGCGCCGGGCATCGCCTGCACCTCCTCGATCGCCTTGTCGACCTGCCCGCCCGCCAGATAGCGGCGCGCGCGGTCGAGCCGTTCGGATGCACGCGGCGACTGGGTGCCCGCCGGACGGACGACGAACATTTCGCTGACCTCGCGGCGCAGGCCGGTCCAGAAGCTGCCGCCGCCGTCGCTGCGGCCGACGAGTTCGGGCGCCAGCGCGTCGAGTTCGGCGCGCAACTGCTCCAGCGTCACCGGATCGCGCGACGTGTCGATGATCGTCTTGACCGCATTGGGCTGGTCGTCGCCGAAGCGCAGGCGCAGCTGCGCCTCGAGATAGCCGAGCGGCAGCCCGCGATCGAGCGCGCGGCGCACCGCGAAGGCGACCAGCAGCCCTTCGGCGCGTGAGGCATTGCCCGACGCCGACGCTGCTTCGAGATTGAGGCGCGACAGCCGCTGTTCCAGCTCGGCCACGCGCGCCGACAGCGCGTTCGCGCCATCGACAGGCGCCACGACCAGCGCTGGCTGCCCGCTCTGCCCCGCATCGGGTGCCGCTCCAGCGGACGCCGCACCCGGCGCGGTGCCGGTCGCGGGGACATCGGCGACCTTGGCGACCGGCGGCACATCCTTGCCGGTCAGTAGTCGACTCATCGCCCAGCCGCCGCCGACGATCCCGACCACGAGCAGCGCGAGCGCCGCAACTATCAACGTCCGGAACGATAGCCCCCTGCTGCGGACGCCATCGTCCATACGCACGGGTTTGTCGTTTTCGATTGCCATATTATTCTTTCGCACGACCCTGTCTGGGGCTCTTGTGGCACAAAGCGCGGGCCTGTGCCACCATCGCCGCATCGTCGGGCCGGTCGGCAAGCGCGATCGCCTTCCAATCCCCCCCGGCCCTTGCTGCCACAGCGGGGCTTATCGCGACAAGCGTCAAATGCCCGCGCTGGCCCTCGGTCAGCGCTGCGATCCGGTCCGCACCGCGCCCCGAATGGGCGAGCAGCACCGCCGGCGCAGCGATCAGCGCCGCCCAGTCGGCGGGCGGCTCGACGGGATCGACCGCATAGCAGGGCAGCGGGGTCAACGCGGCATCGCGCGCCGCCAGCGCGCTATGATCGCGGCCGCAAAGCCACAGGATATGGCGATAATTTCTGGACGTCATGCCATCAAGAAGCTGTTGGCCGTCGCGCGTACCGACCTCCACGACGCGCAGGCCCGCCGCTTCCGCGGCTGCAGCGCTCGCGCCGCCCACGGCATGAACGGGGAGTGCGGCAAGCGCCTGCAAACCGGGTCCGGCCAGCCGCACCGCCTGCGCGCTCGTGACAAGCAATGCGTCGAAACCCGCGGGATCGGGCAGGGTCCAGTCGATCGCGCGCGCGGCGAACAGCGGCATGCTGCGCACATCGAGCCCCAGCGCCCGCGCCCGCGCCACCGTCGCCGCGCCGCCGGGGTCGGCGCGCGTCACGAGCAGCGGCAGCGATTCGGTCATGCCGCGAACAGGCGCCGCACCGATTCGGGCGCCTCGACCAGCAGACGCCGCGCTAGCGCTTCGGCCGCGGCCGGATCGGGCACCAGCGTCTCGCCGATCGCATGGTCCGCGCCATCTTCGGAATAGATTTCGGCGTCGAGGCGCAGCGTCCCGTCGGCCAGCCAGCGCGCATAGGCCGCGACCGGCGACCGACAATCGCCGCCGAGCGCCGCCAGAAACGCCCGTTCGGCCGCAACCGCGCGGTGGGTGGGTTCGTGATCGGCCGCGCGCAGCAGCGCCCGCGTGGCCGCATCGTCGGCGCGGCATTCGATACCGATCGCGCCCTGCGACGCGGCGGGCAGGAGTATCTCCGCCGGCTGCACCGTTCCGACCGCATGCATGCCAAGGCGTTCGAGTCCCGCCGCGGCGAGCAGGGTCGCATCGACCTCCCCCGCCGCCAGCTTGCCAAGCCGCGTCGCGACATTGCCGCGTAGCAGCGTCGTTTGGATGTCAGGACGCAGACGGCGGACCTGCGCGGCGCGGCGCGGGCTGCTCGTACCGAGCCGCGCGCCGTGCGGCAGGTCGGCGATCGCTGCCGCCGCGATCCCGTCGCGAACCACCAGCCGGTCGCGCGGATCGGCGCGCTCGAGCATGGCGCCGAGCGCGAAGCGCGGATCGCGCAGCGTCTCGACATCCTTCAGACTGTGCACGGCGATGTCGATCCGCCCGCCGTCGAGCGCCGCGTCGAGCTCGCGCGTCCACAGCGCCTTGCCGCCTACCTCGGCAAGAGCGCGGTCCTGGATCTTGTCGCCGGTAGCGGTCATCGGCACGATCTCGATCGCCTCGGGCGCGATGCCATAGGCGGCGATCAGCGCCGCGGCGGCCATATTGGCCTGCGCCATCGCCAACGGCGAGGCTCGCGTGCCGAGGCGGAGCGGGCGGTCGGGCGTGGGAAGCGGAATCGAAGCCATGCGCGCCTGCTAGGGCTTCGGCGCGCGAAAGAAAAGGTGGCGAACGGTCTCGCAGGGACTCGATTGTCCGCCGCTTGCCCCCGCCCCCCTGGCACGGGTAAGGGGGCGCAACATTATGTCTCTCATCCTTGGCCTCGAATCGAGCTGCGACGAAACCGCGGCAGCGCTCGTCACCGACGACCGGCGCATCCTCGCGCATCGGGTGGCGGGACAGGAGGCCGAGCACCAGCCCTACGGCGGCGTCGTTCCCGAAATCGCGGCGCGCGCGCATGTCGACCGCCTTGCCCCGATCGTCGAAGGCGTGCTCGCCGATGCCGGGGTGACACTCGCCGATGTCGATGCCATCGCCGCGACTGCCGGCCCCGGGCTGATCGGCGGCGTCATGGTCGGGCTGGTCACCGGCAAGGCGCTCGCCCATGCAGCGGGCAAGCCGCTGATCGCGGTCAACCATCTCGAAGGCCATGCGCTCAGCCCGCGGCTCGCCGACCCCGACCTTCGCTTTCCCTATCTGCTGCTGCTTGTCTCCGGCGGGCACTGCCAGCTTCTGCTCGTGCGCGGTGTCGACGATTATCGGCGGCTTGCCACCACGATCGACGACGCCGCGGGCGAGGCCTTCGACAAGACCGCAAAGCTGCTCGGGCTCGGCTATCCGGGCGGTCCGGCGGTCGAACGGCTTGCGGCGGACGGCGATCCGCATGCGGTGCCGCTCCCCCGCCCTCTGGTCGGTAGCGCCGAACCGCATTTCTCCTTCGCCGGTCTCAAGAGCGCGGTGGCGCGCGCGGTTGCTTCGGGCACGCACCGACCCGCAGACGTGGCCGCGTCGTTCCAGCAGGCGGTCGTCGACTGCCTGATCGATCGCAGCCGCATCGCACTCGCCGCCTGCCCCGAAGCCACCGCCTTCGTCGTCGCTGGCGGCGTCGCTGCCAATGGTGCGATCCGCGCCGCGCTCACCGGCCTTGCCGCCGCGTTCGACAAGTCCTTCGTCGCGCCGCCGCTGTGGCTCTGCACCGACAATGGCGCGATGATCGCCTGGGCGGGCGCCGAGCGCTTCGCCGCGGGGCTCAGCGATCCACTCGACACTGCGGCGCGGCCGCGCTGGCCGCTCGATCCCGCAGCCGAAGCGGTTCGCGGCGCCGGAGTAAAGGGATGACGCGCGACAGCATGACGTCATTTGAAAAGTTCGGCGTCGTCGGCGGCGGCGCCTGGGGCACGGCACTCGCCCAGCTTCTCGCCGCCGAGGGCGCACCGGTGCGCCTGTGGGCCCGCGAGGAAGACGTCGTGGCGGCGATCAACGCCGAACATCGCAACCCGCTGTTCCTGCCCGGTGCGGCGCTGTCGCCTTCGCTCACGGCAACGAGCGACCTTGGCGCGCTGTCGGGGCTGGACGCGCTGCTCGTCGTCGTGCCGGTGCCCTATCTGCGCGCCGTGCTCGCGGCGCTGCCCGCAGGCGATGCGCCGCTGATCTTCTGCAGCAAGGGGATGGAGGCGGGCAGCTTTGACTTTCCGATCGACATCGCGCGCGAAATCTTTCCCGGCCGCGGCTTCGCCGTGCTGTCGGGGCCAACCTTCGCGCACGAGGTCGCAGCGGGGCTGCCGACCGCGATCACGCTCGCTGCCGAAAACCCCGCGCTCGCCGAGGCGCTCGCCCGCGCGCTCGCCCGCCCGCATTTTCGTCCTTATGTGTCGACTGACATGATCGGCGCCGAAATCGGCGGCGCGATCAAGAATGTCCTCGCCATCGCCTGCGGCATCGTCGACGGCGCCGGGCTGGGCCTCAACGCGCGCGCCGCGCTGATCAGCCGCGGCTTTGCGGAGATGACGCGCTTCGGACTCGCGCGCGGCGCGCAGGCCGAAACGCTCGCCGGACTTGCCGGGCTCGGCGATCTCGTCCTTACCTGCACCTCGTCCAATTCGCGCAATTTCGCGCTCGGCCAGGGGCTAGGGCGCGGCGAGAGCGCAGCGGCCCTGATGGCCGACCGCCGCACGGTCGCCGAAGGCGCGTTCAGCGCCCCGGTGATTGCCGCCGCTGCGCGCGCCGATGCGATAGACATGCCGATCACCGACGCGGTGGCGCGGCTCGTCGCGGGCGAAACGCGCGTTGCCGACGCCATTCAGGCCCTGCTCAGCCGCCCGCTGCGACCCGAGGGCCGATGATGCACTGCTGCCGATTGCCTGGATTGCCCGGATTGCCTCGCCCTTTTCCGCGCGCTAAACAGCGCACAGGGGAGCAGCAGAAGGGGCGCCAGGCTTGAGCCAGACGGACAGCGCAGCCGCGCCCCCTTCCGCATCCCCGGCGGCCGACCCGGCCGGGCAGGATGCCGACACCGCCGCGCTCGCGAGGGGCGGCCGCACCAATTTCTTCGGCTTTATCCTGCGCCTCGTCGCGCGCCTGCCCTTTCTCTATTTCGCCGGGCGCTGGTATGGCCCCGAAGCGGTCGGCCGCTTCGCCTTTGCCGTGCTCGTCATCGAGCTGATCGCGCAGCTTGCGACGCTCGGGCTCAAGCGGGGCCTCGCCGAACAGCTCAGCAAGCCGGGCGCCGATCATCGCCATATCGTGTGGGACGGCATGTTCGTCGCCTTCCTCGCCTCGGCGTTCGGCTCGGCGATTCTCTTCGCCTTTCCGCAGCTCATGTTCCCCTCGGGCGATATCGACGGCTGGGATCGCTGGGTGGCGATCACCGTCTTCGCGATCGCCGGTGCCGACATCGCACTCGCCGCCTGCGCCTATCGCTACGACATCGGCGCCACGGTGCGCGCGCGTTCGATCGTCGAACCCTGGGCGATCAGCGCCGCCGCCTTCGGCTTCGCCTTCTATTCGCTGCGCGACGGGTTGATCCTTTCCTACGCCGCCGCGATGATCGCGACCTTCTTCACCGCGCTCATTCCGATGATTCGCCACTATGGCGGCCCCGGCGTCTGGCGCCCGCATCCCGCGCAGCTCATCTCTCTCGCGCGCCGCAACGCGCCGCTCGCCGCCGCCGATGCGATCGAATGGGGGACGCGCCGGCTCGACCTGTTCATCCTCGGCCAGTTCACCTCGCCAGCGATCTACGGCATCTATTACATGGCGCAGCAGGTTGCCTCGCTGCCGCAGAAGCTCAAGACCAGCTTCGAGCCGATCCTCGGCCCCGTCATCACCCGCAATCTGGCCGAGAACCGCCTTGCCGCCGTCGCCGCGCAGGTCAGTCAGGTCGGTTTCTGGATCATCGCGGCGCAAGCAGGAATCGCGCTCGCGCTCGGCATTCCGGGCGAGGCGGTGATGGGCCTTGTCGGCCCGCAATTCGTCGAGGGCAATGTGGCGCTCGCCTTCCTGCTCGCAGCGGAGGTCGTGGCGGCGACGGCGGTGGTGAGCGAAGCCGCGCTCGTCTATGTCGCCCGCCACCGCAATCTGCTGATCAGCATCGCGACGCTTGCGCTGCAGGCGGTGCTCAGCGTCGCGCTGATCCTCACCGCCAAGTCGATGGGGTTGCCGCCGATCGCCTATGCCGGAGCGGTCGCGCTCGCGCTGATGCTCGCGCTCGGCTTTGCTTCGGTGGTGAAGGCGCGGCTGCTTGCGCGTATCCTCGGCGCACCGGTCAACAGCCTGCGCTGGGCGCTCGTCTGGGCAACCGCTGGGGCCACGGTTCTCGGCTGGGGCGCGACGCAGATGCCCGAATGGGCCGAGCTGCTGATCGGGGTCCCCTTCATCCTCGGCATCTATGCGTGGCTGATCTGGACGCGCGGCTTCGGCCCGGCCGACCGCGCGCTGTTCCGCAAGCAGCCTGAAACGGCCGCTCCGGCAAGCTGATCCGCGCGTCAGCCGAGCCGCGCGGCGACTTCGGCTTTGAGATCGGTCTGCGCGCGCGGGCCGACCTGCGCGATGATTTCGCGCGCACACACCGCACCCATCGTCAGGCAATCGGCGAGCGAGCGGCCCTCGGCCTGGCCCGCAAGGAACCCGGCGGCGAACAGGTCGCCGGCGCCCGTGGTGTCGACGACCGTCTCGATCGGCTCGGCGCCGACCGCAACGCGCTCACCGTTCGCGACCGCGATCGCGCCCTTTTCGCTGCGCGTCACGACGAGCAGCGGCACGCGCGGCGCGATCGCCGCGACGGCAGCTTCGAAGTCCTGCGTACCGGCGAGCGCGCAGATCTCGACCTCGTTGGCGAACAATATGTCGAACAGTCCCTCGCCGATCAGCGCGCGGAAATCATCGCCGTGGCGGTCGATGATGAAGGCGTCGGACAGGGTGAAGGCAACCTTGCGTCCGGCGCCGCGTGCGACGTCGATCGCGCGGCGCATCGCGGCGCGCGACAGCGGCGGATCCCACAGATAGCCCTCGAGATAGAGGATGTCGGCGTCGGCGATCCAGTCTTCGGCGATCATCGCCTGTTCGAGCAGATGGCTCGCGCCGAGGAAGGTGTTCATCGTCCGCTGGCCGTCGGGCGTGACGAGGATCAGGCAGCGCGCGGTCGGCGCGCCTTCCTTGAGCGCCGGGGTTTCATAGGCAACGCCGAGCGCGCGCAGGTCGTGCGTGAAAACGCTGCCGAGCTGGTCGTCGGCAACCTGGCCGATGAAAGCGCAGCGGCGGCCGAGCGCCGCCATGCCGGCAAGCGTGTTCGCTGCCGATCCGCCCGACATTTCGATCGCCGGACCCATCGCCGCATACAGCCGCCCAGCCTCTTCGGCATCGATGAGTCGCATCGACCCTTTGGTCAGGCCCTCGGCCTCGATCAGTGCGTCGTCGGCGCGAGCAATGACATCGACGATCGCATTGCCGATCGCAACGACTTCGAAACGGGCGGTGGAGGCCATGAAAAATCCTGTGATGCGTGGGAAAATATGCCGCGCGCCTTAGGGGGCCGCGGGCGCCAAGGCAAGCGCGACGCTTGACGGCGCAGCGCCCGCCGCGCCATTCGGGGGCATGGCCCGCGCCGTCCAAGCCCTGTTCCTCGCCATCGGCGACCTGTCGAGCCCGCGGGTGCTGCGTATCCTGGCGATCAGCCTTGCCCTCACCCTGCTGCTGTTCGTTGCGGCGGGCGCGGCGCTTTTGGCTGGCGCGCGCTGGGCGCTCGCGCATTGGCAGTGGCTGGGCGCGGCGGGGATCGACATGGCGAGCGTGCTGTTCCTGCTGCTGCTGATCGCGGGGAGCTGGCTCCTGTTTCGCGCCGTCGCGATTGTCGTCGTCGGGCTGTTCGCCGACGCCATCGTCGCCGATGTCGAGAGGCGCCACTATCCCGCCGCCGCAGCAGGCGCGGTCGATGTCGGCTGGCGGCAGTCGGTCGCCCTCGCGCTCGCATCGCTCGCGCGCCTGTTCCTTGGCAATCTTGCCGCGCTGCCCTTTTATGTCCTCCTCCTGGTGACGGGAATCGGCACGCCGATCCTTGCCCTTTTCGTCAACGCGATGCTGCTCGGCCGCGATCTCGAGGCGATGGTTCTCGCGCGCCATCCCGGCCGGCCACGGCTTGAGCGGAGCGCCCGCTGGTCGCTCGGCCTGCTGTCCGCCGCAAGCTTTCTGGTTCCCGTCGCCAATCTGTTGGCGCCCATCGCGAGCGCGGCTATGGCCGTCCACATGCTCCATCTGCGCCGGGCAGACAGATAAAGGGGACCGGCTTGACCCGCACCACCAACATGGCCGCACTCGCGGGCCTTTCGCTGATGCTCGGCGGCTGCGCCGCCACCGCCGTGCCGCGCGTGACGCCGCCACCGACAAGCAGCGCCCCGGCGCCGCTCAACCCGCCGCGTGTCACCCAGAATAATGCCCTCGTCGGGCGCGATGCCAACAGCGCGTTGCGTCTGTTCGGCAAGCCGCGGCTCGACGTCAGCGAGGGCGCGGGTCGCAAGCTGCAATTCGCCGGTTCGGCATGCGTATTGGACGTTTACTATTACGCCCAGCGCTCAGGCGCCGAGGCGCTCGCCACCCATGTCGACGCGCGCACCCCCGACGGGCGCGACGCGAATGTCGACAGCTGCATTGCCGCGCTGCGGCGGTAGGGCAAAGATTGATCCGGAAACTGGCGCGCTAGGCGCGGTCGATCGCGCCGGTATCGAGTAAGGGCGCGGCGTCGATGTCGGCAGCGCCGAGCACGATCGCCAGCCGCTCGGCCGCGGCAAGGATCATCGCCTGTTCCCATGCGGGCAGCGCGGCGAAGCGGTCGGCGAATATCTGTTGCAGCATATCGGGCGCCTCGGCAACGCGGCGCTGACCCGCGTCGGTAGCGGTCAGCAGCATCTGTCGCTTGTCGCGCTCGCTTCGCGTTCGCGTCACCAGCTCCATTGCAACCAGCCGGTCGACGATGGCGGTGATCGTCGCGTGGCTGAATTGCAGGCGCTGTGCGACCTGCCCCGGCGTGGCGCCCTGCGCGCCCGCCACATCGCGCAGCACGAGCAGCTGCGACGGCGTCAGGCCGGTCGCCGCGCCCAGCTTGCGACTGCCCGTCTCGGTCGCACGCAGGATGCGCCGCAGCGCGCGCAGGGTGGCGTTGGCAATCTCGGACTCCATTCCGCCTTGTTAGCCGCGCCCGCAGTGGGCGCCAATTGCAAAGTCGACCTCGCTCTGTTGCGGAATTTTATTTCAGATCATGAAACATTACGGTCGCCGCGGGGTTGAACGATGCGATGAGCACCCTATATTTCGCGGCATACCGGGCCGAATGGTCCGAATATGCGCTTGGCATTATTTCAGGAGATGAAAGATATTTGACCGGCCACAGGAACGGGACACGGCACCATCCACAAAGGAATCGCCGTCCGGCCGACCCGCCGCGTCGCTGCACTTTCGCAAGCCCGTTGCTACCGACGGGCCGGCGATCACCGCGCTGATCGCGGCCTGCCCGCCGCTCGACCGCAATTCGCGCTACTTCAATCTGATCCAGTGCACGCATTTCGCCGACAATTGCATCATCGCCGAACGCGGCGGCCGCATTCTCGGCTGGATTTCGGGGCATCGCCCGCCCGCCGAACCGAGCGCCTTCTTCGTCTGGCAGGTCGCGGTCGCGCCCGAAGGACGGGGCCAGGGGCTCGCCAGCCGGATGCTCGACGAACTGCTCATGCGGCCGGCTCAGGCGGGCGTGACACATGTTCTGGCGACGATCACCGCCGACAATGCGGCGTCGTGGGCGCTGTTCCACGGCCTTGCCCGGCGCCACGACACGACGCTCGACCGCAGCATCGTCTTCGAACGCGACGCCCATTTTGCGGGCGTCCATCCCAGCGAGTTTCAAGCCCGCATCGGGCCCTTCGCCATCGATACGACACCAACCGATACGACATCGCCTGAATGACTCAGGCACAATGACACAGGCAGAATAGGGGTATTCACATGATTATCGCACCCAAACCGTCCGGGTCCATTCCCGACCGGAGCATTTACGAACGCCGCGAATCGGTGGTCCGCAGCTACGCCCGCGCGATGCCGCGCCAATTCGGCAAGGCCGAAGGCGTATGGATGCACGACGATCAGGGCGGTCGCTATCTCGACTTCCTGTCGGGCTGTTCGACGCTCAACTATGGTCACAACCATCCGATTTTGAAGCAGGCGCTGCTCGATTATATCGCCGCCGACGGCATCGCCCACGGGCTCGACCTGCACACCGATGCCAAGGCCGCCTTTCTTGACACGTTCGAGGATGTGATCCTGAAGCCGCGCGCACTCGACTATCGCGTCATGTTCACCGGCCCGACCGGCACCAACGCGGTCGAGGCAGCGATCAAGCTCGCCCGCAAGGTGACGGGGCGCGAACTGGTCATCGCCTTCACCAACGGCTTTCACGGCATGACGCTCGGCGCGCTTGCCTGCACGGGCAATGCGGCCAAGCGCGGCGGCGCGGGCGTCCCGCTCGCCCATGTCGCGCACGAACCTTATGACGGCTATTTCGGCCCCGAGGTGGACACCGCCGAACTGCTCGACCAGCGGCTGGCCGATCCGTCGAGCGGCCTCGACGCGCCCGCCGCGATCCTGGTCGAAACGGTGCAGGGCGAAGGTGGCCTCAACGCTGCTTCGCCCGAATGGCTGCGCAAGATCGCCGAGATCGCGAAGCGCCACGGCGCGCTGCTGATCGTCGACGATATTCAGGCAGGCTGTGGCCGCACGGGAAGTTTCTTCAGCTTCGAGGAAATGGGCTTCACCCCCGACATCGTCACGCTTGCCAAATCGCTGTCGGGCATGGGCCTGCCCTTCGCGCTGACCCTTTTCCGCCCCGAGCTCGACCAATGGTCGCCCGGCGAACATAATGGGACGTTCCGCGGCAACAACCACGCTTTCGTCACTGCGACCGCCGCGCTCGGCCATTTCTGGAGCAGCGACGCTTTCGCCGACGATGTGCGCCGCCGCGGGGCGCTGCTCGAAGAGCGGCTTGCGCGCATCGCCGCCGAACATGGCTTCGAAACGCGCGGCCGCGGGATGATGCGCGGCATAAACGTCGGGTCGGGAGAACGCGCCGGTGAGATCACCGCCGCCTGCTTCGACGCCGGCCTCATCATCGAGACCAGCGGCGCGCACGACGAAATCGTCAAGGTGCTCGCGCCGCTCGTCATCGATGACGCCCTGCTCTCGGCAGGGCTCGACATTCTCGAAACCAAGATCCGCGAAGCGATGGCCGACGATTACGCCGTCGCCGCCGAATGAAGACAGGAGACCGACCATGATCATCCGCAATCTCGACCAGATCCGCAAATCCGACCGCAACGTCCGCTCGAACGGCTGGGCCAGTGCGCGCATGCTGCTCAAGGATGACGGGATGGGCTTTTCCTTCCACGTCACCACCATGTTCGCGGGCAGCGAGCTCAAAATGCATTATCAGAACCACCTCGAGGCGGTGTTCGTGCTCAAGGGCACGGGGACGATCGAGGACCTGGACAGCGGCGAAATCCATCGGCTCGAACCCGGCGTGATGTATGCGCTCGACAAGCACGACCGCCACATCGTGCGTCCCGAAACCGACATACTGACCGCCTGCGCCTTCAATCCGCCTGTCACGGGCAAGGAAGTGCATGACGCAAGCGGTGCCTATCCGGCCGAGGCCGACATGGCGAGCGAACCGGCGCGCGAGGCCGCGCCCGCAGAGTAAACCCATAGCAACAGGGGGAAGTCCCATGACCGACATCTACCCATCGCGTCACGCGGCCGCGCCAGAAATGCGGCCGCGGCTCGACCCGGTCGTCCGCAGCGCGTGGACAACCGACGCACCGATCAGCCGCGAGCAGGCGGAGGCCTTCGATCGCGACGGCTATCTGCTGCTTGAGAATCTTTTCGACGAAGAAGAAGTGACCTATTTGCAGCGCGCCGCAGGCAAGCTGCTCGCCGATCCCGACGCACTCGACGAGGAAACGATCGTCACCGAGCCGCAGAGCCGCGAAATCCGGTCGATCTTCGACATTCACAACCAGAGCGCGATCATGGCGCGGCTTGCTGCCGACGAGCGGCTGGCGGGGGTCGCGCGCTTCCTGCTTGGCGACGAGGTTTATATCCACCAGTCGCGCCTCAATTACAAACCCGGCTTCAAGGGCAAGGAATTCTACTGGCACAGCGATTTCGAAACCTGGCATGTCGAGGACGGCATGCCGCGGATGCGCGCGCTCTCGATGTCAGTTCTGCTCGCCGAGAACACGCCGCACAATGGCCCGCTGATGGTCATTCCGGGGTCGCATCGCACTTATCTGACGTGCGTCGGCGAAACCCCCGACGACCATTATCGCCAATCGCTGAAGCGCCAGGAATATGGCGTTCCCGACGAGGACAGCCTCGCCGAACTGGCGCATGATCACGGTATCGTTGCGCCGACGGGCGCGCCGGGAACCGTGATCCTGTTCGACTGCAATCTGATGCATGGGTCGAACGGCAACATCACCCCCTTCCCGCGCGCGAATGCCTTTCTCGTCTATAATGCGGTGAGCAATCGGCTCGAAAAGCCGTTCGGGGTCGACAAGCCGCGCCCTTGGTTCCTCGCGCATCGCGGCGCGCCCGAACCGCTCGCCATCGAGGCAGGCCCGCTGACCGAAAGGATTGCGGCATGACACAGGACGTCAAAAAGGGTGGACACAGCGTCGAAAAGATCGGCGGCACGTCGATGGCCGCGACCGCGACATTGTTCGACAATGTGCTGATCGCCGGCCGCTCGGGCGCTGATCTCTACAATCGCATTTTCGTGGTGTCGGCCTATGCCGGGATCACCAATCTGCTGCTCGAAGACAAGAAGACCGGCGAACCCGGCGTGTTCGGGCGCTTCGTCGCCGACGACGAGGACAGCGATGGCTGGCGCCGCGCGATGGAGGCGGTGCGCGGTGCGATGCGCGCGCGCAACGAAGCGATGTTCGCGCGCCGCGAGAGCCGTGACGAGGCCGATGCCTTCGTCGACATGCGGCTCGACGCAGTCGCCGCCTGCCTCGATGATCTGGCACGGCTGCGCAGCCACGGCCGCTTCTGCGTCAAGGAACAGCTCGTCACCGCCCGCGAATTGCTCGCCGGGCTGGGCGAAGCGCATAGCGCCCACAGCACCGCGCTGCTCCTGCGTGATCGCGACGTCAACGCGCGCTTCATCGATCTGACCGCCTGGGATCAGGAGGATCTGCGCACGCTCGACGAGCGGGTCGCGGAGGCCTTTGCCGACATCGATCTGGCGACGACGCTGCCGATCGTCACCGGCTATGCCGGCTGCCAAGGCGGCATGGTGAAACGTTTTGCGCGCGGCTATACCGAAATGACCTTCTCGCGCATCGCGGTGCTGACCGGCGCGCGCGAGGCGATCATCCACAAGGAATTCCACCTTTCGAGCGCCGACCCCAAGCTGGTCGGCGAGGATAAAGCGCGCAAGATCGGTCGCACCAATTATGATGTCGCCGATCAGCTTGCCAATCTGGGCATGGAGGCGATCCATCCGGGCGCCGGACGCGGCCTCAGGCAGACCGACATTCCGCTGCGCGTGCGCAACACCTTCGACCGTGAAGATGGCGGCACGCTCGTCACCGGTACCTATGTCTCCGACGTGCCGCGGGTCGAGATCGTCACCGGCATCCGCCAGATGCAGGCGCTGCAATTCTTCGAACAGGATATGGTCGGGGTGAAGGGTTATGATTCCGCAATCCTCGACGTGCTGACGCGTCACGGCCTGTGGATCGTCAGCAAGGCGTCGAATGCCAACACCATCACCCACTATCTGTCGGCCAGCGCAGGCGCGGTGAAAAAGGTGATCGCCGATCTGCAAAAACAATATCCCGACGCCGCGATCTCGGCGCATCCGGTTGCAATGGTGTCGGTGATCGGCAGCGACATCGCGCGGCCGGGGCTGGTGCCCGATGCGCTGCGCGCGCTCGATGACGCCGGCGTCGCAATGATCGCGATGCAGCATCAGATCCGTAACGTCGATGTCCAGTTCATCGTCGAAAGCCGCGATTTCGATGCCGCAGTCCGCGCGCTGCACCGCACGCTGGTCGAAGAAGATGCCGGCGGGGCAGAAGGGCGCCGCGCCGCCTGACGCGCGGCACCCGCACCCTCCCGATGCTCGCGTCCCTCGCTCCCGTTCGCAGCCTGCTGCTCGCCATCTTTGTGATGATGGCGGGCAGCGGCTTCCTGTCGACGCTGATCGGCCTGCGGCTCGAGCGGGCGGGCAGCGACACGATCCTGATCGGGCTGGTCGCGACCGCCTATTTCGGCGGATTGACGCTCGGCGCCTTGCGCGCCGGCGCGATCGTCCGCCGCGTCGGACATATCCGCGCCTTTGCCGCCTTCGTCGCGCTGCTCTCGGCGAGCACGCTCACTTATGCGCTGGTCCAGCACCCGCTGCTGTGGGCCTTGCTGCGGCTGGTCGACGGCGTGTGCGTCGCAGGCATGTTCATCTGCGTCGAAAGCTGGCTCAACGACCGCGCCGAACCCGAGACGCGCGGCGGCATCCTCGCCGCCTATATGGTCGCCCTCTATTCGGGACAGGCCCTCGGACAGCTTTTTCTGAGCACCGGCGCGGCAACGCCGGCCGTGCCCTTCCAGATTGCCTCAATCCTCATTTCGCTCGCCATCCTGCCGGTTTGCCTCACGCGCAGCACCGCACCGACCTTGGGAGAAGCCGACAATCTTCCCCTGGCGCGGCTGTTTGCCGCCTCGCCGCTGGGGCTGGCGGGCGCGGCGATCACCGGGCTGATCCTTGGCGCCTTCTACGGCATGGCTGCGATCTATGCGCGCGGGATCGGCCTGGGTCTCGGCGCGATCGCCACCTTCATGATGACGGTGATTCTCGGCGGCGTGGCGCTGCAATGGCCGCTGGGACGCCTCTCCGACCGTTATGATCGCCGCCGCGTCATCATTACCTGCTTCGCGCTTGCACTGGCGGTGAGCGTGGCGCTCGCCGCCGCGCCCGGTGGGGGGCTGCTGCTGCTGTTCGGCGCGGCCTTCGGCGGGCTCAGCTTCGCGCTCTACCCGCTGTGCGTCGCGCACGCCAACGATCGCCTGCTCCCCGCCGAGCGGGTTAGCGCCAGCGGCCAGCTTGTGCTTCTCTATTCGGCCGGAGCCGCGCTGGGCCCGCTTGGCGCTGCCGCAGCGATGAACTGGGTGGGACCGGGCGGTCTGTTCCTGTTCATCGCGGCCTGCGCCGCGGCGATGCTGGGTTTCAGCCTGTGGCGGCTCGCCGCCACCGCGCCGGTGCCCGGTCCGGCGCAGCAGGATTTCCAGATGCTGCCCCGCACGACCCCGGTCGCGGCGCTGCTCGACCCCTCCGGCCCCGAAGCCGCCACCGCAAAGGATTAACTGACCCATGGACCGTTCGTCCCCGCTCCCCGCCGCCGGACAGCCCGCGCCGCTCCCCACCCAATCGACGCTGCGTCGCGCGATCGGGGCGTCGGCGCTCGGCAATGCGGTCGAATGGTTCGACTATGGCATTTACGCCTATGGCGTCACCTACATCTCGGCCGCGCTTTTCCCCGGCGAGGCGAGCGAGGCGGTGCTCTTCGCGCTCGCCACCTTCGCCATTTCCTTCCTTGTCCGCCCCCTCGGCGGACTGTTCTGGGGGCCGCTCGGCGACCGCATCGGCCGCAAGTCCGTGCTCGCGATGACGATCCTGATGATGGCGGGCGCGACCTTCGCCGTCGGCCTGATCCCATCCTATGACAGTATCGGCTTCTGGGCGCCCGCGATCCTCGTCCTGCTGCGGATGATCCAAGGTTTTTCGACCGGCGGCGAATATGGCGGCGCGGCGACTTTCATGGCCGAATATGCCCCCGACGCCCGGCGCGGCTTCTATGGCAGCTTCCTCGAATTCGGAACACTCGCGGGCTTTTCTTTCGGCGCCGCGCTGATGCTCGGCTATTCGCTGCACCTTGGCGATGCGGCGATGCACGAATGGGGGTGGCGCATCCCCTTCCTTGTCGCCGGTCCGATCGGGTTGATCGGCATGTATGTCCGCTCGAAGATGGAGGATACGCCCATCTTTCTGGAGGCGCAGCAGTCGGCCGAAGACCGGCCCTCGCCCGGACTCGCCGCGCTGGGCAGGGATCACTGGCGGCCGCTGCTCGTCGTCGGCGGGCTCGTCGTCGCGCTGAACGTCGTCAATTATACACTGCTCAGCTATATGCCGACCTATCTCGAGCGGCGGATCGGCTTGGCGCCCGATCAGGCGCTGCTCGTTCCGATCATCGGGATGCTGTTCATGATGGTCTTTCTGCCCTTTGCGGGCGCGCTGTCGGACCGGGTCGGACGGCGGCCGATGTGGCGCTTTTCACTCCTCGCGTTGCTCGTCGCGGTCATCCCGCTCTATATGCTGATCGGCACGGGCTTCGCGGGGGCGGTCGCCGGCTTCCTGCTGCTCGGCCTGCTCTATGTGCCGCAGCTCGCGACAATCTCGGCAACCTTTCCCGCGCTCTTTCCCACCGCGGTGCGTTTTGCCGGCTTTGCGATCGCCTATAATATCTCGACGTCGATCTTCGGCGGCACCGCACCGATGGTCGGCAGCGCGCTGATCTCCGCGACCGGCGACCCGCTGATGCCTGCCTATTACATGATGGCGGCGTGTCTCGTCGGACTCG
Organism: Sphingopyxis sp. P1IMeth2; assembly: GCF_900185685.1. Lineage (NCBI taxonomy): Bacteria > Pseudomonadati > Pseudomonadota > Alphaproteobacteria > Sphingomonadales > Sphingopyxidaceae > Sphingopyxis > Sphingopyxis sp. P1IMeth2. Next base: position 744,311 of record NZ_FYAT01000001.1, read on the forward strand.
TCGCGCTTCATTACATGCCCGAAACCGCGGGCCGTTCGCTGCGCGACGACCCGTTCCGGCGCTAGAAACCGGCACAGTTCCGGCCCAGCTTATCGATCAGGCGCGCGAAACCCACGCTTTGGCTCGCACGGGCATTGACCTGGCGGGCGCAGTTTTCCAAGCGGCGAACTATGGATTGAGCGAGCGAAGGCCGGGGGGCGGGGCGCTTGTATCGGATTCTGGAAGGATCGAGGTTTCGCCCCGCTTATGAAGATTTTCCAACGCTTCGCATCGCACGCACAAGATGTCGCGATCGATCTCGGCACGGTCAACACCGTCATCTATGTCCGCGGCCGCGGTATCGTGCTCAACGAACCATCGGTGATCGCGATCGAAACGCGCGACGGCGTGCGCCGCGTCAAGGCGGTCGGCGCCGATGCCAAGCTGATGATGGGCAAGACGCCCGCCAATCTCGATGCGCTGCGACCGCTGCGCGACGGCGTGATCGCCGACATCGATCTGGCCGAACAGATGATCAAGCATTTCATCGACAAGGCCCTCGACGGCACAAGTCGCCTGCGGCGACGCGGCCATGTCGTGGTGTGCGTGCCGTCGGGATCGACGCATGTCGAGCGGCGCGCGATCCGCGACGCGGCCTCCAACGCCGGCGCGAGCAGCGTTCAGTTGATCGAGGAACCGCTCGCCGCGGCGATCGGCGCCGGCTTGCCCGTCACCGAACCGCAGGGAACAATGGTTGTCGATATCGGCGGCGGCACCACCGAAGTGGCCGTGCTGTCGCTCGGCGGTGTCGCGCACAGCAGTTCGGTGCGCGTCGGCGGCGACAAGATGGACGACATGATCGCGTCGTATATCCGCCGCAAGCATAATATGATGATTGGCGAGATGACGGCCGAGCGCATCAAGCTCGCGATCGGCTCCGCCGTGCCGCCGCAGGGCGAAGGCGTCGTCATGGCCGTCAAAGGGCGCGATCTCGTCAGCGGCCGCCCGTCCGAAATCAGCGTCTCCGAAGCCGAAATCGCCGAAGCACTGGCCGAACCGGTGGGCCAGATCGTCAGCGCGGTAAAGGCGGCGCTGGAACGGACCCCGCCCGAATTGTCGGCCGATATCATCGATGCGGGGATCATGCTGACTGGCGGCGGCGCGCTGTTGCGCCGGATGGATCAGGCGATCTCGGCGGCGACCGGCCTGCCGGTGCTGGTCGCCGAAGATGCGCTGATCTGCGTTGCCATGGGCGCCGGACTGACGTTCGACGACCGGTCCTACAGCGGCATATTGATGGCCGCCTGATTTCCCTGGCCGCGCCGTCCTGCGGTGCGGGCGCTTTACGGCGCGCTGCTCGCGCACGCAAAAAGGGCGGCTCAGCGCCGCCCTTCGCAATCCCGACGATGCCGGGACAAGTCTTTGCGGACCCGCGTCATCGGGACGCGGGTAGCGCGCTTACTTGATCTTGGCTTCCTTGAACTCGACGTGCTTGCGCGCACGCGGGTCATATTTGCGCACCGACATCTTCTCGGTCATCGTGCGCGGGTTCTTCTTGGTGACATAGAAAAAGCCCGTGTCGGCGGTGCTCACCAGCTTGATCTTGACGGTCGTCGGCTTGGCCATGGCCCTGATCCTCGAACTATTGGCACATCCGCCGGATCGTCCGGCACATGTGGCGGGACTGGGGGCCCCGACGGTTGCTATGAAAAACAAAGAGGGCCGCGCGCGGGCGCCGCCCTCATTTATCCGGGCGCCATTGGCCGGATTCGCGGTCAATGTCAAGCAATCTGTGGTCAAAAAGGGGCGGGTCGATGGGGTGCGCCCGCCCCCGGGAGGGGTCTCGCGATGGGGGTCAGCCGTTGCGGATCTGGAAATGCACGACCATCACCTTCCAGCTTTCCTCAGCCACCCCGCCGCGGGTCGCCGGCTTGAAGCGCCATTTGGCGAGCGCGCGGCGTTTCGTTTCGGTGAAAAAGCCCGGGCTGTCGCTACTGATCAGTTCGACCGCCTTCACCCGGCCGTCGGTGCCGATCAGCACGCGCACCTTCGCGCTGCCTTCGATCTCGCGCCGCTGTTCGCTTGCAGGATAATCAGGCTGAAAGCTGCCGGCAAAACGCTGGTCGAGTTCGGCCAGGACGAGCGGCGGCGGCTTGGGCGGATCAGCTGGCCGGACCGTCGTCGGGCCGGGATCATAAGGAAGCGGGTCGGGTATCACCGGCTTCACCTCGACCCCTCGGTCGGCCGGGGGGAATGTATCGACCAGCGGCCGCACCGCCTCGGTCGGCGTGTTGCTCCTTGGGCTCGGCTTGACCTCGGGCTTCGTCTCGGGCGGTTTGGGCTTTTCGATTTCAATCAGCGTGCCGGTAAGCGGCGCGAGCACAGGCGCCCTTTCGATGATGATCGGCGACAATGCGACCGCAACGACGAGCGCCACCGGCAGCCCTACGGCAAAAGCGAGCGCCACGGGCCGATGGCTGGCGCCGGGATCGTAGCTATTGCGGCGCGGCGGCGCAGTGCCGGCAACTGCGGTGGTCGCCTCGGGCGCCGATACGATCGCCGAGATCAGGGGAATCAGGGTCATGGCCTCTCTCCTTGCCTGTGACCGGCGCCGCCCGTTTCTGCCCGAGCTGTCTGCCGGATCAGTTTATGTGATAATATAACGTTACGGCAATTGTCAAGCTGCCAGATAGGAATGCGTCGGCAGCGCGCGTTCAGGTAATGGAGAGACGCGCTATCGCCTGATCCTTGGCGATTAGCGGCAGCAGTTGGGCCATGTCGGGCCCATGGTCGCGACCCGTCAGCGCGCGGCGCAGCGGCAGAAAGAGCGCCCGCCCCTTCGCCCCGGTCGCAGCCTTCACTGCGGCAGTGAGCGCGTGCCAGGGGTCGGCATCCCAATCGAGCGCTGCCGCCGCGGCCGCAGCGGCGGCAAGTACCGGGCGATCGGCGGCGTCGGGGACGGGCGGCGCGAACGGCCCGTCGAACACCGGAGCCCATTCCGCAGCCTCGGCCACGGTCATCAGATTGGGACGAATCGCGTTCCAGCGCGCGGCGTCGATCGCGAGCGGCAGGCGCGGCGCAACCGCATGATAATCAGTGTGGTGCAGAATCTTCTGGTTGAGCAGCGCCAGCTCGGCCTCGTCGAAGCGCGCCGGCGCGCGGCCGAAGCGCGCGAAGTCGATCGCTTCGATCAGCGGTGCCGCGCTCGTCACCGGCTCGACCGGGTCGCTCGTCCCGAGGCGCGCCAGCAGCGCGACGAGCGCGATCGGTTCGATACCATTCTCGCGCAGCGCTGTCATGCCGAGCGAGCCGAGGCGCTTCGACAACTTGCCTTCGGTGCCGACGAGCAGCGCCTCGTGCGCGAATGCGGGCGGCGTCGCGCCGAGCGCCTGAAACATCTGGATCTGCGCCGCGGTGTTCGACACATGATCCTCGCCGCGCACGACATGCGTGATGCCCATGGCAACATCGTCGATCACGCTCGGCAAGAGATAGAGCCAGCTGCCGTCGGCGCGGCGCACGACCGGGTCGGACATGGTCCTGGGGTCGAAATGCTGCGGTCCGCGAATCAGGTCCGTCCATTCGATCGGCGCGCCCTCGTCGAGGCGGAAGCGCCAGTGCGGCGCCACGCCTTCGGGCACCGGCGCGTCGGCGGGCTTACGCTCATAGACCGGCGGCAGCCCGCGCGAGAGCAGAATCTTGCGCCGGATTTCCAGTTCCTCGGGCGTCTCGTAACAGGCATAGACGCGGCCCGCCGCCTTCAGCTTTTCAAACTCGGCCTCATAGAGCGCGAAGCGCGCCGACTGGCGCTCCTCGCCGTCGATATCGAGACCCAGCCATGCGAGATCGGCGCGGATGCCCTCGACATATTCCTCCTTCGAGCGTTCGAGATCGGTATCGTCGATGCGGAGCAGGAAGCGCCCGCCATGCTTGCGCGCCCACATCCAGTTGTGGAGCGCGGTGCGGACATTGCCGACGTGCAGGCTGCCGGTCGGCGAGGGAGCGAAGCGGGTGATGACGGTCATGGCGCGCCTATAACCGGTTTCGCGCGCGATGCGAGTCAGGCGGTGCGAAAGCCGTGCGTGATCGGATAGCGGCGGTCGCGGCCGAAGTTGCGCGTCGACAGCTTGACCCCCGGCGGCGCCTGGCGCCGCTTATATTCGGCGATCGCCAGCAGCCGTTCGATGCGCGCCACCACGTCGCGGTCGAAGCCGTAGCGCGCGACCACATCGTCGACGCTCGCTTCCTCTTCGACCAGCATGTGGAGCATGCGATCGAGATCCTCATAGGGCGGCAGGCTGTCCTCGTCCTTCTGGTCGGGGCGGAGCTCGGCGCTGGGCGGCTTGGTGATGATGCGGTCGGGCATCACTGGCGTCACCGGATTGCGCGAAAGGCGCGGGACATTCGCGTTGCGCCAGCGCGACACCGCGAACACCGTGGTCTTGTAGGCATCCTTCAGCGGATTATAGCCGCCCGCCATGTCGCCATAGATGGTCGCATAGCCGACGCTCATCTCGCTCTTGTTCCCCGTCGTCATCAGCATCGGGCCAAACTTGTTGCTGAGCGCCATCAGCGTGACGCCGCGGATGCGCGACTGGACATTCTCCTCGGTCGTATCGACCGCCGCGTCGGCAAAGCTGTCCGACAGCATCGTATCGAAGGCCTCGACCGCCGGGACGATCGAAATCGTGTCGAGCCGGCACCCGATCATGCCAGCGCAGCCCGCCGCATCGTCGAGGCTGTCCTGGCTGGTAAAGCGGCTCGGCAGCATCACGCACCACACCTTGTCGGGGCCGAGCGCGTCGGCGGCGATCGCGGCGCAGATCGCCGAATCTATGCCACCAGACAGGCCCAGCACGACGCCGGGAAAGCGATTACGCTCGACATAGTCGCGCAGCGACAGCACCATCGCATCATATATGTCGGCTGGATGCGCGTCCCATTCGGCGATCACGCCGGGCCCGCAGATCCAACCATCAGCTTCTTTCGTCCAACGGGTCACGCGCTCTTCGGCTTCCCAGTCGGTGAGGCGATGCGCCGCGCGCCCGTCGCCGTTCAGCACGAAGGAGCAGCCGTCGAACACCAGCTCGTCCTGTCCTCCGATGCGATTGAGGAAAATGAGCGGCAGTTTCGTTTCGGCGACACGCGCTGCGAACACTTGTGTCAGCCGGCGGTCGTCCTTGTCGATTTCATAAGGGCTGCCGTTGACCGAGATCAGCAGATCCGCGCCCTGCGCTGCCAGATGCGCGCAGACCGTGGGAAACCAGCCGTCCTCGCAGATCGGCAGTCCCAGCCGAACCCCGCGCCATTCGACGACATCGGGCAGCGGGCCGGGTGCGAAGACGCGCTTTTCATCGAAGGTGCCATAATTGGGCAATTCGTGCTTGCGCCGCGTCGCGACGATCCGGCCGCCGTCGAGCAGCGCGACGATATTGTAGAGGCGGCCGTCGCCGTCGCGCTCGACCGAACCCACCAGCATCGCCGGACCGCCATCGGCAGTGTCCGCCGCCAGCTCGGTCAGCAGGCGCGCGGCGCGATCGGCGAGCGCGGGCTTGAGCACCAGATCCTCGGGCGGATAACCGATCAATTGCAGTTCGGGATAGAGGATCAGGTCGGCGCCGCTGTGCCGAGCGCGGACGGCGCGCATCGCAGCGACATTGGCAGCAAGGTCGCCGACGCTCTGCGTCATCTGCGACAGGACGATGGACAGCGTGGCGGCGGGGGCATCGGTCATGCTCCCGCCAATAGGCCACCGCGCTCCAAATTCAACCGAAAGCCAGCGTCCACAGCGTCCGGCCCGGCGCCATCGCAAAGAAGCCCGCCGCGATCAGACCGATATAGATGCCGCGCAACAGCTTGAGGTGACGCTCGATGTCGCCGATCTGGGCGAACCGGATCGCCCGCGGCAGCTGGACGAGCACGATCAGCGAAAAGATGTGGATAGGACTGATCGTCCCGGTAACGGTCCGGATCCAGAAACTGTCGATCGCCGTCACGACCATCATCGCTGCCCAGGCGCGCCCGCCGATCTTGTGCGCCAGATCGCCCTTGCGGCGGCGCCAGAGCAGCCAGGCGCCAAGCGGCACCGCGGGGACGACAGTCGCAAGATGGAGCCAGATCGCCCACATCGGCGTACGATAGGTCGACGGCCCCATGAACGAGCGCGCCAGCAGCGCCGCAGCGATGCCGCCGAGAACGAGGAGCGCGGTCAGCCCGATGCGGTGCGACAATTTGACGGGACGACGCGCCGTGGCGGCGGGGACGGCGATGCTGGTCATGGCGGCTTTTCCTTTCGAAGACCGATCTGTTCCGGCGCTCTCGCCGGCGGTTGCCCTCTTCCTGGCCCCGCGCCGTTCACGGACAAGCGCGCCTTCGCCAAGGCGGCGGAATAGTTCGCAAATGCGCCCCTTTGCCCGTTGACGCTTCGTGAAATGGCACGCACAAGCAGGGCCCTATGGCGAAACGGCTGACGATCGAACTGCTGGCGATGATCGCGCTCGGCCTGTTGATCGGGCTACTCGGGCCGTTCGGCACCTTCAACAATCCGCCAGCCATCCGGATGCTCAACTGGGTGATGTGGCTGCTCGCGGGCTACGTCTTCTATCGTCCAACCGGGGTTGTTGCGGGCTGGCTGTGCGACGCGACCGGTCTTCCGCCGCTTGGCGGGCGGCTGATCGCGCTGATCGTCGCCAGCGTTCCGGTGACGCTCGTCGTCACGATGATGGCGATGCAGATGAGCTTCGGCGAGGCGCTGCGCTGGCCCGGCTTCTGGACGATGTATCTCTATATCAGCATCGTCTCGGCGGTGGTCGTGGGCGTAATGGGGCTGAGCTTCCGTCCGCGCGCCGACGATGACCCGCCGCCCGCTCCCGAAACGCCGATCACAGCCCCGGCCGCAGCGCCGCCCGCAGCGCCACCGCCGACCCCCGTCGCACCGCAGCCCGATGCAGCGCTACCGCTGCCGCCCGGTTTCGGCGCCATACTCGCGCTGAAGGGCGAGGATCATTATGTCCGGGTAATCGGTACGCGATCGGAAGAACTTATCCTCATGCGGATGCGCGATGCGATCGCGCGGCTGGACGATGCCGACGGTCTGCGCATCCATCGCAGCTGGTGGGTCGCACGCGCCGCCGTCGCCGCCGTCCGCCGCGATGGTCGCACCGCGATGGTCACGCTGACAAGCGGCCATGAAGCGCCCGTTGCGCGCGACATGATGCCCGAGCTGCGCGCCGCGGGGTGGATTTAGACGGGATTGCCCCTTTCCCTTCGCGCGCCCGCTGGCTAAGGGGCGCGCATCCATCCCCAATCGGCGACAAGGGGCCCCGCGCATGAAACTGATTTCCGGCAACAGCAATCTTCCCCTCGCCCGCGCCATCGCGGACTATCTGGAACTGCCGCTGACCGATACCAGCGTGCGCCGCTTCGCCGACGAGGAGGTTTTCGTCGAGATCCACGAAAATGTCCGCGGTCAGGACGTTTTCGTGGTTCAGCCGACCAACTTCCCGGCGAACGACAATCTGATGGAATTGCTGATCATCACCGACGCGCTACGCCGCGCCTCGGCGAAACGCATCACCGCGGTGATCCCCTATTTCGGTTATGCCCGCCAAGACCGCAAACCCGGCCCGCGCACGCCGATTTCGGCCAAGCTGGTCGCCAATCTCGTCACCACGGCAGGGGCCGACCGCGTGTTGGCAATCGACCTGCACGCCGGACAGATCCAGGGCTTCTTCGACATCCCGACCGACAATCTCTACGCCGCGCCGGTGATGAGCGCCGACATCCAGGCGCGCTTCGGCGACAAGAATCTTATGGTCGTGTCGCCCGACGTCGGCGGCGTCGTGCGCGCCCGCGCGCTGGCAAAGCGGCTCGACAACGCGCCGCTGGCGATCGTCGACAAGCGCCGCGAACGCGCCGGCGAATCCGAAGTGATGAACATCATCGGCGACGTCGAAGGGCGCTTCTGCGTCCTGATCGACGATATCGTCGATTCGGCGGGCACGCTGTGCAACGCCGCCGCCGCGCTGAAGGCCGCAGGGGCAGAAGGCGTCGTCGCTTATTGCACCCATGGGGTGCTGTCTGGCGGGGCGGTCGCGCGCGTCGATGCGAGCGAGCTGACTGAACTCGTCATCACCGATTCGATCCAGCCGACCGACGCCGTGAATGACAGCAGCAAGGTGCGCGCGCTGACCGTCGCGCCGCTGCTCGGCGAAGCGATCAAACGCATCGCCGACGAAAGCTCGGTCAGCAGCCTCTTCGACTGATCGCGTGTCGCTCGAAACCGACATTGCCCTTGCTCATCGCCTCGCCGATGCGGCGGGCGCCGCGATTCGTCCGCTTTTCCGTTCGGACTGGTCGCACGAAGCCAAGGCTGACGCGTCGCCCGTTACCGAGGCCGATCGCGCCGCCGAAGCTGCAATGCGCAAACTGCTGGACGCCGAAGCTCCGCGCGACGGGATCATCGGCGAGGAATATGGCGCCGAACGGGCGGACGCCGCGCGCCAGTGGGTGCTCGACCCGATCGACGGGACGGTCAGCTTCATGGCCGGCCGGCCGATCTTCGGCACGCTGATTGCCCTGTTGCAGGACGGCTGGCCTGTACTCGGTATCATCGACCAGCCGATTGCGGGCGAACGCTGGACCGGCGCGATGGGCGAGCCTTCGCTGTTCAACGGCCGCCCGGCCACGACGCGAACCTGCCGCAACCTTGCAGAGGCGGTGCTCGCAACGACGGGGCCGCAATATTTCAGCGACCATGACGGCGAACATTTCATGGCGCTCGCGGCGCAGACCGCGCACAAGCGGATGGTGTTCGGCGGCGACTGCTACAATTACGGCCTTCTCGCCAGCGGGCATATCGATCTGGTGGTCGAGGCGGGGCTGAAACTTCACGATTATGCAGCGCTCGTTCCCATCGTCGAAGGCGCCGGCGGGACGATGTGCGACTGGAACGGTGACCCGCTCCACGCCGACAGCAGCGGGCATGTGATTGCCTTGGGGGATCCCGCGCGGCTCGAAGATGTTATCGAGGGACTGGCCTGCCACCATTAGAGCCGGGCTTGCGAAGGAGAGCGACATGGCATTCGATGGAAGCTGCCATTGCGGCGCGGTGACCTACACGATTGATGGCGACATTCCCACCACGGCGATGAGCTGCAACTGTTCGCACTGCCGCCGCAAGGGCTTTCTGCTCGCTTTCGTGCCGATAGACCAGTTCCGCCTGACGAGCGGCGGAGACAGGCTGACGTCCTATAAATTCAACAAGCACAATATCGATCATCAATTCTGCGTGTCATGCGGCTGCCAAGGGTTTTCGGTCGGAACGGGCCCGGACGGGTCGAAGATGGCAGCGGTCAACCTGCGCTGCGTTCCGGATGCCGATCTCGATTCGCTGACAATCCAGAAAGTCGACGGCGCGAGCTTCTAGCGCTCGCAATGACGGTTTTGCGTGCCGCGCTTGCATTTCCGCGCGAATCCGTCTAGGCGCGCGCCTTCGCACGATAGTGAGCTGACCTGCCTGGCTGAAAGGGCTGCCAGGGCCGGTCGATATCGTCGCTAACCAAGGAGACGAAAATGCCCAAGCTGAAGACCAAGAGCGGTGTGAAGAAGCGCTTCAAATTCACCGCCTCGGGCAAGGTGAAGCACGGCGTTGCCGGCAAGCGCCACCGCCTGATTTCGCACAATAGCAAATATATCCGCACCAATCGCGGCACCAGCGTGCTCAGCGATGCCGATGCGGGCCATGTGCGCCTCTGGGCGCCCTACGGCCTGAAGTAAGGAGCGCCTGAACCATGTCCCGTATCAAACGCGGCACCACCACGCGCGCCAAGCACAACCGCATTCTGGCGCAGGCGAAGGGCTATTACGGCCGTCGCAAGAACACCATCCGCGTCGCCAAGCAGGCGGTCGAGAAGGCCGGCCAGTACGCCTATCGCGACCGCAAGGTGAAGAAGCGGAACTTCCGCGCCCTGTGGATCCAGCGCATCAACGCTGCGGTTCGCGCCGAAGGCCTGACCTATTCGCAGTTCATGCACGGCGTTAAGCTTGCCGGTATCGAACTCGACCGCAAGGTCATGGCCGATCTCGCGATGAACGAAGGCGGTGTCTTCACCGCCATCATCGCGCAGGCGAAGGCGGCGCTGCCCAAGGCCGCCTGAGGCCGCCGGCACCGACGAGACAAAGGGGCGGTCCCGCAAGGGGCCGCCCTTTTTCGTGCGCGGCTAACGGCGGGGGGAACAGGATTTCCAAAGAGAGACGGCGCGGAGCCCGCAAGCTCCGCGCCGTCTCGACGATGACCCGAATGGATGCATCGCCCCCCTCCCTCCGTACCGAATAGCCGTGGGTCGCAGATAAGCTGACGGCCGGTGGAAGTATCCCTGTGCAGCGAGATATGGCGCCGCATCACCGGGAAAAATTGTAAAAATCCGACAGGCGGACCGCCTAGCCTGTTGTTTTTTTTCGCCTCGCTTTGCAGGGTGGCGCCATGCCGGGGACCAGGGCGAACCAGAAGCTGCCGCAAGATGTGCGCGTCGCCACGCGCTTTTTTCCCGTGTCAGAGGCCCTGCGCCCCTATTGCAGCATCATCTACCACATCGAGGTCGAAGCCCCGGCGAGCGTACGCATCGACGATTATCTGCACCCCGAATGGGCCAATCTGCGTTTTATCGCCGGAAGTGTACTGCTCGCGTCGGTCGGCAGCGATGCGCCGAGCGCCACCGCGCCCTTCATAGCGACAGGTCCGACAAGCCGCGCGACCTTCTTTTCGTGCGGCGCGATGCGGGCCTGGGGGATTGGCATTTTGCCTACAGGTTGGGCGAAATTCTTCGACATTCCGGCCGATTCGATGGCCGATCGCTTTTGCGACGGCGCGGCGCACCCCGCCTTCGCGGCGCTCGCCCCCCTGCTCGACGAACTTGCCGCTATTGAGGATCTTGAAGTTGGCGCGGCGCTGATCGACGCGCGCTTTGCCGCCATGCTTGCGAGCGCGCCGCGCGACGATCCCGCGATCGCCGCCGCCTATGCCGCGCTTATGGATGACGATCTTGGCAGTGTGGCCGATCTGGCGAACAAGCTGGGAATGTCCGAACGCTCGGTCGAGCGGCTCAGCCAGCGCGCCTTCGGCTTTTCGCCGAAGCTGCTGCTGCGCCGCCAGCGCTTCCTGCGCAGCCTTGCCCGCTTCATGCTCGACCCCTCGATGGCGTGGATCGATACGCTCGATTATCACTATTACGATCAGGCGCAGTTCACCCGCGACTTCAAGGCTTTCATGGGCATCGGCCCGCGCGACTATGCGGCGCGGCCCAAACCCATCCTCGGCGCCGCCGCGATGGCGCGCGCCGCCGCCGCAGGTGCGGCGGTTCAGGGACTGCACAAGCCCGCAGGCTGAACCGCCTGCCCCCGCGCTTCGGGGTTGACCCGCGCGCGTCCTTCGGTGCAAGCGGCGACGGGGCAATGGCAGGCTTTGCGCCGCCGCAGGCCGGACAGAAACAGGCTAAAGACGGTCGCGCGCGAACCGGTGCGCGGCCGCCGCAGGACGAAAAAGACGATGAGCGATTATCAGGCCATGCAGGCCAAGCTGGTGGCCGAGATCGACGCCGCCGCCGACCTTGACGCGGTTGAGGCGCTGCGCGTCGCGGCGCTTGGCAAGGCGGGCAGCGTGTCGGCCCTGCTCAAGACGCTGGGCGGCATGACCCCCGACGAACGCCAGACGCAGGGGCCGCAGATCCACGCGCTGCGCGAAGCCGTCACCAACGCGCTCGCCGCGCGCAAGGTCGCGCTCGAAGGCGCGGCGCTCGAGGCGAAGCTCGCCGCCGAGCGTCTCGACATGACGCTGCCTGCCGACGCCGCCCCCAAAGGCAGCGTCCATCCGGTTAGCCAGGTCATGGACGAAATCGCCGAAATATTCGCCGACATGGGCTTTGCGGTCGCGACGGGGCCCGAGATCGAGGACGACTGGCGCAATTTCACCGCACTCAACATCCCCGAAACGCACCCCGCGCGCGCGATGCATGACACCTTCTATTTCCCCGACAAGGATGCCGAAGGCCGCGCGATGCTGCTGCGCACCCACACCTCGCCGGTGCAGGTCCGCACGATGATGAGCCAGGAGCCGCCGATCCGCATCATCGCGCCCGGCCGCGTCTATCGCAGCGACAGCGACGCCACGCACACGCCGATGTTCCATCAGGTCGAAGGGCTGGTGATCGATCGCAATATCCATATGGGCCATCTCAAATGGACGCTCGAAACCTTCCTGAAGGCCTTTTTCGAACGCGACGACATCGTCCTGCGGCTGCGCCCCTCCTATTTTCCCTTCACCGAACCCTCGGCCGAGGTCGATGTCGGTTACCGCCAGGAAAAGGGGCGGCGGATCGTCGGCGGGCACGGCGATGACGACGGCCATGCGTGGATGGAATTGCTCGGCAGCGGCATGGTCAACCGCCGTGTCCTTGCCAATTGCGGCCTCGATCCCGACGCGTGGCAGGGTTTCGCCTTCGGCATCGGTATCGACCGGCTCGCAATGCTCAAATATGGCATGGACGATCTGCGCGCCTTCTTCGACGGCGACCTGCGCTGGCTATCGCACTACGGGTTCGGCGCGCTGAATGTACCGACTCTGAGCGGGGGGATTTCGGCATGAAGATCACCCTCGAATGGCTGAAGGCGCATCTCGAAACCGATGCGACCGTCGACGATGTCGTCGCGGCGCTCAACCGCATCGGGCTCGAAGTCGAGGGCGTCGAGAATCCCGCCGAGAAGCTCACGGGCTTTCGCGTCGCCAAGGTGCTGACCGCCGAACGGCACCCCCAGGCCGACAAGCTGCAGGTGCTGACGGTCGATCCCGGCGACGGCGCCCCGCTCCAGGTCGTGTGCGGTGCACCCAACGCCCGCGCGGGACTGGTCGGTGTGCTCGGGCTGCCCGGCGCGGTGGTGCCGGCAAACGGCATGGAGCTCAAGATCTCGGCGATCCGCGGCGTCACGTCGAACGGCATGATGTGTTCGACGCGCGAACTCGAACTCGGCGACGATCATGACGGCATTATCGAATTGCCCGCAGACGCGCCGGTCGGCACCGCCTTCGCCGATTATTCGGGCGCAGCCGATCCGGTGATCGACATTTCGGTCACCCCCAACCGGCAGGATTGCATGGGCGTGCGCGGCATCGCGCGCGACCTCGCCGCCGCCGGGCTCGGCACGCTGAAGCCGCTCGACGTCCCCGTCATCGCGGGCGAAGACGCCCCGGCCACCGCGATCCGTACCGACGACACCGAAGGCTGCCCGGCCTTTTTCGGTCGCACGATCAGCGGCGTCGCCAATGGCGCCGCTCCTGAATGGATGCGGCGGCGGCTCGAAGCGGTGGGGCAGCGTTCGATTTCGGCGCTGGTCGACATCACCAACTACGTGATGCTCGACCTCGGCCGGCCGAGCCATGTTTACGATCGCGCAACGCTGAACGGCGCGCTCGTTGCGCGCCGCGCGCGCGATGGCGAAACGGTGACAGCGCTCAACGGCAAGGACTATGTGCTGACCGACAGCATGACCGTGATCGGCGACGACAGCGGCGTCCACGACATCGCCGGTATCATGGGCGGCGAGCATAGCGGGTGCAGCGAAACGACGACCGACGTGTTGCTCGAGGTCGCTTATTTCACGCCCGAGCGGATCGCGCTGACCGGGCAGGCGCTCGGCCTCACCAGCGATGCGCGCAGCCGGTTCGAACGCGGCGTCGATCCCGCATTCCTCGACGATGCGACCGCGATCATCACCGGATATATCCTCGATATCTGTGGTGGCACGGCCTCGAGGGTAACGCGCGCGGGCGAGCCGCCGATCGAGGCGAAGACGATCGCCTATGATCCCGCGCTGTCGGCGACGCTCGGCGGGATCGCGATCGACCCGGCGCGGCAGCGCGCGATCCTTGAGGCTCTGGGCTTCGGCGTCACCGAAGGCACGCCTTGGCAGATTGCGGTGCCGAGCTGGCGCCGCGACATGGATGCCGCGCCCGACGTGGTCGAGGAAGTGACGCGGATCGCGGGTTTCGACGCCATCGCATCGGTCGCCCTGCCCCGCGCCGACGGCGTCGCCCGGCCGACCGCAACCCCCGAGCAGCTGATCGAACGGCGCCTGCGCCGGGGCGCAGCGGCGGCGGGATTCCACGAGGCGGTGACCTGGTCCTTCGTCTCCGAACGCGAAGCGGCGCCCTTCGGCGGCGGCACCTGGACGCTCGCCAATCCGATCAGCGAGGATCTGAAGGTCATGCGGCCGTCGTTGCTGCCCGGGCTGCTTGCCGCCACGGCGCGCAATCAGAACCGCGGCGCCGACAGCATCCGTCTGTTCGAGATCGGGCGGCGCTATCTGGCCGATGCCGAGCATCCGACGCTCGCGCTGCTGATGGCCGGCGACAAGCATCCGCGCGGCTGGCAGGCGGGCAAGGCCGCGCCGTTCGACGCTTTCGACGCCAAGGCGGCTGCGCTCGCCCTGCTCGATGCGGCGGGTGCCCCTGCCGACCGTCTGCAGGTGATGGAGCCGGTCGCCGATGGTGCGATCTGGCATCCCGGGCAGTCGGCAACGCTACGACTGGGGCCGAAGGCGGTGCTCGCCGAATTCGGTGCGCTGCACCCCGCCCTCGCCAAGCATTTCGATGTCGACGGGCCGGTGATGGCGGTGCAGATTTTCCTAGATGCGATTCCGGCGAAGCGTGCGAACGGCCCGGCGCGTGCGGCCTTCACGCCGCCCGCGCTGCAATCGGTGCGCCGCGATTTCGCCTTCCTCGCGCCCGAAACGCTGGCCGCGGGCGATCTCGTCCGCGCGGTCAAGGGCGCCGACAAGGCGAGCATCATCGATGCGCGGCTGTTCGACCGTTTCGCCGGCCAGGGCGTCCCCGACGGACAGGTCAGCCTGGCGGTCGAGGTCGCGTTGCAACCGCAGGACAAGAGCTTCACCGACGCCGAGCTGAAGACGATCGCCGACAAGGTGGTCGCTGCCGCGGCAAAGCTGGGCGCGGTGCTGCGCGGATAGGCCGGCGACGGCAGAAGGGAAAAAGGATCATGGATACGCGCCACCTGGTCGATCGCGAGCTTCAGCCTCTCATCGACCTGTTCGGACGCGTCGACCTCGACGCCGCGCCGATCGCAGAGATTCGCGCCAAGGCGGCCGAAACCTATGCGATCCTGCCGCCGCCGGTCATCGCGCCCGAAGAGCTGCTTATCCCGTCGATCCATGGCGGGCCGGACATGCTGGCCTTCCTCTTCCGCCCGGCACAGGCGCGCGCCGGCGCGGGTGCGATCCTGCATATCCACGGCGGCGGCATGGTGATGGGATCGGTGCGGCAGATGCAGGCCGGACCGGCGGCGCTTGCCGCGGCCGCGGGCGTGCCGGTGCTCTCGGTCGAATATCGGCTCGCGCCCGAAAATCCCTTCCCGGCGCCGCAGGAGGATTGCCATTCGGCGCTCGTCTGGCTCGCCGCACAGGCCGATGCCCTTGGCTTCGATGCGCAGCGCATCGTCGTTGCAGGCGAAAGCGCGGGCGGCGGCCTCGCCGCGGCTCTGGCGATCATGGCGCGCGACCTCGGCGGGCCAGCGCTTGCCGGGCAATTGCTGACCTATCCGATGCTCGATCACCGGACGGGAGGCGACGCCTGCCCCTATCGCAATCCGGTCACGGGCGAATTCATCTGGACGCGCGCAAGCAATCGTTTCGGATGGAGCGCGCTGCGCGGCGCCTACGCGGCCGACGACGAGCGGCGCGGCTGGTTTTCACCGAGCCTCGCCGACGATCTTTCCGGCCTGCCGCCTGCCTATATCGCGACCGGCAGCCTCGACCTCTTCTTCGACGAAAATCTCGACTACGCCCAGCGTCTCGCTGCGGCGGGGGTGCCGGTCGAGCTGCACAGCTATGCCGGCGCCATCCACGCCTTCAACGCAATCCCGACCGCCGCCATCAGCCAGCGCTTCACCGCGGGGCTGCTCGCCGCCGCCGCCGCGATGACGGCGCCTCCGGCCGCAGGATGACCGGGCGGGTCGCCACCTGCCACTGCGGCTTGCTGCAGCTTCGATGCAGCGGCGATCCGATCAAGATTTCGATGTGCCATTGCCGCGATTGCCAGCGGCGAACCGGTTCGCTGTTCAGCGTCGCCGCCTTTTTCCCGCGCGAAGCGGTGACCGTCGCCGCCGGTTCGGCGCAGCGCTTCCGCCGGCCTTCGGCGAGCGGTCATGACGTGACCTTTCATTTCTGCGCCGATTGCGGATCGAACCTGTGGTGGGAACCCGACCGGATGCCGCACCTCTCCGGCGTCGCAGTCGGCGCCTTTGCCGACCCGGATTTTCCGATGCCCGAACAGGCCGTCTGGTGCGACGATCGCCATGCGTGGCTCGACCTGCCGCCAGCGGTTGCTGCGCACGCACGCAATCCGGTGAAACGCGCCTGAGGTCAGGCCGCCACCGCCTCCTCGCTGCGGCTCGCCGCGGCTTCGAGCAGGCGCTTTTCGAGCGACTTCACGCGCGCTGCGCTGTCGATCTTGTCGCCAATGAGATCGGTGACGTAAAAGGTGTCGACGGCACGCTCGCCATAGGTCGCGACATGCGCGCTGTGCACCGTGACCTTCGACTGGAAGAGCGCATAGGCGAGCTGGTTCAATAGCGCCGGGCGGTCCTGCGCATTGACCTCGATCACCGTAAACCGGTTGGAAGCCTTGTTGTCGATGAAGACATTGGGCGCGATACGAAAGGCTTCGGCGCGGGTCCGCGGCAGCGCCCGCGCCTCGAGCTTGGGCAGCAATTTATGCCGGTTGGCGAGCGCGTCCTCGATCGCGCGGGTCAGCCGGACGATCTGTTCGGCCTCGGCAAAGGGGCGGCCGAGCGGATCCTGGACCAGGAAATTGTCGAGCGCCAGCCCGTCGCGCGTCGTGTGGATGCGCGCATCGATGATGTTGCCGCCCGCAAGGTGGATACCGCCCGCGATGCGATAGAACAGACCCGGATGGTCGGCAGCGAGCACCATCACCAGCGTCGCGCCGCGATCGTCGTCGGGCACTGCCGCGATATGGAGCGGCGCTCCCGACGACTTCTGGATATGGATCAAATTGGCCGCGATCACCTCGACCGGCTCGGCAATCCAGTAGCTTTCGGGCAGGCGCTTGGCGAGCTTCCCGAAATCCTTGTCGCCCATCTGGAGCAGCGCCTGCGCCTCCTCCTTCTTGGTGGCGATCCGTACCTCGCGGCCGCGCTGCTTGTGGCCAAGCCGCAGCACTTCCTCGGCGGCATCGTATAATTCGGTGAGCAATTGCCGCTTCCAGCTGTTCCAGACCCCCGGGCCCACCGCGCGAATATCGACAACCGTGAGGACGAGCAGAAGGCGAAGCCGCTCGGGGCTCTGTACGAGCTGCGCAAAGTCGAGGATCGTCTTGAAGTCGGCAAGGTCGCGCTTGAAGGCGGTCGCCGACATGAGCAGGTGGTGGCGGACAAGCCATGACACGGTCTCGGTTTCAGCCTCGTTCAGCCCGAGCCGCGGACAGACGCGCAGCGCCAGTTCGGCGCCCAGCACGCTATGGTCGCCGCCGCGTCCCTTCGCGATATCGTGGAGCAGTACCGCGACATAGATAACGCGCCGCGAGTGGATCTGGTCCATGATCGCGGTCGACAGCGGATGATCGTCCTTCAACCGATTCTGTTCGATGTCGGACAACAGGCCGATCGCGCGGATCGTATGCTCGTCGACCGTATAATGGTGATACATGTCGAACTGCATCTGCGCGACGACGCGGCCGAAGTCGGGAACGAAGCGGCCGAAGACCCCGGCCTCGTTCATCCAGCGCAGCACCGTTTCGGGGTCGCGCGGGCTGGTCAACACGTCGAGGAACAGCGCATTGGCGCGCGCGATCCGCCGCACCTTGCCGTCGATCATTTTCGCATCGTGGCGGGCCTGGCGCATCGCCTGCGGGTGGATCTCGAGCCCATATTTGTCGGCGAGCTGAAATATCTCGAGCAGGCGGACCGGATCTTCGCGGAAATAGTCGTCCGACGGCAGCGCAAGCCGGCCGCGATCGAGGACGAAGCCGTTGAGCCGGCCTGGCCGCCGCCGCAGCGTCGGCAGAAAGCGCCGCCCGCGCGCCGCGAGTTGCTCGTCGAGATGCGCGAGAAAGGTGCCCGTCAAATCGCCAACGCTCTTCGCGTGGAGAAAATAGAGCTGCATGAAGCGTTCGACCGGGCTTTTGCCCGGCCGGTCGGCAAACTGCATCCGCGCGGCGATCTCGCGCTGGAAATCGAAGGTCAGCCGGTCCTCGGCGCGTCCGGCGAGGATATGAAGGTGGCAGCGTACCGCGAGCAGGAAATTTTCGGCGCGCGAGAACTGCCGCAGTTCGCGCGCACTGAGCAGCCCCGCGTCGACGAGCTCGGGCACGGTGCGAACGCGGTGGATGAACTTGCCGATCCAGAACAGGGTGTGCAGGTCGCGCAGCCCGCCCTTCCCTTCCTTCACATTGGGCTCGACGACATAGCGCGAATCGCCCATGCGCTTGTGCCGCTCGTCGCGCTCGGCGAGTTTTTCGGCGACGAAGGCGCGGGCATTGCCCGCCATCACCTCGGCATCGAAGCGCGCCGCCGCCTGATCGTAAAGCGCCCGCTCGCCCCAGATGAAGCGCGCCTCGAGCAGCGCGGTGCGGATCGTCAGATCGTCCTTCGCGGTGCGCACCATCTCATCGAGCGAACGCGACGAATGCCCCACCTTCAGGCCCAGATCCCACAGCGTGTAGAGTTGTGCCTCGATGACCTGCTCGGTCCAGCTCGTCTGCTTGAACGGGGTAAGAAAGCCGATGTCGACGTCGCTGAACGGTGCCATTTCGGCGCGGCCATAGCCGCCGACCGCGATCACCGTAATCCGTTCGCCCGCCGACCGATTGCTTGCGGGATAGAGATAATCGACGGTGAAATCATAGGAAAGGCGAACGATCTGGTCGATCAGAAAGGCCGTCGCCTGCGCCGCGACGCGTCCCGAAGACGGGTGGTCGAGCAGGCGCCGGGCGATCTCTGCGCGGCCCTCTTCCAAGGCCTCCTTCAGCAACGCGACCATCGCGCCGCGGCGCTTGCCGGCATCGGCGGTCTCGGCGGCGATGGCATCGAGCCGGTCGGCGAGCAGGCGCCGGTCGATGATCGCGCGGCGGTGGGGAAGGTCGCTGAAAATGTCGCTCATCCTTCCTCCGCCACGATCTGCTTGAGCCGATAGAGCGCTTCGAGCGCGGCGCGCGGCGCGAGCGCGTCGGGGTCGATCCCGGCGAGCGCCTCGCGCAGCGCGTCCTTTGCCGCTGCGGGCGCTTCGGCGAGAGACGCTGCGAACAGCGGCAGATCGTCGAGCCCTGCCGCCAATCCGCCGGTTGCCTCACGTCCCGCTTCGAGCTTGGCGAGCACCGCCTCGGCGCGCCTCACAACGCCGGCGGGGACTCCGGCAAGCCGCGCGACCGCCAGACCGTAGCTCCGGTCGGCAGGCCCCTCGGCCACCTCGTGCAGCAGGACGAGGTCGCCCTGCCATTCGCGCGCGCGAACATGGTGGAGGGAAAGCGCGTTCAGCGTTTCGGCAAGCCGCGTCAGCTCGTGATAATGGGTTGCGAACAGACAGCGGCACCGATTGACCTCGTGCACCGCCTCGACCACCGACCAGGCGAGTGCGAGCCCGTCATAGGTCGAGGTGCCGCGCCCGACCTCGTCGAGGATCACGAAGCTTTGCGGGGTCGCCTGCGCGA
The DNA here is from genome assembly GCF_900185685.1 of Sphingopyxis sp. P1IMeth2. Classification (NCBI taxonomy): domain Bacteria; kingdom Pseudomonadati; phylum Pseudomonadota; class Alphaproteobacteria; order Sphingomonadales; family Sphingopyxidaceae; genus Sphingopyxis; species Sphingopyxis sp. P1IMeth2. The sequence continues at coordinate 764,022 of NZ_FYAT01000001.1, forward strand.
GGATCGCGGCGGTCTCGACCATCTCGACCATGAAGGTCGATCGCCCCCGCGCCAGATTGTCGCTCGCCCCCACGCGGCTGAACAGCCGATCGACCAGCCCGAGGGTTGCGGCGCCTGCCGGCACGAAGGCGCCCGCCTGCGCGAGCACGACAATCAAAGCGTTCTGGCGCAGGAAGGTCGATTTACCGCCCATATTGGGGCCGGTGACAAGCCATAGCCGGTCGGCTTCGGACAGCGATACATCATTGGGGACGAAATGCTCGCCGCTCTTCGCCAGCGCCGCCTCGACCACAGGATGTCGCCCGCCCGTCACGTCGAGGCACGGTTCGTCAGCGATGTCCGGCCGGCACCAATCGTGGCTCATGGCATGATCAGCGAGCGCCGCGGCGACGTCGATTCGCGCGAGCACGTCGCAGCTCGCGGCGATCGCTTCGCGGCGCTGGGTCGCGGCTTCGGTCAGCGCTTCGAGATGCGCGGCTTCGGCTGCCGCCGCATGCACTCCCGCCTGGGTCACGCGCGCCGCCGCTTCGTGCAGATCCGACGAGTTGAAGCGAACGACGCCCGCCAGCGTTTGCCGATGGGTGAAACCCGATTCAGGCGCCATCAGCGCATCGGCGTGCCGCGCAGGCACTTCGACATGATATCCGAGCACGCCATTGTGACGGATCTTGAGCGCCGCGATGCCCGTACGTTCGCGATAGCCCGCCTCGAGCGCCGCAATCGCCTTGCGCCCGTCTCGCGCGGTTTCGCGCAGCGAATCGAGCGCGGCGTCATAGCCTTCGGCGATATAGCCGCCCTGCGCGGCATCAACCGGCGGGGTTTCGATCAGCGCGCGCGTCAGTTCATCGACCAGCGCGCCATGACCGTCGAGCCCCGGCAGCAGACGCGCGAGCAGCGGCGGCAGATCGGCGCGCAGCGCAAGCCGTTCGCGCAGGAGGCGTGCACCGCCGAGCGCGTCGCGAAGCTGCGCCAGATCGCGCGGCCCGCCGCGCCCAGCGACGAGGCGGCCGAGCGCGCGTCCTGCATCGGGCAGCGCGCGCAAGGCGGCGCGCAGATCGCCGCGCCACAAGGCATCGCGCGCCAGCGCATCGACGAGATCGAGCCGGTCGAGAATCGCGCCCTTGTCGGTGAGCGGGCTTGCAAGGTCGTCGGCAAGCAGCCGCGCGCCCGCCGCGGTCACGGTACGGTCGATCGTGCCAAGCAGGCTGCCGTCGCGCCCGCCCGCCATGGTACGGACCAGCTCCAGACTCTCGCGCGTCGCCGCGTCGATCGCCATCCGGTCGCCCGCGGCGTGCCGCACGGGCGGCTGCAGAAAGACCGCCCCGCCGGTGCCGACATGGTCGAGATAGGCGGCGATCGCGCCCATGGCGGCGATTTCACCGCGCGAAAAATTGCCGAAGCCGTCGAGCGTCTGCACCCCGAACAACGTCTCGAGCCGTTTCTGCCCTGCGCCACTCGCGAACTCGGCGGCGGGGCGGCGAACGATCTGGCGCGCCGCCGAGGGCGGCTGTTCGTCCGCCGCTTCGCTGATCAGCAGTTCGGACGGGGCCAGCCGCGCCAGTTCGGCATCGACCGCTTCGCGCCGCACCGCGACGACCTCGAACCGCCCGGTCGAGATGTCGGCGGCGGCGATGGCGATCAGCCCTTCGCTGCCGACCTCGGCAAGCGCTGCAAGCCGGTTCGCGCTGCGCCCTTCGAGCAGCGCCTCTTCGGTCAGCGTGCCCGCCGTGACGAAGCGCACGATGTCGCGCGCGACAAGCGCCTTCGATCCGCCACGCGCCTTGGCCTCGGCGGGGGTTTCGACCTGTTCGGCGATCGCGACGCGATGGCCGGCGCGGATCAGGCGGGCGAGATAGGATTCGGCCGAATGGACGGGGACGCCGCACATCGGCACCGGCTCGCCGCCATGTTCGCCGCGCGCGGTCAGCGCGATGTCGAGCGTCGAGGCCGCTGCCTTGGCATCGTCAAAAAACAGTTCGAAGAAATCGCCCATGCGGTAGAAGAGCAGACAATCGCCGGCCTTTTCCTTGAGCGACCAATATTGCGCCATCATCGGCGTCGCGGCGGGAGGGGCCTTGCTGTTGCTGTTGGCGGGAGCGGGAACGGACATCCGCCCCTGCTTAGTGATTGGGGCTCGCATGGCAAGGCGCGCGCGCCAGAAACACGGGGTTCCATTTCGCCAAGCCGACGCTAGGGAATGGGCTCGGACGCGCATCCTGATAATCGAAGTAGGGGATAAAGAATGGACGGCGGCAGCAAGGTGCAATTTTCGGACCGCGAGGCCCTGCTCTATCATAGCTATGGGCGGCCGGGGAAAATCGAGATCGTCGCGTCGAAGCCGATGGCAACGCAGCGCGACCTCAGCCTCGCCTATTCGCCGGGCGTCGCGGTGCCGGTGAATGCAATCGCCGAGGATCCGGCCAAGGCCTATGACTATACCGCCAAGGGCAATCTTGTCGCCGTCATCTCGAACGGCACGGCGATTCTGGGTCTCGGCAATCTCGGCGCGCTTGCCTCGAAGCCGGTGATGGAAGGCAAGGCGGTGCTGTTCAAGCGCTTCGCCGACGTCGATTCGATCGACCTTGAGCTCAAGACCGAAGATCCCCAGGCGTTCATCGACGCGGTCGAACTGCTCGAGCCAAGCTTCGGCGGCATCAACCTCGAGGACATTGCGGCCCCCAACTGCTTTATCATCGAGGCGGCGCTCAAGGAAAAGATGAACATCCCGGTGTTCCATGACGACCAGCATGGCACCGCGATCATCACCGCCGCCGGCCTGATCAACGCCTGTCATCTGACCGGGCGCGATCTGGCCGACATCAAGGTTGTCGTCAACGGCGCCGGCGCCGCGGCCATCGCCTGCACCGCGCTGATCAAGGCGATGGGCGTGCGGCACGAAAATGTCATCATGTGCGATCGCAAGGGCACCATCTACCAGGGCCGCACCGAAGGAATGGACCAGTGGAAATCGGCCCACGCCGTGCCGACCGAAGCGCGCGACCTGACCGAAGCGCTTCGCGGCGCGGACGTCTTCCTCGGCCTGTCGGCGGCGGGCGCGCTCAAGCCCGAGATGGTGAAGGACATGGCGCCCGCGCCGATCATTTTCGCGATGGCAAACCCCGACCCCGAAATCTCGCCGCCCGATGCCCGTGCGGCGCGCCCTGACGCGATCATCGCAACGGGGCGTTCGGACTATCCCAACCAGGTCAACAATGTGCTGTGCTTCCCCTTCATCTTCCGCGGCGCGCTCGACGTGCGCGCGACCGCGATCAACGAAGAGATGAAGATCGCCGCCGCCTATGCGATTGCCGATCTCGCGCGCCAGCAGGTACCCGAGGAAGTGGCCGCAGCCTATGGCGGCCGCGCGTCGAGCTTCGGCCCCGAATATATCATCCCCTCGCCCTTCGACCCGCGGCTGATGGAGATCGTCCCCGCGGCGGTCGCAAAAGCGGCGATGGAGACGGGCGTCGCGCAGCAGCCGATCGACGATCTGGAGGCGTATCGCACGCAGCTGCGCGCCCGGCTCAATCCGACCACCTCGGTCCTCACCCTCGCCTATGAAGCGGCGCGCGCCAATCCCAAGCGCGTCGTCTTTGCCGAGGGCGAGGAAGAAGTGGTGCTGCGCGCCGCGATCCAGTTCCGCGACGGCGGCTATGGCATTCCCGTCCTCGTCGGGCGCGAAGGCCTGCACAACAAACTGCGCGACATGGGCGTCGCCGACCCCGAAAGCTTCGAGGTTCATAACAGCGTCAATTCGCCGCACGTCCCCCAGATGGTCGAGATGCTCTATGAGCGGCTCCAGCGCCGCGGCTATCTGCGCCGTGACATCGAACGGATGGTCAACCGTGATCGCAACATCTTCGGCTCGCTGCTGCTAAAACTCGGCCTTGGCGATGCGATGATCACCGGCGTGACGCGCACCTATTCGCAGACGATGCGCGAAGTGCGGCGGGTGATCGACCCTGCCGAGGGCAAGACGGCGTTCGGCATTCACGTCCTCGTCGGACAGCATCACACCATCTTCATGGCCGACACGACGGTCAACGAACGCCCCTCGGCCGAAATGCTCGCGGACATCGCCGACCGCACGGCGCAGGTCGCACGCCGCATGGGTCACGAACCGCGCGTTGCCTTCTTGTCCTATTCGACCTTCGGCAACCCACCGGGATCGTGGCTCGACAATATCCGCGATGCCGTCCACATCCTCGACGGTCGCCAGCCGGCCTTCGAATATGAAGGCGAAATGTCGCCCGACGTCGCGCTGAATCCCCGCGTCATGGCCAATTATCCCTTCTGCCGTCTCTCGGGCCCCGCGAATGTTCTGGTCATGCCGGGGCTGCAGTCGGGCAATCTGTCGGCAAAGCTGCTGCGCGAACTCGGCGGCAGCGCGGTCATCGGACCGATGCTGATCGGGATGGAAAAGCCGGTACAGATTGCAACCATGGCGTCCACCGCCTCGGATCTGGTCACACTGGCGGTTCTGGCGGCGGGCGGCATCGCGGTCTGATCCAACGAAAAGCGGCGCTGATCCATCGATCAGCGCCGCCATTCATCTTCCGCAGATCGCGAACTGGGGCTTATTGGCCCTGTGCGCCGCCCCCGACACCCGGCGCGCCGACCGCGCCGATATTGCCGAAAATATCCTCGAAGAAGCTGCGATGACGGCCCAGCGTCGGCGTGCTGTCGCCGTTCGGGCTGATCTTGCTCACCTGTTCGAGCCCGGTGCGATCGACGCCGACGACATTGCCTGCGGGATCGAAGCTGACGCGCAGCACCTGCTGCGACACCGGCCGCGGGTGGGCGAAGGCGAGCTGGCGCGTTTCGCGAGACAGATAATAATATTCATTGTTTCCGAACTGACCGACGAAGGTCGGACGGCCGAGCGTCTTTTCCACCGACTCGCGGTTGTCGACGCCGGGGGTGATCGCCTGGGTCAGCACCGGATCGACGATATAGCCCTGACGCCCCTTGAGCTGGGCGCATCCCCCCGCCGACAGCGCAAGCGCGATCCCGGCAAGGATGAGGCCCGCGCGGCGGCCGGTAAGCGAGGCAATGGTTTTCGGCATCAATCGGTCTCCGTTGCGCGCGGCTCGCCGGACGGCGGCGCAGGCGCTGGCTTGTGCGCCTCTTAACCGCAAGCGGACGGGACGCACAAGCGGCTTATGCGGCCGCAAAGCTTGCTGCAGGCTGACCGGTGCCTCTTTTCCGCGACGCCGAATGGGCCTAAGCGGTGGGCTATGTTCTCGATCAGCAAATTCTTCCGATCCGCCCCCGATCCCCGCGAAGCACGGCGTCCGCTCTGGGACGCCGTCGTCGCGGCGGCGCGTGCGCCGCACTGGTATCTGGCGGGACAGGTTCCCGACACGCTCGACGGCCGCTTCGACATGGTCAGCCTGGTGCTGGCGCTCGTCCTCCATCGCATCGACGATGATCCCGACCAGGCGCTGGCGGGGGTTGAACTGACCGAATTATTCGTCGCCGACATGGATGGGCAGATGCGCCAGATCGGCTTTGGCGACATGGTGGTCGGCAAACAGGTCGGTCGCATGGTTGGAGCGCTGGGCGGACGGCTGGGAGCCTATCGCGCGCCCGACGGATCGGCGGCGCTGGAAGAAGCGCTGGTGCGCAATCTGTGGCGCGGCAAGGCGCCGCCCGCCGAAGGACTGGCGCATGTCATGGCAGCGGTCGCGGCCCTGCGCACAGGGCTTGCCGCGATGCCGGTTGCGGACCTGGTCGTCGCCGACCGCTTGCCCGGAGAGCCCGCATGACCAATCCCGAACTTTCGCACCTCGTCACCCTCGCCGACGCGATGCAGGGCCGCAAGGTCGCGCTCGACGCCGACGAAGCGACCCGCGCCGCGATCGCCAAGCGACTCGGCCTGATCGCGCTCGATCGCTTCGTCGTCGAGGCCGAGATGTTCGCCGTCGCCGGCGGGATCGCCGCAAGAGGCCGCATCACCGCCGACGTCGTGCAGGCGTGCGCCGCCACCGATCTCCCTGTCCCCGCGCACATCGCCGACCCCTTCGACCTGCGCTTCCTGCGCGACATCGGCGCCGACGCGAGCGAGGAAGAAGAGGTCGAGATCAGCGCGGACGATTGCGATGTCCTGCCGCTCGAAGGCGATCGCGTCGATATCGGCGAAGCCGCGGTGCAGACGCTGTCGCTGGCGCTCGAGCCCTTTCCGCGCCATCCCGATGCCGACCGCATCCTCGCCGAAAAGGGCGTGCTGACCGAAGAACAGGCCGGCCCCTTCGGCGCGCTCGCCCAGCTGCGCGACAAGGACGCTTCCTGACGTCGGCAGCGGGCTTCAGTCGCGCTTGGGCTCGTCCTTGACGAGATCAGCGACCGCGGCGTCGAGACCCGAATCAGCGGGTGCCGGCTCCTCCGCCGCGCCGTCCGCATCGGCATTGCTATCCGCCGGTTTGGCCGCTTCGTCCGCGCCTTCGTCGGACTTGTCCTCGGCCGGCTTGTCGCCGCGCGCGACCGGGAGCGATCCGCCGAGCGCGTTCGCGAGCCCGACCATCTGTTCGGCCAGCACCTTGTCGACGGCGGGAGCGATGTCGGCGACCTTGAAGCGCATATAGCCGCCGACGACATAGTCGAAGCGGATCGCACTGCCCGTCGGCGTCTTTTTGATCTGGATCGTCAGCGTCCCCGTGACCGCCTCGCCCTGCAGCGGCCCGAATGCGCCCGACAGGCGCATCATTTCGCCCGGCTTGGCGAAGATGATCCGCGCGTGTTGGACGCTGCCGACGCCCTGTCCTTCGTCGGGAAGCTTTTCGCAGAAGCAGCCACCAGCCTGCGAATCGAGCCAGAAATTGGCGGCATCGCCCGACCAGCTATGCTCTTTCGACCACCATTTGTCGGGCGTGCGGAGCATTTTCCACACGTCTTCGGGCGTCGCGGCGACCTGCGCCGTATGCGCGACGGTGAAACCGATGTCGCTCTGATCGATGACCTTGGACGCTGCCGGCGAGGCGATGCACGTCGCCGCGAACAGGAGCGCGCCGAAAGACGATTTCACATGCATGGATCATTCCCCCTTCGCCATCTTCATAGACGGCGCCAAGGGGGCTGACTAGCTGGCGTCGCTTCGCAGGATCGCTTCGATCGCATCGTTGACGACGTCGATCGCGGCCATGCCGTCGACCTTGCTGACGATGCCGCGCGCCTCGTAGATCGGAAGGATCGGTTCGGTCTTCGCGCGATATTCGGCCATGCGGGTGCGCACCGTTTCCTCATTGTCGTCGGGACGGCGCTTGAAATCATGGCTGCCGCACACGTCGCAGGTGCCTTCGACCTTCGGCAGCTTGTAGCGATTGTGATAGCCTTCGCCGCAATTTGCGCACGAAAAGCGTCCGGTGATCCGGTCGACGAGCGCGTCTTCGTCAACGACCAGTTCGACGACATGGTCGAGCTTGCGGCCGCGCACCGACAAGATGCCGTCGAGCGCCTCGGCCTGCGCCGCGGTGCGTGGATAGCCGTCGAAGATGACCGAGGTTTCGTTCCCGAGCTCGTCGAGCCGCTCGCCGATCAGGCCCGAGACGATTTCGTCCGAGACCAGTTCGCCCGCGTCCATCACTGCCTTGGCCTGCAGGCCGATCGGCGTTCCCGCCCTGACGGCTGCACGGAGCATATCACCGGTGGAAAGCTGGACCATCCCATGCTCTTCCACCAGACGCGAAGCCTGCGTTCCCTTGCCGGCTCCCGGCGGTCCAAGCAAAATGATGTTCAGCGTCATGACGCCCCCTGTTGCCTACCCTGTCAGGATTTCGCCTAGCGACCGCGTCAGCGGCGCGCAATGCCGCCCTTCAATTTGGCCTTCTTGATCAGATCGCCATATTGGTGCGCGAGCATGTGGCTCTGGATCTGGCTGATCGTATCGATGGTGACATTGACGATGATCAGCAGGCTGGTGCCGCCAAGCTGGAACGGCAGGCCCGATCCGGCGATGAAATATTCCGGAATGAGGCAGATGAGCGCAAGATAGCCGGCGCCGATAACGGTGATGCGGGTCAGCACGAAATCGAGATAGGCGGCGGTATTCTTGCCCGGGCGGATGCCGGGGATGAAACCGTTCTGGCGCTTCAGATTGTCGGCGGTTTCCTCGGGGTTGAAGACGACCGCGACGTAGAAGAAGCAGAAGAAGATGATGCCCGCCGCATAGAGCGCCATATAGAGCGGCTGGCCGTGCGCGAGATACTGGTTGATCGTGATGAGGAAATCGCCCCAGGCGGTGTCGCCCTTCACATTATTGCCCAGCATCTGCGTGACGGTCAGCGGCATCAGCAGCAGCGACGAGGCGAAGATCGGCGGAATCACGCCTGCAGTATTGACCTTCAGCGGCAGGTGGCTGCGCTCGGCCTGCATCACGCCGCGCTGCGTCGCGCGCTTCGGATATTGCACCAGCACGCGGCGCTGTGCGCGTTCCATGAAGCTGATGAAGGCGATGATGATGATCGCGCCGCCGATGACTGCGACGATCGTGCCGCCGCCCATCGATCCTTCACGAACCTGCGTGAACATCTGGGCAAAGCTGCGCGGAAGCTGGGCGAGAATGCCCGCCATGATGATCAGCGAGACGCCGTTGCCGATCCCGCGGCTGGTGATCTGTTCGCCAAGCCACATCAGGAACAGCGTACCGCCGACGATGCTGATGACTGCGCCGACGCGGAACATCATGCCTGGGTCAACGACCGCGGCGATGCCCTGGCTCTGCCCTAGCGTTTCCAGGCCGACGGCAATGAAATAGCCCTGGATCGCGGTGAGCAGCACGGTGCCGTAGCGCGTATATTGGTTGAGCTTCTTGCGGCCGCTTTCGCCCTCTTTCTTGAGCGCGGCGAGGCTCGGGGCCAGCGCCGCGGCGAGCTGCACGACAATCGACGCCGTGATATAGGGCATGACGCCGAGCGCGATGATGCTCATGCGCTCCAGGCTGCCGCCCGAGAAGGTGTTGAAGATGTCGAGGATGCCGCCCGACGCCGCCTGGCTGTAAAGGCGCGACAGCGCCACGGGGTCGACCCCGGGCAGCGGCACGAACGACAGGAAGCGGAAGACGATCAGCGCACCGATCGTGAACCAGATGCGGTTCTTGAGTTCGGTCGCCTTGCCGAACTTCGAAAAATTGATGCTGGAAGCAAGCTGGTCGGCGCGAGAGGCCATGGGTAGTTTCCTCGAGGATATTCCGGACCGCGCCCCCGGCGACCCCGCGCCTATGTGCGTTCGGCGGTTACGAAGCGCAAGGGGAAAGGCCCATTTTTGATGGGGCGTTCATTCGCCCCATCGATCCGCTCGCATCTGGCGGGGCCGGAATGCCTCTCGAACCTGCGCTATCGAACGGGAATAGAGATCGTCACAAAGACGAAGGGCGATCCCTTTCGGAACCGCCCCTTGTCCGAATTAATCGGCCTTCGCTTCGGCCGCCGGCAGGTCAACCTTGCCGCCCGCCTTTTCGACCGCCTCGATCGCGCCCTTCGACGCGCCGGCAACGGCGAAGTTGAGCTTCGCGGTCAGTTCGCCCTTGGCGAGGAGGCGGACGCCGTCCTTGCCGCCGCGGGCCACACCGGCCGCCTTCAGCGCCGCATGGTCGACAGTCGCCTTGGGGTCGAGCTTCTTGGCATCGACCAGCTTCTGCACCTGGCCCAGGTTCACGATCGCGAAATCCTTGCCAAAGATGTTGTTGAAGCCGCGCTTCGGGATGCGCATGTGGAGCGGCATCTGGCCGCCTTCGAAGCCGTTGATCGCGACACCGCTGCGGGCCTTCTGGCCCTTCTGGCCGCGGCCGGCGGTCTTGCCCTTGCCCGAACCGATGCCGCGTCCGACGCGCATACGGCCCTTGCGGGCGCCATTGTTGTCACGAAGATCGTTAAGCTTGATAGTCATTGCACTCGCTTTCGCTTTTGTCGCGCTTTGAACCCGGTGTTTCAGTCGGGTTCGATTTCACTCGACGGTTGGAAGCCGGGATAAGGCCCGGCCTTTTCCATCACGATCGCCTGCGCCACATAGCCGCGGCCATCGACGCAGGTGATCGACGGACTTCCGTGAAGTTGCCACCCCCGGTTGAGCAGCCCTTCGACACGCGCGCAGAAAGCGGCGTCGTCGGGACCGGTCAACAGGCGATAGAGCTTCACCTTAGCCCTCGATTACTTCCACCATGTGCGGAAGCTTGCGGATCATGCCGCGCACTTCCGGGGTGTCGACCAGTTCGACTTCGCGGTTCATCTTGCCCAGGCCGAGGCCGGTCAGGATCTTGCGCTGGTCCTTGGGACGACGGATCGGCGAACCGATCTGGCGGATCTTGATCTTCTTGTCGGCCATTGTCTTACTCCGTCACCGCCGCGGCTTCAGCCTCGGCTGCACGATCGGACACGCCGCCGCGCTTGATCAGGTCCGAAACCTTCTTGCCGCGACGCTGCGCAACCGACTTCGGGCTGGTCTGTTCGCCGAGCGCCTGGAAGGTCGCGCGGATCATGTTGTAGGGGTTCGACGTGCCGACCGACTTGGTCACCACATCGGCAACACCGAGCGATTCGAACACGGCACGCATCGGGCCACCGGCGATGATGCCGGTACCGGCAGGCGCCGAACGCACGGTGACGTTGCCGGCGCCGAAATGGCCGCGACCGTCATGGTGCAGCGTGCGGCCGTCGCGCAGCGGAACGCGAATCATCGCCTTCTTCGCAGCGGCGGTCGCCTTCGAAATGGCTTCGGGCACTTCGCGCGCCTTGCCATGACCGAAACCGGCGCGGCCCTTGCCATCACCGACGACGACGAGCGCGGCGAAACCGAAGCGCTTGCCGCCCTTCACGGTCTTCGAGACGCGGTTGATGTGAACGAGCTTTTCAATCAGCTCTTCGCCACCGTCCTCGTCGCGCGGACGCCGATCGTCGCGGCGACCACGGCCACCGTCGCGACCGCCACGTCCGCCATCACGACCGCCGCGACCACGGCGACCCGTGACTTCGGCGTTGGTGGTTTCAGGCGCCAGGATCGCCTCGGGCTGGTTGCCCTGACCCGTGGTGTTTTCGTCAGCCATAATCAGAACTCCAATCCGCCTTCGCGCGCCGCGTCGGCCAGCGCCTTGATGCGCCCGTGGAACAGGAAGCCGCCGCGGTCGAACACGACCTGCGTCACGCCCGCCTTCTTGGCGGCGTCGGCAAGGCGCTTGCCGACTTCGGCAGCAGCCGAAGCCGTCGCGCCGGTCTTGCCGCGCAGATCCTTGTCGAGCGTCGAAGCCGCAGCCAGCGTCTTGCCGGCGGCGTCATCGATGAGCTGCGCATAGATGTGGCGGCCCGAGCGGTGCACCGAAAGGCGCGGACGCCCGGCAGCACGCAGACGGAGTGCGGTACGAACGCGCTGGCGGCGTTTTTCGAAAGGGGTAAGATGTGCCATGGCTTACTTCTTCTTGCCTTCTTTGCGGAAGATGTACTCGCCGCGATACTTGATACCCTTGCCCTTATAGGGTTCGGGCTTGCGCCAGCGACGGATTTCCGCCGCGACCTGGCCGACCTGCTGCTTGTCGATGCCGCTGATCTCGATCGTCGTGTTATCCGGCGTCTTGATCTCGATGCCTTCCGGCACCGCGAAATCGACATCGTGGCTGTAGCCGAGCTGCAGCTTCAGATTCTTGCCCTGCGCGTTGGCGCGGTAGCCGACACCCGTGATTTCGAGCACCTTGGTGAAACCTTCGGTCACGCCCGTGATCAGGTTCTGCACCAGCGTGCGCTGCATGCCCCAGAAAGCGCGCGCTTCGCGGCTTTCGTTCGCGGGCTGCACCGAGATGGCGCCTTCGCCGACTTCATATTTAATGTTGTCGGACAGCGGCATCGCCAGCGTGCCCTTGGGGCCCTTGACCGACAGCTGGCCGCCGTCGATCGCAGCGGTAACGCCGCTGGGGATCTCCACTGCCTTTTTACCGATGCGCGACATTAGAACACCTCCGCCAGCACTTCGCCGCCGACATTATGCTCGCGTGCTTCGGCGTCCGAAAGGACACCGCGCGGGGTCGACACGATGGTGATGCCCAGGCCGTTGCGAACCACCGGCAGTTCTTTCGAACCCGAATAGACGCGGCGGCCCGGCTTCGAGACGCGTGCCACGTGGCGGATCGCCGGCTGGCCTTCGAAATATTTGAGCTCGATGCGGATGCCCTTGTGCTGGCCCTTGGTGCCGAGCACTTCTTCGCTGTAGCCACGGATGTAGCCTTCGCGCTTGAGCACGTCGAGAACGCGGACACGCAGCGTCGAAGCCGGCGTCAGGACGCTGTCCTTCTTCGCCTGCTGGCCGTTGCGGATGCGGGTGAGCATATCACCCAAAGGATCGGTCATTGCCATGTTGCGTGTTCCTTACCAGCTCGACTTCACAACGCCGGGGATCAGGCCCTTGTTGGCCAGATCGCGGAGCTGAATACGGCACAGCCGGAATTTGCGATAATAAGCGCGCGGACGGCCCGTCAGTTCGCACCGGTTACGGATACGGGTCGGGTTACCGTTGCGCGGAATTTCCGCCATCTTGAGGCGCGCGATCAGACGCTCGCCGTCGTCGAGCGTGGTGTCGGCCGCAATAGCCTTCAGTTTCGCATAGCGGCCGGCATATTTCTTCACCAGCTTCTTGCGACGCTCATTCTTGTTCACCGAACTCAGTTTCGCCATGACTTAAGTTCTCTTTCCTTGTTCCTGTCCGGCCCGAGGATCCCCAGCGGGGACTCAGGCGGCTTCCTTGGCCTGGGCTTCGATCGGGAAGGGGAAGCCGAACAGCTTGAGCAGTTCGCGGGCTTCCTCGTCCGTACGTGCCGACGTGGTCACGATCACATCCATGCCGCGCACTTGATCGATGCGGTCATAGTTGATCTCGGGGAAGATGATCTGTTCCTTCAGGCCGAGAGCATAGTTGCCCCGACCGTCGAAGCTCTTCGGCGACACGCCGCGGAAGTCGCGGATGCGCGGCATCGCGATGGTGATCAGGCGGTCGAGGAATTCATACATCCGCTCGCGACGCAGCGTCACCTTGCAGCCGATCGGCATGCCTTCACGCAGCTTGAAGCCGGCAATCGACTTCTTCGCCTTGGTGATAACGGGCTTCTGGCCCGCGATCAGTTCCATTTCCGAAGCGGCCGTTTCGACCTTCTTCTTGTCCTGGACCGCATCGCCCACACCCATGTTGAGCGTGATCTTCTCGATCTTCGGAACTTCCATCGCATTCTTGTAACCGAATTTTTCGGTCATCGCCTTGACGATCTGGTCGTCATAGAGCTTGCGCATGCGCGGGGTGTAGTTGTCAGCCATTGATCGTCTCCCCGGACTTCACGGCCACGCGGACCTTCTTGCCGTCCTTGGTTTCAAAGCGGACGCGCGTCGGCTTGCCGGTCTTGGGATCGGCAACCGCGACCTTGCTGACGTGCAGCGGCGCTTCCTTGCGCTCGAGGCCGCCCTGCGGATCCTGCTGGTTCGGCTTCTTGTGACGAGTGATGATGTTGACGCCCGCGACGACGACCTTGCCGTCCTTCGGCAGGCTCTGCGTCACTTCGCCGGTCTTGCCCTTGTCCTTGCCGGACAGGACGACGACGGTGTCACCCTTCTTGATCTTGGCCATACCCATGGTCAAAGCACCTCCGGCGCCAGGCTGATGATCTTCATATAGCCCTTGCCGCGCAGTTCGCGGACGACGGGGCCGAAGATACGGGTGCCGATCGGCTCTTCATTCTTGTTGACGAGCACGGCGGCGTTGCTGTCGAAACGGATCACCGAGCCGTCGGCACGACGAACGTCCTTCGCGGTGCGAACGATGACGGCACGATGCACGTCGCCCTTCTTCACCTTGCCGCGCGGCTGGGCTTCCTTGATCGAGACGACGATAAGGTCGCCCACGCCGGCCGTGCGACGCTTCGAGCCGCCCAGCACCTTGATGCACTGGACGCGCTTCGCGCCGCTGTTGTCGGCGACTTCCAGTTGTGACTGCATCTGGATCATCGATGCATTTCCTTCTTCCTTGGCCTACCGGGCCATCCCGGCGGTTCCGTGAAACTTGCGTGAAGCCCTCAGGCTTCGGCCGCTTTCGGCTTGGTGGAGGTTTCGACCTTTTCGAGAACCTTCCACGTCTTCAGCTTCGAAATCGGCTTCGTTTCCTCGATGCGGACGGTTTCGCCAGCCTTGATGGCGTTGTCCTCATCATGGGCGTGATACTTCTTCGAACGCCGGATGATCTTGCCGTAGAGCGGGTGCTTAACCTTACGCTCCACCTTCACCACGACGGTCTTGTCGCCCTTGTCGGACACTACCGTGCCGGTCAGAATGCGCTTCGGCATGACAGTCTCCTTACTTCGCCGCCGCGCGAACGCGCGCGGTTTGTTCGGTCTTGATGCGGGCGATCGTGCGCCGCACTTCCTTGACCCGCGAAGCCTTTTCGAGCTGGCCCGTGGCGGCCTGGAAACGGAGGTTGAATGCCTCGCGCTTCAGTTCGCCAAGCTGTTCGGCGAGCTGGTCGTCGGTCTTCTTGGTCACATCTTCGGTCTTGGCCATGGCCCTCAACCCTCCAGGTGCGAGGTGTCGCCGAGGCGGGCGACGACCTTCGTCTTGATCGGCAGCTTCATCGCCGCACGCTCGAACGCCAGCGCGGCTACGGGGCCAGGAACGCCGTCGAGTTCGAACAGGATGCGGCCGGGCTTGACGCGAGCGGCCCAATATTCGGGCGCGCCCTTGCCCTTACCCATACGGACTTCGGCGGGCTTCGACGACACGGGAAGGTCTGGAAACACGCGGATCCAGAGGCGGCCCTGACGCTTGATCGCACGGCTGATCGCACGGCGGGCCGCTTCGATCTGGCGCGCGGTGATGCGCTCGGGTTCCATCGCCTTCAGGCCGTAGGAGCCGAAGTTCAGGCTGGTGCCACCCTTGGCATTGCCATGAATGCGGCCCTTGAAGGCCTTGCGGAACTTGGTTTTCTTCGGTTGCAACATGTCAGCGTTCCTTAACGGCGTTCATCGCGCGCCGGGCGAACGCCCGACGTCTGCGCGTCGAGCATCAGCCGGTCGGTCGCCATCGGGTCGTGGCCCAGAATCTCGCCCTTGAAGATCCAGACCTTCATGCCGCACACGCCATAGGCGGTGTGGGCTTCGGCCTCGGCATAATCGACGTTCGCACGCAGCGTGTGCAGCGGAACGCGGCCTTCGCGATACCATTCGGTGCGGGCGATTTCCGCGCCGCCGAGACGACCCGCACAGTTGATGCGGATGCCTTCGGCGCCCAGACGCATCGCCGACTGAACCGCGCGCTTCATCGCACGGCGGAAGGCAACGCGGCGTTCGAGCTGGTCGGCAATGCCCTGCGCGACGAGCTTGGCATCGACTTCCGGCTTGCGGATTTCGACGATGTTCAGGCTCACGTCGCTGCCGGTCATTTCACCGAGCGCCTTGCGCAGCTTTTCGATGTCCGCGCCCTTCTTGCCGATGATGACACCGGGACGGGCGGCATAGATCGACACGCGGCACAGCTTCGCCGGACGTTCGATGACGACCTTCGAAATCGCGGCCTGCGGCAGGGTCTTGAACACATATTTGCGGATCTTCAGATCCTCGATAAGCATGCGTCCATAATCCTGGCCTTCCGCGAACCAGCGGCTGTCCCAGGTGCGGTTGACCTGCAGGCGCAGGCCGATCGGATTGCTCTTCTGGCCCATCTTACGCCTCTTCTTCCTGTTCGCGCACGACGATGCGGATGCGGCTGAACGGCTTTTCGATCCGGGTCGATTTGCCGCGACCGCGCGCATGCCAGCGCTTCATCGTGAACGACTTGCCGACGCTCGCTTCCTTGACGACGAGTGCATCGACATCGAGGTTGTGATTATTTTCCGCGTTGGCGACGGCGCTGGCGAGAACCTTGCGCACGTCGACAGCCATCGCCTTCTTCGAGAAAGCGAGGACGTTCATCGCGTCTTCGACCTTGCGGCCGCGGATCAGCGCGGCAACGAGGTTCAGCTTCTGCGCCGAACCGCGAATCTGCGTGCCGACCGACAGCGCCTCATTGTCCGCAACGCGGCGAGGGGATTTTTCCTTGCCCATTAGCGTTTGCCCTTCTTGTCGGCCGCGTGACCGGGGAAGAAGCGCGTCGGCGCAAATTCACCCAGCTTCATGCCGACCATGTCTTCATTGACCGACACCGGCACGAACTTGCGGCCGTTGTAGACGTTGAAGGTCAGCCCGACGAACTGCGGCAGGATGGTGGAGCGACGCGACCAGGTCTTGATCGGGGCAGAGCTGCCGCCGTCCTGAGCCGCTTCGGCTTTCTTGAGGAGATGAAGGTCGACGAACGGACCCTTCCAGACCGAGCGTGCCATGGCTTACCTCTTCTTCTTCGCGTGACGCGACCGGATGATCATCTTGTCGGTCGACTTGTTGTGGCGGGTACGGGCGCCCTTGGTCGGCTTGCCCCACGGGGTGACCGGGTGACGGCCGCCCGAGGTGCGGCCTTCACCACCGCCGTGCGGGTGGTCGACCGGGTTCTTGGCGACGCCGCGCGTCAGCGGACGCTTGCCGAGCCAGCGGCTGCGGCCGGCCTTGCCCAGGTTGGTGTTCTGGTTGTCGGGGTTCGACACCGCACCGACCGTGCCCATGCACTCGCCGCGAATGTAGCGCTGTTCGCCCGAACCGAGACGCACGATGACAAGACCGCGGTCACGACCGACGACCTGCGCATAAGTGCCGGCCGAACGGGCGATCTGGCCGCCCTTGCCCGGCTTCATCTCGATATTGTGGACGATCGTGCCGACCGGCATCTGCGACAATTCCATCGCATTGCCGGGCTTCACGTCGGTCTTCTTGTCTGCGACGACAGTATCGCCGACCGCCAGGCGCTGCGGCGCCAGGATATAGGCGAGATCACCGTCCTCATATTTGATGAGCGCGATGAACGCCGTGCGGTTCGGGTCATATTCGAGCCGTTCGACGGTCGCCGGAACGCCCCACTTGCGACGCTTGAAGTCGATGAAGCGATATTTTTGCTTGTGACCGCCGGCGATGCCGCGCGAGGTCACATGGCCCTTGTTGTTGCGGCCACCGGTCTTGCGCTTGCCTTCGGTCAGCGCCTTGACGGGCTTGCCTTTCCACAGCGACGATTTGTCGACGAGGATCAGGCCACGCTGTCCAGGGCTGGTCGGATTATAGGATTTGAGTGCCATTTTCTCTGCCTTCCCCTATCCGTCAGACGCCGGTGGTGACGTCGATCGACTGGCCTTCGGCCAGGCGAACGATCGCCTTCTTCACGTCGCTGCGGGTGTAGGGCTTGCCCTTCCAGCGCTTGGTCTTGCCCTTGGTGACCAGCGTGTTCACGCTGAGCACCTTGACATCGAACAGCGCCTCGACGGCGGCCTTGATCGCCGGCTTCGTTGCGTCGTTGGCGACGCGGAAGACGACTGCGTCGTTTTCGCTGAGCAGCGTCGACTTTTCGGTGATCACTGGCGACAGGATCACGTCATAGTGACGCGCATCGATGGTCTTTGCCTTAGCCATTGCAGCGGGCCTCCAGCTTTTCGACCGCCGCGCGGGTCAGGACCAGCGTGTCGGCGCGAAGGATGTCATAGACGTTGGCACCGATCGCCGGCAGCGAATCGACGCCGACGATGTTGGCCGAAGCCTGGGCGAAGCTGTCATGGACCGCATCGCCGTCGATGAAGAGCGCACGGCGACCGAGGTCGAGCTTGCCGAGCTTGCCGGCCAGCGCCTTGGTCTTGGCTTCCTTGAGCTCGAGCGTGTCGATGACAACGAGCTTGCCGCCCTTTGCCTTGTCGCTCAGCGCCATCTTGAGACCAAGGGTGCGGATCTTCTTGTTCAGCGAGTGGCCGAAAGTGCGGGCCCGGGGACCGTGCGCCTTACCACCGCCGATGAAGATCGGCGCCTTGCGATCGCCGTGACGGGCGGTACCGCCGCCCTTCTGGCGACCGAACTTCTTGCCGGTGCGGGCAACGTCGCTGCGCTCACGGGCAGCGCGGGCGGGGCCGCGACGCTTTTCGAGCTGCCAGGCGACGACGCGGTGGAGGATGTCCGCCCGCGCGTCGACGCCGAAGACGTCGTCGTTAAGATCGATGTCGGCGCCAGCCTTGCCATCGAGGGTCTGTACCTTGACCTTCATGATCAGGACTCCTGTGCGCCGTCGGCCGCGGTCGTTTCGACCTCTGCTTCCGCAGGGGTTTCAGCCGGGGCATTGTTGCTGTTCGCCGCGCTCTTGACCGCCGCCGGATAGGGGGCTTCGGGGTGGCGCGGCAGCTTCATCGCATCGCGAACCAGCAGCCAGCCGCCCTTCGAGCCAGGGACCGAACCCTTGACGAAGAGAAGACCGCGCTCGGCGTCGGTGCGGACGATTTCGAGATTCTGCTGGGTGCGATTGCGCGCGCCCATGTGGCCAGCCATCTTCTTGTTCTTGAAGACGCGGCCCGGATCCTGACGGTTACCGGTCGAACCATGAGCACGGTGGCTGATGGAAACACCGTGGGTGGCGCGCATACCGCCGAAACCCCAGCGCTTCATCGCACCGGCAAAGCCCTTACCCTGGGTGACACCCTGGATATCGACCATCTGGCCGGCGACGAAATGGTCGGCCGACAGTTCGGCGCCGACGTCAAGCGTCGCGTCGTCAGCGACGCGGAATTCGACGAGCTTCGCCTTGGGCTCAACCTCGGCCTTGCCATAGGCCCCGCGCTGCGGCTTGGCGACATTCTTCGCCTTTGCCGAGCCGGCACCGAGCTGGACGGCCACATAGCCGTCGCGTTCCTTTTCGCGAACCGAGACGACCTGGCAGCCTTCGAGGCTCAGAACGGTGACGGGCACATGGCGGCCATCGTCCTGAAACAGGCGGGTCATCCCCATTTTTTTCGCGATCACGCCAGTGCGCATGATCATTCACTCCTAACAGAGGCCGGGCAGAACCATTTCCGCACGGCATGTGGACCCCACCGAACCTGCGCTCGATGACGGTCCTCCCAGCCCGAAATTTCGATGCATCGCCCCGTCCGGGCTGAGGTGCCGCTTTCCCGTGGGATCAGCGGCAAGACGGGGGACGCAGCCCGGATAAATCCGGCGGTATCCTCCGAAACCTGAATGTGTCCCTGCGAAAGCAGGAACCCAGGGCGGTTTCAGTGCGGCCTATCGGCCGCTTCTACCCTGGGCTCCGGATCAAGTCCGGAGCACGCTGGCTATTTAGGCCAACTTGATTTCGACGTTCACGCCCGCGGCGAGGTCGAGCTTCATCAGCGCATCGACCGTCTGCGGGGTGGGCTGAACGATGTCGAGCAGCCGCTTGTGGGTACGCACCTCGAACTGCTCGCGCGACTTCTTGTCGACATGCGGACCGCGGTTCACGGTGAATTTTTCAATGCGCGTCGGCAGCGGGATGGGACCGCGAATGAGGGCGCCCGTACGACGTGCCGTATCGGCGATGTCGGTGGTGGCCTGATCGAGCACGCGGTGATCAAAGGCCTTCAGGCGAATGCGAATATTCTGCGTTTCCATGACTATTCCAGTCGAATCCCGTCTGACGATGCGAAAGAGCCGAAATGGCCCGTCCCAACCCCCGCATGGAGGCCGGAAAGGCCATCAAAAATCTCAAAAGCTACGAGCCGCCCGAATCACCCGATTCGAGCGGCTCGAGGCCCTATATTACTTAATGATCGAGGCCACAACCCCTGCGCCGACCGTGCGGCCACCTTCGCGGATCGCGAAGCGCAGGCCCTGGTCCATGGCGATCGGAGCGATGAGCTTGACCGTCAGCTGGACGTTGTCGCCCGGCATGACCATTTCCGTGCCTTCCGGCAGGATGACTTCGCCGGTGACGTCAGTGGTACGGAAGTAGAACTGCGGACGATAGTTCGCGAAGAACGGCGTGTGACGGCCGCCTTCGTCCTTCGACAGGACGTACACTTCCGAGCTGAACTCGGTGTGCGGCGTGATCGAGCCGGGCTTCGCCAGAACCTGGCCACGCTCGACTTCTTCACGGCCGACGCCGCGGATCAGCGCACCGATGTTGTCGCCAGCCTGGCCCTGATCGAGCAGCTTGCGGAACATTTCGACGCCGGTGACGGTCGTCTTCTTGGTGTCCTTGATGCCGACGATTTCGACTTCTTCACCAACCTTGACGATACCGGTTTCGACGCGACCGGTGACAACCGTACCACGACCCGAAATCGAGAACACGTCTTCGATCGGCATCAGGAAGGGCTTGTCGAGCGGGCGTTCCGGCTGCGGGATCCAGCTGTCGACGGCTTCCATCAGCTTCAGGATAGCTTCCTTGCCGATGTTGTCGTCGCGGCTTTCGAGGGCGGCCAGAGCCGAACCCGCGATGATCGGAATATTGTCGCCGTCGAAATCGCGCTTCGAAAGTTCTTCGCGGATTTCGAGCTCGACGAGTTCGAGCAGTTCGGGATCGTCGAGCTGGTCAACCTTGTTCAGGAAGACGACCATGGTCGGAACGCCGACCTGCTTCGCGAGCAGGATGTGCTCCTTGGTCTGCGGCATCGGGCCGTCAGCAGCCGAAACCACCAGGATCGCGCCGTCCATCTGCGCCGCGCCGGTGATCATGTTCTTCACATAGTCGGCGTGACCCGGGCAGTCGACGTGCGCATAGTGGCGTTCCTTGGTTTCATATTCGACGTGCGCGGTCGAAATGGTGATGCCGCGTTCGCGCTCTTCGGGCGCCTTGTCGATGTTTTCGAAGTCGACCTTCTGCGACAGACCTTCTTCGGCGAGCACCTTGGTGATCGCGGCGGTCAGCGAGGTCTTGCCATGGTCGACGTGACCGATGGTGCCGATGTTGCAGTGCGGCTTCGTCCGCTCAAATTTAGCCTTAGCCATGTTTCTTGAACCTTCTTGTTCGCGTGTTGAGTTGATCAGTCCTGGACGAGCCTGCTGAATCAGGCGCCGCCCTTAGTAGGTCTTGCTGCGCGGTGCAAGCCCGCGCTTGTCCGGGTCCGCCGTGCGAGGCAAGCCCCGCACGGCCAAACCGGATCAGGCCATCTTCGCCTTCACCTCGTCCGCGACGTTGTTCGGCACTTCTTCATAGTGCGAGAACTGCATCGTGTACTGGGCCCGGCCCTGGGTGAAAGAACGCAGCTGGTTGACGTAGCCGAACATATTGGCGAGCGGCACGATGGCTTCAACCACCTGGGCGTTGCCGCGGCTGTCCGTACCCTGGATCTGGCCACGACGGCTGTTGAGGTCGCCGATCACGTCGCCCATGAATTCTTCAGGGGTAACAACTTCGACCTTCATCACCGGTTCGAGCAGCTTGATGCCGGCCTTTGCCGCCACTTCGCGCATCGCCGCACGGCCCGCGATTTCGAACGCCAGCGCCGACGAGTCGACATCGTGGTACGCACCGTCGATCAGCTTGATGTCGAAGTCGATGATCGGGAAGCCGATCATGTGACCGTTTTCAGCCGATTCGCGGAAACCCTTTTCGACCGCCGGGATATATTCGCGCGGAATGTTGCCGCCCTTGATCTCGTCGGTGAAGGTGACGCCGCTGCCGCGCTCGCCCGGGGTGACCTGGACCTTGACGCGACCGAACTGACCCGAACCACCCGACTGCTTCTTGTGGGTGTAGTCAACTTCGACCGGCTTCGCGAGGCTTTCGCGATACGCCACCTGCGGCGCACCGACATTTGCTTCGACCTTGAATTCGCGCTTCATGCGATCGACGAGAATGTCGAGGTGAAGCTCGCCCATGCCCTTGATGATCGTCTGGCCCGATTCATGGTCGGTCGAGACGCGGAACGAGGGATCCTCGGCTGCCAGGCGGTTGAGGGCAACGCCCATCTTTTCCTGGTCGGCCTTGGTCTTGGGTTCGACCGACAGCTCGATGACCGGCTCGGGGAATTCCATCCGTTCGAGGATGATCGGCGCATTGCTCGCGCAGATCGTGTCGCCCGTCGTGGTTTCCTTGAGGCCGGCGAGCGCGACGATGTCGCCCGCATAGGCTTCTTCGATGTCCTCACGCGAGTTGGCGTGCATGAGGAGCATACGGCCGATCTTTTCCTTCTTGTCCTTCACCGAGTTCAGATAGGTGCCCTTCGAGAGCGTACCCGAATAGATGCGCGCGAAGGTGAGCGAACCGACGAAGGGGTCGTTCATGATCTTGAACGCGAGCATCGACAGCGGTGCGCTGTCCGACGTCGGACGCGAATCGGCTTCCTCGGTGTCGGGGTTGATGCCCTGGACGTCGGGGATGTCGAGCGGCGAAGGCAGATAATCGACAACCGCGTCGAGCAGCGTCTGGACGCCCTTGTTCTTGAACGCCGAGCCGCACAGGACCGGAACGAACGCCTGGCCGAGCGTGCCCTTGCGGATCAGCGCTTTCAGCGTCGCCACGTCGGGCAGCGTGCCTTCGAGATAGGCTTCCATCGCATCGTCGTCCTGTTCGACGGCGAGTTCGACGAGCTTTTCGCGATATTCGGCAGCCTTGTCGGCGAGGTCGGCCGGGATGTCTTCGTAGAAGAATTCGGCGCCCAGGCTTTCATCCTTCCAGATGATCGCGCGTTCGTTGACGAGGTCGACGAGGCCCTTGAAGTCCGATTCCGCCCCGATGGGGAGGTACAGGACGGCCGGCACCGCACCCAGACGATCGATGATCGTCTGAACGCAGTAATAGAAATTGGCGCCGGTGCGGTCGAGCTTGTTGATGAAGCACATCCGCGGAACCTTGTACTTGTCCGCCTGGCGCCACACGGTTTCCGACTGCGGTTCGACACCCGCAACGCCGTCGAACGCGGCGACGGCGCCGTCGAGGACGCGCAAGCTGCGTTCGACTTCGATGGTGAAGTCAACGTGGCCGGGGGTGTCGATGATGTTCAGGCGGTGTTCCGGACCCTGACCTTCATCGGCCTTCCACAGGCAGGTGGTGGCAGCCGACGTGATCGTGATGCCGCGTTCCTGTTCCTGTTCCATCCAGTCCATCGTGGCAGCGCCGTCGTGGACTTCGCCGATCTTGTAGGACTTGCCGGTGTAATAGAGAATGCGCTCGGTCGTCGTGGTCTTGCCGGCGTCGATGTGCGCCATGATACCGAAATTGCGATAGCGTTCGAGCGGATGGCTGCGTGCCATGATCTTTTCCTCGGTTTTTGGGGGAAGCCTTTGGAGCCGCCCCCGATATAGGAAGTTTTGTTGCGATTGCGAGACGCCGGGGGGCGCCCTCGCAAATTACCAGCGGTAGTGGCTGAAGGCGCGGTTAGCTTCGGCCATGCGGTGCGTGTCTTCGCGCTTCTTGACCGCGTTGCCGCGATTGTTCGACGCATCGAGCAGTTCGCCCGACAGGCGCGCGGCCATCGTGGTTTCGCTGCGGTTGCGCGCCGCGGTGATCAGCCAGCGGATCGCGAGCGCCTGCGCGCGGTCCGGACGGACTTCGACCGGAACCTGATAGGTCGCACCGCCGACGCGGCGGCTGCGGACTTCGATATTCGGACGGATATTGGCGAGCGCCTCATGGAACACGCCGAGCGGCTCCTTCTTGGCGCGGGCTTCGACCGCTTCGAGTGCGCCATAGACGATGCTTTCGGCGACCGACTTCTTACCGTCGAGCATGACACTGTTCATGAACTTCGACAGCACGACATCCCCGAAACGGGGATCGGGCAGGATTTCGCGGCGTTCAGGACGACGACGACGAGCCATAGGTAATTCCTTTTACAACAGCATCCCGGCGCAACGCGCCCGCGGGATGATCAAATAGCCGAAAAAGCCGTCCTTACTTCGGACGCTTCGCACCGTATTTCGAACGGCTCTGCTTGCGGTCTTTCACACCCTGGGTGTCCAGAACGCCGCGCAGGACGTGGTAACGGACACCGGGAAGGTCGCGCACACGGCCGCCGCGGATCAGCACGACGCTGTGTTCCTGGAGGTTGTGGCCTTCGCCGGGGATGTAGGAAATGACTTCGCGCTGGTTGGTCAGGCGGACCTTCGCAACCTTGCGGAGCGCCGAGTTCGGCTTTTTCGGGGTCGTCGTATAGACACGGGTGCAAACGCCGCGCTTCTGCGGGTTTGCTTCCATCGCCGGGACCTTGGACTTCACTTTCTGCGGAGTCCGGCCCTTGCGGACCAGCTGGTTGATCGTGGGCATGAATGCTTCACCTTCAAGTGTCCGCCCATCGGAGCGAACGGTTACTCTACCGCGGTGGATGAAGCTCCGGGGCATCGAAATGCCCCGACCTGATAACAGCAAAAGACCCCGGCGGACACATTCGTCCTCCGGAGGCTCCATCCGCGCCAGCAATGTTCAAGCGCTGTTGTGAACGAGTTTGGCGAGAAGTCCGCCGCTTTCGATCGGGGGCGCCCCTAGCGGTGATTCCCTTTGCGGTCAAGCGTCAAGCGGCTTGCGCCGCGGATTTCCGGCCGGTAGCGCCCCGTAAATGCCTCCGGTCCGCCACGCCAGCTTCGCACCGCACGTCGCGCCCGACACGCGCCTGCTGATTCTCGGCAGCCTGCCCGGCGCGCGTTCCCTCGCCGAGCGGCGCTATTATGCGCATCCAACGAACCAGTTCTGGCGGCTGGTAGGCGCCGCGATCGACCGGCCGCTCGCCGTCCTGACCTATGACGAGCGGCTGGGCGCGCTCGCGGATGCGAAGATCGGGCTATGGGACGTGATCCGTTCGGCCGAGCGGCTTACGAGCAGCGATTCGCTGATCCGCGAGGCCGAGGCGCACGACCTTGGCGCCCTGATCGCGGCACTGCCCGATCTGCGCATGATCGCCTTCAACGGCAACAAGGCCGCAGCGATCGGGCGAAGGCAAGTGCCCGTGCTTGAGGGCGTCGCGCTCGTCGATCTGCCATCAAGCAGCGCGGCGAATACGGTGGGCTATGCGGCGAAGCTGGAGCGGTGGCTGCGGTTGCGCGCGGCGTTGGCATAATAGAGCGCGTCATTGCGAACGAAGCGGCTCAATCCGGAGCTGGTCGATGCAGCACTGGATTGCCGCGTCGCTTCGCTCCTCGCGATGATGCTGCGGGTCAATCAACCACTGCCCCCCGCGCCATCACGAAGTCGACCTTTTTCAGCACCGTCACATCGGCAACCGGGTCACTCGCCACCGCGATGATGTCCGCGCTCTTGCCCGGCGCGATCGTGCCGATTTCGTCCGACAGGCCCAGCAGATCCGCGGCGTTGACCGTCGCAGCCTTCAGCGCTTCAACGGGCGTCATGCCGTGCTGGACCATCAGTTCGAATTCGTCGGCGTTGCGGCCATGCTTGGACACGCCCGCGTCGGTGCCGAAGGCGATACGCACGCCGCGCGGGACGAGTTGCTCGAGGCTTTTGCCGGTGATCGAGATGCGCCAGCGAATCTTGGCGAGCACATCGGGTTCATAGGCATTGGCGTTCGCCGCCAGCCGCTCCTTGTAGCCGTTCACGGTCGACAGGGTCGGAACATAATAAGCCTTCGACTTCGTCCAGGCGGCGATCGTCGCTTCGTCGAGGATCGTGCCGTGCTCGATCGAATCGGCGCCGGCGTCGAGCGCCAGGCGGATGCCGTCGGCACCGTGCGCATGGACCGCGACCTTTTTGCCGAACATATGCGCGGTAGCGACGATCGCCTTGGCTTCGTCGTCGAACATCTGCTTGCCCAGCCCTGCACCGATGCGGCTGTTGACGCCGCCCGTCGAGGCGAATTTGATCACGTCGGCGCCGCGCCCGACCTGAAGCCGGACGGCACGGCGGCAATCGTCGGCACCGTTGCAAGTGTTCCCCGCTCCCTGGAAATAGGGGCGCAGTTCGTCCCGATAGCCGAGCGATCCGTCCATATGTCCGGCGCTACCCGAAATCGCGTTGCCCGCATCGACGATGCGCGGCCCCTGCACCTTCCCCGCCAGGATCGCGTCGCGCAGCGCCAGCGTGGCCCCGTCACCATCGCCCAGATTGCGCACCGTGGTGAAGCCCGCACGCAGGGTCTTCAGGCCGTTTACCTCGGCATTGAAGGCCTGAGCCGCAGGGCTGAGCGTCACTTCCTCGAGCTGGCCCGCCAGACCGCCAGCATCGCTGGTCAGGTGGACGTGGCTGTCGATCAGGCCGGGCAGGACATATTTGTCCTTGAGATCGATCAGCACCGCGCCGGCATCGGCCGGCTGGTAGCCGTCGAGAATCGCAACGACCTTGCCATTTTCGACGATGATCGTCGTCGCGCCGCGCACCGGCTTGCCGGGCTCCGCCATCAATTTGCCGGCGTGGATCACCGTGCGCGTCGGCGCCTGCGCCGCAACCGGCGCCGAAAGCAGCGCGCCTGCCAGCGCGAGCGGAAGAAGCATCGTCGATTTCATAAGTCTGTCCCCTGCTGCCCAGTGGCAGCCTGCTTAGCGGGGTAACATGGGAACTGCAAAGTGTGCCACGGCTACCTTGCCGTCGCGGGCGGCGCGTCCTATGGCGCGCGGCGTCATGACGGTACCGATCGATCATATCGACTGCTGGATCTTCGATCTCGACAACACGCTCTACCATCCGTCGGCGCGGCTGTTCGACCTGATCGACGCGCGCATGGGCGCTTTCATCATGCGTCTGATGGACGTCGATGCCGTCGAAGCTCGGCGTGTACAAAAGCAGTATTTCCACGATCACGGCACGACGATGGCGGGGCTGATGCGCCACCACGGCGTCGATCCCGAAGATTTCCTAGTCGACGTCCACGATATTCCTCTCGACCGGCTGGCGCCCGATGCGCGGCTGCGCGCCGGACTCGAGCGCCTGCCCGGCCGCCGTCTGATCTTCACCAACGCCGATGCCGATTATGCGGCGCGCGTGCTCGACGCGCGGGGCATCGCCGATCTGTTCGACGGCATCTGCGATATTCGCTCGACGCGCTATACGCCGAAGCCCGACGCCGAAGCTTATCGCATGATGATCGGCCATCTCGGAATCGATCCGGCGAAGAGCCTGTTCGTCGAGGATATGGCGCGCAATCTGACCCCCGCCAAGGCGCTGGGAATGACGACCGTATGGCTGGACAATGGCAGCGAAAGCGGCCATCGCGACCACCTGCCGGACCATGTCGATTTTCATGTGAACGACATCGCCGACTGGCTTGATGCGCTTCCGGAACATTTTGGGCCGTAACCTTGGGGAATTTCATGAGCACCGACCTGCAATCGACGATCGAAGCCGCCTGGGATGCACGCGAGACGCTCGGTCTGACGACGACCGGCGCGGTGCGCGACGCGGTCGAGGCGGCACTCGCGGGCCTCGATGACGGCAGCTTCCGCGTTGCCGAGCGCGATGCCGGCGGAACGTGGCAGGTCAATCAGTGGCTCAAGAAGGCGGTGCTGCTCTCCTTCCGCCTCAACGACATGGAGATTATCGAGGGCGGCGCCGGCGGCGCGACTTGGTGGGACAAGGTTCCGTCGAAATTCGCCGGCTGGGGCGAGAACCGCTTCCGCGATGCGGGCTTCCGCGCCGTTCCCGGATCGATCGTCCGCCGCGGCGCCTTCATCAGCAAGGGCGCCGTGCTGATGCCGAGCTTCGTCAACATCGGCGCCTATGTCGGCGAGGGATCGATGGTCGATGCCTGGGCCACCGTCGGCAGCTGCGCGCAGATCGGCGCGAACGTCCACCTGTCGGGCGGCGCGGGGATCGGCGGCGTGCTCGAACCGCTGCAGGCCGGACCCGTGGTGATCGAGGACGGCGCCTTCATCGGCGCGCGCGCCGAAGTGGCCGAGGGCGTGATCGTGCGCGAGGGTGCGGTACTGTCGATGGGCGTCTATCTCGGCGCATCGACCAAGATTATCGACCGCGCGACCGGTGAGGTCTTCATCGGCGAGGTTCCGGCTTATTCGGTCGTTGTCCCGGGTTCGCTTCCGGGCAAGCCGCTTCCCGACGGAACGCCGGGGCCGTCGCTCTACTGCGCCGTCATCGTCAAGCGCGTCGATTCGCAGACGCGCGCGAAGACGGGCATCAACGAACTGCTGCGCGACTGATCGCTTCCCGGATAATCGTCATTGCGAGCAAAGCGAAGCAATGACGGGGTGGCTCACCGCTCGCTGAGATAATAGCGCTCGCGCGCCGTCAGATCGTCGTCCAGATCATAGACGATCGGCTGGCCAGTGGGGATTTCGAGGCCGGTGATGTCAGCGTCGGAAATGCCCGACAAATGCTTCACCAGCGCACGTAGGCTGTTGCCGTGCGCCGAGATCAGCACCGTCTTGCCGTCCCGCAGCTGCGGCGCAATCGCGCTGTCATAATAGGGAAGAACGCGCGCGATGGTGTCTTTCAGGCTTTCGGTCGCCGGGATCGCGATGCCCGCATAGCGCGGATCGCCCGACAGATCGTAAGGCGAGCCGGCCTCAAGCGGCGGCGGCGGGGTGTCGAAGCTGCGGCGCCAGATCTTCACCTGATCCTCGCCATGCCTGGCCGCGGTCTCCGCCTTGTCGAGGCCGGTGAGCCCGCCATAATGGCGTTCGTTGAGGTGCCAATCCTTCGTCACCGGCAGCCAGAGCCGCCCCATCGCCTCGAGCGCGAGGTTGAGCGTCTTGATCGCGCGCGTCTGGACCGAGGTGAAGCAGGTGTCGGGTGCTATACCCTTTTCCTTCATCAGTTCGCCCGCCGCCCACGCCTCTGCCGCGCCTTTTTCGGTGACATCGACGTCCCACCAGCCGGTGAAGCGGTTCTCCAGATTCCACTGCGACTGGCCGTGACGGATGAGGATGAGCTGCGGCATGATCTGTCCTTTCGACAAAGGGCGCGCCCGCGCGGGCGATTCGGGGGCGCCATAGCGCGGCTTTCGGGCAAGGGCCACCGCCCCTCTTGAAAAGGGTCGGCGCCATCCCAGATTCGGAACATCCGGTCGCCAAAACGGGGCCGGATGGAAGCCGCGGCAGGCCATGCCGCGGCCCGATGACTTCGCTTTGCAAGGAAGGAATGACCCATGCGTAACAGCTTTGACTGGACCCCCTATCGCCGCTCGACCGTCGGTTTCGATCGTCTGTTCGACTTTCTGGAAAACAGCGGTTCTGCCGAAAATTATCCGCCCTTCGATATCGAGAAGGTCGCCGACGACCATTTCCGCATCACTGTCGCGGTGGCGGGTTTCAAGAGCGACGAGATCGACATCACCGCGCAGCAGAATATGCTGACCGTCAGCGGCCGCAAGGCGCCCGCGAAGGAAGGCGAAACGCGCCAGCTTCTGTATAGCGGCATTGCGACGCGCGCCTTCGAGCGCCGCTTCCAGCTTGCCGATTTCGTGCGCGTCGATCGCGCTGACCTCGCCGACGGGCTGCTGATCATCGACCTGGTGCGCGAAGTGCCCGAAGCGATGAAGCCGCACAAGATTGCCATCGGCGGCACGCAGCCCACGGCGATCGAAGCCAAGAAAGCCGCGTAAGCCAGCGGCTAACGCCGGTCCGAATGGGCCGTACGAACGGGGTCCGGCTGTCCCTTCCGGGCCCCGTTTCTGCTCGGCGTTGCTAGATTGCGCGCGTCATGAAGCGACTGAATGGATCGGGCCTGTAATCCGCGAATGGCCCACAATCGGTGAAGCCATGTCGCCGGTAGAGCGCGAGCGCCGGTTTGAAGGCAGCGCCTGACCCGGTTTCGAGGCTGAGCCGCTCAAGCCCGGCCGCGCGGGCCACTTCGATAATGTGGCTCAGCATCCGGGCGGCGACACCGCGGCGCAGAAAGGCGTCGGCGGTGCGCATCGACTTGATCTCGCCGTGCCGGCCATCGAGCCGCTTCAGCGCGCCGCAACCCGCCAGATCGGGGCCGCAATGAATCGACCAGAAGGTAACACCGGGGGCCTTCAGTCCCTCGAAATCGAGAAAATGGCAGCTTTCCTCGGGCGAGTTTGCGAGCATGCCGGCAAAATGCCGTCCGAGCAGCGCGCGGATCGGGGCGCCTGACAGATCGTCCTCGACGATATGCCAGCCGTCCCGACCTGCAGCATCGGTCAAAGCATCTGATCCAGCGTCGCGAGGCACGCGTGCGCGAGCAGCTTCGAGCGTTCGGGCGACCAGCCGGCGACGGGATCGGGCAGATCGCGATTGTCCTTGAACGGCATTTCGATCGTCATCGACACCGCACCAAAGCGCTCGGCGAGCTGCGTGGTCGACATCGACAGATTGGCCTTGCCCGGCGCTGAGCTTTCATAGCCGAGCGCGGTCTGGAAATCGGGCGTGTTGGCGGCAAGGGCGGACTGGAAGGCCAGATAGCGCGCCTGTTGCTCGTCCTTCAACGACGGGATGCCCTCGAAACCCGCGAGGAACACCGCCGGAATCGCCTCGTCGCCATGAACGTCCATCGCCCAATCGACGCCGCTTTCGTCCATCGCATTGCGCACCGCGAGCACTTCGGGGCTGCGATCGGCAGTGGGATTGTCCCATTCGCGGTTGAGATTCACCCCGGCATAGTTGGTGCGCAGATGACCGCGGCGCGACCCATCGGGGTTCATGTTCGGTACAAGGTGGAAACGGCA
This sequence comes from Sphingopyxis sp. P1IMeth2, assembly GCF_900185685.1. Classification (NCBI taxonomy): domain Bacteria; kingdom Pseudomonadati; phylum Pseudomonadota; class Alphaproteobacteria; order Sphingomonadales; family Sphingopyxidaceae; genus Sphingopyxis; species Sphingopyxis sp. P1IMeth2. Next base: position 794,436 of record NZ_FYAT01000001.1, read on the forward strand.
TTTCTGCCGTAGCGACCGGGCATGGGGATCGGCCGGATCGGTGAGCTTCTCAAGCGCGCCTTCCATCCACCATTCGGCCATGCTCTCGCCCGGATGCTGGCGCGCATACAGCCACACCTGGACCGGCCCGGTGCCCATTTCGAGGCAGTCGATCGGCTGCCCCTCAAGACTGGTGCCGAGACAGCGATAGGAAACGCCGTCGCATTCAGCGACAGAGGCGACCAGGTCGTGATGCCGTTCCATCGAATAGGGCGCGAAATAGGCGATCCACAGAAGCTGCCCTTCGGCGCTGTGGTTGATGGTGAGCGTCCCGGCTTCGTAGCCGGTGTCGAGCCGGAACCAGTTTTCGCGGTCATAGCTGGCGCAGGCGGCATAGCCGGGCCAGCCATCGGGATAGGCCGAATCGCCGAGCCCGGCGATCGCCAGTTCAAGTTCATCGCCCACCGCGCAGCCCACGCGGAAATGGAACCACTGGAAGAAATCGGATTCGCGATCCTTGCGGATCGAAAGGCGGGCACGCGTGCCATCGATCGAATCCACGACGATATTGCCGCTGTCGAAGGCGGCGTTGATGCTGATTGTCATGGAACGCTGATAGTGCGTCCCGATTCGCCGGGGAAGTCCTTGAATAGGGCTTCGGCCAATTTCGCGGCAGCAATCGACGGTTGTGCCGCAGGCGCCTTCACCGGCACCGCGCTGAGCGCCCGGCCTTCCCACACGGCCTGGCCCGTGGCCGCGTCATCGATACGCACCGACAGCTGCAGATCCTGCATCTGTTTCGGCCCGCCACCAAGATTGATGCCGATACCGAGGCCCACCCCCGAGCCATAGCTGCCGGTCGATCCGCCAACGCCGACCGAAACCGGCGAACGCTTCGCAAGCGGCATGCGATCGCTGCGGTCGAAGGCTATGCGAACCTTGAGCGGCGCGGCCGCTCCTTCGGGCGCAGCGACGAAGCCCAGCAACTGCAGCTGACGCTCCACCGCGATGCGATAACTGTTCCATTCGAGTGACGGCTGCGCCGCGCCGCCCGTCGCCGAGGCATCGCCGTGCGGCAGCACTTCGACGGCATAGCGCGTGCCTGGGGCCAGGCCGGCGGTTGCATTGTTATGGAAGCGGGTAACCTCGACGGGGGGAACCGCCGTGGCACAGCCGCCGAGCGCAAGCGCCACTGCCGCGAGCAGGGCGACGGAAAATTGACGCGTCATGCCCGCATCATGCGCCAGCAAAAATGGCTTGGCAATGAACGAGGTGGGGGGCGTGGCCCCCGCACCCTCGAATTCAGCGATAGAAGATATGATTGTCGATCTGCGCGATGCGCGTCTTGCGCCAGCCGGGCGAGACGTAGCGCGCATGGAAGAACAGCGCGCCTGGCGCCTTGTTCTGCCAGCTGCCGTCGCGCGCGATCTGCGCGATTGCGATCGCATTCGACCATTGGCCGGCATTGCGCACGGCGGGCATCTTGCCGCGGCGCACGAAGCTGAACTGGCTCGGCTGATGGACGACGCCGCACAGGCTCGTCGGGAAGCGGCCCGACTTCGCGCGGTTGATCACGACATGTGCGACCGCGAGCTGCCCCGCGAGCGATTCGCCGCGCGATTCGAAATAGACCGCCTGCGCGAGGCAGCGCAGTTCGGGATCGATCGTCTCGGGCTTCGGGGTCGCCGCGACCAACTGGGCCAATGTATCGGCAACAGCGCTGTCGTCGGTGGCGGTATCGACCGGCGTTTCGGCTTCGGTCGACGGAGCTGCCGCATCGCTGTCGGCCGGAACATCGGCGGCGGGCAGCGTGATCGCGGGAATGTTGGCGTCGGCGGCCAGATCACTGGCGAAGCCGGGTTCGGCCAACGACAGCGCGGCAAAGGCAGTGATGCCCACGGCAGCCACGCTGGCAGCGTTCAGAATACGACTCATCTAATCCGTCAAAAGGGCGGCTGACGAACCTAAATCTAACAGGCTGGGGGATCGTTGATCCTGAACCACCTGCGGTCGTCATCCGACTGCGTGTCCATATCGGTAAATCGGGCCTGTCCGAAAAGACGGATGCAACCCGCGATACGACCTACGCGTTATCAAGTGGCCGGGCACCTATTGTGCGCCGCAACAGAGTCAAGTTAACGCGCCCCACTCCGCGACGAGACGTGGCGCATCTGCGATATCCAGTTCGACGATCCACAAGTCGGAATCGGCTTTTCGCCGCCGGTCCTGATAGTTTGCGCGTTCTTCACCATCGCTCGCGGGATCGGGTCCGACCGCTTCCCATATATAATTGCCAGTCATCGCAAAGCGGCGTTCGAGCAGCGGCCCCGCCACCCCTCGGTCGCTGCACTGGACGAGGATCGAGCCGGAATGATCGTCGCCCGCGGCAAGAACCGCAGCGAATCCGCCCGCGGCCTCGGTTTCGCGGATAAGAAGATCGACGAGGAACCGGCTGGTGAAGCGCGTCATCGGAGCATCCGCCCCGGAAGGTCAGGCCGCGTCGCGCGCTTCGGCATCGACGAGCATGGCATAGAGCGCTTCGTCATTCTTCGCACCGCGCAATCGTTCGGCAATGCTCTCATTGCGCAGCATACGCGATACGCCGGCGAGGGCCTTCAGATGGTCGGCGCCCGCGTCGAGCGGCGACAGCAGTATGAAGAGAAGATCGACCGGCAAACCATCGACCGCCTGAAAATCGATCGGCCGCGCGAGCTGCAGGAACATGCCACGCACGCCGTTGAGATCGGCCATCTTGGCATGCGGCAAGGCAATGCCGCGACCAAAGCCGGTCGAACCGAGCCGCTCGCGCTCGAGCAGCGCCTCGCTCACTTCGCCCGCGTCGAGTCCCAGCGACCGCGCCGCCAGTTCGCCGACATAGGGGAACAGCGCCTTTTTGGAATCGAGCTGCACATTGGCGCGCACGGTGGCGGGATAAAGGAGGGAGGATAGGTTCATTGGTCTGGTCAAATCTGCATGGCCGCAAGGCGACGCCACGCGGGTCATCCTGTTGGCGTTGGTTCGCTTGAGCGTACTAGGCTGGCCCCCGCCGTCCGGCTTTCGGGCTTTGTTGGGCGCGGCCCTTAGGCCGAACGGCAGAGAAAATCCAGCCCTATTGTCTGCTAGCGCGGCTCGACCCAGCCAATGGTGCCGTCGCGGCGGCGATAGACCATGTTGTGCGACCCCGTCTTGCTGTTGACGAAAAGCAGCGCATTGGTGTCACGCAAATCAAGCATCATGACCGCATCGGACACGCTGCTCGTCGGGATATCGACGCGGGTTTCGGCGATGATCGCCGGCGCATCGCCTGCATCTTCATCATCGGTGCCGCCGTCGAAAACGACATAGCTGGCATTGTCCTCGATCGTCTCGATCGTCACCAACTGCGCACCATTGCCATTGTTGCGATCCTTCAGCCGGCGCATATAGCGGCGCAGCTGCTTTTCGATACGGTCGGCCGCGCCCTCGAACGCAACATGCGCGTCCTGCGCCTGGCCATGGCCTTTCAGGACCAGACCCTGCATGACATGCGCGACAATGTCGCACTGGAAACTGTCGTGCGGTCCCTTTCCGAAGGTCGCGTGCGCCCCGATCGCGCGCGAGAAATATTTGTCGGCAATCGCGTTCATCCGGTCCGACACATGCGCCTGCAGCGCTTCGCCGGTTTCGATCTGGTGGCCAGAGACGCGGATTTCCATTTTTCTTCTCCTTCAGTCATGTCCACGGGATCGCGGGGGAGCCGCGATCAGGGACTATCGTGCCACAGAGGTTGATTGAGTGTGGCGACGAATTCTGCATGACGCGCCAGTTCGGCCGGGGTTGCACCGTGCGGGCGCGGTTCGCGAAACGGGCGGGTGGGGGCGACGGATCGGACGGGTGCCGGTGCGGCACCCCGCGCCGCGGCGGCGGGTTCGGCGGCGAGCCCCAGCCCGATCTGCCGCCCGCCGGTCATTTCGATATAAAGGTGCGCCAGCAGTTCGGCGTCGAGCAGCGCGCCGTGCTTGACGCGGTGGCTGCGGTCGATGCCGTAGCGCGTGCAAAGCGCATCGAGGCTGTGCTTGGCGCCCGGATGAAGCTTGCGCGCCATCTGCACGGTGCAGCACATGCGCGCCATATCGAGCGGCGGCCGGCCGACGCGCGCCAGCTCGGCGTTGACGAAGCCGAAGTCGAAAGCGGCGTTGTGCGCCACCATCGGCGCATCGCCAAGAAAGTCGAGCAATTCGTCGACGCGCGCGGCAAAGAGCGGCTTGTCGGACAGAAACTGGATCGAAAGGCCGTGCACCGCCTCGGCCTCGGCGGGCATATCGCGTTCGGGATGAAAATAGGCGTGAAAGGTCCGCCCCGATTCGCGGCGGTCGATCAATTCGATGCACCCGATTTCGACCAGCCTGTGCCCCGTTCTGGGGTCGAGGCCCGTGGTTTCCGTATCGAAGATTATCTCACGCATCTTTCAAACAATCTGGACCCTATTGCGCATGGAAACAAGAGGCGATCCGCCGAATCTGACGATGGGTCTCGCTTTTCGGGCGGCCGGTTTCGATCAGGAAATCGGCGCGCGCGCGCTTGACGCGATCGGGAACCTGCAGGCCCCGGATCGCCTTGAACTTTGCATTGGTCATGCCGGGCCGGCGCAGCACGCGTTTGCGCTGGATCCACATCGGTGCGGTGACGACGGCGACTGCGCCGACGCGGTGCCAGCCCCCTTTTTCGAACAGGAGCGGAATGTCGAGCACGACGACATCGCGCGCGCGGTGACGGGCAAGGAATTTCTTCTGCGCGCGGCCGACTGCGGGATGGACGATCGCTTCGAGTGCGACAAGCTCGTGGCGGTTGCCGAGCACGCGGCGGCCGAGTTCCTGGCGATCGACGCCGCGCGGACCGGTGGTGCCGGGAAAGCGCGCCTCGATCGCGGCGACCAAGGCACCGCCGGGACCTTGCAGGCGGTGAACTTCGGCATCGGCGTCGAACACCGGCACCCCTTCGCGTTCGAACATCGTTGCCGCGGTCGACTTCCCCATGCCGATCGAACCCGTCAGGCCGAGAATGAACGGTCGGCGAAGCCGCGATCCGGGGCGCTTGTAATGCGTCATGCGGTGAGAATCGCGCGCAATTCCTCGTCGCGACCTTCGGGCGGCGGCGCGCCGAAAAACAGCTCGAACGCTAAGGCCGCCTGACCGATCAGCATGTCGAGCCCATCGACGATGTCCAGCCCGCGCGCGTCCGCAGCGCGGAGCAGCCCTGTCATCAGCGGCGCGTAAACAAGATCGTATACGATCGCATCGTCGGGCAACGGTGACAGATCGAGATCGAGCGGCGGCTGCCCCGTCATGCCAAGACTGCTCGAATTCACGAGCAACGCGGCCGGCGGAAGCGGGGCATCGAGCGCGACGACATCGCCCTTGAGGCCAAATGTGGCAAGCAGGCCCATCGCCTTCAGCGGCGAACGGTTGAGGATGGTGACATGCCCCACGTTCGCGCGCGCGAGCGCAAAAAGCACCGCTCGCGCCGCGCCCCCGGCGCCGATTAGCGCGACCGGCGCGCCTTCGAGATCGAGTTCGGCGAGCGGGGAATAAAAGCCCGCGGCGTCGGTGTTGGTCCCGATAAGCGATCCGTCGCGTTGCCGCACGATCGTGTTCATCGCACCGATCGTGCCGCGAATGTCGCCCGGATCATCGACCAGATCCATCACCGCGATCTTGTGCGGGATGGTTACATTGCATCCGCGCCAGGCGGGATCGGTCCGGCGCTGGGCGATATAGGCGGCCAGATCGTCAGGTTTCACATGCGCGGGCCGATAGTCGCCCTTCATTCCCAGCGCATCGAGCCAGAAGCGATGAATCAGCGGCGATTTCGACTGGGCAATCGGATCGCCGATCACCTCGGCATAAGGCGCGGGCTCGGCAGCGGTCATTGCGGCGCCAGTCCGGTGGCGCGCAGCCATGCCATCAACGGCAGCATCGGCATGCCGATGATCGTCCAGGGATCGCCTTCGACCCGATCGAACAATTGCACGCCCGCCCCCTCGATTTCGTAACAGCCGACGGTCCAGCGGATGCTGTCCCAATGCTGCGCCACATAGTCGGCGATGAAGGCGTCCGACAAGGGCCGCATCCACAGCCGCGCCTCGCCGATCGCGCGCCAGACCGGCGCGCCGTCGCGCGCTGCAACGACCGCGCTGAACAATTTGTGCCGCGTCCCCGCCATGCGGCGCAGATGGTCTGCCGCCTCATCGGGGCTCGCGGGCTTGGCGAGCATTGTTCCATCGGCAAGCGCGAGCGTCGAATCGGCACCGATTACGGTAACGCCAGGCAGCCGAGAAGAAATCTTGATCGCCTTGGCCTCCGCCAGCGCATCGGCAATGTTGCGCGCCGTCTGGCCGGCGGCAACGAGACCGGCCGTCAGCGCTTCTTCATCGACATGCGCCGCGGTCGCTTCGAACGCGATGCCGGCAGCGCGCAGCATCGCTGCGCGGCCGCTGCTCTGCGATGCAAGGACGATCTGCATCACGCCGTCCGGCCCCCGCGATCCTCGACCAGCTTGATCACCGCAGCCGCCGTTTCCTCGATCGAACGGCGCGTCACGTCGATCACCGGCCAGTCATTGTCGGCGAACATGCGGCGGGCATAAGCGATTTCGGCTTTCACGCGTTCATCGTCCACATAGGCGGTTTCGGGCGCCTGATTGAGCGAGAGCAGACGGTTGCGGCGCACCTGGACGAGGCGGTCGAGGCTGGTCGTCAGCCCGACGACGAGCGGACGCTTCAGATGATAGAGGGCGTCGGGCGGCGGCGATTCAGGAACGATCGGAATATTGGCCGTCTTGTACCCCCGGTTCGCCAGATAGATGCTCGTCGGCGTTTTGGAGGTTCGCGAGACGCCAGCGAGCAGAATGTCGGCCTGTTCCCAATTTTCCCAGCCGATCCCATCGTCATGCGCGACGGTGAACTGGATCGCCTCGACGCGCGCGAAATAGGCGGCATCGAGCGCATGCTGACGGCCCGGCCGCGCCTTGGCTTCCTGCCCGAGCATGCGCGACAAGGCATCGGTTACGGCGTCGAGCGCGGGAACAAGCGGCAGGCCCTGGGCCTCGGCGCGGCGCTCGAGACTGGCGCGTAACTCACCGTTGACGAGGGTGAAGAGGATCATGCCGGGGCTCGCCTGGACCTCCGCCATGATCCGGTCGAGATGCGATTCCGAGCGCACCATCGGCCAGAAATGGCGTACGACTTCGACGTCGTCGAACTGTGCGATCGCCGCCTTGGCGATATTTTCGAGCGTTTCGCCGGTGGAATCGGATATCAGGTGAAGGTGGAGGCGGTCCATCACCTCTCTTGCCGCCTTGCGATCCGAAAAGGCAAGCCGTGAAGCGAAATTCCGAGGCTGTGGATAAGTTCGCGGACAAGCCCCGGGATGAAATCGGCAGGGCGATTCCATCCCCGGCCGCGTCGATTCCGTCCCACCGCTTATCCACAAGGGACAAGTCTTATCCACAGGCTGTGAATAGCGGGGATGAGAGCCAACGACTCCGTGGCGTTTGGCGGACCAGCCGGAGTCAAGCTGTTGGCAAAAAGGGCGGCTGCGCCTAAAGCGCGCTTATCCGCCCGCCAACAATCCACCACAATCATTTATATATATTATGAAGAGAGAAAGAGGGGCCGCGTGAAGGCGTCATCGAAGAGCTTGCTGGCAACGCTGCGTGGGGTGCGGCAGGAACGGCCCGCCCTGTGGCTGATGCGCCAGGCCGGTCGCTATCTTCCCGAATATCGTGCGTTGCGGGCGACGAAGGGCGGCTTTCTGGAACTATGCTATGATCCAGAAGCTGCGGCCGAAGTAACATTGCAGCCGATCCGCCGCTTCGGATTCGACGGTGCCATTCTCTTTTCGGACATTCTGGTCGTGCCGCATGCGCTGGGGCAGCGGCTGTGGTTCGAGACGGGTGAGGGGCCGCGGCTGGCCCCGGCACTCGTCGATAGCGCTCTGGCGTCGCTTGAGGCGGCGCCTGAGCGGCTCGACGCGGTCTATGCTACCGTAGCGCGCGTGGCAGCTGCCTTGCCGCCCCAGACGACCTTTCTGGGATTTGCCGGCAGTCCCTGGACGGTCGCCACCTATATGGTCGCCGGCCAGGGATCGAAGGACCAGGCCGCCGCCCGGCGCATGGCGCTCTCTGATCCGGTGGCATTCGGCGCGATCATCGATGCGATCGTCGACCTCAGCGTGACCTATTTGTCGGGGCAGATCGAACAGGGGGTCGAGGCGGTCCAGTTGTTCGACAGCTGGGCAGGAAGCCTGTCCCCTGCCGAGTTCGAACGCTGGGTGATCGCCCCCAATGCCGAAATCGTCCGGCAACTGAAGGCGCTCCATCCCCACACGCCGATCATCGGTTTCCCGAAGGGCGCGGGCGGCAAGCTGGCGGCATATGCCCGCGGGGTCGGCGCCGATGCGATCGGTCTTGACGAAACGGTCGATCCCGCTTGGGCCAATGATGATCTTCCCGATCATCTACCGGTGCAGGGCAATCTTGATCCGCTCGCGCTGGTCGCCGGCGGCCCGGCTCTTGACGCTGCGATCGATCGCATCCTTGCAGCTTTCCCCGAACGGCCCCATATCTTCAATCTCGGCCATGGTATCGTGCCCGACACGCCCATAGCCCATGTCGAACATCTGATCAGGCGCGTGCGAGGCGAGTAGCGGGATGGCAGACTGGACTGGATTTCTGGGGGTCACGATGTTGTGGGTGAAAGCGGCGCATGTGATTTTCGTCATCTTCCTGATGGCGGGTCTTTTCATGATGCCGCGCTTTTTCGTCTATCATCACCAATGTGCGGTGGGGTCGGACGAGGACAGGAAATGGATCGAGCGCGAAGATCGCCTGCGCAAGATCATCCTCAATCCCTCGCTCGTCCTCGTCTGGATCCTGGGTCTGATGCTCGCTTTCAATGGTGGCTATTGGTCGCAGGGCTGGTTTCACGCCAAGCTCCTGCTTGTCCTGCTTCTGTCGGGCTATCACGGCTGGACGATCGGCTATTTCAAGAAGCTGAAGCGCGGCGAACGACCTCTGTCCGAAAAGCGCCTGCGGATGCTCAACGAGGTACCGGGCGTAGCCGCGGCGATCATCGTCATTCTGGCGGTCGTCCGGCCCTTTTGACCTCTCGTCTCGGCGACAGCCGATTGACTTGACGAAATCGGCGGCTTAGGGGCCGATCAACCCGGCTTTCCGTCGGCGGCGCGATCTTGGCGCCGAAGCTATCGTGAACGGTCGTCCCCCGGCCGGATAGGCACCGCCTGGTGCGCCGTATCGAACGAATTTTCCTATATTTCTGTTACCTGGAATCCATCCATGCATCTTAAAGAACTCAAGACAAAATCGCCCGCGCAGCTCGTCGAAATGGCTGAAGAGCTGGGCGTCGAGGGCGCCTCGACGCTGCGCAAGCAGGATCTGATGTTCTCGATCCTCAAGGAGCTCGCCGAAGAGGGCGAGGAAATCATCGGATCGGGAACGATCGAGGTTCTGCCCGACAGCTTCGGTTTTCTGCGTAGTCCCGAAGCCAATTATCTTGCCGGTCCCGACGACATCTATGTGTCGCCCAATCAGGTCCGCAAATATGGTCTGCGCACCGGCGACACCGTCGAGGGCGAAATTCGCGCGCCGAAGGACGGCGAACGCTATTTCGCGCTGACCAAGCTGATCAGCGTCAATTTCGACAATCCTGAGGTCGTGCGCCACCGCGTCAATTTCGACAATCTGACGCCGCTCTATCCGAACCAGAAGCTCAAGCTCGATACGATCGATCCGACCGTCAAGGACAAGTCGGCGCGCGTGATCGATCTCGTCAGCCCGCAGGGCAAGGGCCAGCGCGCGCTGATCGTCGCGCCGCCGCGCACGGGTAAGACGGTGCTGCTGCAAAATATCGCGAAGGCGATCACCGACAATCACCCCGAGGTCTATCTGATCGTCCTGCTGATCGACGAGCGGCCCGAGGAAGTCACCGACATGCAGCGCAGCGTCAATGGCGAGGTCGTCTCCTCGACCTTCGACGAGCCCGCGACGCGCCACGTCCAGGTCGCCGAAATGGTGATCGAAAAGGCGAAGCGGCTAGTCGAGCACAAAAAGGATGTCGTCATCCTGCTCGACTCGATCACCCGCCTCGGCCGCGCATACAACACCGTAGTGCCGAGCTCGGGCAAGGTTCTGACCGGCGGTGTCGATGCGAACGCGCTTCAGCGTCCCAAGCGCTTCTTCGGTGCTGCGCGCAATATCGAGGAAGGCGGATCGCTGTCGATCATCGCGACCGCGCTGATCGATACCGGCAGCCGCATGGACGAAGTCATCTTCGAAGAATTCAAGGGCACGGGTAACAGCGAAATCGTCCTCGACCGCAAGGTCGCCGACAAGCGCATTTTCCCGTCGCTCGACGTCGGCAAGTCGGGCACCCGAAAGGAAGAACTGCTCGTCGAGAAGGACAAGCTCAGCAAAATGTGGGTGCTGCGCCGCATCCTCATGCAGATGGGCACGGTCGATGCGATGGAATTCCTGCTCGACAAGATCAAGGATTCCAAGACCAACGAAGATTTCTTCGACAGCATGAACCAGTAAGCCGCGATGGCCGTGATCGAGCATGCCTCGCTGCCGGTCCGGCCTGGAATGGAAGTGGAATTCGAAGCGGCCATCGCCAAAGCGCGGCCGCTGATCGAAGCCTCGCCCGGCTTCATTTCGCTGACCCTTCGTCGGGGCGTTGGGAACCGGACAGCCCTATCTGTTGTTGGCAGAATGGCGAACGGTCGCGGATCATCGCGATGGTTTTCGTCGATCCGACCGCTATGAACGGTGGCGGGCGCTGCTGCATCGCTTTTACGACCCCGTGCCGGGGGTGAGCTATTTCGGAGACGCTGTGTGATTTTGGACATGTTGACGCAGGCGGCGGCCACTGCCGGGCCCGGTGGGTTCGGCGAAATCTGGTCGCACATCGTCGCCGATTTTTCGAACATCACTGAACCCGCCGCGCTCGCTGCCTTCGTGCAGGTGCTGATGATCGACATCGTGCTGGCCGGCGACAATGCCATCGTCGTCGGCGCGCTCGCCGCAGGACTGCCCGCCGATCAGCGCAAGAAGGTGATCCTGATCGGCGTTCTGGCGGCGCTCGTCCTGCGCATTGCCTTTGCCCTTGTCGTCACGCAGTTGATGCAGATCGTCGGTCTGATCTTCGTCGGCGGTCTGCTGCTGATCTGGGTCGCCTGGAAGATGTGGCGCGAACTGCGCGAAGGCGCGCATTCGGCCGGATCACCCGAGATTGAGGGCGACGAACATTCGGGGTTGAAGCCTGCCAAAAGCTTTGCCGCCGCCGCCTGGGCGGTCGCGATCGCCGACGTCAGCATGAGTCTCGACAATGTGCTTGCGGTTGCCGGCGCGGCGCGCGAGCATCCGGGCATCCTGATCGTCGGGCTGATCTTCGCGGTCGCACTGATGGGTATCGCGGCGAATATCATCGCCAAATATATCGAGCGCTATCGCTGGATCGCCTATGTCGGCCTTGCCGTCATCCTCTATGTCGCGGTCAAGATGATCCACGAAGGCTGGATCGACCCCGCGGTCGGGCTGGGAACATTGTTCGGCTGAACAAAAGCCGGTCTCGTGAGAGGCCGGCTTTTCTTTTAGCGGCGGAATCCCCATTTGGCGGATATGGCAAAGCTCCATCTCACCCGTGTTGCTGTGGGTTGTCCCGACTATCCGTCGCTGGATGCGCGGATTGCCGCACGCGCAGAGCAGGGCGAAGTGCGGTTCACGACGCGGTTCAAGCCGAAACGTGCCGACGAACTGATCGGCGGCAGATTGCATTTCATCATTCGTCACATGATCGTCGGGCGCGTCGAAATCCTGGCTTTTGACGATCGGGATGATGGGCGGGTCGATATTGTGTGTGCGGCCAGGCTCGAACCCGTTCATCCGCAGCCCAAGCGTGCGCACCAGGGCTGGCGTTATCTGAGCGAGGCCGATGCGCCCAAGACTGCGGATGGCGCGAGCGGAATCGGCGATCTGCCGCCCGAGCTCTATCGCGAATTGGCGGCGATCAGCCTGATCTAACGCTCACCGGGCGTGCCTTCGATGGCGGCGCGAAAGCTGTCGGCACGCGCCATGGCCCAATAGCGCGCGCTGGCGACCGATCCCGGATCGTCGAGCAGAATGGAGCGCGGGTAGAAGCTGTAGATGCGGTCGATCGAATCCGAGCGTGCCGAATTCAGCCGCTCGTGGAGATGGTGCGGCCTTATCTGCCATGGATCGTCGAGCCCCATTGCGCAGCTGATATCCCATAGCGCCGACACGGTGGACGCCTGGAACCGGCGGACCCGTTCGGCCTTGTCCTCGACGACCAGACCGCGTTGGCGTCCGGCATCCTGCGTTGCCACGCCCGTCGGACATTCGTCGGTGTGGCATTTGAGCGACTGGACGCAGCCGAGACTGAACATGAAAGCGCGCGCCGCGTTGGACCAGTCGGCGCCGAGGGCGCAATTGACCGCGAGCCCGGCGCCCGAATGCACCTTGCCCGAGGCGGCTAGACGGATTTCTTCCTTGAGCCCGCAGCCGACAAGCGCGTTGCGGACGAAGATCAAGCCTTCGCGAAGCGGCATGCCGACGCGGTTCGAAAATTCAACCGGAGCGGCGCCGGTGCCGCCTTCGGCGCCGTCGACGACGATATAGTCGAGGCGGATTCCCGTCTCGAGCATGGCCTTCATGACGGCATAGATTTCGTGCGGCTGGCCGACGCAGAGCTTGATCCCGACCGGCTTTCCGCCGGTGAGATCGCGTAGCTTCGCCGCCCATTCGACCATTTCTATCGGCGTCGAGAAAGCGGAATGCGCGGCCGGCGACACGCAATCCTTGCCTTCGGGAACTCCGCGCGTCGCAGCGATCTCGGCGCTCACCTTCGGGCCTGGCAAGACGCCGCCATGCCCCGGCTTCGCGCCTTGGCTGAGCTTGATTTCGATCATCTTGACCTGATCATGTTGCGCGGCATCGCGAAAGCGATCGGGGTCGAAACGACCTTCATCATCGCGGCAACCAAAATAGCCGCTGCCCAGCTCCCAGACGATGTCGCCGCCGTGGACACGGTGATAGGGGCTGAAGCCGCCTTCGCCGGTATCGTGGTAGAAATCGCCTGCCTTGGCGCCAAGATTGAGCGCCTCGATCGCCTTGGCGCCGAGCGACCCAAAGCTCATGGCCGAAATATTGAGGAGCGCCGCATCATAAGGCCGTGCGCATTGTGCGGTTCCGACGCGGACCCGCCGCGTCCGGTCATGCGCTTCGGCGGGCGCAATGCTGTGGCTCATCCATTCATATTCGTCCGAATAGACGTCGAGTTCGGTTCCGAAGGGATGGCTGTCGAGCTGCCCCTTGGCGCGGGCATAGACCAGATCGCGTTCGTTGCGCGCGAAGGGACGGCCGTCGAGCGGGCTTTCGACGACATAAGCGTAAAGAAAGGGCCGCAATGCCTCGAACAGCCAGCGGATGCGCGCGATCAGCGGATAGTTGCGGCGCAGCGAATGATGCGACTGCATGACGTCGTAAAGCGCCACGAGCAGCAACGGCGTCCAGATCAGCAAGCTCCAGCGCGCGGGCGCCCACCATAGCGCCAGCGCAATCGCAGCGATCAGGCCGGGAATGACGATCCATCGGCGCATGACAGGGAAACGCGGTCAGCCCGCCTGCGCTGCAAGCATCGCCGCCATTTTCTCCCAAACCTTGTTGATCGCCTTGAGCGGGCGAACCATAACCTTGAAATCCTGTATCTTTCCGTCGTCGTTCCAGCGAATTATATCGACGCCGTTGATGTGGATTCCCTCAAGTTCGGTTGAAAATTCGAGGCAAGCCTGGTTGCCGTCGGCGATTTCACGCAGATAGCGAAAATTTTCACCGCCGAGCACATGGCTCGCGGCGTGCAGATAGGCGAACACCTTGTCGCGGCCTTCTTGCGGCGAGTGAACGACGGGAGAATGAAATACCGCGTCGTCGGCCAGCATCGCGCGCAATGCTTCCGGATCGCCGCCCGCCGCCATATAGGCGTGCCAGGCGGCAAGTCCGGGATGGACGCCGGACCCGGCGCTCATGCAAGAGCCTCGGCGAAGAAATCGCGCGTCCGGCTGTCGGCAAGCTGCGCGCCATCGTCGTTGCGGCGATTGCCCATCGTTGCTGCGAAGCCATGGTCGAGGCCGGGATAATCGTGGAGCGTAACTTTGGGATTGGGATCGAGCGCTTCGTGGATCTTTGCCTGCGCGGCATGATCGACGAAATGATCCTCGGTCGGAATGTGGAGCATCAGCGGCTTGGCAATCGCATGCGCCTCGTTCAGCATCGTGTCGATCATGACGCCATAATAGCCGACCGAAGCGTCGATATCGGTTCGCGTCGCCGCCATATAGGCCAGCCGTCCGCCAAGGCAGAAGCCGACGCAGCCGACCTTGGTCGCGCCCTGGCTGTGCAGCCAGCGGATCGCGGCCTCGATATCCTTGACGCCCAGGTCGGCATCATATTGCCCGAAATAGCCAAGCGCTTCCTGAAATTCGGCCTCGATATCGGGGCTGAGTTCGACACCGGGCGCGAACCGCCAGAAAATGTCGGGGGCGATCGCCAGATAACCGAGCGCCGCCCAGTCGTCGGCCTTTTTGCGGATGCCTTCGTTCACGCCGAAGATCTCCGGGATTACGATGATGGCGCGCGTCGTGTCGGCATCGGGCCGCGCGACATAGGCGGGAATCCGGCCTTCTCCGTCGAGTGCGGCGATTTCGCTGTTGGTTGGCGACATGAGGGGCTCTCCTGACTCTTGCTTATTGGCTGTGAAAGCGCGAAGCTAGCCGCCGACAGGGCGACGCTCAAGCGCGGAAAGGGCGGAAAACAATGAAGTTCAACATCGAGGTCGATTGCACGCCCGAAGAGGCGCGGCGCTTGTTCGGACTTCCCGACCTCGAGCCGCTGCACGACATCTACCTCAGCCGCGTCAAGGAACTGATGGCGAAGGGGATCACGCCCGACATGGTCCAGTCGATGGTCAAGAGCTGGGTCCCGATGGGCGAGAGTGGATTGAACCTGGTTCAGTCGCTGCTCGGTCAATTCGGTGGCGGGCTGATGGGGGGGGCGGCGAAGCCCGCGGCCAAGGATGACGAGGACAAGCCGGCGCGGGGAAGCAAGCGCTGATCAACACGCCGGCAAGCGAAACAATTTTTGCCCTGTCGAGCGGGATGCCGCCGGCCGCGATCGCGGTTGTGCGGGTCAGCGGTGTGCACGCCGCCGATGCCGTGCGGGCGTTAGCGGGGCGTCTGCCGCCGCCGCGGCATGCGTCGCTTGCCGATCTCAAGGATGCAACGGGAGCGCCGCTCGATCGGGCGCTCATGCTCTGGTTTCCGGGACCGAATACGGCGACGGGCGAAGATCTGGCCGAGTTTCATCTGCATGGCGGCCGCGCAGTCGTCGCAGCGGTCGAATCGGCGCTGACAGCGCTTCCTGGGCTGCGCCGCGCCGAGGCGGGCGAATTCACCCGGCGCGCTTTTCTGAATGACCGGATCGATCTCGCCGAGGCCGAGGGGCTTGCCGATTTGCTTGCCGCCGAAACCGAAAGCCAGCGGGTGCAGGCGCTCGGGCTAGCCAGCGGCCATGTGTCGCGCGCGGTGGCCGCGTGGCAGGAACGCTTGCTGGCGTTGATGGCGGCGGCCGAGGCAGAGCTGAACTTTGCCGACGAAGATGACGTCGATGTTTACGAAGGCGCTGCCGCACGGTTGGTTGCGGGAATGGCGGCGCTGGCGGCCGAGTTGGGCGAGTGGCTGGCGCAACCGGCGGCCGAAGTGATTGCAGACGGGCTCTCGGTGGTGATCGCCGGGCCGCCGAACGCCGGAAAGTCTACACTTATCAACGCATTGGCGCAGCGTGAGTTGGCAATCGTATCTCCCGTCGCTGGGACGACCCGCGACGTCATCGAAACCCCGCTGGCGCTCGATGGCATTGCGATGCGCTTTTCGGACACCGCGGGATTGCGCGGCGAAGGCGCCGATGTCGTCGAAGCGATCGGTATCAATCGCGCACGCGCTGCGGTGGAGGCCGCAGACATCGTCCTGTGGCTCGGCCCGCCGCGTGACGCCCCCGACCATCCCCGCTGTATCCTGATCGCGGCGCAAGCCGACCGGTGGCGCGGCGACGCCGCTGCCGAAGCCGATGCGGCGCGCTGCGACCTGATCCTGTCGGCGGCGACGGGCGAAGGCATGGAGGCGTTGCATGGCATGATCGTCGACATGGCGCGAACGCTGCTGCCCCGCGAAGGCGAAGCGGCGCTACGCCAGCGTCAACGCGCTGCACTCGCCGACGCGAAACAATGGCTTGGCATCGACGCGGGGTCGCGCGAGGCGGGCGACCTCATCCTTATTGCCGAGCGCCTGCGGCTTGCCGCAGGTGCGCTCGACCGGATCACCGGGCGTGCTGGCGTCGAGGATATGCTCGATGCGTTGTTCGGACGCTTCTGCATCGGCAAATGATGTTCCACGTGGAACAGTTCGTGCAGCCGGCGTGCGTGCGGGCGCCGTAGACCGACCCCGCCGAATCGGCTAAAGGCGCGGCAATCATGGACAGCAGCAAGATTTTCGACGTGATTGTCGTCGGCGGGGGACACGCCGGGACCGAAGCCGCGGGCGCCGCTGCACGGCTCGGCGCGCGCGTTGCGCTCGTCAGTTTCGACCCGGCGCTGATCGGGACAATGTCGTGCAACCCGGCGATCGGCGGTCTCGGCAAGGGCCATCTGATGCGCGAGGTCGACGCGCTCGATGGCTGGATGGCGCGCGCCGCCGATTCCGCCGCGATTCACTATCGGATGCTCAATGCGTCGAAGGGCGCTGCGGTGCAAGGCCCGCGTATCCAGGCCGACCGGAAACTCTATCGCGATGCGATCCAGGCGTTGCTTGCAGCGGAGGAGGCGATTTGCGTCGTGGCCGGCGAAGCCGCGGCGCTGGTGCTTCGCGAAGGCGGTGCCCGCGTCGAAGGCATCGAACTGGGCGATGGGACGCGGCTCGTCGCGCCGGCTGTGGTGCTCGCGACGGGCACCTTCCTCGGCGGACGCCTGTTTCGGGGTGAGGAGCGCATGGTGGGCGGGCGGGTCGGCGAAGCCGGCGCACATCGGCTCGCCGAGCAATTG
Organism: Sphingopyxis sp. P1IMeth2; assembly: GCF_900185685.1. Taxonomy (NCBI): domain Bacteria; kingdom Pseudomonadati; phylum Pseudomonadota; class Alphaproteobacteria; order Sphingomonadales; family Sphingopyxidaceae; genus Sphingopyxis; species Sphingopyxis sp. P1IMeth2. Next base: position 811,576 of record NZ_FYAT01000001.1, read on the forward strand.
CGTGCCGCGGCTTTGCCGATGGCGCGGCTCAAGACCGGAACTCCGCCGCGGCTCGACGGGCGCACGATTGATTGGGCGCGGCTCGAGGAGCAACCCTCGGACAGCGCTGAAGGCGCGCGTTGGACCTGTTCCACGTGGAACAGCGAGCGGACAGTGTCGCAGATTTTCTGCGCGATTACGCGCACCAATGCCGAATCGCACCGCATCATCGCCGACAATCTCCACCGCTCGCCGCTGTTCACCGGTGCGATCGGGGCGGCTGGGCCGCGTTACTGTCCGTCGATCGAGGACAAGATCCACCGCTTCGCCGACCGCGAGGGGCATCAGGTGTTTCTCGAACCCGAGGGGCTCGATTCGCCGCTCGTCTATCCGAACGGCATTTCGACCTCGCTACCTGCCGACGTCCAGCTCGCGATGCTGCGCACGATGGAGGGTCTGGAACGCGTCGAGATGGCGGTGCCCGGCTATGCGGTCGAATATGACCATATCGATCCGCGGGCGCTCGATCGCAGTCTGCAGGTGCGTGCAATTGCCGGTCTGTGGTGCGCGGGCCAGATGAACGGCACCACCGGATATGAGGAAGCGGCGGCACAGGGTCTGGTTGCGGGTGCGAATGCCGCGCTTGCGGCGCAGGGCCGCGAGCCGCTCATCCTCGATCGGTCCGAATCCTATATCGGTGTGATGGTCGACGATCTGGTTTTGCAGGGTGTCACCGAGCCCTATCGCATGCTCACCGCGCGCGCCGAATATCGTCTCCGGCTGCGGGCCGACAACGCCGCGACGCGGTTGACGCCGAAGGGAATCGCGTTGGGGCTGGTGCGACCCGCGACGGCGGTGCAGTTCGAAGCGCGCATGGCGGAACGCGCGAGAGCAACGGAGCTGTTGTCAGCGCCGGTAACGAGCTCCAATTATGCCGCTATCGGCCTGGGATTGCCGGGCGACGGGGCGCCGCGGACGCGAATTGACCTGTTGCGCTATTCGGGTGTCGCGATCAGCGACCTTGCGGTGCTCGCGCCGGAGCTTGCCGACATCGACCCGACCCTACTCGCCGAACTGGCTGAGGACGCCCACTATGCGCCCTATATTGCGCGGCAAGAGGCTGAACTGCGTGCGCTCGCGGCGAATGAAGCCATCCTGCTTGACCCCGCGCTCGACTATGCTGCTATCGGCGGCTTGTCGCGCGAAATGGTCGAGCGGCTTACCAAAGCGCGGCCGGAAACGCTGGGCCAGGCGGGTCGCATCGACGGCGTGACCCCCGCTGCACTGACTGCGATCATGGTGCATAGTCGGCGACGGGCGGCGTGAGGTGGGCGTGGCCGACAATTCTCCCAGGGTTGATCGGTCAGGTGACGGATGCTTCTCGGCGCTTCCCCCAGCTGGCTGGCAATGAAGCAGGTCCGTGTGAAGGGCCTCGCGCCCCCGCCGCGGGACTCGAATACCGCTCGCAAGGCACCAGGGCGGGGTGAGGTCGAGGGCCATTGATCGATAGGACAATTTACGCATGACGGTTGAATTGCTGACAAGCGAAGCGGAAGCACGCAGTTGGATCGGGGCGGCCTTCGCGCCAACCGAACAACAATGGGCGCAGCTCGATCGCTTTGCCGCGATGCTGGTGGAGGAGAACGCCCAGCAGAATCTGATTGCTGCATCGACAATCCCGACCTTGTGGGTGCGGCATATCGCCGACAGCGCGCAGTTGCTGGCGCTCGACGATGAGGGCGAAGGGCTCTGGATCGATCTCGGCAGCGGACCAGGGTTGCCCGGGCTGGTCGTCGCAATCCTGTCGTCACGGCCGATGCTGCTTGTCGAATCGCGGCGGCGGCGCTGCGATTTTTTGCGTGCGGTCGCGGGCGAACTTAATCTTGCACATGTCGAGGTTGTGGAAGCGCCGCTAGAACGCATCGCGACGCGCCCTGTGGCTACGATCAGCGCGCGGGCCTTTGCGCCGCTCGACAAGCTAATCAACTTATCCACGCGTTTTTCGACCGAATCGACGCGGTGGCTGCTGCCAAAGGGGCGAAACGCAGTTAAGGAACTGGCATCTCTGCCGGAGCCATGGCAGAGAATGTTTCACGTGGAACAGAGCCGGACGCACGCCGACAGCCAGATATTGGTTGGCATGGGGACGATCGGTGGAAAGCAGCGAGGAAAGCGATGATTCGTATCGCCGTGGCGAACCAGAAGGGCGGGGTCGGCAAGACGACGACCGCGATCAATCTGGCGACCGCGCTTGCGGCGACGGGCTGGCGCACGCTGATCATCGACCTCGACCCGCAGGGCAACGCTTCGACGGGGCTTGGAATTGCGCAGTCGCAGCGCGAATTTTCGAGTTATGAATTGCTGCGCGGCGATGCGCAGCTGGCCGATTGTGCCGTCCCGACGGCAGTGCCGCGGCTTGATATTGTCCCGGCGACGGTCGATCTGTCGGGCGCCGAGATCGAACTGATCGAATTTTCCGATCGGCTCCATCGCCTTGAGCAGGCGTTGACGAGTGCCGAAGCGGGGCAGTGGGATATCTGCCTGATCGATTGTCCGCCGTCGCTCGGCATGCTGACGCTCAACGCGCTGATTGCCGCCGAATCGCTGATCGTGCCGTTGCAGTGCGAATTTTTTGCGCTCGAGGGTTTGAGCCAGCTGCTCACTACGGTCGAGCGCGTGCGCGGTCGCTTCAACCAGAAATTGTCGATTCTCGGCGTCGCGCTGACGATGTTCGATCGCCGCAACCGGCTGACAGACCAGGTTTCGGACGATGTCCGCGAAGTGCTGGGGCCGGTGGTCTTTCAGACCGTCATTCCGCGCAACGTGCGACTGTCGGAAGCGCCGAGCCACGGTCTTCCGGCGCTGATCTATGACCATCGCTGCGCTGGATCGGCCGCCTATATCGCGCTCGCGCGCGAATTGATCGACCGCCTGCCCAATGTTCGCAAGGCTGCATAAATGGCTGATAATAAAGACGAAACTGGACCATCTGCGCCGCGCAAACGCCCGTCGGGACTCGGCCGCGGGCTGAACGCGCTGTTCGGCGACGTGGCGGCTGAAGCTCCGGTACTCGCGAGTCCCGGTGCCGCCCGCCCGGCGACGACGGCACCTGCTGGCGATTCGGTGCAGCATATCGCGGTGGGCGCGATTCGCCCGCTTCCCGGCCAGCCGCGCCGCCACTTCGATGAAAATGCGATTGCCGAGCTTGCCGATTCTATCGGGACGCGCGGCCTGTTGCAGCCGATCATCGTCCGACGCGCGCCGGGAGGCGAGGGGTACCAGTTGGTCGCCGGCGAACGCCGCTGGCGCGCAGCGCAGCGCGCGGGGCTGCACCAGATTCCGGCGCTGGTGCGCGAACTCGACGACGCTGCGACCTATGAGATTGCGCTGGTCGAGAATATCCAGCGCCAGGATCTGAACGCGATCGAAGAGGCGAGCGCCTATCGCAAGCTGATCGAGGATTTCGGTCACAACCAGGAAGCGCTGGCAAAGCTGGTCGGCAAGTCGCGCAGCCATGTTGCGAATCTTATGCGCCTGCTCGACCTTCCTCTCGAAGTGCAGGATCTGGTCGGTGACGGATCGCTGTCGATGGGTCATGCGCGCGCGCTGATCGGGGCCGACGGCGCCGAGGCGATCGCGCGCAGGGTCGTCCAGGAAGGCTTGTCGGTGCGTATGGTCGAGGCGCTGGTGCGCGAGGCGAAGGGAGGCGGCCGCAAGGCGCCCGCCGAAAGCCCGACCGTGGCTGGCGGCGGGCGCGATCCCGACATCGTCGCGGTCGAACGGCATCTGTCTGAGCTGCTCGGAATTGGCGTTGCGATTCACTATGCGGGCGGCGGCAAGGGCGCGTTGACCCTGAAATTCGCGTCGCTCGACCAGCTCGACATGATCTGCCAGCGGCTGTCGGGCGACTCGATCTGATCGGCGCGCGCCGGGCCATGGCGATTCGCCGCTGATATTTTTCTGTCCGATGCGCTTAATCTGTCCCGCTGCGGGCCGTTAAAGGGGTGACGGCAATCCCCACGATTGGCCGAAAACTGGCTTAATGCCTTGTTTTTGCTCGCTTGCATCCTGCAAGGCGGGCCAATTCTATATGCGCTGTTAACCATGCTTGTTGGGCAAAAGCTGAACCGGTCGCCCGCTAAAGGGGTCGGCGAATGGGGTGGGATTTCCATTCGATTATCGACTGTTCAAGGGACCAACTTATGCGCACCATTGGAATGAAGCGCGCCCTCATCGGCGCCGCAATTGCTGCTCTCGCCATGAACGCCCCGGCGGCGCATGCGGCGACGGCCACGGGTACGGCGAAGGCGAAGATCCTTCGCCAGATCACGCTCTCCAACACCAGCGATCTGCAGTTCGCGACCGTCATCAGCGGCGCGACCGCCTCGACGGTCGCGGTGTCGACCGCGGGCGGCGTGACCTGCGGCACGGGACTGACCTGCACCGGCACCACGACGGCGGCCAATTTCGACATCACCGGCACCAATGGTGCGGTTGTCGTGGTCGGTGGCGACGCGAATGTCACGCTCAACGGATCGCTTGGCGGCACGATGAACTCGACGCTCAGCTATTCGGCGACGAACGTTACGCTCGGTGCGACCGGCGGCAGCTTTCAGGTCGGCGGCACGCTCAGCGTTGGCGCCAACCAGACGGCTGGCGATTACAGCGGCACGTTCAACGTCACTGCCAACTACCAGTAAACCCTGATTATCAGGTGGGGGGATCGGCGCGCCTGTGGGCGTGCCGGCCATCGAAAGGGGTCGCCGGATACCAGCTCCGGCGGCCCTTTTTCGTATGCGCGGCGCAGGGCGATGCGTGCGTGCCCAGCTATGGTTAGCGAAATATCAACCATGATGGCGCAACAGGGAGGCGACCAACCTGGGGGCGGCGACCGCGGTCCCCGAACGATTGTGGGGATCGTATCTATGTTTCGCTTTTTCAAGGGCTTTTGCCTGCTCGCGGCGGCTGCGTGCAGCAGCACTGCGCCGTCCGCGCACGCCGCGGGCGATCTGCTCGTGGCACCGACGCGCGTGATTCTCGACGGTTCGCGCGGCACCGAGGTGGTGCTCAACAATATCGGGGCCGAACCCGCAACCTACCGCGTTAGCCTGGAGATCAAGCGGATGACCGCCGAGGGCGGGCTCGACGAGATTGACGAGGCGAACGCGAACGCTGCCGAACGCGCCGCGCTCGACATGATCGCCTTCAGCCCGCGCCGCGTGACGCTGCCGCCGAACCAGCCGCAGGTGATCCGCATCGGCGTGCGTATCCCCGAAGGCCTCGCGCCGGGTGAATATCGCGCGCATATGCTTTTCCGCGCGGTTCCCGATGCGGCACCGGCCGTCGCCGATCCTGCCAAGCCGACGGGCGACGGTGTGTCGATCGCGCTCACCCCCATCTATGGCATCACTATCCCGATCATCGTGCGCGTCGGCGAACTCGCCGCGACCGCAAAGATCGGGGAGGCTTGGGTTGGGGATACGCGCGACGGACCCGCCTTCAATTTCCACCTCACGCGCACCGGCAACCGGTCGGTCTATGGCGATATCGCGGTGACGCGGCCGGGTGTGGCTGAGCCGCTGCTGCTGGCGCGCGGCATCGCCGTTTATCCAGAGGTCGGCGATCGCACCGTTTCGCTGCGCGTGCCGGCCGAGGTCGCGGCGAAGCTGAAGGGGCCGGTGCAGATCCGCTATTCGGAGGATCGCGAAGTCGGCGGTGCGACGATCGATCAGGCCGACCGGGTGGTGAAATAGCCGGACGGCGCGCGGAACCGGACGGAGGCGGCGATGCTCGGCGCCTTCCTGAAACGCCTGCTGCCGGCGCTCGCCGCCGGGATGGCGCTGGTGGGCTTGCTGCCCTCCGGCGCCCACGCCGCTGAAAAAACAGATATATATCAAACTACTAGTGACAGCTGGAAACCGAACGAAGACGATCGATGGCTGTTCGACCTGCGCTCGGGCCAATATCGGCTCGGCGACGGCGTGCGGGGTTATCAGACGCCGCAGGGGCTGTGCGTCGATCTTGCCGATGTCGTGCTCGCACTCGATCTCGCGGTGCGCGTCGACCGCAAGTTGCGCCGCGCAACCGGCTGGGTGCTCGACGAGCGCCGCACCTTCCTGATCGACCGCGACGCGGGCGAAGTGCGCGCGGGCAGCGAGCGCTTCCGGATCGGCGCGAATATGATCCGCGACACGGCGGCGGGGTGGTGCGTCGACCTTGCCAGTCTGTCGAAATGGATCGGGGTGCCGATCAGCGCCGACCTGTCGAATGCTGTTCTGCGCATCGATTCGAAGGAAAAGCTGCCGTTCCAGCTCGCCGCCGAGCGCCGCGCGCGCGCTGCGACGATTCGTCCGCAGACGCGCTTCGACCTCGCCAGCCTGCCGCAAGCGCCGCGACCCTACCGAATGTGGAGCACGCCGTCGCTCGACGTTGTCGCTTCGGCAGGCGTGGTGTCCGACAAGCAGGGCGGCTCTTCGACGCAGGCGCGTTACGAAATCTTCGCTGCCGGCGAATTGCTCAAGCAGAGCTTCGATGCGCGCCTCTCGTCCGACGACAAGGGCGTCCCCGACAGCCTGCGCCTGCGGCTCTATCGCACCGATCCCACCGGCCAGCTTCTCGGCCCGCTCCACGCGACGCATTATGCGGTCGGCGATGTCAGCCTGCTGTCGACGGGAATCGTCGCCCAGTCGGTGCCGGGCCGTGGCGCGGTGCTGACCAATCGCCCCGTCGAACGCCCCGACGCGTTCGACAAGACCGATTTCCGCGGCGATCTACCCGCCGGATGGGACGCCGAACTCTATCGCAACGGTCAGTTGCTGGCCTTTACCAGCCCCAATGGCGACGGCCGCTACGAATTTCTGGGCGTCCCACTGCAATATGGATCGAACCGGTTCGAGATCGTCCTTTATGGCCCGCAGGGGCAAGTGCGCCGCGAAATCCGGCAATTGCAGGTCGGGCTGGATTCGATCCCGCCGCAAAAGACCTGGTATTGGGCCGGGATTGCCCAGGACGATACCGACCTGATCGAGTTCGGCGGGCCGCGCGGCGGCGCCTTCCGGCGCGGCTGGCGCGGTTCGGCGGGGATCGAGCGCGGCCTCGATACGCGCACCTCGATCGCCGCCTATTTCCACAGTCTGCTGATCGAGAATGTCCGCCGCAACTATGGCGAGGCGGCGCTGCGCCGTTCGATCGGCCCGACCTTGCTCGAGTTTGGCGTTGCCTATGCCGACGACGGCGGCCACGCGCTGCGGGCAAGCTGGCTCGCCGGCTTTGGCGAAACCTATATCCGTGCCGACGCGATGCGCGGTTGGGGCGGTTTTGTTTCGGACCGTTTCATCAACAATATCAACGGCCTCTATTCGGTGTCGATCGACCAGTCGGTAAAATTGGGACAGGCGGTGCTGCCGTTGCACGTCGATGTGGCGAAGATCGACCGGACCTCGGGCGTTTCGAGCATCGAGGCCTCGGGACGCGCCTCGGCGAGTTTCCGCACCATGACGCTGACCGGGCAGATCGACTGGTCGCGATCGGATGTGCCCTATGGCCCCGACCCGCCTGACAATCTGACCGCCACGCTGCTCGCCAATGCGCGCATCGGGCGCGTCCGTCTGCGCGGTGAGGCGCGCTTTGCGCTGGCGGGATCGAACGCCGATTCGCGCCTGACCGCGATTGCCGAATGGTCGGGCAAGCGCGACGCCGAATGGCGCGCCGAACTGGGCTATGACAAGGGGCTCGACCGCGCGCGCGCCGGGATTGGCTACACGCGGCGTTTCGACAAGTTTCAGCTTTCGGGCTTCGGCGAAGTGGCGAGCGACGGATCGGTCGCGGCGTCGCTGTCGCTTGCCTTCAGCTTCGGGCCGCGCAGCCGGGCCGATGGCGGCGGCGGGGGCTGGCGCGTGTCGAGCGAAAAGCTCGCAAGCCGCGGCCAGGTGCTCGCCGAAGTGTGGATGGACGATAATGGCGACGGTATCCGCCAGCCGGGCGAAGCGGCGGTCGCCGACGTCCCGCTGACCGCGGGTAATGGCTATGTCGATAGCGCAACCGCGAAGGATGGCCGTGCCACGATCGACGGTCTCGAACCCTTTCGTCCGGTGATGATCGGCATCGATGCCGGAAGCCTGCCCGACCCCTATATCCAGCCCGCACTGCCCGGTGTGGTCGTCACGCCGCGGCCCGGCGTCGCGACGCATGTTGCGCTGCCGCTGACCGCGGCCGGCGAAATCGAAGGCGTCGCGATGCGCGACGGCGGCAATGCGATCGAGGGATTGCAGCTCGAGCTGGTCGATGCAGAAGGACGGGTGCGCGCAACCACTCTGACCGAGTTCGACGGATATTTCCTTTTTGAAAGCGTGGCTTACGGACGCTACACGGTGCGGATAGCGAAAGCATCGGCGGCCGCTCTGCGGCTCGATGCCGCATTTGCGCTATCCGCGGTCCCGGGCAAGCAGACGCCGCGCGTTCGGCTCGGAACGCTGGCGCTGAAGCCGCTGGCGCGCGCGCTGGCGGGCGGGGACGCCGCCGGCGGGGGACAGGGCGGCGCGCGGGCACCGCCCGACGACGCGAAAGCAAGCGGCGGCTAAAGTCCTGATCCTGCTTTGGGGGTGACGGGGCGTCCTCAGCCGAGGCGATGTTCGCCCTTCACCCAGCGCACGGTGCCCGACGATGCGCGCATCACCACGGTTTCAGTGGTCAAGATGCCGCCGCGGCGATGCTTGACGCCGCGCAGAAGCGAGCCGTCGGTGACGCCGGTTGCGGCGAAGATTACATCGCCCTTGGCCAGATCTTCGAGGTCGTAGACGCGGTCGAGATCTTCGATTCCCCATTTTTTCGCGCGCAGCCGCTCGTCGTCGTTGCGGAAAAGCAGGCGGCCCTTGAACTGGCCACCGACGCAGCGCAGCGCCGCCGCGGCGAGCACACCTTCGGGCGCGCCGCCCGATCCCATATAGATATCGACATTGGTTTCGGGATTGGTCGTAGCGATCACGCCCGCGACGTCGCCGTCCGGGATCAGCGCGACGCCGCAGCCGATCGCGCGCAGTTCGGCGATGATCGCTTCATGGCGGGGGCGGTCGAGGACGCAGACGATGATGTCGGCCGGCGCGCACCCTTTTTCGCGGGCCACCGCTTCGACATTTTCGCGCACGCTATTGTCGAAATTAACGATCCCGGGCGAATAGCCGGGACCGACCGCAAGCTTGTCCATATAGACGTCGGGGGCGTTGAGCAGGCAGCCTTCTTCGGCGATCGCGAGCACTGCGAGCGCGTTGGGGCCGGCCTTGGCGGTGATCGTGGTGCCTTCGAGCGGGTCGACCGCAATGTCGATCTTCGGGCCCTTGCCAGGCGCATTGCCGACCTTTTCGCCGATAAAGAGCATCGGTGCTTCGTCGCGTTCGCCTTCGCCGATCACGATCGTGCCGTCCATATAGAGCGTGTTGAAAGCGTTGCGCATCGCCTCTACGGCGGCGGCATCGGCCGCCTTTTCGTCGCCGCGGCCGATCAGCTTGGCGGCAGCGATCGCCGCGGCTTCGGTGACGCGCACCATTTCGAGCACCAGGACCCGGTCGAGGTTGCTACCGTCACTTTTTGCCATCGGCTCACATCTCCGTCTTTACTTGCTCCGCCCCATCGGCATGCTGGGCGCCATATGGTCGTGCGCCCCGCTTGTCGAGATCGCTTCGCCCGATTCGGGGGCGTGATTGCGCTGACGTGCGTCATTGGCATGACAGCGCCGCCGCTCGCCGCTCAGGATGCGTCGCCGCCGCCCGCGCAGGACGCCGAGGGTGCGATCGCGCGCAGCCGGGTGCTGCCCGACCCCGTGCGCCGCTGCGGTCCGATCAAGGCTGGCGAGATTCTGGTGTGCGGCTCCGATACCGACCGCAATCGCCTGTCGCCCGAACTGCGCGCCATCGCCGGGGTGGGTCAGGATGCATCGCCGCAAATCCCGCGGGCCGAGGCGAAGGCGATGAGCCTCGACAAGCTGCCCTATAACTGGATGCCGATCGGCGGGCGGTACAAGCCCGGCCCCGAATATAACCCGCTTTACGAGATGGCGAAGCGCGCGACCGATCCCGAAGCGGGAATCCCCGCGCTGCCCGAGGAGCCCTAGGCAAACACCTCGACCGTGGTGCGATCTTCGGAGGCGCGGTAGAGACCTGCGGGAACGAGCAGCAGCATCAGGAAATAGGCCGCCCAGAACAGCAGCCACCCGATACTCATCGCCGTTTCGGCGAAACTGCCGGGCGCGCTGTTGAACAGAATGAAAAGATGCGGTGCGAGCAGCGCCAGCGTCAGCAGGCCGGACAGGACGTAGATGGCAAGATAGAGCCCGAGGAGACGCGGCCATGCCGTTCGCGTGCGGCGCCAGGATTCGGCAAAGGCCGATACCGGCTCGAGCCGCCCGCCCGCCGCCATCACCGGTCCGACGAGACAGAATCGCGCATAAATCCACGAGCCGAGCAGCGCCGAAACGATATAGCGGAAGATCACAAGGGCGATTCCATAGCTCTGAACAGACTGAAATGCCGCGAGCAGCAGGATCGGTAGCGACAGGATGATTCCGACGCCGAAATAGAGGATGATATTGACCACCAGATAGGCCGCGCCGGCGACGAGCCCGTACATGATCTCCGAAATATAGCCCTCGCGGATCTCGGCGAGCAGCGCATTCCATGCCGCGAGCAGCGCGCCGCTTACGATCAGGCTGACGATGCCCAGAAGATAGAGCGGCCCGGTGATCGATCCGCTGACGCGATAGGTCCAGGGATCGGCAGCGATGGCGACGAGGGTGCGCAGATCGAAGATCGGCTCGCTCGACAGCAGCAGAAAGGGCAGCACGACGCCGAGCCCGACATAGGTCAGCAGCGCTTGCCAATACTGCCGGGCCAGCGCGCGTGCTTCGGCCAAGCCCTCCCGGATCGCTAAGTCCATGTCTGTCCCCCCATTCCCCTCAGCGAGAGCTAACAGGGGGATTTGCGAATGCAAGCGGGGTCAGAGCGCCAGGATCGGCATATGCATTGGCGTACCGATGACATGATCCGATGCTGCAAGCGCCGCGAGCGCCGCGGCGACGGCGCGGCCCGGACCTTCGTGCGTGACGAGCGCGATCAGCACGCCGCCCTCGGCATCGTCGCCGCGCTGGATGAAGCTTTCGATCGAAACGCCGGCGTCGCGCATAGCGGTCGCGATCTCGGCAAGGACGCCGATCCGGTCCTCGACGATCAGGCGGACATAATGTTTGCCGACGCGCGCGCCCGCATCGGCGGCGGGGGCGGCATCAAGCGCATCGACCGGCATCGCGAAGGCGGGGCCATATTCGTCGCGCGCGATGTCGATGATGTCGGCGACGATCGCCGATGCCGTCGGCCCCGCGCCCGCGCCCGCGCCTTCGAAAAAGAGTCGGCCGACGAAATTGCCCTCGGCGACGACGGCATTGAGCGCGCCGGGGACATAGGCGAGCGGATGGTCGGCGGGGACGAGGCACGGCTGGACATGTTGATAGAGACCGCCTTCGTCGCGTTCGGCCATACCGATCAGGCGGACGCGGTGGCCGAGCGCGGCGGCCTCGCGAATGTCGGCGGCGATCAGGCCGCGGATGCCCTCGGCGGTCACCGTGTCGATGTCGAGCCGGGTGCCGAAGCAGAGCGCGGCGAGGATCGACAATTTGTGTGCGGCGTCGATCCCGTCGACGTCGAAGGTCGGGTCGGCCTCGGCATAGCCTTCGGCCTGGGCCGCGGCGAGGGCGTCGGCGAAGCTCGCGCCCTCGCGCTCCATCAGCGTCAGGATATAATTGCAGGTGCCGTTTAGGATGCCATAGACGCGGGCGATCTGGTTCGCCGAGGCGCCTTCGCGGATCGCCTTGATGACCGGGATGCCGCCCGCGACGGCGGCTTCATATTTGAGCGGCGTGTCCTGCGCCTCGGCGATCTGCGCGAGATCGAGCCCATGATGCGCGATCATCGCCTTGTTCGCGGTGACGAGCGCCTTGCCCGCGCCCAGCGCCTGGCGGGCGAGCGTCAGCGCAGGGCCGTCGGCGCCGCCGACCATCTCGACCACGACGTCGACATCGTCGGATTCGACCAGCGCCGCCATATCGTCTTCCCAGCGATAGGGCGACAGATCGACGCCGCGATCCTTCTGGCGGTCGCGCGCGGAGACGGCGACGATCTCGACCGCGCGGCCGGCGCGGCGTGCGATCAGGGCGCGATTCGCCTCGAGCAACCGGACGACACCGCCGCCGACGACGCCGATACCGGCGAGCGCGACACGCAGCGGCGGGCGCGGGGTGGCGGGGGCGGGCTGAGGCGACATGCAGGCACTCCTTGGCAGGGCGGGCCGGAGCCCGCATTCGCCTGCGCCCCTATCGGCTTTTCGCCCGGAAACAAGGCCCCGCGTTGCCGCAGGCCCGGCAGTTTGGCCGGGTCAGAGGCCTGGCGGCGGTGTGCGGGTGCGCGTGCATTGACCGAGCGCGCCAAGGACGACGGCATAATCGGCGGCCGCTTTCTTGCGGTCTTCGGGAGCGGTGCCGCCGAGTTTGCTGAGCGGCAGGCTTCGCGGCAAGCCGCAGGCCAGGCGATACCAGCCGAGCGTGTTCTGGCGCGGAATCGGCGCGCTTTCGTCGACGATCTCGCCGAAGGCGGCCGACCAGCGGCGCGACCCGTCGGCGGCGGTCAGGACGGTGATCGACACCGGCTCGCCGGTCTTGGTGTCGAGGAACAGCTGCGTCTCGCCCTCGCCGGGCAGTGTGCCGGGGACGTGGAAACCGTTGGCGATTCCGGTAATCGCGGGCGGGGCGCCGGGCTTGACCAGCTCGGTCAGGATCGCGCGCAGCTGCGATTCGGTCGCAGCGTCCCAAGGCAATTGGGCGTCGGGCGCGATCAGCTGGACGCTGCCGGTGCTGCTGCTCCCCGCTGCCGCGCCCGCCACCGGGCGGGCAAAAAGCAGCACGGGCTGCTTCTTTTTGAGCTTCTGCGGCTTGCCTTTTGCGTCGAGCGGAAGGTCGACAAGATAGCTGATCCGCGCCGCCAACGGCCCCGATCCGCGAATCAGGCTGACCACATCGGCCTCGACATAGAATCGCGCAAAGCCCGCCGCGAGCCCCGGTGCGCGTTCGGCCTTAAGCAGCGCCGTGCTGTAGACACGCGCTTCGATCACCATCGGGGCAACTGTCGCCAGATCGGCGAGATCGGCATAGCTCCAGGGGCTTTCGGTACCCGCGGCGGGTGTCGGAGTTTGGGCGTAAGCATTTGAAAAACAATTAGTAAACAAAGCAATGCCGGCCACGGCAGCTAGGGCGAGGGCGCGCATATTCAATCCACCTTCTGTTCTATCCTGCCTCGAAAGGCGGCCAATTGCCCATCATGGACAAGTGCACATTAACCGCTGATAAAGGGTTTGCGAACTTCTCGCCACCGCGATAGGACGAGCGGTGAAGCGTCCGGCACAAACAGAACAAGCCGGTTGCTAAGCCATCGGGTCTGCGGAGCGCATCGGAAAATATCCGGGCAATTGGCAACCGAACCCGATGGTGCGGATTTGGTGTCAGGATGATCTAGCAAGGAGCGTCGTCCCTGAATGGCTTATGGTGATAATGTCGACCCTAAAAACAGGGTAGTGGCAATTGTCTTGGTGGGCTTGCTGACGGCAGTGCTGGGCTACGGCCTGGTGAACGGCCTGAATATCAGCATCGTCAAGAAAATTGCCGAAAAATTGGACGTGGTGGACGTCGAAGAGCCGCCGCCGCCGGAGGAGCCGCCGCCGCCGCCGCCGCCGGATAACAAGCTGCCGCCGCCGCCGCCGGTCGTGACGCCTCCGTCGCCGATCCCGCCGCCGAGCACCGCGAACCAGATCCAGTCGGTTCCGACGCCGCCGCCGGCGCCGCCGCCGCAGGTCTATACGCCGCCCGCGCCGCCGGCTCCGCCGCCGACCCCCGACATGTCGAAGGGAGCGTCGCCGAAGGGGTCTCCGGGCCGCTGGGTGACGAACGACGACTATCCGCCGAGCGCGCAGCGTCAGGAACGCGAAGGGACGACGGGTTTCCGTCTGACCATTGGCACTGACGGCAAGCCCACCGGCTGTTCGGTCACTTCGTCCAGCGGTCACTCCGACCTCGACGATGCAGCGTGCAAGCTGCTGATGCGCCGCGCGAAATTCGCTCCGGCCGTCGATCGGAACGGCAATCCCACGACGGGTAGCTGGTCGAGCCGCTTTACCTGGAAGATCGACCGCTAAGCGCCGTTTTTCCTGAATTTTCCGGCAGCAATGCCGACCCCCGGTTTAGATTTTTTGAGAGGGAATATCGAAATGTTCAATCTGATTGCGAACGCCGCTGCTGCGGCTGGTGCCCATGATGTCGGGATGAGCCTCATGCCCGCGTCGATGTGCGTCAAGAAAGAGGGCGAGAACCCCTATGGTCTCGTCCCGGCGCTGTGCGAAGGCGGTATCGTGTCGCAGATCACCTTCCTCGTCCTGCTGATCATGTTCATCGGCACGCTGTACATCCTGTTCACCAAGCTGTTCGAACAGAATAAGGTGATTAACCAGGGCAAGGCAGTCGACGCGAACTTCTGGCGTGCGCCGACCCTCGCTGAAGGTATGAACAAGCTCGAAAAGAACAGCGCCTATCGTCAGGTCGTCGAAGACGGTCTGCGCGCCAACGAAGAGCATAACAAGCTGACCGACCCGGTCGAAGCGCATGACTGGATGCACGGCACGCTCGAGCGTTCGCAGAACCACATCAACTCGAAGCTCAACGGCGGCCTCGCCTTCCTCGCGACCGTCGGTTCGACCGCGCCGTTCGTCGGTCTGTTCGGTACGGTTATCGGTATTCTTCGCGCCCTCGTGAAGATCGGTGCATCGGGCCAGGCCTCGATCGACACCGTCGCCGGCCCGGTCGGTGAAGCGCTCATCATGACCGCCATCGGTCTGATCGTCGCGGTTCCCGCGGTTCTCGCCTTCAACTGGCTCCAGAGCCGCAACAAGGCGATTGCTCGCCGTCTGTCGACCTTCTCGAACGACGTGCTCGGCTCGATCATGTCGGGCGGCCAGGTGAAGCCGGCGGTTGCCGCTGCGCCCGCCAAGGCTGCTCCCGCCGCTGCGCCGAAGAAGGCCTAAGACTCTCGCGCCCCGTCGGCCGCTCAGGCGATCGGCGGGGCCGCTGGACAGCGACAGGCGCGCTTCGGCAGGCTTTTCGCAGGTCCATGACAGTAATTTTGTGACAGGATGCTAATCCTATGGCGATGAGTGCAGGCGCAAAGGGCGAAGATGCCCCGATGTCCGACATCAACACGACGCCGCTCGTGGATATCATGCTTGTGCTTCTCATCATCTTCCTCATCACGGTTCCCGTGGTGTTGGAGACGGTGGAGCTCAAGCTGCCCGACGTCGCTTTTGAGCCGACGACGACGAAGCCCGAGAATGTGAACATCTCGGTTCGAGCGGGCGCAACCCCCGGTAGCTGCGAAGTATATTGGGGCCAGTCTCCGGTCGATTCGCGCGAATTGCTCAAGCGCGGTCAAGACAAGCTTGAAAAGCTTCTCAACGATATCGGCGGGCCCCAGAATATCACCGAAGAGAACTTCCCCGAAGTGCATATCCGCGGCGACATCAATACGCCGTACCAGTGCATCGGCGGTGTGATCTACACGATGCAATATGCCGGTTTCCAGAAGATCGGGTTCATTTCGGAACCTGCCCCTGGTTCGGCTACGCTGGGCCGCCTCTAAGGCGGTCCGCGAAGGAATGAAGGAATAGTCTCATGGCTATGGCTGTTGGGGATCGGGACGATAATGAACCGATGATGGAAATGAACACGACGCCGCTGATCGACGTCATGCTCGTTTTGCTCATCATGTTCATCATCACCATTCCGGTCCAAACCCACGCGGTGAAGATCGACCTGCCGGTTCCGACCGATTCGAAGAACAATGTCGACCCGGAAAAGAACAAGATCATGATCGACCCCGCGGGGACGGTCACGTGGAACGGCGTTCCGGTCGATCTGGCGCAGCTTTCGGATTATCTCGAGCAGACGAAGGCGCTGCCGGTTGAACCCGAACTGCAGATCCAGCCGGACCCCTACGCCCGCTATATCGTGGTCGATCGCGTCATGGCGGTCGTAAAGCGTAGCGGCGTCGGCAAGCTCGGCTTCGTCGGTAACGAACAATATGGGCGCGTTTTCTGATCGCTAGATCAGCGATGCGCCATTGAAGGGCCGCGGAGCGATCCGCGGCCCTTTTGCTTTGCCCGGCGTGAAAGCGCTTGGCGCGGCAGCTTCGACGGGGCATCCTGCGGGCCTGGGAACGAACGCCGCGCTGCGGCGTAGGATTTTCGCAAGCGCCGCACCGCGCCAATGATGGGGAGCCAATCCATGAAGCCTGCCGCCACTTTTCGCCCGACGATGACCGCCGCGCTGTGCGTAGCCTCGCTGCTCGCCCTTGGCGGCTGCGCCAGCGGATCAAAGGGGCCGACGACGACGATGCCCCCATCCGACGCCCATGCCCAGCTTTACGACGCCTCGGGCGCCGACCGTGGGCGCGTCGATATCTACAAGGACGGAACGGGCCTGCGCATCGAACTGGTCGCGCGCGGCTTTGCACCTGGCACATATGGCATGCATCTGCACGCCGTCGGCCAATGCACCCCGCCCGATTTCACCAGCGCCGGCCCGCACTGGAACCCGACCCATGCCCAGCATGGACGCGACAACCCGATGGGCGCCCATCACGGCGATCTGCCCAACCTCGTCGTCGAATCGGGAACGATCGGCCGAGCGACGCTGCAGGTCGTCGGCTCGCGCCTGACCGGCGAGGGCGGGCTGCTCGATGCCGACGGCGCGGCGTTCGTCATCCACGCCGGTCCCGATGATTACAAGACGGATCCGAGCGGTAACAGCGGCGGCCGCGTGGCCTGCGGCGTGATCACGGCCGGATAAGCAGCGGCATATCGGCGTTGCGCGGGCGCGGTCAGGCGGCCGCGTTCGCCGCGCGCTCGGCAATCGTCGCTTCGGCCTGCGGCACCGTGCGATAAGCATAGATCAGCAGCGCCAGCGCGATCGGCGCGACGCCGATCAGCGACAATATGCCGGTCCGCAGGTCACCCACGGGCTTGCCATCGACTATCGTGCCGGCGAGGTCCGAAATCTGCCCGACCATGTAGGGACCAAACGACAGGCCGACGAGTGTCGTGCCGAGGAAGAAGGCGGCAGTCGCCGTCCCGCGCATGCGCGGCAATACCAGATCCTGCGTGGTTGCGGCGGCCGCGCCCAGCGCTGCGGCACCGAACATGCCGGCAAGGAAGTTCATCGCATAGAAGATGAAGCTGCTTTCGGTCGTGTAGCCGATCCAGATCGGGATGATCGGCGCGACAACGCCGAATATGATCGTCAGAATGCGGCCCGCCGGATTGCGCGCGCGCAGCGCGTCGGCGATGCGGCCCCCCAGAATTACCCCGACGAACCCTGCAAGCGCACCATTGGCGCCGAGAATGAATGCCAGTTCCTGCTTGGGCAGCTTCAGCACAAGCTCGGCATAGGGCGGTGACCAGAAGGCGAGAGCATAGGCGGCAAGGCTCACCAGCCCGTAACCCAGCGTCGTGCAGATGAAGGCTGGCGTGCCCCAGATCAGACGGAAGGTCGCAGGATCGCGCGCGCGCAGCGTCGAGGCCCATGAAAAGACGGCGTAATAGCCAAGCCCGACCGCCGACCATTGCGGGAAATTGCCCGTCAGGCGAATCATCCACCACGCAAAGGCGGCGATCGCGGCGGCGAAGCCGATGTTTACCGCCAGTGCGGTCGGGCCGCGCTGTGCGGCGCCGAAAAGGGTGAAGGGCGGAACGATCGTTGACAGGTCGCGAAAGAATTCGCGGAAAGAATGGGGCGAACTGTGGCTCGCGACTCCGTCCATCGCGCCGCGCGCGGGTTCGCGCAGCGTTGCGACCCACAGCGCGACGAGCAGGCCGGGAATGCCGACGGCCAGAAATGCGCCGTGCCAGCCGACCAGCCCCATCGGCCCGCCGTTCGGCCAGGTGCGGTTCCACGCCTCGACGATCGAGGCGCCGATGAACAGCGACACGCCGCCGCCAAGGTAAAGCCCCGACGAATAGATGGCGAGCGCGGTCGCCTTCTGCCGCTTGGGGAAATAGTCGGAGATCAGCGAATAGGCGGTCGGGCTGGCGGTCGCTTCGCCGACGCCGACGCCCATGCGGGCAAAGGTCAGCGTTACCTGATTGCGTGCGAACCCCGACAGGGCGGTCATCGTCGACCAAAGTGCGAGGCCGATCGACAGCAGCTTCACGCGGTTCCAATTGTCGGCGAGGCGTCCGAGTGGGATGCCGAACAGCGCATAGAAGACCGCGAAGGCGGCACCGCCGAGGAAGCCCATGTCGGCGTCGGTCAGGCCGAGGTCGGCCTTGATGTCGACCGCAAGGATGCTGACGATCTGGCGGTCGATGAAGTTGAGGATATAGACGACGACGAGGACGCCGAGGACATACCAGCTGTATCCCGTCGCGCGCGGTTCGGTCTCCGCACTTTCGAAGCCTGTCCCCGGATCGTTGCTCGTCTCAGCCATCTGGCACCGCGCTCCCTCAGTCATTATCGTTGGCCGCCATGGCTAGCAGAGCCGCCGGGCAGCGCAAGTTGAAAACCGGTTCAACTTTGTGAAGAAGGACATGACATGACCGACGACTGGGGCGATGCGCCAGCCATCCTTTTTCTCTGCCTTGGCAATATCTGTCGCTCGCCGCTGGCGGAGGGCGCGGCGCGCGCCGCCTTTGCCGACGCCGGAATCGCGATGCGGCTCGATTCTGCGGGGACTGGCGACTGGCATCTCGGTCACCCGCCCGACGCCCGCGCGCAGGCGGAGGCGCGGCGGCATGACGTCGATATCGGCGATCTGCGCGCGCGCCAGCTCGTGCGCGGCGACTTTCACCGCTTCGATCTGATCCTGGCTGCCGACGCCGACAATCTGCGGACCGCGCGTGCGCTCGCCCCGGGGGACGCGACGGCGCGGCTGATGCTGATGCTCGATCTCGTACCCGGACGGGCGGGCGAGAGCGTGACCGATCCCTATTATGGCGCCGACGATGGCTTTGCCGAAACCTGGGCCGATGTCAGCGCGGTTGCCGCCGCGCTGGTTGCCGCGACCGGGTCGTCGAGCGGATAGCGCGCGATCGGATGATAGCGCGACCCGCCATGGCCAAGCTCGCTCTCATAAAGGGTGACATGACCGAAGACGAAGTCGGGCGTCGCCAGATCGCCGTTCAGGGCAAGAAAGGGTGCGACGGGCCCCGATCCGCGATTGAGCCGCGCCAGCGTGACATGCGGCAGAAAGGCGCGCGTCTCCTTCTCGATCCCGCTGCGCGTCAGCAATTGGTCGACCTTGCGGTGCAGCGCCGCGACCGGTTCGGCGGGCTCAACCCCTGCCCACACCATGTGCGGCCGCCCATGACGCTCGAACAGGCTGACCCCCGCGATGCGTGCGGCGATGGCGGGGGCGTGCAACGCGCCGAGCGCCGCGGCGACATCCTCGGCCCGGTGGTGATCGACTTCACCGATGAAGCGCAAGGTCAGGTGAAGCTGATCGTCATCCTGCCAGCGTGCGCCCGAAATGCCATGCATTGCTGCGATCAGCCGGGCGCGAATCGGCCGCGGCGGGCGCAGGGCGACGAACAGGCGGTGCGTGGACATGGTGCGCCCCGTCATAGGGCTTTTGCACCGCGCGCGACAGCGCCGAAGGCGCCCGGACCGGTTTCGCTTGAAACGGAGGGCGAAAATACTGATATTGGGAGTACGGCCGGTATGGGCTGGCCGGTGATGGAGATTTGAAAATGGCTAATTGGAACGACCCCAATATGGCGGCGTCCGGCTTTCCTGGCAGCGCGAGCGCGATGGATCAGGCCGTCGATGCCGGCCTGCGGTCGTACATGCTGTCGGTCTATAACTATATGGGCTCGGGCGTGCTGCTTACCGGCATCGTCGCGATGCTCGCCTATTCGACGGGTTTCACCCTGTCGCTGATCGGCAGCCCGCTGATGTGGGTTGTCATGCTCGCACCGCTCGCTTTCGTGATGGTGCTCAGCTTCGGGATCAACAAGCTGTCGACCGGCGCGGCGCAGGCGCTGTTCTGGGGCTATGCGGCGATCATGGGTCTGTCGATGTCGACGATCTTCCTCGCCTTCACCCAGACCTCGATCGCGACGACCTTCTTCGCGACCGCAGCGGCTTTTCTCGGTCTCAGCCTCTATGGCTACACGACCAAGAAGGATCTGTCGGGTTTCGGCACTTTCCTGATCATGGGCGTCGTCGGCATCCTCGTTGCGATGTTGATCAACCTCTTCGTGCAGTCGACCGCGCTCAACCTCGCGATCAGCGTGATTGGCGTGCTGCTGTTCGCCGGCCTCACCGCCTATGACACGCAGAAGATCAAGAGCATGTATTTCTATGTCCGCGGTACCGACTTCGTCGGCAAGTCGGTGGTGATGGGCGCGCTGACGCTCTACCTCGACTTCGTGAACATGTTCACCTTCCTGCTCAACCTGATGGGCAGCCGCGACTAAGCGGCGGCGCATCGGAACGGCAAAGGCCCGGCGGAGCGATCCGCCGGGCCTTTTCGTTTGGAGCGTGCACCAATCGGCGCGTGGTCAGGCGGGAATGAAGCGGAGCGCGGCGCCGTTCATGCAATAGCGCTTGCCGGTCGGCTTCGGCCCGTCGTCGAAGACATGACCCAGGTGGCCGCCGCAGCGCCGGCAATGCACCTCGGTCCGCGGATAGCCGAGCTCATGATCGACCGACGTTGCGATCGCGCCCGGCAGCGGCGCCCAGAAACTCGGCCAGCCGGTGCCGCTGTCATATTTGGTCTTGCTCGAATACAGCGGCAGCGCGCAGCCCGCGCAGGCAAAGGTGCCGGCGCGATGCTCCTTGTTGAGCGGGCTGGTGTAGGGGCGCTCGGTCGCGGCCTCCCGCAGCACCGCATATTGCGTCGCGGAGAGGCGCTTTTTCCACTCGGCATCGGTGAGGCGCCAGCCCGGCTGTGCCAGCGGGCGCTTGCCGGGCTTGGCGAAGAGCATCGGCGCGGCAATCATCGCGCCGCCCAAGGCGAGACCGGAAAGCAGATAACGACGTTCGATCATGGCAGGCTCCTCTGCCTTCTAGATACGATGCCGGTCTGCTCCCGGTTTCAACGCCGCGTCAATATTTCTCGAGCACCACGGGCAGGTGGCGATAGCCGTGGACGAAGCAGGCGTTCACCCGGTCGGGTTCCCCGACCACATTCACGCGCAGCCGCCGCCGCTGCATTTCGGAGATCAGCGCGGTAAGCTGAAGCTCAGCGACGCGTGCGCCGACGCAGCGGTGGATGCCGTAACCGAAGGCGAGGTGGCGCCGCGCATTTTCGCGGTCGACGATGATCCGGTCGCCGTCGGGGAAGATGCTCTCGTCACGGTTCGCCGACGCGTACCACAGCGCGATCTTGTCGCGCTTCTTGATCTGGTGCCCGAACAATTCGGTGTCTTCGGTCGCGGTGCGGCGCATGTGGGCCAGCGGGGTCTGCCAGCGGATGATCTCGTGCATCGCGTTGACCGCGAGTTCGGGATCGTGATTTGCCTCCAGCTTCGCGCGCTCCTCGGGGAAAAGATGGAGGCCGTAGGCGTAGGCCGACATCGAATTGCGCGTCGTGTCATTGCCTCCGACGATCAGCAGGATGAGGTTGCCCATGAATTCTTCATGGCTCATGTGGCTCATCGCATCCGACTGGAGCATGATCGAAATCAGGTCGTGCGTACCGGGATTCTGCGCCTTGCGGTCCCACAATTCCTTGAACGCGGCGCCCATTTCGAATGCGATCGCGAGACGGGCCTGGCGTTCTTCGAGGGTATTGAAACTTTCGATGTCGCCGAGCGCGTCGGACCAGGCAGTCAGCTTGTGGCGTTCTTCAAAGGGAAAGTCGAACAGGATGGCGAGCATCTGCGTCGTCAGTTCGATCGACAGTTTTTCGACCCAGTCGAATGTTTCGCCGATCGGCAGCGAATCGAGCACTTCGCTTGTCCGGCGCAGCGTGTCGGCGCGCATCCGTTCGATTTCGGAGGGGCCGAAGGCCGGGGCGACGGTGCGGCGCTGCGCCGTGTGCTGCGGCGGGTCCATCGCGATGAACATCGGCATCGGGATTTCGCCCTCCTGCAGATGTTCGATGCCGTCGCCTGCGACGGTGATGCCGCCATATTCCCACGAGGAGGAGAATATCTTGGGCAGCGCCTCGATATGCTGGATCGGCTTGTAGGTCGTCACCGACCAATAGGGACCGAATTTCGAATCGTCGCAATAATAGATCGGCGATTCGGCGCGCAGCTGCGCCATCGGCTGCTGCCAGCGATCCTCGCGCCACATGTCGGCGCGGCTGACGTCGAGCGGATTGACGGTTTCGGGTTCGACGCGAATCTGGGTGGCCATTGGGGGCAGCTCCTCTCAAGGCCGTCGGGCGCGGCCGATTGGGTTGCAGAATGCCACTATTTACAGTTTTGTCAATGAGGCTTTGGGGCGATCACCCTAGAAATGGCAACGGTCGCCCGAGGTCACGCGCGTTGCCGCCGTTTCCAGAATTTCCAGCCCGCCTTGCCGCTCAGCACCCCGGCGCGGAACATCCGGACCGAGAGGAAGATGACGAGCGCGACCCAGAGCAGCTGCCAGCCGAGCGCAAGCAGATGGACCGCCTTCGCATCGTCGGTCGCGGCGCGCGCCGCCATCGCGAAGGGCGACGAAAAGGGAAAGATTTCGGCGAAGCGCGCGAGCGGGCTGCCCGGCGCGCTCGCGGCGGCCGAAGAGAGGCTGAACATGCCGACCTGAAAGATGGTGATCGGCAGGCTGAGCATCTGGATTTCGCGCACCGTTCCTGCCTGCGCGCCGACACCGAGGAACACCGCGCCGAGCAGCAGGAAAGCCATGATGAAATAGACGAAGCAGATGCCGACGAAAAAGCCCCAGCCGGTAGCCGGCACCGCGAGCATCGCCGCGACCGGCTTGCCCGCGCCTGCCGCCGAGAGCGTGGCCGGGTCGATCTGGGTTGCCGCGATCAACCCGCCTCCTGCCGCAATCGCAAGCCAGAAGGCGATAAACAGCACCGCGACGCCGAGCATGCCGAGCAACTTGCCGAGAAAGACGCTTTCGAGCGGCACCGCGGCGGCGAGGATTTCGATGACCTTGTTGCCCTTTTCCTCTGCCAGCGAACTGACGGTCTGCCCCGCGAGCAGCAGCGTCATCAGGAAGATCGCAAAGACCGCGCCGAAGCCCATCGACTGCTGCACGGCGATGCTCGTCCCGCCGCTGCGGATCGATTCGAAATGCGGTGCGACCGGCGGCACCGCGCCGGCGGCGCGGTCGCGCAACACCTCTTCCGCGAGCAGCGCGAGATAGCGGCCCGAGCGGCTACCCTCCTCGCGTTCGACGATGCGCGGCGCGGCGAGCGGGCCGACCATCACCGCATAGGTGTCGGCGCCCTTTTCCTGCGCGATGACCAGCGGATCATCGCCCTTCGGCGAGGCGATCCGCACGTCGAGCGTCGCGGGACCGCGGCCGCCCAGCGCGTCGCGCAAGCGTGTGTCGGCGCTGCGCAGCGCCGCGACATCGCCGGCGTCGGCGACAACGACGATCCGCCCTGCGCCGCGCGCGCTGTCGGCGAGCTGCGATGCACCGAGGCCGCCGACCAGGCTCATGCCGAGCATGAACAGCGGTGCGAGCAGGAAGAGGAGAAAGGTCGGCGTCGCCACGATCGCAAGAAAGTCGCGGCGCGCGACGACAGCCATATTTTTCAGAAAGGGAGTCATGCGCTTGCCTCCGCAGCGGCTTCTTCGGCGGCGTCGGCGGCGAAGCCCGCGTCGACCTGGCGCACGATATGGACGAAGGCATCGTGCAAGCCGGGGCGGGCGATCGACAGGCCGGCGACGCCATGCCCGCTGGCGGTGATCCGCGCGAGCAGCGGTTCAACCCCCGCGTCGTCGATCGCAAAATGCCAAGCGTCGCCGCGCCGCTGCGCATCGGCGGGCAGCAGCGCCGCGATCACGCCATCGTCGGCGCCGGTGCGCGGTGCGTAGCGCACCTGCATCGGCAGCAGCGCGCGCGCCTCGTCGACCGTGCCCTCGAAGCGGCGCTGCGACCGCGCGATGATCGCGAGCCGGTCGCATAGTCGCTCGGCATGCGCCATCACATGGGTGGAGAAAAGGATCGTCGCGCCGCGATCGCGTTCGCGCCGCACGAGCGTTTCAAGCCGCTCCTGATTGACCGGGTCGAGTCCCGAAAAGGGTTCGTCGAGCACGATCAGGTCGGGAGCATGGACGATCGAGCCGATGAGCTGAACCATCTGGGCCATGCCCTTCGACATCTTGCGGATCTTTTCGTCGATGACGCGTTCGAGCCCGAGTTCGGCCATGAAGGTCGCGGCGCGGCGGCGACCTTCGCCCCAGTCGAGCCCGCGCAGCGCCCCCATGAAGGCGATCGCCTCGCGCGCCTTCATACCGGGATAGAGGCCGCGTTCTTCGGGCAGATAGCCGATGCGGTGGCGCACCGATTGCGGCTTGTGGCTGCCAAAGAGGCGGCTCGTCCCCTCGTCGGGATCGATGATGCCCAGCGTCATGCGCAGGCTGGTGGTCTTGCCGGCGCCATTGGGACCGAGAACGCCATAGATGCTGCCGACCGGTACCTCGAGGTCGACATGGTCGACTGCCTTGAATTCGTCGAAATATTTGGTGAGGCCGCGCGCCTCCACGCAATAATCGGTCAAACGCTGGTCCCCGCTCGCTGAATCGGCCTGCATATCATCACTGTATCATCGCTCTATGGCACGGCCCGCCGCCTGTCGTATAGGGGCGCAATGCTTTCCAATGCCTTGCCCCCGATCGAAGAGCGGCTCGCGGCCACCGCGCGCGCGCATGGCTTCGCGGCGTTCGGCATCGCGCGCGCCGACGCGGCGCCGCAAACCGCGGCGCGGCTGGCGCAATGGCTCGCCGACGGATGCCACGGCGACATGATCTGGATGGAAAGCCGCGCCGAACAGCGCGGATCGCCGCAAGGGCTGTGGCCCGAGGTGCGGTCGGTGATCGCGCTCGGCATGAGCTATGCCCCCGGCACCGATCCGCTGGCGCTCGCTGGGGCATCCGACCGCGGCCGCATCTCGGTCTATGCGCAGGGAGCCGACTATCATGACGTCGTCAAAAAGGCGCTGAAGCATGTCGCGCGCTGGCTCGTCGCCGAGGCGCCGGGCGCCGAGGTGAAGGTCTTTGTCGACACCGCGCCGGTGATGGAAAAGCCGCTCGCCGCCGCTGCCGGGCTCGGCTGGCAGGGCAAGCACAGCAATATGGTCAGCCGCGAGCATGGCAGCTGGCTGTTTCTGGGCGCGATCTACACCACGCTCGATCTCGTGCCTTCGGTTCCCGGACGCGACCGGTGCGGCAGTTGCACCGCCTGTCAGCAGGCATGCCCGACCGCGGCCTTTCCCGCGCCCTATCGCGTCGATGCCCGCCGCTGCATCTCCTATCTGACGATCGAGCATGATGGACCGATCCCGACCGAATTCCGGCGCGCAATCGGCAACCGCGTTTATGGCTGCGACGATTGTCTGGCGGTGTGTCCGTGGAACAAGTTTGCCGACACCGCGGCGCGGCACCAGGCGTTTCTGCCGCGCGGCGAACTGGCGGCGCCCGCGCTCGCCGATCTGCTCGCGCTCGACGATACGGGGTTCCGGCAGGTCTTTTCAGGCTCGCCGATCAAGCGGATCGGGCGGGGCCGCATGGTACGCAACGCCGCGATTGCGGCGGGCAACAGCGGCGATCGCAGTTTGCGGCCGCGCCTGGTGGCGCTGGCAAGCGACACATCGCCGATGGTCGCCGACGCCGCGCGATGGGCGCTCGAGCAACTGGCGGACTGACGGCGGGAGACGGCGATCGCACCGCCCCCGCCCTCGCCGGTCCGCCTTCTTGCCTAGAACCCCCGCATGAAGGTCGCGGTGATCGGGGCAGTAATCGCGCCGATGACGAGTGCGACGACGATCGCCGCGACGACGATCAGGATCGTGTAGGTCATCGCCTTTTCCTGCGGCGCGCGCATCAGGCGGGGCAGGCCGAGGTAAAGGAGATAGAGGCCGTAGAGGCCGAGCAGTGACAGCCAGGAAAGTGCGGGCAGGATCGCGAAGATGCCCGCGACCCAGCTCGCGGTGCCCGAATAGGCCGCGACCTTGAACGCCTGGACGCGGTTCTGTGTCGCACCGAAGCTGGGGGCGAGCGCGTCGATGATGAGCGCGAGGATGAAGACCCCGATCAAGGTCGTTGCATATTGCACGACGGCCGAGGCGACGGCCGAGCCGACCGAGGGGCGATAGGTGAAGCCCATTACCGAAAAGCCGAAGGCGAGCATGCCGATCAGCCCCGCCACAGCGGGAATCGCCGCCAGCGGGATGATATAGCGGCGATAAAGGCCGCCGATCGTTTCGGCTTCGCCGTCGATCACTTCCCACTCGCGCGCGGGCTGGAGCAAGATATTCTTCACGCGATCGACGATCGAGCGCGGCTGCTGGTCATTCCCTGTCATAGTCGGTCTCCACCCAATGGCTGAACCGCGACCCCGGATGTCTCCCCCGATGGACCGCGATAGTCTCGCATTCGGGGATAGGGCGCAAGGGTGTGGATTGCTGTGCGCAGGCGCACAGCACCGACTACCAGCGGTTGCGCACTTCTTCGGCAAAGCCCGTGAGCCCGGCAATGTCGAGCGCGCTGCCGTCGTCGAGGATGATGCGCCCTGAAAAGCGGCCGAAAACCTGATCCTGCACCGTCCTGAACAGGCCGAGGTTGGTGCTGTGGTGGCGATTGACGATCGGGTCCATCGTCATTTCGAACCGTCCGTCGTTGCTCGTGAAGCGCCACGGCCCTGTGTCGGGTCCGCCCGCCGGCATATGAAAGGCGATGCGGTCGAGCTTGTGCGCGGTGCCGTCGACGAAGACCATATTCTCCGATGCCGCCGCCGTGTCGCCGAAGCCGTAACCGATGTTGAAGCCGATGCGGCGTCCGTCCGTCATTCCCGAGGCCGACCCCCAATACCAGACATTGTCGTAGGTCCAGACGCCGCGCCCCCAGTCGAGCACGCCAGAGGCGCGGTCGGGGCTGAAGCTATGGAGGGTGTTCCCCACGCGAATCTCGCCCTCGGCGGCGAGGCAATTGATTTTCTGATTATAATAGAAGGCCCTTGGCGCCCCCGAGAAAGGCGTGGCGATCACAATGCGGTCCATCGGCGGCTGCGCGAGCCATAATTCGCCCGCGAGACCCTGTCCGCCGCCGAAATTCGGGGCCTCGACCGTCAGCCGCCGGCCGCCCGGTTCATGCCGGAAGCGCAGCAGCATGCCGCCGCGGCGCTGTTCGATATCGCCCGCATCGGCGCTTTCGGGCAGCCGCATGCGGCCCATCGGCCAAGGGATCACCGCACCGTCGTTGATCGCGGTTCGAGCCGCCAGATCCATCCACGACACGCCGAGGAAGCCCAGATAGCCATTGTCAGCGACGGTCAGCGCGATCCCGAAGGCGTCGGTGAGGATGCAATAATAGTCCCACTCCTTGATCCGCAGCTTGCCCGCCGCGATCCGCGCACGGTCGTAGCGGCGCACCTCGGCGGTCGCCCAGCCGCGTTCGGCGAGCTGCCCGCGCGCGTCGAGCAGCGGTCCTGCTCCCATTCTTGTCTGCATCCTCGCCTCCCCTGCGGGGCCGTCTATGCCAGCTGCGCACGGTGGCTGGCAACGAGCGGTGCATCTGATAGGCTGCGCGCGACGCAGGATGCAGGAGGATGGCATGGCGCAAGGCAGCGCGCGAATCGGCAAGGACCGCTATCGCACCGAGATCGATGTCGGCGGCCATGCGCTGATCGCCGACGAGCCGCCCGCGCTCGGCGGCGGCGCGGTGGGCCCGGCGCCCTATGATCTGCTGCTCGCGAGCCTGGGCGCGTGCACCGCGATCACGCTGCGTATGTATGCCGACCGCAAGGGCTGGCCGCTCGAATCGGTCGAGGTCGGCCTGCGCCTGTCGGGGCGCGAGGAGAAGCGGATCGACCGCACGCTGGCGATCGTCGGGCTCGACGACGAACAGCGCGCGCGCATGGCCGACATTGCCGAGCGCACGCCGGTCACGCTGACGCTGAAGGCCGGGCTGCCGATCGCCACCACGCTCGCCTGACGGCGCGGCGCGCGGTGCCTGCGGAGCGCATCGTTTACGCCACTTTTACCACTGTCGGTGCATGACATCCCCGATGTTTGCGACTGGGGACAAATGATGGACAGCATGCGCGGACTGCTTTCGGGCAGCCACGATCAGGACGATGGCGCGATCGATGCGCCGCCGGCTGTCGGTGTCGACGAACGGCGGATGCAGGTGCGCGCCTATAATCATTGGGCATCGCTGCTTGCCGACCGCGCCTATCCGTCGGTCGAGGATCTCGACCTCGACGGCGCCGACTTCGGGCCCAATGCGGTGCTGCTCGATTTTACCGCGGGTATCGAAAATCCGGGCATCTCCTATCTCGGCGACCGGCTGCGTGAAGAATCGCAGATCGACGAGGATGTCCATTATATCAGCCAGATTCCGGGGCGGTCGCTGCTGTCGCGGCTGACCGACCATTATCTCCAGATCATCGCCAACCGCGCGCCGATCGGCTTCGAGGCCGAGTTCGTCAACGATCGCGGCATGACAATCATGTACCGCGGCATCCTGCTGCCCTTTTCGTCCGACGACGACACCATCGATTTTATCATGGGCGTCATCAACTGGAAGGAAGCGGTTGCCGCAGAGCAGGCTGAAGAGCTGCAACTGTCGGTCGAGCAGGCGCTGCGCAGCGCTGCGCCGCTGACCGCACCCGTGCCAGTGTGGGCCGACGGCCCCGATTCGGAGCAGATCGACGACGAAGCGGCGCCGGGCTTCGCCGCGCTCGGCGACGCCCTGCCCGAAGCGGTTGCCTTTGGCGATGTGATGCTGCTGACCGAGCGCTTCGACGATCCTGTAGTACCGGCTGCCAAGGGTGATGATGCCGCCAACGAGACTGTCGAAGATGGCGCGGCCGGACCGGGTGAAGATGCCGAGCTGGCCGACTGGCTGGCGCTGGCGCGCGAGACCGCAGAACGCGCGATGGCGGCCGACAGCCGCAGCCGCAGCGCGCTCTATCAGGCGGTTGGCAAGGCGTGGGATTTCGCGCTCGCCGCCGAAGCGAAGCCCGACGCCTTCGCCGAATTGCTCGAGGATGCGGGGCTGCAGGCGCAGGAGCGTGCGCCAATGACGCCAGTCGTCAAGCTGGTGTTCGGCGCCTCCTACGACAAGACGCGCCTCGCCGAATATGCCTGCGTGCTCGGCCATGCGAAGGACGCGGGGCTGGAGCGCGGGTCGCTTCCCGCCTATCTCGACCGCTATCCGGGCGGGCTCAAGGGTCTGGTCAAGGATACGCGCGCGCGCCGCAAGCCCGCGGGCGATGCAGCGGCGAAGGTTGACGAGCAACTGGCGGCGCTGCGCACCGCGCACCCGGCGCTGATCCTGGAGCATGATGCGGGCGATGCCGAATTCGTGGTGCTGATTGCGCGCGCGATGCCCGGCGGACACATCGGCATCGTCGCCAAGGCGGCCGACGATCCGGCGCTGGTTGCGAAGCTGGCGAAGAAGGCAATCGCGATCACCCCGGCCGATTGACCCGAGTAGCGTAACAGACAATCCAAAAGTTGAAATAATTTTGCGCGGCATGCGCGGGGGGTCTTGAGCCTTTCGCGGCGCGGGCGCATAGGGAGCCGTAGCGCAAGGCGCCGCCGTCCCCCCGGCGGATGCTCGCTTCAACTTGGTCCGGGATGCTGCAACCCTATGCCTGAAAAATCGACTGAAGACACCGCAGCCGGCACGTCGCCGGCGGCGCAAGTTCCTGCGAAATTCGCCAAGGCCTATCAGGCCGCCTTGCAGGGCAGCGCGCTGCCCGGCGAGAGCGACGACCTCGATGCCAAGGCGCTGGCTGAAGCGGGCGAATTCGCCGCCCGCGCGTCGCTCGACCGGGCGCCGGGCCAACCGTCGTTCCTGCTTGAGCCGGTGGCGGCTGACGGCACTGACCGCCGGATGCGCCTGGTCGTCGTCAACGACGACATGCCCTTCCTCGTCGATTCGACCTCGCAGATCGCGGGCGCGCAGGGTCTTGCCGTGCACCGCATCCTCCACCCGGTGGTTTCGGTCGAGCGCGACGCGAAAAATCATCTGACCGCGGTCGACGCCGGCAAGGACGGTGCGCGCGAGTCGGTCATCTATATGGAGCTCGAACGCGGCGACGCCCGCGCCCGGCGCCGTCTGCTCGATGCGCTCGAAGCCTCGCTCGCCGATGTGCGCGCTGCGGTCGCCGACTGGAAGGCGATGCGCGCCGCGATGCTCGCCGATTCGACGATGCGCGCCGACGGCGATGGCGCCGAGCTGCTGCGCTGGTTCGAAAGCGGCGCGATGACGCAGCTCGGCCATGAATGGCGCACGCGCGACGGCAAGCGCCACGACCCGCTGGGCATCTGTGCCGCGGGGACGAGCGAAATCCTGTCCGAAACCGCACTCGAAGCGGCCTTTGCCTGGTTTGAAAAGGGCCGCACGGCGCCGCTCCTCATCAAGTCGAACCGCCTGTCGTCGGTGCATCGCCGCGTGCTGCTCGATCTGGTCGTCGTTCCCGAGATGAAGGGCAAGACGGTCGAGCGCCTGTCGATCCATGCGGGTCTTTGGACCAGCGCCGCGCTGTCGACGCCGCCCGCCAAGGTGCCCGTGCTGCGCGCGCAGCTCGAGGCGCTTATGGCCAAATTCGGCTTCGACCCCGGCGGCCACGCGGGCAAGGCGCTCGCGCACGCTTTGACCGCGCTGCCCCACGACTTGCTGATCGCGTTCGACGCCGAATCGCTCGAAGAGTTGGTGCTCACCTCGATGTCGATTACCGATCGCCCGCGCCCGAAGTTGGTGATGATACGCAGTCCGCTCGGCCGCCATCTCTTCACCTTTGTCTGGTTGCCGCGCGACGAGGTGTCGACCGGTCGCCGGCTGGCGATCGAGTCGCTGCTGGTGCGCGAGGCCAAGGCGGGGGTCATAGGCTGGACGATGGCGCTCGAAGATGGCGGCGCTGCCTTGCTGCGCTACACGCTCGACCTGCGCGGCGGCGGCATCGTGCCCGATACCGAAGCGCTGAACGCTCAGCTCGAACAGATGGTGCGCGGCTGGCAGCCCGAGGTCGAAGGCGCGCTGGCGCGCCGCGGCGATCCGGGCCGCGCGGCGGCGCTTGCTGCGCGCTTCGCCCCGCTGTTCCCCGCCAATTACCGCAATCTCTATAATCCCGAAGAGGCGGCGCGCGACATCCTGCGTCTGCGCGACCTCGATGCCGACCGCCCGCGCAATGTGCGGCTGGCGAAAAAGAGCCTCGACGGCGACGACCGGCTGCGGCTGAAGGTCTATAGTGCGGCCGGACCGCTCGCGCTGTCGGACGTGGTTCCGGCGCTCGAGCATTTCGGGTTCGAGGTGCTCGAGGAAATCCCGACCGAATTGCACGTCCATGGCGGCGGTGAGGGCGATGCCGAGGCAACCTTCATCCACGATTTTTCGCTGCGCTTGCCCGCCAATGTCGACGAAACCGCCCTGATGCCGCATGTGGAGACGATCGAGGGCGCGATTGCCGCGGTGCTCGATGGCAAGGCCGAAAACGACGCGTTCAACCAGCTCGTGCTGGTGACGCAGACCGATCCACAGGCGATCGTGTGGCTCCGCGCCTGGTTCCGCTACATGCGCCAGGGCGGATCGAGCTATGGCATGGATACGGTGGTGGCGGCGCTGCGCGGCGCCCCGGCGCTGACCGCCGCGCTCGTCGATCGCTTCCGTGCGCTCCATGACCCCCAGGCAAAGGATGCGGCGCGCGCCGAAGAGCTCGCCGCCGAAATCCAGACCGGCTTTGCAGCGATCCAGTCGATCGACGACGACCGAATCCTGCGCCTGTTCCATGCGGTGATCGGCGCGACGCTGCGCACCAACGCCTTTGCGCCCGCCGCGGCCGAGGCGCTGGCGTTCAAGATCGATTCGAGCCTGGTTCCGGGGCTGCCCAAGCCGCTGCCGTGGCGCGAGGTGTGGGTGTACAGCCCGCGCGTCGAGGGCATCCATCTGCGCGCCGGCCCGGTCGCGCGCGGTGGCCTGCGTTGGTCCGACCGGCGCGACGACTTCCGTACCGAAATTCTGGGGCTGATGAAGGCGCAGCGCGTCAAGAACGCCGTCATCGTCCCGACCGGCGCGAAAGGCGGCTTCTATCCCAAGCAGTTGCCGAGCCCGGCCGAGGATCGCGACGCCTGGTTCGCCGAAGGCACCGAATGCTATCGCATCTTCATCCGGTCACTGCTGTCGATCACCGACAATATCGTCGGCGGCAAGGTGGTGCACCCCAAGGGCGTCGTGATCCGCGATGGCGAAGACCCCTATTTCGTCGTCGCCGCCGACAAGGGTACCGCGACCTTCTCCGACGTCGCCAACGGACTTGCGATGGAGCGTGACTTCTGGCTCGGCGATGCGTTCGCGAGCGGCGGGTCGAAAGGCTATGACCACAAGGCGATGGGCATCACCGCCAAGGGCGCGTGGGTTTCGGTCCAGCGTCACTTCGCCGAAATGGGCATCGACGTGCAGACCGACACGATCCGTGTCGTCGGTTGCGGCGACATGTCGGGCGATGTGTTCGGCAACGGCATGCTGCTCTCGAAGGCGATCAAGCTGTGCGCGGCCTTCGACCATCGTCACATTTTCCTCGATCCCGATCCTGATCCGGCCAAGAGCTGGAAAGAACGCGACCGCATGTTCAAACTGCCCCGGTCGAGCTGGGACGATTATGACAAGAAGCTGATCTCGAAGGGCGGCGGCGTTTTCGCGCGCAGCCAGAAGAGCATCCCGCTGACCCCCGAGGTGCAGGCGCTGCTGGGTCTTTCGGTTGCTGAAATCGACCCCGCCGGACTGATCTCCGCCATTCTGCGCGCGCCCGCCGATCTGCTGTGGTTCGGCGGCATCGGCACCTATGTGAAGGCGGCGGGCCAGAATAATGCCGAGGTCGGCGATCCCGCCAACGACGCGCTGCGCGTCGATGCCGAGGATCTGCGCGTCCGCGCGGTGGGTGAGGGCGCCAATCTGGGCGTCACGCAGGCCGCGCGTATCGCCTTTGCGGCGAAGGGCGGGCGTATCAACACCGACTTCATCGACAACAGCGCCGGCGTCGACTGTTCGGATAATGAGGTCAACATCAAGATCGCGCTCAACCGCGAGATGGCCGAAGGCCGGCTGAGCCAGGATGATCGCGACGCGCTGCTCGTCCGCATGACCGACGATGTCGCGGCGCTGGTGCTCGAGGACAACCGACTGCAGGCGCTCGCGCTGTCGATCGCCGAAAAGGGTGGCGCTGCCGCGGTGCCGTCGCTGGTGCGGATCATGGAGACGTTCGAAGCATCGGGCCGGCTCGACCGCAAGGTCGAAGGGCTGGCGGCGAACGACGAGCTGCTGCGCCGCTCGGCCGAAGGGAGCGGGCTGACGCGGCCCGAACTCGCCGTGCTGCTATCGACTGCGAAGCTGGCGCTGCAAGACGCGATCGAAGCGAGCGCCTTGCCCGACGATCCCGCGCTGGCGAGCGACCTTGCTGCGGCCTTCCCTGCCGAGATGCAGCGCGATTTCGCGGGGGCGATCGCCGATCACCAGCTGCGCCGCGAGATCATTGCGACCAAGCTTGCGAACCGCATCGTCAACCGCATGGGCATCGTCCACCCGCTCGAACTGGTCGAAGAAGAGGGCTGCTCGCTGGGTGAGGTCGCGGCGGCGTTCGTCGCCGTCGAACGCTTGCTCGACATGAAGGGGCTGTGGGCGTCGCTCGACAGCGCGGGGATAAACGAATCCATCCGCTTGTCGCTGTTCAGCCAGGCCGCCTCGGCGATGGCATCGCAGATGGCCGACCTGCTGCGCGTCAGCCCCGGCCTGGCGCAGCCGGGCGCGCTCGTTGCGCGGCTCGAACCCGGCGTCGATCGCCTGACCGCGACAGTCGACACG
Organism: Sphingopyxis sp. P1IMeth2; assembly: GCF_900185685.1. NCBI lineage: Bacteria > Pseudomonadati > Pseudomonadota > Alphaproteobacteria > Sphingomonadales > Sphingopyxidaceae > Sphingopyxis > Sphingopyxis sp. P1IMeth2. The sequence goes on from NZ_FYAT01000001.1 coordinate 845,617, forward strand.
CTGCTCAGCGCGTCGGTGCGGCGTCAGTGGGACGCGCTGGCGCAGCAGCTGCTCGACGCCGGCGCGCCCGGGGCGCTGACCGCGGCGGTCGTCCGCCTGTTCAAGACCGACGGCGCGATCGGAATCGTCGACCTTGCCGAACGGCGCGGCGACGATGAGGTCGGGGTGACGCGGGCCTTCACCCATCTGGGCGACGCGCTCGGGCTCGACTGGGCGCAGACGCTGGCGGCGCACATGAGTCCTGCCGACCCGTGGGAACGCCTGCTCGTCAACAGCCTGGCGCGCGATTTCCAGCAGATGCGGCTGAGCTTCCTCGCGGGGTTGCCCAAGGGCGATCTCGATGCCGGGGTCAGCAAATGGCTGGAAGCGAACGGACCGCGCGTCGCGCAATTCCGCACGACGGTCGACCGCGCGCGCACCATCCCCAATCCCAATGGCGCGATGCTGTCGCACATTGCGGGGCAGGCGCGCGGGCTGCTCGGCCGGTAACAGGTCTGACCCTCCCCTTAGGGGGAGGGCTTCAGGAGGCTCTATGCCGTTCCAACCGCGCGTCGCGATCCTCGTCCCGGCACCCGATTATGAGGAAAATTGGCGGCCCGCCTTCGCGCGCAAGGCGGCGGCGCTGGCGGCGGCCGGGTTGGCGGTCGAGCAGCGCGTCTGGACCGATCCCGGCGACCTGACCAGGTTCGACCTGATCCTGCCGCTGTTCGCCTGGGGTTACCAGCGCGACGTTGCCGTCTGGTATGCGCTGCTCGACCGGCTCGCGGGATTGCCCGTCGTCAATCCGGTGCCGGTGCTGCGCTGGAACAGCGACAAGGCCTATCTTGCCGAGCTTGGCGCGAAGGGCGTTGCGGTGGTGCCGACGGTCGAGGTCGCGGCGCTGGACGACGTATCGCTGGCGCAGGCGCGCGCGGCGCTCGGCGTGGAAGAGGTGGTAGTGAAGCCCGCGATTTCGGGCGGTGCCGACGGGACGCACCGTATCGCGCCCGGCGCCCCGATCCCCGCCGATGGGCTGGGACGCCGCCGCCTTGTTCAGCCGCTGATGCCCGGCATCCTCGCCGACGGGGAGTATTCGCTCTTCTTTTTCGGCGGCGCCTTCAGCCATGCCATCGTCAAGCGCCCCGCGTCGGGCGATTTCCGCGTCCAGGAACAGTTCGGCGGGCGCGAGACGGGATGGGAAGCGAGCGAGGCGGCGCGCCTGCTCGCCGCCGCGGCGCTTGCCGCCGCGCCCGCGCCGCCCGTCTATGCGCGCGTCGACATGGTCGGCGATGCGGCGGGCGTGCTGCACATCATGGAACTCGAGCTGATCGAGCCATCGCTGTTCCTGCATCATGCCGGCGACAAGGGCGCGGCCTTCGGGCAGGCGGTTTACGCCGCCGTCTGATCGCCAAGGAGTGCATGCCACAGCCATTGGCGGATTGCCGAGGTCAGGTTCGGCGGATCGGGGGCCTCCATCCGTTCGACGTCGATCCGCGCGACGAGCGCATTGACCGGCAGGCCGCGCTGCACCGCCGAGACTTCCAGCGCGTCCCAGAAGACGGGCTCGAGGCTGATCGACGTCGGGTGCCCTGCAATCGTAACCGAGCGTTTGACGGGGGGGTGATAGGAGGCGGTCATCGCGCTGGTTTACAACCGGCGCGGCAAATGCGGATACGAATTATTTGGGGTAGATCGCCGGCGGGCCATTCGTAAAATGCCGCGCGGTTCCGGCGCAACGGCAGGCAGGCCCATGACAGCACCCATTCAGACGCTCACCGAAAAGGAAAAGGAGACGCTGCGCCTGCTTGTCGATGGGCACGATGCAAAATCGATGGCGCGGCAACTGGGGCTTTCGGTGCATACGATCAACGAACGGCTGCGCGATGCCCGCCGCAAGATGGCGGTGTCGAGCAGCCGCGAGGCGGCGCGCAAGCTGCGCGCGATAGAACATCGCCCCCCCGAAAAATTTGCGGACAAGCCTTTGGGGGAAGCCCCAGCAGCGGCCGGCGTGAGAGATGGTGCTCCACATGCCGGAAAGCGCCGCTCGGTGCGGCTGCTCGGCCTGGTAGCTGGAGCTATTCTCATGTCGCTTGCCCTTGCTTTACTCGCCTTTTCCTCGGTGACCGGAACCGGCGGTCCGCCCGCCGCGGCGCCGCCTGCTGCGCCGACCGAAAGCGCGGCCGCCGACGCGGCGCGCGCCTGGCTTGTGCTGGTTGAGAAGGGCGACTGGAAGGCAAGCTGGGAGGCGACCGGACAGTCGTTCAAGGCGCTCAACACCGTCGAAGCCTGGGCCAATGCGGGACGGCAGGTGCAGGGGCCGCTCGGGGCCGCAAGATCGCGCGTCCTGATTGGCGACGAATATGTCCCCGCGCCGCCCGAAGGCTATCGCATGGTCAAATTCCTTACCGATTATACGAACAGGGCGGGCGTGATCGAAACGCTTTCGCTGGTGCGCGAAGGCGATACGTGGCGGGTCGTCGGCGTAACGGTGGACTGAAGCGAGGAACAAGGCCCTCTCCCCATGAAAAGGGGGGAGGGTCTTGAGCCAGGGCGCGCGCGCTCAATACATATGCTGTCCGCCGTTGATCGACATCGTCGATCCGGTGACGAAGCCTGCGTCCTCGCTGCACAGAAAGGCAACCCCGCGGGCGATTTCTTCGGCGTGGCCGAGACGCCCCACAGGAATTTTCGCGACGATCTTTTCAAGGACCGGGGCGGGGACGGCGGCGACCATATCGGTGTCGATATAGCCGGGCGCGATCGCGTTGACGGTCACCCCCTTCTTGGCGCCTTCCTGCGCCAGCGCCTTGGTAAAGCCGTGGATGCCCGATTTGGCGGCGGCATAGTTGACCTGGCCATATTGGCCCGCCTGGCCGTTGATCGACCCGATGTTTACGATGCGGCCCCAGCCGCGTTCGACCATGCCGCCAAAGGTCGCCTTGGCCATGTTGAAACAGCCGCCCAGATTGATGCGCATGACGTCGTTCCAGTCGTCGAAGGTCATGCGCGCCAGCGTGCCGTCGCGGGTGATCCCGGCGTTGTTGACGACGATGTCGATCGGGCCGAGGTCGGCGGCAACCTGCGCGCAGCCGTCGAGGCAGGCCTGATGGTCGCCGACGTCCCAGCGATAGGCGGGGATGCCGGTGCGCTCGGTGAAGGCGCGCGCTTTTTCGTCATTGCCTGCATAATTGGCGGCGACGCGCACGCCCATATCCTTCAGCGCCAGCGAAATGGCCTCGCCGATGCCGCGGCTGCCGCCGGTGACGATTGCTACGCGTGTCATGAATTCGCTCTCCCACACAATCTTGCTTCGTTGTTGATTAGGGCGCGCGCGAAGCGGCCGCAAGTTGACCGGAACGTCAATCGCGCGGCTTTGCGGGGAAAGTTTTTCAGTTTCCGGTCAGTGCCTTCAGCGCCGCAAAATTTCCGACGGCAAGATCGGCCTTGCGGATCGCGAGGATCAGGCTGGCGCCCTGCGCGGGCGCGATGCCGGTCAAGGCGCTTGCGGGCAATTCGACGAGCATCGCGTCGCGCTCCTCGTCGAAGCCGGGTGCATAGTGGCGCGGCTGCCCGCCTACGAGAGGCGCCTCGGCGGCGGCGAGTGCGGCCCAGACGGGTTCGAAGAGCGCCCGGGCCGGGGCCGAAAGCGAATCGGGGTCGGCGCACCAGCGATGGCGCGCATGATCGAAAAGCAGCGCGCGATAGTCGCTGACCCACAGCTCGGCATCCGGATGGTGGCGCGTCAGCGGCAAAGTGATCGATTCGGTGCGGTCCTCGCCGCTTTCGGCATCGCTTTCGATCACCACCCGCGACCAGTGGATCGCGTGCAGCGCGGTCATCACTGCGGACGCGTCCGAGGCCGAGAAGCCGGCCTGCCCCGCGCTTTCGTCGATGATCGCCAATATCTCGCGCGCGCGCTCGGCCGCGTCGCGGTTGGTTGCGGCGGCATCGGCCAGCGCCTCGGTCAGCTCGTCGCTCGCGTCGGGCGGCGGCGCAGTGCCGGTTTCAAGGGTGGGCAGGCGCGCGGCGAGCAGCGCCGCCAGCCCGGTCATCGTCGGCCAGTCGAACGGATGAAAGGCAGGATCGGCAAGATCATAGCCAGTGGCCGCGAAAAAGGCTTCGGCGGCGTCCGCCCCGGCCAGCGTGCCGGGCGCATCGGCGCCGCGGACGTCGACCGCCCATTCGGGAAAGGCCCGCACCGCGAGCCGGTGCAGCGCCTCGTCTTCGAGCCCGGCGGGACGGAAATAGGCGCGGCCGACTGGCTTGGGTGCCGCGCGTGGCGGTCCCACCTCGGGCAGATGGAGCGCCGTCGCCGCGCCCGTTTCGGGATGGACGAAAAAGGCGAGTGCGCCGGTGCGCGGGCCCAACCCGTCCCAGAGTCCGGCAGGCAAATCGGCACAGGCGATCTGGGCGATAAAGTCGGCATCGGTGCCCTCGATCCGCGGCCACGGCATCGCGCCTGGCAGACGCGGGCGCCCGCCGACCCAGTTGTGCGTCAGAATCGCGTCGCGCGGCGGGATTTGCGCGACCAGTCGCGCCTGGCTGGCAGGCACGGCGTGACCAGCTGCGGGACTGTCCATGATGGGCAATGGCTCGGATGCGCCGTGCGCCTGCGCCTCGACGGCCTGAACCTGCGCCGCCAGCATCTCTTCGATCGGTTCGGGCGGCAAGGCGTCTGAGGGCGTGTCGGTTTCGGCGGCTATTGGAGCGACCTCGGTCGGCGGTTCGTCTTTGGGCAACGGGTCATAGACCGGTTGGGCGCGCAGCCGCGCGAGGCGCGCGGGCGCGATTTCGACGGGCTCGATTTCAGGCTCGGCGCGGCGCGGCAGCCGCGGCATGCGGATTTCGCGCGGCATTCTGGGGGCCTTGGGCAGCGTAACCTGCGGGCGGGGGCGGCGTATCCACCAGACGATGGCGACCGCGATCAAAAAGGCCAAGGTCAGGCCGGCGAGCGTCATGGCTGCCCGGTCGAGTTCGCTCATCGCATGTCTCCGCGCGGGTGCCGGCGCAATATACCGGAAGCCGCTGGATACACAGCTTAAGACGCAGAGTTAAACAGGAGGTAAGCGCCCGCTATTTCAATGCCATCCGGCGAGTTCACGCCGCACCAGCACCTCAAGCATAGCCATTCCTGGCGGGGTGTCGTTGAGGCAGGTCAGATAGGCGAAGTCGCGCCCGCCCGCCGCCTCGAACTGCTCCTTGCCGCGGATCGCGAGCTCTTCGAGCGTCTCGAGGCAATCGGCCGAAAAACCCGGTGCGAAAATCGCCACACGGCGCCCCTCGCGGCCGAGCCGTTCGAGCAGCGCGTCGGTTGCGGGTTCGAGCCACTTGGCGCGTCCGAAACGCGACTGGAAGGCAATCTCGACCGGCCGCCCGATCGCTTCGGACAGCAACCGCGCGCTCTTCACGCACTGGCAATGATAGGGGTCGCCCAGATGCAGCGTCCGTTCGGGCATGCCGTGAAAACTGGCAACGAGCGTATCGGGCGCGAAATCGAGCGCGGCGATCCCCGCCTCGACCGACGCGGCAAGTGCCGCGATATAGGCGGAATCGTCGTGATAGGGCGGCAGGAAACGCAGCGTGGGTTGCCAGCGCAGGCGCGCAAGATGCGCACCGACCGCATCGACAACCGTCGCCGTCGTCGCGGCGCAATATTGTGGATAGAGCGGGGCAATCAGGATGCGGCGGCACCCTTCGCCGACAAGTTCGTCGATCGCGCCGCCGATTGCCGGAGCGCCATAGCGCATCGCCCAGGATACGCGGACATCGTCGCCCAGCGCCGCCTGTAACGCTCCGGCCTGGCGCCGGGTGATCGCGGCGAGCGGCGAGCCTTCGTCGGTCCACACCTGCGCGTAGGCGTGGGCCGACTTTTTCGGGCGCGTGTTGAGGATGATGCCGCGCAGGATCGGCTGCCACAGCAGCGGCGGGATTTCGACGACGCGCGGGTCGGACAGGAACTCGCGCAGATAGCGGCGTACCGGACCTGGTTCGGGAGCGTCGGGGGTGCCGAGGTTGACGAGCAGCACGCCGATGCGCGGCGCGGGTACCGCGAGATGGGAAAGGGGGCGTTCGATCATAGCGGATCGGGCGATAGCGGAAGGCGGCGGATTCGGCGACCGGTTGCGGCGAACATTGCATTGGCGATCGCCGGCGCGACGACGGGCACGCCGATTTCGCCGACGCCGCCGGGATCGCGGTCGCTGTCGATGAATTCGACGACGATCTGCGGCACTTGCGACAGGCGGGGCAGGCCAAGCTGGCCGAGCTTGCGGGCGGTCGCGATGCCGCCGTCATAATCGGTCGTCGCGCCGACCGCGGCGGCGAGACCGAAGACGAGCCCGCCCTCGATCTGCTGGCGTGCGATCGCCGGATTGACGAGCCGCCCGGCGTCAACGACGGCGACGAGCTGTTCGACCTGCAGCCCCCGGTCGCTGGGCCGGGCGGTGGCGACGAGCGCGATGTGGCTGCCGCGCATCGAATGGCAGGCAAGGCCCTGCGCCGTGCCCGAAAGCCCGCCTTCCCATCCGGCGAGGCTGGTCGCAGTGAGCAGGCAGCGGGCGAGGAGCGGCGCCTGTCCAAGCATCGCCATCCGGTACGAAAGTGCGTCCGATCCGGCGCGTGCCGCCATTTCGTCGATGAAACATTCGGTGAAGAAGGCGGTGTAGCTGTCGGCGTTGCCGCGCCAGCGCGCGGTCGGCAGGCCTATGTCGGCGGGGCAATGATCGACCGCGAAATGGCGGAAATTATAGGATCCGCCCGCGCCCTCGACCGCTGCGGCGTCGGGCGTTCCCGCCGCCTCGCGCTGCGCGACGTCAGCCGGGGTTCCGTCGAACAGCCGCGCGCGGAATTCATGGTTCGTCGATGGCACCGCGATCCGCGCGACGAGCGCGTCGATCCCGCCAGCGGCGTCGAGCGTCGCATAGATTTTGGCGCGTGCCGGCGCGCGCGGAATGTCACGCATGATTTCTTCGGCGCGCGACCAGGCGAGCTGCACCGGGCGCTTGATCTGCGTCGCGATGATCGCCGCCTGCACCGCGACGCTGTGATCGAGACAGGCGTCGAACGATCCGCCCGCCATCATCGGGAACAGTGTCACCTTGCCCGGCGGCAATCCGACTGCCCGCGCGACCGCGTCGCGGCACTGGGCGGGCGCCTGTGTCGCAACCCACAGGCGCAGCCGGTCGCCGTCGGGAGCGGCGGTTGCGGTGCGCGTCTCGATCGGTGCATGAAGCGCGGGCGCGACGGCGTAATGCGCCGCAACCTTGGTGCGTCCCTCCATCGCCTCGGCGACGTCGCCTTTTTTGGCGATGCGATAGCCATCAGCCTTGAGCGCGGCCTTCAGCGCCTGGTCGATGCCGGCGCTCGAAATCGGCGGCCCGGTGGTTTCGAACTGCGGTGCGAAGCGGTCGAGCGCGCGATTCGCGGCCCACCAGTTGCGCGCGACGGTTGCAATCCAGCGGTCGTGGAGCACGATGTCGAGCAGGCCGGGCGACGCCATCCCCGCCTTGCGGTTGATGCTCTTGAGCCGGGTGGCGCCGAACGGTCCCTGGCGGATCGCGGCGAAAACCATGTCGGGAAGGCGGATGTCGCCGGCGAAATTGGCCGACCCGTCAACCTTTGCCGGCAGGTCGAGCCGCGCCAGTTCCTTGCCGTAGAGCGGGTCATTGTTGTTGGCGCGATAGACGGGTTCGGCCGGAGGATCGAGCGTTGCGGCCACCGCCGCGACGTCGCCGAAGCGCAGCTTGCGGTTCTTCCAGGTGACGAAGCCATCCTGCGTGTCGCAATCCTGCCAGTCGGCGTCCCACCGCTTCGCTGCCGCCATCATCAGCAGCGTGCGGGCCTGCGCCGCGGCGTCGCGACACGGCCCCTCGAACATGCGGATCGACGAGCTGTTGGCGGTCAGCATCACCGCATGGCGCACCGCCCATTCGCGTCGGACCCAGCTGCGCACATCGGCGACGACATCGGGCACCAGCGCGCGCGGCATGAAGGTGGCGCTATCCTCGTCGACGAGCAGTGTGTTGGTATAGAGCGGGTTGATCGGCGCGGTTTCGACGGCGATGGTGCGCCAGTCGGCGCCGAGCTCGTCGGCAATGATCTGCGGCAGCAGCGTGGTGACGCCCTGCCCCATTTCGCATTGCGGCACGACGACGGCGATATGCCCGTCGTCGCCGATCTTCAGAAAGGCGTTGAAGATATGTTCGTCGGGCGCAGCGGTCAGATTGGGCGCATAATGACGCGGCCAGAGTGACCAGGCCAGCGCAAGGCCGCCCGCAGCGGTGGCGCCGACGAGCAGCGACCGGCGGCTGACATGCGGCAGGCGCGATTTCTTTGTCCCCACTTTGTCCCGAATGCCGGTCATCCCCGCTGCTGATAATCGCGGCGAGTCGGCGACGCAAAGCCTTTCGTAGGGGCTAGCGCAGCAAGCCCAGCCGCGGAATCTCGATCTTGGGGCAGCGGTCCATGACAACGACCAGGCCGGCCTTGTCGGCGCGCCGCGCGGCGGCTTCGTCGATGACGCCGAGTTGCATCCACACCGCTTTCGCCCCGTGGACGATCGCATCGTCGACGGCAGCGCCCGCGTCGGCGCTGTTGCGGAAGATATCGACGATCTCCGCCGCCGGCTCGACATCGGCGAGCGTCGCGACCACCGGCGCACCGTGGATCGTCTTGCCGGCATGGCCGGGATTGACCGCGATCACATCGTGGCCCTGCGCGGCCAGGAAGGCGAGCACGCCGTTCGAGGGGCGTGCGGGATTAGGCGAGGCGCCGACGATGGCGATGCGGCGCGGCCTTGCGAGCAGGGCGCGAATTTCAGCCTCGTCGTTGATCGCCATCATATGCCCTTTCGCGCCGCGAGCCACGCCGCGACCTTCGCGGCTATCGCGTGGAACGGCTCGCCCAGCGGATCGGTTCCGGCCGCGGGCGGGACGCCGCCGTCGCTCGCGAGGCGGATGCCCATCGACAGCGGCACGCGGCCGAGAAAATCGAGCTCCATTTCCTTCGCCGCGGCCTCGGCACCGCCGCTTCCGAACGGGTCGCTGACCTCACCGCAATGCGGGCAGGCATAGCCGGCCATATTCTCGACGACGCCGATGATCGGCACTTCGGCCTGCTCGAACAGCGACACGGCGCGCGCTGCGTCCATCAGCGCCAGATCCTGCGGCGTCGAGACGACGACCGCGCCGGTGGGCTTGTGCTTCTGGATCATCGTGAGCTGGACGTCGCCGGTGCCGGGGGGCAGGTCGACGACGAGCGTATCGATATCGCCCCAACTTGCGTCGATCAGCTGTTCGAGCGCGCGGCCGGCCATCGGGCCGCGCCAGGCGATGGCCTGACCCGGCGCGGCGATGTGGCCGGTCGACAGCATCGGAACGCCATAGGCGCTCTGCACCGGCGAGAGCTTGGATCCGCGCGCTTCGGGCTTCACGCCCTCGCTGTCCATCAGGCGCGGCTGCGACGGACCGTAGATGTCGGCATCAACCAGTCCGACCTTCACTCCGGAGCGGCGCAGCGCGACGGCAAGATTGGCGGCGAGCGTCGATTTGCCGACCCCGCCCTTGCCGCTGCCCACCGCGATGATCGTCATCGCCTTGCGCTCGGCGGTCATGGCAACGCGGACGCTGGCAACGCCGGCACGGGCGAGCAGGCCCGCGCGGAGCTTTTCCTCGAGCGGCTTGCGCTCGTCTTCGGCGAGCCCGGTGACATCGAGCACGATCGCGAGCGTGCCCTGATCGTCGAGATAGCGAAGCCCCGACGTGCGGCCACCGGTCAGATCGGTGGCGAGACTGGCAAGGATGGCGATATCGGTCATGTCCGCGGCAGATAGGGATAAGCGGGGCGATTGCCACCCATTTTCGCCTGGCCCCCCTGTTAATCGCGCGCGCCGCCCTTATAAAAGCATTCATGAGCAACAAAAGTGATGGCAGCATGGGAGGCCGCGCCCCGCAGGGAGTGCGGCAATTTTTCCATCAGATTGCGCTGATGGCGAACAGTCCGTGGGGCAATGGCCCGAAGGATAACGGCGATGGCGATGACCGGTCGGGTCCGCGCAATCCCTGGGTGACGCCCGATCCCGCCGACGGACTGCGCGGGCGCAAGCCGCGCGGCCCCTCCGCACTCGACGAACTTCTGCGCAAGGGGCGCGGCGGCTTCGGCGGCGGCGGTTCGGGTGGCGGCGGCGGCAATCTGCAGATGCCCGAATCGGCGCGGCTGTGGAAATGGGGCGTTGGCGCGCTTGTCGCGGTGTGGTTCCTGTTTTCGTCCTTCCACATCATACCGCCCGAAAAGGAAGGCGTCGTTACCCGGCTCGGCAGCTATTCGCGTACCGTCGGACCCGGCGTGAAATTCACCTGGCCGGCGCCGATCGAGCGCATCCGCATGGAAGACGTGCGCGCGATCCGCACGATGCAGGTCGGCTCGCCCAATGCAAGCGACGAAAATTTCGTCCTCACCCGCGACCAGAGCATCGTCGATCTGGCCTATGAAGTGCGCTGGTCGATCCGCGACCCCGAACTCTACATCTTCCAGCTCGCCGATCCCGACGGCACCATCCGCGAGGTCGCCGAAAGCGCGATGCGCGCGACGGTCGCCAATTTCGACCTGGTGCAGGCGATCGGTCCCGGCCGCGTCGAGATCGAGACGCAGGTCCAGCAGCGCATGCAGGCCCTGCTTGATCAGTATCGCGCCGGCGTGACAATCCAGGGCATCGCGATTCGCCAGGCCGATCCGCCGAAGCAGGTCGACGAGGCGTTCAAGGAAGTGACCGCGGCGCGGCAGGAACGCGAGTCGTCGATCAACCTGGCGCGCGCTTATGAACAGCAGGTGCTCGAACGCGCACGCGGTGACACCGCGGCGTTCGACAAGATTTACGAACAATATAAGCTGGCGCCGGGCGTGACCCGCAAGCGGCTATATTATGAAACGATGGAGAATGTTTTGTCGAACGTCGACAAGACGATTGTCGAGGCGCGCGGCGTCACCCCCTATCTGCCGCTGAGCGAAGTTCAGCGGCGCTCGCGCGCGGCGTCCGACGCCGCGTCCGATGCGGCGAAGGGAGGCCAGTGATGTTCGAATCGATCACCCGCCATCCGATGCGGCTGCTCGTCGGCCTCGTCGCCATTCTCGTGATCCTGTCGCAGACGCTGGCGATCGTTCCCGAAGACAAGCAGGCGCTGATCCTGCGCTTCGGCGAAATCGAGCGCACGGTGAATCGCTACAAGGCGAACGAGGAATTCGGCCGGTCGGGTGCGGGCCTTGTCCTGCGCGTGCCGTTCACCGATGGGATCCAATATATCGACAAGCGCATTCTGGGCATCAACATGGAGCGCCAGCAGGTGCTCTCCACCGATCAGCAACGGCTGCAGGTCGATGCCTTCGCACGCTTCCGCATCACCAACCCGGTGCGCATGTACACCGCGATCCGGACCGAGGATAAATTGCAGCAACAGCTGGCGACAATCCTCGGCTCGTCGCTGCGCAACGAACTCGGCAAGCGGACCTTCGCGACCCTGCTCTCGCCCGAACGCGGTGCGGTGATGGACAATATTCAGGTCGCGCTCAATCGCGAGGCGCACAAATATGGCGCCGAAATCATCGACGTGCGGATCAAGCGCGCCGACCTCCCCGAAGGCGCAACGCTGCAGGCGGCCTATGACCGCATGCGCACCGCGCGCCAGCAGGAAGCGATCGCGATCCGCGCCGAAGGGCAGAAGGAAGCGCAGATCATTCGCGGTAACGCCGATGGCGAAGCCGCGCGCATCTATGCCGCCAGCTTCGGCAAGGATCCCGAATTCTATGATTTCTATCGCGCCATGCAGAGTTATCGTCAGACATTCCTGGGTGAGAATAACAAGGGCGGAACGTCGATCATCATGTCGCCCGACAATGAATATCTGAAGCGTTTCAGCGGCGGATAGGGGCAGGACGGCGGATGAACCGGACGTGCAGTCGCCGTTCATGTTCAATTGCCGTTCAGCCGCACGGCCCCAAATGAAGCCTGCCGGGGTCCTTGGGTTTTTTCGCAAGAGAGAAGGATTTGCGATCGTGCGTTATGTTTATGGCATCACTTCGGCTTTGCTGGTGGGTGGCACAGCGCTCGCGCTCGTCACCCAGTCGCCCGTTATCGCGCAGGTGGCGCAGAACGAGCGCAGCGAAATCGCCAAGGCGGTTCCGCGCGCCGGCGCGCCCGAAAGCTTCGCCGACCTGGTCGAGCAGCTGCAGCCAGCAGTGGTCAACATCTCGACCAAGCAGGAAGTCACGCTGGGCGTCCGGCTCGATCCGTTCGCGGGAACGCGCGAACCGGTCACGCAGGAGCAGCAGGGCGGCGGTTCGGGCTTTCTGATCTCGGACGACGGCTATATCGTCACCAACAACCATGTCGTCACCGGCGGTCCGCGCGGCGAACAGGTGAACCAGGTCACGGTGACGCTGACCAACGGCAAGGAATTTCAGGCCAAGATCGTCGGCCGCGACGTCGCCTCCGACCTCGCGCTGCTCAAGATCGACGCGACCGGCATGCCGTTCGTGAAATTCGGCGACAGCGGCAAGGCGCGCGTTGGCGACTGGGTGGTTGCGATCGGCAACCCGCTCGGCCTCGGCTCGACCGTCACCGCCGGCATTATCTCGGCGGTGCAGCGCAATATCGGCAACGGCGGTGCTTATGACCGCTACATCCAGACCGACACGGCGATCAATCGCGGCAACTCGGGCGGTCCGCTGTTCGACCTGCACGGCAATGTCGTCGGCATCAACAATATGCTGATCTCGCCCGTCGGCGCGAACATCGGGGTCAATTTCGCCATTCCGGCCGATGCAGCGATCCCGGTGATCAACGCGCTGCGCGCCGGCGAGCGTGTCGAGCGCGGCTATCTGGGCATCGGCATCGCGCCGGTCGGCGAGGATATGGCCGCGGCGCTCGGCCTGCCCAAGGATCGCGGCGAATTCGTCCAGCGCGTCGAGGATGACGGTGCCGCGGCGAAGGCGGGCATCAAGCGGGGCGACGTCGTGACCAAGGTCAACGGCAAGGATGTGACGCCGCAGCAGACGCTGTCCTACATCGTCGCGAACACCAAGCCGGGGACGCGTATCCCGATCGAGGTCGTGCGCGACGGCAAGACGATGACGCTCAACGCCGTCGTCGGCACGCGTCCGCCCGAAGACCAGCTCGCCGGCAATGATTTCGACCCCGAAGACGATCAGGCGACGCCTGACGACAACAGCGGGAGCGTTTCGGACAAGGCGGTCCAGGACAATCTGGGCCTCGCGGTGCAGACGCTGACCCCCGACATCGCGCGCGCTGTCGGCGTCGATGCATCGACCAAGGGCCTCGTCATCGGCGCCGCGTCGAGCAACAGCGATGCTGGCCGCAAGGGCCTGCGCCGCGGCGACGTGATCCTCAGCGTCAACCGCACCCCGGTGACGACGAGCGAGGGCCTGGCCAAGGCGGTGGCGGATGCGAAGAAGGCCGGCCGCGACGCGGTGCTGATGGAGATTCTCCGCCGCGGCGGTCCGTCGGCGTTTATCGCGATCCGCATCAAGCCGTAATCGCGCAGCATCGTCAACGTTTCGAAAAGGGCGCCCGGACATCGACCGGGCGCCCTTTTCTTTTCTTGTCGTATACATTGTTCCTGATATGTTCTTGCTTCAACGAATCGGGAGATGACCAATGATCGGATATGTGACGCTCGGCACCAACGACCTTGCCAAAGCGGCGGTTTTTTACGACGCGATCGCCGCCGAACTGGGTGTGCCGCGCATGATGGAATTCGACAATTTCATTGCCTGGGGCAAGGAGGGCGGCGGCGCGGGCATTGGCCTGACCAAGCCGTTCGACGGCAATGTCGCGACCGTCGGTAATGGCGTGATGGTGGCGCTGGAGGCCAGCGATACCGATCAGGTCCAGCGCCTCTATGATATCGCGCTGGCGCATGGCGGCAGCGACGAAGGCGCCCCCGGTCCGCGCGGCGAAGGTTTTTACGCGGGCTATTTTCGCGATCCCGACGGCAACAAGCTCAACGCCTTCGTCATGGGGTGACGACGCGTTGGCGGCGCGCACGGGCGTTGCAGCCGTAGACAGTCCTAAAACGGCCGGGCGCGGCGGATTGCCGCCGTCCCGGCCCGCTGTTAGCCTGCGGCGCTCGTCCGTTCGCGAAAGGATCTTCATGCGTTGGAAATCGGCCTTGGTAGCGGCGGTGATGCTTGGCTGCGCCTCACCCGCGTTCGCGCAGGAAAGTACGGGAAGGAGTCTCGACGGAATCGCGCCCGAGATCGACGCGCTCTTTGCCCGCTATCAGGCCGATCAGCATATCCCTGGCCTCGTCTATGGCATCGTGCAGGATGGCAAGATCGTCTATCTGAAGGGGCGCGGGATTCAGGATGTGGCGACCGGAACGCCGGTCGACGGCGATACGCTGTTCCGGATCGCCTCGATGACCAAGGCTTTCACCGCGCTGGCGGTGCTCAACCTGCGCGACCGGGGCAAGCTGCGGCTCGACGATCTGGCCGAAGATTATGTCCCAGAAATGAAGCGCTGGACCTATCCGACCGCGGACAGTCCGCGCATTCGCGTGCGCGACCTGCTCCACCATGTCGCGGGGTTCGTCACCGACGATCCGTGGGGCGACCGCCAGCAGATATTGACGCAGGACGATTTTACCAAGATGCTGACCGCCGGCGTCCCCTTCACGCAGGCGCCGCAGAGCCGCTTCGAATATTCGAACTTCGGCTATGCCCTGCTCGGCCGCATCGTCGCCAATGCGTCGGGTATGCCCTATGCCGACTATGTCCGCATCACCATCCTCCGCCCGCTGGGGATGGAGGCGAGCGGCTATGACGTGACGCGCGCGCCGCGCGCGCATTATGCCCGCGGCTACCGCTGGGAAGGTGAGGCGTGGGTGCCCGAACCCGAAATGGCCGACGGTGCCTTCAATAGCATGGGCGGGCTGCAGGTCAGCGCGCGGGACTATGCCAAATGGGTCGCCTTTCTGCTGTCTGCCTGGCCGCCGCGCAACGAGGCCGATGCTGGGCCAATCCGCCGCGCAACGGTGCGCGAGATCGCGCAGGGTCTGAACTTCGTCTCGCTGGCGACGCGCGCCGGCGCGAGCGGCGAGACGGCGTGCAAGCAGGCCGCGGCCTATGGCATGGGTTGGCGCGTTGCGCAGGACTGCGACCTGGGGCTCACCCTGTCGCACGGCGGTGGCTATCCAGGATATGGCAGCCATGTGATGCTGATGCCCGACTTCGGCGCCGGCGTCTTTGCGCTGTCGAACCGCACCTATGCCGGACCGTCGGCGCCCGCCTGGGACACGGCGGTGGCGATGGAGAAGGCGGGATTGCTCAAAACCCGGCCAGCGTCGGTCACGCCCGACATGGCCGCGATGATCGCTGCGTCGCGCGCCGTCTATGACGCGGGCGACCTGGCGCCGATACAGGACCGGTTGGCGATGAACTTCCTGATGGATCGCTCGGCGGCGTTATGGGCGAAGGACCTGGCGGCGCTGAAAGATCAGCTGGGCGCATGTCCGACCGCCGAGCCGCCGGTCGCGCGCGGCGCGCTGGGGGCCTTGTTCCGGCTCAATTGCGAGCGCGGCAAGCTCGACGGTCAGATTCTGCTAGCCCCGACGCATCCGCTGACGGTTCAGGCCCTGCGCCTTCGTCCAGCACGCGACTAGCTCGCGGGGCGAGCCGGTGCCGCTTTGGCCGCGCCGCGCGGGCGCCGGGCGAAAAGCGGCTTCAAGGCGGCGCCGAGCTGCGCGAAGCCGCGGTCGAGGTCGGCGCTGAAGCGCGCATGATCGGCGTTCCAGCTCCGCATCCAGATTTCATCCATCATCGTCTGTCTCCATCGGTTGCGATGAAGTGCAGATGCGCCCTCGCTAGCGCCTTCGCCAATTAAAGCTTTGCACATAGATATAAGTTTGCCTTATGCACCGGTGATGCCGAAACTGCCGCCCCTCGCTGCCGTCCGTGCCTTTGAATCGGCTGCAAGGCTGGAAAATTTCTCGCGCGCTGCCGAGGAACTGGGGATGACGCAGGCAGCGGTCAGCTATCAGGTCCGCCAATTGGAAGACCGGCTAGGCCGCGCGCTGTTCGTGCGTGAGAAAGGGCGCGTGCGGTTGTCGGAGACCGGCCAACGCGTGTTCCCCGCGATCCGCGCCGCCTTTGCCGCAATGCACGATGCCTTCGCTGCACTTGGCAGCGACGAGACCGACGTGCTGACGATCAGCTCCGTGACGAGCTTCGGCGGCGCATGGCTGAGCGCACGTATCGGCCGCTTCCAGCTCGCTTACCCCGACCTTGCGGTGCGCATGTCGATGAGCAACGATCTCGTCGACTTCGACGCGTCGAACGTCGATGTGGCGATCCGCCTGGGAATGGGCCCCTGGCCCGGCCTGCGCAGCGACTTTCTGATGCGCCAGACGCTTGCTCCGCTCGCCGCACCATCGTTCATCGCCGAGCATGCGATCCGCGAACCCGCCGACCTGCTGCGCGTCCAGCGGCTCGCCCCGAACGACAGCTGGTGGGCCGACTGGTTTGTCGCCGCGGGGGTTGCGACTCCGCTGGCGCCATCGCGCCTCGGCATCGAGCTCGACAGCCAGTTGCAGGAGGCGAGCGCGGTGCAGGCGGGCTTCGGGGCCGCGATGATGACCCCGCTGTTCTGGCAGGCCGACCTTGCCAGCGGCCGGATGGTCCAGCCCTTCGATACACTCTATGTCGCCGATGCCGGCCTTTGGCTCGTGCACCGCGAAAATCGCGTCGGGGTGCGCAAGATCGAGCGCTTCCGCGAATGGCTGCACGACGAATTGAAGAAGGATCGCCACCTGCTGCCCGAGGCGCTATGGCAGCCGCCGTCATGACCTTCACCGCCGTCCCGCTCACGCTCTATCCCGACATGTTCCCCGGTCCGCTAGGGCACAGCATGGCGGGGCGCGCTCTCGAAAGCGGGACATGGGCGTGCGCGCCCGTCCAGATTCGCGATTTTGCCACCGACCGGCATCGCACCGTCGACGATACGCCCGCGGGCGGCGGCGCCGGCATGGTGCTGAAGGCCGACGTGCTGGGGGCGGCGATCGATCATGCGACGGCAGCGCATCCGGGGCTGCCGCTGCTCGCCATGACCCCGCGCGGCGCGCCGGTCACGCAAAAGCGGGTGCGCGAGCTTGCCGCGGGTCCCGGAGCGATCATCCTGTGCGGCCGCTTCGAGGGTTTCGACGAACGCATCTTCGACGCACGGCCGATCGAACAGCTGTCGATGGGCGACATCATACTTTCGGGCGGCGAGATGGGCGCGCTGATGCTGCTCGACGCTTGCATTCGGCTGCTTCCCGGCGTAATGGGCGCGGCTTCAAGTGGCGACGACGAATCGTTCGAGAACGGTTTGCTCGAATATCCGCACTATACCCGGCCCGTCACATGGGAAGGGCGCACGATCCCCGAAGTGCTGCGATCGGGGGATCATGCGAAGATCGCCGCCTGGCGGAAACAACAGGCGCAGGATCATACACGGTTACGCAGGCCGGACCTTTGGGAGCGTCATGAGGACGCTCGGGCCCGACCTGCCTCTGGCGCGCGGCAAAAGAAGAAGGACTAGAGGCATGAACCTCATCCAGACGATCGAAGCTGAAGAAATTGCCAAGGCCGGCAAAGAGATTCCGACGTTCCGCCCCGGCGACACGCTGCGCGTCGGCGTGAAGGTGGTCGAAGGCGAACGCACCCGCGTCCAGAATTTCGAAGGCGTGTGCATCGCGCGCGCGAATAAGGGCATGGGCTCGAACTTCACCGTGCGCAAAATGTCGTTCGGCGAAGGCGTCGAGCGCGTCTTCCCGCTTTATTCGCCGAACATCGATTCGATTACCGTCGTCCGCAAGGGCGCCGTGCGCCGTGCGAAGCTCTACTATCTGCGGGGCCGCACCGGTAAATCGGCTCGTATTGCGGAGCGCCGCGATTACCGGTCGGAAGCCGGCGAAGGCTGAGGAGAGTTTCTCCCCACAAAGCCGAAACAGCTTTCCAGAACGACCGGTTCCGCCAAGGCGCAGAACCGGTCGTTTTTCATTTCACGCCAAGACAAAGGACATATTTCATGGGTTACCGGATCGTCGTCGCTGGTGCGACGGGCAATGTCGGACGCGAAGTCCTCGCCATCCTCGCCGAACGCGAATTTCCGATCGCCGAACTGGCGGCGGTCGCGTCGTCGCGCAGCCAGGGCGACGAAGTCGGGATCGGCGACACCGGCAAAACCGTGAAATGTCAGAATATCGAGAATTTCGACTGGTCGGGCTGGGACATGGCGATCTTCGCCATCGGCAGCGACGCGACCGCGATTCACGCGCCCAAGGCCGCAGCCGCGGGCTGCGTCGTGATCGACAACTCGTCGCTCTATCGCATGGACCCCGACGTGCCGCTGATCGTGCCCGAGGTGAACCCCGACGCGATCGATGGCTATACCAAGCGCAACATCATCGCGAACCCGAACTGCTCGACCGCGCAGATGGTCGTCGCGCTGAAGCCGCTGCACGATGCGGCGAAAATCAAGCGCGTCGTGGTTTCGACCTATCAATCGGTGTCGGGCGCCGGCAAGGCGGGGATGGACGAGCTATGGAACCAGACGCGCCAGATCTTCGTCGGCGACGAAAAGGACATCAAGAAGTTCACCAAACAGATCGCCTTCAACGTCATTCCGCACATCGACAAATTCCTCGACGACGGATCGACGAAGGAAGAATGGAAGATGGTCGCCGAGACGAAGAAGATCCTCGATTCGAAGATCAAGGTCACCGCGACCTGCGTCCGCGTTCCGGTCTTCGTCGGCCACTCGGAAGCCATCAATATCGAGATGGAGCAGGAACTGCCCGCCGAGGAAGCGCAGCGCATCCTGCGCGAGGCGCCGGGCGTCATGCTCGTCGATAAGCGTGAGGACGGCGGATATATCACCCCCGTCGAATGCGTCGGCGACTATGCGACCTTTGTCAGCCGGGTGCGCGACGACAGCACCGTCGACAATGGCCTGAACCTCTGGTGCGTCAGCGACAACCTGCGCAAGGGCGCGGCGCTGAATGCGGTGCAGATCGCCGAACTGCTCGGCCGCCGGCATCTGAAGAAGGGTTGATCTTGTTATCCTCCCTGTCGCGCAGCGATGGGGAGGTGGCAGCCCGAAGGGCTGACGGGGGGGGGCGTTGACGCCGGCGCGCTCGCGGCCCTTCCACTATCCGCCTTGCGGACGGTCCCCCTCCCCACCGCTGCGCGGCAGGGAGGATTGCCTTGGCGAGATCGGGGCATTCGGACTATGCCCATAACATGACCGCGCCCTTCGCTTTCACCCACGCGCTTTGCCGGACCCCGGCGCCGTCGGCCGTCAACGGCATCCGTGCGGGCGGCGGACCCGATCCCGAGCTGGCGGGAATCATGGCCGAGCATGCCGCCTATGTCGCGGCGCTGCGCGAGTTGGGCCTGACGGTCGATGTTCTGCCGCCGCTCGATGCCTTTCCCGATGCGCTGTTCGTCGAGGACGTCGCGCTGACCTTTGCCGAAGGCGCGATCCTGCTCCGCCCCGGTGCGCCGAGCCGCGCGGGCGAGGTCGCGCACATACGCGCCGCGCTCGCAGAACGGCACGGCCGCGTCCTTGAACTGGCCGGGCCGGGACATGTCGACGGCGGTGACGTTCTGCGCCTTGCCGACCGCGTGATCATCGGCCTGTCCGACCGCACCGACCGGGCGGGGGCCGAAACGCTGACTGCGCTGCTCGGCGATCTTGGCTACCGCGCGCAGATCGCGCAGACCCCGCCCGGCGTGCTGCATTTCAAGACCGGCTGCGGCCTCATCGACGACCGCGCCGTGCTCGCCGTCCCCGCCATGCGCGACTGCCCCGAATTTGCGGGGCTGGAGGTGGTGCTGACGCCGATGGGCGAAGAAGGCGCGGCGAATATCCTGCGCGTCCGCGACACGGTGCTGATCGGCGCGCACTGGCTTGCAACGCAAGCGCTGCTGGCGGCGCGCGGCGTCCCGTTCCGCGTGCTGCCCACCGATCAGATCGCGCGGATCGACGCCGGGCTCAGCTGCATGTCGCTTCGCTGGTAATCGCCCCGCGCTCTGGCGTATAGCGGCGTGTCCCCTTCGGAGTTCCTCCATGCGCAAGCTGCCCGCCCTCGTCCTCCTCGCACTGCTTGCGGCGTGCAAGCCCGCCGCCGACAAGTCGGCCGCCGACGACCGCCCGCCAGTCGTGCCCGACGTGCCCGAGGCCAAGCTCGACGGTCCGGCCGCGGCGTCGCTGGCGGTCGCGCTCGACGGTGCGGGGCTGCGCTTCATCGACAAGACCAGCGGCAAGGCCAGCCTGCTCGCGTTCGGCACCCCGCGCAGACAGGCCGAAGAGGCGTTGGCGCGCGTTGCGGGGGTGGTCGACGACCGCAGCGACAATGACGAGTGCGGCGCGGGGCCGATGCAATTTTCGCGCTTCGATGCGATGACGCTCAATTTTCAGGACGACAAGTTCGTCGGCTGGTTTCTGGGCGACGAGGCGGGCGCCGAATTCTATTCGACGGTCAGCGGCATCGGTATCGGCACGACGCGCGCCAAGGCGTCCGCATCGGCCACCGTCGTCGATCACAAGGACAGCACGCTGGGCGAGGAGTTCAGCCTGGGAACCGGCGATGCAGCGATCGGCGGCATGTTCGCCGAGCCGGGCAAGGATGCGAAGATCGAGGCGCTGTTCGCTGGCGCCAATTGCTTCTTCCGTTAACGACGCCGGATTTTCATCAATTTGATCGGCGGCGACGGTGGCGCTAGTCTGCAGCCATGTCGGCCTTTCTGCCCTATGCGCCGCTCAACACGCCCAAAGCCTTCGGCCCCGGACTATGGATCGTCGACGGCCCCGAAATCCGGATGGATTACGGACCGACCTCGATCCCCTTTCCAACCCGGATGACCGTCGCGCGGCTTGCCGACGGCACGCTGTGGGTTCACTCGCCGGTGGCTCCTGACAAGGACCTGCTTTCTGCCATCGACCGCCTCGGCCCGGTCGCCTGGCTGATCGCGCCGAACAGCCTTCATTATTGGCATATCGCTGACTGGCAGGCGATCTATCCCGGCGCGCGAACGCTCGCGGTGCCCGATCTCGCCATGCGCGCGAAGCGGCCTTTCCGCATCGACGCGACGCTCGACGGCGAGGCGGTGCTGCCCGATGAGCTGGAGACGGTCTTCGTTCCCGGCACGCTGGTCAATGAAGCGGTGTTTTTCCACCGGCCCTCGCGCACCGTCGTGCTGACCGACCTGATCGAGAATTTCGAGCCGCAGCGAATACGCAGTCCTCTTTATCGTGGGCTCGTCCGCCTCTCGGGCGCGGCGCATCCCGACGGCAAGGCGCCGATCGACCTGCGGTTGACCTTCTGGCCGCGCCGTGCCCGTGTTCGCCGGGCGGTCGCTGCGATATTGGGCTGGGATTGCGAGCGTGTCGTGATGGCGCACGGCCTGCCATATGAGCGGGATGGGGCAGCCGAGCTTCGCCGCGGCTTGCGCTGGGCCTGCTGACGCGGCGCGGCCCTGGCCCCGTCAGGGCCCCCTCAGTGCCCCATGTCGGCGGCCGAAGCCTTGGCCGCGCCGGGTCTGGGCGGGCGCAGCAGGACGACGAGCGGCACCGCCGCGAGCGTGACCCACATCATCAGCCAGAAATCGTCGATATAGGCGACCATCGCGGCCTGCCGGTTGATTTCGCCATTGACCATCTGCATCGCGACATCGCCGATGATGCCGAAGCGGTCGGCCGTCGAGGGATCGACGAGGCTGACCGAGCTATTGGTGACATGCGCGACCAGATCCTGATGGCTGGTCTGCGTATTCGATCCGAGCAGCGTCGTGACCACCGAAATGCCCACCGACGCCCCCATGCTGCGGAACAGATTGAGGAGGCTCGATCCGTCGGTCCGGAACTGCATCGGGATCGTGGCAAAGGCCATGGTGTTGAGCGGGATGAAGATCAGCCCCATCCCTAATCCCTGCACCAGCCCGCTG
The DNA here is from genome assembly GCF_900185685.1 of Sphingopyxis sp. P1IMeth2. NCBI lineage: Bacteria > Pseudomonadati > Pseudomonadota > Alphaproteobacteria > Sphingomonadales > Sphingopyxidaceae > Sphingopyxis > Sphingopyxis sp. P1IMeth2. Next base: position 867,592 of record NZ_FYAT01000001.1, read on the forward strand.
ACGACCACGGGACCGGCGCCCATCATCAGCGACCATTGGCTCATCTGATACAGCGAATAGGCGGCGATCAGCAGTCCCGAACCGACCATCCAGCGCGCATCGATCTTGCCGAGCAGGCGCCCGGCGACCCACATGCTCATCAGGATGCCGATCCCGCGCACCGCGAGCACCAGCCCTGTATCGATCACCGGCCAGCCCAACAGGCGTTGCAGCATCGGCGGCAGCAGCGCCATCGACGAGAACATGACCACCCCGATCACGATCATGAAACCCATGCCCATGACGAGGTTGCGATCGGCGAGCATCTTGCGGTTGAACAAGGTCACCGGCGCGGTGAGCAGGTGGATGAGGAACATCCACAGGCAGGCAACCGAAACGCCGAGTTCGATCCAGATTTCGGCACTCTCGAACCAGTCCTGCTGCGCACCGCGGTCGAGCATCAGCTGCAGCGCAGCGAGGCCGAGCGCGAGCATCGAGAAGCCGAACAGATCGAACTTGCGCTCGCGGGTGTGCGTCCGCGGCAGCAGCGCCCACATCAGCACCAGCGTTATCAATCCGACGGGCAGGTTGACGTAGAACACCCAGCGCCAGTTCGCCGATTCGGTGAGCCAGCCGCCCAGGATGGGCCCCAGAATCGGGCCGATCATGATCCCCATCCCCCAGATCGACATCGCCCGCGCGTGCCGTTCGGGCGGGTTGATATCGAGCATTACCGATTGCGAAAGCGGGCTGATGAAGGCGGCGGCGATCCCCTGCAGGAAGCGGAACGCCACCATCTCCTCGAGATTCTGCGCGGCGCCGCACGCCATCGAGGTCAGGACGAAGCCGACGATCGCCGCGAGGAACAATTGCCGCCGTCCGATCCGGTCGGCGAGCCAGCCGGTGATCGGCATCGCCACTGCCGAGGCGATGATATAGCTGGTGAGAACCCAGTTGACCGTCTCGCTCGTCGCGCCGAGCGCGCTTTGCATATGCGGTATCGCGACATTGGCGATGGTCGTGTCGAGAATCTGCATCACCGACGCGCCCATCACGGCCACCGTCAGCAGGCCGCGATAGCGCACCTGCTGATGGAGCGGGATCGACGCATCGACCGGTTGTCCCGCGCTGGGCGACCGGCGGGGAAGGGCGCGGCTCGCCATCGGCCCGCCCCTATTTCGCGGTGATCACTTTGACGTCGGCGGACAGGCCGGCGATCATGTCGCGCGACGGCTTTTCGTCGAGCGCGATGCGCACCGGCACGCGCTGCGTCACCTTCACCCAGTTGCCGGTCGCATTCTGGGCGGGGAGTACCGAAAATTCGCTGCCGGTTCCGGCGCCGATGTTTTCGACATGGCCGCGCACCTTGAGCCCCGGATAGGCGTCGAAGCGGATTTCGGCGCGCTGGCCGACACGCATGTCGGCAAGGTCGGTTTCCTTGAAATTGGCCTCGACATAGGGGTGCAGCGTATCGACGAGCGTCACCGCGGGGAGCCCCGCGACCATCATCTGACCGAGTTGCAATCGGTCCGACTGGGCAATGCGCCCGGCGCTCGGCGCGCGCACTTCGGTACGGCCGAGATTGACCTGCGCCTGCGCGCGCTGGACCTTTGCCGATTCGACCTCGGGATTCACGCCGCTGCCGCCGGTGGCGAGCTTGGCGCGGGCCTCCGCAGCGTCGGCGCGGGCCTGCGCGAGGCCTGCGCGCGCCTGTTCGACCGCATGCTTCGATGCGTCATAGGCCGCCTTGGTGGTGAAGCCCTTTTCCATCAGCGCCGCCTGCCGCGCGAAATTGGATTCGGCAAAGCCCACCGCTTCCTGCGCCGCCTTGATGTCGACGCCGGTCGCGGCGAGGCTGGCCGACAGATTGCCGACATTGACCTTAGCCGCGTCGATCGCGGCATTCGCCTGCGCCACCGTCAGCGCATAGGGTTCGCCGTCGATGCGAAAAAGCAGCTGTCCCTTGTCGACCATCTGGCCGTCGCGCACCGCAACTTCAGTGATCCGGCCGCCAACCTCGGCGGCGATCGATACCTTGTCCATCTGGACATAGGCATTGTCTGTCGACACCGCGCCGCCGCTCGTCAGCCAGTACCAGCCGCCGCCGACGAGCAGCGCCAGCGGCACGCCGAACATCAACAGACGGGTGCGCCAGCTCGGCTTACGGGCCTCGTCGGTTTCGGCCTCGGGCGCGGGGGGCACGGGGTCGGCCTTGGGTTTTGCCTTCGGCACCGAAACCTCTTCGCCCCTGGGAGCGGTGGGCGCGGCGGGAGGGGCGGCGGGACGGGAGGGGGAGAGCTGATCCATCACATTGTCTCTTTTGTCGTATCCTTGCCGCATTCGCGGCGCGAAAGATTGGCGCGGACGCGCTCGACCAGCTCGATGAGCTGCGCGCGTTCGGCTGCGCTCAGCCCTTCGGTCGCCTCTTCGGTCAGCGCGTGGGCGATGTCGCGCATGCCGCCGACGATCGCGCCGGTGCGCGGCGTCAGATACAGCCGCCAGGCGCGGCGGTCGGTCGGATCGGCGCGGCGTTCGACCAGCTCCGCCTCTACCAGCCGGTCGACCATGCGCGACAGGGTGATCGGTTCGACCTCGATCAGTTCGGCGAGCGGCCCCTGCCGGATCCCCTCGTGCCGCTTCAGATAGCTGATCAGCCGCCACTGGAGCGCGGTGATTCCGCTGTGTTTCGTGCGCGCGTTGAAGGCGCGGCGAAACAGCCGCGCGGTGTCGTTGAGCAGGAAACCGATCGTCTCACTCATGGCATGCGATATAATAGCAACTGCTATAATATTCAACGACGATTATGCTGCAGGTGCGAAGCATCTGATTTGGAGCAAAAAAATGCCGTTTCGCTTGCGCGGCGCCGCTTTTTTTGCAGGATGCCGCGCATGAGTCTGTCTGCCGATCTCTTCTGGTCCTTCCGCTCGCCCTACAGCTATCTGGCGATCGGCCGCTACCGCGCGCTGATGGCGAGCCACGATGTGACGATCAACCTCCGCCCCGTCTATCCGCTGGCCGTGCGCCAGCCCGACTTTTTCGAGCGCAACCACCCCAATTGGCTCAGTTACACGATGCGCGACATGATCCGTGTCGCGCAGTTCCACGGCATTCCCTTCGGGCCGCCGCGGCCCGACCCGATCGTCCAGAATGTAATGACGCGCGAGATCGCTGCCGATCAGCCCTATATCTATCGCCTCACCCGGCTGGGGCAGGCGGCCTCGCGGCGCGGCAAGAGCCTGGCCTTTTGCGACGAGGTGGCGCAGCTCATCTGGGGCGGCGCGCAGGACTGGCACCTCGGCGATCATCTGGCGGGCGCGGCGAAGCGCGCCGGGCTCGATCTCGCCGAACTCGATGCCGAGGCGGAAGGCGACGCCGAAACGCTCGATCAGGAAATCGCCGCTAACCAGGTCGCGCTCGAAATCGCCGGCCATTGGGGCGTGCCGACACTGGTATTCGAGGGCGAGCCCTTCTTCGGACAGGACCGCATCGAAATGGCGAAGTGGCGCATGGAGCAAAAGGGGTTGCGCCCGCGATAGACGGAGCGCGCGGCTGCAGGCGGCCGGCTTCGGTCTGGAAACGACCGATTGCGGGCGTTCCTTTTCCGAGCCACAATCGTCTCATGAGTTTTTTGGCATTCCGATACCGATACGACGGCACACCCACCAACGTTCGTGATGACTTCGGTTGGTTGGAGATGCGGGTGGTTACAGAAAGCCGTTCTGGCGTCGGCGGATTTTGGGTCCAGTGGCAAGATGTAAAGGAGTTTGGCGAAAAGCTTTCGGCCTATCCGATTGAGCCCAACGCTCCCTTGTCCGAACAATGGGGCTACAGTCAGGACGACCAATACGAAAAGGTTTTAGGCGTTCAAATCACGCCAGCCAACGCACGTGGAGACCTGAAGGTCCGCGTCGAAATAGCGGATCAGGATGATCCGACCGATTGCGTAAAAACCTCATTCCAAACAAATTATTCTGATTTGGCCGCATTCCAGCTTGAGATAGCGCAGTTGATGGCTGGCGAGATTGAAGAGGCGCGCCTCAGCGGGAGATAACGTCCGCTCTCCACCTCAAAACCGCCATGAGCGCGGCGCGGCTGGTGTCGGCAAGTCCATGCGAACGCCGTATGAAGGCCGCGGCCGCTTGCCCTTGCGCGTCTTCCCCGCATAAGGACGGGCATGAGCATCGAACCGAAATTTTTCTACGCGCGCGACGGGGTGCGCCTGGCCTGGCGCGCAATGGGCGAAGGCCGGCCGATCCTGTTGCTGCATGGCCTGTTTTCGAGCGCCGAGGTCAACTGGATCAAATTCGGCACCGCGGCGCGAATCGCGCGTGAGGGATATCATGTCATCATGCCCGACCTGCGCGTCCACGGATCGAGCGCGGCGCCGCATGGAGCGGAGCATTATCCTTCCGACATATTGGTGGATGACCTGCAGGATCTGGTCGCGCATCTCGATCTTGCCGATTTCGACCTTGGCGGCTTCTCGCTCGGTGCGCGAACGAGCGTGCGCGCCGTTGTTGCGGGGATGCGCCCGGCGCGCCTCATCCTCGGCGGCATGGGGCTCGCTGGGCTCGCGGGGTGGCAGCGGCGCGGGCGTTTCTTCAAACGCGTGATCGCCGAATATGACAGCGCGAAGCGCGGCGACGACACATGGCTGTCGATCCAGTTCATGAAGACCATGAAGATCGACCGTGTCGCGGCGGGGCTTTTGCTCGACAGCTTCGCCGACACGCCGCCCGAAGCGCTGGCGGCGATCACCATGCCGACGCTGGTTGTGTGCGGCGAACAGGATGAGGACAATGGCTCGGCGCCCGAACTGGTCGCGGCGCTGGCCGATGCCGAACTCGCGACGATCCCCGGCACCCACATGTCGAGCGTCACCGAGCCCGAGCTGGGCGAGGCGATCGCGGCCTTTCTGACCGCTTGACCCCCCGGCGCCGACGCGCCAAGCTGGTTTTACGGCGCCGCAGAGCGCACCCCCAAAGTCCAGAGGATTGCACCCCATGAAAGCCATGATTTCGACTATGTCGCTTGCCCTGTCGCTCGCGCTCGCCGCACCGGCATATGCGCAGGACGATGCCGCCGCGACCGCGGCCCCTGCCGCCACGCCGACCGCCGCCGACGCCGATGCCTTCATCGCCGCCGTCGAGAAGGATCTGTTCGACTATACGGTCGAGGCGAGCCAGGTGAACTGGGTCAACGCCACCTACATCACCGACGACACCGACGCGATGGCGGCGCGGATCAATGCGGTGGGGACCGAAAAGTCGGTCAAATATGCACTCGAAGCCGCGAAATATATGGATGTGCCGGGGCTCAGCGCCGATACGAAGCGCAAGCTCGACATTCTGCGCACCGGCCTTGTCCTTCCCGCGCCGACCAAGCCCGGCGCCGCGACCGAGCTCAACACGATCGCGACCGACCTCCAGTCGCAATATGGCAAGGGTCGCGGCACGCTCGACGGCAAGGAAATCTCGGGCTCGGATATCGAGGCGGAGATGGGCAATCTTAAGCACACGCCCGCCGAATTCGCCGAAATGTGGACGAGCTGGCACGACAATGTCGGCGCGCCTATGAAGGATGATTATGCGCGCATGGTCGCGATCGCCAACGAAGGCGCAAAGGAACTCGGCTTTGCCGACACCGGCGCGATGTGGCGGTCGGGCTATGACATGTCGCCCGAGGATTTCGCCAAGACCACCGAACGGCTGTGGCAGGAAGTGAAGCCGCTCTACATGGCGCTTCACACCTATGTCCGCTGGAAACTCAACGAGAAATATGGCGATGCCGTGCAGCCGAAGACCGGCCCGATCCGCGCCGACCTGCTTGGCAATATGTGGGCGCAGGAATGGGGCAATATCTACCCGCTCGTCGCGCCGCCGGGATCGGGCGACCTTGGTTACGATATCGGCGATCTGCTCAAGGAAAAGGGCAAGGCGCCGCTCGACATGGTCAAGGCGGGCGAGAATTTCTACTCCTCGCTCGGCTTCGCTAAGCTGCCCGACACCTTCTGGAAGCGCAGCCAGTTCCTGAAGCCCGCCGACCGCGAAGTCGTGTGCCATGCCTCGGCCTGGGACGTCGACAACAAGGACGACATCCGCATCAAGATGTGCATCAAGGTGAACAGCGACGATTTCGTCACCATCCACCACGAGCTTGGCCACAACTATTATCAGCGCGCCTATAACAAGCAGCCGTTCCTCTATCTGAACGGCGCCAACGATGGCTTCCACGAAGCGATCGGCGACTTCATCGCGCTGTCGATCACCCCGCAATATCTGGTCGACATCGGCCTGCTCGACAAGGCGAAGGTGCCGAGCGCCGACAAGGATATCGGCCTGCTGCTGCGTCAGGCGATGGACAAGGTCGCCTTCCTCCCGTTCGGCCTGCTCGTCGACCGCTGGCGCTGGGGCGTGTTCGACGGCTCGATCAAGCCTGCTGATTACAACAAGGCCTGGACCCAGCTTCGCCTGCAGTATCAGGGCATCACGCCGCCGACCGCGCGCCCCGACAACGCGTTTGACCCGGGCGCCAAATATCATATCCCCGGCAACACGCCCTACACCCGCTATTTCCTCGCGCGCGTGCTGCAGTTCCAATTCTATCAGGCGGCGTGCAAGCAGGCGGGGTGGAAGGGCCCGCTCCACCGTTGCTCTTTCTATGGCAACAAACAGGTGGGGCAGAATCTGAACGCGATGCTCGAAATGGGCGCCTCGAAGCCATGGCCCGACGCGCTCCAGGCTTTCACCGGCAGCCGCGACATGTCGGGCAAGGCGATGATGGAATATTTCGCCCCGCTCAAGAAGTGGCTCGACGAACAGAATAAGGGCAAGCCGTCGGGCTGGTAAGGCACGCGGAGCCGCAAGCAAGGGGCCGGAAAGCCATCTTTCCGGTCCCTTTGCATGTCGGCGGGGTAGGGGCTGCCGCCGCTTTGCCGATTGCCTGATTTCCTGCGCCGTTCTAGGCTCTTGGCCGGGTGCCCCGAGCGGAGGAATGCAGCAGTGAGCGACGGCAGCGAAGCGACCGAAATTTACATCGGCCTGGGCGGGGGCGGTGCGCCCGACGGGCCGCGCCAGTCGCTGGTGCTGAAGCGCGCGAACCGCCACGGGCTGATCGCGGGCGCGACCGGGACCGGCAAGACGGTGACGCTGCAAGGACTGGCCGAGGGCTTCTCGGCGGTCGGCGTGCCGGTTTTCGTCGCCGACGTGAAGGGCGACCTTTCGGGGCTCGCGATGGCGGGCAGTCCGACGTCGAAACTGCACGAGGTCTTTGCCAAGCGCGCGGCCGAAATCGGCGACAGCGACTGGGCCTATCACGACAATCCGGCGATCTTCTGGGACTTGTTCGGCGAGCAGGGCCATCCCATTCGCACCACAATTTCCGAGATGGGGCCGCTGCTGCTCGCGCGGCTGATGGATCTCAACGAGGTGCAGGAAGGGGTTTTGTCGATCGCCTTCCGCGTCGCCGACGAACAGAATCTGCTGCTGCTCGATATGGGCGATCTGCAGGCGATGCTCGCCTGGTGCGCCGAAAATGCCGGCGATCTGTCGACCAAATATGGCAATGTGACCAAGGCGACGGTGGGGACGATCCAGCGCCAGCTCTTGTCGCTGCAAAGCCAGGGCGGCGACCATTTCTTCGGCGAACCCGCGCTCGACATCATGGACATGATCCAGTGCGACGATAAGGGCCGCGGCTATGTGAACATCCTTGCCGCCGACAAGCTGATGGCCAGCCCGAAGCTTTATGCGACTTTCCTGCTCTGGCTGCTGTCCGAGATGTTCGAGACGCTTCCTGAAATCGGCGATCCCGACAAGCCGACGCTAGTCTTCTTCTTTGACGAAGCGCATCTGCTGTTCGACGACGCGCCGCCCGCGCTGGTCGACAAGATCGAACAGGTCGTGCGCCTGATCCGATCGAAGGGTGTCGGCGTCTATTTCGTGACGCAGAACCCGATCGATGTGCCCGAAGAAGTCGCAGGGCAGCTCGGTAACCGCGTCCAGCACGCGCTGCGCGCCTTTACCCCGCGCGACCAGAAGGCGGTGAAGGCGGCGGCCGACACCTTTCGGCCCAATCCGAAGGTCGATGTCGCGCGCGAGATCACCGAGCTCAAGGTCGGCGAAGCGCTGGTCTCGCTGCTCATGCCCGACGGCGCGCCCTCTCCGGTCGAGCGCACGCTGATCAAGCCGCCCTGCTCGCGCGCCGGTCCGCTCGACCCCAAGGAGCGCGCGATCATCCAGTCGATCTCGCCGGTCGCGGGCAAATATGACACACTCGTCAATCGTGAAAGCGCCGAAGAACTGCTCGCCGCCAAGGCCGAGCAGGCGCAGGCGGCCGCCGCTGAAGCCAAGGCGCAGGAGGAAGCCGACAAGGCGGCGGCAATCGCAGCGAAGGAAGAGGCCAAGCGCAAGGCCGCCGACGAGCGCGTCCGCCTGCAACAGGAACGCGCCGCGGCGCGCGAGGCGGCGAAGCCGAGCATGGCCGAAAAGATGATGGAATCGGCGGCGCGCTCCGCCGCGACGAGCCTCGGCCGGCAGGTTGCGGGCAAGTTCGGCGGCCAGTTGATGCGCGGCATATTGGGCAGCCTGTTCAAATGACCGCCGGCGATGCCGCGCGGATGGAGGCGGCGCTGCTCGCCGTCGCCGACGCGGGCATCGACATTCGCCATGCGCTGTTCGATCGGTTCCTCAATGCCTTCCCGCAGCGACGCGCCGCCTTTCTGAACCTCGATGCGGCGTCGCGGCGCATGACCAACGAGACGTTGCAGGCGATGTTCGGGCTGGCGCAGGGCGAAGGCTGGGTCTGGCCGCAGATTGCCGAACTGGTGGTGACGCATCGCAACTATGGAGCGCTGACGGCGGCCGAATATGACGCCTTCGTCGATATGGCGGTCGATGCGCTTGCGGTGGCGGCGGGCACCGCATGGGACGCGGATTGCAACGCCGCCTGGCGCCGTCAGGCCGCGGCGCTCAAGGCGATGATCCACCGCGCACTCGCCGAATGGCAGGCGGCGCTTCCCGAGGCGCACCGCCAGGCGGCCGGCTGATCCGAGCCCGCGCCCGCGGCGCGCTATTCCATCTCGACAGGCGCCGAGGCTTCAGGCAATTTGGTTGCATGACAAAACCTATATTGCCTGGAGAGGTAGCCGCCGCCGTCGTCGATCCCGCCGCTTACGGGGCATGGGACGGCTTGCACGAACAGCTTTCCTGGGCGCGCGCCAATGCGCCGCTCGCGGTAGCCGAGAACCCGGACTATGATCCCTTCTGGCTGGTGACGCGGCACGCTGACGTAATGGCGATCGGCCGCGATCCGCAGCGCTTTGCCAATGCAGTGCGCCCGACTGTGCTCACCAATCGCGATGGCGAGGCGCTCGCCCGCGCCGCGACGCCGGGCAATGACGGGCATCTGATCCGTTCGCTCGTCCAGATGGACGCGCCCGACCATATGAAATACCGGCTGCTGACGCAGAGCTGGTTCATGCCCAAGAATCTGAAGCAGGTCGAAGACCGCATCCGTCAGATCGCACGCGAGACGGTAGACAAATTGCTCGCGACCGGCGGCGAATGCGATTTCGCGCGTGACGTCGCGGCGCATTACCCGCTGCATGTCGTGATGGACATATTGGGGGTGCCGCCGGAAGACGAGCCGCGAATGCTGATGCTGACCCAGCAATTGTTCGGATCGACCGACCCCGACCTCAACCGCAGCCGCGAGGCGATCACCAGCGCCGAACAGGCGATCGCCATGCTCCACTATGTCATCGCTGATTTCGAAAATTATTTCCGCGAACTGACCGCTGACCGCCGCGCCAATCCGCGTCAGGATATTGCGACGGTGATCGCCAATGCGACGATCGACGGCGGTCAGATCCCTGACCGCGAACTTGCAGGCTATTATATGATCATCGCAACGGCGGGGCACGACACGACGAGTGCGTCAACCGCCGGCGCGATCATGGAGCTGGCAAAGAATCCGGCGCTTTTCGAACGCTTTCGGGCCGCCGACAGCGACAAGGCGGGGCTGATCGAAGAGGCGATCCGCTGGACGACGCCGGTGCAGCATTTCATGCGCACCGCGCGGGCCGATGTCGAGATCGGCGGGCAGCAGATCCGCGAAGGCGACTGGCTGATGCTCAACTATGTCTCGGCCAACCGCGACGAGGCGGTGTTCGGCGACCCCTTTGCCTTCGACCCCGACCGTGCGAAGAATCAGCAGATCGCCTTCGGCTTCGGCGCGCATGTGTGCCTCGGCCAGCATCTGGCGCGCATGGAAATGCGGATCATGATGGAAGAATTGCTGCCGCGCCTGAAAAAGCTCGAACTCGCGGGCGAACCGGCGCGCGTCGAATCGGTGTTCGTCGGCGGCTTGAAGCGCCTGCCGATCCGGTTCGAAGCGGCGTAGGGGGGGTGTAAGCGACTGAAGCTTGCCGGGCTGACCGAAGGAACGAGCGTCCCGAGTCGCTATTGTGTTCCCCGGCGAAAGCCAGGGGCCCAGAGCGTCGAACGCTGACGTTGGAGTTTTAAAGCTCCGGACCCCGGCTTTCGCCAGGGAACAGCAAACTGCCGCAAGGACGCTACCCTAAACCTTCTCGCCCGGAAAGAAGCGCGCGATCACATCGCTGGCGAGGCGCGCAGGGCGCAGCGTCTCGGCGTCGATGCAGCACCAGCTCGATTTGACTTCGGCGAGCACCTCTTCGCCGCGCTTTATGATCGTTTCATAGAAAGCGCGCGCGCCCTGGACCTTTTCCAGGATCACCGTCGCGATGACCTCATCGTCGAGAAAGGCTGGGCGGCGATAGGTGATTTCATGCTTCAGCGCGACCCACAGATGCTGGGCCACCGCCTCGGGCGGCGCGATCTTTCGCCAGTGCGACAGCACTGCATCCTGCACCCAGCTTAGATAATGGGCGTTGTTGACGTGGCCCATGAAGTCGATGACCTCGGGGCCGACGGTGATGTCATGGTCGTGGGGAAGCGCGGCGCTGCTCATATCGTTGACACTAGTGTCAACAATTCGTGACGGAAAGATGAAATCCGATTCTTTTCTGGTCCGGTCTTGGGAAGGACCATCTTCTGCGTCGGCGAAGAATGCACTCAGCCGCGGCCGCGATAGGGCGCGACCCCCTGATCGGGCAGCCACAGCCCCAGGGGCGGCGGCCCCGATTGCCAGAACACGTCGATGGGAATGCCGCCGCGCGGATACCAATAGCCGCCGATGCGCAGCCATTGCGGCTGCATCTCGTCGAACAGGCGGCGGCCGATACCCACGGTGCAGTCTTCGTGAAAGCCTGCATGGTTGCGGAAGGAGCCGAGGAACAGCTTGAGGCTTTTCGATTCGACGATCGTCTCTCCCGGCGCATAGTCGATCACCAGATGCGCGAAGTCGGGCTGCCCGGTAACGGGGCAGAGCGAGGTGAATTCGGGCGCGGCAAAGCGCACGAGATACAGCTCTCCGGCGCGCGGATTGGGGACATAGTCGAGCAATGCCGCCTCGGGCGAGGCAGGCAGTTCACTCGATTGGCCGAGATGTTTGGGCTGAAGCGGCGTATGGCTGGAATCACTCATGGCTTTCGTCTAGTGCGGCGCGCAGCCGATGTCACCGTCGATCGGGACGGGATGGCGGCGCGAAGCGCCCGTGCGATACGCAAGGCGCAGGCCATACAGAGTTTTCGGGATCGCATTACATCATGACGAAGCGGAGTTTCGGGCGGACAGCGAAGATGGCGCGGCTATCGACCGCCGCGCTGGCGGCGGTGCTGATTGCGGGGGCAGCGGGAACGCCCGCGCTGGCACAGCAGGACGAAACGCCCGCCCCGACCCCGGCGCCATCTGCCACCAGTCCGTCGACCTTCCGCCTGCCGTCGACCAACGATGGCCGTACCACGGGGATGCAGGGTCCCGCGGACAATGGGATTCCGCCGCTTGCGCCGGGCGAGCGCCGCGGGACTCCGGCACCGACGCCTGCGCCGACCGTGGTCGTCCCCACGCGCCCTGCGCCCGCGCCGACGGCCCAGCGTCCGACCGCGACCACGCCGGCGCCGACCCCCGCGCCCACGCCGACGCGCCGCGATACGCCCGCCGCCGCATCGACGCGCGCGCCTTCCGCGGCGCCTGCGCCCGCGCCGACTCCGGCACCGACCGCATCGCAGGGTGCGCCCGCCGCGACCTCGCCGACCGACGATGCCGCCACGCTGCCGGGCTTCACCAGCGATCCGACGAGCGCAGCGGGCACCCTCGATGCGCCGGTGCAGCCGTCGGACGAGGCAGCCGGTGCGGCGGCGCCGACCGACAAGGGCGCGGTACCGATCTGGGCGTGGCTGCTCGCGGGACTCGCCGCTGCCGGGGCGGGGCTATGGTATTGGCGCCGCCGTCCAGCGCCCGCCGCCGACGCCCCGGCTGATTATGATCAGCCCTCGCCGCCGCCCGCACCGCGTGCCGCCGTTCCTGCACCGCGCGCCGCGCCGCAGCCAGCGCCGCAGCCTGCTCCTCCGGCGCCGCAACCCGCGCCGCAACCGGATCGTGGGCCCCAGCCGCAATTCCGGCCGACGCCGCTTCCGGTGGCTTCGCCGCCCGTTCCCTCCCCGCTCGTCACGCGCCCCGCCGCAGAACGACGCGCGCAGGTGTCGATGGCGTTCGAGGTGCGCGACATTCGCCTGACGTCCGAACATCTGGTCGTGTCCTTCACGCTCAACCTGCTGAACGAGGGGCTGCTCGACGCCACTGGCCTCCTCGTCCGTATTGCGCTGCATCAGGCGTCGGCGATGCCCGAAGCGGTGCTCGCGCGCTTTTTCGACGGCGCGGGGGGCAGCGTGCTGCGCGACGACATGACATTGGCGGCGGGCGCGGGCGAGGCGCTGACGACCGAGGTGATGTTGCCGCGGGCGATCGTCGAGCCGCTGGTGATCGCCGGCCGCCCGATGCTGATCCCGGTCATAGCGCTCGACGTCACCTATCATTGGGATGGCCCTGGCGAAGCCTTTGGCCAGAATGCCGGCAGTTTCGTGCTCGGCCGCGAACAGGGGACGAGCGGCAGCGACAAGCTGGCACCGCTGCCCTTCGATCGCCCGATGCTGGTCATCGACCGCCCTGGTGCACGCACGACCGCCGTGCGCCGGATGCAGTGATTCCCCGCGTCGCGCGGGCGCCATGCTCCGCTTTACCTCTGCTTTTGTGTTGCGGCGCAGCATTGACTGGGGCAGAGCGCCACTGCGCTTGAAAAAGCGCAGGTGGGGGCATAGGCTGATGTTCCCCGGAAAGATTAAGAGCCACAGCAGGATGGCCGGCGGAGGGAATGGATAGAAGGTCCACCGCCCGGTCGTAACAGGAGCATGACATGGACGCCTTGGTTTCTACCGAATGGCTGGAACGCGAACTGGGGGCATCGGACCTGCGGGTTGTCGATGCGACGAAATTCATGGCGGGAACCGACCGCGACGCGCGGGCCGAATATGAAGCCGGCCATATCCCCGGCGCGGTGTTCATGGACCTGACCGAACTGGCCGACGCGACGAGCGCGGTCGAAAATATGGCGCCGCCGCCCGAAAAATTCGCGAGCCGCATGCAGTCGCTCGGCCTCGGCGACGGCAGCCGGATCGTGATCTATGACGACAGCCCGCTCAAGAGCGCGGCGCGTGCCTGGTGGCTGCTCAAACTGTTCGGCGCGCATGATGTCGCGCTGCTCGACGGCGGCCTCGCCAAGTGGAAGGCCGAAGGGCGCCCGCTCGAAATGGGCAAGCAGACGCTGCGCCACCGCCACTTCACCGTTTGGCGCGACGCGAAGGCCGTCCGCACCAAGGATCAGATGCTCGCCAATGTCGATGGCGGCACCGAACAGGTTGTCGATGCGCGCCCGGCGGCGCGCTTCACGGGCGAGGAACGCGATCCGCGTCCGGGCATGGCACCGGGACATATTCCCGGTTCGCGCAGCCTGCCGCACAGTCAGCTGTTCAACGACGATGGCACGTGGAAGCAGGGCGATGCGCTGAAGGCGGCTTTCGATGCCGCCGGGATCGATCTCGACAAGCCGCTCGTCGCGACCTGCGGCAGCGGCATGACCGCGACCGTCCTTGCCTTTGGCGCGCATCTGCTCGGCAAGGATGATGTCGCCGTTTATGACGGCAGCTGGAGCGAGTGGGGCGCCGACGCGGCCACCCCGAAAGCGACCGGCGCGGCCTGACCGGGCGGTGGCCGGCCCGGCGGACAAGGATGATCGACGCCGCCCCGCGACGAAGCTCGTGCAGGGCGGACGGCGGCCCGAATGGACGGGTGACCCTCGGCTTGGCGGGGGCATCGTCAATCCGCCGGTCTGGCGTGCCTCGACGATCCTTTATGACAGTATCGCCGATCTGAAGGCGCGCGGCCATGCGACGCACGACAAGCTCTATTACGGCCGCCGCGGTACGCCGACGGTATGGGCGCTTGCCGACGCGCTGACCGAACTCGAGCCGGGCGCGGAGGGCACGCTGCTCTATCCTTCGGGCGTTGCAGCGATATCGGCGGGGCTGCTTGCGCTGCTCGCGCCGGGCGATCATCTGCTGATGGTAGACAGCGCCTATGAACCGACGCGAAGCTTTTGCGACGGCATGCTCGCGCGGTTCGGCGTGCGGACCAGCTATTATGATCCGTGCGTCGGCGCGCGCATCGCCGATCTGATCGAACCCGAAACGCGGCTGATCTTCCTCGAATCGCCGGGCAGCCTGACCTTCGAGGTCCAGGATGTGCCAGCGATCACGCGCATCGCCCGCGAACGCGGCGTCGTGACGATGCTCGACAATACCTGGGCGACCCCGCTGCTCTTTCCGGCGATCGCCCATGGCGTCGACGTGACGATGATGAGCCTGACCAAATATGTCGGCGGTCACTCGGACGCGATGATGGGATCGCTCACCGCGACGCGCAGCCTCTGGCCGCGGCTGCGGCAGGCGACCTATCAGCTCGGCCATTCGGTATCGCCCGACGATTGCGCGCTGATGCTGCGCGGACTGCGCACGCTCGATGTGCGGCTGGAGCGCCACGGCGCCAATGCGCTTGCGGTGGCGCGTTGGCTTGCGGCGCGGCCCGAGGTCGGGCGGGTTCTCTATCCGGCGCTCGCGGACGATCCGGGCCATGCGCTTTGGACGCGCGATTTTTCGGGGGCGAGCGGCCTGTTCGGCTTTACGCTGAAAGGCGCGGGCGATGCTGCCCGCGCGCGCTTTATCGACACGCTCGCTCTGTTCGGCATCGGTTTCAGCTGGGGCGGCTTCGAAAGCCTGGTGGTACCAAGCGATCCGCAGACGATTCGCACCGCGACCGATTGGACCGATCCCGATGCGCTCATCCGCCTGTCGATCGGGCTCGAGGATCCGGTCGACCTGATCGCCGATCTCGAACGCGGATTCGCGGCGCTCGGCGGCGCATCTTGATGGACGCGCTGCTCCTCCGGCTGGGCTTGCCGCGCATGGCGGAGGCCCAGCTGGCGGAGCTCGGCGTCGCCGCGATGATCGCCGGAGCGGCCTTGATCGTCGGCTGGACGCTGAAGGTTCGGCTCGGGCCGCAGCTGGCCAACTGGCTCCATGGCCGCGAACGCCATTCGCGCGGGCCGCTGACCGAACGAGCACCCGCGATTCTCGGCTGGCTGGTCGCGCTTCTGATCGCCGGAATCGGCTGGAGCGCCTGGGCCTGGACGCCCTATCCCGCGCTGCTGCTCGGGCTGGTGCTCGCTTTCTCGGCCGCGGCGACGGCGCGCAATCTGGTGCTGGGCGTCGGGCTGGGCCGCGTTCCGGCGCTGATGCTGGCGGCGGTGCTGTTCGTGGCGCTGTTGTCGCACGTCGTCGGCGGACTGGAGACCCTGCAGGACCGGCTCGATGCGATCGGCTTCAGCGCCGGGCGCATGCATGTCTCGCTGCTGTCGCTCATCAATATCGCCCTGACGGCGCTGGTGCTGTTCCTGCTGGTGCGTATCGCCAACCGGGTCGTGCGGCGCGTCGTGCGCGGCGGTCCCGACCTCGATCCCACGCAGCAATTGCTGGTCGAAAAGATCGCGAGCGTTGTGATCGTGATTGCGGCCTTTTTCGTCGGCATCGACCTGCTCGGCATCGATCTGACCGCCTTTGCGGTCTTTTCGGGTGCGCTCGGGCTCGCCGTCGGTTTCGGCCTGCAAAAGACGTTCGGCAATCTGATCGCCGGAATCATCCTGCTGATGGATCGGTCGATCAAGCCGGGTGATGTCATCGTCGTCGCCGATGCGGTGGGACGGGTGAACAAGATCGGGGTGCGCGCGGTGTCGGTCATCACGCGCGATGGCAAGGAACATCTGATTCCGAACGAACTGCTGATGACCGAGCGGGTCGAGAATTGGAGTTATTCGAGCCGCGAAGTGCGAATCAAGATGGCGGTCGGCGTCAGCTATGACAGCGATCTGCGGCTGGCGCAGCGATTGATGCTCGAGGCCGCCGACGAAGCGCCGCGCGTTCTCAAAAAGCCCGCCCCGGTGTGCTGGATCACCGGTTTCGGCGACAGCGCGGTCAACCATGAACTGCGGCTGTGGATTTCGGACCCCGAAGGTGGGCTCGGCAATATCCAGGGCGACGTTTTTCTCCGCATCTGGGACAAGTTCAAGGCGGCGGGAATCGAGATTCCCTTTCCGCAGCGCGACGTCCATGTCCGCTCGCTGCCCGAAAAAACGCCCGCCGCGGCAAAGCCGAAGCGGGCGTCTCGAAAGCCGGGCTGAGCGATACCGCTGCCCGCGTCAGAATCCCTTGGCCTTGGCGCGTTCGATTCCCTGAAGAATGATCGCCTTGGCTTCGTCGACGTCGCCCCAGCCGCCAAGTTTCACCCATTTGCCGGGTTCGAGATCCTTGTAGTGCGCAAAGAAATGCTCGATCTGCTGCAGCACGATTGGCGGCATGTCGGAGTAGCTTGCGACGTTCGCATAATAAGGGAAGGTCGAATTGACCGGCACGCACAGAAGCTTTTCGTCGCCGCCGCCATCGTCTTCCATTTTGAGGACGCCGATCGGGCGGCATTTGACGACCGCACCGGCAACCACCGGCGACCGCGCAACCACCAAGGCATCGAGCGGATCGCCGTCTTCGCCCAGCGTATGCGGAATGAAGCCATAATTGGCGGGATAGCGCATCGGCGTGTGCAGGAAGCGATCGACGAACAGCGCGCCCGACGCCTTGTCGAATTCATATTTCACCGGCTCGCCGCCGATCGGCACCTCGATCAGCACGTTGAGGCTGTCGGGCGGACTGTCGCCGGCGGGGATCAGGTCGATGCGCATGGGAGAATATCCTTATCTGGTGATTTGCGCGCGCCTTTAGCGCCCGTGGGCGCCGAAAGTCGAGGCCATTACGACCAAAGATAGGCCGGCGCGATCAGAGCGCGCGTTTGGGCGCGAGCAGCCGGTCGAACCAGTCGGGCCCCGTGCCGACCTTTTCAAGGTGCGGCCAGCGCAGCCCGCCATGATAGTCGATCTCGACCGTCCGGTAGCGGCCGCCGCGTTCGACGAGCAGCCGAACCGGTGTCTTGCCGTCGGCGGCGGCACGGATCGCCGCCTCGAGCCGCTCGCGGTTATAGGCCATGCCATCGACCGCGAGGATTTTGGTGCCGTTTATGATGTCGGCGCGAAAGGCGGGGCCGTCCCACAGGATGCTGCCGGCGACGCCGTCCTTGTCCACCGTCATGCCCAGCGAATGGGTGAGGTCGAAATTCTTCGCCCGTGCCATCCGCGCCCGGTCATAGGCGTTGGGAGCATCGCGCCAGACAAGGCGGTAGCCCGCCTTTTCGATACCGCCAACGGGCGCCGGTTGGCCCGGTTCCTGAAGCCGCGTGCGCAGGAACTTGTCCCAATCATAGGGATAGACGGCGTTGAGCGCCGCGACGACATCGGCAAAATTATAGGTAACCTCGCCCCAGTCGCCGTCGCGGCCGCCGAAGAAGCCGCGCGCGAAATCATCGAGGCTCTTGGCATTGTTGGTCGCGTTTCGAATCAGCATGTCGGCCTCGAGCCAGACAAGCGAGCCTTCGTTGTAATAATCCTCGGTGCGCGTCGCGCTGGGGAAGGGGCGCGGCTTGCGCGCCGCGATCACCGGATCGAGCGTCGTATCCTCGACCGATCGCCATGCGCGCCCGGGCTGGACGCTGTAGAAGGCGGCGTTGCTCGCCCATTCGCCGAGGATCGTGTCCTTCGACTGCATCCCCGACCGGCCGGCGAGAACCAGATCCCAAAAGCTCGTCTGGCCTTCATAGACCCACAGCAGATTGCCCTGCATCGGGGTGCGATAGTCGGGGGTCCATAATTTGTCGGGGCGGCGATATTTGCCGTTCCAGCTATGCACGAATTCGTGCGGCAGCAGCCCGCGATCCGAATCGCCATCATCCCATTTGATGAAATAGTCGGTGCCGCGGCTGTTCTCGCTGCTGCGATGATGCTCAAGGCCAATGCCGCCCAGCTCGTCGGTCAGGGCGAGCAGAAATTCGTATCGGTCGAAATGCTTCGTCCCGAACAGCGCCAGCGTTTCCGACACCAGCGCCGCGTGCCGCGCGATCTGGTCGGGCGTCGCGTCGAGATATTTGGCCTCATCGGCGACGACGTTCAGCGTGACATTCTGACCCAGATCCCATTTGCGGAAATAGCGCCCCGCAAACATCGGGCTGTCGACCAGCGTTTCATAGCTCGTCGGCGCATAGCTGTAGCGGTTGCCCGAAATCTTGAGCCCGTCGAGCGCTGCGGCGCCGGTCCAGCCTTCGGGCAGCGTCAGGTCGAGCTGGACCGGAATCTGGCGCGTGAAATAGCCCGCGGGGTACATGCTGACCTGTTCCCATTGCAGGTTCATCATCGCCGGCGTCACCACGACCCGACCCTCGCTGCTGCGCGTCGGCGACAGGAAGTCGAAGGCGATGTCGATGTTCTTGGTGCCGGCGGGCACGTCGATGTCGAAGGCGTAGACGTCGGTCGGTTGCCGCGTCCAGCCGAGCGGCTGGCCGCCGGCGCTCGCCTTGAACCCCGCTATTTCGGCGATTGCGCCGCGCGGTGCGTGCTTGCCGGGAAGCCATTGCGGATAGAGCAGGGTGAATTTGCCCGCGCGCGGCACCGGAATGGTCTGGCGCACGCGATAGATGCCGCGGGCAAAGTCGGTCGCATCGACCTTGAGCAGCATCATGCCGGGATAGGGTTTGTCGGCGGGCAGCGGGATCACATGGGGCTGAACCACCGGTTGCGGTCGGCTGTTGGCCTCCTGGGCGGCGGTGGCGGATACAAACAGGGCGGGGGCCGCAATCAGCGCGGCGGCGACGAACGGTGCTTTTTTCATGGGCAGCGACTCTGCCGCCAAATGCCGCCGCCGTCCAGCGCGGGCTTGCGCAAGCGCGCTTTGCCTTTCGCCGAAAAAAGATTAGACGCGCGGCGCATGAGCAAGGACAAAAACGCGAAGATCAGCGTCCCCCAGCCGGTGCGCGGCACCCAGGACATGCTCGGCGATTTCGCCGACCGGTTCGCGCATGTCGTCGACGCGTTCGACCGGGTGCGCCGCCTCTATGGTTTCAAGCGCGTCGAGGTGCCGGTGATCGAGCCGACCGCGGTGTTTGCCCGCTCGCTCGGCGAAACGACCGACGTCGTGTCGAAGGAAATGTATTCGTTCGAGGATCGCGGCGGCGAATCGATCACGCTGCGCCCCGAATTCACGGCCGGCATCGCGCGCGCCTATATCACCAACGGCTGGCAGCAGTTTGCGCCGCTGAAGGTCGCGACGCACGGTCCGCTGTTCCGGTACGAGCGCCCGCAGAAGGGCCGCTACCGCCAGTTTCACCAGCTCGATGCCGAAGTGATCGGCAGCGACAGCCCGCTCGCCGATGCCGAACTGCTCGTCTTCGCCGACCAGCTTTTGAAGGAGCTGGGCGTCGCCGACGGCGTGACGCTGACGCTCAACACGCTGGGCGATGCGCCAAGCCGCGATGCGTGGCGCGCGGCGCTGGTCGAGCATTTCGAGGCCCACAAGGGCGACCTGTCCGAAGACAGCCTGGCGCGGCTCGACAAAAATCCGCTGCGGATACTGGACAGCAAGGATCCCAAGGATCGCCCGGTTGCCGACAGCGCCCCCGACATCGACGCGTTTCTGACCGCCGAAGCCCAGGATTTCTTTGGCGCGGTCACGTCCGGTCTCGACGCCGCGGGCGTCGCGTGGGACCGCAACGCGCGGCTGGTGCGCGGGCTCGACTATTACCGCCACACTGCCTTTGAGTTCGTCACCGACCGGCTGGGCGCCCAGGGCACCGTGCTCGGCGGCGGGCGCTACGACGGCCTTATCGAAGCGCTCGGCGGCCCTCCGACCGCGGCGGTCGGCTGGGCGGCGGGGATTGAGCGGCTGGCGATGTTGCTTGGCGACGATGCGATCGACACACGCCTCGACGCGGTGATTGCGGTCGAGGACGATGGCCAGCTCGCACTTGCGATGCGGGCTCTTGCAGCGCTTCGTACCGGAGGCTTCGCCACCGAAATTGTGGCGACCGGGTCGCCGCGCAAGCGTTTCGACAAGGCTGCAAAAATTCCGGCGCAAGCGCTGGTGTCAATCGGAACGCGCGACGGTTCGCCGCATGTCAACGTGCGCGGCGACGGAGAGCGGGCGCGCGCGATCGAGGCGCTCGTCCGCGCACTGTGATGACCAGCGTTTCCGAAAAACAGATCGACGCCATCATCGAACGGCATGCCGCGCTGCAGGCGCGCATGGCGACGGGCGATATGGCGCCCGCCGATTTCGTTGCGGCATCGAAGGAATTTGCCGAGCTCGAACCGGTCGCCAGGGCGGCGGCCGAAGTGATGCGGCTGCGCGGTGAGCTGGCGTCGCTCGCCGAGATGCTCGCCGATCCCGAGATGAAGGCGATGGCCGCCGAGGAAATCGCCGCGCTCGAGGAAGCGCTGCCCGCCGCCGAACATGACCTTGCCATCAAGCTGCTGCCCAAGGATGTCGCCGACGAACGCGCCGCGATGCTCGAAATCCGCGCCGGCACGGGCGGCGACGAGGCGGCGCTGTTCGCGGGCGACCTTTTGCGCATGTACAGCCGCTATGCCGACAGCCAGGGCTGGAAGGTCGAGATCATCTCGGCCAACGAGGCCGAGGTTGGCGGCTACAAGGAAGTTGTCGCGTCGGTGAGCGGTCAGGGCGTCTTTGCGAAACTGAAATTCGAAAGCGGCGTCCACCGCGTCCAGCGCGTGCCGGTCACCGAAAGCGGCGGGCGCATCCACACCAGCGCTGCGACCGTCGCTGTGCTGCCCGAGGCTGAAGAGGTCGACGTTGCGATCAACGACAATGACCTCAAGATCGATATCTACCGCGCGTCGGGCGCCGGCGGCCAGCACGTCAACACGACCGATTCGGCGATCCGTATCACGCATATCCCCTCCGGCCTGGTCGTGATTCAGCAGGACCAGCGTAGCCAGCACAAGAATCGCGCCAAGGCGATGCAGGTGCTGCGCGCGCGGCTCTATGATCTGGAGCGCGAGAAGATCCACAGCGCCGAGGCATCGGCGCGCAAGTCGATGGTCGGGTCGGGCGACCGGTCGGAGCGCATCCGCACCTATAATTTCCCGCAAGGCCGCGTCACCGATCACCGCATCAACCTGACGCTCCACCGCCTGCCCGAGATATTGGAAGGGCAGATGGACGAACTGATCGACGCGCTGATCGCCGAGGATCAGGCGCAGCGGCTGGCGGGGCTTGCCGATGGCTGACCGGCGCGGCGAGGCGGATAATAATCTGCGCACCGCGACAAATCTCCTGTCCGCGACGAGCGACACGCCCCGGCTCGATGCCGAATTGCTGATGGCGCACGCGCTCGGGATCGACCGCCAGGCCCTGTTGCTCGATTCTTCGCGCTATGAGGTGCCCGAGAGTTTCGTGCAGCTGGTCGCGC
Organism: Sphingopyxis sp. P1IMeth2; assembly: GCF_900185685.1. Lineage (NCBI taxonomy): Bacteria > Pseudomonadati > Pseudomonadota > Alphaproteobacteria > Sphingomonadales > Sphingopyxidaceae > Sphingopyxis > Sphingopyxis sp. P1IMeth2. The sequence continues at coordinate 889,461 of NZ_FYAT01000001.1, forward strand.
GGCGCATGGGCAGCGAGCCGATCGCCTATATTGTCGGCTATCGCGATTTCTGGACGATCCGCCTCGAAGTGGGCCCCGGCGTACTAATTCCGCGGCCCGACAGCGAAACGCTGATCGAGGCCGCCATCGCGCTTGCGCGCGGGCGCGAGGCGGACTGGCCGCGCAACATCCTCGATCTGGGCACCGGTCCGGGAACGCTGCTGCTCGCGGCGCTCGACGCTTTTCGGGGCGCGACGGGGCTGGGAGTCGATGCGTCGGAACAGGCGCTCGCCTATGCCCGCGACAATGCGGAAGCGTTGGGCTTCGCGGCGCGGACGACGTTCCGCGCGGGCGACTGGGCGGCGGGGCTCGATGGCGCGTTCGACCTCATTTTATGTAACCCGCCCTATATCGCCGACGACGAGGCGCTGATGCCTGACGTTGCCGATCATGAACCCGCAGAGGCGCTGTTCGCGGGCGCCGACGGGTTGGACGACTATCGCCGGATCATTCCCGATCTGCCGCGCCTGCTGGCACCCGGCGGAGCCGCGATCCTTGAAATCGGGCATCAGCAACGCATATCGGTGTCGCAGCTGGCCGAGGCGGCGGGTTTCGCCGTCGCCTGTCGCCGCGACATCGGCGGCCGCGATCGGGCGCTGGTGCTGACCCGGCCCGAATGATGCAGCGCAAGAATTTGCTTGGTTTCCGCCGCAAAGCCCTGTAGGGGCGGCCTACAGACCCGAGCGGGAACCTTCATTGGTCCGGCCGGTCTGCTTCCCACTTGCGATGCTCGTGCGGGGCTTTGGCCCGGTGCAGGCGGTAAGGGCAAAAACCGCGCGGCAAGCGCGGGCGCGGCGCGCAAATGGCGCGGTCGGCCAAAAGGGGTTGGCGTAGCTTATCAGCTTATCAGGATGTCTCAGTTGAACATGAACAACCGGCAGAGCGGTCGCCGTCGCGGCCGCAACAATAACAACAACCGTTCGCAGTCGGGTGGCGGCCGCGGCGGTGTCGACCAGGCCAATCGTATCGACAGCCGGGCGCGCGGCAACGCGGCGCAGATGATCGAGAAATACAAGAATCTCGCGCGCGACGCCCAGCTTTCGGGCGACCGTGTCCAGACCGAATATTATCTTCAGTTTGCCGACCATTATTTCCGCGTGCACAGCGATTTCCGCGCCCGCCAGGAAGAACGGAACGGCGGCGCGCCGGATCGCAACGATCGCCAGCGCGAAATTCGCGGCGTCGAGGATTTCGACGCGCACGACGACACCGATCTCGATAGCGACGACAATGACGGCGACCGCGATCAGAGCGAGAGCCGCGACCGCCAGGGCGACGACAATCGCGGCAACCGCCGCGATCGCGACCGCAATAATGACCGCAACAATGATCGCAACAATGATCGCGGCAACGACCGGGGCAACCGTCGCAACAATCGCGATGCGGCGCGCAGCGATGACGATGCCGGTGGCGATGGCGAGAGCTCGACGGAAGCTGAAGCGAGCGAAGAGGCTGCACCGGCGCCGCGCCGCCGCGGCCCGCGCCGCGCCCGGCCCGAAGCTGCCGCGGAAGACAGCAGCAGCATCGACAGCGCCGCGCTGCCCCCCGCGATCGGGCGCAGCGAGCGCGCCGCCGAGGCTGAAACCGCCGACGCCGATGCGCCCGCGCCGAAGGCGCGCCGAACCCGCCGCACGCTCGCCGCGCGCGACACCGGGGTCGAAGCGGCCGAATAAGCCCGCGATTTCGCACTGGTTTTTACCAGCGACATGACCTAGCCTCCCGCCATCGTTCGCGATGGCTGGGGGAGAATATCGATGCGCCGGTTGGTCTTGGCTTTGGGCCCGGTGATGCTTGCCGGACTTGCACATCCCGCCTTGGCGCAGGACGGCGACCCTGCCACCGCGCAGGGCGATGTTGCGGTTACTATCTATAATAATGGCCAGTCGCTGGTGCAGGACGCGCGCCAGCTCTCGGTCACGCGCGGCCGCAACCGGATCGAATTTCCCGACGTTTCGGCGCGCATCCGGCCCGAAACGGTTACGCTCTCGGGTACCGGCCTCTCGATCGTCGAACAGAATTTCGATTTCGACCTGCTCACCCCCGACAAGCTCATGGACAAGGCGGTCGGCCAGTCGGTGACGCTGGTCCGCACCAATCCCGCGACTGGCGCGGAGAAGAGCGAGCGGGCCAAGGTGCTTGCGGCGAACGGCGGCATCGTTCTGCAGATCGGCGACCGGATCGAGGTGTTGCGCGACGACGGCCTGCCCGTGCGCACCGTGTTCGACCGCCTGCCGCCCAATTTGCGCGCGCGGCCGACGCTGTCGGTGACGGTCGACGCTGCCGAGGCGGGCGCGGTGCCGGCGCGACTTTCCTATCTGACGCCCAATCTGGGCTGGACCGCCGATTATGTCGCGCTGTTCGATGCGGCGAAGGGCGCGATGGATCTTCAGGGCTGGGTGACGCTGACCAACACGACGGGTACGACTTTCACCAATGCGCGCACCCTCTTGGTGGCGGGCAATCCCAATGGCGGCGGTGGCGGCTTCACCCGGCTTGCCGGGACGATGGACAGCGCGGGCACCGAATCGAACGATCGCGAGCGGCTGGGTGACTATTATCTCTATCCGCTGCCCGCACGCACCACGATCGCCAATGCGCAGCAGAAGCAGGTCAGCTTCCTCGACGTGAAGAGTGCGCCGGCTAAGTCGACCTATGAATTCACCAATCGCTGGCTCGGCAGTAGCAACGATCCGGTCAGCGCGGCGAGCGTGCTGCGCTTTTCGACCTCGCGCCAGGGCGGGCTCGGTGACCAGCTGCCCGCGGGAACGATCCGCGTCTATATGCGCGACGCGCGCGGCGATCCGCAATTCATCGGCGAAAATCGCATCGACCATACCCCGATGGGTTCGGCGATGTCGCTGCGCACCGGCGATGCGTTCGATGTCAAGGTGCTGCCCACCATCGTCTCGCGCACGCGCAAGGGCGATTCGCGCTGGGTGACGAAGATGAAATATACGCTCAGCAACGCCCGGCCGGGTCCGATCACGGTCCAACTGGCACAGGACGGGCTGTGGGGCGATGTGCGGATCGTCGACGAAAGCATGAAGAGCGAACGCGTCTCCGCCGACCGCGTCGAATGGCAGGTGCCGGTCCCCGCCAACGGCAAGGCCGACGTCACCGTCACTTTCGACACCCGCTACTGAGCTGCGGCGTGGCGCGCGGCTGGCCGCTGTTGATCTGGGCCGCGGCGCTGCTCGCGCCGCCGCCGGCGCTTGCGCAGACCGAGCGCCCGATCGTCGTTTCGGCGGCGGCGCAGGATGTCGCGGTCACCGTCTATCGCGCGCCGAATCGCGGTAGCGGGCCAATCGATCCGCGCTGGCCGCGCGGCTTTGCCTTCATCACCGAAAGCCGCCGCGTGACGCTGCCCGCCGGGGTGTCGGTCGTGCGCTTCGAAGGCGTGGCCGAAGGACTGCTCCCCGAAACCGCTGTGGTGAGCGGGCTTCCCGACGGGGTAATCGAAAAGAACCGCGATGCTCGCCTGCTTTCCCCCGCCGGGCTCGTCGACGCTTATCTGAAGCGCCGCGTGACGCTTCGCCGCACCAATTTGAAGACAGGCAAGGCGATCGAGCAGGAGGCGGTGATCCAGGCCGGACCCAATGGCGGGGTCATCCTGGAAACCGCGAACGGGATCGAAGCGCTCGGCTGTTCGGGCCTGCCCGAACGCATGCTCTATCCGCGCGTCCCCAAGGATCTGTCGCCGCGTCCGACGCTGTCGGTGCTTGTCGAAAGCACAGCTCCGCGCACCGTCACCATTCAGCTTCTCTATCTGGCCGAAGGGTTCGACTGGGCGGCCAATTATGTCGCGAATCGCGGCGCCGACGACAAGACGCTCGACCTTACGGGATGGGTCACGGTCGCCAATGGCGGCGTGACGAGCTTTCCCAATGCCCAGCTCAATGTCATCGCCGGGCGGCTCAACAAGATGTACAGCCCGCCGCTGCCGCGCAGCACGGCGGGGCCGCTGGTGCTCAAATGCTGGCCGATGGATATCACGAGCACGCATCCCTATTGGGAGCTGCCGCCGATCGACGAGTATGAAAATTACGCCGCCGATGCAGCGCAGGAGGTCGTCGTTACCGCCCAGCGTCGGGGAGCTGCGATGCGCGCGCCGCCCGCTCCGGCCGCCCCGCCTCCCCCGCCACCACCTCCCCCGCCGCCGCCTCCCGAGGATCTTGGCGACCTCAAATTCTATCGCATCCCCTTTCGCGTCGATGTCGCGGCAAAGGGGCAGAAGCAGGTGGCGCTGCTCGCGCAGGGCGGTGTTGCGGCCGAACAGCTCTATGCGGGGTCGCTTTATAATTATGGCAATGGGCGGCCGCAGCCGCTGACGACCCGGCTGCGGGTCCAGAATCGCAAGGCGGACGGGCTTGGCCTCGCGCTTCCCGCGGGGGCGGCGATGGTCTTCGAAACGGTCGCGGGCGAGCCGCTGCTGGTCGGCGAGGCGAAAATCGGCGACAAGGCCGAGGGCGAGCGCGTCGATTATGATCTGGGGGCGAGTCCCGCGGTCCAGTATCGCACCGTCGTCCTTCCCGATTCGGATGCCGACCACCGGCTGTGGCAGGTGACGCTGACCAACGCGCGCCCGACCGACGCCGAGGTGGAACTGCTCATTCCCTTTGCCATTGACCCTGCCCCCGACGGCTGGGAGCGGCGCGGCAACAGCTGGGTCTGGCGCGTCCGCGTTCCAGCGAACGACCGCATCGAACAAAGCTTTCGCGAAGACCGCAAGGGCGGCTGAGTGCGATCAGGCCGGCGGCAGCGGGCGCGGCCGGTGATTCTCGTCGAGCGCGACGAAGGTGAACAATCCCTCGGTGACCTTCACCTGCTCTTCGCCGCGGCCGCGGGTCGCGATCACCTCGATCCGGATGCCCATCGATGTGCGGCCGCGCCGTTCGAGATGGGCATAGACCGAGATGATGTCGCGCAGCAGGATCGGCGCGATGAATTCCATCGCCTCGATCGCCACCGTCGCGGTCGGCCCCTGCGCGATTCGCGCGGCGACGATCCCGCCCGCAATATCCATCTGCGCCAGCACCCAGCCGCCAAAGATATGGCCGTTGCTGTTGATGTCGGCTGGCTGCGGCACGACGCGCAATATGGGGTCGCGAGGATTGTCGGTCATGGGTTGAGGTCCGGGTCGTCCTTGAAGGGATCGTCGATCGATTCGTCGTGGCCGCTGCCGCTCGACAGAAAGACAAGTCCCATCAGCGCCGCGCCGAGCATGACCGAGAGGCCGACGCCCGCGGCGGTCGCGATCATCATGTGGATTGTCAGCGCCTCGCCCATGGTGAAGCGCAGCCAGCTCAGCGCGCCGACGACGGCGAGCAGCGAGACGATGCTCATCCCGCGCATCAGCCGGCGATAGCGCGCCCAGGCGACTTTCGAGGTATCGCGATTGTCGAGCGGCGAAGGTTTGACCATGCGCGCTTCCATGAACCAAGCCGCGGGCAAGGCCAAGCGGTAATGGCGACCCCCCGTTCGTTTCGCGCCCGCCGCGAATCATGATAGACTGCGTGGGCAACGACAGGACAATCGGGAAAGGAGCGCCAGCGCATGACGATCGGAGCGATTCTTCAGGGGCGGAGCGGTGCAGTGGTCGCGGCACGGACCGACGATATGGTGCGCGCGGTCGTCGATCTGCTTGCCCAGCATCGGATCGGTGCGGTGCCGGTACTCGACGGCGATTCGCTGGTTGGCATATTTTCCGAACGCGATTTCGTGCGCCTCGTCGCTTCCTACGGTCCCGAGGCGCTCGACCGCCGGCTCGACGAGGTGATGACGCGATCGCCGGTGACCTGCGGTCCGGACATGGCGGTGATCGGCGCGCTGTCGCAGATGACGCAGAAGCGGATTCGCCATTTGCCGGTAGTCGATGGCAGCCGCCTGGTCGGATTCGTCTCGATCGGCGACCTCGTCAAATATCGTATAGACAAGATCGAGGCCGAGGCGGCGGCGATGCGCGACTATATTGCCGGCTGACCCGCTGCTTCGGCTCCTATTGAAAATTAATCGGTTGGCGGTAACGCGAAGACTATGAAGCGCGTCGTCGACCGGATCCAGTGGTATCGCAAGCAATGGGCGCATCGGCGGCTGGCCGCCGGCGTGCTCAAGGCACGCCCCATCGTGCCCGCCGACGACGGCGTCATCTATTTCTCGATGATCGGTACGCGCGTGCTGCTGCCCTATCTCGTGTCGATCAAGTCGCTGTGGCACCAGGTGCCGCGCGGCCGTGTCGTGATTCTGGACGACGGCACGCTCACTGATGCTGACCGCAAACTGCTCGCTCATCATCTCGGCGATCCCGAGATTCGGGCGATCGCGGCGGTCGATACCGGCGATTGTCCGCGCGGCGGGACGTGGGAGCGGTTGCTGACCATCCTCGACCTGCGCGCGGACGCCTATGTCGTCCAGGTCGATTCGGACACGGTGACGGTCGGCCCGCTTCCCGAAGTCGCCGCGGCGATCGATGCCGGGCGCAGCTTTACGTTGAAGGGCGAGGCCGCCTCGCAGATCCTGCCGCTGGCGACAATCGCCGCGCAGGCGATCGAATCGCAGCGCTTCACCAATCCCGCGGCGCATGTGCAGGGGGCGATCGAATCGGGGATGGACCGGCTCGATCTGCCGGAGCTGGCGTCGCCGGCCTATGTACGTGGCTGCTCGGGGTTCGCGGGCTTCGCGCCGAGCGGTGAGGGGCGGCGAATCGCCGAAGCCTTTTCGCGCGAGGCGACGGCGCTGCTCGGCGCCGAGCGCTGGGCGCAATGGGGCAGCGAGCAGGTGACGTCGAACTTCGTCATCGCGAATCAGCCCGACCCGCTGTTGTTGCCCTACGAGCGCTACATCAATTTCTGGAACGAAGGCGTGCCGGAAGATGCGCGCTTCATCCATTTCATCGGGACGCACCGCTTTACCGGCGGCGCCTATGCCGATGCGACGCGACGCGCCGTCGCGATGCTGCCGCGCTGACGCAGCGGCGCCGGGTCAGGCCGCGGGATTGCCGCGCGCCATCGCGACCAGATCGCCGATCGTCTCGCGCGCGAAGAGCATGAGCCCGCCGACATAAGTCAGCGCGCCGATTCCGACGAGCAGGGCGAGCCGGGGCGCCATCGAAACTTGGGCGAGCAGGCGGCCGGCGACCATCACGGCGGCCGCCATCGCCATCGCGACGAGCACCGAGGGCAGGATGGCGCGGAGCAGGGCACCCGCGCGCATCCCGATCACCGGAAGCGACCGCCACGCGGCGAAAGCGAACAGGGCCGGATAGGCGGCGATCCATGCCGCGGCGATCCCGGCGATTCCCCAATGGCCCCCGACGAGAAACGCGACCGGCATGATGAGCGCGCCGATCGCGGCGTTGCGCAGCGCGATCTCGGGCCGGCCCATCGCGTCGGTCGCGGGTTGCAGCAGCGTGAAGAGGGTCCAGAAAGGCATGGCGATCGCGAGCAGACGAATCAGCGGAATGGCGCCGGCCCATTTGTCGCCGAGCAGGACGAGGACAAGCGGTTCGGCAACGACCGCGAGCCCCAGAAAGAAGGGCATCGCCGCCGCCATGATCGCGCGCACCGCGCGGGCGAAGGGGCCGGCCAATCCTTCGGCCTCGTCGCGCAGCCTCGAATAGGCGGTGAAGGCGACTTCGTTGAGCGGCGGAATGATCTTGTTGTTGAAGATCTGCGTCAGGAACAGCGCAGTCGTGTAAACGCCGACCAGATGCGCGTCGAAGAGGCGCCCGGCGACCAATATGTCGGCCTGCGACTGGATGAAGCCGAAGAACTGGCCGATGGCGACGAGTCCGCCATAGCGCGCGATCGTGCCGGCGCCGCGGAAATCGAACGACGGCAGCATCCATGACCGCGAGACGATGGTGAAGCCGAGCGCGCGCGTCGTGAACATCGCGATCGGCGCCCAGACGAGCGCCCAGACACCCCATCCTGCGAGCGCGCCGCTCAAGGCGACCGCCGCGCCGATCAGCGAGCAGAGGATATTGACCTGCGCTTGGCGCCGGAA